>JAEERP010000025.1 GCA_016285885.1 Paludibacteraceae bacterium
CTTACCGCCACACGTTGGATAAGAGCGAGAACAACCCTGCGCCATTGGCCTTCTATACGATGGGAGGTATCCGCTACAAGGGATTCCATGTGGGTTACGCCTACCAGTTGGGTCTGACGCAGTTCCAACGTAAGAACGGTGGTTCGCACGAGATCATGCTAGGTTACACATGGTGCGTGACGAAACACTTCTGTAGATAGCCGACGATGGAGACGTCAGATTTGGACGTCTCTAATCTTTCTGCGTCTTTATTGTCGTCCTCACTTTTTGGTGTGTACATATTCTTGGAGTAGATTGCCTAATCGATTGTCCAATATAAGGAGAGATAATGAGAGATAACCTAATTCATCTTGCATCGACTTCTTCAACCAACGACTATCTACATCATCTGATTTCTTGCGATGATTCGTTGACGGAGGGCCTGGTGGTTTGGTCTGATTTCCAAACAGAGGGAAAGGGTCAGATTTCTAACGTGTGGGAGTCCGAGGCTGGACAGAACCTTACGTTCAGTATGTTGTTTTTCCCTTCATGTGTGGCTGCCTCAGAACAGTTCCTACTCTCCCAGTTCGTCTCGTTGGGCATCGTGGATTATCTGAAAAACAGTGTCGGAATGTCTGACGTCACGATTAAGTGGCCTAATGATATCTATTGGAAAAACAAGAAGATTTGTGGCATATTGATTGAGAATCTACTCGTTGGTCCTTCCATCTCACATACCATTGTGGGCATTGGCCTGAATGTGAACCAGAAGAAGTTTCTTTCCGATGCGCCCAATCCGGTCTCGATGTCCATGGCGACGAAACGCACCTTTAACGTGGAGGTTGAATTGCCTAAATTGGTGGAGAGCATCAAGGCTAGGTACCTTCAGCTTATAAAGAACGATTTTTCGACGATTAGAGCGCAATATTTCAATCTTCTGTATCATGGGGACAACTTCTATTATTACGTGGACGAGAAGGGCTCATTCGCGGCTAAAATCGAGTCTGTGGCGAACGATGGAATCTTGTCTCTCCGGTTGGTGAACGGTGAGCTCCGTAAATATGCATTCAAAGAGGTTTCTTTTATTATTTCAAATAGATAGTATATGAATATTATTATCATTAACGGACCCAATCTGAATTTGTTGGGGAAGCGGGAGCCTGAGATATATGGATCCCTTTCGTTTGACGATTATTTGGAAAGTTTGCAAGAGAAGTATCCTGACATTAATATTTCTTATTACCAGTCTAATATTGAGGGTGAATTGGTGAATATTATCCAAGAGACTGGTTTCATTTCGGACGGCATCGTTTTGAATGCTGCGGCTTATACGCACACTTCGGTGGCGATAGCTGATGCGATACGTTCCATTAAATGTCCTGTGGTGGAGGTACATATCTCTAATGTGCATAAGCGGGAGGAGTTCCGCCATTTCTCTTATCTTTCCCCTGCGTGTATGGGGGTTATCGCGGGTTTTGGCTTAGACTCTTATCGCCTTGCGATCGAGGCGTTGATCAACGCCAATAAGGAACTGCAGGATGAACATTGATCCTTTCCTCTCCGACCGGAACATCTCTGGTTACCGTACTTATCTGTTGCTTGAACGTTCTTTCTCGGAGAACACTTCATCGGCTTACTTGGAGGATCTTTCCAAATTGCTGATCTATTTGAGGGAGGCGCATATCAACTATCTGGATGTGGATTTGGATGTGTTGCGCGATTTCCTCATCGGATTGGGCGATGTCGGTATATGTGGACGTTCCCAGGCCCGTATTGTCTCGGGCATTAAATCTTTTTATCGCTATCTTGTCCTTGACGGCAAATTGGAGCTTGATCCGACGGAGTTGTTGGAGTCTCCAAAGATTGGTTTGCGTTTGCCTGAGGTGCTGACGCTGGGTGAGATAGACGCTATTTTGGATGCTATTGACCTCTCTACGCCCCTTGGTCATCGTAACAGGGCTCTGCTTGAGGTTCTATATAGTTGTGGCCTGCGCGTCTCTGAATTGGTCAATCTGCAGATCTCTAACCTTTATTTGAAGGAGGAGTATATCGTTGTCATAGGGAAGGGGGATAAGCAACGTATCGTGCCGATTTCTCGGTGTGCGATCAAGGAGATTAATTTCTGGATGCAGGATCGTTCCACCATTGAGCCTAAGAAGGGCGAGGAGGATATCCTATTTCTCAATAGACGGGGCGAACGGCTTACCCGTAATATGGTGTTCCATTTGGTGAAACAATATGCTGAGATGGCTGGGATCCAAAAGAGTATCAGCCCTCATACCTTTCGACACTCATTCGCCACGCATTTGCTTGAGGGTGGGGCGAATTTGAGGGCGATTCAGGAGATGTTGGGACATAAGTCCATCCTCACGACGGAGATCTACACGCATGTGGATGTGAAGTTATTGCGTGATCAGGTCAACCGTTTCCACCCGATGAACCAAGGCAATTAAGAATTTTGAATTATGAAACGTTAGTTCGACGTAGTCAATTGAGAATTGCCTATTCTCCATGGGTGGTGTTCCCCCCACTGAATCTGTCGTTTCCCTCTTTCTTCACACTGGCTCCCGTGTTGCCGTCCAATCCTCTCTGGCCTTCATTCTTCTTTGTGGCGCCTGTGGTTCCGTCCGTGCCTCCCTGTCCGTCTTTTTTCTTCGTGGCGCCTGTGGTTCCGTCTATGTCTTGCCTGTTCCTAGGATCGCTACCAGCTTGGACGATCGCTTGGTTCCATAGCACATCATAGAAGTCCGATTCTTTGAAAGCCACTTTGGCGTTGGCAAACTCGATCATATTGTACAGCTTAAGCCTTTTGATGTCGGTCTGCGGATCCTTGTGGGGCAATTGGAATGGCTTCGTGCATTTGCCTGTGCTGTCCAGGTGTGAGATGTATGCCCTGCCGTAGTTGCCGTCTTCCCTGCGTGAGTAGAAGACGAACCAGTTCGCTTGGGAGGAGAAGTCGTGATAGCTCTCCGCCTCGTTGCTGTTGGCCTCGTCGCACTTGGTGAGTTCTTTCGTCTCTAGGTTCATGACGTAGAGGTCCGCTTCCTTGTGGGAGTGTGGCGATGCGCCGAAGTTCGAGATGACAACCAGAAGAAACTTGTTGTCAGGCGATATTCTAGGAAATGTGGCGCTTCTGCCATCCTTGCTCATGTCCAGGACAATCTCCGGTTTGGAGAAAGATTTCGTTTCGGGGTCGAATTTGATCCGTGCGATGTCGTATTTCAGTTTCGGATACTCATATTCGGGATACCTGTCTTTCCTCATCACAGAGTCTGTCAGGGCGAAATAGACGTATTCTCCGTCCGGGCTCCATGTCGGATTGGTTTCCAACTGCCTGGTCTCGTTGATCACATATGTCTCATTCTTTTCGATGTCATAGAGGACGAGGTCCACTTCTCTATCGAAAAACTCGACCTTCCCTTTCATCATGGTCGGGAAGTCTTGGTGCACATCATTCTCCGAGAAAACGATGTAGGGTAGTGTCGGGTGCCATGCGGGGTAGGTTGTTCCCTTGAACATGCCTGGCACTTTGGTCTCGATTTTGGATATTTTGCCGTTGTAGGTGAGGAACAGTCCGCCGTCTTTCCCGCGGTAATAGAACATCTTATTCTTAGGGTTCTTCTTTTGTGCGCTATGACAGTTCACACAGCTCTGTTCGTGCATCTTCTCGGTCGTGAAGTTCTGGCATCTGCGCATGATGGTGGTCTCCTCTCCCGTTGTCAGGTCGAATTGGAAGAGGCCGATTTGTCCCGTGCTCATGAAGGAAGGTTCGATGAGACGGTAGGTCACGAACGAGTCTATCGGTTCGTCGATCACGTTGATGTGGAATGGGGCCAGTTTCTCCCATGAACCGCCTTTCTTGAGGTAAGTGGTGTATTCGAGTTTCCCCTCCTTCGCCTCTTTCAGCAGCTTTTTCCATTCCTTCACATCGAAGATTACCTCGTTGTCGCTGTTCGCCTTTTGGACGATGCTCCCTCCGTTTCCGTTGGATACTTCGACGATGGATTGGTCGGACTCGTTCCCGATGATGAAGTTGAGAGGGGCGATACCCTGTGGTATGGTTACCCCCTTCACGTCAGGGTAGGTGACAACCTCTTCCGCAACGCTCTTTGCCTCTTTGGGAAGCTGGGTGGTGCAGTTGGATAGCAGACACACGCCTAGTGCCGCCACAAGATATTTGATGCTTCTCTTCTTCATTTCTCGTCCGTATTTTGCTTAGCGCCAATGCCAAAGGAGAAATAGTAGCAGTATGAGTATCCGAATTTCTTCTTCATCTTCTTGCTTAAGTCTTTTTCTCCGTGATGTTTAACGTAGTAATCCTTGAATTGTTTGACGTAATCGTAAGTGTCCTTCTCTAGAGGGTAGTTCTTGAGCATATGCGGGTTGTTGGTGAGAAGGGCTTTCAGGATAAGACCTTCCTGCACGCATCTTGGGAGACGTCCTTTCTTCAGCATAGGTGCCCTCTTCACCTCGTACTCGAATTCGTCCAACTGCCTTCTGTAGAGCCTGGTGAGTAGTCTTTTGTTGGCAGTAATGTTCGGTAGTGCGTTGAATCTATCGTATACGGTTACCGCACCGTTGAATATACCGCTCTTCTCTATGGTTGGTATTCCTGCCTTTATTTTTACGAGGTAGGGGTATTTTTTGTAATAATCGTCAGGGTTATCCAAACAGCTGATCATCTCATTGGCCCAATCCTTGTAGAACATGGTTTCCTGAAGCAATTGCAGGTATCTTCTCGCCAGATTGTATTCCTCATTTATGAAGGAGCTGAGCGCCATGCTCTGTGTCAGGTATAGTTTTTTGTTGGTATCCGTAAGGAATTCCATGCACCATCTATAGCTGATCTGAGGCATGGACCCGAATAGCATGAGTTCGGGGTAGTAGGCCATTTCCTCGCAGTAATGAGGGAATGTGGAGCGGTAGTAGTTATAGTCGTATTTGAATATTTTCTCGTTCAGTTGGTCTGTCGCCATGAGCGCGATGGCGCGGTATGCGGCGATGACTCTTGTCGGGGTCTTCATCTTGCCCATCTCTTTCACCATCTGTTCCCATTGCCCTTGGTGAGCCAGATGTTGGAGCCTGAGTTCGTCTCCGTACGCTTTAGGATAGTCGCATTTGACGTATAGGCAGGCGATGAGGATGAGTCCGACCACTGCGTTCGCATATGGTTGGATCTTATGGAGTAGGTAGTTCCTGTACAGTTGGATGCTTGTCATCGAGACCGCGATGATGGCGTGGGCGATGAGTGTCTTGAGGTACAGTGTGTAGAAGAAGTCGATTGGCCATGGATGCAATAGCGAGTAGGGGAAATAGCCTGGTGTGACGTGGTAGGATGCGTAGCGGGCTGAGAGGTAGATGAAAACCGCTCCCAGCGGCAGGATGATTCCAGCATTGATGTATTTCTTCGTGAACAGCGCGTCCGTGCCGAACATCAGCAATGCCACCATCGGGTAGGGACCCATCCAAATAGAGGAGATGGCGGTCACTAGTGTGAGGATTCCTGCGCCTACGGGATAGTTCCCGAACTTCTTGTAGAGGAAATACAGGAGGAAAACGTAGTAGCATCCAATGATGTTGCATATGCCGTAGGATATCTCAAACGAATCATAAATCTCGTAGGTGATGGAGTTGAAGAGGTACAGCAGGATGGCTGAAGGGAGGAACCCCACGACGAACCAGTTTTTCCCTATGTTGAATAGGCGGTTGGCGATCAGTTCGATGCCGGACAACAGCAGGGCGATGGTGGCGGCACCTAATAGGGGATGATAACAAAACTGAAGTACATAGCGGGAGAGCAGGACGATGAGCCCCGAATTGCTGGACAACAATCCGTTGAGAAAAAGGTGATCGAAGAGGAAATAGTTGGATTCCTGTAGTTTAAAGAGGAAATCCTCCTTCGCGATGCCCAAATAGAGCCATGCGAATAGAAAGAAGAGGATTCGTAGCCCCCAATGTGTTAACGTCTCCTTTGGGATCCTCGACAATATGCCTGTTTTTTTCGTATCGCTCATATAGTCCTCCTTTTAGTTTTTTCAGAAAAGATACATGTAGTCGTAGTGGACGATTGGTCGCTTGCCCTTTTTCCCGATCAGTTTGGTGGCGTCCTCGCTGGAGTATTGGGTTTTCCCCACACCTAGCTGGTTTTGCTTCTCGTCATATATCTTTACGATGTCGTCCTTCTCGAAGCTTCCCTTGATGGCGGTCACTCCGACCATGAGCACGGAGTTGTTCCCCTCGCATATCGCCTCCGCCGCTTTTGCGTCGATGTGCACTTCCCCCTTGGCGAATCCTTCGCTGTGGGCGATCCATTTCTTGACGCTGGTGGCGGGTGCGTCGCTTGGTAGGAAGCGGGTGCAGACGATATCCTCTTTGCTGGTCAGCAGTTTGAGGAGTATGTCGTCCTTCTTGCCGTTGGCGATGATGACCTCCACGCCCTCGTCCGCCACTTTGCTGGCGATGTTCGTCTTGGTCTGCATGCCTCCCCTGCCGAAGGATGATTTTGAGGCTTGTATGTAGGAGGAGAGGTCACGTTTCCCCGGATATACCTCCCGGATGACGGACGATGCGGGGTCCGACGGATTGCCGTCGTAGATGCCGTCGATATTGCTGAGGATGATCAGTTTCTCGGCGTTCATCATGGTGGCGACCATGCCGGAGAGCTCGTCATTGTCGGTGAACATCAGTTCGGTGACCGATATGGTGTCGTTCTCGTTGACGATAGGCACCACGCCATGCTGTAGCATCACCTCCATGCAGTTGCGCTGGTTGAGGTAGTGGGAGCGTGTGCCGAGGCTCTCTTTGGTGGTGAGCACCTGTCCGCATAGGATGTTCTCCTTGGCGAAGAACTCATGGTAATGGTTGATGAGCTTCGCTTGTCCGATTGCGGAGAAGAGCTGGCGGGCTGATACGGCATCCAACTTATCGTCCGATAGCAATGCGCGCCCTGCGGCTACGGCTCCCGAAGAGATCATGATGATCTCGAATCCCTGTCTGTGGAGGGCGGAGACTTGGGAAACCAACTGCTTGATGCGCGTCAGGTCCAATCCCCCCTCTTTCAGGGCGAGCACGTTGCTTCCTATTTTGATGGCGATCCGTTTCTTCATCTCTTTTTGTCTTCTTCGCGTATTTCAGACCTCTTGATTTTGCCACTGATGGTCTTTGGCATCTCATCCACAAACTCCACCACGCGCGGGTATTTGTAAGGGGCCGTGGTATGTTTCACGTGGTCTTGAATCTCCTTGACCAATTCGTCGCCCGCTTTGTCCTTGTACTCTTTGGTGAGGACGATGGTGGCCTTGACCACCTGACCACGGATCTCGTCCGGCACGCCTGTGATGGCGCATTCGAGCACGGCAGGGTGGGTGAGCAATGCGCTTTCCACCTCGAAAGGACCGATACGGTAGCCGGAGCTCTTGATGACGTCGTCGGTACGTCCGACGAACCAGTAGTAGCCATCCTCGTCACGCCATGCGATGTCGCCTGTGTGGTAGGCTCCGTCGTAGAAGACTTCTGCGGTCTTCTCTGGGTTGCGGTAATATTCCTTGAATAGACCGACCGGCCTAGTAGGCTCGGTACGGATGATGACTTCTCCTTGCTCACCCTCCTCCACTGGCTGGCCGTCTGGCGTCACCAAGTCTATTTGGAAGTTAGGGTTCGGTTTGCCCATGGAGCCTGGCTTAGGTTCCAACCAAGGGAAGGTGGCGATGGAGACGGTCGTCTCGGTCTGTCCGAATCCTTCCATCAGCTTAATGCCCGTCTCTCTACGGAAATCCTCGTAGATGACAGGGTTCAGTGGTTCTCCGGCGATGAAGCATTGCTTCAGGGAGGAGAGGTCATATTTCTCCAAGCCTTCCTTCATCATGAAGCGGAAGACGGTCGGCGGTGCGCAGAACGAGTTAACTTTGTATTTCTCGATGATCTTCAGCATGTCTGCCGGGTTGAATTTCGCATGGTCGTACACGAAAAGCGTGGCGCCGGAGATCCATTGTCCGTAGAGTTTTCCCCATGCGCATTTCGCCCAACCGGTGTCGGCCACTGTGAGGTGCAGGCTCTGCTCGTTCAGGTTGTGCCAATACTTTCCTGTGACGATGTGCCCGAGCGGGTAGGTATAGGTGTGTACCACCATTTTCGGGTGGCCGGTGGTTCCTGATGTGAAATAGAGTAACATCAGGTCGTCGTTGTTGTTGCGGGCTGGAGCCACGAAGGTTGGAGCCTTCTCCACCTCTTTGTGGAAGTCCAACCAACCTTCAGGAATGTTCGGACCGACGGAGATACGGTACTTGAGCGAAGGAGACTCCGCCACGGAGTCGTCTATGTGCTTCGTGATCACCTCTTCGCCTACTGCGACGATCGCCTTGATGTCCGCCGCATTGCAACGGTAGATGATGTCCTTGTTCGTCAGCAGATAAGTGGCTGGGATCGCGATGGCTCCGATCTTGTGGAGCGCAATGATTGAAATCCAGAATTCGTACCGACGTTTCAGGATAAGCATCACCATATCTCCCTTCCCAATGCCGATGGATTGGAAGAAGGCGGCTGTCTTGTCTGTTTCCCTTTTTATGTCCGCAAAGGTGAAATCTATGTGTTCCCCTTTGTCGTTCGTCCAGCAAAGCGCGACTTTGTTGGGCTGCTCTTCCGCCCATGCGTCAACCACATCGTACCCGAAGTTGAAGTGTTCGGGTACGATGATTTTAAAGTTGTCCTTGAAATCTTCGTAAGAGCTGAATTCTACTCTATTAACAAATCGTTCTATCATTTCTTAGGTTTGTACTCTATCTATCTATTTTTGGTTGTTTCTAAGTTCTGAACGTTTAATTTTTCCGCTGATTGTTTTAGGCATCTCGTCTACGAATTCCACCACACGAGGGTATTTGTAAGGCGCGGTAGTACGTTTGACGTGGTCTTGGATATCCTTGATCAAGGCGTCGCTCTCTTTCCCCTTGTATTCTTTGGTGAGCACGATGGTTGCCTTGACCACTTGTCCGCGGATCTCGTCCGGCACGCCTGTGATGGCGCATTCGAGCACGGCAGGGTGGGTGAGCAGGGCGCTTTCCACCTCGAAAGGACCGATACGGTAGCCGGAGCTCTTGATGACGTCGTCGGTACGTCCGACGAACCAGAGGTATCCGTCCTCATCACGCCATGCGACGTCGCCCGTGTGGTATACGCCTCCCCTGAGACAATCCGCCGTCTTTTCAGCGTCGCGGTAATATTCCTTGAAGAGTCCGACCGGGCGTTCCTTCCCTAATCGGATGATGATTTCACCCTGTTCGCCGTCCTCCACGGAGTGTCCGTCCGGAGCGATCAGGTCGATGTCGAATACGGGGCTTGGTCTGCCCATGGAGCCTGGTTTAGGTTCCATCCAAGGGAAGGTGGCGATGGAGACGGTCGTCTCGGTCTGTCCGAATCCCTCCATCAGCTTGATACCTGTTTCCCTGCGGAAATCCTCGTAGATGACTGGGTTCAGCGGTTCGCCGGCGATATAGCATTGCTTCAGGGAGGAGAGGTCATATTTCTCCAAGCCTTCCTTCATCATGAAACGGAAGATGGTCGGCGGTGCGCAGAAGGAGTTGATTTTGTACTTCTCGATCATGGTGAGCATGTCTGCCGCGTTGAACTTCTCGTGGTCGTAGACGAACACGGTAGCGCCTGAAATCCATTGTCCGTAGAGCTTACCCCATACGCACTTTCCCCAACCGCTGTCCGCCACCGTGAGGTGCAGGCAATCCTCGTCGAGGTTGTGCCAATATTTACCCGTGACGATGTGGCCCAATGGGTAGGTGAATGTGTGCGCCACCATCTTCGGATGACCGGTGGTGCCCGAGGTGAAGTAGAGCAACATGATGTCGTCGTTGTCGTTGCGGGCGGGAGCCACGAACGGAGCGGCGGTGCTGATTCCCTTGTGGAAGTCGAGCCAGCCTTCCGGGATGGAAGGGCCGATGGATATACGATACTTGAGCGAAGGAGACTCCGCCACGGAATCGTTGATGTGGTTGATGATGATGTCGTCGCCACAAGCGATGATCGCCTTGATGTCTGCCGCGTTGCAGCGGTAGATGATGTCTTTGTTGGTGAGGAGGTGGGTGGCTGGGATCACCACTGCTCCGATCTTGTGGAGGGCGATGATGGAGAACCAGAACTCATAGCGGCGTTTCAGGATTAGCATGACCATGTCACCCTTCCCGATGCCGAGGGATTGGAGGTAAGACGCTGTCTTGTCCGTCTCACGCTTCATGTCCGCGAATGTGAAATCTATGTGCTCGCCTTGGTCGTTAGTCCAACGAAGGGCCACTTTGTTTGGGTTTTCTTTCGCCCATGCGTCGACTACATCGTAGCCGAAGTTGAAATGCTCAGGAACATTTAATTTGAAATTGTTTTTGAAGTCCTCATACGAGTCGAACTTCACCCTGTTTACGAATCTTTCTACCATAATTTTTGGTATTTGAAGTATAGTGCTTTTATTACATGATGATAGCGAGGAACTTGACGGTCTTGTTGTTGAGCGCCTTCATTCCATGGAGTTTGTTAGCGTCGAAGTAGATGCTGTCGCCCTCTTCGAGAGTTAATTCTTTTCCATTAATGCTAATGAGCATGCTGCCTTCAAGTACCATGTTGAACTCTTGTCCCGGGTGTGAGTTGAGGTGGATAGGAGCGTCGTTGGGCTCCACGGTCACGATGAACGGGTCACCTTTCCTGTCGATGAAGCCGGCGGCCAAGGATTGGTATTTGTACGCTTTGGTACGTTCCATGGCGGTACCTTTCCCCTTGCGGGTGAGGTAGTAGGTCTTCATGTGTGGATCTTCTCCGAAGAGGAGGGAGGTCATCTCGACGCCGCACTTTTGTGAAATACAGTGCAAAATGCTAACAGGTATATCTTTTTCGCCGCTTTCGTAGGCGATGTATTCAGCTGGGGTGATGGAACAAGCCTCCGCCAGTTCAACTGTTGTCATTCCGATGTCCTCGCGCAAGCATTTCATGCGGGAGGCGATTTGTTTGATTTGCTCGTTTACCATATTGTTCGTTGATAAGGTTAATCTTCTTTGTGAATTAGTTATTGGCCTTGATGCCTTTGATGACCGCGTTGGTGAATCCGTATTCCTCCATGGCGTTGAGTCCCTTGATGGTCCATCCGCCAGGGGTGGTCACCTTGTCGATCTCGTACTCCGCGTTGGTCTTGTTCTTGAGGATGAGTTCCGCCGCGCCCACCATCGTCTGTGCGATGACCTCTTGTGCGATGTCCGGACGGATGCCCAGTTCGACAGCACCCTCGGTGGCTGCGCGCAGGTAACGCAACGCGTAGGCGATACCGCAGGAGGAGACTGACGTGAAGGCGCTCATCTGCTTCTCAGGGATGATGATGGCCCTTCCCAACTTGTTGAAGAGGCCGAGGACGAACTCCTCTTGTTCCTTGCTGGCGTTGAGCGAGCATACGAAGTTCATGCCCGCGAGCAGGGCGACCGCCGTGTTAGGCAATACCCTGAATAGGGAGTATTCCTTGCCGATTTTCTCGGCGATATGGCTGAGGTCCACGCCGGCGGCGATGGAAATGATGGTCTGCTTCGGGTTGATGGCGCCTTTGATGCCGTCGAGGACGGTGTCCACCAGCCATGGTTTCACTGCGATGAGGACGTAGTCGGCCTTCTTTACCGCCTCTCGGTTGTCCGTCGTGGTGAAAATGTTCTTATTGATTTTTGAGATGTTCTTTAGTGTCTCTTCACTGGCGTCAGCGACGAAGAGCTCGTCCGCCTTGCACGCTTTACTGAGATATAAGCCTTTGACGATGGCGCCTCCCATATTCCCGGCGCCGATAAATGCTATCTTCATATCATTAATAATTAAAAACCAATACTAACCAATCTGCAAATTTAGAAAATAATCCAACAATAATGCTTAATTTCGCCATCGAATAAATAATTGTCCGATGAAACAAATTCAATTCACACTGAGGGAAGGCGAATCGTTCATCCCGTTGATACAGTTGCTGAAGGCGACCCATGTGGTCGGTTCCGGAAGCGAGGCGCAGGACGTTGTCGTGGAGGGCATGGTGCTGCGCAATGGAACAGTCGAGCTTCGCAAGCGTGCCAAAATCGTTGATGGCGATGTAATCCGTTTCGCTGATTTCGAGATCGTTGTGTCGAACCCGTCTTGACGGATTTTCTCTCCTCCCATGTAGCGCCCGAAGAGGTAAGTAAAAAAAAGAAGGGCGTCGTTTCATCGAAACGACGCCCCTTTTATTTCTTGTTCACTCGGTTAATCGTTCACGAAGTACTTGTTGCAAATAATGTATGCAATCAAGCCGAGAACGAATAAAATAGCCGAAGTCGCCAAAATACCATTGCCTCCAATCACTCCGAAGAAGTGGAACATGAGGAGCAATACTCCAACGAGGATGATGATAATGCCTAAGTATCTCAGTAATTTATTCATCTTGAATTGTATTATCAGTTAATACTTTACGAATTGTTGCGCAAGCCATTTCAAATTATTCCTCGTTGTTGGGGGATTCTCCTTCATGGTATCGCACACACCCCGGTATTTCCAGAGCCTTTGTTGCGGGAACAAGACTCGAACTTGTGACCTTTGGGTTATGAGCCCAACGAGCTGCCAACTGCTCCATCCCGCATATAGCCGATTGCTATCGAATCGTGGTGCAAAGGTACGGCTTCTTTTTGAAAAAACAAAAAATGGAGTGTTTTTTTTGTGAAAATGTTTTGGGGACTGGGTCTCTGGCTGGTGTCTATGCGCCCTGTTTATCCACTGGTGTCGGCTCTGTATGTATATGATGTCAACACAAGTGGGATCTCAACATTACCTTCGGCTCTCATTCATATCACAACCACGCAAAAAACAATCAAAAATAATCCTATCAGTATATAAGTTAACCGATTGCATTTTTCCACTAAACTATTATGCTCTTCATTGGACAGATCTTCAAACCCCGACACTGGAATGAACCAAAAACATAGACTGCTATAAAACAGTTTTTTTAGATCTACATTCTTGGGAATTAATCCATCCTGTTGCATTTGACATCTAACATCATATATTTCCCGCTTGAACGTGTAATGTTTAAAGCAGAAAACACAAAATAGGACCAACCATATAATCACACCTACGACTTTGTACATGACGGTTAATTGCTTTAATAATTGTTTATTTGTCTGAATTCATGGCACCAATCTCTTAACTTCTCAACTGGTTCCCTTAATACCATAATGGGACGACCCCTTTAGTAACCAGCCCTGTAACAGGATAGATAGGTCGAATCATTTGATAATATCATATATTCGTGAAAATCCTCCTGAAAGATTTGAACTTTATACCTGCCATTTAAAGGATGGTTGGGCGCTTTGAAAATCACAGAGTCTGAAGTGGAGTATATAACATCCCATTCACCCTTAGACTCTTTTTCACTTAACACATTTAACTCTATTCTTTTTTTCTCTTTCTCTTCAGTTGACAAACTGTCTTCTCCGGTTAATGGATGGTTGTTCCATGGCAACGAAACCTCTTCCTTCCCAATATATAGCGCACTCCCAACCAAATCAATTTCTACACTTCTTTCCACATAGGAGTTATCTACATCTATACCCCAAATGCCACGTATATGCTTTTTTAAATTGGATTTATAGACACATGAAGATAACGCTCCCTGCATAATAATCATAAAACATATGCTAATCTTCAATATAAAACTTTTATGTGCCATTTTTCTCATCATATTGACTCTTGTTCTTTAGAATTTGGTTGCCAATTTGTTGTGCCGTATCGTCTAACCAGTTTTGTCCCTTAAGATTTACAAATATACAATTATTTGTAACATTGGTGCCGTATGAGTTTGGGGGAGTGCCATGGGTGAAAAGTCCTATTTCGCTGTCTGCCTGTTTGGGGCACGTAATAATGTGCCAAGTCGATATCCGAATAGCAAGAATGAAAATACGACTCCAATAAGTGATAATAATCTAAAAGAAGATGCCTTATTGGCTTTTTCTTCATCGAAGATAATCCAGTTATAGTCTTTATCTATTTGTGCCAGATTATAATTTTTAAAATCCATAAAACTTATTTCAGGATTCCCTTTTTTGCTTTTATAACCTGTCTCATATGAACTTAAGAATCTGATGGAATCTGAATCGTCAGTGCACTTCAAGACAACGGATGAATCATTGTAAGCGCAAGCCAATAAATCTTTCATCTTAAAATCCGTCATTCCATAACGGAACCCTATGCCTGCCAACTCATAACCATCTTCATCCAGAAGCGCATAGCTTGAATAAGATTCCTTTGAAACACTTAACCCGTAAGGCATTTGTCTGCTATAAAAAACAGATGGCAAGCCGTATTCACTCCTTTCTTTGTCAAATTTAAGGAAAGAAAAAGAGGTAAGAAGAAAGACGACAAAGCATGTGATTAACAAAGAATGATTACGCATAATCATAAATTATTAATGGGGCTATTTTTCATTGATATATCCTGTCGGAAATATAAAAATTTATAGAGCTTCCCATTGGTGAGGCTTTAGAATGATATCTGTCGCCTTTCATCCATTATTATTTGACAATCACTTCTATTGGTGGTAATTGACGCTTTACATGATCCGGTCCCAAAACATAAATATTCGTTACGTAGCAGTTTATATTTGTTTTTGTCTTTTCTATTTGCTTTTTCATCTCTTCTGTGATTTTTTCAGAATCAGAGTGTAATTTAATAGGTTCGCCAGTTTCTTGGTTTACAAAAAGCATGTCAAAACCTTTTGAGACAAATTTAAGTGAGTCGTATTTGGGATTCCCTTTTTCCCCATTACCGTATGTGAAGCGACATGATATACTTTGGGCTGAGAGTATCTTCTCTTTCGTGATTTCGCCTCCAGTAAATATGCTACTGTCCGATTGGAAAACAATAAATGCTTCTATGCTTCTAGGTCTGTTTTCGTCTACCATATCGTAAACTTTATTGTCATTCCATTCGTCTTTTTGATTATCAGACTGTTTAGTTATTGTTTCTGTTTGTTTGGGTTCCTTGCTCTTCAACGGTTTGCAAATGACGATGCATTTTCCATCTGAGTTAAAGTTTGCTGCTGTGACAGTGACTGGTTCGTAACGTTGGAGTTTTATGACTGTCTGTTCCTCTTTTTCAATAGGTAATACAATTGAACCTTGGAAATTTGAACAAAATAAAATGTCATTTATTTTAAATTTTACTGAAGGTATTGCTTTGCCGGTTGTGTCTTGAAATATTATCTTGTGAAAAACAATTACGGTGTCAAGCGTTTGCTTCGGTTTTAATGCTGGCATAGATTTACCACAAATTTCGAAAGACCTATTAGGAAATATGTTTGTACAGAATGTTTTGTTGGTCGCCCACACTTGAATGGAGTCTGGAGCCGCATAGATATAGACGCAGTTGTATGGATAGTTTTTAAGACGACAACGTAATCTGGCTCCATTTTCTATTTTGATATCACAATTCCACCAGGTGAAATGTCTGACTGACCCCACATAGTTGTTTCCTTGCCTAGTTGAGTATCCCTCTTCAACCCATAGTCCGGACTCTTCGTTGAAATACCAAAGTGGAATAGTGTCGAGACTGCTGAATCCTTTGGGTGCTGGATACTTCAAGTTGGCTTCACAACCCTCTTTCAACTGCAGTGGATTTCCATCCTCGTCGGTCATCTCCACATTCACCATGCCATAAGAGATTAGCGGAACTGTATCTCCATCATTTGCGATAGCCATAAGGTCGGCACCTGGCATAAGAGGTTCCATGGCGGGTGTGCCTGTCGGAGATAGATAGACGACGGCGATGTCAACAGTCCCGTTATAGTCGGATCCATCGCTTTTTACTACCCCCGATTTTGGAATTGTGACGGTTGCACCGTTGGCTTCAATCATGGCACCTTCTTTAGCATCGAATCTTTTTAATGTCACAAATTTCGACTGCTCCTTCTTTATCAACTGAATAGGATAATTGATTGTGTCGGTCGCCTTTTTTGAATAGATTCGGTCGAAGTAACCTTCTTTCAGAATCCGCAACACACAACGATTTCCGATGAGGGTGTCGACGTCAAGAGAGAAAAGTCCGGTAGAGTCAGTTTTGATTTGTCTGTCTCCGGAGATTACGGTGACATCGGTAAGATTGTTCCCTTCCATGTCACATATCTTGCCGCTTATTATTGTTGTCTCTTTTGATGAGTCTTTAACCGTATCTTTAGTCGTCTCTGTACAAGCACTTGCTATTAAAGCAAGTAATGTTATAGAGATAATTGTGAAATTACATTTTTGCATAAGCTTGGTGTTTATATGTCTGTACACAAATATATGATAAAGGCGGATATTGTCGTGCATTTTTCTCACCATTTTCCTTGGTGTTTGGCACGGCTTCGCCGTTGTCAGTGACAGGGCGGCTGACAAGGTGGGTGTGGTTTCCTCAATATATTTTTACTATTACTAATTATAAAATATTTTATACTCCTTGGCATTTGTCGCCATGTGTTCCTATCAAATCAACACCCGATTCCTCACCATAGATCACATCGACAAAATCCTCATTCATGTATTCAACTACCTCATTCAATGTTTTTTGTTTTTCGCAAAGACCATCCTTTGGCTATAGAATCAATGGTTTCTGAAATAGACACATAACTGATATCAAACTGATCTATATGCAAGGTGTCATGCGTTTTTTTATAACGGACTTCATGCGGACTGTAATCCAAATGTACATTTTCATGATTTTCATTCGGTTCCAAATCGATGTACATAGATCCATATCCATGGTTTATTGTAATCTCATATATGCCATAATTGTAAAATAAATCGAAAATTTCCCTAATATTACCCAGCCTATTTATATCGAATTTAACGGAGTCACTATTTATATCGCTCATTTTTTTGTTAAACAGGTATAGCTCCCCATCCGTTTTAGTAAGAATAACAAGACCGTTATAATCCGAACCTTTTTCGGTCAGACGGATAATGAAACCATCATTATCTTTATCGTATGGTCTATACCTATGACACGCATAGTCGATTTCACCAAACAGCGTATCCGTCAGGAATGTCTCCCTCCCTTTATAGTCAGAAAGGAATTCATTAACCCTACTATGCTCTTTTTTTATCTCATATTGGGTAGTGGAATCACACGATGCGAGCAATAAAAGCACAAACGCTATTGATTGTATGGTTCTCATAATATTATCTATTTAAAAAATTCACACGCTTTTTTGATATATTTACCTGCTTTCGGTAGGGTTATCTTTGCCGCTTTTGATCCAAGCTTAAAATCCAAATCATCAAAATAGTTGTCTATTTTGCTAAACCAGCCATGGTCTCTGACCCACTTATATCCACATTTAATAGAAAATTGATCGTCAGCAGAATCTAATTCTCCCGGATGATCAAAAACGTAATTATTTAAATGTGCTCCATATACGGCTTCGGCCAAAGAACAACCTAATTCACATGCGCCTGCCCCCCATAAGAAATTACCAAAATTATAAGAGTTATGAGCAACATATCCAGCACTTTTAGAATAAGTCAAATATAATGTTGTGCTAGACACTATTCCTGCCTGGTACTCGATCATTGCGTCCGTACCACATAATTGTTTTTCCCCTCGATCAAAGTTGGCCGTACTTACATAATCCATTTTAGCTTGACCATTATTGATTTTAGAATTACTTTCTACGAGCAAATACCACTCTGCTATATGCAAATCTTGAACCCCAGAATTCCACAAAGCATTATCTATTTCAGTATCTGAAACAAAATGAAGGCCAGTAAACTCTTTGCTTTCTACTAATTTAGGATCATTTTCTGGATCAGCAAATCTAAAAAAAATATTTTTCCCCGATACAAAGCCATAATGTTTGCCCTCTTTTTCTTTTTTATGACTAAAAGAACCATCCTCATTAAATACGTATTCGTCCATTCCGCCTATGTCAATCAATTTTATCGGATTCCCTAAGCAATAAGCATAAGGACTAGACCCAGCATGAAATACTGGATCTACACTCAGCCATCTTACCGCTGTCGGGTCCAAATACCTTGCCCCATAGTAGTAGAGTCCCGTCTCCTCATCGAGCTCCTTGGCGTTGAAGAGGTACGGGGTGTTCCAAGAGCCGTTGCGTTGCTCGACGAAGACCTCGCCGTAAGGGATGTAGGCCACATGCTGGGTGATCTCTCCGTCGATGTCCGTAACAAGGGAGGTTGAGCCTAGGTGATCGACGTGGTAGAGGCGGATATTGTCGTGCTTTTTTCTCATCGTTTTCCTTGGCGCTTGGCACGGCTTCGCCGTTGTCAGTGACAGGGGGCTGACAAGGCGTGCATGGTTTTATTACGTTCCAATCAATAGACTTGTGGACATCTATTTCTTTCGAGTTTTACAAATTTACAATTTTATCTGT
>JAEERP010000014.1 GCA_016285885.1 Paludibacteraceae bacterium
TTGGAGATCACACCAATCGCAGTGAACGTGACGATCACGAAGCATAGTTTAACGCATGACTACGATGGTCAGGAACATAGCGTCAGTGGTTACGACTTCTCCAGCGACAATGACTTGTTCGTAAGAGGTGATTTGACCTTCACGGGTGCAGTAAGCGACTCAATCGCAACTGGCACCGAGGTGGGCAAGTACGGCATGACCTTCACGAAGGATAACTTCCGCAACGACAACCCTAACTTCAGCGAGGTGAACATCACGGTTGTGGAGGATAGCTTGGAAATCACACCGATCGCAGTGAACGTGACGATCACGAAGCATGGATTGACGCATGACTATGATGGTCAAGCGTATAGCGTCAGTGGTTACGACTTCGCTAGCGACAATGACTTGTTCGTGAGAGGTGACCTGACCTTCACGGGTGCAGTAAGCGACTCAATTGCAACTGGTACAGAGGTAGGCAAGTACGGCATGACCTTTACGGAGAGTGATTTCCGCAACGATAACCCTAACTTCCGCAATGTAGTCATCACGATCGTGGAGGATAGCTTGGAGATCACACCAATCGCTGTGAACGTGACGATTACGAAGCACGGTTTGACTAAGGTATACGACGGTCAAGCGCACAGTGTGAGCGGCTACGACTTCGCTAGCGACAATGACTTGTTCGTGAGAGACGACCTGACCTTCACGGGTGCTGTGAGCGACTCTGTTGCAACTGGCACAGAGGTAGGCAAGTATGGCATGACCTTCACGAAGGACAACTTCCGCAACGACAACCCTAACTTCAGTGAGGTGAACATCACGATCGTAGAGGATAGCTTGGAGATCACACCGATCGTTGTTAACGTGACGATCACGAAGCATGGTCTGACGAAGGCATACGACGGTCAGGAGCATAGCGTCAGTGGTTACGACTTCGCCAGCGACAATGACTTGTTCGTGAGAGGTGATTTGACCTTCACGGGTGCAGTAAGCGACTCAATTGCAACTGGCACCGAGGTGGGCAAGTACGGCATGACCTTCACGGAGAGTGATTTCCGCAACGACAACCCTAACTTCAGCAATGTAGTCATCACCGTCGTGGAGGATAGTCTGGAGATCACACCAATCGTTGTGAACGTGACGATTACGAAGCACGGCTTGACTAAGGTATACGACGGTCAGGAGCATAGCGTGAGCGGCTACGACTTCACCAGCGACAATGATCTGTTCGTGAGAGGCGATCTGACCTTCACGGGTGCTGTGAGCGACTCAATCGCAACTGGCACAGAGGTAGGCAAGTACGGCATGACCTTCACGAAGGACAACTTCCGCAACGACAACCCTAACTTCAGCAATGTAGTCATCACGATCGTAGAGGATAGCTTGGAGATCACACCGATCGCAGTGAACGTGACGATCACGAAGCACGGCTTGACGCATGACTACGATGGTCAAGAGCATAGCGTGAGCGGCTACGACTTCTCCAGCGACAATGACTTGTTCGTGAGAGACGACCTGACCTTCACGGGTGCTGTGAGCGACTCAATCGCAACTGGCACAGAGGTAGGCAAGTACGGCATGACCTTCACGGAGAGTGATTTCCGCAACGACAACCCTAACTTCAGCAATGTAGTCATCACCGTCGTGGAGGACAGCTTGGAGATCACACCAATCGTTGTTAACGTGACGATTACGAAGCACGGCTTGACTAAGGTATACGACGGTCAGGAGCATAGCGTGAGCGGCTACGACTTCGCTAGCGACAATGACTTGTTCGTGAGAGGCGATCTGACCTTCACGGGTGCAGTAAGCGACTCAATCGCAACTGGCACCGAGGTGGGCAAGTACGGCATGGCCTTTACGGAGAGTGATTTCCGCAACGACAACCCTAACTTCAGCAATGTAGTCATCACGATCGTGGAGGATAGCTTGGAGATCACACCAATCACTGTGAACGTGACGATTACGAAGCACGGTTTGACTAAGGTATACGACGGTCAGGAGCATAGCGTGAGCGGTTACGACTTCGCTAGCGACAATGACTTGTTCGTAAGAAGCGACCTGACCTTCACGGGTGCGGTGAGCGATTCAATCGCAACTGGCACTGAGGTTGGCAAATATGGCATGACCTTCACGAAGGACAACTTCGAGAACTTGAACCCTAACTTCAGCAATGTAGTCATCACGATCGTAGAGGATAGCTTGGAGATCACACCAATCGCAGTGAACGTGACGATCACGAAGCATAGTTTAACGCATGACTACGATGGTCAGGAACATAGCGTCAGTGGTTACGACTTCTCCAGCGACAATGACTTGTTCGTAAGAGACGACCTGAGGTTCACTGGCTCGATAGCTGACAGCACTGCTGTAGGCACTGAGGTGGGCAAATATGGCATGACCTTCACGAAGGACAACTTCCGCAACGACAACCCTAACTTCAGCAATGTAGTCATCACCGTCGTGGAGGATAGCTTGGAGATCACACCGATCGCAGTTAACGTGACGATCACGAAGCATGGATTGACGCATGACTACGATGGTCAAGCGCACAGCGTCAGTGGCTACGATTTCGCTAGCGACAATGATCTGTTCGTAAGAAGCGACCTGACCTTCACGGGTGCAGTAAGCGACTCAATCGCAACTGGCACCGAGGTGGGCAAGTACGGCATGACCTTCACGGAGGACAACTTCCGCAACGACAACCCTAACTTCAGTGAGGTGAACATCACCGTCGTGGAGGATAGCTTGGAGATCACACCGATCGCAGTGAACGTGACGATCACGAAGCATGGATTGACGCATGACTATGATGGTCAAGCGCACAGCGTCAGTGGTTACGACTTCGCTAGCGACAATGACTTGTTCGTGAGAGGTGATTTGACCTTCACGGGTGCAGTAAGCGACTCAATCGCAACTGGCACCGAGGTGGGCAAGTACGGTATGACCTTCACGGAGAGTGATTTCCGCAACGACAACCCTAACTTCAGCAATGTAGTCATCACGATCGTAGAGGATAGCTTGGAGATCACACCGATCGCAGTGAACGTGACGATCACGAAGCATGGTCTGACGAAGGCATACGACGGTCAGGAGCATAGCGTGAGCGGCTACGACTTCTCCAGCGACAATGATCTGTTCGTGAGAGGCGACCTGACCTTCACGGGTGCAGTAAGCGACTCAATTGCAACTGGTACAGAGGTAGGCAAGTACGGCATGACCTTCACGAAGGACAACTTCCGCAACGACAACCCTAACTTCAGCAATGTAGTCATCACCGTCGTGGAGGATAGCTTGGAGATCACACCGATCGCAGTGAACGTGACGATCACGAAACATGGATTGACGCATGACTACGATGGTCAAGCGCATAGCGTCAGTGGCTACGACTTCACCAGCGACAATGACTTGTTCGTGAGAGGTGATTTGACCTTCACGGGTGCAGTGAGCGACTCTATTGCAACTGGCACAGAGGTAGGCAAGTACGGCATGACCTTCACGAAGGACAACTTCCGCAACGACAACCCTAACTTCAGTGAGGTGAACATCACGGTTGTGGAGGATAGCTTGGAGATCACACCGATCGCTGTGAACGTGACGATCACGAAGCATGGATTGACGCATGACTATGATGGTCAAGCGCACAGCGTGAGCGGTTACGACTTCGCTAGCGACAATGACTTGTTCGTGAGAGGCGACCTGACATTCACGGGTGCAGTAAGCGACTCAATTGCAACTGGTACGGTAGTAGGCAAGTACGGCATGACCTTCACGAAGGACAACTTCCGCAACGACAACCCTAACTTCAGTGAGGTGAACATCATGGTTGTGGAGGATAGCTTGGAGATCACACCAATCACTGTGAACGTGACGATTACGAAGCATGGATTGACGCATGACTATGATGGTCAAGCGCATAGCGTCAGTGGTTACGACTTCGCTAGCGACAATGACTTGTTCGTGAGAGGCGACCTGACCTTCACGGGCACGGTGGCCGATAGCACTGCGACTGGTACGGTAGTAGGCAAGTACGGCATGACCTTTACGGAGAGTGATTTCCGCAACGATAACCCTAACTTCAGCAATGTAGTCATCACCATCGTGGAGGACAGCTTGGAGATCACACCAATCACTGTTAACGTGACGATCACGAAGCATGGATTGACGCATGACTATGATGGTCAAGCGCATAGCGTCAGTGGTTACGACTTCTCCAGCGACAATGACTTGTTCGTGAGAGGTGACCTGACCTTCACGGGCACGGTGGCCGATAGCACTGCGACTGGTACGGTAGTAGGCAAGTACGGCATGACCTTCACGAAGGACGCCTTCCGCAACGACAACCCTAACTTCAGTGAGGTGAACATCACGGTTGTGGAGGATAGTCTGGAGATCACACCAATCACTGTGAACGTGACGATCACGAAGCATGGATTGACGCATGACTACGATGGTCAAGCGCATAGCGTCAGTGGCTACGACTTCGCTAGCGACAATGACTTGTTCGTGAGAGGCGACTTGACCTTCACGGGTGCAGTAAGCGACTCAATTGCAACTGGTACAGAGGTGGGCAAGTACGGCATGACCTTTACGGAGAGTGATTTCCGCAACGATAACCCTAACTTCAGCAATGTAGTCATCACCGTCGTGGAGGATAGCTTGGAGATCACACCAATCGCTGTGAACGTGACGATCACGAAGCATGGATTGACGCATGACTATGATGGTCAAGCGCATAGCGTCAGTGGTTACGACTTCTCCAGCGACAATGACTTGTTCGTAAGAAGTGACCTGACCTTCACGGGTGCTGTGAGCGACTCAATTGCAACTGGCACCGAGGTAGGCAAGTACGGTATGACCTTCACGAAGGATGACTTCCGCAACGACAACCCTAACTTCAGTGAGGTGAACATCACGGTTGTGGAGGATAGCTTGGAGATCACACCGATCGCAGTGAACGTGACGATTACGAAGCACGGTCTGACGCATGACTACGATGGTCAGGAGCATAGCGTGAGCGGTTACGACTTCTCCAGCGACAATGACTTGTTCGTAAGAAGTGACCTGACCTTCACGGGTGCTGTGAGCGACTCAATCGCAACTGGCACCGAGGTGGGCAAGTACGGTATGACCTTCACGAAGGATAACTTCGAGAACCTGAACCATAACTTCGGAACTGTTAACGTGACGGTTGTAGAGGATAGCTTGGAGATCACACCGATCGCAGTGAACGTGACGATCACGAAGCATAGTTTAACACATGACTATGATGGTCAAGAGCATAGCGTGAGCGGTTATGACTTCACCAGCGACAACGATCTGTTCGTGAGAAGTGACCTGAGGTTCACTGGCTCGATAGTTGACAGCACTGCTGTAGGCACTGAGGTTGGCAAATATGGCATGACCTTCACGAAGGATGACTTCGAGAACCTGAACCATAACTTCGGAACTGTTAACGTGACGGTTGTGGAGGATAGTCTGGAGATCACACCAATCGCAGTGAACGTGACGATCACGAAGCATGGTCTGACGCATGACTATGATGGTCAGGAGCATAGCGTCAGTGGTTACGACTTCTCCAGCGACAATGACTTGTTCGTGAGAGGTGACCTGACCTTCACGGGCACGGTGGCCGATAGCACTGCAACTGGTACGGTAGTAGGCAAGTACGGCATGACCTTCACGAAGGACAACTTCCGCAACGACAACCCTAACTTCAGTGAGGTGAACATCACGATTGTGGAGGATAGCTTGGAGATCACACCAATCTCTGTGAACGTGACGATCACGAAGCATGGATTGACGCATGACTATGATGGTCAAGCGCACAGCGTGAGCGGTTACGACTTCGCTAGCGACAATGACTTGTTCGTGAGAGGTGACCTGACCTTCACGGGCACGGTGGCCGATAGCACTGCGACTGGTACGGTAGTAGGCAAGTACGGCATGACCTTCACGAAGGACAACTTCCGCAACGACAACCCTAACTTCAGCGAGGTGAACATCACGGTTGTGGAGGATAGCTTGGAGATCACACCGATCGCTGTGAACGTGACGATCACGAAGCACGGCTTGACGCATGACTACGATGGTCAAGAGCATAGCGTGAGCGGTTACGACTTCGCTAGCGATAATGACTTGTTCGTAAGAAGCGATCTGACCTTCACGGGTGCTGTGAGCGACTCAATCGCAACTGGCACAGAGGTAGGCAAGTACGGCATGACCTTCACGAAGGACGCCTTCCGCAACGACAACCCTAACTTCAGTGAGGTGAACATCACGGTTGTGGAGGATAGCTTGGAGATCACACCGATCGCTGTGAACGTGACGATCACGAAACATGGCTTGACAGAGGAGTATGATGGTCAGGAGCATAGCGTCAGTGGTTACGACTTCGCTAGTGACAATGATCTGTTCGTAAGAAGCGACCTGACCTTCACGGGTGCAGTAAGCGACTCAATTGCAACTGGTACAGAGGTAGGCAAGTACGGCATGACCTTCACGAAGGACGCCTTCCGCAACGACAACCCTAACTTCAGCGAGGTGAACATCACGGTTGTGGAGGATAGCTTGGAGATCACACCAATCTCTGTGAACGTGACGATTACGAAGCATGGATTGACGCATGACTATGATGGTCAAGCGCATAGCGTTAGCGGTTATGACTTTACTAGCGACAATGACTTGTTCGTAAGAGACGACCTGAGGTTCACTGGCTCGATAGCCGACAGCACTGCTGTAGGCACCGAGGTGGGCAAGTACGGCATGACCTTCACGGAGAGTGATTTCCGCAACGACAACCCTAACTTCAGCAATGTAGTCATCACGATCGTAGAGGATAGCTTGGAGATCACACCAATCGCAGTGAACGTGACGATCACGAAGCACGGTCTGACCGAGGCATACGATGGTCAGGAGCATAGCGTGAGCGGTTACGACTTCGCTAGCGACAATGACTTGTTCGTGAGAGGCGATCTGACCTTCACGGGCACGGTAGCTGATAGCACTGCAACTGGTACGGTAGTCGGCAAGTACGGCATGACCTTCACGAAGGACAACTTCCGCAACGACAACCCTAACTTCAGTGAGGTGAACATCACGGTTGTGGAGGATAGCTTGGAGATCACACCGATCTCTGTTAACGTGACGATCACGAAGCATAGTTTAACGCATGACTACGATGGTCAAGCGCATAGCGTCAGTGGTTATGACTTCGCTAGCGATAATGACTTGTTCGTGAGAGGTGATTTGACCTTCACGGGTGCAGTAAGCGACTCAATCGCAACTGGCACCGAGGTGGGCAAGTACGGCATGACCTTCACGGAGAGTGATTTCCGCAACGACAACCCTAACTTTAGCGAGGTGAACATCACGGTTGTGGAGGATAGCTTGGAGATCACACCAATCTCTGTGAACGTGACGATCACGAAGCACGGTCTGACCGAGGCATACGATGGTCAGGAGCATAGCGTGAGCGGTTACGACTTCGCTAGCGACAATGACTTGTTCGTGAGAGGCGATCTGACCTTCACGGGTACGGTGGCCGACAGCACTGCTGTAGGCACTGAGGTTGGCAAATATGGCATGACCTTCACGAAGGACAACTTCCGCAACGACAACCCTAACTTCAGTGAGGTGAACATCACCGTCGTGGAGGATAGCTTGGAGATCACACCAATCGCAGTGAACGTGACGATCACGAAGCATAGTTTAACGCATGACTACGATGGTCAGGAGCATAGCGTGAGCGGTTACGACTTTACTAGCGACAATGACTTGTTCGTGAGAGGTGACCTGACCTTCACGGGTGCAGTAAGCGACTCAATTGCGAGCGGTACATTAGTAGGCAAGTACGGCATGACCTTCACGAAGGATGACTTCGAGAACTTGAACCATAATTTCGGAACTGTTAACGTGACGGTTGTGGAGGATAGCTTGGAGATCACACCAATCGCAGTGAACGTGACGATCACGAAGCATGGTCTGACCGAGGCATACGATGGTCAAGCGCATAGCGTTAGCGGTTATGACTTTACTAGCGACAATGACTTGTTCGTGAGAGGTGACCTGAGGTTCACGGGTGCTGTGAGCGACTCAATCGCAACTGGCACATTAGTAGGCAAGTACGGCATGACCTTCACGAAGGACGCCTTCCGCAACGACAACCCTAACTTCAGCGAGGTAGTCATCACGATCGTAGAGGATAGCTTGGAGATCACACCAATCGCTGTGAACGTGACGATCACGAAACATGGCTTGACAGAGGAGTATGATGGTCAGGAGCATAGTATCAGTGGTTACGACTTCGCTAGTGACAATGATCTGTTCGTGAGAGGCGATTTGAGGTTCATCGGTGCTGTGGGCGACTCCATCGCTACAGGAAAAGAGGTAGGCAAGTATGGCATGACCTTCACGAAGGACGCCTTCGAGAACTTGAACCCTAACTTCAGCGAGGTGAACATCATGGTTGTGGAGGATAGCTTGGAGATCCTGCCGATACCTGTTCATGTGACGATCACGAAGCACGGTCTGACCGAGGCATACGATGGTCAAGCGCATAGCGTGAGCGGCTACGACTTCACTAGCGACAACAATCTGTTCATGAGAGACGATTTGAGGTTCATCGGTGCAGCTAGCGACTCGATAGCCTCTGGTACTGAGGCCGGCAAGTACGGCATGGCCTTCACGAAGGATGACTTCGAAAACATGAACACTAACTTTACTAATCTGGTCATCACGATTGTGGAGGATAGCTTGGAGATCACCCCAATATCTGTCAATGTGACGATCACGAAGCACGGCTTGACTCACGAATACGATAGGACCGAACATTCCGTCAGCGGTTACGACTTCGCAAGTGCCTCTGCTTTGTTCAGCAGGGAAGACCTGAAGTTCGTAGGTGCGAAGCGTGATTCGATCGCTACGGGTATGGCGGTTGGCAAGTACGGCATGACCTTCACGGAGAATGATTTCGTGAACCAGAACCCTAACTTCAAAGATGTGGTCATCACGATCGTGGAGGATAGCTTGGAGATTACGCCAATCTCTGTGAACGTGACGATCACGAAGCATGGCCTGACGACTGACTATGACGGAAGGTCTCACTATGTGATGGGTTATGACTTCGAATGTGACAATGATTTGTATAGAAAAGAATTCCTGCGCTTCACCGGTGCGGACGATAGTTATATCGCTACGGGTACGGACGCTGGCAAGTATGGCATGTCGTTCACGAAGGATGACTTCGAGAACACAAGTAAGAACTTCACGAACGTGACGGTACAAGTGGTGGAGGATAGCTTGGTGATCTTGCCTGTCGATGTGGTTGTGACGATCACTGGAAACGCCTTGAGCGTGGATTACGACGGAAAAGCCCACACGGTGAGCGGCTACACTTGGAGTAGCGACAACGCCTTGTATGACAAAGAGGGAACCTTCTCCTTCTCTGGCGATAGCCTCGTCTCTCAAACCAATCCGGGATATTATCCTTTCGGCTTGGATGGCTCGAACTTCACGAATACGAACAGCAACTTCGCTAACGTCACCTTCGTGGTGGCTTCTGATGGGGCATTGACCATCAATAAATTGGATGTTGATTGTCCTAATGTGAATGACATCGTTCTCTTGGAGGTTTGCTCGAACATAACCTTACGTGATGTGGAGGATTCCTTGAGACGTCGTGACATAATGCCTGCCGCATCCTACATCAATTATGCTACGCAGGATACGATCGAACTGACACCTTCCGTCGTGAAGTGCTTGGTCGATGGCTCAAATGGATGGAAGAACTTAGGTCTGTCTACTATGGTTGACTACAATAAGACCATGTCGATCAAGTGGATATACAAGAGTGAATACAATACCAACATCAAGTTGGATTCTTGTGAGATGCGTATCCTCGTGAAGGATACGACCCTCCCTGTCTTCGATTGCAACAGCATCGATCCTAATTCGTTCTTGTCGGTGATCGATGGCGCATGTGATATCCCTTACAAGGAGATGAGCTTTGCTCCTTATCAGGCGGATGACGCTTGCGATGGCAAGGTGAAGGGTATCCTTTCTTGGACAACGAACTTGGAGGATAGCGTGAAGGCGGACGATAGATTCAAGGTGGGCGTTCCTTACGAGCTGCATTGGATCTTCCAGGATTATGCGGGTAACAAGGTGACTTGCGAACAACCGGTAACATTCCGCACTACTATCCCTCCTATCTCCAATTGCGATATCCGTTACAAGACGATCACGAAGGTCGTTCCTGGCGTTTGTGAGATCTCTGCGCAGAGTGCCAACATCAAGGCTCCTGACGCATACGAGGTATGTACGAACGAACCATCCTTTGGCACGGGTAGAAGAACCAGCGGTAAGTCAATGGATGACCCTTACGAGGTGGGACGTGATACCATCGTCTGGACGTATGCCCACGAATATACGACTGGCGTCTCTTACTGCGAGCAGTATGTGGTAGTGAAGAGTGACTTCCCTCCTGTCGCTAATTGCGACTCCTTGAGGAATGCGGTCATCACGAAGGTGATCGAGGGCGCTTGCGAGATCTCTGCCGCGGAGATGGGCATCCAATCTCCTGTCGCATACGATGTATGTACGCATGAACCGTTGATAGGCGAGGGTAGAAGAACGAGCGGTCGCTCAATGGATGATCCATACTTCGTCGGACATGATACCATCATCTGGACCTTCACCGGTGAGTACACGACAGGTGTCACTACTTGCGAGCAATATATCTTCATCCAAAGCGATTTGGAGCCTATCGCCAAGTGTGATTCTTTGAAGAAGGCGGTCATCACGAAGCTGATCGCTGGCGCTTGCGAGACATCCGCCGCTTCCCTGGATATACAAACACCTTCCGCACTCGATGCTTGCGTCCGTGTGCCTTACATGGGTGTGGGTAGAAGAACGAGCGGACGGGCGATGGATGATCCATACTACGTCGGACAAGACACCATCATTTGGTCCTTCTCCGGTATCTACACGACGTCTACCGCAACCTGCGAGCAGTATGTCTCCCTCCAAAGCGATCTGGTTCCTCTGTTCGACTGCGCTTCGCTGAAGGATACTGTTGTTTACCTCTCCGCAGACCAGTGTGAGATACCTCGCGATGAGCTCAACTTGACGGTTCCAGTCGCTAAGGATGCTTGTATGGGTGATGATATATTGGGTGTGATGTCTAGGGTTAAGGCTGACGACGACGCATCCTTCCCTAAGGGTGAATCGATGGTTAATTGGACATTCGTTAGCCCTTACAGCAATGCCACTAAGAGTTGCCCTCAACGGGTGATCGTCAAGGATACGATCGCTCCTACACCTGATTGCGACGCATTGGATACGGTTCGCGCTTATATCACCGAACACTCTAGGTACCAAG
Organism: Paludibacteraceae bacterium; assembly: GCA_016285885.1. Taxonomy (GTDB): domain Bacteria; phylum Bacteroidota; class Bacteroidia; order Bacteroidales; family Paludibacteraceae; genus UBA1181. The sequence continues at coordinate 11,363 of JAEERP010000014.1, forward strand.
ACCATCTCCTCTATGACGAGGTGGTTACCGCTGGACTTACCACTCCAACTTGGGAGGATCCGTGTGACGACTATATCTATGTGCTGGGTCGCTTCGAGGATGGCTCTTATTATCAACGCGACTACGAAATGGGCGAGAAGACAATCGTCTGGGAATTCACCGATATGTCTGGCAATTCGGCAACTTGCAAGCAAGTCGTACAGGTGATCGACTCTTTGTCCGACACGCTGCATTGCCCTACTCGTCTGAATGGCACCACTTACGCATGTCTGGATGAGGTGCCTGCTCCATACGGCTCTTACGTGGATCTGAAGTATGGCGGCGGTTGGTTCTCCACCGAGCCTAAGCTGGTGATGGATTCTTATACCGCGACAGACCAATACGATGGAGATTCCTGCATGATGACGATCTATAGGACTTACCTCATGAGGGATGTGAGGGGAAGGGAATACGCTTGTGTCGATGTGATGACGGTGAGCGATACTGTCGCACCAATCTTCTCTCGTTACCTGAAGGATACCTTGCTCACTTGCGAGGATACCATCTTCTCACCAGTGGAGATCTTCGCCGTGGATAATTGCGACGCGAACGTGAAGGTTGTCTTCACGGAGACGAACAAGCGTGGCTCGGATCCATTGGAGAGCGATTACTATAGCTACGACATCGAACGTCTCTATGAGGCGGTTGACCGTTGCGGAAACTATGTCTCGATGAAGCAATTGATCATGATCCGTGACACCATGGCTCCTGTCATCGCCGTGGCGAATAACTGGCGTGACACCTCGCTCCCTAAACCGTTGAAGGGTTGCGTATACGAGGTGCCTGATTATACGGAGGATGTGCGCTCTATGGTGGTCGACAACTGTTCTGAGACGTCGGCTATCAATGTGACCCAGAACCCACCTGCCGGTACGATGATCGAGACTTCCACGAAGGTTTGGATCCGCGTCCATGACGCCAGCGGCAATGTGGATAGCGTCTACAAGTACTTGCGTGTTCAGTTGAGACATGAGATTGTCTCCGTGACCGCGCCTTCGAGAGATACCTGCGTCGTCCAAGACAAGGGCTTGAGCCTCGCCAGCCAGAACATACGTTATGCCGAGGGTATGGTGGCCTACGAAAGGGCGAACGGTACAATCCGTCTGGTTCCAAGTATCTTTGCTTACGACTACTATAAGGGATCTGTCTCTCCTGAGAACTTGATCTATAGTGATAACCCTCGCACGTATGCTTCTCGCTTCGAGGCGGTCAACTCAACCTATTCGTCCACATTCGAGGCGGCTAGAGAGCTGACGAAGCTCTACAACCATAGCCAAAGCGGATACTACTCGTTTGTGGTGATGGATACGATGTCGGGCTGCTCCGATACGGCTGTGGCGTACATCAACTTGTTGGAGCGTCCTAAGGTGAACTTGAATGTCACTCCAATACCAGTCTGCGAGGGCATGGAGGTCGATTTGAACCAATATTTGCGTTGCGTGGATGATATGGGTGCCGAAATCACCGATCAATACTGGATAGTGGACGACCGCATCATCCGTTACGAAGACACCTTGAAGGCTTCCGCCGCATTGGAGGGCAAGTCTGCGGTTTACTACGTGGAGAACCGATGCGGCTCAACCACCTCGTTGGATTCTCACGTCATGCTCTCTTGCGACGACAAGAGCCTGACCACGGAAGATACGCTCCTTTACCTCGACGGAGACACCTCCGCGCTCTATATGTTGCGCATGAACGACTTGTATGCGGGAGATTCTCTTCCGTTCGATATCCATTATCGTCTCAATCCGGATGATATATCACTCGTCGCTACGCCGGGCAACCCTGCGCGCATCTGGAAGGGTGAGTCCATCCGCCTTGATGTGCAGACGAGCCAGCCATACACCTACCTCATTTGGAGAAAGGTGGTCCGCAAGTATGACATGAGAGATTATGACTACATGCAGGACGGTGGCTTCATCTTCAACGAGCCGAAGGAGAAGGAGGATATGATAATAGACTACTCGGGCCGCTCTTATTACATCGATGAGCCGCAAGACACGACGTTCTACTATGCGACGCTCTCTGATGGCATTTGCCCTGAGACTCCTACCCCTGTGATGGAAGTGGATGTGCTCGACCATATCCCTACCGCCTTCACACCGTATGAAAAGGATGGCTTGAACGATGTCTTCATGGAGGGTCATGAGGTGATCATCTTCGACCGCTATGGTAATAAGATATTCGAGGGCCCGAACGGATGGCCGGGTACCAGCCATGGCAAGTTGGTTGATCCTACCGTCTACTTCTATGATGTCATGATGAGGGATGGCTCACGGATGAAGGGTACGATCGAAGTGGTACGATTCTAAGATAGTGGGGGCGCAGATGTTGCGCCCCTACTTTCTTTTCGTTTAATGTTGTGTTTCCTGCTTCTTTTGTTGCGTATTGATATTCAATACGTTATATTGTGTCTGCTCTTTTTTGTTGATTTTCTTGTTTTGTGGGTTCGTTTATCTCCCCGAAATTTGTATTTTTGCCGGTAATTTGGAATCTTGGGTTATTGGTGTGTTCATATGTATGAGTGTTCTTTGTTGAATTTGAAGTAATATTGAATATTGTCCAATTCCTTGGTTCTGCGCATTAAATGTTGTGATGAATTCACACTCCGTCTTGATGAATCTTAACCGTTAAAGACGAGATGTGGGAAAAATATAAAGGAATTATGAGACAGTTTGACACTGAGAAATCGTTTTTGAGGTTCTTTTTCGTAGTATTGTTTATATCATTGGGCTCTTTGGCGGTGGCACAGACTACTAATGTGATCTCTGGTCCTACCGAAGCATGTGTGGATGATCCGGTCGCATTTAAGTTGACCAACCGAGCTGCTATTGGCCTTACCTCTTCGGATACATTGCAGTGGTGGATCTCAAAAGAAGATAGATCTCATTATGAGGCGTATAAGCAGACCAAGGGGGATAATATGGTTCTGAACGCAATGCCTAGCCTGCAGAGAATTTATGTGATGGTCACGAAATTGGGCGCTGCAAAACCCACTGATGAAACGGACCAGAGCCGAAAGAAAGTAACTTTGAAATCAACAGGATGTCATCAGGTGGAGTGTCAACAGACATCGTCTGGCGATTTGTTATCGTTTGGTACAGATTTCAATTTGAAGAGTAATTATCCTTCTGGAACTATATATGACGGTTCCAGTATGATATACGAGTCTTTCCCTGATGGTGTGGATCTGGATTTGAAAGATAGAGTAACAGAACGATTCCCGATTATTTCAAAAACTGATGCGGAGAGGGGTGTGGGTACTTCAAATGATACGGCGCGTTTCCCTGCTGGATATTTGCCTACTCCGGAAGAAGGAGGTGAGAGCTTCTTTTTGGACATGGAGAATGGTAATAACAATCAGCCTTTCCCGTTTGATTTGAAATTCAGGTCTCCAGATTATCGTGTTGGTACGAATAGCGTCTCCTTCAATATTGTTATGCGATGTTATTTTTACATCGATTGCGACGCTTATACGGATGGTGATTTTGCGGTTTGGTTGCATACAACTACGGGAAGCGAGGTCTGCAATGGAAAATTTACCGTTAGGGTAAATGATTTGACGGATCCGACTAAGTATTATACTTACACGGCAAACCATAGTGAAGCCTATAAGATGAGTCTGACAGGTAGATCGGGTGGTAACAATCAACAGGGAGAAGGTCCATTGAGAGGTCAAAGACTCCAGTCAGGACATGTATATAAAATCGATGTCATATTCTATGGAAGGTTTTGTGGTAATAGGGAGCCTTATGATTACACTCCGAAGTTTGAATACCCGTCTTCTTCTAAGTGCAAGAACAACAGGTATTTGTTGGATTACATTGGCTATGAACAACAAACCGTCTGTGTCACCCCTCGTAGCGCATGTAAGGGCGATTGGGTGGAAGTGGCCGCCGCTGGTTTCCGATATGATGCGGACTATACATGGAAGTTCTCGGATGGATCAAATATCCCTTCGAGTGATATAGAATATGTCTATGTCGATGGAAAGAAGAAAAGAGCAAGGATCCGTGTGAATCATGTGGGAACTAAGTCTTATCGTGTTATTTCATCTCTTGATAGTAGAGACTATGTTGATTTCAACCTTACGGGTGAGGATTGTGAAGATGTGTTGCACCCGCTTATAACGGGTACGGACCCTGTCTGTATCGGTGGAGGGAATGCGGTGACTTCTCAATACTCTGTCATAAATAAAGAGTCTCTTAAGTTTATGACGGGAACGAAGGACTATCATTGGACATTGACTGCGCCGAGCGGAGCCGGTGTCACTGAATACATCACTTCCCAAGAGGGACCGGAGCACGACCGAATCGTCATTACCTTCCCACCGGATGCGGAAGGTAGCGACTCTTTGGATAAACCGTATATCATTACTATGGTGCCTTATATCGCAGGTGTTCGATATGGGGAATATGAGGTGACCAAGGAAATTTATTTGAGGAAGATACCTGACATCTCTATGTTGACTATGGATGTCGGTACAATTTGTCCTGGACAGGAAGACGAAGCCGTGGATACTGCGAGGATCAGCGGTCTCTATATGTTGAAAGATAAAGGGTATACCTATCGCTGGAGGGATTATATGTCTGGACGAGAATATAGTACTCCGGATAGGGTAAGGGAAGACTCTATCTTTGGTATACCTATTGGCGCCCATTCTAATTTCTGTTCTATAACGGATGACGTGAAATGGCCAGTTAGATTTATTGTGAATAACCATGGTTGTACCGCCACACTGGAGGATTCCTTACTCATCCAAAAAATGGAGAAACCTTATTTCAATGGCTACGCTTCGAATTTCACGATAGATGCGGGACAACGCCCTGTGGGGAGCGATTGTATGGTCCATTATTACTGGTCGGAGCAACCGCCTGCGTCCGTTGTTTTCTGTGGGGAAAAAACGGTCACCTCGGAGCTCTCCTCCGATGGGGGAATAACGTATGCACCTGTTGGAACGAATGTGTCTATAGATTTGGAAAAGGGTATGAACGTGTTCCGTTACATCGTTACGGATGCATGTAACCAGGCGGATACGATATATAAGAAATTATGGATTCGTGACCAAACCCCTCCGACCATCACTTGCCCGGATGATGTGACACTCCTTCCGAAACAGAATTGTGACACGATGTGGAAACTTGTTCCTCCTACGGTTTCGGACAATTGTGATGCGGACGTGAGGATTCAGTATAGTCTCGATGAGAATGTGTCATCAAGAATCTGGACGGATTATGTGCCGAACATGGAGGAGCAGATGACCCAGGGTAGTCAAACAATTTTTTGGAAGGCTATCGATGAATCGGGGAACGCTGATTCTTGCTCATATGTCGTCACCGTGCGTGATGAGGTGCTGCCTGAAGTGTTGTGCGCCGAAAATAAAACGCTTTCGCCTGTGCTACAGTGCGATACCGTATTCCTCTTCCCAAAGGCTGTGGGTTCGGATAATTGTACCGCTGAAAGCGACCTGGTTTATCAGTATAGCTTCAATGGCGGTGAGTTCGTCAACTATACCGTAGCGGGGATGTCGCGAACGCTCATCGCTGGCCCTAATACGATGACTTGGAAGGTGATAGACCTTTTAAACAATCAAAGCGCCACTTGTACCCAAACCATTACGGTGACGGATCTTGAATCCCCTACAATCACATGTCCGGCCAACGAGGATCTCCATCCGACCCAATCTTGCGACACGTTGTACCTCCTCGTGAAACCTACCGCCTCCGATAATTGTACGAAAACGGCTGCGGATTTCCGTTTCCAATATAGCGTGGATGGTGGGGCGTTCACGAATTATGTGGCCGATGCCTCCGTCAGACTGACTCCTGGCACCCACACGATCTCCTGGAAGGCCTTCGATACCGCGGATAACGAGAGTGCGGTCTGTGACCAAACTGTGAAGGTCAGCGACAATGTGCCTCCTACTATCGTCTGCCCTCCGGATGCTATTTTGTATCCTTTGGCGGGCTGCGACTCTTCCTATGTTTTGGTTAGCCCGACGGGTGACGATAATTGTACGCCTGCCGCTAATCTGAAATACTACTATAGCGTGGAGGGTGATGCGCCTAAACTATTCAATGCGGCGAATCCGGAACCTGAACCTCTGGATCAGGGCTCGTATGTGATCGAGTGGTACGCCGTGGATGCTTCGGGCAATGAGAGTGCGGTGTGCCCTCAGACGGTCTCGGTGCTGGATACCGTGAGACCGATCATCTCAATCGAAACATCAGACGATCCGAATGGTGCTTGTAATCCTACGATTGTTGCACCTACCTTCTCCGCAAGGGATAATTGTGATGGTGACCTGACGAATAAAATTGAGGTCACTAAGGATGCCGATCAAAATCTGGGTGGTTGTATGGTCTCCCGGACGTGGCGGGCGAATGTGTTGGATGAAAGCGGTAACGCTGCCCACGAGGTCTCTGTCACCTATACGTGGAAGTCGGATGAAGTGCCTCCTGCAATCACTGGCACATTGCCTGACTTGGAGGTGGAGGGCTGTGACCTCTCTGTCGTGCCTGCGGCTGCCTCTTCCATCAGCGCTTTCGAGGCTTTGGGCTCAGGCCTGGATGTCTCTGATAACTGCACGACGGACGATGATCTGGTGATCTCTTCGCTGGATGCTTCCCCTGTGGATACTTGCCCTATCTTGGTGGTGCGTACCTATACGATCACGGATGAGTGCGGAAAATCTACTACGATTAAACAGAATATCTATATCCAACAACCTGATTTCCAACTGCCGCAGGATGGATCGAGAGAGGTGAGTTGCGCGACGGATGCCCAGACGGCTCCTACGTTGCCTGAGGTGAAGGACGGTTGTGGCAATGTGCTCACACCAAGCGCGCTGCAGGTTGACGAGCTCCCTACTTGCAATGGTGACGTGAGGTATCGCTATACTTATAAGGATTGCGCAAACCATATCCACGTCTGGACATTCACTTATAATGTGAGAATCCCTGATTTCTCAACACCTAGTGCGGGCGCTGAAACAATCAAGTGTAAGGATGCTGCGGTGGAGCCGGCCTTGCCTGACGTGACGGATTTCTGCGGTAGAGCATTGTCTCCGTCAGGATATGTGGTGACGCCTACTCCGATGCCGGATTGCGAGGGAACGGTTACCTACACCTATACGTACGAGGATTGCGCAAGCCATACCCAGACTTGGGATTATGTCTATACGATAGAGAAACATGCGCCAACGATTGATTCCGACGGGTTTGAATCTTCCCAAAACATCTCTTGTATCAGTGACACCGCCGCTTTGGCGCCTTCGGCTATTCCAACGGCTCTCAACGATTGTGGTGAGGCTGTCATTCCAACCTTGTCTAGGGTCTTCAACTGGGAAACCGGCAAGGAGAATTGTAAAGGAACGATATCCTTTGTCTACACCTATACGGATTGCGGAAAGTCCAGCTCATGGCGTTACGATTATATCTTGGATGACGATGTGAAACCTGTGTTCACTTGCCCTCCTACAAGTGTCGAATCCATTACGGTCGGCACCTGTACCCATGAGATCACGCTGGAGGCTCCTGATGTCACGACGCCTTGCACGGATCTCACCATCTCCTACAAGATCGGTTCGGATCCGGTGCAAACTTATACGGGACCATTCAAGCATGAGTTTGACTTGGGTGCGACGACGGTCTATTGGTATGCGGTCGACGCCTGCCAAAACGAGGCGGTTGAGTGCTCTCACACCTATGACATCACGTTCAAGCCAGGATTCGTCAAGAAATGTCCTGACAACCCTGAACTGAAACTCGACGTCTGCAACGCTCTCACCTGGAGCGACGTGAAGACGCACTTGACGGGTGATTATGCGGCCTCCTTCACTAGTATGGAGTGCCCGAGTGGAAATTCCCGGACGGTCGACCCTATATTCTACTATAAAAAACAAAGCGATCCGGAGAGCGCATACGTGCTCTTGACGAACAGCTCCGAATTTGAGTTCTCGTCACCAGGTAATCCTTTGACATATGACCTGAAATGGCTCTTCGTCTACGAAGGGGTTAACATTGAGACGGTGAAGGACTCTTGTTTCTCGACGGTCCTCTTGACCGATATCTCCGCACCAACGGCAGATTGTAGCGTGTTACACTCCATCACGCTCAGGCCTAAGGGCTGTGACACTGTCTATACGGTTGATCCTCCTATCGGAGCTTTCCATGATCCATGTACGCCGGACGATGAACTGACTTACGTCTTCTTCTTGGATCGTAGGGGCCCATTCTATTACGGAAGACCAGGTGATAGTATTACCTTCAATCTGGCGTCCGGATCTCACTGGATCTCTTGGGTGGCATTGGATAACTTCCAAAACATGTCCATCTTAGATACTTGTGGATATGGTATCAGCGTCGTGGATGCTAACCCTCCAGTTATTACTTGTAGCCCTGTGGCGAATGTCGATATGGATGTCTATGCCTCCTGCGACACCACCTTCAACTTGGTGGCTCCTGAGGTGAACGACGCATGTGGCGTGGCCGAGGTCTACTATAAGTTGGGCGATGGTGTGGAGCATGTCTATGATCCAAACAATGCGGCTAACAATAGCGTGACCTTCAAGGTGGGCGATACGCTTGTGAAGTGGTATGCGAAGGATGCTTCGAATAACTACTCGGATACGTGCGAGAGCCATTTCACGGTGCGTGATGCGGCTAAACCGACCATCAGATGTGTGGATGATGTCGAGGTGAAGGTCTATACACACTGCGATACGACCTTGACCCTGGACCCTCCTGCCGCAAACGACAACTGTTCTCCTGACCAACTGAAGTGCTACTATAAGGTGGGCTCGGAGAGTGAGGTGCTCTATAGTGGTTCGGCCTCTTCTAGATTCGCTTTGGGCTCGACCATCGTCACTTGGCGTGTGGTGGATCTTGCCGGCAACGACGCTTCTTGCTCTGTGACCTATACCGTGAAGGATAGTTCGGGCATTATCGTCCACTGCCCAGACAATGACAACCTGGTGTTGGATGTCTGTGAAGACCAACCTTGGAGCGAGGTGAGGACGCACTTGACGGGCGACTATGCAGCCACCGCCACTCGCACGGATTGCGAGCATGGCGTGGATGAGGAATTGACCCCGACATTCTATTACAAGAAACAAACGGAGGCGGAGTCTGCTTACGTGGCGTTGACGGACGCCTTTAATTTCGAGATGGACGTGACGTACGACCTGAAGTGGTTGTTCGAAAAGGGTGGTGGCAATATGGAGTCTGTCTTGGACTCTTGCATCAGTCATGTCCTTCTGACCGACACGACTGCCCCTGTGGCGAACTGCAATATCGTGATGCCTGCGTTGAGGCCTCATGGCTGCGACACGCTCTACCTCTTGGAGGCTCCGATCGGTGCATTCCATGACAATTGCACGCCGGACGCTGATCTCGCATATTGGTATGCGGTCGATGATGGTGGATTCGTGGATTTCGCTGCAGGTGTCAATGGTAACGAAGTCACTCTGGCCATCGGTAAGCACCATGTCTATTGGTATGCGGTCGATGCCCATGGCAATAGGTCGGATACTTGTTCCTATGAATTGGATGTGCTGGATATTCTCCCGCCAACTGTCGAGTGCGATGCGCTGGTGCTCACACCGTATGAGGTGACCCAGGGTTGTGAGGCGACGGTTACATTGACTGCGCCTGCAGTGACGGATTGTGAGAATTACGAAATCTTCTACAAGATAGGCAATGGGGAAGAACAGCTTTATACCGCACCGGTCGATGTCACTTTCGTGGTGGGTGATACCCTCGTGAAATGGTATGCGAAGGATAATGCGGGTCTCACGTCCGATACTTGCGTTAAGACTTATTCTGTGGTGGATGTGGCAGCCCCTGTATTCAATTGCCCTGCCGACACCGCCTTTAAACTTTACCACAACTGTGATACGACCATGTCGCTTCTCTTCCCTCCTGTGACGGATAATTGTGAGGTGACGAGACGCTACTATCGTGTGGGTGCTGGCTCTGATGTGGAGTACACGGCACCAGTTGAGGTCTTTTTCCCATTGGGTGTGACTACCATCACATGGACGGCCTATGACGCCTCCGATAATAAAGCGGAGTGCGTACGTGGCTATTCGGTGACCGATACCACGGGCATCACAACGTCTTGCCCTACAGAGGATGATGTGACCATCAACACTTGCGACGATATGTCTTGGGACGACGTGCTCGCGCGCTATACGGATGCGCAAAAGGCGACGGCTACTCGTATGAACTGCGCCAACAATGGTGAGGCGATCGACATCGAACCTAAGATGGAGTACAAGAAGGCTTCTGACCCTATCGACGCATATGCTTCGCTCCTCCCTGCCACGGTCTTGGCCTACAATACCTCTTACGATATCCGTTGGGTGTTCGAGAAGAGTGGTGAGAACATGGAGACTGTCTATGACACCTGCGATAGCAAGGTGATCTTGAGGGATACGAGCGTGCCTACGATGGACTGCTCTAAGATAGAGGATATCGTCCTGAAGCCTGTCACGTGCGATACGATGAGTTATAAGTTCCTGAAACCTGAGGGCGTCTTTGATGACAACTGCGGCGAGGCGAACTTGACCTACTTCTTTAAGCTGGATGATGATGCCACCTTCACGGAGTTCACGGGCTCGAACCTTCGCGACGTTTCCAACGGCTCTCATACCATCGTGTGGAAGGTGGCCGACCAAATGGGCAACGAGTCTGGCGAGTGTGGCCAGTCCTTGTCTGTGGTCGATACCATCGCTCCTGATATGACTTGTCCTTCCGACATGACACTGAAGGTGGTGAGCGGTTGCTCCATCGCATCGGATCTCCCTGTCGCTACGGCTACGGATGCCTGCGGTGATCCGAAGGTTTACTATTCATTCGACGGTGAATCATTCTCTCTGTTGGGCGCTACGTTCAATCATACCCTCGCGGTGGGCGACACGACCATCTATTGGTATGCCGAGGATGTCCATGGCAATGTGACCGATACCTGCCAATATCAGGTGACGGTTCTGGATACGATCGCTCCTGTGATCACTTGTCCTGCCGATACGGCTATCTCCCTCACCACGGGTTGCGCCACGGATGTGACGCTCCGCCCTGCTACGGCGTCGGACAACTGTGCCGTCGATAAGATCTATTACTCATATGACAACGCAACATTCACGGCTTTGGATGCGTTTGACGCTTCCGTGACGAAGAACTTCTCCGTGGGTGGTTATACTGTCTATTGGTTTGCGACGGATATCTATGGCGTCCACTCCGATACTTGCCAACAAAAGGTGTCCATCTTGGATGACCATGGAATCGATCTCAACTGTCCTACTTCTACGGGTGAACCGTTCATCGTTGAAACGTGTACGGACCTCCCTTGGAAGAGCTTGAGCGATAGCCTCTCCAAACTGAACATGAACGCATCCGCCTCATATGTGGATTGCGAGACTTCTGTTGAGACGCCTATCGACAGCGTCATCATGAAGGTCTCCTTGTATGGCGCTGATAATTGGTCGATCTTGAAGGACGACGATCCGCTTCTCTACAACACGCCTTACGATATCCGCTGGGTGTTCGTGAAGACGGGTGAACATCTCGTGACGAAGATGGATTCTTGTCAACTCCCTATATTGCTGAAGGATACGACTGCACCTACCTTCAATTGCGACGACATCGACCCTGATTCGGCGGTGGTGGTTGCCCATGGCGTTTGTGAGTTGCCTTATAAGAAAATCAATTTGAATACTTATACCGCACATGATAACTGCGATGGCGACATCATCGGTGTCCTCTCCACGTCGACGAACCTCGCCGATAGCGTGAAGGCGGAGGATAAGTTCGTCGTAGGTAGGGTGTATAACCTCTACTGGATCTTCCAAGACAAGACGGGCAACAAGGTCTATTGCGACCAGAAACTGATGCTGAATACGGATCTGAAGCCAGTCTTCGACTGTGATTCGTTGAAGAATAGTCCTATCACCACAGTGCTTCATGGCGTATGTGAAACGGATTCCGCACAATTGGGCATCCAAACGCCTATCGCACATGATGCCTGCACGAACGACCCTGTGCCGGGTGTCGGACATAGAAAGAGCGGCTTGGCGATGAATGACAAGTACGTCGTGGGTCGTGATACGATCGTTTGGGTATTCCAAAGCATCTACTCCACGACACTCGATAGCTGCGAACAATATATCTTCATCCAGAGCGATAACGAGCTGGCGTTCGATTGCGACTCTCTGAACCGTGCGGTGATCGACACGGTGCTCCACGATGTCTGCGAGATCGATTCCGCTTCCCTGAAGATACAGACTCCGTTCGCCCTCGACGTTTGTACGAACGATACGATCTGGGGCGTGGGTAGGCGTAAGAGCGGTAGTGCGATGAATGATCCATACCTTGTGGGCCGTGATACCATCGTTTGGAGATTCGTCAGCGAATACTCTACTTCGGTTGTGGAGTGCGAGCAGTTCATCTATATCAAGAGCGACAAGGAGCTGTTGTTCGATTGCGACTCGTTGAAGAACGCTCCGATCGACACCGTGCTGCATGGTGTTTGTGAGATCGACTCCGCAAGCCTGAACTTCACTGTTCCGTTCGCTTTGGATGCCTGCACAAACGATACCGTCTGGGGCGTGGGTAGACGTACGAGCGGTCTGCCGATGGGCGGTGTTTACCCTGTGGGCCGCGACACCATCGTCTGGACCTTCACCAGCGAATACTCCACCGCGATAGCTGAATGTGAACAATATATCTATATCAAGAGCGACAAGGAGTTGGAATTCGACTGTGACTCTCTGAAGAACGCACCGATCGAGCGTGTGCTTGAAGGTGTCTGTGAGATCGACTCCGTTGGCTTGAACATGATCGTTCCATTCGCACTGGATGCCTGCACGAAGGATACGATCTGGGGCGTGGGCAGGAGAACGAGTGGCGAGCCGATGGGCGGCATCTACAAGGTGGGCCGCGATACCATCGTCTGGACCTTCACCAGCGAATACTCCACCGCAGTGGCTGAATGTGAACAATATATCTACATCAAGAGCGATAAAGCGTTGGAGTTCGATTGCGACTCGTTGAAGAACGCACCGATCGAGCGTGTGCTCCATGGTGTCTGCGAAATCGACTCCGCTGGTCTGAACATGATCGTGCCGTTCGCTTTGGATGCTTGCACGAGGGATACCATCTGGGGCGTGGGCGAAAGGAAGAGCGGCGAACCGATGGGCGGAACCTATAAGGTGGGCCGTGACACGATCACGTGGACCTTCATCAGTGAATACTCTACGGACACGGTTCTCTGTGACCAATACATCTACATCAAGAGCGATAAGGGTCTCGAGTTCGACTGCGACTCTCTGAAGAACGCACCGATCGAGCGTGTGCTTGAAGGCGTTTGTGAGATCGATTCTGTTGGACTGAACCTCACCGTTCCGTTCGCTTTGGATGCCTGCACGAAGGATACGATCTGGGGCGTGGGTGAAAGGAAGAGCGGCGAGCCGATGGGCGGCATCTACAAGGTGGGCCGCGACACGATCACGTGGACCTTCATCAGCGAGTATTCCACGGATACGGTTCTCTGTGACCAGTACATCTTCATCCAGAGTGATATGGAGCCACTCTTCGACTGTGATTCCTTGAAGAAGGCTGTGATCGATACGGTGCTCCATGGTGTCTGTGAAATCGATTCCGCTGGCTTGAACTACACGGTGCCGTTCGCCTTGGATGCCTGCACGAAGGATACGATCTGGGGTGTCGGCGAGCGTACGAGCGGTTTGCCGATGGGTGGCATCTATAAGGTGGGTCGTGATACCATCGTTTGGCGCTTCATCAGCGAATACTCTACGGATACCGCTGTTTGTGAGCAATATATCTTCATCCAGAGCGACTTGAAGCCGAAGTTCGACTGCGACTCGTTGAAGAATGCGCCAATCGAGCGTGTGCTGGAGGGTGTTTGTGAAATCGACTCCGCTGGTCTGAACATGATCGTACCGTTTGCCTTGGATGCTTGTACGAATGATACCGTCTGGGGTAGGGGTACGAGAACGAGCGGCGAGCCGATGGGTGGCACCTATAAGGTGGGCCGTGACACGATCATCTGGGTGTTCGATAGTGAATACTCAACCAATAACGATACTTGTGAACAATATATCTTCATCCAGAGTGATCTGAAACCTAAGTTCGATTGTGACTCGTTGAAGAATGCTCCGATCCATAAGGTTCTGGTGGATACTTGCGAGATCTCTCCGGCTGACTTGAATGTGAACACTCCGTTCGCCCTCGATGCTTGTACGAATGATACGATCTGGGGCGTAGGCACACGCAAGAGCGGCAAGAGCATGACGGATAACTATGTGGTGGGTCGCGACACGATCGTCTGGGTGTTCGATAGTGAATACTCCACCGCAAATGATACTTGCGAGCAATATGTCTTCATCCAGAGCAATCTGGAGCCGATCTTCAATTGCGACTCGTTGAAGAACAGTCCGATCGAGAAGGTGCTGGACGGTGTCTGTGAGATCACTCCTGCCGACTTGGGCGTGAACACACCATTCGCCTTCGACGCTTGTACGGGCGATACCGTATGGGGCGTGGGCGAGCGTACGAGCGGACGTGCGATGACCGACTCTTATGTTGTGGGTCACGATACTATCGTTTGGCGCTTCATCAGCGAGTTCTCCATCGACACGGCCATTTGTGAACAATATGTCTTCATCCAAAGCAATAAGGGCATCGAGTTCGATTGCGACTCGTTGAAGAACCATCCGATCACCACGGTGCTCCATGGTGTTTGTGAGGTGGATTCCGCTACGCTGAACTATCAGGTTCCGTTCGCTCTCGACGGCTGTACGAACGATACGGTTTGGGGCGTCGGCGTACGCAAGAGCGGTCTGCCGATGGGTGGCAAATACTACGTGGGACGTGACACGATCACTTGGACCTTCTCCAGCATCTATACGCTTGAGGATGTGGTGTGCGACCAATACATCTTCATCCAGAGCGATATGGCTCCGTTGTTCGATTGCGACTCGTTGAAGAACAGTCCGATCGACACCGTGCTGCATGGTGTCTGTGAGATTGACTCCGCAAGCTTGAACTTCACCGTTCCGTTCGCTTTGGACGCTTGTACGAAGGATACGATCTGGGGCGTGGGCACACGTTCGAGCGGTGAGCCGATGGGCGGCATCTATAAGGTGGGCCGTGACACGATCACCTGGAAGTTCATCAGCGAATATTCTACGGACACAACTGTTTGTGACCAATATATCTTCATCCAGAGCGATATGGCTCCGTTGTTCGACTGCGACTCGTTGAAGAACGCACCGATCGAGCGTGATATCCAGGGTGTCTGCGAGATTGACTCCGCCGACATGAACTTCACCGTTCCGTTCGCTTTGGATGCCTGCACGAAGGATACGATCTGGGGTGTGGGTAGACGTACCAGTGGCCTGTCGATGGGTGATAAATACCATGTGGGCCGTGATACGATCATCTGGACCTTCGCTAGCGAATTCTCTTCGGATACCGCATTCTGCGAGCAGTATATCTTCATCCGCAGCGACATGGCTCCTAAGTTCGATTGCGACTCCTTGATGAAGGAGGTGATCGATACGGTGCTGCATGAGGTTTGTGAGATCGACCCTGCGGATCTGCATATCAACACACCATTTGCTATCGACGTTTGTACGAACGATACGGTATGGGGCAAGGCGAAGAGAAAGAGCGGCTTGAGCATGGATGAACCGTTCCGCGTGGGTCGCGACACGCTCATCTGGCGCTTCGTCAGCACCTACTCGACCATCGCCGCAGTCTGCGAGCAACCGGTCTTCATCCGTAGCGATAAGAAACTCTTGTTCGATTGCGACTCGTTGAACAATGCACCGATCGAGCGTGTCTTGGAGGGCGTTTGTGAGATCTCCGCCGCTGAGATAGATATCAAGACACCGTTCGCCATCGACGCATGCACGAACGAGAAGATCTATGGCGTCGGCGTACGCAAGAGCGGCAAGGGCATGGACGAGAACTTTGTGGTCGGCCGTGACACGATCGTCTGGACCTTCATCAGCGAATTCTCTACGGACACATCAGTCTGTGAGCAATATGTTTATATCCAAAGCGACTTGAAACCAATCTTCAACTGCGACTCGTTGAAGCAAGAGGTGATCGAGAAGGTGTTGGAGGGCGTCTGTGAAATCTCCGCCGCCGACCTGAACATCGCTACGCCTATCGCTTATGACGCCTGCACGAAGGAACCGATCCCGGGTGTTGGTACAAGAAAGAGCGGACGTGGCATGGATGAGCCTTATGTGGTGGGCCGTGACACGATCATCTGGGTATTCGATAGCGAGTACTCAACCCTGAACGATACTTGTGAGCAGTACGTCTATATCCAAAGCGATATGAAGCCTAAGTTCGATTGCGACTCGTTGAAGAACGCGCCGATCGAGAAGGTGCTTTCAGGCGTCTGTGAGATATCCGCCGCTGACTTGAATGTGAACACACCATTCGCCCTGGATGTCTGCACGAACGATACCGTTTGGGGCGTTGGCACGAGAAAGAGCGGCAGGGCTATGACGGATAACTACGTTGTCGGACATGACACCATCGTTTGGGTGTTCGATAGCGAATACTCGACGAACAATGATACTTGCGAACAATATGTCTTCATCCAAAGCGATATGGAGCCAAGCTTCAACTGTGATTCGTTGAAGAACACTCCGATCAACAAGGTGTTGACGGGTGTTTGTGAGATCTCCGCCGCCGATTTGAATGTGAACACGCCATTCGCCCTCGATGCCTGCACGAAGGATACGGTTTGGGGCGTTGGACAAAGGACGAGCGGTCGTGACATGGATAGCGCTTACGTCGTAGGTCGTGACACGATCATCTGGACCTTCACGAGCCTCTACTCGACGGCTGTCGCTACGTGCGAGCAATACGTCTTCATCCAGAGCGATTTGGCTCCGGAGTTCAATTGCGACGAATTGAAGGATACGACCCTCTACTTGGCGATGGATAAGTGCGAAATCCCTGCGGGCGAGTTCGTGTTGCCTACGCCAGTGGCCAAGGACGCTTGTACGGGCGATGACGTGCCGGGTGTTCCTACCCGTCAGGATGGTTTGACGCTCGAAGACGCTTACCCTGTCGGAACGACTACTGTGACGTGGACGTTCATCAGCCCTTACAGCACGACACCTCTGACGTGTGAGCAGAAGGTGACGGTGAAGGATACTATCGCTCCTGTTCCTCATTGTGAGGATCTCGATACGATTCATGCGGATATCACCGCTACTTCCAAGTACAAGAATGTCTCCACTTACGAGGAGGCTGTCGCCGCCGGTTTGGTCGCTCCTACCTTGGATGACCTTTGTGACGGTGTGATCACCGCTACCGGACTCCGTGAGGATGGTTCTCCGTTGGAGGGCAACTTCGAAATCGGTCTGACCACTATCGTTTGGACCTATACCGACAAGTCTGGTAATTCCAGCGAGTGTACGCAGATCGTCAAGGTGGAAGATTTCGGTACGGATACGCTCTTCTGTCCTGGCAACCTCGACGGCAAGGTATTCGCTTGCTTGGAGGATATCCCTGCCGCATATGACTCTTACGAGGCCTTCAAGGATGCGGGCGGTTCCTTCACGACGGAGTACAAGATCGTGGACGGCTCCTTCCGTTACAAGGATAACTACCAAGGAGACTCTTGCGAGATGGTTGTGACGAGGATCTATCAGGTGACGAACACCCGTGGCGGCATCGACTCCTGCCAGGAGGTTATCTACGTGCGTGATACGATCGCGCCTCACTTCGACTTCGTCTTGAACGATACCACGCTCTCCTGCGAGGATTCCATCTTCGCTCCGATTACGGTGACCGCTACCGACAACTGTGACGGAGGCGTTCGTGTCGAGATGGTGGAGACGAACAATCGTAACACGAATCCATCCTCTTGCGAGTACTTCAACTACGACATCAAGCGCGCATACTATGCATATGACCGTTGCGGCAATGTGGATACGATGATTCAAACCATCGCCATCCGTGATACGGTTTCACCTTCCTTCAATTATCCTGAGGGCTGGCGTGACACGGTGTTGGCGAAGTCTTTGAAGGGTTGTATGTTCGAAGTGCCAGACTTTACCATGGATGTGAAGTCTATGGTGGAGGATAATTGTACGGAGTTGAATAACCTCACGGTCGTTCAAACCCCTGCGCCTGGTTCTACTATTCAAAACTCCATGTGGGTATGGGTACGTGTTTCCGATATGTGTGGCAATGCCGATAGCGTCGCTAAATACGTGAGGGTACAGTCGGCGAGCGCAATCGTTTCGTTGTCAGCTTACTCTGTCGACACTTGTGTGACCGACGAGGTGGGTATCTTCTTGGCTAGCCAGAGCATCCGTTTCGCGACGGGTTATGTGGAGCAGGTGATGCCGAATGGTAGAATACGTAAGCTCCCTAGTGTGTTCTCTTATGACTACTATAGGGGCTCTATCGCTCATGAGAATTTGATCTATAGTGATAACCCGAAAACCTATAGAAGTGAGTTCGCCGAGTATGTGAGCATGTATGGCTCCGAGGTGAATACCAGCCGTGCTTTGACGACGCTGAACCAACAGTCAGAGAGCGATCTCTACTGGTTCGTCGCCATGGATACCACGACCGGTTGCTCCGATACGGCTTCCGCTTACATCAATGTGCTGGAACGTCCGAAGATTAGTATGATCTCCGCCGATATGCCAGTCTGTGAAGGCAACATGATCCAGTTGGATCCATACTTGAGATGTATAGACGATATGGGCACTCCGATAATTGACCAATACTGGATGTTGGATGGCGAACGCTTCGATCCGACCGACTCTGTCGCAGGTGCGATCTCGTATGAGGCGAATGGTAAGGTGATCTCTTACTATGCCGAGAACCGATGCGGATCCTCTTCTTCGCTTAATTCACACAACTTGTTGTCTTGCTATGGCGACTCGTTGACCACCCAAGACTCGTTGATCTATTTGGATAACGATACGATCGCCTTCGAGTTGTTGCGTCTCAACCAATTGGTTTCTAAGGATTCCATCTTGCTCAACGTCCACAAACGTTATAACCCAGATAGCATCATCATCGAGACGGATCCTCATGACCCTGCCCGTATCTGGAACGGTGAGAGCATCACGTTGACGCTTAAGACCGACTACGATTACCATTACCTCGTATGGCGTAAGGTGAAAGGCAAGTATGACATGGAGAACTATAACTCCTTCGTGGGCGAGGGATTCATCTTCAACGATCCTGATGACGAGCAGGATGAGGTGTATGAGACTTCCGGCTTCATGGAGACTCCTTATATCGTAGACTATCCAACGGATACGGCGTACTACTACGTCTCCATCTCGGATGGTGTCTGCCCTGAAACACCTTCCCGTCTCACGGAGGTTGATGTGCTGCAGCAAATCCCTACCGCTTTCACCCCTCATACGAAGGATGGCTTGAACGACGTCTTCATGAAGAACCATCATGTCACCATCTTTGACCGCTATGGCGAGAAGATATTCGAAGGCAATGACGGTTGGCCGGGAACGCAAAAGGGACATCAAGCGGACCCTGCCGTCTACTTCTATGAGCTCGAGATGCGTAATGGCTTGATCGTGAGAGGTACGATTGAAATCGTGAAAATTAAATGATAGATGAAAAAAGGAAAGAAGTGGGGACGCTTCTTTCCTTTTTTTCACACAAACGTATAGTCCTGAAATATTTTAGTATATTTGCGCACGATTATTAATGAGCGTTTTTGTAGTATAAATGTTTCTAATTGAAAATGTTATGATGAAAAGGTTTTTGTTCTTGTCAATCTCGTTGATTGCATCGTTGGCCCTCCATGGCTCGATTGTCATCAATGAGGTGATGCCGAAGAACGTATGTTCTTCTTTGGATGATGCCTTGCTGTTCTCTAGCTGGGCAGAGTTGTATAATACGGGTAGCGAGGCGGTGGATGTCTCTTCCTATTTTCTTACGGACACGTCTGTTATCTCAGACAAATGGCAGATCGTAACGGATAAGGCTCATCCGGAGCGTTCCGTGATCCAGCCTGGTGGCTACCTCGTCATCTATTTGGATGGTTCCACTGAGGATCCGTTGCCTTTCCACGCTTCGTTTAAACTGCCTGCCAAGAAGGGGACTCTTTACCTCTTCGATGAGTCTGGGCGCCAAGTGGATCGCATGAGTTATGACACGACTTATCGTAACGTCTCTTACGGCAGGGTGGGCGACGGCTCGAAGACGCTCGGCTTCCTCCTGAAGGCTACTCCTGGCGCTTCCAACAATGATGTGCAGACCTCAAAGGTGCAGACGGCCGCTCCTTCGTTCGACCTGAAACCTGGCTTCTACAAGGGGGAGCAAACGGTCCGTATCAGTGCGGCGGACGCCTCCGCGCAGATCTATTACACCACAGATGGCTCGGAGCCTACGAAGGAGAAGGGTACACTCTACAGCGAACCGATCACCCTCTCTGCAAACACTCCTTTGCGCGCCGCGGCTTACCATGACGGACAATTCCCTAGCAATGTGGTCTCCGCCACGTACTTCATTGACGAACGTGACATCAACCTGCCAGTCGTGGCCATCGTCTCTGACCCTGAATATCTCTACAGTGATGAACTGGGTCTGCTCGTCGCAGGTGATAACGGCTCGGAGGTGCCTTCCTATTGCAACGGACCAGACCTCGATGCGAACTATTGGAACGATTGGGACCGACCGGCCAACTTCGAATTCTTCGACGATGAGAAGAAGGAACACCTGAACCAAGAGGTGAAGATCGGAAACTTCGGCGCCTGCTCGAGGACGAAATTCGTGAAGTCCATCAAGGTCAATGCCGCTAAGGTATATGGTGATAATGAGTTGGATTATCCAATCTTCAAGGAAAAACCGAACCTGCGCTGGAAGAGCATCGTGTTGAGAAACGCGGGTAATGACTTTGGACGTTCTTACCTCCGTGACGGCTTCCTGCAGACGGCTGCCTCTTGCTTGGATATTGACCATCAGGCTTATCAACCTTCTGTTGTCTTCGTGAATGGTGTCTACTATGGCATGCTGAATATCCGTGAACGTACCAACAAGGATTTCATCTTCTCCAACCATGGTTATGGTGACGATGAGTTCTATCTGAATGAGGGCTCCCACGCACATGAAGGTACGACGTATGACCGTGTGCTGGAATATGCGTCGCTCTCCGCAGACGACATCAATGCGGAAGGCCGTTACGAGGAGATCAATAACCTTATCGACGTCAATGAATTCCTCAACTATTTCCTGTCCGAGATTTATGTGGTGAACAGGGACTGGCCAGGTGGCAATGTCAAGGCTTGGAAACCCAAGTCGGGTGGCCGTTGGCGTTGGATCCTCTATGATACAGACTTCGGGTTCTCCTTGTACGAGCAGAACTACTCGACTCGCTCCATCGCTACGCTCGCCAATAAGAGCGCTACCTTCAAGGGCATGATGCAGAACGAGAAGATCAAGAGCCGCTTCCTCGCTAAATGTTGCGTCCACCTCGCGACCACGTTCTCTGCGGAGCGCATGAACAAGATCTTGGATAGCTTGGTGAACAATGTGCAACAAGAAGCGTTGGTCTATGAGGAGTATCTCTCTAAAAACAAGAAGGTCGAGGGCTCTTTTGAGGATAATATCGCCACAATCAGACGATTCCTGGATCGTCGTGTCCCTGCCATATACAAGGATATCAAGGCCACCTATGGACCTGATTCCCTTCGCACGAGGATCTTCTCTTCCCTGAAGAACGCTCGGTTCTTGCTGAATGAGGAGCCGATCAACATGAATGATTTCTCCGGACTCTACTTCCAGGATACCCCTTGCGAGATCGAGGCGATCGCTCCGGCTGGTTACCTCTTCGACCATTGGGTGGTTACCCGTGACGGGGTGACGGAGGTCGTGTCCCAACCATTGATCCGTCACGCCAACTGCGCGGATTCCTATGAGGCCTTCTTCACGGAGGATGCTTCGTATGACCCGGCAGAGAACAGGATTGTCTTTAACGAGATATGTACGAAGAATAGCGTCTATTTGGATGAGTACAGGCAAACGGAGGATTGGATTGAGTTCTATAACGCAGGCAAAGAGGATGTGGATATGGCAGGTCTCTACCTGTCCCGCTCCATCGATACGCTGGGTATGTATGAGATCCCTTCCGGACATGAGGCCATGACCACGATCCCTGCGGGTGGCTTCCTGATCGTTTGGGCGGACAATGACACGGAGCAGGGCGCTATGCACGCCAACTTCAAATTGCCTTTCGAGACATCTAAGACATTGATTCTCTCCAAGAAACAGGACGATGGCTCGTTCGTTATCCTCGACTCTATCACCTACCAAGTGCATGCAAAACATGACTCTTACGCTAGGTTCGTGGAGAAAGGAAAAGTCTTTTGGCATGTCACGAACATGGTTACCTTTGCTGCACCAAACCTCCTTCCTACGGCTGTGAGGGATGATGTTCCTAACGAACTCTATTTGTCGATCTATCCTAACCCCGTATCCGATAAACTGTATATAACCGCCTCTACGGATGGTGTGTTGTATGCGCAATTACTCTCTTTGACGGGTACGGTGGTTGTGGATGCTTATTTGCGCAGTGGCGATGAACTGGACCTGAAAAACGTAGAAAAGGGCATCTATATGCTCTTGGTGAAGTCTTCCGATGGATCCGTCACCGCTAAAGTTGTGAAGAAATAAGTCCGTCGAATAGTTTTGAACAACGTGGTGTGCTTGGGCTGGAAATGTTCGTGCGCATCACGTTGTTTTTTTTGTGAATTTATATATTTTTGCGCTCTGTAATTTAATTTTTCTAGAAGAATGAACGATAGTAGAATTTTGACGGTGCAGGATGTTTCCTGTGTGGGGCAGTGCTCTTTGACGGTGGCTTTGCCTATCCTCTCCGCTATGGGGATTGAAACCGCTATCTTGCCTTCCGCTGTGCTCTCGACGCACACGGGCGGTTTCACTGGCTTCACCTTCCGTGACTTGACGGAAGACTTGGTGCCTATCATGAAACATTGGCAGAAGGAGAAGATCTTCTTCGACGCTTTTTATACGGGTTATGTGGGCAGCCCGAAACAATTGGCCTATATCACCGACATCATCGACAACACCTCCAAGAAGGATAGCTTGGTCATCATAGACCCTGTCTTGGGTGATAAGGGTAAGCTCTATACGGGTTTCACGGATGATTTCCCGGCTAAGATGGCTCAGTTCTGCGCCAAGGCGGACGTGATTCTCCCGAACTTCACGGAGGCTGCCTTCATGTTGAATGAGAAGTATGTCGAGGATCACCATACGAAGGAGTATGTGGAGGATATGCTGCAAAAATTGAAGGGTTTGGGCGCTAAGAATGTGCTGCTCACTGGTGTCTCCTTGGAAGAGGGCAAGGTGGGTGTCGCTACGCTGAACGGCAAGACGGGCGAGGTAAGTTATTACTTCCGCGACTTCATCGGTGGTGCTTTCCATGGCACGGGCGACGTCTTCGCTAGCTCTTTCACCGGTGCGATGGTGCGTGGCTACTCTTTGGAAGAGGCGGCTAAGATCGCGGTGGACTTCACCGTGAAGGCCATCGAATGTACGGTGGATGATCCTTCCCACTGGTATGGTGTGAAGTTCGAAAAGGCTTTGCCTTCTTTGATCAAACGCTTGGGCGATTGACGTTTCTTGCGTCATTGCCGCATAATTCGCTGAAAATATTTCTATGGCGGAGGGTGATTGCCTTCCGCCTTTTTTTTGTGAAATCTGTTCATATGAGCCATTTCTGTAAAAATTTTGGTATACCATGAAATGTTTATCGAGAAAAAAACTTGTTTTTCTTAAAATTTATTAAATTTGCCAATTGTGTGAGTGTTGTATTTGCTGAGTGGACGAGTCGAGACTCATCCTTTGAGGATTCTCTCTTTGCTTGAAACGTAAATTTTAGGGTTATATGTTAGACATTCGTAGTTTCCGTAGGTGTTGCACCACGTTGTTTATTCTTTTGTTATCGTTCTTTCATGGGACAGCCGCCAACTATCTTTGCCTCTCTGTCAAGGATGGATGGCCTGAAATCCGTTGCGAGAATGCGGCATCCTTGAACATCCAATACTCCTTGGATGATGGACAAACGTGGGAGGTGATGACTGATGAGACGACCATCACGTTAGACCAAGAAGAAGGATTGGAGAAGGCCCTTTTCAAAGGACAGTATGACGAAAGTCGCCCCTACAGCAAGTCCAATGCCCCCCACTTCCTCATAAACGGATATGTCAACGCCACTGGTAGTGTGATGAGTCTGGTTGACGGGGAGGGTACCTCTACCGTGATTCCTGCGGATTATTGTTTCTATGGTCTTTTCAAGGAATGCCAGCATCTCCAGCAGGCACCGGAACTGCCCGCCACCACCTTGACGAACTATTGCTACGCCTCGATGTTCGAAGGCTGCGCCTATATGGAAAAAGCGGCGGAACTGCCTGCCACCACAATGAAACGGGGATGTTACCAAGACATGTTCAGGTCAACCGGCATCACCCAAGCGCCGGAGTTGCCTGCCACCGAATTGGCCGAATATTGTTACTCCGGCATGTTCCGTACCTGTTTGTTTCTGACAGAGACGCCAGTGTTGCCATCTACTAAGTTGGCGATAGGATGTTACGCTAACATGTTCAACGCATGTATGGGGCTGAAGAAAGTGTCGGAACTGCCCGCCACGATAATGGCTCCCCATTGCTATGAGAGCATGTTCACGATGTGCATGATCACCGAGGCGCCAGAGTTACCGGCCACTCAGTTGGCGGAGAATTGCTATGAAAACATGTTCGAGAGCTGCTCGAAGCTGACGGAAGCACCCGCACTACCTGCCATCAGGTTGGCAAGATATTGTTACACTGGCATGTTCAAAAACTGTACTGCCCTTCTGAAGGCGCCGGAACTGCCCGCCACCCAGATGGAGGATTTCTGCTATTCAAGGATGTTCGAGGAGTGTACGGGACTAGCTATCGCATCCAAATTGCCGGCCACCGCACTAAAAAAGAGTTGCTACCAATGGATGTACAAGAAGTGCACCAGCCTTGAGAGGGCGCCTCTCCTGCCGGCCGCCACGTTGGAACAGGATTGCTACAAGGGAATGTTCCAAGGTTGTACCAGCCTGAACTATATCGAAGTGGGCACGAAAGACCTGGAGGCGGATGCGGAAGCGACGACGGAATGGGTCGACAATGTGGAAAATGACGGAGTCTTTGTCTTCCCTTGCGGCAGCACATACAATAAGCATGGCGTGTCGGCGGTGCCGGAGAACTTCGAGATCCGTGCGCCACAATTCATCGTCATCTTCCAGAACCCTGACAAGATGGTGCTGGAGCAGGACACCATCGACTGTGACGGAACGCCAGCGTACCATGGGGAAGGAGATCCAACCTATGGCGAAAACCGCAAGTTCATAGGCTGGGACAAAGATCCTTCCTCCATCCAATATGATGGTGACTCCGTCTACTATGTGACAGCGGAATATGAACGGACGTACGATCCGAACACAGTCGACTACCTCTGCTTCACGGCGGAAGAGGCAGGAGCGGCCGTTGGGTATATCAATGTGGAAGGAAATAACCCTAATTTGGAGTATTCCATCGACAACGGACAGACATGGTCTGAATGGGATGGGGTGTCCATAACCCTTGCGAGTGTGGGTGACAAAGTCTATATCCGAGGAAACAACCCGGATGGATTCTCCCATAGCACTACACAATACACACATTTCTCCATGACCAAGAAGATCGCCGTCAGCGGTAGTGTGATGAGCCTCATCGACGGAAAGGGAGCGAGCCTGGAGATTCCTAACAGAGATTGTTTCTGCAAATTATTCTCACGTTGTACTTCTCTTACGAAAGCTCCGGAACTGCCTGCCACCACGTTGAAAAGCAACTGCTATTATTCCATGTTTGACCATTGTCTCGAACTGACGGAGATGCCTGAACTTCCTGCCAGGACGTTGTCTGACAGTTGCTATTATCACATGTTCGACAGTTGTCTGAGTCTATCGAAGATTCACAAGTTACCAGCCACCACCCTGACAGCTGGTTGTTATTCGCTAATGTTCCATGTCTGCGTAAGCCTAACCCAAGCTCCGGAATTGCCTGCGAAAGAGTTGAAACCGTATTGTTATAATGCCATGTTTTCGGGTTGCACAAGCTTACTCAAAACACCTCAACTGCCTGCCACCAAGTTGGCGGAGGCATGCTATTCGAACATGTTTGCGGGATGTGAGAGCTTGACGGAAGCTCCGGAATTGCCCGCTTTAGAACTTAAAAGGGATTGCTACAGCAGTATGTTCGAAAGGTGTCTTGCCCTGGAGACGGTGCCTTATATAGCCGCAACAACTTTGGACGCCTCGATGAGCTGTTTCTGGATGTTCTATTCGTGCACTAAATTGAACTACATCAAAGTGGGTACCATGACACTAGACGCACCTCCGTTCACGGGATGGGTGTCTATGGTGACTGGCCCTGGTAAGTTCATCTTCCCTTGCGGTAGCACCTACGACAAACATGGAGAATCCCAAGTGCCGGTGAATTTCGACATCATCAGTTCGCCGATCATCGTCTACATGAACCCGGACGGCTCGGTGCTGAAACGGGACACCATCGCCTGTGGCGAGACCCCCGACTACGGACCCGACGTGCCTTTCTTGGACGATGGGCATGTCTTTGTGAAGTGGGACAAGGAACTGACTCGCCTCGACGACCCGGATATCTATTACTACGTGGCGGAGTATGAGAAGGCGATTCCTCCTACACCAGGCAACTGGCTCTGTTTTACCGCCCAAGAGGCTAACTCCACCATTTCATGCGTAAACGTTGGCGGAAATACACCGGACATCCAGTATTCCATCGATGAGGGAAAAACGTGGAACGTATTGTCTGAGAATGGTTCCGTCGAATTGGAGGCAGAGGGAGATAGGGTCTTCTTCAAGGGAATCAATCCGGAAGGCTTCTCATCGTCGGAGCAAAAATACTCTCAATTTATGATGAGCGGGAAGATAGAGGCCAGCGG
This sequence comes from Paludibacteraceae bacterium, assembly GCA_016285885.1. Lineage (GTDB taxonomy): Bacteria > Bacteroidota > Bacteroidia > Bacteroidales > Paludibacteraceae > UBA1181. The sequence goes on from JAEERP010000014.1 coordinate 38,443, forward strand.
TAGTGTGATGAGCCTCATCGACGGGGAGGGAACCTCTACCGTGATCCCTAACGACTACTGTTTCTGCAATCTTTTCGCTCGCTGTAGTGCGCTTCTTACCCCTCCGGAACTGCCAGCCACCGAATTGAAGGATTGGTGCTATTCCGGTATGTTCGGTAATTGCGCGAACCTCTCCTATGCGCCGGAATTGCCAGCCACCGAGATGCAGCGTGGATGTTACTATAGCATGTTCACCATGTGCACGAGCTTGACGACGACCCCTGACCTGATATCCACTTCATTGGCCAACCGCTGTTATTGCAACATGTTTGGGGGATGCTCGGCACTGACCCAAATCACCGGATTGCCGGCTACCAAGATGGAGGTCTCTTGTTATGAGACCATGTTCGCTAGTTGCTCAAGCTTAAAGGAAGCCCCTAGCTTGCCAGCCACCGAGTTGGCGGACAGCTGTTACACCCGTATGTTCACCGCATGTACCGGGCTGAAAAAAGCCGCTGAATTGCCGGCCACCAAGCTGAGCCATCATTGCTATGCCTACATGTACGTAGCTTGCTCAAACCTGACCGACGTGCCTGATTTCCCGGAATTCGTTCCGGCGACTGAATGCTGTTATCTCATGTTCACCAGTTGTACGTCGTTGGTCGATGCGCCTGCGATTCCCGCTAAACAAACGAGCCCTTGGTGCTATCTCAACATGTTCTCCAATTGTACGAGTTTGACAAAAGCTCCCGAACTGCACGCCACTGAGATGTCCCCGTATTGTTATGCCGGCATGTTCTCCAATTGCACAAGTCTGACGGAAGCCACCGAATTGCCGGCTATGAAATTGGACACGGCTTGTTATTCCAGCATGTTTTCTGGTTGCGCCATCACCGAAGCTCCCGAACTGCCTGCCACGGATATGGCGTTAGCTTGTTATAGTGGAATGTTCTCAAACTGTGCCAACTTGGGGAAGGCTCCCGAACTGCCAGCCACCACTTTGGCAGAGGAATGTTATAGCGGCATGTTCAAGGGTTGCACCAGTTTGGTGGAGGCTCCCGAATTGCCTGCGGAGGAGCTCATCGAAGACTGTTACAAAGAGATGTTCAAGGGATGCTCCAAACTGAACTACATCAAGGTGGGCGTCATGTCGTTGGATTACCAAGCGTCATCGTTCTCCCTTGAATTGACGGACCCATTGGCGGGTGCCACGAACAAATGGGTGGAGGGCGTGAACGGAGAAGGATTGTTCATCTTCCCTTGCGGTAGCACATACGACAAACATGGCATCTCACAGGTGCCTTCTAACTTCACCATCAAGGCCTCACCGATCATCATCTTCCAGAACGAGGACAGCACCGTGCTCTGGCGCGACACCATCAACTGCAACGAAATGCCCGTGTATGGGGGTGAACCGCTGCCGTCCAACTTCATAGGATGGGAACCAGAGTTGAGGATGATCGAAGAGACGGATGTCTACTACTATACCGCACAATATGAAGGGGGAGATCCTGCACCGGGCAAGTGGCTCTGCTTCACCGCCGAGATGGATAGCTCAAAAGTGTGGTTCGCAAACACGAACAACCAACCGGATATACAATACTCCCTGGACAATGGAGAGACATGGGAAACTTGGGGGGACCAGGTGCCTATACTGTTGAAGAAAACCGGCGATAAAGTCTATGTCAAGGGAGTCAATCCCGACGGTTTCTCACATACGCTCGGGTATACGATACTTGCGTCGCAAAATCCGTCAGTGGCGGCAAACACGCATTGCACCACATTCGGCATGAGTGGACGTATTGCCGCCTCAGGAAGTGTGATGAGTCTCATCGATGGTGTGGGAGAAGCCGATACGATTCCTTGCGAATACTGTTTCTCTTACTTGTTTGCCGGTTGTACCGCTCTCACAAAAGCGCCTCAATTGCCAGCCAAGACATTGGCGGATCGGTGTTATTTCCGCATGTTCGGGGAATGCCCGAACTTGACCTCCATGCCAGAATTGCCAGCCACTAAGTTGACGCCATTTTGTTATACCGCCATGTTCATCAATTGTACTAGTTTGGAAAAGACGACAGAATTGCCTGCCACCGAATTGGCTACAAGTTGTTATAGCAGCATGTTCTACAATTGCGCCAGCTTGACTGACGCACCCGAATTGCCAGCCACCCAGTTGGCGCAAACATGCTACAGAAGCATGTTCGGTAATTGCACCAAGTTGGAGGAAGCGCCCGAATTGCCAGCCACTGAGTTGGCGAATGCATGCTACTCCGACATGTTTAAAGGATGCACCGAATTGGAGAAGGCGCCCGATTTGATGGCCACCTCACTTGTCAAAAATTGTTACGCCAACATGTTCAATGGATGCACCAGCTTGAACTACATCAAAGTGGGCGTCATGACTTTGGATAATGATTCCTCCGCCACGGAAAATTGGGTCGAGGGCATCGACGGCGAGGGTGTGTTCATCTTCCCTTGCGGCAGCACATACGACAAGCATGGCATCTCGGAGGTGCCGGACAATTTCACCATCATCAGTTCGCCGATCGTCATCTTCCAGAACCCGGACAGCACGGAGCTGTGGCGTGACACCATCGACTGCAACGTGAAGGCGGAATACAAGGGTGAGACACCATTCTACAAGGATGGTCTCCTCTTCTCGGGTTGGGAGCCTGAACTGACCTCGTACAAGGAGGCGGGCGTCTACTATTACACCGCTCAGTACGAGGATCCGTCCGCCAACAACTGGTTGTGTTTCACCGCCGAATCGGACAACGCCTCTTTCTTCTACATGTCTCGCGGACAATACGATCCTGACGTGCAATACTCCACCGACGGAGGTGCCACTTGGAACAGTCTGGCGTATGGCGACACGGTATGGATGGGCGGAACCGGCAACAAAGTATACCTGAGGGGAAACAATCCGAACGGTTTCTCGATGGATCCGAACGAGTACTCATACTTCGTGATGAACACGGGAGACATCGCCGCCAGCGGTAGCGTGATGAGCTTGGTGGACGGAAAGGGACTCTCCACCACGATTCCGAACGACTATTGCTTCGCATACCTCTTCGAGTGGTCGGAATCCCTCACTAAGGCGCCTGAGTTGCCAGCCACCAATTTGAAGAACAACTGCTACGAAGGAATGTTCTGGCGCTGCTCGAGGTTGAAACAAGCGCCTGAACTGCCAGCCACCACGTTGGCGTCCAGATGCTATTTGAGCATGTTCGCGGAATGTTCCTCCCTGGAGAAGGCGCCCGAACTGCCAGCCACGGAGTTGGCCCCATACTGCTATAGCTATATGTTCGATAATTGCTACCAAATGACGGAGGCGCCTGAACTGCCGGCCGAAATCATGAAGGATGGCTGTTATAAGGGCATGTTCCAAATGTGCTCAGCCCTGACAGATTTGCCGGAACTGAAGTCAACCAACTTGGCGAAGGATTGCTATTTGGCCATGTTCGCGAAGTGCTTGTCCGTGGAGAAGGCTCCCGAACTGCCAGCCACGGAATTGGCCGAGAGTTGTTACGCCCTTATGTTCCAAGGGTGTATGAACTTAACCAGCGCGCCTGAATTGCCAGCTGAGAATCTGGCGGAACATTGTTATGAATCCATGTTCAATGGTTGCGTCAGCCTGAAAACGGCACCAGTCCTGCCTGCCACACAATTGGTTCCCGCTTGCTACAACTCGATGTTCCAAGGATGCTCCAGCCTGAACTATATCGAGGTGGGTGTCATGACCTTGGACAATGACTTCATGGCCACTTCGAATTGGGTCAATGGTGTAAACGAAGAGGGTCTCTTCGTCTTCCCTTGCGGTAGCAAATACAACAAGCATGGCATCCACGAAGTGCCAGATAACTTCACCATCAAGGCTTCCCCGATTGTCATCTTCCAGGATTGGGACAGCACAGAGTTGCAAAGAGACACCATCGATTGCAAGACTCTCCCTGAATATAGGGGCGAGGAGCCTGTTCGGGAGGGTTACACCTTCATGGGTTGGGATCCTGAACTCTCTGTGCTTCCAGAACCAGACGTCTACTACTACACGGCTCAATACAAGAAAGAGGGAGACATCACCCCTGGCAACTGGCTCTGCTTCACGGCTGAGGAGGCGGGCTCAACCGTATGGTACGAAAACCGAAATGGAAACTATTCTGAGGTCCAATACTCCATAGACGGAGGTAAGACATGGCACTCGTTGGATGCAAGAGAAACAGTGAGGTTGGAGAATATCGGTGACAAAGTTTACTTCAAGGGAAATAACCCGGAAGGATTCTCCCGCGAAAGTATGGAAGGAGGAGACAGAAATCCATATACTATGTTCGGAATGACGGGGTATATCGCGGCTAGCGGTAGCGTGATGAGCCTAATCGACGGAGAGGGAACCTCCACGGAGATTCCAAACGACTATTGCTTCTTCCGCCTATTTTCCGGTTGTACGTCTCTTACCCAAGCGCCTGAATTACCAGCCACCAAACTGACTGTGGGATGCTACGAAGACATGTTCTATCAATGCGCCAGCCTTGAAAAGGCTCCCGAATTGCCAGCCACACAATTGGAGGAGGGATGTTATTCCCGCATGTTCATGTATTGCGAAAGTCTGACGCAAGCTCCCGATCTTCCTGCCTTGGAGATGAAAGAGCATTGCTATTCCAACATGTTCCTTGCTTGCCGGAAGCTGGAGAAAGCGCCTGAATTGCCTGCTACGACATTGGCTACAGGATGTTATGTCGCTATGTTCAACGATTGCCAAAAACTTGTCGTGGCTCCCGAATTGCCGGCCACCACGCTGGCGGGAGGCTGTTATGCCTCAATGTTCTATAAGTGTTATTCACTGACACAAGCGCCCCAATTGCCGGCCACCAAGATGGAATCCAACTGCTATGCGTTCATGTTCTCGCTTTGCGAGAGTCTGGTTACCCCTCCAGACCTTCCTGCCGACATCCTGGCGGAAGACTGCTATCAGGAGATGTTCAGCAACTGTGTGAGCCTCTCGACCGCTCCTGAATTGCCAGCCACCACATTGGCTACGAATTGCTATTTCAAGATGTTTGGGAACTGTTCCAGCCTAACTCGGGCTCCCGAATTGCCGGCCACTCGATTGGCTGAACTATCATACGCCAATATGTTTAACGGATGCACATCCCTCAACTACATCAAAGTCGGAGTGATGACCTTGGACAACGACGAATCCGCGACCTACAACTGGGTATCCGGCGTGGAAGGCCCCGGCACCTTCATCTTCCCTTGCGGCAGCAAGTACGACAAGCATGGTGATTCCGAAGTGCCTACGAACTTCACCATCGTCGCTTCTCCGATTGTCGTCTTCCAAAACCCTGGCGGTTTGGAGCTCTGGCGTGACACCGTCGATTGCAAGACGGTTCCTGAATATGGGGGTGAGGAACCTTTCATCGGCGACGACTACACCTTCGTGGGCTGGGACAATGACTTGACCGTCCTCCCTATCCCTGATACTTACTACTACACGGCCGTCTACGAGGAGAAGGAAGCCCCGGCACCAGGCAACTGGCTCTGCTTCACGGCTGAGGAGGCAGGCTCCCAAATATGGTATATAAACGTCAACGGTAATTCCCCTGACCTGCAGTACTCCATTGACGGTGGCAAGACATGGAAGCCATTGGAAGATGGTGAAAAAGTGACGCTGGAGAACGTGGGCGATAAGGTTTATCTCAAAGGAGATAACCCGAGTGGGTTCTCAGCCTCCGGTCCGGAGAAATATACACACTTTGGAATGTCCGGCAAAGTCGCTGGCAGCGGAAACGTGATGAGCCTGATCGACGGTGTGGGGGAAACGACGACAATGCCTTGTGACTACTGCTTCTATTCATTGTTCGAGGACTGCACAACCCTTACAAAAGCTCCGGAACTGCCAGCCACAACATTGGCGACGGGGTGCTATTCTGGCATGTTCAGTGGTTGTGAGACCCTGGTTCAAGCACCACTCTTGCCTGCTACTACATTGGCGGAGTCTTGTTACCAATCGATGTTCGCAGGTTGTACCAGCTTGGTTACGCCTCCTGAATTGCCGGCCACTACATTGTCCGCACATTGTTATGAGGATATGTTCAAAAAATGCTCGCAGTTGGAGGAAGCGCCTGAACTGCCAGCCACCGCTTTGGTGGAGGGATGCTATAAGGGAATGTTCGAGGAGTGCTCTAGCCTCAACTACGTCAAGGTGGGCGTCATGTCGCTTGACAATGATTTCGGCGCCACGGAGAATTGGGTGTCTGGCGTGGATGGTCCTGGTACCTTCATCTTCCCTTGCGGCAGCAAATACGACAAGCATGGAGTCTCCGAAGTACCTACGGACTTCATCATCATAGCTTCTCCTATCGTCGTCTTCCAGAACCCGGACAACACGGAGCTCTGGCGTGACACGACCGACTGCGAGACGGTTCCTGAATACAAGGGAGCCACTCCTACCTATGGGGAAGGTTCCGTTTTCAAGGGTTGGGACGAGGAACCAGCCGCCCATTCGGAACCTGGCACGTACTACTACACCGCCGTTTACGAGAAGGTAGACCCTACGCAAGGCGATTGGCTATGCTTCACGGCCGAGAAGGAGGGGTCTGAAATTTGGTTCGGAGTAGTTGATGAAGATGGAGATGAAGTTGAGGATAAATACCCTGATTTGCAATACTCCATTGATGAGGGGAAAACATGGACTCCATTGGCTCCGAAGGAAATCGTGACCCTAAAGAGCGTGGGTGATAAGGTCTATTTCAAGGGAAATAATCCGGATGGATTCTCCCAAAGTGGGCGAAGAACATCATTCCATATGTCAGGCCTAATCGCCGCTAGCGGTAACGTGATGAGCCTGATCGATGGTGTGGGTGAAACAACCGTGATTCCGAACAGCGAATGCTTCACCTGCCTGTTCCAAGGATGCGCTGCCCTTACGAAAGCACCTGAACTGCCAGCTACCACTTTGGCAGAGGAATGTTATAGCGGCATGTTCAAGGGTTGCACCAGTTTGGTGGAGGCTCCCGAATTACCTGCCATGGAGTTGGCAGAGTCATGCTATCTGGAGATGTTCGAATCCTGTAATAGTCTAACGAAGGCACCGACATTGCCTGCCACGAAGTTAACATACCTCTGCTATGGTGGAATGTTTAGAGGTTGTGAGCGCCTGACGCAAGTCCCAGACTTGCCTGCTACGGAATTGGCAGTATGGTGTTACAGCAACATGTTCGAAGGTTGCAATAGCCTTGTGACTCCACCTGAATTGCCGGCGACGAAATTGGCTAACATGTGTTACGATCAGATGTTCTTGAATTGCACCAGCCTGAAGAAGACACCTAAATTGCCCGCCACGGAGTTGGATACCGATTGTTATCGGGACATGTTCGCCGGATGCTCTAGCCTGACGGAGGTCTCCGAGCTGCCTGCTACGGAACTGGCGTTCGGATGTTACTGGAGAATGTTCATGGGTTGCACAAGCTTGAAGGATGCACCGGCATTGCCTGCCACGGAATTGAAGGAACATTGCTACCAGCAAATGTTCAGCGGGTGCTCGTCTCTCGTCAAAGCGCCCGAACTGCCTGCCGAGGAGTTGGCGGAGGAGTGCTATGCGGAGATGTTCCTGAATTGCTCCAGCCTGAACTACATCAAGGTGGGTGTCATGACCTTGGACAATGATTTCGACGCCACGGCAGAGTGGGTCGCTGGTGTGGATGGTCCAGGTGTTTTCATCTTCCCTTGCGGTAGCACCTACGATAAGCACGGTGAATCCGAAGTGCCTCCGCTCTTCGAAATCGTCAGAGATATGCCGATCATCGTTTTCATGAACCCTGACAGCACAGTGCTCTGGAGAGACTCAATCAATTGTGGCGAAACACCTGAGTACGGTGGCGAGACACCTACCATGGGTGAGGGTTATACCTTCAAAGGTTGGGATAAGGATCTCTCCGTGGTCGAATCATCGGGCACCTACTACTTCACCGCCCTCTATGACTATGAGGATCCGGAACTCACCAAGAAGCTCCAGCTGACGGTGGAGGACGAACTGTACCTTGTCCTGCCGGGCGGTTCTGAAACGATTTTCTACGACCTCACGGGCGGCGAAGGCTCGAAGTATGAGGTGCGCTACAACAACCAGACTATCTGTTCGGGCGATGTCGCCAACGACAGCACGGTCAGCCTGACCTGCCCGAAGGATATGGAGCCGGGCGCCTACGAGGCTACGATGGTGATGTATGACGAGGAGGGGTATTTCTCCAAGAGGGATTTCACCTTCAACGTGATGCTCCCGGACGACAAGCAGAGAAGTTACTACGTGAGGGTTTGGAACGACGTGGTGATCTGCCGCAACGGGGGAGGCCTGTTCCAAAAGTTCCAGTGGTACAAGGATAGGAAAAAATGTGAGGAGGGTTCGCTCCAATATCTAAATGATGTATCTTTGCTCGACGGCGAGTACATGGTCTATGTGACCGATAAGCTTGGCAAAAGCTATTTCATCGAACCAATTCACTATGATGTTGTTGAGGCTGCCTATGCCATCACCGCCGAACCTAACGTGGTGGTGAGGGGTACGGAGTTCTCCTTGAAGGTCTCTGGTGTGGAGCCAGACGAGCTTGCGAACGCCCGCATTGTGGCCTTCCATGCCAATGGCGTGGTGGAGAAGGTCATCGACGAGGTGGAGGAGGAGCAGACGATGCGCCTGAAGCCGGGCGAATATGTCATCGTCCTGACCGTCCGTGACGGTAAGAACGCCAACTGTAAAGTGTTAGTCAAATAGTATAAAATAAATTTAATATAATAGATATGAAACTGATATTCAGGAAAATAGTATTGTTGGTATTGGCGGCGTTGCCACAGCTGGTTTCGGCGCAGGATAAGTTGTTCAATATCTCCCTCGGGGGTGGTTTGGAAGTGCTGAGTTACACACCGGAGATAGGTAAACCGAAGCCCGGCGGGGGTGTGTTGTTTGAGTGGCAGTTCCAGCACTTCCTGGTGCAGAACTTCGGATATGGTGTAGGATTGGGCCTCTCTTATTTCACGGCAAACTACTACATCAACGAGACGATTGAGAAACCGATCACCGACGAGACGGACGCTGGCGTGCCGTACACTTTGCGCACGATCTTCAATGATTTCAACGAGAAGCAACGTACTTTCCAATTGGAGGTGCCGATCGGTCTCTATGCTCGCTTCAATGCGGGAGACAACTCTTTCTTCGTCATTGGTGCGGGTCCAAGGCTAGCCTTTCCGTTGGTCTCCAAATATGAGTACTCACGTGGCTCCGTCGAGACGCGCGCCTACTTCGGCGGTGACATCGACGCTGATCTGGGCAACCTTCCGCAACATGGTCTCTACAAGCAGGATGCGAACGGCGACAACGACATAGACATCAACCGCCTGCAGCTCTCCCTCTACGTGGACATGATGTGGACCTTCGCTCTCAACAAATCCGCCGCGTTCCATGTGGGCGCTTACCTCGCCTATGGTTTGAACGATATGGTCTCGAACCACGACGCGACGATGGGTATCAGCAAGAAGAGTATCCTGAATGCGACGCTGACGGAGAAGGTCGTTCCTATCTGCGCCGGACTGAAAGTCGGTATCACCCTCCCGCTCGAGAAGGGTTCCAAACGATCTATATTCGACGGATTCTAAACAGAGATAGAGAAACAGATTCAAACGGAGAAAGAGGAGGCGACCGCTTCCCCTTCCCCGCTTGTACACACGCTATCCATGGGAATCCTACGATAGCGCATATTTTGCCAATATTCAATGCTTTATGTGACGGATAGGAGTGGAAATGTTGGATAAATTATATATATTTGCTAACCTACTAAGGGTAACAGAAGAACATAATTAAGGGATTGATGGATATAAATCTGATAAGTATGAAAAATAATAAGGGTTTTCAAAAGTGGATTACCACATTGCTATTGCTTCTCTTCCCCACTTTTCAGGGGATGGCTGCGAATTATCTATGCTTCACAGCCGAGCAAGCAGGATCTACTGTGAGGTATCAGAATAGAAATGATAACAATCCAGACATGAAATTCTCCCTTGATGGCGAGCAATGGACTGACTGGGCTCCGAATGAACGGATAACGTTGGGGAATGTTGGTGACTATGTTTACGTCAAAGGAAATAACCCGGATGGATTTTCTTATGATAATTCTTATGGTGATGCGGGTGGGAAAGGATATACTTTTTTCAGTATGACAGGAAGCATTGCAGCTTCGGGTAGTGTGATGAGTTTGGTTGATGAGACAGGTGAGTCTTCTGTGATTCCAAGCCCTTATTGTTTCTCAGATTTGTTCTATGGTTGTACAGCGCTCACGAGTGCGCCAAAGTTGCCTGCTACGGAGTTGAAACACTCGTGTTATGCATTAATGTTTCATGGTTGTAAAAATCTAACCCAAGCGCCAGAACTGCCTGCCACTACATTGACGGCTCGTTGTTATGCAAGTATGTTTTTTTTATGTGAGAAGTTAGAAAAAGCTCCCGCATTGCCAGCGTTGACATTGGCGCAGGCGTGCTATGCAAGTATGTTTTTTAAATGTACAAGTTTGAAAACGGCTCCGAGTTTGCCTGTGGTGGCACTAGTGGATAAATGCTATTATAATATGTTTGCTGGTTGTGAGAGCCTTGAGAATGCACCAGAACTACCTGCTACGGAATTAGTATCGTCGTGTTATAGTCAAATGTTCAATGATTGTATCAACTTGAAGTATGTCAAGGTGGGTGTTATCTCTTTGGCCAATTCCGTTAATGCGACAACAGATTGGGTTGAAGGAATAGATGGCGAGGGTGTTTTCATCTTCCCTTGTGGCAGTAGATACAACAAGCATGGCGTATCGGAAGTTCCGACGAACTTTACGATTATCAGTTCTCCAATTGTTGTCTTTCAGAACCCAGATAGTACGGAAATATATCGAGATACGATCGGATGCGATGTGATGCCTGTATACAGGGGTGAAACGCCCACCTATAAGGATGGCCTCGTCTTTAGGGGATGGGACAAGGAACCGCAGATCCGCCCTGAACCGGACGTTTACTACTATACCGCCACTTATGATACTGCACCCTCTAAGACCAATTATCTCTGCTTCACCGCCGAGGAGGCGAACTCCACCGTGGCTCTTTACAAAACAGGTTGTTTTGTGGACGTGCTATATTCCTTCGATGGAGAAGAACCATGGACCACGTGGGAATCGGGTGATGTGGTGACCTTAAGAAACGTGGGCGACAAAGTCTATGTGAAAGGCGACAATCCGTATAGTTTCTCGATGAGCGAAAATATTTATGCGGGGTTCAGGATGACAGGCCGCATCGCCGCAAGCGGAAGCGTGATGAGTCTCATCGACGGGGTAGGCACCTCCCGCACCCTCCCGAATGCCTTTTGCTTTGAAAGATTGTTCTATGGGTGTGCCGCTTTGGTGCAGGCCCCGGAACTGCCAGCTACGGAGCTGACCGCTTACTGCTATGACAACATGTTCGACAACTGCGGTATAACAGAAATGCCAGAACTGCCCGCCTCGAACCTGTCGGAAGGATGCTATGCGGGGATGTTCCGCAATTGCGAAAAACTGACGGAGACGACCTCGCTGGCGGCACAGGTAATGCAGCCGGAGTGTTACATGCAGATGTTCAAGGGTTGTTCGAGTCTGGCGTATGCTCCTTCATTGATCTCTAAGGAAATGGCGGAGTCATGCTATGAACGCATGTTCGAAGGGTGCACCAGCCTAATCAGCCCTCCGGTATTGCCCGCAATAAAACTGGCGAAGTCCTGCTACAGCCACATGTTCAACGGTTGTACCAGCCTGACCAACCCAACCTCAATGCCGGGTGTGCCCATGGCGGATTTTTGTTGCTCATTCATGTATTCCGGATGTACGAATCTGACCTCCACGGGGTTCCTCGGTTCACATGAATTGGCCCCCCATTGCTACTCCGGAATGTTCCAAGGCTGTTCTAAATTAACCCGAGTAGACAAATTGCCGGCGACGGACCTGGCGGAGGGGTGCTATTCCAGCATGTTCTCGCAATGCACCAGCCTGACGGAAGCTCCCGAATTGCCGGCTATGAATTTGGCGAAGTCTTGTTACGAATCGATGTTCACCTTTTGCCAAGGCCTGACGAAGGCACCTGAGTTGCCTGCCACAACTTTGGCTCCCTCCTGTTATAGTTCCATGTTTAACAGTTGTAGGAATCTGACGGAGGCCTCAGAGTTACCTGCCATGACCTTGGCATCCTCTTGTTACGAGAGAATGTATGCCAATTGTTTGTCCTTGCAGAAAGCACCTGAATTGCCGGCGGCCGAGTTGGTGGAGTCCTGCTATAATGGCATGTTCTTGAATTGTTCTTTACTGAACTACATCAAGGTGGGTGTCATGAGTTTGCTGAATGATTTCTCGGCCACGGAAAATTGGGTTAAAAAAGTGGATGATGAGGGTATATTCGTCTTCCCTTGCGGTAGCACGTACGATGAGCATGGACCTTCCGAGGTGCCAACTAATTTCACGATTAGACGGTACAAAATAGCCATCTATCAAAACCCGGACAGCACAGAACTCTGGCGCGATAGCATCGGTTGCGAGGAGACGCCTGTGTATGGGGGAAGCCCTAATCCCCCCACCTATGGCGAGGGGAAGATCTTCAAGGAGTGGAAGCGCGTTTTTACATCCGATTCCGATCCTGATATTTTGTATTATGTCGCTGAATATGAAGATGATGTGATCGATGCGGTTAATTGGCTTTATTTCATCGCCAAGGAAGCGGGCACGACTGTCTCCTATATAAACGTGGGGGGAAATAGCCCTGATGTGCAATACGCTCTGGATTTTGGTGGACCATGGTCTCCATTGGCGGAGGGCCAAGAGGTGATATTGGAGAATGTGGGCGATAGGATTTTCCTCAAGGGAAACAATCTGGGTGGTTTTTCCCATGCGGAAGATGTTTATACCCAATTTAAGATAGAGGGTTTGGCGGATCTCTCCGGCAGTGTGATGAGCCTGATCGACGGAAAGGGAATCTCCAAAGTGATTCCGAACGATTATTGCTTCACCCATCTGTTCGAGAACTGCAAGATCAACCGGTTCATGGAATGGTGTCCTTTGCCAGCTCTTTCGCTGAAAGCATATTGCTACAGTTATATGTTCGCGGGGTGTGAAAGCTTGCTGAATCCAGTCGCTAGTCTTCCCGCCACCGAGTTGGCGCCTTATTGTTACAGCCATATGTTTGAAGGATGTACCAATATCCCGACCACCATCGCACTGTCGGCCGAGGAGTTGGCGGAGGGTTGCTATGCCTACATGTTCAACCGTTGCTCGATGCTGTCCTTACCTTACGAATTGCCAGCCATTAAGTTGGCGCCTTATTGCTATAGCCACATGTTCTCCGGTTGTGAGTCGATGTATGAGATTCCCGCACTGCCAGCGTCGAAGATGGAGCCGTATTGCTATGAATCGATGTTTAGCGGATGTAAGGCCATGAAAAAAATGCCTATGTTGCTCTCCCGTAGTTTGGCGGAAGGTTGTTATTCCAATATGTTCCGCTCCTGTGATATCCTGAGTGAGGTATTCTCCTTGCCAGCCGAAAATCTGAGCGATATGTGCTACTATCACATGTTCGATAGCTGCGTGAGCCTGACGGAGCTTCCCCCTCTGCCTGCCAAAGAGACGAAGCCTAGTTGCTATGAGGGCATGTTCCGTGGGTGTAAAGGCATCGCCAAGGCTCCCGAATTGCCTGCTGGGAAGTTGTCCCGTCAATGTTACAGAAACATGTTCGAGGGTTGCTCCAGCCTGAATTACATCAAGGTGGGTGTCCTCTCTTTGGATAATGATTTCGAGGCTACGGACAATTGGGTCAAAGGCGTGGATGGGCCTGGCGTCTTCATCTTCCCTTGCGGTAGCACGTACGACAAGCACGGAGACTCTGAAGTGCCTGATCTTTTCGACATATACAGCTCTCCGATCATCATCTTCCAGAACCCGGACAGCACGGTGCTCGGACGAGACACCATCGGTTGCGAAGAGGTGCCTGAATACAAGGGCGCGACACCTACCTTCCGCGACGGACTTGTCTTTAGCCAATGGGATAAGCCCCTAGTGCCATTGCGGGAGTCTGGAATCTTTTATTTTACCGCCGAGTACGGGAGCGAGGAAAATCCGGATCTGGTCAATGCGCTTAGCTTCACGGCGGTGGAGCCTAACTCGAGCGTCTGGTACAGAAACTCTGATGATAACCAGCCTGACATACAATACTCCCTCGATTTCGGCAAGACATGGGTACAATGGAAAGTTGGTGACACCGTGAATCTGAGCCGTGTGGGGGATAGGGTTTACGTCAGAGGAAATAATCCGCAGGGATTCTCCCATGGAGAAAAATTTGTCCAAAAAAACACATTCTTCTGCATGTCGGGCGGTATCTCCGCTGCCGGCAGCGTAATGAGCCTAATTGACGGAGTGGGCGAGACCACTGTCATACCTTGCGACTCCTGTTTCTATGGATTGTTTTCCTCTTGCGTAGCTCTACGGAACGCACCAAGACTGCCCGCCACCACGCTGGCAGGTTCATGCTATATGACTATGTTTAGCGGCTGCACGAATCTTCAGGAAGCGCCTGAACTGCCAGCCACTGAAATGGCGGATTTTTGTTATAGCCATATGTTCTATGACACTAGGATTACGACTCCTCCCGCACTGCCCGCTAGGAAGTTGGCGTATGGATGCTATAGTGGCATGTTCTTTAGGTGTTTGGAACTCACGAGAATGCCTGAACTGCCAGCCACCGAGTTGGCTCCAACGTGCTATAGCTCCATGTTCGGGTTCTGTGAGAAATTGACCCAAGTGACGGAATTGCCTGCGATGAAGATGGAGGAGGGGTGTTATACCAGCATGTTCTCTGACTGCGTAAGGTTGGGAACCGCTCCGGAATTGCCCGCCACAGAGCTGGCGCCGAATTGTTACGCATACATGTTTAGTCACTGCAACTCCTTGATCAATGCGCCTAAACTGCCTGCGGAAGAGTTGGCGGAGGGTTGTTATACGGGTATGTTCATGATGTCGAAATGCTTGGCCGAAGCTCCTGAATTGCTTGCCACTGAGCTGAAGACGGAGTGCTACAAGGAGATGTTCGGCGGTTGCGATGCTTTGAACTATATCAAAGTGGGTGTCAAATCTTTGGATAATGAGGTGTCGGCTACAGCTGATTGGGTCTGGGGCGTGAACCGGAAGGGCACCTTCATCTTCCCTTGCGGCAGTACGTACGACAAACGTGGCTCTTCTGAGGTGCCGACGAACTTCGAGATCATCGCTTCCCCGATCGCCGTCTTCCAAAACCCGGACGGCACGGAGCTGCAGCGGGACACCATCGATTGCGAAACGGTGCCTGAATATAGGGGCGATACTCCGACCTACGGCGACGGGCTCGTCTTCAAGGGTTGGGACCCTGTGCCAACCCTGCTTCCATTCCCTGATACCTACTATTTCACCGCCATGTACGAAGAAGAGGGAGACCCTGACCCAGGCAACTGGCTCGTGTTCAGGGCGGAGGAGGCAAATACCATTGTCTCCTACAACAACGTTGGTGGCAATGCCCCTAACGTGCAATATTCCATAGACGGAGGACGTACATGGTTCATTTGGGAGAATAGACAAAATATCATCTTGGAAAATGCGGGCGACACTGTGTATGTCGGAGGATATAATCCGGAAGGGTTCTCTTCTTCCTCCGAGATGTATACCGTCTTCTCCTCAAACAAGAAGATTGCCGCCAGCGGTAGCGTGATGAGTCTCATTGACCAAGACGGCTCCTCCACAGAAATACCGAACGCATACTGTTTCCACCAGTTGTTTAGTCATTGCCCTCTTACCCAAGCGCCTGAATTGCCTGCCACTTCGCTGAAGGATTATTGCTACAGCTTTATGTTCAGCCATTGCGAGCATCTTGCCAAGGCGCCCGAATTGCCTGCCACTGAGATGGCGAAGGCTTGTTACTATTTCATGTTCGCAAATTGTGTCAGCCTAAACGAAGTTCCTTCCATTTTGCCTGCCACCCAATTGGCGGACAGCTGCTATGCATGGATGTTCGAGTCGTGCAGGTCTCTCGAGAAAGCCCCTTCATTACCAGCTACGACGATGGCGAGTTTTTGTTACTTCTCCATGTTCGGGGATTGCGCCTCTCTTTCCGAAGCGCCTGAATTGCCTGCCACTCAATTGGCCGAAAATTGTTATACGTTGATGCTCACGGATTGTAAGAGTTTGTCCCAAGCACCGAAATTACCTGCCACCCAATTGGAACGCTATTGCTATTCCGGCATGTTCTATGGGTGTACAAACATGGAGGAGGCTCCTGAATTGCCTGCCACCGAATTGGTGGAGGGCTGTTATAATGGAATGTTTGCCGAGTGTACGGCCTTGGTCAAAGCTCCCGAATTGCTGGCTCCGAAACTTGTGCAGGAGTGCTACAGGGGTATGTTCGAGAATTGTTCCAACTTGAACTACATCCAGGTGGGCGTCATGACACTGGATAATGACGTTATAGCCACGTTGGACTGGGTGGTTGGTGTGGACGGACCTGGTACCTTCGTCTTTCCTTGCGGCAGCAAGTATGACAAGCATGGCGTCTCCGAAGTGCCTACGAACTTTACTATCATCAGCTCCCCGATCGTCGTCTTCCGGAATGCGGACAGCACGGAGCTGCAGCGAGACACTATCGATTGCCAAACGGTGCCTGAATACAGGGGTGAAGAGCCTACCATCGGGGAGGGTTACACCTTCAAGGGATGGGACAATGACTTGACGATCCTCCCTATCCCTGCCACCTACTACTACACCGCCGTCTACGAAAAGAAGGAAGGTCCTGCGCCAGACAATTGGCTCTGCTTCACGGCTGAGGAGGCGGGCTCCCAAGTTTGGTACACCAACGAACATGGAGACTCTCCTGATGTGCACTATTCCATTGACGGAGGAGAGACGTGGAGCCCTCTGTATAGGGGAGATCGTATCACCTTGGAGAATGTGGGTGATAAGGTCTATCTCAAAGGAGATAACGCGGGCGGATTCTCCCATGTCGGTATGCATAACAGTTTTTCCATGACCGGCAAGATCGCGGCGTCCGGTAGTGTGATGAGTCTGATCGACGGGAAGGGCGTTACAACCGTCATCCCGAACGACTCTTGTTTCATCGGTTTGTTCACAGGTTGCCAAGCCCTCACGCAAGCGCCAGAACTGACGGCGACCACCCTGACGAATGGATGTTACCTAAACATGTTCAGCGCATGCGAATCCCTGACCAAGGCGCCGGAGTTGCCTGCCACCGAGCTGGCGGACCACTGTTATGAATATATGTTCACTCATTGCAAAGGCCTCGAATCTGCCCCTGAATTGCCGGCCACAGAGATGAAGGACTTCTGCTATAAGGGCATGTTCCAAGGTTGTTGGAGCCTTGTGACCGCTCCTAAACTCCCTTCCAAATCATTGGCATTCAGTTGTTACGCATATATGTTCGGCAACTGCTTCGGACTGGAGAACGCCCCTGAATTGCCTGCCACTACGCTGGCACCTGGATGCTATGCGTTCATGTTTAGCGAGTGCTCTTCCCTTGCACAGGCGCCGGAGTTGCCCGCATCCACACTGGTGGAATCCTGCTATCAGAAAATGTTTAAAGGATGTAAGCAGCTGAACTACATCAAAGTGGGTGTCATGTCATTGGATAATGATCTTTTGGCCACGATGGATTGGGTGGATGGTGTGGACGGTCCCGGTACCTTCATCTTCCCTTGTGGCAGCAAATATGACAAGCATGGTGTCTCCGAAGTGCCTACGAACTTCACCATTGTCAGCTCTCCGATCGTCGTCTTCCTGAATCCTGGCGGCTTGGAGCTCTGGCGGGACACCGTCGATTGCAAGACAATCCCTGAATACAGGGGTGAGGAGCCTTTCATCGGCGACGATTACATCTTTGTGGGCTGGGATAATGACCTGACCGTCCTCCCTATCCCGGACACTTACTACTACACCGCCGTCTACGAGGAGAAGAGTGCGGCAAACAACAGAACCGATTTGGCAATCTCCGCCTGCGACTCGTTTGCCTTCGAGGGCATCATTTATACGGAGAATGCTTCGTGGAACGATACGCTGACCAGCGCAACTGGTGCCGACAGCATCCTCGCCTACCATCTGACCGTCCATAAGAGCGTCGTGACGGAGGAGAACCTCACGGCGGAGGGTAGTTATACTTGGAAGGATATCACCTTCACGGAGGATGCTTCGTGGAACGATACGCTACGGACGGCCTTCGGGTGCGACAGCGTCGTTCGGTATCATCTTGAAATAAAGGAGGTTATAACTGATTCTGCTACTGTTACGGACATTCCTCTTATTGCCTGCGACTCGCTCGTCTTCGAGGGTGTTACCTATCGTGAGAGCGCTTCGTGGAACGATACGTTGCCTGCCGCTAACGGGGGCGATAGCATCCTCGCTTACCACCTGACTATCCATAAGAGCGTGGTGAGGGAGGAATATATCTCGGCGGAGGGAAGCTACACTTGGAAGGATATCACCTTCACGGAGGACGCTTCGTGGAACGATACGTTGCAAACCGCCTTCGGATGTGATAGTATTATCTTCTATAATCTTAAAATTGAGGAGGTTACCATACCTAATCCTGCCATTGTCACGGACATCCCTCTCACCGCCTGCGACTCGTTCGTCTTCGAGGGCGTCACCTACCGAGAGAGCAGGGAGTGGAACGATACGTTGCCTGCCGCTAACGGGGGCGACAGCATCCTTGCTTACCACCTGACCATCCACAAGAGCGTGGTGAAGGAGAAACCGATCACTGCTGTGGACAGCTATACTTGGCAAGGCACTACCTACACGGAGGATGCCTCCTGGAACGATACGTTGCAGACGGTCTTCGGTTGTGACAGCATCGTGCGCTACCACCTCACCATAGAGAAGGAGACGCCAGACCTTCAACTGACCGTTGAGGACGAACTGTACCTTGTCCTGCCGGGTGGCACCGAAAAGATATCCTACGAACTCACGGGTGGCGAAGGCGCGAAGTACGAGGTGCGCCAAGACGGTAAGGTGATTAGCTCGGGCGATGTCACCAACGACAGTGCCGTCAGCCTGACTTGCCCGTCCAGCCTGGAGCCAGGTGCCTACGAGGCTACGCTGGAGATGTGCGACAATGAAGGAAACTGCGCCGAGAAGGATTTCACCTTCAACGTGATGCGTCCGGACGACAAGCAGAAGAGCTTCTACGTGAAGGTATGGAACGACGTGGTGATCTGCCGCAACGGAGGTGGCGTGTTCCAGACGTTCCAATGGTACAAGAACGGCAAGAAGTGTGAGAAGGATACGCTCCAATACTTGAATGACGTCGCCTTGCTCGACGGGGAGTACATGGTCTTCGTGACCGAAACCTCCGGCAAGAGCTACTTCATCGAGCCAATCCACTACGACGCTGTTGAGGCCGCCTACACCATCACCGCCGAGCCTAACGTGGTGGCAAAGGGTACGGAATTCACCTTGAAGGTTTCGGGTGTTGAGCCAGACCAGCTTGCGAACGCCCGCATTGTGGCCTACCATGCCAATGGAGTGGTGGAGAAGATACTCGACGAGGTGGAGGAGCAGCAGACGATGCGCCTGAAGCCGGGAGAGTATGTCGTCATCCTGACGGTCAATGACGGTAAGAACGCCAACTGCAAAGTGCTGGTGAAATAAGTTTGTAATTATGAGAAACATGGGAAATTATATCAAATCTGTCATTACACCGCTTTTGTTACTCCTTGCGATTTTCAAGGGAAGTGCGGCCAACTATCTCTGTTTCACGGCGGAGGCGGATAACTCTGAAGTGTGGTATGTGAATGAGGCGAATAACCATCCGGACATGCAATATTCCACGGATGGGGGTGCCTCCTGGACAGCTTGGGAGGCGAACAGTCATGTTACCCTTCCGACTGTAGGATCCAAGGTCTATATACGGGGAAACAACCCTAATGGATTTTCCCATGTCTTGAGTATGTACACCTTCGTGGATTTGCCCGAGCTGGATTGCACATATTTTAAAATGAAAGGAAGTATCGCCGCGTCAGGAAGCGTGATGAGCCTAATAGACGGGGAGGGCAATACGACCGTCATACCGAGTGGAAGTCAAGGTTGCTTTTTTTACTTGTTCGGACGCTGTAATGTACTCACCAAAGCCCCCGAATTACCAGCCACAACTCTTGCGGAGGGATGTTATAACGCTATGTTTTATAGCTGCGGATTGACGGAAATCCCGAAATTGCCAGCCACCACATTGGCCGAATTCTGCTATGGGAATATGTTTATGAGTTGCTCTAAATTGAAAAAAAAGCCTGTATTACCTGCCACCACGTTGGCAACTAATTGCTACGTGAACATGTTCGCCTACACGGGATTGACGGAAGCGCCGGATCTCCCCGCCACGAAATTGACCTATAGTTGTTATGCGCATATGTTCAGGGAGGCGAAGAAATTAGTTAAAGCGCCTGAATTAAAGGCTACGGAGTTGGCATCTTATTGCTATGAGGGTATGTTCGAGAATTGCACTAGTTTGACTACAGCGCCTGAATTGCCGTCCCAAACGTTGGTAGATGGATGTTATAAGGATATGTTCAAAAACTGCACCAGTTTAATCCACATAAAAGTTGGGGTAACGACATTGGACAATGATGTAAAAGCCACGCTGAATTGGGTGTCAGGCATAACAGGAGGTGGGTACTTCGTCTTCCCGTGCGGCAGCAAATATAATAAACACGGCGTTTCCGAAGTGCCTGACTACTTTGAAATCGTAGCCTCCCCTATCGCCATCTTCGTAGACTCGAGCGGAGGGGAACTTTGGAGGGACACGATCGGCTGTGACGTGTTGCCGACATACAAGGGGCCGAACCTAGGAGAAGCGTTCAAAGGCTGGGATCCTGAACCGACCATACTCACCACCCCTGATGTCTACTTCTTCACCGCCACTTATGAGGAGGAGGAGGTCCCAGAACTAGACGATTGGCTCTGCTTCACCGCAGAGGATCCGAATGCCTGTATCTTTTATACTAACCATGGGGGGAACAAACCCAACATGCAATACTCCACGGATGGCGTCAAATGGTTCGATATGGTGGAAAGCGGATATTGCGTGAACAAGGTGGGCGACAAGGTCTATATACGAGGGAATAACCCGGATGGATTCTCCCATGATTTCACGACGTACTCCCAATTCAAAACGAGTGGTCGCATGGCAGTCAGCGGCAATGTGATGAGCCTGATTGACGGGAAAGGTTTACGGGACGATATTCCATGCGAGCATTGTTTCTATAAACTGTTCGAGGGGACGGAAATCACCCAAGCCCCGACATTACCAGCTGTTTCCTTGAAAGAATCTTGCTACTACATGATGTTCGCAGGCTGCGAGAATCTCACCCAAGCACCGGTCCTTCCTGCCACAGAATTGGAGGAAGCCT
Organism: Paludibacteraceae bacterium; assembly: GCA_016285885.1. Lineage (GTDB taxonomy): Bacteria > Bacteroidota > Bacteroidia > Bacteroidales > Paludibacteraceae > UBA1181. Next base: position 59,888 of record JAEERP010000014.1, read on the forward strand.
GCTATTTTTACATGTTCGAACATTGCACAAGCCTAACGTCCGCCCCGGAATTACCCGCCACGGAATTGAGAAACGAATGCTATGCGCACATGTTCCAGAGATGTGAGTCCCTCGTGGACGCCCCGGAATTGCCCGCCACGATTATGAAAAGGGAATGCTATTTGTCTATGTTCAGCGGATGCGTCAGGCTCACTCAAGCGCCAGAACTACCCGCCACGATACTGGACGAGAGGTGTTACTTGGCAATGTTCGCAGACTGCGGGAGATTGGAACGCGCTCCCGAACTACCCGCCGACCAACTGAAGAGTGGTTGCTACGAAAGCATGTTCAGTAATTGTACCAGACTGAACTACATCAAGGTCGGCGTCACCACTTTGGGACAAGGGGAATCAACCATATCATGGGTGGAGAATGTAACTGAGCACGGCATATTCGTCTTCCCATGCGGCAGCAAATATAACACACGGGGAGAATTCGCAGTGCCTGACAACTTCGATATCATCAGTTCTCCGATCGTCATCTTCCAAAACCCGGACAACTCAGTGGTTTTCCAAGACACCGTCTGCGACGTCATCCCTGAATGCCCGATAACACCCACCTATGGGGAAGGGAATGTCTTCAAGGGCTGGGATCCGGAACCATCCAAGGTCACGGAGCCAGGGAAGGTGTACTACTACACCGCCATGTACGAAAAGAAGGAAGGAGACCCTATTCCCAACAATTGGCTCTGCTTCACGGCCGAGGTGGACGAATCCTTCGTGTGGTACGAGAACCATGAGGGCAACAACCCCGACGTGCAGTATTCCATAGACGGAGGAAAAACCTGGCAGGACCTGGCCCCCATGCAGAAAGTGCTGTTGGAGAAAGGAGGAGACAAAGCCTATATCAAGGGAAATAATCCCGAAGGATTCTCTCACGGGGATGCATATACAAATTTCGGTTTGGCAGGAACCATCACCGCAAGCGGTAGCGTGATGAGTCTGATCGACGGCGTGGGGGCAACGGACGTAATTCCTTGCGCCGGATGTTTCTCTCACCTGTTCACCGAGTGCGAAAGGCTCGTCAGTGCACCCGAATTGCCAGCCACCACGCTATCAGAAGCATGCTACTGGTATATGTTCGACCACTGTACGTTGATGGAGGAAGCCCCTAAATTACCAGCCACCCAGCTGGAGGAGGCATGCTATGGCGGTATGTTCTCTAGATGTGATAATTTGATACAAGCCCCGGAACTGCCAGCCAAAGAGATGAAAACGGGTTGCTACGAGGCAATGTTCACTGCTTGCAAAAAACTTACCCAAGCCCCGAAACTACCATCCACCCAACTGGCGGAAAAATGCTATCGCGGAATGTTTAACTATTGCCCGCAACTGAAGGAAGCACCCGAACTGCCGGCCACCAAAATGGAGACCGGATGTTACATGAACATGTTCGCCGAGTGCTACCGCCTGATCAAAGCACCTGAACTGCCATCCACCCAACTGGCGGATAGTTGCTATCTGGGAATGTTCTCTAGTTGCAGAATTCTCCCACAAGCGCCAGAACTGCCAGCCACCCAATTGAAGAAAAGCTGCTATATGTTGATGTTCGCCGACTGTCTCACTATACCCGAAGCACCCGAATTGCCGGCCACCGAAATGGAGGAACGTTGTTACCAATCGATGTTCTACCTCTGTCAATCTATAACACAAGCACCTAAATTACCAGCCACCATCCTCGCAGAACACTGCTACGAAGGAATGTTCAGACAATGCCACAGTATAACACAAGCGCCTGAATTGCCAGCCACCCGACTAACGAGATGCTGCTACAAAGATATGTTCGACATGTGTTCCAACCTCACCAAAGGTCCCGATTTGAACGCCACATGGCTTGTGGATAGTTGCTATGCCGATATGTTCTTCCTTTGCGAGAACCTAAACTATATCAAGGTGGGTGTCATGACCTTGGACAATGAGGTTAACGCCACAACGAATTGGGTTGAGCAAATAGAAGGTCCGGGCGTCTTCGTCTTCCCTTGCGGCAGCACATACGACAAGCATGGAAGTTCCGAAGTGCCTATAAACTTTGAGATCAGAGGCCTTGCCTACAAGACCGACTCCACCATCATGGCGGAAGACAGCTTCACAAGGGACGGAATCACCTACACCGAAAGCACCTCGTGGACCGACTCCCTAGAGACCGCCTTCGGGTGCGATAGCATCATCAACTACAACCTGGTAATCGAGGGATTAACTCCAACCCCTGTCGTCCACATGGACACCGCCGCCTGTGACGTGCTCGTCTTCAAGGACGTCGTCTACACGAAGAATGCTTCATGGAACGATACGCTGCAAACCACTAGCGGAGGCGATAGCATCATCACTTACCACCTGACCGTCCACAAAAGCGTCGTGACGGAGGAGAACCTCACGGCGGAGGGTAGCTACACTTGGAAGGATATTACCTTCACGGAGGATGCTTCCTGGGACGATACGCTACGAACCACCTTTGGGTGCGATAGTATCGTACAGTATCATCTTGAGATAAAGGAGGTTATACCTATTCCTGCCACTGTCACGGATATCCCGCTCACTGCCTGCGACTCGTTCGTCTTTGAGGATGTCACCTATCGTGAGAGCAGGGAGTGGAATGACACGTTGCCTGCCGCTAATGGCGGAGACAGCATCATCGCCTACCACCTGACCGTCCACAAAAGCGTCGTGACGGAGGAGAACCTCACGGCGGAGGGTAGCTACACTTGGAAGGATATTACCTTCACGGAGAGTGCTTCGTGGAACGATACGCTACGAACCACCTTTGGTTGCGATAGTATTGTACAATATCATCTTGAGATAAAGGAGGTTACGCCTATTTCTGCCACTGTCACGGATATCCCGCTCACTGCCTGCGACTCATTCGTCTTCGAGGGTGTTACCTACCGTGAGAGCAGGGAGTGGAATGACACGTTGCCTGCCGCTAACGGGGGCTATAGCATCCTCGCTTACCACCTGATCCTCCATAAGAGCGTCGTGACGGAGAAGTCCATCACGGCGGAGGGTAGCTACACATGGAAGGATATCACCTTCGCGGAGGACGCTTCCTGGAGCGATACGCTACAGACGATCTTCGGTTGCGATAGTATTGTACAATATCATCTTGGAATAAAGGAGGTTATGACTGATTCTGCTACGGTCACAGACATTCCGCTCACCGCCTGCGACTCGTTCGTATTAGAGGGCGTCACCTATCGTGAGAGCGCTTCGTGGAACGATACGTTGCCTGCCGCTAATGGTGGTGACAGCATCCTTGCTTACCACCTGACCATCCACAAAAGCGTCGTGACGGAGGAGAACCTCACGGCGGAGGGTAGCTACACTTGGAAGGATCTTACCTTCACGGAGAGTGCTTCGTGGAACGATACGCTACGGACGGCCTTCGGGTGCGACAGCGT
>JAEERP010000032.1 GCA_016285885.1 Paludibacteraceae bacterium
TCCGACGGTGGACACGGACGTGAGCACGACGACAAGCCACGAGTACACGGTATACCAGTCCTACAAGATAAACAACAAGGCACAGGAGGTCTGCAAGGGCGATCCGGTGAAGTGGAAGGTCGAGGTGACCTTCGTGCCTGCGCTGACGACGTCCCAGGTGACCTACATGAAGGCGGACGCGGACGAGCAGGGCAACTTCAGCCAGAACCTGATGGAGAGGAGCGGCAACGCGGCGATCGTCAACTACACCAACTCGTTGAAGCTGTGGTGGTACGAGAGCGACTGCGTGACGAAGGTTGGCGACGGCAGGACTGCCCCGACGCCGAAGGTTGATCCAAGCGTTCCGGCTGGCATGGACGACGACAGCCAGTCCTTCTGCGTGAAACAGGAGGTCGACGGCTGCATCAGCGAGGGCACAATCGTTCCGATCCTGATCAGCGACGCGCCGAAGCCGTACGTCACGAGCTACGTCTACTGCCGCGGCGACGTTTCCGAGAAGCTGACGACGAAGCCAGACCAGTCGTTCAAGCAGAACGCTCAATACGTGCTGAAGTGGTACGGCAACGGTGACAAGGGAGACATGACTGACCTGGGCATCACGGGCGACGAAGGTCCCGCGCCTACGACGAACATGCGCAGCGGCGACAACGGCAAGAGCGAGTACTATTACTACGTGACCCAGACCGAGATGGTAAACGGCGTCGAGGGGGCGGAGAGCAACCCGACGGAGATCAAGGTTACCATTTACGACAAGACGGATATCGCCATCGACCAGAGCAAGCTGGCGACGGTCTGCAAGCCTCAGACGATAGACATCAAGCCGTCCGTGTCGTTCACCAACGAGGTGGCGGGTCTGAGCTACGACACGAGATACTACACGGACGAGACGTTGGGCGAGGAGCTGGGCTCGACGAAGGTCGCTGAGACCGGCAACTACCACGTCCAGACCCGGTTCGAGGTGACGGCGATGGCCAACAGTGCGGTCTGCGTGTCCGATTCGGTCAAGATACCGGTGAAGATCGATACGCTGCAGGTTCTGGTCGAGAACGTGGGCTCATGTCCGGATGAGAGTACGGATTTCCATGTCTTTGCGTACACGAACGCGTCGGATGTGAAATACACGTGGAACGGCATCACGGAGTCCGACCCGAACGGCGGCACCTCCACGAACGATGTCTTCACGACGAGGGTGTTCACGGGAGCGAACTACGGGGACGTGTTCTACTACTCGTTGCAGGTGAACGCGGGCACGTGCGAGTTCAAGGCCGACACGATGAAGGTGACGCTCGGCGAGGGCCCTGTCACGGGAACGATGACGGTCGAGGAGTCGGACAACAGCTACGATCCTAACACGTTCACCAACACGAAGGCGAACGAGTTCTACAGCTGCGGCGGCGCGATCACGATCACCGCCGACTATCACGACAAGGACGGCAACGCCATAACGAAGTATGAGTGGTTCGACGGGTCACAGAAGGTCGGCGAAGACGCAGTCCTGACGTTGCCGGAGGTCATCAAGTCGAGCGACAAGACCTACCGCGTAGAGTTCACGAACGGCTGTAAGACGAGCGTGACGATATCGATCCATTACCGACCGATCAAGGCGACTCCACTCAGCACGAAGCTGACGAAGCTGTGCGAGAAGGAGGAGTTCTCCGCCGAGGTGAAGACGGACTTCGCCGATAGCGAGCATCCGGAATTCACATGGTTCAGGAACGGGGAGGAGGTCGTGCTGGGCGGCGGCACGTCATTGAACGTTTCCCGCACGAAGCTGAAGATCGACAGCGTGAAGACGACAGACAGCGGCCGCTACACGTTCCTGATGACGAACAGGGGATGCGTGGCGAGAGCCGAACTGGACAGCCTGGTTGCGATGCCGTACATCGTTGCGACGAAGAAGATAGACACGATCGTCCAACGACACTCGAACCCTCAGATCAAACTGGATGTGACGGTTCCTGCGGGCGGTCTGGATGCGGAAGGCAACGAGATCAAGTATGATTGGAACGGCAACCGCGGTGAGCACGAGACGACGAACCCGCTGACGCTGAACGACGTGACGAGCGACCACTACTACGAGGTCACGATGAGCGGAGCGGACCTCTGCGAGGCTGTGGCGATAGTGGATGTCAAGGTTGACGCCCAACTGACGCTGAAGACATCGTTGAAGGACACGATCTGTACGGGCCTGAGCGCCGTGTTGGTGATAGACACGACGGGAACCGGCAAGTTCCGCCACGAGTGGCCACATCCGTTGACCGTCACCATGGAGACGCCAGGACAACAACCGGTGACGCTCACTCCGACTCAGGACGGCTCATTGCTGAAGCTGACGGTTTCTCCGACGGAGCCTACCGTCTACAAGGTGAGATTCTCATACGGCTTCGAGGGCGACCCGCTCTACCAAGACACGCTGGCGTCCGAACCGCTCTACGTCATCCCGGCCATCGGAGTGACGATACCAGACGCGGTGACGATCTGCGAGGGCGAGGCGACGGACATCGTGATCACGGACATCCAGCCGGAGGGAACCGTCATCAAGTGGGATGCGGACACGACGATCCTGACGGAGACGCTTGACACGTCGGCCGTGACGGTTAAACCGGTCTATATGAGCGGCACGAACCACGAATACATGTACGGCTACAACTTCGTGGCGTACAACCCTGCATGTAACAGCAGCGTTCCGTACACGGCGTACGTGAACGTGGACGAGCCGTTGGAGGGCGAGATATTGGGCGAGAAGGTGATCTGCGAGACGTTCAGCAGCCATCTGGACGCTTCCAACTACGCGGCGACCACGTACGTGTGGACATTGGAAGGCGACACCGTCAACCAAGGCGCGTCGATGACCGTGAAGCCGGAGAAGACGGCCCACTACTATCTCTCCATGGACAGGGGCGCGTGCCATAAGGACGACGACTTCCTGTTGACGGTGAAGACGAACCCAGTGATAGTGGATATGGACTCCGTCGACATCCGCGTGAGGGAGGTTATCCTGAAGGATGGCGCGGGCGAGGAACCGTTCAACTTCTGGGTGGACGACCTCTCCGACAGCAAGACGATCGATCCGGTGCTCTATAACCTGCAGTTCTCGAAACATACCGCCCACGTGGTGGACAAGAACGGATGCGTCGGACAGTACCTCTTCGAGGTGTTGGCGCCGGCACTTACGATTCCGCCATACTTCACGCCGAATGCGGACGGTATCCACGACGGATGGCTCGTTCCTGAGTTGCCGATCGTCTATCCGAACGCTGTGGTGAAGATCTATGACCGGTTCGGCAAGTTGCTCGCCGAGTACTTCGGTTCGAAGGAAGATGGTTGGGACGGAACCTACAACGGACACCCGATGCCTTCCACCGACTACTGGTATGTGATCGACGTGGAGGAGATCGACCGTCAGTTCATGGGCCACTTCACGTTG
>JAEERP010000005.1 GCA_016285885.1 Paludibacteraceae bacterium
CACCTCGACCTTCCACTTCACCGGATCGCCCTTGCAGACCTCCTGTGCCTTGTTGTTTATCTTGTAGGACTGGTATACCGTGTACTCGTGGCTTGTCGTCGTGCTCACGTCCGTGTCCACCGTCGGAGCCGTCGTGCTCTCCGTTCCGCCATCAACCGACCAGTTCATCGCATTCGCGTAGAAGCTCTTGCTCTCGTCCTTCTTCTCCTTCGCTACCAACGGCAACGCTTGGTCTCCCTTGCAGTAATGGTAGGTGTTGCCCGTCGTGTCTGGCTCGTAAACGCCGACAACCTCCACCTTAACCGTTTGGATCTTACTCTCAGGGAATGGGCTCACAGTGCTCTTCTGCGTCACATAGAACTCAAACACGCCTGGAACATTCGTCTGCACGCTCGGCGCATCTGTCAACAACGTTCCATTAGGAGCATCGTACCAATTAAGGTCATATATAGCATCCGTCGTACTTACCAAATCAGTCAGTTTCACCGCATCATTCAGACAGACTACCGTATCAATCTTATTTGGAAGAGGAGAAGTATTGACAGTCACCTTAACCTTCTTAGCCGGGCCCTCACAACCAGCGGCACTCACCTGACGGATGAAGTAGTAATACTCAGCCTCTGTGCTCAGATCAATTTCAGGAACCGTGTTCGTGTATGAACTAGGATTAGCTGTCGTCTGAGTAGAGGTGGTAGCCTGCCACTCCAACTTATAGCCAGTTTCCGTCACGTCGGCGATTTCCGCCAAAGACTGCGTTTTACCTTCTTCCAAGACATAATCTTTATCCTTGGCGTTCGGTTCAACAGGAATTGGGTTGATCTTCACATCGAACGTAATAGTGTCGCTATAGCAGAGGGTATTAACATCTTGCAAGAAGAACGAGAAGGTGACAGGGCTGTCATCAGCACTCAACGCATCCAGCACGTCAATAAAGTTGCTGAGATTCGAAGGTGTTCCAGCGACGTCCTCGATAGTCTCCGTATAACCCGTCAGAGAAGCAGCAAGATCCTTTATGTATTTCTTCACATCAGCATTCTCGGAAGCCAAGCCTTCGCAGAACTCAGGGATCTTAACAGCTGGAACATCAGGCACAGGATCCGCATAGATGGTGATGGTATCAGCCACATCGCATCGACGAGTACCCTCCTGATCTTCATACATATCATGTACTAACAAGATATACATTGATCCATTCTCATCCACTTGATTCCAGGAGACCTCTAATTCATCCGCCTCGCTTTGGGCACCCGAACCACCCTTTATAGCTACAGAACTCTTTGAGTCCTTATGCCAAGTAATTTTATAATTTACAGGGTCTCCATCTTCTGTCGTCGCGCTAATCTTATTGGAAGTAAGTACAGTCTTCTCGTAACGACAAAGATGGATAGACTCCTTGGATTTACCATCAGCACGAATCTCAGGGTCCTTTTCCGGAGACGTACAAGAAGAACACTTGATTGTCAATTCAATTGGGTCAGAAATAGAGAACTCCGAACATGGGTTATCCGCATTGAAACGATATGGTTCTTCTGTAGTCAATGCACGTTCCATCTCACTTTTGAGATTCTCCGAACTTCCCACAACAACTCTATAATATACTTTTTCATACCCCTGATCCAACAAATCCGCATAATCCAAAGTATTTTGGAAAGAAGATGCAGTAACTGGGGCAGAATTCAAATCCTTCCAACTTTTCTTGAAGTCACTCGATGATGGGTCTTTTAAATTATATTGGAATATATATTTTTGACCACCTCCATAGTAAAAATTCATCATGTCGGTTACATCCACAAAAAGAGAGACTTCTTCTGGTTTACATGCAGTAAATTCCTTGTCATAATCTTCGCTAAAATAAAGATCCACACCAGGAGCAGAACATGAAAAGATTTGTATATCATCCAACAACAAGTCATCTCCATTAGAATTATATGTACCAGTAATTCCATCTCCCACATTCGAGATCACCTCAATTTTAACATTTCTATACTGCTGCAATGTGAATGTAACAGAAACCTCAGCCCATGACGCACCATAAGTCAAGTCGTTTTTTGATTTTTTTGTGACAACAGGGGACTTCGACGGGTTTCCAACAGGATTTCCTGCATCGTCGACCTCAGTGGCTCGTACAAAGATTGAAATAGGATTTTCTGAATCAGAAAAAGTATTAACAAAACACTTCAACGTCAGCTCCTTCTCGCACAACTTCTTAATAACACGCTCGTATATAACGTCACCCGCATCACAACCGACATTCAATTGAAGCATTCCTCCCATTGCAGAACCATCTTGATACGTATGATCAGGGAAATAATAGACTCCATCTCTCATCTTAGACGTTGGATTTGCCCTACCTGGCTCTTTGCCATCACCTGCTTTCGCAGTCCAACCTAAGTTTGACCCCTTCGTGGCAGTAGCACCTGAAGCACCGTTTGACAAATAGGAGACTACCCTATACCAACCCTCTGGGCGAGGAGCGTCATCACCTGAACCAGTGTTAGGCAATGCACCTGGTATATCGTAACCCAAATTGGTGTACGTCCATCTAGTACCAACTGTATTATGAGTTTTCTTCTTTGGATCAGCAATATCCGAATAATCCCAAGTCCAATAAGAAGTCGCGCTCTCAAATGTACCGAAATCATCTTGCCATACAAGCTTACGAGGAGCAGGCTCATTATTCTGCATACAGCAGACAATATCCTCGACAGTATACTCATCAGACTTCACTTCCGCCGTACCACCACTTCCATTTGGAACAGTCGCAATATAATAGTATGTTGTCTTCGCATTAGGAGTTTTACCAGATGTATGTTTCATTCTCAAACCATCCTCACCATCCAGTTTCACGCCACTACCGCCTTGCTTCTTATACCATTGGTATTTGACATCTCCAGCAAATGGCGTAGCCACGGAAAGGATGATGCTCTCTCCTCCCGCACAAACAGTCTTCGGACCAGAAACCTTGGCATCAGGCACACCATACACCTTGACGCTCGTAATCATAAAGCCCATTCCAAGACCACCTTTGGCAGTATTGATGGAAAATTTCAGCGTTCCTCCACCGATAGGACCTATCGCACTGTTGCCCATACCACCATCAGCATTAGTCACCGTTATCTTGCCTTTGTGTCCTTCACCCGTCTTAAGATTATTATTGGCGTCAAGATCCTCTCCCTGTTTTCCATTATTAATGTAATTTTGATCATCATTTGCGTTTACAGCAACACGAAGCATCGAATTATAATGAGATTCAGCTATAGCATCATTCGTTAGCGGGACCATATACTCGATTTCTACCCTGTAATTACTATTATCCTTCAATCCAGCGACGGACATGGAAAAAAGAGACCGATTAGGTGCAAGAGTTGACAATACCAAACCCCAACCCTCCTCATCTATCATCCTTAGCTCATCCAAACCATACGGATTGTTGGTAACAGCATATTGCGCCTTGCCCAAGAAATCAGACCTGGTCGCTGTTGTCTTTGTTGTGGTAGCGAGCGTTCCCGCCGAAGTAGACAACGTTGGGACAATTAGACCCAAGAATCCATCCACCTCATTGATGTCCCAAATCACTTTAGGATCAGTACCGGAACCCGTCACCGAACTCGAGAAGTCCGTACCCGAGACGAGAATCAAGTTATTATTCTGGGCGAATAAAGGTTCTCCACTGAGCATGCACACCACACAGAGTGCGAGCAACTTTGAAAGTAAAACTATTCTTTTCATATCTTTATACCCTATTATTTTTCCAAACACTACTACATATACTCTCAAGAAAGACACCACTCAAGGTGGAAATCATATCATATTTAAAACATTTACACATTGACATAAATTTATCTACAGAAGTGTTTCGTCACACACCATGTGTAACCCAGCATGATCTCGTGCGAACCACCGTTCTTACGTTGGAACTGCGTCAGACCCAACTGGTAAGCGTAACCCACATGGAATCCCTTGTAGCGAATGCCTCCCATCGTATAGAAAGCCAATGGCGCAGGGTTGTTCTCGCTCTTATCCAACGTGTGACGGTAAGAGAGTTGCAACCAGTAAGAGAAATCCTTGTTGTCAGGTATCGTCTGCATGTACTTCAGGTTGATATCCAACTGGCGGTTCTTCTCCGTATTCAGCTTAATCATCGCTGCTGGTTCGAGGGTGATCTCGTTCACAAGGTCGAAGTCATATCCCAAGAAACCGAACATGGTCAACGGACGTTTCGGCTCCTCCAGACCCAACTCGGTCAGCTCGGTAGGCACGATATCCTTGGCGGAGAAACCCGCGAAGAAGTTATCCCACAAGAAATAGACACCCGCGTTCGCATTGAGGTACATACCCTTGTTGGAACCTCCGTTACCCAAGGAAGGATCCTCGAATCCGTAATCCTCGAACAAGTGTTTGTCGAAGTTGTAGTGGTTCAGCATCAAAGAGAGACCGAACGACAACTGACGGTCGATGGACTGCGTCTTCATCATGTAGTGGTGGTTCTCCGACAGTGGGATATGGTAGGCGAAAGTCACCTCACCACCCTGTCGATAAGAGTTACCATTCTTGTCGTTATAGGCATATACACCGATACCGACATTCTTCAAGACACGCGTACGGAAACTCAAGGTCTGGGTCATCGGATGATCCTCCACACCCAACCATTGGAACTTGCCCGTCAGCATCAAGTGACTACAACGTTCTGCTCCCGCAACCGCTGGGTTGACCAGATAATAGTTGAAGTGATATTGATCACACACGATATCATCCTGGGCATGCACTAGGGAAGAGGAAACAAAGAGCGAAATTAGTCCAACGATACAATACTTTATCTTCATCATTCTCAAACGTTTTTCACCGTAATAGCAAAAGTATATACTCTGTCGGGCAAAGATATGTAATATTCTTAAAAAAACAAAAAACATCGAAAAAAAACGAAACAAACCCTTTGGAACGGGCATTTTCACGGGGGTGTGGAATATATCCACAACGAAAAACAGGTCATACGACGGGCATGGATTTAGTTTATTTTATTGATAAAACACAATCAAACTATTTACCCGCAAAAAAATTCCCGTGAGGAAACCCCACGGGAATTCAACAATGATATAATTATAAAATTATTTCTTGTTCAAGAAGAGATCCACCTCAACGGCGCAAGCAACGGTGCAACCAACCATTGGGTTGTTACCGATTCCGAGGAATCCCATCATCTCAACGTGAGCAGGCACTGAAGAAGAGCCAGCGAATTGAGCGTCAGAGTGCATACGGCCCAAGGTATCCGTCATACCGTAAGAAGCAGGACCTGCAGCCATGTTATCTGGGTGCAAAGTACGGCCTGTTCCACCACCGGAAGCCACTGAGAAGTAAGGCTTGCCAGCGAGCACGCGCTCCTTCTTGTAAGTACCGGCAACTGGGTGTTGGAAACGAGTAGGGTTCGTAGAGTTACCAGTGATGGAAACGTCCACGTTCTCCTTCCACATGATAGCCACACCCTCACGTACGTCGTCCGCACCGTAGCAGTTCACAGCGGCGCGAGGACCGTCAGAGTAAGCGATCTTCTTCACCACCTTCAACTTACCAGTGAAGTAGTCGAACTTAGTCTGTACATAGGTGAAACCGTTGATACGGGAGATGATCATAGCGGCGTCCTTACCCAAACCGTTCAAGATGCAACGGAGAGGCTTGTTAGCCGGTCTAGACTTGTTAGCCATCGTAGCGATCTTGATAGCGCCCTCAGCAGCCGCGAAAGACTCGTGGCCAGCCAAGAAAGCGAAACACTTAGAATCAGGAGAGAGGAGGCGGGCAGCCAAGTTACCATGGCCCAAACCTACCTTACGGTCGTCAGCCACAGAGCCAGGGATGCAGAAGGACTGGAGACCCTCGCCGATGTATTTAGCAGCCTCGACAGCGTTCTTAGCCTTTTCCTTCAAAGCGATGGCAGTACCTACCACGTAAGCCCACTTTGCGTTCTCGAAACAGATTTTCTGAGTGTCCTCGCAAGTTTTGTAAGGGTCCAAACCTGCAGCGTCGCAGATCTTGTTAGCTTCCTCGATGGACTTGATACCATGTGCCTTCAAGCAGTCGTTGATTTGCTTGATACGGCGATCTTGTGATTCAAATTTAACTTCTCTAATCATAATCTTATTTACTATTTTTTTATTTACAATTTACTCTTTACTATATAGACTTTACGTTTTTACGATCCATGTTTTTACGATGAGTAAGAATCGATGCGACTATTATTTTCATCAGTTCATCACATTCAGTTCGTATGGAAGACAACCTATCAGCAGCAACGATGTCTGATTCTGCGATCAGCTCCAACCAACAAGAGGTTTCATCCAGTTCCTCTTCCACCATTTTCAGCTTGTTAAGAAAATCCTTTTCGGATTTAGCCAAACAAGCGGCTCGGTAATTTGCGAAAGGGGAGGTTCCAGAACGAATGATTTGACGAGCGAATGCTTGCGAAGAGATTGTTGTCGGCATATTATCTACCAGAACAACTATCCTCAAAGCGAACGATTTCAGTCTGCTCTTCAATTCATCCTTGTTCATCGTCCATCCATCAAATCGTAAATAATAAATTGTCCAATAGTAAATAATATTATTCTTTACGTGGGTCGATGGATTTAACAGCACCCTCTTCCTTCTTGGTACGTCCGTACGTGCCAGTCACACTCTTGAGAGCCTCGTCGGCAGGAACACCCTTCTTCACAGCGTCCATGAATTTGCCCATGTGGACGAACTCGTATCCGCAAACTTGGTTGTCCTTGTCCAAGAACATCTTGGTGATGTAACCCTCGGTCAATTGGAGGTAACGAGTACCCTTAGCCTTCGTACCGTAGAGCGTACCCATCTGACCGATCAAGCCCTTGCCAAGGTCTTCCAAACCAGCGCCGACAGCCAAACCGCCCTCAGAGAAAGCAGACTGCGTACGACCGTAAACGATTTGGAGGAACAACTCACGCATTGCAGTGTTGATGGCGTCACATACCAAGTCAGTGTTCAAAGCCTCCAACAAAGTCTTGCCTGGGAGGATCTCAGAAGCCATAGCGGCAGAGTGAGTCATACCAGAACAACCGATAGTCTCCACCAAGCACTCCTCGATGACACCCTTCTTTACGTTCAAGGTCAACTTACAAGCACCTTGCTGAGGGGCACACCAACCAATACCATGCGTCAAACCTGAAATATCCTTAATCTCCTTCGCTTGAATCCATTTCCCTTCCTCAGGGATAGGAGCTGGTCCATGGTTAGGACCCTTGGCAACAGAACACATCTGTTCCACTTCTTTCGTGTAAATCATAATCTGTTAATTATTGTTATATAAAATAAAACACAATTTTTCGAATACAAAAAAAGACATTTTTCGGGAGAAAAACAAACGATTTTAGAGTTAAGAATTAAGATTTAAAAATTAAAAAATGATGAGGGAGGTAAAAATGTCCAGTGCCCCAAATGAATGTTCTCTAACGTCTCAAAGTTCCATGAGACCCGTCACTTCCAGAACTGTTTGATCTGCGTCTCCGCACGATCGAACAAAGCCCGATTGAAAGGCGCATCGAACTGGTCGTCAAGGTTATGGTCGGTGATGGAATAGTCTCCATCATAGTAGACATTGGTGATGGTACCCATGCTATCGATCATGCCGACCCCAATATAGCTGTCCACCAACAAGAAATCGCGATGGGCGGTCGTATCGAAAAGAGAGACACCAATGGAGTAGTCAGAAGGATTGTTTGTAGTGCCAAAGAGATCGTTCATCAGGGTTGGCACCAAGTCATAATGGGACGTCCATTTATCGGAAACAATTGTATCCTTAGCATTGAAGTAAACCATCGGCACCTGCATCTGGGCGGCAGAATAGTTGCCGTTGTGGCCCCAGAAAGCGTGGTGGCAGTCGTCGAACTCCTGGGAATGGTCGCCCGTGAAGACGATGACCGTGCTATCGAGCAAGCCTTTGGCCTCCACCTCCGTCAAGACCTTACCCACCAAAGAATCCAGATAATATACCATGTTTTTGTAGAGGTTCAGGAACTCCGTCGGATCGACATCCTTGCCAAGACGCTCGTAGTGCGCGCAATCCCAGGAAGGTTGAAACGGACCCGTGTAATCCTCCGGTTTGATCATACTGTGCAGAGAATCGAAGAAGAGGAAAGAGAAGAACGGGGCATTATCCCCTCCCCTTCCGTTCAGGAACTGGAGGAATGCGTTGACCACGTTCACATCCCGCTGCCAAGCGTTGATGCCAGGCGCCGAACCACACTGTTCCGGGAACATAGAGAAGACGCACTTGTCCAACGGAGGATTGAGCATGGAAGCGCTCGGGAAGAGACGGACGTCATACCCCTTATCCTTCATCGTGGAGAAGAGGACAGGCGAAATGGACTGTTCGCAGAAATCAGGCCAATAGACACCCGGCAATCCATAGAACATAGAGAAAACACCCGTTCTCGTACCATTGCTACCGCTATAGTGGCGGAGGAAACGAGAAGAGCGTTTAGAGAAAGCGTATATGTTCGGTGAGCAAAGCGAGTCCATCGTCGATGCCCGCCAAGCGTCAAAAGCGATCACGATCAAGTTCTTGCCCGATTTGGTGTTATTCAACGCAGACTTCGGGTAGAGGTACTGTTTGCCATGATAATCCACAACGATGGAAGTAGGCTCCACCTCCACGCCCACGGCGGAGAGCAACGAATTAGCGTTGAGCGACACGCAGGCAGGGAAATAGCGGTCCAGCAAGATCAGCTGACGGTCATTCTTCGCACACCCCCAAGCATGTTTGCACTGCACGAGGCAGATGAGCGAACCGAACACGACGATCAACGTGTAAATAACGTTATTCGGTATCCTATTAGCCAAACGGAAGGCCAGTTTGAAGAGCAACACCTCGACCAAGACGAGAGCGGTGAGCACACCACCGACCATGAAATATTGGGCGATCGTGAACTCGAACACCTGCGTCGAACCAGGAGCGAACACCTGCTCCAAGACATACGAATTGATATGAAAGCGGTAGAGCGAGAAGATATACGCATCCAACGCAAAAACGATCAAGAAGAGGGACATCACCACCGAGGCGCAGATAAGGCTAGCCCGATTGCTTCGCATCAGTATGGTGACAGGCAGGTAGACAAAGAAGATCGGGAGGAAAGAGATGAAAACGAAATGAGTCAAGATGTAGGCGCCCGTGTATACAGCATGGTCGCTCCAGACCGAATCAGGGATAAGGACAAAATACTTCAGAGCGATTAAAAAGACGAAGACGGAATTGAAGAAAGCGAACCACACGCCAGCCTTCAGCAACCTCCGCCTACTCACGACCGTTTCCTTATTTCCCCCGCTCGAACCCATCACAAACTCAAGCTATATGACAAGACGACCCCGAAGAGATCCTTCGGTTTCGACACATTCATTCCATCATCATAGCGGAAAAGAGCCTTCAATGAATTTTTCTTATTGAAGTTATACTTGGCTCCCGCCTCATAACGTATGCGATCCACGGTATTCCCTTTGTAGTTGTTTGTGCGGTAAAACGCTTCCACACCGATCAAAGGATAGAGCGGCATCTTCGGGACCTTCATCGAGACGGTCAATTTATTTCTCCAATAATCCTTATATTGCTTCTTCGGCGCTCTTTCCGGACGATAAGTGATCTGGTACTTCGATTTAAGGGAAAAGGAGAAGCGAGCCACATCCTTTTTCACTCTCAAGTACCCCGCATAACGATGATTCAGATAGATATCATCCTTTTTATCCGCGGCGCCGATCAAGTAATAATCCGCTCCGACGCGCAAGAGACCCTTAACCACATTATATGAGAGGTCCGCCTTCGTCGAAAATTTATCCAGTTCAGTGGAATTGGCACGCATCGAGACAGACTCGGACAATCCCACATTCAACCGTTTAAAGAACTTCTTCGAGACGGAGAAACTCACAGAAGAGGTAAAGTCCTGCTCGTCACCCCCCGCCCAAGCCACGCTGGCGCAGCAGAAAGAAGTGACAAGCAAGACGATAAAACGAACCCTAAAATATGAGAACGAAAATTTATCCATTAAAATCTTTAGGCCTAGTTATTTGGTCTATCGTATTGATTTCCTTTGAATTAGACTCATAATAAACCTTTATCAAAGCCGTATCCTTCAAGAAATCGATATAACCGACCTCACATTTCGTAATATTCAGACCCGTACGTTGCTTGATGTCAGCCATCATCTCGTCATATTTATCAGGAGTGATGAGACTGATTTTCTCGTACTTGATCAACTTGCACGAGCTCTTCGAGACGATACGAGTCATCTCCATCAACCAGGTCATAAAGACGAAGAGGAAGTTGGTGATGAAGAGTTCCAAGTAGCTTACGCTGACAGCCAATGCGTTGATAACAGAAAGTCCGATGATGAGGAAGAGATAAGTCATCTCACGGATCGGCACAGTATCCGTACGGTAGCGGATGATGCCAAAGATGGCGAAGAGGCCCAAAGCCAGACCCAACTGCAACTTCTCGCTTCCCAAGAGGAAGATCAAGAGGAAAACGGTCGTGCTGATCAAAGTAAACGTGAACACGTAATCTCTTCTCTTTGACTTACGGTAATACAACCACACGATGATCAAAGATGTGACGAGGAGATTAAGTCCGAAACGAAGGATCAATTGGAAGAACCCCTCGAAATTCACGATAGGGACACCAAAAATCGCCAACTCACTGATGCTTGAAAAAGATTCACCCATACTAGTAAAAAGTGTTATAGTGTTATTTAAATTATACAAAAATGAATTCAAAGTTTAACGAAGAAGGGGCTACAACTTATTGATGTACCTAACCTTCTCCTTGAATCGGTTATACTTCAGGGAGGGATCCGTCAGCACCATTCCCAAGCAATACTTGCTGATGCTTCTTTTCTTGATGCGAAGGGCCGCAAGGTAATCCTTGAAATGGGAATGGGCGTTACCGTCCTGTTTGACCTCCACGATGCACAGTTTAGGGATTGTGTTCTTCACGCCAGTGACACAATTTTCGAAATTGATGTCATAGTCGATGGTAAGGCGTTCGGACTTCTCCTTGTTCACCAAGGTGATACGATAGAAGCTGTTCCTCAACCGGAAGGCGATCTCGTTCATCTTGAACTTCGATTTCTCATCGAGGAAGGAGATAGCCTCCTCATTGTTCAACACATTCTCGTTGGTTACCGCAATACGTTTTTTGGAGGTTCTACCCTTGTTGTTCTTCGTTTTAACTTCCAAGAACATCAGGTTAGACTCAACATATTCCCGCACGCGGATCTTCTGTCGGTTCAGCTTGCCGTTCTGGTGGACGACATACATCGTGGCATCAGGCGTATCGTAATAGAGTGTACGATAGAAAGCTTTGCGGAGGTCTCCGATTCGCTGCACATAGTAATCCTCCTTTGCCATCTCGAGGAGAGTCGGCAAATTGTTCACATTCACGAGAAATTTAGTGTCGATACGATTCATCAGCCGGATGCCGCTCATCTCCTCCAACGTGATAGGAGCGAGCGCAGCGAGCTTACCATCTATACTATCGATGATGCCTTTCATTTCGGATTATTCAGTGATGTACTCGTACACCTTCTCAGACTTCAGTTTACCATTAGGGAAGAGGATACGGGCGCTTTGTTTCTTACCGAATTCGTTGTACTGGAACTGAACCGTCTTTTCCAACTTATTGTATTCGTCGAAGTGTTGTTCCTCGATGCACTTCCCCTTGTCATTGTATTTGTACACTGTGCGGGATTTTTGGTCTCCCACTTTTGTATATTCGATTTCCTCTGATTTATTGCCTTGAGCGTCATACTTCGTGACATGGTCGATCTTCTTTTTGCCATTTTCCATACGCCACTCCTTAACCTCAGACAAAACCTTTCCGTTTACTTTCTTCTGAGCGCTAGCGGTCGAGAAGAACACCGAAACGGACAAAACGATCATCGCCAAAAAACACCTTTTCATACGCAATATATTTTATGGTATTAAATCATGCCCAAAAATAAGCATTTATCGGACAACTAAAAAAAATATTCAGTCAAAATTAGAATTAACTCTTAGAAAATCTCTATAATGCAGACAAAACAAGCGATCGAGGTCACATTTGGTCATCGAAATAATTATCATTGATGCTGAGATTATCGAGTTCATCCTCGTTGAAATCCTCATCACCCTCGAAGTCGTTCAAGCCATCCATGTCAAGGTCGCCCGCCTTCACTTCCGGAATATCCATGAACAATCCGTCAAGAAGTTGAGCTGGTGGATTACCCTTTGACACCTTGCAGATAGGAGCAGGCAACGTCTCACGCGTACGCACCTCCTTCATCTCCATGTAGAAGCAACGTTCATTCATGACATCAAAGACGAAACGGAGCTTTTGGCCCTCTTCCGAAGCGAATTCCTCCACCCGCACACGGTCCATGACCAAGCTATCCACATCGGAAGACGTATCCATCTCCATCAGCGTGATCTCCTGTTCAGCCTCCCAATAATCATTGCAGATCAGGAAAGACGTCATTTGGTCTTTCGCATAACCGACACTATCGAGAATCGCATTGTTCAGTTCCAGAAAAGTCGCATCGGAATCGATGTGTATTTCCCTCATAAAGTCGTCCACTTCATCGGACAAAAGGATAAATTTAAAGACCATTTCCTTGTAATTATTATTAATGCGACAAATATACGAAATAAAATATTATCTCAAAGAAGATTCGATAGCTTCCACGCTACGTTGTACTTCTTTATCCACCTCCACCAAGTTTTGGATCGCCTTACAAGCGTAAAGCACCGTGGCGTGATCCCTATTACCGATCTGTTCTCCGATGCTGGAGAGGGAAACCTTCGTGTACTTACGGGAAAGGAACATGGCGATTTGCCTAGCCTGTACGACCTCTCTCTTGCGGGAATTAGATTGCAACATACGAGGCTCCAACCCATAATAGTTGCAGACCGTCTCCTGGATAGAAGAGACCGTCACGGTCCGCTCCGGTGTGGACACCAAGGAGTTAACCACACGGCTGACCAGATCCATGTTGATCTCGGCGTCCGTCAGTGTAGACTGCGCCAAGAGCGAATTGACGACACCTTCCAACTCACGGACACTATCAGAGACACGTTCAGCGATGTAATCGATCACATTGTCAGGGATAGTGAGGCCATCGGTCTTCACCTTAGACTTCAGGATCGCCTTTCTCGTCTCCGAGCTAGGCTGTTCCAACTCCGCGTTCAATCCCCAACGGAAACGAGTCAGCATACGGTCATCCAAGCCCTGAAGCAATTTCGGAGATTGGTCAGCGACCAAGACGATCTGTTTGCCGTTCAGTTGAAGTTGGTTGAAGATCTGGAAAAAGACGTTTTGAGTACCCGTCTTTCCCGCAAAGAATTGTATGTCATCGACGATCAACAAATCGATCATCTGGTAGAAGGCGATGAAATCATTCACACAGTTGCGCAAATGGGCGTCCGTGTATTGCGCCTGGAATCTATTGGAGTCCACGTAAAGGACCTTCTTCTCCGGATGTTTCTCCAGGGTAGCCCATCCGATCGCCTGAGCCAAGTGAGTCTTGCCCAAGCCGGAACCTCCATAGATGAAGATTGGGTTGAAAGTATTCTTGCCAGGAGCCTCGGCGATAGCCAAGCCTGCAGAACGCGCAAGCTTATTGCAAGCGCCCTCCACGAAGGTGTCGAACGTATAATGAGGATTTAATTGAGGCTCGATTCGTTTTCTGTTTGAACGTTCAGGAAATGGATTATAGGAGTCTGCGTTAGAGGACTCTTTCACAGGGATCACGTGACCGCTGTTGCGTTCCACGGTAGTCTGTGTGGCAGCCTCTTGGATGATACTATAGACGAGTTTAGTACCCTTACCCATCACACGGTTAAAGGTCTGCTTCAACAAGTCGCTGTAATGTTCATCTAGAAATTCCGCATAAAAGTTACTTGGAACAGTGATGGTCATCGTCATATTCTCCCAACTTTCCGGAACAATTGGACGGAACCACGTCTCAAAAGCGGAGGACGGTATGTTGTCTTTTATTACCGCCAGACATTCATTCCATAAACGGACATGATCTTTTACTTCCATTTCTTTATACTCGTTCATATTAACACAAAACATTCGGGAAAAAATCCTTCAAAATCCCCGAAATGCGTTTTTCATTTCACACTTCAATTTGCATTACAAATTTTGGCTATTTTTTTCAAAAAAAAAACTTTAAATCACTTGTTAAATTAAAAAAAACTTAATTAACTGTAATTCAAAATCATACACTAACTTACTAATAAACAACTACTTACGAAGTGTATTTTATATTAAAATGTTCATATCTAACCGATTAATGCGGGGTTCCAGCCTCATTCACTTTTTCGGCCAAATACAGAAACATTTATGTAACGTTTAGGGTGTGCTTTCAGATCCACCAGAAGTTCATTCGCACTTCCGACAGTGGTATTCAAATTGTCATAAAGTTCTCTGTTTGTGAGCAACAAACCGAGTGTTCCAGTGCCATGATTCAGCTTATCCGTAACCCCCTGGACGCCCAAAAGTGTTTTGTTCAACTGCGTGATAGTGGCTTTGAAATCCACAGACTTCAAATTAGAGCTGACAACGCTCAGGTTGCCCATCACACCATTGATGTTGTTGCACAAAAGAGGGACGTCCTTGTCCACCAATTTATTGATGCCCACAGAGGCATGGTTCAGATTCTTCGTGATCGAATTGATGTTCGCCAAGGAAGACTCGATGGTCTTGTTCTCCGCGATAGCGTGAAGGGAGACGATCAGAGAGTCCAATTGCGGGATAATCGTTTGGATACGAGGCATCACCTCCTCCGTGAGAGAGTTCAGCACACCCTCGTCGATGTAGGAAGGAATCGTGTCGCCACGCTTATAGCATTGCGAGTTGGAAGGGTCCAAACGCAATTCGATGGAAGGCGAGCCGATAAAAGAGGAGACCAATGCAGCCTTGGAGCCCACAGGGATCTTCAAGTCATCGTCCACCTGAAGCACGACCTTCACGTCAGAGGAAGGGTTATCATAGTCGTAGATGATCTCCTTCACCAAACCCACCTTATAGCCTCGGATCGTGACATCATTCGTCTCTACCAAGCCATTGATACGTTCTAGATTGAGATAGTAATAATTAGTTGGATTAAAAATATTTATTCCCTTCAAATAATTCACTCCAAAAAATGTAACCGCAATGGTTATGATCACCAACAATCCGATTTGAAGTTCTTTGCTAATTTTAAAATTCATATCCATATTAATTTATACACCTAATTATCACTTTGAACTCTTAAAATATTGTCTAGCCTCTTCCATAGGCAACTTCTTCCCGTCTTTTATCACGACAAGGAAAGCATCCTTGAAAACGGTTTTCACCTCGTCCCTCAGCTTCACGCCCTCCTCGAAGGTGGCTGCGCGGCCATACACATACTTATATTTATAAGTACCTGTCTCGACAAATTCCTGTGCGGGCACACACTTCTTGAAGTCCTTGCAGTTCAACGGTTTCTGCGAACTGGAGCTACAGAATTGGACAGCGTAATAGAGCTGCGATTTCTTCGTTTCGGTCGGCGCGGACGGTTTATCCTCCGTCTGCGGCTTCTCCGTCACCTCCGCATTAGAGGTGTTCTGCTTAGGTTGAGGTTCAGTCTCCTGTTTCTTGGTGACGCTCTCCTTCCCGTCAGCTTGGGTCACCTCCTTTTTATTGTTCTGGAGCGTATCCTTCTGAGCGGACGGTGCGCTCTTTTCAGGCTCCTTCACCGTCTCTTTTTTCGGTTCCTGCACCTCCGTAACGCTCTCCGACTGGTTCACGTCGATATCCTTATAACCGTCAGAGTTCCGTTTGTCACGTCTGTTCTTATATTGGACGAAAGCCTTAGCGATAGACTCCGCCAACTTATCCAAGTTCTTATCCTTCGACAAGAAAGCCTCCTCCTCCCTGTTCGAGATGTAGCCCAACTCAACGAGCACGGCAGGCATGGCGGCCTGTTTCAGCACCCAGAATCCAGCCTGTTTGACACCACGGCTAGACCTACCCGCCTTGACGAAACTACGTTCTATACCTGAAGCGAAAGCGATGCTCTGCTCCATATATTTAGACTGCAAGAAATCAAACATGATATAAGACTCAGTGCTGTTCGGGTCGAAACCGCGGTACTTCGTCTTATAATCGGACTCGTACAACATCACAGCATTCTCTCGCTTCGCCACCTCAAGGTTCGCGGAAGAGGAACCGACAGCGTACGACTCAGTACCCTTAGCGGAACGATTCTCCGCCGCATTGACGTGGATAGAGATGAAGAGGTCCGCCTTCGCCTTGTTGGCGATTTGGGCACGGTCATCCAACGGAATGAAAACATCCTTTTTTCTAGTATACAAGACCTTCACATTCTTCTCTTTGGAGAGCAGATCACCCAATTTGAGGGCCGTCTTCAAATTAATATCCTTTTCCTTTAATTTCAAGACATAACCTGACGCTCCTGGATCTTTTCCACCATGTCCAGCATCGATCACAACAACGAAAGGCTTGTCACCAGCCCAAGCCATGGCGACACACCCCAAAAGAAGGCATACTAAAAGACAAATGCGCTTCGTAAATGAAGAAAAATTTTCCAAAACCTATCTTTTAATAATTGTATGGCAAAAATAGGAAAATATTCTTAGATTTGCATAAAATTTATAGCGCAATTATAAATTAGTAAATTGTTGGCACAAAGATATATAACATATTTATTACTACTCATCGCAGGGCTATTCCCCCTCCATTTTGGAGAAATTCATGCGAAAAAAACGGAGAGTGACACCCTAAAAGTCGCCACGGAAGCCTCAGATAGCACTGCGAAAAAAGTTAAAATTTCAAAAGATGCAGTGGAATCTAATGTGAATTACTCCGCAAAAGACTCCATCATCTTCTATGCTGACGGACACGCCTTTTTATATGGTGACGCGAAAATCACCTATCAGCAGATGGAGCTCACCGCCGACCACATTGAGTTAAACACGGACAGCACCCTAGTACATGCGAGATGCGGGTACGACACGGCAGGAGCAGAGACCGGCAGACCGATATTCAAAGACGGCAACGAGAGCTATGAGTCTCACAGCATAGACTTCAACTACGAGACGAAGAAGGGTCTGATCCGCAACGTGGTGACCCAGCAGGGCGACGGATATGTGACCAGCGAAATAGCCAAGAAGCTGGAAGACAACACCTTCCTGATGAGAGACGGTAAGTACACCACGTGCGACGACCATGAACATCCCCACTTCTATTTGAACTTGACCAAGGCCAAAGTGAAACCGAAAGAGTATATTGTGGCGGGTCCCGCCTACCTCGTCATCGCAGATGTGCCGCTTCCGCTAGCCATACCATTCGGATTCTTCCCCTTCTCGGAGAAATACTCCTCCGGATTGTTGATGCCGACCTTCGGAGAGGAATCTGCCCGAGGCTTCTACCTCAGGAACGGAGGATACTACTTCGCCATCAGCAAATATTTCGATTTGGCATTGCGCGGAGACATCTACACCAAAGGATCATGGGGCGTCAATGGAACAACACGCTACAGGAAGCGATATAAGTTCACAGGCAACCTATACGTAAGCTACCAATCGACCGTCAACAGCGAGAAGAGCATGCCTGACTACTCCCAAATGAACGATATGAAGGTGACTTGGACCCACACTCAGGATCCGAAGGCGAACCCTTTCCGCACCTTCTCGGCATCGGTCAACTTCACGTCTAGCTCCTACAACAAAAACAACACGAGCGCGCACTACAACCCATCGGTGTACGGTGAAAACAACAAATCGTCCAGCATCAACTACACCTATAGGTTCCCGGAGTCGCCATTCTCCCTCACGACGAACATCACGCTGAACCAGCGTCAAAGCGACTCCACCCTCTCGTTGAAGTTGCCTACGCTATACCTCAACATGCAACGTCTCTATCCATTCAAGAGAGAGAAGAAGACGGGGAAGGACAAATGGTACGAGAAGATATACCTCAACTACAATTTGAACTTCGACAACTATATATCAACGAAGCAAGACAAACTCTTCGAACAAAATATCATCAAGGACTGGAACAACGGCATCAAGAACCAAGCCAGCATCGGCGCCTCCTACACGGCCTTGAAATACTTAATCATCACACCTAGCTTCAGCTACAACGAGAAGTGGTATTTCAAGAAGACCGAACAGTCATGGAACAACGAGGAACAAACGGTGGACAAGCTCGTCAAGAACGGATTTTACCGTGTCAACGACATGAACGCATCCCTCAACTTCAGCACCCAACTGTACGGATTCTTCCAACCGATTATCGGAAAGAAAATCAGCATGATACGTCACGTGTTCCAACCAAGCGCAGGCGTAACTTTCACCCCGAAGATGGACCACCCATATCCTGCATTCGGACAAGAATACTACAGCAACTACTACCGCCTGCTGAGAGATGGATCCATCGACACCACCAAGTATTGCTTCTACACGGGCAATTATTACGGAGGACCGACCAGCAACGGAAGCGGCGTCATCAGCCTGAGCGTCTCCAACAACCTAGAGATGAAAGTGCGTACCGACAAAGATTCAACAGGGTACAAAAAGATATCACTCATCGACAACCTAGGCCTGTCGACCGGCTACAACATGTTCGCCGATGAGGATGAGACACCATGGTCGGACATCTCCGCATCGCTGCGTTTGAAGTTCCCTAGGAACATCTACCTAAACGTGAGCGGAAGCTTCTGTCCTTACACCTACAAGCTCAACGAGTCTGGTCAATACTACAAATCCACCACCTCGGAGATGGAAAGGAACGGAAGGATAGCAAGGCTCACCAATGCGAGGACCTCGTTCAACTACTCCTTCAACAACAACACGTTCAGAAAAGGATCAAAGTCCAAGAAAAAGGAGGAGGAAGAGATCGACTACAACGCAGAGACCGTGGATGACATGCTGGACGACAACATGGCCAACGCGGTGGGAAGCGATGCGAAGGAGCCAAAAGACAGCCGATACGACGAGGAGGGCTACTTCAAGTATAAATTACCTTGGAACATAAACTTCTCCTACTCCATCGCCTATGGAGATTACCTATTCGACAAGGAGAGGCTGGAATTCATACAACGTCTGACACAGTCGTTGAACTTCTCGGGAGGCTTCCAATTCTCAGAGAACTGGGCGTTCTCCTTCAGTTCCGGATATGATTTCATCAACAAAGAGCTCTCCTATACCTCCTGTGGCATCACAAGGAACCTGCACTGTTGGTCCGCCAGCCTGAACTTCATCCCGCTCGGAGCCAACCAAGGATTCAACTTCCACATTGGAGTCAACTCATCCATGCTACAAGACCTGAAGTGGGAAAAGCGTACAACAGCGACGGATTACCCTACTTGGTATTAATACGGGCAGGAGAACCGTTCTATGACGGAGAGCAGACCACCCCGAGCGATAATAAATACGGGGTGTTAAAGATATGATGTGATAAAAAAATCAAGAAGAAGGGGGAAACCGGACGACACCCGCAAGCATATTTCGACAAATGTCAATGGTAATTCCCTCATAACATCCGTAAGAATAGAAAAATTTTTCTATCTTTGCTAATGTGTAATACGTAAAAAAAGCGACAGAATGGCGGCAAAATCGGCAAAAAGCCAAACAGAGAGATACATATTTCAAACAAGTTGGGAAGTATGTAATAAGATTGGTGGAATCTACACCGTATTGTCCACACAAGCGAAATCGTTGCACGACATTCACGGAGACTGCCTGTTGTACGTAGGGCCCTATTTCGGGGCTGACGGGAACCTCTCGTTCAAGGAAGATCCAAAGTTACACAAGGATTGGGCGAAGAAGTACAAAGAGGAGACGGGCGTGACCGTAAAAGTCGGCAGATGGGAAATCCCAGGCAACCCGATCGCTATCCTCATAGACTTCAAACCCCTCTATGAGGATCTGAACAGTTACCTGTACGAGATGTGGGACAAATTCCAAGTAGACTCGCTCAAAGCATATGGAGACTATAACGAAGCGGTTGCGTTCGGTTTAGCCTGTGCGAAGACTATCGCCCACTTCTGTCAATACAATCAGTTAACGGACCGCACGCACATCGCACAGTTCCACGAATGGACGACTGCATCTGGTCTGCTTTACTGCAAGGGACACTGCCCTTTCCTGCGCACGGTATTCACCACCCATGCGACAACGGTGGGAAGGTCCATATGCTTCAACGGCAAACAATTGTACGAGTACTTCGACAAATACAACGGTGACCAAATGGCCAACGAGTTGAACGTGCAGGCCAAGCACTCTTTGGAGAAGAAGGCCGCCCACCATGCGGACTGCTTCACCACCGTGAGCGAACTGACGGCCAAGGAGAGCGAACAACTGCTGGAGAAAAGTCCTTCCATCGTCACCCCGAACGGATTCGAAAGCGGATTCATCCCGCAAGGGAAGGAATACGACAAGGCTAGGGAAAAAGCTCGCGCCACACTCAAGAACGTGGCGGAGAACCTAATCGGAAGGAAAGTGTCGGACGATGCGCTGCTCATCGGAACGAGCGGACGATACGAGTTCAGGAACAAAGGAATAGACATCTTCCTGGATTCCCTTAAGAAATTGTCCGAAGACCCGAACTACCAGCGTGAGACGATAGCCTTCATATTAGTGCCGGGATGGAACATCGGTCCGCGCAAGGACCTGCAGCAACGGATGAGCGAACGCAACCCCATCTACACGTTGTTCAGGAGGAACATCACCCATGACATATACAACGTCGCGGACGACCAACTATATGACACCATCCAGGCCTACTCGTTCACCAACGAGGAGAAAAAGACCGTGAAGGTGATACTGGTTCCAAGCTACCTGAACGGAGACGACGGTATCTTCAACAAGAGCTACTACGAGCTGCTCATCGGACTGGACATGACCGTCTTCGCCTCCTACTACGAGCCTTGGGGCTACACTCCTCTGGAGAGTGCGGCTTTCAGCATCCCGACCATCACCACCAACTTGGCGGGGTTCGGGTTATGGGTCTCCGAGCAAGAGGTGGACATCACCAACGGAGTGGCTGTCGTCAACCGAAATGACCACAACTACTACGAGGCGAGCGTGGCGATCAAGGAAGACATAGAGAGATTCGCCGCCATGGGAGCCAAAGAGGTGGAGAAGACCCGTTCGAAGGCGAAAAAGATCGCAGACGGATGTTCATGGACAAAATTCGTGAAATACTATGAAGAGGCGTTCAAAATCGCCCTCCAAGAGAAAAAACAGAATACAAAAATTAAAAAATAAATAAGAAGACATGAAAGTAAAAATCAACCAATCAAACTATCCAACTTGGAAGGAAATCAACACGAAAGCAAAAGTTCCCGCAAAGTTGGAAAAGCTCACCAAGTTAGCCGGTAACCTCTGGTGGGTATGGAATAGCGAAGCTAAGGAACTCTTCAAAGAGTGCGACAGCGAACTGTGGGAAAAAGTTGGAAACAACCCTGTGTTATTCCTGGAAAGGATAAAAATCGACACACTGGAGAAGATCGAGAAAGACGAGGAATTGTTAGGCAAGATCAACTCCGTGTACGACAAGTTCGAGAAATACATGAAGGAGCCGAAAGACCCTAAGAAGCCATCTGTGGCTTACTTCTCCATGGAGTATGGTTTGACGGACATCATCAAGATCTACTCCGGAGGTTTGGGCGTGCTTGCGGGAGACTACCTGAAAGAGGCTAGCGACTGCAACATCGACATGACCGCCATCGGTTTCCTCTACAGATATGGATACTTCACCCAAACACTCTCCATGAACGGTGAGCAGATCGCCAACTACGAGCCACAAATATTCAACACGTTGCCTATCGCCCAAGTGAAAGACGAGAACGGCAACCCGCTCGTACACGAAGTACCATTCTTCGACCGCACCATCTACGCTAACGTATGGAAGGTTTCTGTCGGAAGAATCAATCTATACTTGATGGATACCGACATCGAGAAGAATTCAGAGTACGACCGTTCCATCACACACCAATTGTATGGTGGAGACTGGGAGAACAGAATGAAGCAAGAATACATGCTCGGCATCGGTGGTGTGCTGTTGCTCAACAGACTGGGCATACAACACGACACCTACCACTGCAACGAGGGTCATGCGGCGCTCATCAACGTGGAGAGATTGAACTACTACATCAATCAGAAGGGCATGACGTTCCAAGAGGCATTCGAGGTGGTTCGTTCCTCATCCCTCTACACGGTACACACGCCAGTGCCTGCTGGTCACGACAAGTTCGACGAGGGATTGTTCGGAAAGTACATGTACCACTACGCACAAAAGCTGAACATCTCTTGGGATGAGTTGATGGACCTCGGTCGCGAGAACCCAGGCGACAAGGGAGAGAAATTCTCCATGAGCGTATTCGCTTGCAACACCTGCCAAGAGGTGAACGGTGTGAGCTGGTTGCACGGAGAAGTCTCCAAGAAAATGTTCGCCAACATCTGGAAAGGATACTTCCCTGAGGAATCACACGTCAGCTATGTCACCAACGGTGTGCACATGCCTACATGGGCAGCCGACGAGTGGAAGAAGCTCTACTTCGAAACGTTCGACTCATCCTTCTACAAAGACCAATCCAACATGGCCATTTGGGAGAAGATCTATTCTGTTCCGGACGAGAAGATTTGGAGCATCAAGAAGTCTCTGAAGAAGAAGCTCATCGACTACATCAGAGTGAAATACCAAGACAACTGGTTGAGGAACCAAGGGGATCCTTCCCGCATCATCAAGATATTGGAGAGCATCAATCCAGAGGCGTTGACCATCGGTTTCGGTCGTCGTTTCGCCACCTACAAACGTGCGCACCTGCTCTTCACGGACTTGGAGCGCTTGGCGAAGATCGTCAACAACCCTAGATGCCCGGTTCAATTCATCTTCACAGGAAAGGCTCACCCTGCGGATGGCGCAGGACAAGGCTTGATCAAGAGAATCGTGGAGATCTCCCGTCAACCTGAGTTCCAAGGCAAGATCATCTTCCTGGAGAACTACGACATGGCTTTGGCGAAACGTCTGATCTCCGGTGTGGACATCTGGTTGAACACCCCTACCCGTCCGCTCGAGGCTTCCGGAACATCCGGCGAGAAGGCCTTGATGAACGGTGTCATCAACTTCTCCGTGAAAGACGGATGGTGGTTGGAAGGCTACCGCGAGGGTGCAGGATGGGCGTTGACAGAGAAGCGCACCTACGAGTACCAAGGTCACCAAGACCAGCTGGATGCCGCAACGATCTACAGCATCCTGGAGAATGAGATCATCCCTATGTTCTACGCTACGAACAGTAAGGGCTACTCTCCTGAGTGGGTAAAGACCATCAAGAACTCCATCGCCATGATCGCTCCGAACTACACGACCAAGCGTATGCTCGACGATTATACAAGGAAGTTCTACAATCCACTCCGCGAGCGTTTCCTCAAATTGACGGAGAACAACTACGCCAAGGCGAAGGAATTGGCCGCATGGAAAGAGAAGATCGCAGAGCACTGGGATCAAATCGAAATCGTCTCCGCAACGGTTTCCGACAAGTTGATCGAAAACCCTGAAGTTGGTGACAAATATGTCGCAGAGGTGGTTCTCGACACGAAGAGCTTGAACGACAACGGTATCGGCATCGATTTTGTCTCCACAATGAAAGACAACAACAACAACGACAAGATCGACGAGGTGAAGGAGATGAAGCTTGTGAAAGAAGAGGGTACGAAGCTCTACTTCAAGTTGGAGGATAGGGTTTCACGCTCTGGAACATTCAAATACGCATTCCGTATGTTCCCTAGCAACAAGGACTTGGCTCACCGCCAAGACTTCTGCTACGTTCGCTGGTTCTAATCCAACCCGACAATATTCAAAAAGCGTGGGCATCCCCCACGCTTTTTTTGTATCTTCGCCACATGGAAAAGAAACTGATCATCCTATTAGGCCCCACAGGCGTAGGCAAGACGGAAAGAAGCCTCCGCATGGCGGAAGAGCTGCACACGGAGATTATCTCCTGCGACTCCAGACAGATGTACCGGGAGATGAAAATCGGCACGGCTGCGCCCACCGAGGCGGAACTGAAACGGGTGCCCCACCACTTCGTGGGCAACCTCTCCATCTTCGATTACTACAGCTGCGGCAGATTCGAGATAGAGGCCCTCGCCAAGTGCGAGGAACTCTTCCAGACGCACGACACCGTGCTGATGGTGGGCGGTTCCATGCTCTACATCGATGCCGTATGCAAGGGAATAGACGACATTCCCAAGATTGACGAGGAGCTACGGAAAGAGTTGGACCAACGGCTGGCAGAAGAGGGCGTGGAGAGCCTCCGCAACGAGCTGAAGATGCTCGATCCGACCTACTATAGGCAAGTGGACCCGATGAACCATAAACGCATCAAACATGCCTTGGAAATATGCCTGCAGACAGGGAAACCCTTCTCCTCCTTCCGCACGGAGAGCAAGAAGGAACGTCCCTTCAAGATAGAGAAGATAGGCTTCGTGCGCCCAAGGGAAGAACTCTACGAGCGCATCAACAAAAGGGTGGATAAGATGTTCGAGGAGGGTCTCGTGGATGAGGCGAGACGACTCTATCCCCACAGAGAGCTCAACGCCCTCAACACCGTGGGTTACAAAGAGTTGTTCGAATACTTCGACGGTAACTGGACCCTAGACTACGCTAAGCAGATGATCCAGCAGAACAGCCGCCACTATGCGAAGAAGCAACTCACCTGGTTCAAGCGGGACGAAGAGATCCGATGGGAGACACTAACCGACTGATTCGCAGGCATCAGTCCGCGGAGGTCACCAAACGCAAACCAAC
Source organism: Paludibacteraceae bacterium (assembly GCA_016285885.1). GTDB lineage: Bacteria > Bacteroidota > Bacteroidia > Bacteroidales > Paludibacteraceae > UBA1181. Next base: position 24,836 of record JAEERP010000005.1, read on the forward strand.
ATGATAGAACCAACGATCCGGTGCACCACCATCGCGGGATGAGACACGGAAGAACGGTGCGCCCAACGTACCGCCTCCGCCACGGGAGACGCGCACCTCGCCCGTCTTAGGACCCTTCGGAGAGGACTGCTCACCTTCCGCATAGGCGCCATACCAATCCTCACACCACTCGGCGACATTGCCGCTCATATCATAAATGCCCAGCTCGTTCGGGCGATAACTTGCCACATTATAGTACAAATCAGAGGCATAGACATCACAACGGGCCACCTCGGCGAGCGTATTGCCACCGCTGTACTTGTAGCCTTTGCTCTCCACACCCCCACGGGCAGCGAACTCCCACTCCGCCTCCGTAGGCAGACGGAATGTCTTGCCAGTCAAGGTATTCAGTTTAGAGATGAACTGTTGGCAATCTTTCCAGGAAACGCAAGCCACAGGAAGGCTATCCCCCTTCATCTGCAGCTGAGAGGGGCAGGAACCCATCACCGCCGTCCAAAGCGCTTGGGTGACCTCCGTCTCGCCAATCCAGTAATCAGGCAATGAGACCTTGTGCGCAGGTTTCTCCTCCGCTGTCGCCTCGCCCAACTGCTCAGACGTAGCCCCCATCACGAAGGAACCGCCCTTCACCTTCACCATTTGGAAAGAGACCGAACCCACGGAAAAAGAGGATACCTCACCCTTTGGGACAACCACCGGCACCGCTTCACCCTCCGGGTTGGCGACGGAAGATTCATTCCGCGCAAGAGTGTCGGACACCAACTTCACCTCAGAGTTCGTACTATCGCCTTGAGCTGTACTTTTCGAAGAGCCACAGGAGAGGCAACCAAGGGCAAGACCCAAACAAATAAATCGACAACGCATACCTAACTACTTAAAAATTAAAATTTCCGCAAAATTACAAATAATGCAGGAGAAGGAGTTCTCTATCCTCGATAAATTTTTATCTTTGCTATTGTCCCTTTTAGATAAGATTATATCACCTTGTCGAGATCGATATTAAGATAAAACCCAAGGAACAGGATCATGGCTATATATAGTTACATTTACGACATCGCCTATCTCCCCTTTATCATGCTCTACCTGAACACGATGGTATTGGCATATTATAACTTCGGAGTGAAAAAAACGTTCTATCTCTTCTTATCGACGCTCGATATACTGGTATTCGTCAGACTGATACCCATTGAGATAGACCCTTACATCGTTGACGCCGGGTTCTCAAGCTATTCATATTACGAGATTTTCTGCAACCTGTTCGCCTCCCTTCTATTCTTCTGGATAGTACGAAAGCGGAAACACGCCTTTGGGTTGTTGATCCTGTCATTGTTCACAATCATACCCCTTCTCGGCGCACTAACGATGGAAATGATTGGCATATGGTCTCTTGTCGTCTTGTATAAAACCATATCAGAGAAACACGACGATCCGCAAGGGAGTGCGATATATATATTTATCACCCTCGAACTAATCGTTAGTGCGCTATTGCTAATATTCACGAACCACTACTACTGCGAGCGAATGATAGACATCCGGCCGGAAAGTATGCATTTGATCAAAAAGCAAAACGGCACATACTACTACGTGATCACCCCGATTCATGATAACGAGAAGAAAATCAAACAGATACAGAAAGAATTAGGCAAATATTCCGACGGACGATTCGTTATATTAGAGGATAAAAAAGCCGCCTACTCTTTCCGCCGGTCATCCATAAGGACATCGCTATACGCTGTAGATCCATTAGACTATTCGCTGGAAGACGTCAACGAAATAGTCATAGAGAAAAAGGAAGGGAAACAACTGATTATAAAGTAATTGGAAATGAAACGTTTATTTTTCTTTTTAGCACAAATTGTCTTTCTATATTCGTGTACAACAGATGTTGTGTCTGTACAAGACACTAAGGAGGATTCTGTTTTAAATACTAATGAAAAGAAAACGACCAATACAAAAATGCCATGGGGGTATTATCATTTCTCCCAATCTAATCAATATGAGCTAATTGATAGTCTCATTTTTCAATATGAAAGTGAATCCAAATATGGCAGGATGGAAATAATTGATTTTATTATAGATAGTGTTGTGTCTAAAAGTTACGACTCATATCCGAATGCTATTAGATTCCTAACGGAGCAGGAAAGATGTAAAGAATATTCATTGAGCCAAAAACAAAGAATAATGGATATGCTTGTCTCTAATTACGACTCTAGTTTGCTTCCTATTTTTAGTGAAGAGGGGGATTCTTTATTTAGGAATCAACTAAAAAACAAGTTATATTACTCAAATAAGATTTCAGAAGACGTTATAAGGCAACAACTAAGATTATTTTTGTTTGAAAAGAACGATGACGATGTGGTTCTTGAATGGATAAGAGAATTGAAATCAGGCAATTACAGTGATAAGATTTCTAACATATGCAATTATCCTAGAAGAAGAGACTTGTTTGATGAACTAATGATTGTATTGAAGGAACATCACGACGAGTATATTTGCTGTGTTGATCACCTAACTGGCACATGTACGAATATTTGTTTGAGTGTTATGTATATAATGAGCCAACATTTCGCCATGGTTATCAAGGATTTTCCCGAAATAGATCACAAAACAGATCTTAAAACTGAGAATAGAAAGAACGGTCGCTATACTTTCACATCAAAAAAATATACTGAAAAAGTATTGTCTTGGTGTGAAACACATCAAAATGACTATCAATTTATAGAAAAGTGAGTTGTTGCATCCTCACCCATGGAGTAACAGCTCGCTGTGCAACTGTCAGGGAAGTGTTAATTGGATAAAATTCCGACTTTTTGCTATATTTGCGAGCAACCCATTATAGCACTACATATCGAAAGTAGAAAGTGAATATAGATCAGCTAAACATTGAATATGACATCTAAAGAAAAAGACATATCGAGCAAGAATATCGAGTCATTGGGCAAGGCATTCATTTATGTGATAGTACTACTTTTAATCCTTTTCATGCCTGAAGCAATGAACCCGGACAGTTGGCCTGTCGCAACATGGATTAAGAGATTGGGACATATGCCGCTTATAATCGCATTTTGTTTTATCTCATTGATTATCATATGCATTATAGGACAAGCGACAAATAAGGACATCAGAATTGCGATCACCATCTTTCTGGGAATAGAAGTTGTTGCGCTCTTCGTCTTAGTCAGCATTGCGGCATTAAGTTTGGCATTCTTCAGAGGGGAGTTTCTTCTATCTCCCATCATTTGTTTTTTGCTAAACGCATTGCTTTACGCCTTGTTGCTTTATTCCTTCTATTACAAAGAATTAAAAAAACCATAATACAACTACGACAGATAAAGATACAAGACCGCATAACACAAGCCGAACTCGATGGTTCATAAAAAAGCGTCAAGTGGATTGGCTGACGCATTAAAAGCAAACCAAATGTTTTTAGCATGACAAAAAGATTATATCACCTCGCATTAAGCGTATTGTTTTGCCTCCTCACACTCGCAGGATGCGAGACAGGGACAGACGCCCAAGAGGCTGCTCAATACCGCAAGAATTTCAGGGCGAAACTGGAGTCAAGCAAGCAGTTGACCTTGCCGTATAAACTACGAATGGACATTAGCGCACCGGAAGAGGATCCCTCCTATCGTTCTGATGAATACGATCAGACATGGTGTGATATAATGTCCCATGTCTCCACCAACAAGAATTTTTTGAGCGGATGTGAATGCCTGATCGGATATCTCCCAGACACTTCCAAGTTTTTCACCCTAATAGGCAGAAGTCGTGGATTTGAAGACAACATAGGATACATCCTCACCTTCGATAAAAACTGCGAACTCATCTCCTCACAATACATGAACAACCATAGTTCCGTGGAATATGTAGAGGATGTTCTGACAGACGAGAACTATTTCACCATCGACAACGACCTGAAAATCAGCTACTACTTCCACAAGAAGACCTACTACGAAGACGATGCGGTCCCCATTAAACGGGATGGGGAAGAGGAATACGAGAACCATGGATACATAGACAGTAACGGTGTGATCGTCTACGACACGATAAATGAAGTGACGCTGAAATACGAATATAAAAAGAGATAAAACCGAAGGAACCCTCTACGAATTTGAGAATAGAGAATAAAATAGTAAATTCGCGGACAGAAAACAAAAGGAAAAATATATGATAACTGCTTCAGACATTGTAGTACAATTCGGCAAACGAATACTTTTTCAAGATGTGAACCTTAAATTCACAGGTGGTAACTGTTACGGAATCATCGGTGCCAACGGTGCCGGCAAATCAACCTTCCTGAAAGTCGTCAGCGGAGAGTTGACCCCGACCAAGGGGACCATCACCATCGCTCCGGGCGAGCGTCTCTCCGTGCTCAAGCAGGACCACTTCCAGTTTGACGAATGCACCGTCATCGAGACCGTTCTGCGCGGACACGAACCGCTATGGAACGTGATGCAGGAGAAGGATGCGCTCTACGCCAAGGAGGACTTCTCCGACGCGGACGGTATACGCGCCTCTGAACTAGAGGAGAAATTCGCCGAGATGGACGGATGGAACGCCGAGAGCGACGCCGCCGCACTATTGAGCGGATTGGGCATCAAGGAAGACCTGCACTACAAACTGATGAAGGAGCTCAGCGGTAAGGAGAAGGTCCGCGTATTGCTCGCACAAGCGCTCTTCGGCAAGCCGGACAACCTGTTGCTCGACGAGCCTACCAACGACCTCGACCTCGAGACCGTCATGTGGTTGGAGAACTACCTGGCCGAGTTCGAGAACACCGTGCTGGTCGTATCCCACGACCGTCACTTCCTCGATGCGGTCTGCACGCACACGGTCGACATCGACTACGGCAAGATCACCATGTTCGCCGGTAACTACAGCTTCTGGTACGAGTCCAGCCAATTGGCCCTCCGTCAGCAGGCGCAGCAGAACAAAAAGGCCGAGGAGAAGCGTAAGGAGTTGATGGAGTTCATCCAACGATTCAGCGCGAACGTGGCGAAGTCCAAGCAGACAACCAGCAGAAAGAAGATGTTGGAGAAGTTGAACATCGAAGAGATCCAACCATCCACACGTAAATACCCGGGCATCATCTTCACGCCAGAACGTGAGCCAGGCAACCAGATCATCGAGGTGAACGACCTCTCCTACACCACGCCAGAGGGCGACGTGCTCTTCAAGAACATCAGCTTCAACGTGGAGAAGGACGACAAGGTGGTCTTCCTTTCGCACGATCCGAGGGCGATGACCGCCTTCTTCGAGATCATCAACGAGAAGCTAAAGCCAACCTCAGGAACATTCAAGTGGGGCGTGACCATCACCTCCGCCTACCTGCCGTTGGACAACACCGATTTCTTCAACACGGACATGAAACTGGTGGATTGGTTGGCGCAATACTCGCCAGACACCAACGAGTCGTTCGTGAGGGGATACCTCGGCAGGATGCTCTTCTCCGGCGAGGAGATCTACAAGAAAGCCAGCGTGCTTTCGGGAGGTGAGAAGATGCGTTGCATGATCTCCAGGATGATGCTGAAGAACGCCAACTGCCTCGTGCTGGACTCTCCGACCAACCACCTCGACCTGGAGTCCATCCAAGCCTTCAACAACACGCTGAAGTCGTTCAAGGGTAACATCCTCATGTCGTCCCACGACCACGAGTTCATCCAGACGGTCTGCAACCGTGTCATCGAGCTCACGCCAAGCGGAGCGATCGACAAGCGCATGGATTACGACGATTATATCCTCAGCGACGACATCAAGGCGTTGAAAGAGAAATATTACAATAAATAAGCAATAAAGTTAAAAAGGGAGAAGAGGGGACGTGGAGATGCATGTCTCCTCTTTTCAAATGGAGGAATAAGGATGAGAAAAGTAACATTAGCCCTTGGGGTGGGCGTCATGGCCCTATTCTCCGCCTGCAACGGCACTCATCAGAACCGATTCAAGGAGCAGGAGACGCAGCAAGCGGAAGCCACCATCAACTACAAGCGATTCGACCAGACCATATTCGAGTTGGATCAATGCATCCAGAGGCCGGCCATCGCAGGAGATTACGACCAACTAAAGGTTAACATCCCCGACGAAGACTCACTCTGCCTGCGACAGAAGATTGATCAGATCAAGACAGAGTATCCGACGCAATTCAAGCATTACATGATGATGTTAGGCGAATTGTCCAGCGGATACGACATACCCGCCGAGACGCTCTTCTACCTCTTCTTGTCCAACGACGCCTACCATGAGCTTTTCCAGGACTGTCTGAACAAGTATCAAGACGATGCGGACCTCAGAGCCTACTTCACGAAAGCCTTCTCACGGGCGCAACAGCTCATTCCGGGCTATGAGATTCCCCAGAACATTTTCTTCATATTCTCCGGCTTCGGAGACTATCTCTGCATCGACGAGAACACCCTATACGTATCGCTCGAATATTTCCTTGGAGAAGACTATAAGAACTACCAATTCGTGCCAGGCATTTACCAATACCAAATCAAGAACATGAAGCGGGAGTGCATCTTGCCCAACGCCATCTACGAATGTACCTGCGAGCATTTCCCTATAGAGATCGAGGCCGGCAATCTGCTCGACCACCTGCTCTACCTCGGGAAGATGCTATACATCACGGAAGCCATCCTACCCCAAGAGGACGCCAAGAATATCATCGGCTACACAAAAGACGAGTGGGAATGGTGCGAAAAGAACGAGGCGAGCATGTGGAACTACCTGAGGGAAAAGAACCTGTTGTTCGAGACGGACAACAAGACCATCACAGACTTCATCATCATCTCAGGAGCCACGAAATACTTCTCCACGGAAAAGTACAACGCACCCGGAAGGGCGGCCGTATGGTTGGGATGGCAAATCATCACACAATACATGGAGAAGAACCCTAACCTGAGCCTGACAGACCTCATCCACGAGAACGATGCGCAAAAGATATTGGTGGGGTCCAGATACAATCCTTGATAGGAAAACTATCTGAGGCAGACACGCATACGAGGGACGGAGAAAGCTCCGTTCCTCTTTTTTATTCTGTAAGTGTAGGCACGTTGCGGGAAAACAGTCCTAACCGTCACCGACTCCGCCGCCTCCAGCATCGGGTCCAGGGCGAAGAGCGCAGGCCAATCCGTAGCGCTGACCGTCCTCTTATCAAAGCCATCATCCACAGGCACATCTATAAAGAATTCGTGCGAAGGCACGTTATAGGCACATCTATTCTCAACCTCGAACGGAGTGAACAAGAAATTCTGTTTCGGGTAAGACTCGAACTCACGTCTAGGAATCACGCCAAAGACAAAGCCACAGGAGCGCAGCACGATGCTATGGAAATTGGTTGGGACATACGTGTGATAATAACCTGCGGAATCCGTACGGAAAAAGACGTCAGAGCCGCAGGAAGAGGCACGATCCTTCTTATTACCACGGAAATGCATGTGAACAGGCATCCCCACAAGAGGCGTACCATCATTATCCATGATTCGACCATACATAGGACGCACATTCAACTGAATATGTTCAGTCCGTTCCTCCCCTCCCCTCTCATTCATATAGGTGACCAACGTGTCATTGGAATAAACGACATAGATGAGATGATCCTTGTGCGCAATATAGGTCAGCTTACCATGCGCATCCGTCATGCGTGAATCAGGGAAGAAGTTATCCTCTATCTGGATCTCGACAGGATGGGACATAGCCGCACCGGTAGCATCGAAGAACTCAATAACGAAGCGGAAAGAGTCTGCGGCAATAATATTCGCCGTATCCTTTATAATAGAATCCGCTACCAAGGAATCGGAGAGCAAGAGATCCTGCGACATGCACTCCTCTACCGGCTCGTTACTACCCGCACTATCGTCGCCCCCGTTCGAACAAGAAAAGATCAACAGGGGAAGAAGGAAAAATAATAGGAAAAGTGGTCTCGTCATACGATAAAAAAAGGACACCCCCACAGGAATGTCCTTCATACGATTAATGAACAAACATTAACTATTCTTTCTAGGACGCTCGATGCTGATCTCCTCGATGATGTCACCATCCTCGAACACACCAGTTTGTTTTGTTCCACTAGCGAATGTATAAACACCGTTTCCGTGTTTCTTACCATTCTTGAACTCGCCCTCATATATGTCTCCGTTAGAAAAACGGTATACGCCAACGCCCTCTGGCTTACCATTCACGAAAGGACCCTCGTATACGTCACCCGTAGGGTACGTGAACTTTCCTTGTCCTTCACGAACGCCTGCCTTATATTCGCCTTCATAGACAGAACCGGACTTAAACTTGTAAGTTCCCTTTCCCTCGAATTTACCGTCAACGAAGTTGCCAGTATACGTTTCACCACTTTCGAAGGTGAATGTACCGAAACCATTTCTGCATTTCCCTTTACATTGTGCATTCGCCTCAATGCTAGTAAGAGCAAGGATTGCGACAATCGCCAAAATTTTTGCTTTCATGTTTATCCGTTCCTTTTTGTTTTTTTAGTATCGCGAATATAAGAATTTTCACATAAAATACAACCAATAACCTATTTTTTATTTGTTTTTTCTCAAATAAAAGTAAAAATCGGGCATACTTCCATTATAATTTATCATTAAAACTGCGATCGAAAGATAAATTTCATTATTTCATAAACAAACGTTCATGCGACATGAAAGATGTCATGTGGTTAGTTATGAATTAAGAATTAAGAGTTAAGAATTGAGACCTTCCCCAAAAGCATGGCGTTACAGTCATGCTTTTTGCGTTTAGCAACTTTTGAGACATTCACTTGCTATTCCCGATTATTTTTATTAAACTTGGGAAAGAAAGGAGGACGACGTTATGATTAGCTTCATCTTTTGGCTTGCGGTTCTGATTTACGGCATCCGTCTTCTCTTCCGTCCGTTCGAGAAGGATGAGCACTGGACGGATTATACCTGGTGGATCCCCGACGAGATGAAAAAGAGATGGAGGGAAAAGTGAGGAAAGAGTAAAAATACAAGTATTAGATTATCAATATATTACTCTTTATTAAAGTGCTTATTGTCGATATACACCTCCAATAGTTTCGTGCGTCCCTCCTCATTCATCGGCGTGATCATGATATCCGCCACGGCGGCAGGCACGAGGCAACTGTTTCCCTTGGAGAGATGGATTTCCCTAATCAGCGGCATATCGCCGTCGAAGCCACGGGTAGAGAGCACCTTGATGGTACAATTTCCCTCCAGGCACATGTAGATGATGAAAGAGTCGTATTTGAAGAGTTTGCGATGGAATCCCCTATTGATTTCCAACAGTTTAACCGTAAAGAACTGGCATTCGGAGATGCAGACAGGCTTGTTCAGTTTACGTTCATACTCCGTCTTGTAGTTCTCCACCACGTTGTAGTCGATCGCGTCCTTCGCCAGCTCGGTATGCAGTTCGCGCGGTTGTCCGTCCAAGCCCAGACGTCCGTAATCGTAGATACGATAGGTCACATCACTGCTCTGCTGCACCTCGGCGATTAATGAACCACCACAGATCGCATGCACGCGGCCCGCAGGAATAAAGAAGACATCCCCACTCTTGACAGGATACTCCTGCAACACCTCACAGATGGAGTGGTCCTCCACCCGCTTCCCATATTCATACTTGGAGATGCGAGAGTTGAAGCCGCAATAGAGCTTCGCCTCCGGGAGTGCGTCCATGACGTACCACATCTCCGTCTTGCCGAAGCAACCATGACGTTTCATCGCCAGCTCGTCGTTCGGGTGCACCTGGATGGAGAGATCATGCGCCGCGTCGATGAATTTCACCAGCAGAGGGAAAGTCTCGCCATACATGGAAAAGACCACCTTACCCAGCAGTAATTCCTTGTACGAAGAGACCAAATCATTTAGTTTCTTTCCTTTCAACGGGCCATTCGCCACGACCGATTCGCTATCACGAACCGCACTAATCTCCCAACTCTCACCAATTTTATCATCTTCGGAAGGCGTTAGCTCTTTAAAAGGTTTCAAACGATTACCGCCCCACACCAATTGGTGAAAATTCAGATCAAAAAGCAAAGGATACAGTGTCTCCATTCTAACATTCATCAATTGCAAATCAACTTTAGGGAACTCCCTATACGTCCCCTAATCCATTTGTCTAAATTACGATTCAGCAGATTTTCCCGCTTCTTCGTCCAAAGCAGAGAATCTACTGTTATTACTAATAAATTCGGGCACGATCTTTTTGAGCATCGCCACGATGGCAAAGTCATCGCAAGAGTCCAATGTCTCTTTCAGATCACGCATGTACACGTTAAGTGTTTGAGGATCGCAAGGACTAATCTTAGCCCTCAGGATCTTTGGGTGGGAAGTAGGCGACGCCTTTTCCCTATCGGACAAGACCTCCTCGTACAGCTTTTCGCCAGGGCGGAGGCCAATTTCCTTGATCTCGACGTGATACGCCTTTGACAAGCGAATCATGTTGGCAGCCAAATCATAGATCCTCACAGGCTCACCCATATCGAAGAGATAAATCTCACCCGTCTCCCCAATAACGGCGGACTCCAACACCAAGGAGCAAGCCTCTGGTATGGTCATGAAGAAACGGACAATATCCTTGTGGGTAAGGGTAACCGGTCCGCCCTCCTCGATCTGTCTGCGGAACAAAGGAATGACAGAGCCGCTCGACCCCAGCACATTGCCGAAACGGGTCGTGACGAAAGAGGTGGAGACATTGGAGAAAGACTGAACATACATCTCGGCCAAACGTTTGGTCGCCCCCATCACATTCGTAGGGTTCACCGCCTTGTCCGTCGAAATCATCACGAAATGGCTCACACCATACTCGACAGAGAGGTCAGCCAGCAATTTAGTGCCAAAGACATTCATGCGGACAGCCTCGTAAACATTCTCCTCCATCAAAGGCACATGTTTATAAGCGGCGGCATGGAAAACTATCGTAGGATGGAAAGTCTCAAAGACATTTCTCATGCGGACCTCATCCCTCACGTCCGCGATAACGAACTTCAGCTTATCGGAACCAGATGTTAGCCCATACTCTTTGCTCATAGAGAACTGCACATCGAAGGTCGAAGACTCAGATTGGTCAAGGGAGACGATTTTTTTCGCCTCGCTCGCCATCACCTGCCTGACGATTTCCTGGCCGATAGAGCCCGAAGCGCCCGTCACCAGCACCACCTGATCCTTCAGGAAAGAGCGGACCTCCTCACGTTTCAGGAGCACAGGCTCACGTCCCAGCAGATCCTCTATTTTCATGTTTTTCAGTTGGTCTGCCCGGAAGGTGCCACTCATCCACGTATTAGGGGCAGGAGTGGACAAGACGTTCAGTCCCAATTTCATGCCTTCGGCGATCACCATACGTTTCTTGTCAGCTGAAATATTCGGCATGGCCAGCACCAACGTGTCCACATTGTATCGTTCGACAGATTCGGCAGAAAGGCCCTCCGCCACCGAGAGCACCGGCACACCGTCCATCACCTTGCCCGACTTGGCGAAATCGTCATCCACAAAGAAAGGGATCTTGAATCGTACCGTATCGTCAGACTGCAGAACATTCTTCGTCACGCTTCCCATGGAGCCCGCGCCATAGATAACGACCACCCGTTTTTGTCTTTCCCCATTCCGTTTACCAACGAAATAGACAAACTTTATCACTAAACGGAGCACCACAATAAAGAGGGCCACCACAGCGGTCAGCATAAGCATCTCCGCCACAGACGGCAAGCTTGCCAACCATTGAGGAGCGAAAGAAGAGAGCCCCCATCGCAGCAACATGTACAATGCAAAGCACATGACGCAAGAGCCTATAATGCGGGCGATATCATAGAAACCGGTGTGTCGAATCAATCCAACATATGTACGGACAACCATGAAAGAGATGCAGAACAAAACGACCACGATGGCAATGTCATGAAAACCAAAGCCATCATACAACGATCTATAACGTATTAATAAAAATACGACAACCGCTATCAGCAGATCAAACGCTAATACAAAATATTTCGAAGGCGACCATTGCCCATACAAAGTGTACAACCTGCAGAACGCCTTTCCAAAGAAATCAGCCATACATCATATCTCTTCCAACAACAAACACGTAAGACACATCTAAAAAGACTTGCAAAGATATAAAAAAGGCTTGCCAAACACAATTTTAGCAAGCCTTTTTTATGCCTAAAAGCAATTATCACAAAACGGATTTAACCAAGTCCACAATACACCTCACATCCTCCTCACTCACGCAAGGGCCAGACGGCAAACACAGTCCTCGTCCGAACAGTGCTTCGCTCACCCCGTTGAGGAACCTCGGTGCAGTTTCGAAAACAGGCTGTAAATGAAGTGGTTTCCACAACGGGCGGGACTCAACCCCAGCCCGTTCCAACACCTGCCGAACATCCTCGACCTTGCAACGCAACGAAGCATCCAAAAGGATTGTATTCAACCAATAATTGGAATCGGATCCGTCCGTCGGGTTCAAATGCACCTCCACTCCACCCACTTCAGAGAAGAGGCGGGCATAGAGAGAGGCTAGCCGCTGATGATGTCGAATATGCTCCTCCGCCACATGCATCTGGCCACGTCCGATGCCGGCACACACATTGCTCAGGCGATAATTATACCCGATCTTCTCATGCTGGTAGTACGGGAAAGGCTCCCGCGCCTGCGTGGCGTAGAACAAGACACGTCGCTTCGTCTCCTCGTCCGGACATACCAAAGCGCCCCCACCAGAGGTAGTGATCATCTTATTGCCGTTGAAGCTCAACACCCCGAATTGTCCGAACGTGCCGCAAAGTCTCCCCTTGTATTTCGAGCCAAAAGCCTCCGCGGCATCCTCCACAACCGGTATTCCATAACGTTGAGCAATCGGCAATATCTCTTCATATTTAGGAGGCATACCATATAGGCAAACCAGCACGATGGCCTTGGGCAAACGTCCCGTGCGGGAAAGACGGTCCTTGATCGCCTCCTCCAACAAGTTCGGATCCATGTTCCATGTGTCTGGCTCGCTATCCACGAAAACGGGCGTAGCACCTTGATACACAATAGGATTGCACGATGCGGCAAAAGTGAAGCTTTGGCAAATCACCTCGTCTCCCGGCTTCACATCCAAGGCGACCAAAGAGAGGTGGACAGCGGCAGTGCCGGACGACAGGGCCGCCACACGTTTCCCTTCACCGAGGAAAGACTCCAAGTCCGACTCGAAAGCATCCACATTGGGACCAAGCGGAACCACCCAATTCGTATCGAACGCCTCCTTGACATATTTTTGTTCCCAGCCCTCCTCACTCATGTGGGCAAGGCATAGATTAATGCGTTTCTTTTCTTCCATCACAAATAATCGTCAAGCGTCAAACATATTCTCCATTGAAAAGCACCTTCTTCCCTAACAATGTGGCGAATATAATCTTAATATCCATCCAAAAAGAATAATGATGCAAATAATACCTGTTGAGCCGCACCTTGTCAGGATAGATCACCTCATCATGGTACTGCAGAGGATTTTCCATACTAGCCAACAGTTCCTCCTCGTTCCTATACTTCAACGTGGCAGGGCCCGTGATACCCGGCAGCAGATGAAGGATCTCCCTATCCGCACCCACCAAACGGTCCGCATAGCCAGGCACATCCGGGCGAGGACCAACAAAGCTCATATTGCCCACCAACACATCCCACAGTTCCGGCAGCTCGTCCAGTTTATAGCGGCGAAGGAATGCGCCCAGCTTTGTGACACGTCGATCGCCCTTCACCGTGATGGAGGTTCCCCGTGCCCCATTCGACATTGTACGAAACTTGTGGATAACGAACAGTTTTCCATCCTTCCCCACCCTCTGTTGAAGGAAAAAGACAGGAGCCCCATCCACTATCCAAACCATCAAACCTATTAGCAGCAGGAACCAAGAGCACAAGATCAGGCCTGCCAAAGCGAATATTCTATCAAACCAAAACTTCAACGTCATACCATTAATTCTAAAATCAATTCAAATCAACCACATTCATGTTCCAATCACACCTACCCGCCGCCGTGCGAATGTCCACAAAAGGTCCACATTCATCCAAGAGTCTGCGGAATTTAGCGAAAGCGCCCGATATGCCATAGTAGGTCTTGAAGCGCCGTTCCAAGGGCAATTCACGAACAACCGGTTGCTCCGCATCGAAGTCCTGCGTATGGAAATAGCAAAGATTATAATTCTTTTGGGACATCCAACGCTTGACCAGCGGGAAAGGGAAAAAGCGGAAATAGCCACCCCCGGAAAAGACGATCCGTTTAGAGAAAAGGCTCCGCACACTCACGGGGAACTCTCTGATTGAATGGTCGCCCACCCGACAAAGCACGGGCTCATCCTTCCCGAAGTCAGGGAATCCGCCGAACGAATGTGTGGACGGGAAGATAGAACTATCATACTTGAACCCCATACGAGCCAACTCTTCCAACACCCAGACATTCTCTCTGCCCACGCTCCACGCAGGCGCACGGTAGGCGTCCACCTCCGCGCCGATCACATCTTCCAGCAGATGCTTCGCCCGTTTCGTTTCCTCCACAAACGAGTTCCTCGAAAGGCCTTTCAATAATCCATGCTGATACGAGTGGCAACCGATATGATGCCCCATGGAATGAATCTTACGGATCAATTCAGGATGGTGGTCCGCCACCCATCCCAAACAAAAGAAAGTGGCCGTCACCTGCCTTTTCTCCAGCTCCTCCAATATCTTATCCATCCATGGCTGCAAGCGGTACTCGTACTTATCCCAATCCATGTCTGTCCAGACACAGTTGCAATACCAATCCTCCACATCGAAGGTCAAAACATTCATACACACATCCTCCACAGACTAATTCATGCCAGATTTTTGCGCCCTGAACGACTTTGAGAAGAACTTTCGAGCCCCCTCCAGCATAGAGCAAGCAAAAGCTTTCGCATCATAACGACCACCCTCCTGATAGAACAAGTTCTTTCCCCCAAAGCGGAACCAGGAGGGAGTCGCTTTAAAACGATTAGGAGAGCGCAGGAACCATACCAAATCCAACCCGAGAAAGCGCAAAATCTTCCCTGGGGAATAGACATACGGTGTCGCATCTCCTTTCAATGCATCCGAGACGATCAACATCGGAAAATTGACGCCAGAGACCTCCGCCGCACGAAGGCAAGCAGGCAAGCGAGGGTTCAGTTCCACCAAACGGAAATCACCATCATCGCCCTCCAGCACATCAAAATCAGCGAAGCCAACCCAGTCCAACTTATCGAGCGTCTCCTCGCAGATTCGCAGCAGGTCATTCTGTTCCACCGTGATCCCGCAACAGCTGCTACCCCCATTTATAGGGTAATAACGAAGTATTTTCAAAATGCAATGATTCACAAAGCGGCCATTGACATCCCTGTACAACATCACGTTATAGTAATAATCCTTCACGCAGATGTACTCCTGCAGGGTACATGCGCCATAAGAGGAGACCACCCAAGGCAACACAGCATCCAGTTCCTCCGCACTCCTGACCAGCGTGAGACCCCGCGCCCCCGCGGCATGATTGGGTTTAATGAGCAATGGGAAAACCAGTCCGTCATGTTCATTCCCCTCCCCTTTCAGGGCTATTGTCTTCGGATGAGGCAGTGCATTCTTTTCGCAGAAGGAGATGAAGGAAGACTTGTCGCTTACCATCGAGAAGAGAGAGTCTTCCGCCACGGCGCACTTCACCTCCGAACCATTTTCAAGCCAAGCTTTACATCGACTCAAACATGCCGCCTGTTCATCCTCCATAGGGATTATCACATCGATGGATTCCTCCTCGACGATGCGTGATAACAGAGGGAAAAGACGTTCGGGATCACTATCATCCTCCAGCTCAATGTGTTTATCGATGAAACGAGACCGAGAGGCCACACGATCTCCCTTGGTCGCCATCACCACACGGCAACCCGACAACTGCAGGGAATGTGCAGCGGACAAAGCCTGCAGACCTCCACCGAAAATCAGCACATTAGCCATCATATTTTCCTTCCATACAAGCGTTTAAAGAATCCGTTCAAACAAAGCATCAGCAAAGAGGTGAGCAAAACGACGGCCACAAAAGCGAGAAACGCATATAACACCGAGCGATTAACATCCACTGGCAACACCCCAAAGAGTCTTGCCACAAGCAAGACCATCACCCCCTTTATCGGGTTATGGATCGCCATCACAGTGAAACTATTTTCTCCCCACCATCTCAGCCATCGGAAAATTCCACGATCAGAAGTGACATGTTGAATCCAAAGGCAAAGAAGAAGCGTCGCCACGATTCCACAAAACGCATTGAAGTAGAATAGAAGCGCCGAATTTCCCAGCAAAGCATGTCCCATCGTAACCCTTCCATTCCACCCTGCCCCCAAGCATAAAAAGGCGAAACATCCTATCATGACACACGAATAAAATCCTCTGTGGGAAGAGAACTTTTGCATCAAAAGAGGGAGTCCGCCCATCTTCTCGACGAGTATATTCCCTCCCGCATAAAAAGGGAATGCCAAGAATGCGACATCCAAGCTCCACGGCAAGGTGGTGAAATCATAAAAAGGGTTATCGCACACCAACCAACAGCCTACAAGAGCAAAGAGGAGCGCAATTAATATGCGGATTCTTCCTGAACAACCTCGGAAGAAGAAATAGAACATCTCCACGACAAAGAGGCAAGGAACGAACCACAAGGGCACATTATGCACCAAGTATCCTTCCGAGCCACGGGCAAGGATTGTCTCCAGCAAAGGCTTCCAGCACCCATCCATCGACTGATGGGAGATGCGCAAAAAGAAAACCCAAAACGCCCAGGTTAGGACAGAAAATATCGCATAAGGGATAAGCAAAGAGGAAACACGTCGTTTCAGGAAAGCGAGGGTTCCCTCATAGCGGTCCTTTGAGAAGACCATGCCGCTCAGGAAGAAGAAAAGCGGTATGTGGAAAGCATAAACCATCTTCGCACTCCATCCCGCATACATGACATGCCCCCATATCACACAGAGCATACCTATTCCCTTTGCATAATCTATGTATTCAAATCGCCTCATTCCAACTAAACTTCCACGGCAATCCGTCTTTTCGTGAACCAAACCTTCTTCACCACCCCAAAGACAAGGTTCATACCCGTCCAGAAAAGAGAAACGACAACATTCCTCCCCTCCGAGAGGCGGAACATACGATAGTGCCACTTGATCAAAGAGAGATAACTATGATTGCTGATCGAGCCCTTTCTGACCCGATAAGTAGCCAGGTCCTCATCCAGCAGATAGCAGTCCGCCAGGGCAGACACTTTCAGCCACATCGCATAGTCGTTATTCTTTTTCAAGTCAGCCACCTGAATCAAGCCCACCACAGACGAATCGTACATGACGGAAAGGCATCCCGGCCAACAAAAGCAGTACATGCCCCATTTCGTGATGCGGCGGGGCCCCGTCACATAGCGGTTGATTGGGGTAGCGTCTTCCGCCATGAAGCCCCTCCCCGTATAGGAGAAGGCATATCCGTTCTCCCTCATGAAAGCCAATTGATGCTCCAGTTTAAGCGGAGACCAAACATCATCCGCATCCAAGAAAGCGATCCATCGACCACGGGCCTCACGCAAGGCAAGATTTCTCGAGACCGCCGCCCCCGAGCGCACCTCATTCCTTAGGCAGCGGATACGAGGGTCGCCGAAGCCCTCCGCACAGGCTAAAGAGCCATCCGAGGAAGCATCATCCACAACGATCATCTCCCAGTTCGGATAGGACTGCGCACGCACGCTCTCAATCGCTTCCCTCAAGAAAGTGGCGCAATTGTAGGCCGGGGTGATGATAGAGACTAAATCATTCGTCATACCCTACTCGTTCAGATGAATCTCAAGTACAATTGGAAGGAGACATCACTCATCCCCAAGAATCCGGCAGGGCACGCCAACCGCCTTACAACCTGCAGGGATAGACCTATTGACCAAAGACATAGCCCCCACCACGGCATTCTCGCCAATCTCGATGTCCGTCCGAGCCATCACTGAAGCCCGCATGCCAATATACGCATTCCTCCTTATGATGATACGGTTATGTCCTTGTCCACGCCCATGGCAAGCGAAGAAAACGCCATAAGAGATGGTGACATCATCCTCAATCGTCAGCAGGTCATAACACTTGTCATCCAAATAGCAACGCATACCGATGAAGACATGTTTGCCGATCTTATACCCACAGAGGCGGTATAAGAAGACACGCACGCAATTCCACGGCAGGTAAGGGATAAAAGCGGCGGAAAACCACTTACGGATGGGGATGGTGAAGGCTCTCCACAAAGAGTAATTCCAGTAATAAGGGATATCCTCCTCCTTCACATTCCTATGGGTCATTTTATACAAAAGCTTCAGCACCATATTCACAAACGATTAACAATTAGAGAGACAAGACTAAATCCACCCACTCATTCGGGTGATCCATCACAGAACATTTCGGTATGGCACGTATTCGATCTATCTTTTCTTGGGTTAACTCATCAGACAATCCATTCACCAAGGCGACGACCTGCGTCTCGTCAGAAGCATCCACCGTCAAACCGACGCCCCATTGTTCCACCCGTTCCGCCAAGAAAGTACCCTTCGAGACGATGATAGGGGTTTCGAAATAGATGGCTTCGTATAACTTATTGGGCTCCGCATAGCGCACGTTCTCATAATCCGTATCATAAGCGGCCAGGACCCAATCCAATCCCGCATAGATAGCAGGCAGATCACGGGGGGTCTTGTAGGGACCATGGAAATGACAATTGCTCAGACGGGTTAGCGGCTCGAACAATTGGCTGTCACGCTCTGAGGGGAAATCCCCATAGAAATGGAACTCATGTTGAGGGAAGTGAGCGCAGAATTGATTGACGAAAGCAAGAATCGTCTTAAAACGGATTCTCCCCACAAAACCAATTCGAAGGTTATCATGAGTAATCTTCTGGACGGAAGGATAGTCCACCACCGAAGGGTCCAGTCTATTCGGCACGACAGAGACATTGTCCGGGCAGTTGTCCCCGAAATGGTAACGAAGGAAACCCTCCGAGGTGAGTACCGTCCGGCGTGAGTTCATGATCAAACGTTTATCCACAAGTTTCATCCAAGCACGTGCGAAAGGGTTTGACCAATAGGTATGCACTAAATCGCACTCCTCGTAGACGTATGGTCTGTTGTAGAAACGTAAGCGAAACATCAGAGCGACATCCAATCCGAACAGATAGTAAAGATCAGCATCCGCAGAAGAAACCTTTCCCATAGACTTCAGCATAAGAGGGATACGTTTCAGGTAAGGAAGGTCGTTCGGGAAAGATCCGATGATCTCAATAGGAAACCCCACCTCCGAATTAAACACATCCGAAGAGCGATTGAAGGCATACACCCTCACGTCGACGCCACGTTGGATAAACGACCGTACGCGAATAATGCTCCGCTGGTTTTGGAGAGATCCTAAAACAAAAACGATTTTCATGAGACAGATTGGTTACCGTCCTCCATGCGAGACTGGATGAAACGGAGGATGTCTTCCGCACGATTATCAATCATTCGTCCACTTGCGGAAGCCAAGGCATTGTCCGCATAGGCGTTTCTACGATTCACGTCAGAGAGGGAGCGAATCGCCTCCGCGAGGTCATCCACACTCGCTGGATCCAACATAATCGAGTTTTTGTCATTCAAAACATCCCAATTAAACGGTCTGTCTGAAGAGATGACAGGCAAGCCACATGCCAAAGCCTCCACTATGGCATTGCAGCATCCCTCATGAAGCGTCGGAAGGACAAACACATCCGAAGCGTTCAAATACTTCGGAAGCATCTCATGGGGAAGTTCTCCCTTGAACAGTATATTATCACATGTGGGCTCGTCCGACCCGCCACCCACAAACACGGAATGGACAGTAATATCTTTTATCTTCCCTATGGCGGCGGAGAGCCTCAACGAGCCCTTCCGTTCACAGAAAGCTCCCACAAAAACAACGATGTAGGCGTCCTGCGGGAATCCCAGTTCTTTACGGCACAAAGACCTATCCATCTTCCTGAAAAGCGAGCCATCGACAGCATTCGGGAAGACCTCGCATTTCTCGGCAGTAGTCAATTCCAAGGACACGCTCTCCTCCTTGTTCTTTTGAGAGACACAGATGACACCCGAGATATAATCCGAGAACTCTTTGGTCAATAGTTTCATGTCAAACTGTTTCACGATCTCAGCCTCTCCCGAAGCGACGAACAGAGGAAGGCGGTTATCCCTCGCGAATTCATAGGTCCATTCCGCAGCGTTCCAGAAGTGAGTATAGACCACATCTGGTCGGAAATTCATTCGACGCAGCGCCCTATACAAGGCACGTTTCCTGAAAATGTAGGAAGGGGATATGCCTGCGATTCTCCATGTGGAGAATGAGAGGAATTTCGGACGGCACACCGTCACCCCATCCTCTTCACTCAAGTACGACATCCAATGTCTTTCCTTCGTGAGGCTATACGGAGAAATCACATAGCAGCAGTGTCCACATCGCGAGAACGCACACACCAACTCCTTCACGAACTGGTACTTCACCCTGTATGGGGTTGGATAATTAGCTGTGACAATCAAGATGTTCATACGACCATGGATTTTTCTTCCTTCCCCCTCATTCCAGCACCTAAGCAGAAGCCCAACACACTGGTTGAGTATATGCTCATGCCTCCATACGAAAAGGAGAAAAAGGTCCGCACAAAATATATAAGCAGCACCAATCCGAAAGCGAAACCGATCAATCGATCGCCGGACATGGAACGCCAAGCCTGAAAAAAGGATATCCAGTATATGGCATACAAAACGATGCCCAGCACACCTTGGTTAACGGCCAACTCCAACCAATCGTTATGCGCATAGTTAACGGAGACCTCCAACGTGGCATTCGCACCTGAGCCCAAAAGGAACTGAAAGAACGTCGTATCATAGAGGAAATAGTTTAGGAAAGTGGCAAACAAGAAGTCTCTACCACTTGTATTCCCCTCAATAGTCGCTTGCAGACGTTGGTTGAAGAAGGTGCTTGTCTGCAGCAGGTGCCACACCAAATAAGCCATTATGACAACCACCACGGCAGAGACAACCACAATCAACAATTTCTTGTAACGCTTCGCCATACGGAACATCTCCAACAGGAACCACACCATGCAGAGTGTACCAATCAAAATAGCGCCTCGCTTCATTCCCATCACGACAAAAGTCATCACACAAATAAGCCCTAAATATTGCAGCCAAGGGCGTTTGTCAAAGAACACCAAGACAGGGAATAGGCAGAGGAACTCATACCCCATGTTATTAACGACACCATCACGGTCCCCCCCCCGCTCCGCTAAAATAGACCTCGACTCCAACTCCTCATTCCAATAGGATATGATAATCACAATGAAAAAGAAGGAGGTCAGCACCTGCATGTATCTCTTGGTAAGAACACCCTTCCATGCGAAATAGTAAAACACATAAATGGGCAGAAGGGAATTCATTATACCCTTCAAATAGTTAAATGGCTTATTGACCGTCACCCCAAGATAGAAATGGTCCCCCTCCAAGACATAGACCATCCCATAAAAGAAAAACATAATCATCAGCGCATTTAGCACATAGATATAGGCTGGCTTGTCTGGCACCTTCATGTTCACCATACAGAAATAGTAAACCGCCATGCCATTCAATGTGAGAATAATAATCTGGGAAAGTATATTACCCTCCGTCCATAGGAGTCCTTGCAATTCATACAAGAACCACAATAGGATATACAAGAAAAGAATATGTTTCTCTCTCAGTATCATGATTCACCAAGACATTTAGGAGGGAGCGACAACCATTCACCAAATTCACGGTCACGCTCCACAGAGCACATATCATTATAACCACTTGTGGCGAAGAACGTTAATTCACCGAAGTACACCTGTCCATTTAGGCAGTAAAGGTCCACCCGCACATGAGGGAACCCAGCCGACAACGTAGCCGCGATGCGTTTCATCTCAGGGAATGAATCAGGCATACTTTGCGGGACTCCAGAAGGCTCCACCCCCCTACAAACTATCGGCAATAGGTGGAAATCCATGTCGTAATAGTCTAACGTTTTATGCCCAGAATGATGTCCAATCACATACATCACCTTAGGAGACCCATCAAAACAAAGGAACTTATAATCCTTCAGGTCCTCGTCATCCTCCCCCATGTAGGTCTCGGCGATAACCCGACGGGGCACATCCTTGTAAGGCCATTCCCTTGTCTTCACATAGAAATCACGCTTCAAGCAACGATTCAATTTCTTCCTTGCGGTCTGTATGTCAAACGATGATTTATCCTTGCATATCACCACGCTATTGTTGTCGTGGTTGCATTTCAGGACGAACCGATCGGGCAAAGTGTCGAAATCGATATCCTCCGCACGCTCCCACACGCCTAATGTGGGGATGATATATTCACCACCTATCCTATCCGCCACCCACTGTTTCGCAAGGTATTTATCCACCATGACCGTACATTCCGGACGATGATAGTAGAGTTTCAGCCACTGCAGTTTTTCCGTATAAGTTTGCGGAGTTTTCAAATTCAGACGTTTCCCCAACTGCAGGTAATACATCGCATGGAGGTAAAGTTTATCAGGGATCCAACGTGCCACCCGCAGCAACACTCCTATTGCGAGAGCTCGCGGGGTCATCAGATATTTCAGCCACGGAATACCCATCTCTAATATCACTTCTTATCCGTAAAAAAAGAATTCATATACACAGAAAACAAATCCCTATGGGACTCGCAATCCATATAATTCAGGAAACGGACGAGCCGCCTCTTTTGGAGGAATCTCGGGAAAAGATGCTTCCTCGCCAAATACAACAACACCCGATTCTGATACGGATATAAAACCGACAAATAGGCATTCCCTCGTTCCTTAGCAAACTTATCGAACGACGCCTTCAAACGCGACGGATCTTCTATCTGTCCGTTCAACTCCTTAATCTTTTCCTCGAGCTTGGCAATCTCTTCCCCCTCCATCAATCGAACCACGGGGGATTCATCGCATTGAACGAATGGCACCAACTGAAACGAAGCACTTTCTCTACCGAAATTCAAGCGAACCATATAGCCCTCATTCCACGGAGAATGCCTTTTGGGGCTATCAAAGCAGAAATTGCCCAGCCCATAGAATATCGGAGCCCCCTTATAGCGCTCATATCCGCTATAACAATGCTGATGATGATTCACCACCGCATCCGCCCCCGCATCCACGAAGAAACGGCACAACTCCTGCATCCTTGGCGTAGGCAAAGGATAATATTCCATGCCGCCATGGGTTATCACCAAAACATAATCAGACTTGGATTTCGCTTTCTGAATCGTGCGGAAGAGACGTGTCGGCTCAATAGGATTCGCACCCGCACTCATCTCCGATGCGATGGAGAACTCATGCTCACAGCAGTTGATAACCGCAAGCGTCGCACCGTCGATCTCTTTATATAGGATCTTGCCCGCCTCCTCTAAGGTTCTTCCCGCACCCACATATTCCATGCCCTTTCCCGTCAGCACGTCCAACGTGTTCAAGAGGCTGGAACCTCCGTAATCCATGATATGATTATTCGCCAACGTCACGCAAGAGAAACCAGACTCTCGCAATGCGTCGACTGATTTTTCCGAACACCTCAAGTGCGGTCCACACTTGGTGATCGGAGACGATGCGCCATCCCATACCGGACATTCCAAATTGACGAAAGAATAATCCGCACTCTCAACTAATGGACGGATTCCTGCGAACACCCTGGACGAAGCCCCCTCCTTTATCAAGGACTCCACACGCAACATGGGACAGAAATCGGAAGCTACCAGAACCTTCATCGGCGAACCATTTTAGTCAAATCAAATAACAAAACACGTTCCTTTGGAAATATCATCACGCATCCTACATACACAAGTAGGCTAACACATAACGAACAAATCTGCACCGTCATCGACGACCCAACGCATCGAAGCAGATAGGTCATGCCAAACATCAATACGGCAGCGAATAACGAAGGAACGATATTCTTGGAGATTTTCAGCGGAGAAATCTTCAACACCGCCCACACGATCAACAGATGAACGGCGATAAACTCCAGCCGAACAGAGGAACGCACCCAACACAACGTATGGAATCCATATCCAACAGAGAACCATACGGCTGGCCATAAAACAATTATATGAAGCCATTGGGCAAGCACAGAGAGTTTAGGTCTTCCCAAGGCCCGATAGATTTCACTACAATAATGGGACAATACAATCATAAGTGCGGAGGAAAGGCCCCAGAGTCCTATGAAAAAAGAGGCCTCCATCCACGCCTCACCCAAAAGAATCTTTGTCACCAACTCGTCATAAGAGAAGAGAATCACACCAATCGGGAAGGCCACCATCGCAACCATCTTTTGAAACTTAAAAAATAGGTTAAAGAAAGATTCCCTATCGCTCTGGAGTCTGGACAGCGAGGAGAAGAGGATGGGAGTAGTCACAGATGTCACCAAACCCAATATCTGGCCGACCAAAACACTTGACGTTCTATAAAGTCCCAAATAGTATTGACTCAGCATGGTCCCGACGATGAAGACATCCACATAACTTGTCAGCCAAATGGAGATGGATTCGAAGAACGACCACAGAGAGAAAGAAAGCATTTCCTTCAACTCCCGGAACGAGAAGTATAAGCGGGGCTTCCACTTCGACCAGTAGGTCAACAGGAGTGCATTCACTATGTTTTGGGAGAGCGTACCGATTACCAGCGCCCAATAATTTTTCAGGAAAAACGCCAATGGTAACGTGACCAACAAAGGAACCAAGACATACACGACGCGCACATGAAACAATGTCTTGAAGTCCAAAGACCTCTTGTGGAGAGCAGTTTGTATGGACGAGAATGCGGCCAATGGGATAGAAAGAGAAGCCACCGCCAATGCCGTGCCCATATTAGGGCTCCCCACACACGTCGCCAACGGTTCCCTGAAGATGAAAATGATGATCCATAGGAGAATCGACAAGCAAAGATTACACCAGAAAGCCACGTCTGAGCTTCTGTGCAGATCCGCCGCCGAGCCAAACTCGTGCTGGATAAGATACCTCTGGAAACCCGCATCCGTAAAAATCTCCGCGAATGAGATGATGACCACCAAGGATGTAACCAGCCCGAAAGCCTCCGGCGCCAATAGCCTCGCCAGCACCATACTCACCACAGGCGTAAGCAACTTGGCTGAGATCTCCGCCACGGAAGACCACTTTACAGCAACAACAATGTCTTTTTTTAAATCGTCATGCATAAAGAGCAGCAAACACAGCCTACAACCGTCAGGGTTCAAAATCCATCTTAAAGTCTGCCATCCACCTGATTCCTATCGCAGCACCCCTTCACATCATAAACAACCCCTTTTTGTGTATTCTTCAAAAAACTTCTGACATCCAATTCCATGAACTGCCGATGGGCAACCGACACGATCACCGCATCGAAAGAGTCTTGGAGATCGGAGAACGACGCATCACACATGGCGATACCATACTCCGCCTTCACCAGCTTCGCATCCGCCCATGGATCGCAGACCACAATGTCGCGCGTATACTCCAATAGCGTATGGTAGATATCCACCACTTTGGTGTTGCGGATATCGGGACAGTTCTCCTTGAACGTGAAGCCTAACAACAATATCCTAGAGTCCTTCACGACCAAGCCTTTCTTGTTCATGCACTTGATCGTCTGCTCGGCGACGTATGCCCCCATGCCGTCATTGAGGCGACGGGCGGAGATCATCACGCGAGGCAACACACCATATACTTGCGCCTTCTGTATCAGATAGTAGGGGTCGACGGAAATGCAATGTCCACCCACCAATCCAGGCTTCATCTTGATGAAATTCCACTTCGTGGCGGCAGCCTCCAACACATCGTTCGTGTCGATACCCATGGCGTTGAATATCTTCGCCAGCTCGTTCACAAAGGCGATATTCACATCCCGCTGCGTATTTTCTATAATCTTGCAAGCCTCCGCCACACGGATGGAGGGTGCCCGATGGGTACCGTTGACCAAAACTGAGGCGTAGACCCTATCGACAAAATCAGCCACCTCTGGCGTGGAACCGGAAGTCACCTTCTTAATCTTATCCACCGTATGCACCTTATCCCCTGGGTTAATCCGCTCAGGAGAATAACCTGCGAAAAAGTCCTGATTGAATGTCAAGCCAGAAACACGCTCGATCACAGGAATGCACTCATCCTCCGTCATGCCCGGATAGACGGTAGACTCATAGACCACCACGTCCCCACGCGCGATCACCTTGCCAACCGTCTCGCTCGCACCCAAGAGAGGAGCCAAATCGGGAGCATTGTCCGCATCAATAGGTGTGGGGACAGCCACCACGTAGAAGTTACAACCGCGTATCTCCTCCAAATCCGACGTGCACGTGAAGCCGTTTTCGAAAGCCTTCCGCAAAGATGACTCATCCACCTCCTTCGTGGAATCACATCCTCTCCGCAACGCCTCCACACGGGCAGGATTCGTGTCATACCCTACGGTTTTGTATCGAGTGGAAAAGAGACGTGCCAGCGGTAAACCCACATAGCCCAACCCCACCACACAGATTCTGATATTCTCTAGTGAAAAGCTCATTTTTTAGATAAAAAATTATCCAAGTATTTATGAATCAATAAGTTATATTTTAAATTCAAAAACACTTCGTGATTGTCAGTAACATACCGACAAATTCCTCGTCCTCATCAATCACTTGGAGGATGATTTCCCATTATGGCCATAGCCGTAGCCATAACCGTAGCCATAGCCATAACCAGCGCCATAGCCATAGCCATAATTCTTCCCGTAACGATTACGGCGAGATTTACGAACCGCATTGATGACAATACCGACATTCGGCAACCTCTTCTCCTCCGCCAGGGAATTGATATACTTGAAGCATCCTTTGTTCAGGAACTTGGAGCGGCACACAAAGACCGTCAGGTCCGCCACACGCGACAGAATCAAGGTATCCGTCACAATGGAGACTGGTGCTGTATCAATGATCACATAGTCATAGCGGGCACGCAAATCCGTGAAGAGCGCATCCAACCGTGTGCGGGAAAGCAGTTCGGCTGGATTCGGAGGAACCGAGCCTCCCGAGATGAAGTCTAGATTTTGCACATCCGTATGCTCGACGATATCATCGGCCGTCAACGATTCGTTCGACAAGTAATTGGACAATCCATATTTACGTTTCTTGTCAAAATAGCGCTTGATCTGCGGATTACGGATATCCCCTCCGACCACCACCACTTTTTTGGAGAGGGAAGCGAACGAGAAGGCCACATTGTAGGCGACGAAGGTCTTGCCCTCATTCGGCACAAAGGAAGTGACCAAAAAGACCTTGTTCTCCTTGCTCTGCTGAACAAACTGCAGGTTGGTGCGAAGGAGGCGGAAAGGTTCTTCTCTGATTCTCAACCACTCCTCATCGGACAAGGATTCGTATTTGAAAGGGATCTCGGCAAGGACCGGCAAGGAAGTGATTCCTTCCTGTTCCAGCTCATACGAATCAGTCACGTTGAAGGAGAAGAGTCTCTTCAGGTACAATACCAAAGCAGGAATTAACAGTCCGAAGAAGAGAGCGACAAAGAGGACCAAAGCCTTCTTGGGAGCGACAGGGAAGTCGTCCGCCATGCTTTCATCCACCACTTTGGCGCAATTCAGCGTGGCTGCCATCGCAAGCGCATTCTCCTCCCTTTTCTGGAGCAGGAGCAGGAACAGTTGTTGCTGGATCTGACGCTGACGCTCTATCTCGACAAAGAGTCTCTCCTGCGTAGGCACATTGCTGATCTGTCCACGGTACTTATTCGCCTGTCTGTTCAAATCATTCAAAGAGATGTTAAGGCCTTTCTCCATGTTGGAAACCAACAACTTAATGTTCTCATATAGGCCATTTATCTGCAACGTCTGTTGTGCGACGGCTGGATTGTACTCGGAAGTGGACTGGAGCAGTTTCACCCTAGAAAGCAGCAGATTATTGTGCTGGTTGATTTGCTCCATGAGCCCCGCATCATTCAAGCCGATGTTGGAAGGAATAACCGTACCCTTGTTCGCATCGTCATTGAGATAATTCTTCAGGGAGAGCACCAGGTTCAGCTGGGTTTCGCAATCGACACGCTTCGCCTCGTATTCAGCGTTTTTCTGCAAATAGAGCTGCGCATTGGAGGAGAGTTCGGTCAAGCCCTCCCGTTTCTTGTATTTCTCCAGATTCTTCTCGGTTTCGCCCAACTCGTCCGTCAAGACCTTGATACGATTATCAATGAAAAGGGCGGTTTTGGTGGCCACCTCATTCTTCTCCTCCACCGCCGATCGGTTGTACATGTCGATCAAGCCATTCAGGAAGGAGATACCCTGCGCCTTGTTGGTCGTCTTCAGGGTCAGGACAACGATGGAGGAGGTCTTGCTCACCTGAGAAAGGGTCAAGTTCTTGATGTAGTTCTTCGCCAAAGAGGCTGGCGGATATATCTCGACGACGATATGATTGTAGTCGGACGAGTCGCTCCAAGCTTCAGCCAACGCAAAATCCAGCAGACCGTTAGGGGTAGTCACCTCGACAGGGAAACCAGCGTAGAGAGAGTCGTGCAACACCTCGTCCTCACAAGAGAGGCGCACCCTAACAGATTGATCCTTATTCAGTTTCAAATCGGCCGTCAACATGGCGCCCAACGAAGATGCGTCGAACAGGCTGTCGACCAAGACCACAGGCGACTTACCCGTGATATCCCTTTTGCGGAGGAATGACTTGCCGTAGTAGTTCACATAGAGTTCACGTTCTAGTATAACGTTCTTCACCAACGTCTTGGACTTGAGCAGTTCTATTTCATTCTCCGTATTGGCCTTGTAGAACATGTCAATATCGTCGAACACGGATATCTCGGAGAAGAAATCGCCACCTCGCTTCTCGTCACGGATCATGATCTTAGAGGAGACCCGATAGGTGGGCATCGTGTAGTGGAGGTAGACGGCAGCCACGAAGAGACACGCAAGCAACGACGCAGCAAAGCACTTCCAATAAGCGAGGAAGGTATAGACAAGATCCTTTAGGTCTATGCCACCTTCGTTCGTCGTCTGCTGGTTCATATTCCGTTGCTGTTCCATACTCACACGTTATTTCTTAGTAAGCGTTACGATCAGACCTGCCACGGAGACCAGCACGGAGGTACCGGTCAGCACTTGCCCCGTCATGGCGCTGTAGCGGCTGTTGCGCATCTTGGTGCGGTTCGGTTCCACATAGAGCACATCATTCTGCTGAAGGTAGAAATAGGGCGAGTGGATAAGGTTCTTGTCCGTCAAGTCAATCGTATAGACGTTACGCTCACCATTCTCCCCCTCCCGCATCAGTTTCACGTTCTTGCGTTTACCATAGATGGTCATATCACCCGCCAAGGCCAAGGCTTCGAGCACATTCACCTTCTCGTTGGTGATGGTATACGTGTTAGGATGAGCCACTTCGCCGATCACGGAGATCTTGTAGTTGACCATCCGCACATTGACCAGCGGTTCTTCCTTCAGGTAGACACTCAGACGTCCGCGCAGATAGGCCTCCACCTCCTTCTTAGTCAGCCCGGCGACCTTGATTCGTCCCAACACAGGGAAATCGATTTCACCGTCATTGTCCACCAAATACTTCTGCATGACATTCTCCCCCACGTTGTTGGAGAAACCATTCGGAGAATTGGAGGGATACATGAGGTTGAAGGGCAAAGAGGCCTCCCTATCGAACGTATTGACGGTGATCGTCAACAAATCCTTTGGCTTGATACGGGCGTCGTACAGCGAGTCCGCCGCGGCATGCAACGCACCTTCCTGTTCCTGCAAATAGGCTATATCCTTATGGGAACTGCAAGCAGGTAGCACCGCCAGCACCAGAAGGGCGAGGCAGAGCCTACACATACACAATCCGAATCTACATTCAGCACTCATCAAGACGCACATTTAGAATCCATCCGGGCATAAAAAGCCCAAATACATGCGAATATACGATTTTCCCTTTGGAAATAAAAGATATTTAGGCCAAAAAGACCATGGAATATCTCTTTTTTTCGCCAAATTCTTTTCGCGCGCCTCCGCAGTGTCGATTTAGTTGGATTTTTTCCTCGACTGAATCACCAAGTATGCCACAAAGCATACGAAAAGGAGAATACCGCCCGCAGCCAAATAGGGTTTGTACTGCGCCACAGCTGTCGCCAACTGGTCTTTCGGCACCACACCATGCAAACCATAGCCTATCGCGGCGAGGATGGAGTTCCATACGAACGCACCCAAGAAGGTGAAGAGCACGAACGTGTGAAGGGCCATCTTGGACAAACCCGCCGGGATGGAGATCAACTGACGAACGGCAGGCACCATACGTCCGATCAAGGTGGAGGAGACACCATGCTCCCTGAAATACTCCTCGGCATGTTCCATCTTCTCCTTGGAGAGCATACAGAGATGTCCGAACTTCGTCTCGACAAACCAATAGACGAAGGTACGCCCCAAAGTACGGGCCAAAATATAGTTGATCAATGCACCAAGGATAGCACCACATGAAGCGGATGCCACCACCCCCACAACATTCAACTCACCTGCAGCGGCCTTGTAGGCGGCAGGAGGAACCACGATTTCAGAGGGGAAAGGTATGAATGAGCTTTCGATGGTCATCAAAAGCAGGACGGTCCAATAATTCAGGTTATCGAGACACCATTGAAGAATTTCCATACACAAAAGAAAAAAGGGTCAAGCACAATGATGCGCCTGACCCTATGGATAAATGTTTTTACTTGTTCAATCTAGCTTTGATCGCCTCAGTCTCCTTCTCGTAACCTGGCTTGCCCAACAAAGCGAACATGTTCTTCTTGTAAGCCTCAACACCTGGTTGGTTGAATGGGTTCACGCCGAGCAAGTAACCGCTGATACCGCAGGCCTTCTCGAAGAAGTAGAACAACTGACCGATATAGTACTCGTTCAATGAAGGCATATCGATGTGCAGGTTAGGCACCTGACCATCCACGTGGGCCAACACAACGCCCAACTCAGCCATCTTGTTCACCTCGTCCACACGCTTGCCAGCCAAGAAGTTCAAACCGTCGAGGTTCTCCTTGTCCTCAGGGACAACCACCTTCTTGTTAGCTCTCTTGATGGAGATAACGGTCTCGAAAATCGTACGCTCGCCCTCTTGGATCCATTGACCCATTGAGTGGAGGTCGGTAGAGAAGTCTACCGCTGCAGGGAAGATACCCTTCAAATCCTTACCCTCAGACTCACCGTAGAGTTGCTTCCACCACTCACCGATGAAGTGCAATTTAGGGTGATAGTTCACCAAGATCTCGATCTTCTTACCCTTCTGGTACAACTCGTTACGTACTGCGGCGTATTGAGCGGCAGGGTTCTTAGAGAATGGAACATCGATGTTACACATCTCCTGCATCTTCTTAGCACCAGCCACCAATTGCTTGATGTCGAAGCCAGCCACAGCGATAGGGAGCAAACCTACTGGAGTGAGGACAGAGAAACGTCCACCCACATTATCAGGAATCACGTAAGTCTCGTAACCCTCTTGCGTAGCCAATTTGCGGAGAGCGCCCTTAGCGGCGTCCGTAACGGCCACGATACGGTTCTTAGCCTCAGCCTTGCCTACTTGCTCCTCCAATTGGGTCTTGAGGATACGGAAAGCCAAAGCGGTCTCGGTCGTAGTACCTGACTTGGAGATATTGATGATACCGAACTGTTTCCTTCTCAAGAAAGAAGAGAGCTCAGCCAAATAATCCTCGCTGATGTTATTGCCGGCGAAAACGATAGCTGGGTTCACCTTGCTCTTAGAGTAAGCCGCGAACGCATTGGACAATGCCTCGATGACGGCACGGGCACCCAAGTATGAACCACCGATACCAGCCACAACCACTACGTCGCATGACTTTCTCAAACGGTCAGCCGTGGCGATGATCTTGTTCAAGAAGTTATCGTCCAAGGAAGAAGGCAAAGTCAACCAACCCAAGAAATCGTTTCCCTTACCCTTGCCGAAATGCAACATTTCCTGGCACTCTTTTACCTTAGCCTCGTAAGCCGTGATGCATGGCTTGGAGATATACAAACCCTCGCAAGAGAATGCATTCTCAATGTTCAATTTGATGTTTTCCATTCTTATAATTTTTAAGATATTATATCATTACACACTCATTATCAACGCAATAAGCTCGTCAACACTTTTATCTCAATGGCGGGCGAAATCTTCCCGTAAAGGATATTGTAGACGGAGTCCATGATAGGCATATTCACGTGGAAGTTCTTATTGATCTCATGGATACACTTAGTGCCGTAGTAACCCTCCGCGATCATCTCCATCTCGAGCTGCGCGGTCTTGACGGAGTAGCCCTTTCCGATCATCGTACCGAACGTGCGGTTACGGCTGAACTTGGAGTAGCTGGTCACTAACAAATCGCCCAAATAGGCCGACTCGGAAATGTTTCGTTGCTTCTCGTTCACGATGTTCAGGAAGCGGTGCATCTCCTGTATCGCATTGGAAATCAGCACCGCCTGGAAGTTGTCACCATACTTCAAGCCATGGCAGACACCCGCCGCGATGGCATAGACGTTCTTCAGCACGGAGGCATACTCCAAACCGATGATATCATCCACGGTGGAGGTCCGCACATAATTGTTCTGAAGCATGTTGGCGACGATCTTGGCATTGTCCCTGGAGACACCACCGATGGTCAGGTACGACAGACGGTCCATCGCGACCTCCTCCGCATGGGAAGGACCAGAGATGACCAGCAGATTATCCTGCGGCACATTGTAGATCTGGTGGAAATATTCAGAGACGGTGAGGTTCTCGTCGGGCACGATACCCTTGATGGCGGAAACCACAATCTTGCTCTTCAAGGAAGCGCGGAGCTTCTTCAAGTGCTGTTTGAGGAACGGCGAAGGTGTGGCGAATATCAGGATGTCGGATTTCTTGACCACATCATTGATATTGCAGAAGAAATCGATTCGGTCCAAATCGAAAGGCACCATGGAGAGATAGGCTGGATTGTGCCCCATCTCCTTGAAGTCATCAATCTGGTCCTGCCTGCGCATGTACCAATTGATCCGACGTTCTCTGTTCGCCATACAAATCTTAGCGATGGCGGTAGCCCAGCTACCACCTCCCATGACGGCGATCCTCGGTTCTTCTTTCACGTCCATATATTAGATTTTACTAACCCACTCCGCTACCTCTTCACGGGTTGGGTTGACCAACTCAAGTTTGAATTTCTTATTTAAACCGCAAATGTCCTGGTGGAACTTGTTCGGGTTCACATCCTTCAACTGAGAGACTGTCAAGATACCCGCTTTCTGCACGACAGGCACCCAATCCTCAGGGATTCCCAACGCGGTGAACTTAGAGACAGGGTCTTTCGTCTGCGCCTTCTCCGGCTTCATCTGAGGGAAGAAGAGCACCTCCTGGATGGTCGTTTGGCCCGTCATCAACATGACGAGACGGTCGATGCCGATACCGATACCGGATGTAGGAGGCATACCGTACTCCAAAGCGCGCACGAAGTCTTGGTCGATGAACATCGCCTCGTCGTCGCCCTTCTCCGAAAGCCTCAGCTGCTCCTTGAAACGCTCCATCTGGTCGATCGGGTCGTTCAGCTCGGAGTATGCGTTGGCCAACTCCTTACCGTTGACCATGAGCTCGAAACGCTCCGTCAAGCCTGGCTTAGAGCGGTGCATCTTCGTGAGCGGAGACATCTCGACAGGATAGTCGGTGATGAAGGTTGGTTGGATATAAGTACCCTCGCAGAACTCTCCGAATATCTCATCGATCAGCTTGCCCTTACCCATCGTATCGTCGATCTCCATCTTCAGCGCCTTGCAGATCTCACGGATCTCCTCCTCGCCCTTGCCGTTGAGGTCGTAGCCGGTCTTCTCCTTGATAGCGTCGAGGATAGGCAGCCTACGGTAAGGGGCCTTGAAGTTGATCACGTTATCACCCACCTTCGACTCGTAGCAGCCGTTGGCGGCGAAGCATATCTTTTCGAGCAACTGCTCGGTGAATGACATCATCCAGTTATAATCCTTGTACTGCACGTAGAGCTCCATGCAGGTGAACTCAGGGTTGTGCGTACGGTCCATACCCTCGTTACGGAAGTTCTTGCCGATCTCGTAAACGCCCTCGAAACCGCCGACGATCAATCGTTTCAGGTAAAGCTCGGTCGCGATACGCAGGTAGAGGTCCACATCCAACGTGTTGTGGTGGGTGATGAACGGACGAGCGCTCGCGCCACCCGCGATCTGTTGCAGGATAGGCGTCTCCACCTCCATGTAGCCAGCCTCATCCAGGACGCCCCTCAGGGTCTTGTAGACCTTGGAACGTTTGATGAAGATATCCTTCACACCGTCGTTCACCACCAAATCGACGTAGCGTTGGCGGTAGCGCAGCTCAGGGTCGTCGAAAGCGTCGTAGGCGACACCATCCTTGTACTTCACGATAGGCAACGGACGGAGTGATTTGCTCAAGACCGTCAGCTCAGCCGCATGGACGGAGATCTCCCCCATTTGGGTACGGAAGACGTAGCCCTTGACACCCACGAAGTCGCCGATATCGAGCAGTTTCTTGAAGACGACGTTGTACATGTCCTTGTTCTCGTCCGGACATAAATCGTCCCTTGAGATATAGACTTGAACACGGCCCTTGCTGTCCTGCAGCTCCATAAAGGAGGCCTTGCCCATGATACGGCGGCTCATGATACGTCCCGCGATAGTGACATCCTTGCGGGGAGCGTCATCCGAGAACTCGCTCTTTATGTTTGTGGAATAATCCGTAACTACGTACTCTGCAGCGGGATATGGGTCGATGCCCATCGCGCGCAACTCCTTGAGGCTCTCTCTCCTCAAGATCTCCTGTTCACTCAAATCCAGTAAGCTCATCAGTATAAAATCTTATAAATGTGCGCAAAGATACAAAAAAAGTGGCGCAAAATGATGTTCGCGGAAAAGTTTCTGTAGAAGTGTTGCACAAAAAAAACAGAGAAGGGGGAAGGAACGAAACAAAAACCGCCGGTGCGGGAAGCACCGACGGTTCTATGAGCAATAGAATACCGATTACCAGTAAACGACCGGACAAGGGTATTTCTCCTTCACGCGGATCACGTAGATGAGGTTGATCTCATGCGACCATGAACCGTTTTTCTTCTTGCGTGAGGTGAATATGTCGTAAACATAATTGGCTTGGAAACTACCGAACTGCACACCCGCCGTGACGGAAGGCGTATGGACCTCGCTCAGGTTCGTACGATAGGATGCACCGATGATGATCGGGCTGATCAAGGCGCAGACACCCACATACAAAGCCTGGAAGACATCCTGTTTCTGGTAATAGACCGTACCGAAGAGATAGTTGCTGGAAAGGTCATCTCGGCTGAACAAACCATTTCTGTACTGCAAGTCGTGGAAGTAGGTCGCATGGGCGACGAACTTACGCTGCAACTGGTTATCCGGTTTATCCAAGAAACCGTTCTTTGGCTCACCAATATGGTAGATGGCCAAACCGGCGGTCAACTTGTTCTCTATCACATAGGAAGCGCCGGCGGAGAAGTCCGGGAAGACGCGGGAGTCGTTCTGGATGTTCTCCAACGTCTCGTTAGACACCTCCCTGTAGAAGGGATTGTACTGATCCTCGAAGACCAAATCACCCCCCAGGAAATTCGCATAGATGGAAGCCTGCACACCCAAGCGGACGAACTGGCCCTCCGTGGTACGGATCGTGTGGGAATAGATGAAGTCGAAGTCATTGATCTGATAAGTACCAGCCGCCATGTTATCATACGAATAGGCGAAGCCGACAGAACACATCTGCTTGTAGAAGTTCTGGTCGTATGAGAAGCGGACCGTGTGGTACTTGTTTCCCAGCGCAGGCCACTGCTGACGATAATTCAATCCGAAGCGGATAGCATTCGCTCCACCCGCCAATGACGGGTTCAAACTAAACGGCACATTGTTATGGTTCGAAAAAGAGTAGTCTTGGGCGAAGGAGCCCAATGACGAACAAACAGCCAATAGTATTCCAACAAAAAGTTTCTTCATTTACATTCTATTTTAGAATTGTTACATAACCTTTCCTTTCCCCGCTTTTGCCTATGCCCTTGTAGTTACTGTAGTAGTTGACGTACCAGCCATAGATCTCGTTCGGACAAGGGTGACCGTTCAAATCATTTCCATCCCACTTGTCGTCGATGGAATTGCCGACAAACACCGTCTCTCCACATCGGTTATAGATGGTGAATTGGAAGTCGTCGATATACTCGCCACCAAGGAAACGGAACACATCATTCAACCCGTCACCATTCGGCGAGAACACATTCGGTGCCCAAAAGTCCTTCCAGACATACACATAACTTGAATGTTGGAATACACATCCATCTTCACTGCGAGCCCTCATATAGACTCTAAAGGAATCCTCCGTGACAACATCCACGTCATTGTACATGTACACGACATCCTCGCCCTCGAGAACATCGGACCCATCTCCAGGATCCCACGACCATTTCGTGTTTTTAGGGAAAAAGCCTCTAAAATGAACGGTAGGATCTTCCCTTTCTATCACAGGAGGAAGGATCTGGAACGTCATCTCGTTGTGATCTTTCGGTTTAATCAACATAGAATCGGTCCCTTGGCAACCATTCACATCAGTACCCACCACATACACCATCGTAGGTTCGTCTATCAATGCGTCTAAATCGTAAGAGGATGTGCCTGAAATAGTTACATTCTGCGGATCGCTGCTCCATACATAATATGAAGCGCCTTCCGCTTCCATAAAGACCTCGGTCGGGTCTCCGGGACAACCCTTCTTACGAACTTCCTTCAAAGATACATTTAAATCTGGATAAACCTCTACTTTAATCGTTTTTTTTGCATAACATCCGTCAATTAATCTTCCTTTGACCATGTAAGTCGCTGAATTTGACAAGGAATAGGAGATCGTGGCGGTACTATCTCCGGTGGACCAAACATACTCGTCGGCTCCCGATGCGGTCAGCGTAAACGACTGGTTTTTGCACACTGTGGTCTCCCCCATCACGTTCAATGTAGGCATCGGACTAACGGTCACATAGATGTCGAGCGTCGAGGAACAATCGCCCTCCGAGCCGATCAACGTAATCAGGGTATTATTTTCTGGCGTATATACCAAACGTTCTCCGTCTTGGATGAGGTTATCGGTCTTCTTCCACGTGTAGTTGGAGGCTCCCGCCGCCAAGAGCACCACATCATCCCCCTGGCAGACGTTCGTCTCACCTGTGTAGGAGAGAACCGGCGGCAAGACGGTGTGTACCTTCTTCGTGGCCGTTCCGGAACAGCCATGGGAGTTCCATGCACGCACCTCAAAGAGTTTTTCGCCTACGACAGGCTCGGTGACTTGCGCCTCGGTCTCGCCCGTGCTCCAGATGAATTGGGCAAGGTCATCACCCGTGGCCGTCAGTGTGACGGAACTGTTCTCACACACTTTATCGGCACCCTCTATCGTGATGAACGGATTCGGGCTGACCGTGAATGGCACCTCCACCTTGGTCGCACATCCATTCTCGTTCGTACCGACCACCGTGACGGTAGCGGAGAGCGTTGGCTTGGAGGCGAAACGGTCACCATCCGTCAAGGCATTCCACACGAAGGAGTCAGCACCCCGCGCGATTAGATTCAAGGAGTCTCCCTGGCAGAGATCGGTCTTGCCATCCACCCAGACAATCGGTGCCGGAAGCACCGTGACCGGAACGTCCACCCTCGCCGTACATCCGCCGGTCGTTCCCTCTACCCAGAGGGAGAGGTTGGTGTTCGGCGTGGAGACGAATGTGTTAGAGGTGGAGCCATCGTTCCAGACATAGGAGGAGGCTCCTGTGGCGGTAAGGCTAACAGGCAAGCCACGACAGACGGTCGTCACACCTGTCACCGCAACTTCCGGCAATGGTATCACATCAACCTTCAGATAACGCTTCGTGAAACACCCGGACAGGCTATCGGTCCCCACCACCTCAAAGGTAGTCGTCTCGTCCATATAGGTTTGGCACGTCGCTCCCAACATTCCATTGCTCCACTGGAAGACACTGGAGCCTGACAGATCGGAGGCCACTAAGGTCACCAAGGATCCCGCACAGACACTTTCCGGACCGTCTATCGTGAATGATGGTATCGGGTGAACATTCACCTGATAGGAGGCGGAGGCGACGCATCCCTGGTCTGAGGTTCCCTTGACATAGAATATCTGACTGGATGTCAATGTCTTATCCAAGGACGAAGAGGTTTCGCCCGTGCTCCACTCGTACGAGTCGGCTCCCTGGGCGTACAATGAAACGGCCTCGCCCGCACATATCTCGTTCTTACCATAGATGGCCACCATAGGCACTGGATTGACCATAATAGGGATCTCCTCCTTCGCCTTGCACTTGCCGTTGGCGCCCTCGACCCAATACATGGTGGTGTTCAGGGTTGGCATACGGTTGACGACAGAGCCTTCCGTCCCATCGTCCCACGTGTACGATTGTGCGCCTTCCACCCATAGGTTCAGTTGCTCGCCCTCGCAGATTTCCCGGTTACCATAGACGGTCATCTTCGGAGACTGGATCACAACCTGCTTGTAATGGGTCGTCCCGACGCAACCGTTCGTGTCGGTTCCCGCCACCGTGTACGTGGTGGTTTCGAGAGGCGTAACCGTCAAAGTATCACCCGGATAGACGTTCATCCAGAAGTATTCAGCCGCACCAGAGGCGGTAAGAATGGCCTGCTCGCCCGAACAGATATCGTCCGGGCCATAGGCGGTGATCACAGGCAACGGATTCACCACCACATTCACGCACTTGGTCGTCTTACAACCCGTGGACGTGTAGGTACCCGTCACACAATAAGTAGTATTTTGCTGAGGGGTGAAATGCAGCGTGTCCCCCTCCGTCGCGGAGCTCCAGATGAACTTGTCCGCATCGCCCCACACCCAAAGTTTGGCAGGCGTGTTGAAGCAGACGGAGGAGTCTCCTTTGATATAAATTGTAGGAGAAGAGGATACACCCACATAAACCTCCTTGTCGTATTGGCAATTGAATTGGTCGATGATGCTCACCCGATAGGTTTGGCTCGTCTCGGCACGCTCCGACATAGAGATGTCGTTCGAGATGGTGTCGCCCGTCTGGTTCACCCAGAAGAACTTATTGCCGATCTGGGAAGAGAGGCAAGACAAGACGATCATATCCCCATAGCAAACCTTCTGATCCCCGTCGATGGTGAGGATAGGCTTAGGATTCACCTTCACCATCTTAGTGAAAGTGGACGAGCAACCACGGCTCGAAATGACCGTAAGGGAAACCTCATACTCGCCGCCCTCCTTATATTCGTGGCGAGGCGATGCCTCCGCGGAGTAGTAGCCGTCGCCGAAGTCCCAGCGGTAGGTCTTGATCTCATCACGCTTCACCACGCTCTTGTCGATGAAGTCGACCGTCATGTTACAAGTATCCTTATAGTCGAAGTTAGGCTCCAACACGATGGTAGTCAGCACCGTATCCGCCAAGATCTTCGTGCAGGCGGAGTTGGAACCGATCATCTCGCAGCAGTAATGCGCCCCGTCCACGATCTCGTCCTTCGGGATGACCGCCACGTTATCCGTGGAAGACAAAGGCATATAGTCGTCGCAACGGTACCAATTATAGGAGACGAAGCCCTCCGGTGCGGTAATCACCGCATCGTCGTTACCACAGTTGCGGGGGATGAGGCGCAACGGCTCCGTCTTGCCCCAGAAATAGCCATACGCCTTGTGGCTACCAGCCATCTCCGAGTCATTACCCGCATCCACCAAGCAGTCGTGGGTGATGATATCGATGACGATCGTATAGCCGATGTAATCCGTCAAATCGTAGCTCACGGTAGACCATGGCTGATAGACATAATCCTCTGGTCGTTGCTCGTCGCTCGTGTTCCGACCATGCTCCACCTTCGCCTCCGTACAAGTCGCCGGGTTCTGTATCAACGAGTTGTTGAAGCTGGCGTTACCCGAGAAGGACATACAGTTCAGCGTCACTTCCTTCCCCTCAGGGGAGTAGAGGCTCACATCCACATAGAAAGCAGGCATTTGGTAGGATTCGTGCTTGTCATTGGTAGGCACGTGAAGCACACACGCATATTTATAGGTGAACAACGTGCTCTGCTCATTCACGACGAAAGAATAGTGCATTCTCTCCGCATAGGCGCCGGCCTTCTTGTTTCGGCCCTCCGCATAACCATTATTTCTACCGATTTGTATAACCGCCTCGTTATCAGGGTTCACGTAGAAGTCACTACAAGCGATGATAGGGTCAGTCTGGCCCAAATCGCTGGAGAGCATCATTCGCTGTTCCTTCTTAGCCTGCGCCTCCGTTGTCTTCTCCCACGAATAAACGTAGCTATAAACCGCATCCTCGCCTTCACCCTCCACAACAGGGAAATACAAGCCCGTATACAAGCCCCAACCGTCCAGCGTTCCGCCGACCTTCAAGCCGTCATTCACGATGAGGTTCTCCTGTTCCCAGTCTATTTCTCCCCAATCATGCTTCTGCTGTTCCTTCGTTTTATGAGGCTTGTGCTCATCCTCCTTGCCAGCCTCTCCGCCAGCACCAGGACCATCTTCTTTGCCGCCAGCGCCAGGGCCATCTTCCTTGCCGCCAGCACCTGCGCCAGGACCGTCTTCTTTGCCACCTGCGCCTTGCTCAGCACCTGCACCGCCAGCACCCTCTTCGGCACCACCAGCGCCAGGACCATCTTCTTTGCCGCCAGCACCCTGTTCAGCGCCACCAGCACCAGCACCTGGACCGTCTTCTTTGCCGCCAGCACCCTGTTCGGCACCTGCGCCCTGTTCAGCGGCACCAGCATTCCCACCCTGTGCGGAATCGTCTTGCTGTTCATCAGGATTCTCGGCAACATCCGGGTTCTGATCGTCCTCAGGGTCGACCACATCCTCAGCTTGAGCAGTGAGCTGCTCCTCTTGATCATTCGGATTGACATCCTCCGCGTTCATATAGAAGAACGGGAAAGCACATAGGCACATCATGCCTAGAAATTTACTTCTTTTCATACACTAAAAAGCGACGCAAATCGCAACCTATTATATAAACAATACTAAAACACATTCACTATCAACAGCACAAGATCACCCCAATATATATATCAATGACACACTCAAAAGCGTATCGGTTTATGGTCTTATCTCAAAACGACGGCCTATATCATACCGTCAAAACAATCAGTCATTATATAAACAACCGCACTCCAAAAATAGTAATTGAATCCATAAAACACAATGTATCAGCGGCAAATACAACGAAGACGCATTTATCGTCAGCCAACGGACGTTTTTTTTAGGCGAAAAACTCACAACAAAACAGTAGCCATCAGAGCTTCTAATCCGCTATGGCAACAGGAAGGTAGTTTCCTTATATTGTTGGTGTTAGTTAGGGGGGCATTTTCCTTCCCCCTGAGTATCCATCAACGATTTGTATAAACGTTTTCAATTCCACAGGGAGCAGAGCCCTGACACGATGGATTATGCCTTGCCCGAGTAGGTCAAGACAGAGAGGTTGTCCTCGCGGAGAAGTTCAGCGGAGACATCCAGCAACATCTCGGGCGTGATTTTATCCAATTGGTCCGCCACGTAGTCGAGCGACTCGAACTTGTCGAAATAGAGGAAGCTACGCGCCAAGGATATGGATAGGTTCTCCCGATTCTCCTGGGCTATCGTCAGTTGTCCCAGCCACTGCTTCTTCAGCTGCTGCAGCTTATGCGGGGGAATCAGTTCGGTGTACATGCGCTTCAGTTCGCCCAAGACCAAGGAGGTGCACTTCTCCCTGTTCTTCTCGTCCGTCCCGAAATAGACGGAGAAGATGCCCGTGTCCGAATAAGGGGTAAATACCGATTCCACATTATAGGCCATACCGTTCCGCTCCCGCAGCAGGAGATTCAGCCGGCTGTTCATGCCCGTTCCTCCCAATATATTGTTAACCAAGCCAAAAGCCAGACGACGATCATCGTTCAGGTCGAAGGCACGGGTGCCGATCATCACGTGAGACTGGCAGGTGTTCTTCCGAATAAGCTTCTGTTGCGGCACGTAGAGGGGAAGTGCACTGCGGGAGGCGTTTGAGGCCAACACCGGCACATCCATGAAATACTTCTCCGCCCAGCGCTCGATACGTTTGAAATCGATGTTGCCGATAGAGAAAAACAATATCCTGTCCGCCGAATAGGTGCGGTCCACGAACCTGCGGACATCCTCCGAAACATAGTGTTTCAGGGCTTTCTTATCGCCCAAAATATATCGTCCCATCGGGGAGCCCGAGAAGATCATGTTCTCAAAATCGTCGTAGATCAGTTCGGACGGAGAATCCTTGTAGGACTGTATCTCGTCGATGATGACATCCACCTCCTTGTCCATCTCCTTCTGAGGGAAGGTGGAATGGAAGACCACATCGGCGCAGAGCTCCATCGCCCGTTCGAAGTGGGTAGTCAGCACCGTGGCGTAGACGAAAGTCTCCTCCTTGGTCGTGTAGGCGTTCAGTTCGCCCCCCACCGACTCCACACGGTTCAGGATATGCCAAGCCTTGCGTTTCCGCGTACCCTTGAAGAGCAGGTGCTCGACGAAATGCGCCATGCCGGACTCCTCCGGAAGCTCGTCGCGCGTACCCACGTTCACGACGAAACCGCAGTAGGCCACCGGGCTTCTGTCACGCATGTGCACCAAGCGGACACCATTAGGCAGTTTTTTGTATGATATAGGGGGCTCCTTCATCCACGATCCTCCATCTTTTTCAGTTCCTCGGCGGCTATCTCCACCTTCTCGTACCACTCCTTGCCGAAGCGGCGGATCAGTGGTTCCTTCAAGAAAACATAGAGCGGGACGTTCTCCTCCTGTCCTTTGGCGAAAGCGCAACGGCAGACCTTCCAGCGATGAACGTTCAGAGCCACCGTCCCATTCCGGAGCGTCTCCAAACGGACAGGGTAGAGATGGCAGGATATCGGTTTGTAGAAATCGACACGGCCCTCCTTGTAGGCCCTCTCGATGGCGCACTTGCACATGCCATCCTCGTCGAAATAGGCGAAGACGCACTCACATCCGTTCACGATGGAAGTGACCAAATCACCGTCCCCATCCACTGTGGAAAAGCCTTGCTGCTTTATCACCTCGCGTGACTTCTCCGGCAGTTCGTCCCACACGACGGGCAACACCTTCTCCAGTTCCGGCAACTCCTCCCGCTCCAACGGGGCGCCGGAGTCACCCTCCACGCAACACTCTCCCTTGCATACGGACAAGTCGCAACAGAACCTCGTGTCGAAGAGGTCCGTGGAAATGATCGTGTCATCGATTTGAATCATCATAATCCCTACCCTTTATGTTTCATCGCTATTTTCATGCGCGAAAGTAACGTAAATTTTGCTCATTTAGCGTCAAAGAAAGCATTAATCCACCCATTTTTTCACAAAAAAAGCATATATTTGCCCGATTTTATACGGATGGACAAACCATAATTCTAAGAAATGATTGTTAAACGTTTCACATTCAACATATTGAACGTAAACACCTACGTGCTCATAGACGAAAAGACCAACGAAGCGATCGTCATCGACCCTGGTTGTCAGAGCGCTGAGGAAAGGGAAACATTCAAGGATTATATCATAAGCAATAATCTAAAAATCAAACGGGTGATAGACACGCACCTGCACTTCGACCACATCTACGGGCAACGGTTCGTGGAGGAGACGTTCGGTGTGGGAGCGGAGGCCTGCAAGAAGGACATCACCTTCCTCAACCACTACCAAGATCTGCTGGTCATGTTCAACATGCCGATGGACGACGAGGCGTTGCCGCTCAAAGGATACTTGGAGGACGGCGACGTGATAGAGGTGGGAAGCATCCGCCTCAACGTGCTGCAAGTGCCGGGGCACTCCCCTGGAGGGCTCGCCTTCTACGAGGAGAAGGAGCATTGCGCCTTCGTGGGAGACACCATCCTGGAGGGAGGCATCGGAAGGACGGACATGCACCGAGGCAACTACGACACCCTGGTGAAGAGCATCAAGGAGAAACTTCTTCCCCTACCCGACGACACCATGCTCTACAGCGGGCACGGAGAGCCAGCCACCTTGGGACATGAGAAGGAGACCAACCCGGAAATCATAAAGATAATTAAGAGTTAAGAATTAAAAGTTAAGAGTTTAACCTACATATAACTAAGCTATTATGGGATCATGTTTAGAGAATAAGCGTTACAAGATGAT
Organism: Paludibacteraceae bacterium; assembly: GCA_016285885.1. Classification (GTDB taxonomy): domain Bacteria; phylum Bacteroidota; class Bacteroidia; order Bacteroidales; family Paludibacteraceae; genus UBA1181. Next base: position 69,066 of record JAEERP010000005.1, read on the forward strand.
GAAAGTGAAGGAAGGCGAATACGTTCCTGACGTGGAGGACACCTTTCCTGAGGACGATCCGTTCGTCCACAAGCTCATCTACGAAAACATATACAACGAGGTGTTCGACGAGAACTACCCGTACTTGGACGAGTCATTCAAGTGGAAGGTCGGACATGTCTGGGCCCTTTTCCGCGCCTACTTCATCTGCTTCTGGGTCAACCCGCTGATTTTCGGACTACGCATCAAGGGCAGGGAGAATCTGAAGAAATACAAAAAAGAGTTGAAGGATGGTGCGATCACCGTCTGCAACCACGCCTATCGTTGGGACTTCCTCGCCGTATGGCAAGCCTCCAAGCGTTTCAGGCTATGGTACCCCGCTTGGGCGGACAATTTCCAGACGAAGGACAGGGACAACATGCGCCACACCTGCGGCATACCCGTACCGAAGAGCATGAGCGCGATGAAGAAATTCAACCAAGCGTTCGACACGCTCCACGAGCGGAAAGCATGGATCCACGTCTTCCCGGAGGAGTGCAGATGGAACAACTACAAACCACTGCGTCCGTTCAGGAAAGGAGCCTTCATTTTCTCCTACAAATACCAGATGCCAATCGTGCCAATGGTCATCACCTACCGTGAGCGCACAGGGCTCTACAAGTTCTTCAAGAAGGACGAACCATTGTACAACATCACCATAGGCGAGCCCATCTACCCAGACATGAGCCTGCCGAGGAAGGAGTCCGTCGACGAAATGCGCGACAGGGTCCACGCCAAGATGGTGGAACTCGCAGGCATCATAGAGAACCCATGGCCAAGTGTCCAACCCAACGATAAAGGCTAACATGAAAACTCCGCTGAAACTATCACTACTCACCTTGCTCACCATGGCAACGATCTTCACCGCATGTGACTCCAACTCATACGGGCCCACATGTCCGTACATCACCTACGTGGGACGCGTGGACAAGAGCAACCCCAACTTCGTATCCTTCGCCTACCCTGGCGTATCGATCCATGCCGAGTTCAGGGGAACCTCCATCACAGCGAGGTTCAAGGACTTCGCCCAGCAGGGAATGCACAACACATTCTACTGCATCATCGACCAAGGCGAGCCACAAAAGATCGTGCTGAGCGAGAGCCAATACGAATACATATTGGCTTCAAGGCTAAAAGACACCCTGCACAAAGTGGAGCTCATCAAACTGACGGAGAGCCTTGTCGGAGAGGTAGGTTTCTGCGGATTCTATGTCGGAGACAAGCTAGACGACGCCTTCCTCGTATGCAACGATCCTCTCCCAACGTTGAAGATGGAGTTCGTGGGCAACTCGATCACCTGCGGATACGGGAACGAGCTCTCCTCCATGACCCCGAAGCAAGGGTTCTCCCCTCTCAATGAGAACAATTACTATGCGTTCGGAGCCATCACCGCGAGGGAGTTGAATGCGCAATACGTATGCACAGCCTACTCCGGCAGAGGAGTATGCAGGAACTACGAGGGAGATTCCGAGAACACTATCCCTCAGTTCTACAACCGAACGATCGCCACGAAGCCAGGCTCTAAGTGGGACCATAACGACTACATCCCCGACATCCTGGTGTTGAACATCGGAACGAACGATTTCGGTGCGGAGACCACCACCAAGATCCCGGTAGACTCCATCCAGTTCATCGCCGAATATACCGCCTTCCTGCAAAGGATGAGAGGCTACTACCCGAACGCAGAAATCATCTGCGCCGTCGGTCCGATGACGAACGACGATTCCGACCTCTATCCGAAGCAGCTGACACGCTACAGCCAATACGTACTTTCCGCCATTAAGAACGTAGGCGGAGAGAGCAACCACGTCTACTATTTCGAGACCGAACCACAGAAAGGTCCCTACGGAGAGGATTACCATCCGACCATCGCCACCCACCAGCGGATTGCTAACGAATTGGTTTCCTTCATCATAGAGAACAAGTTGGTGAAAGTTGAAAATTAGTGCAAAAATTATCCCCAAGATATTTGGAAACTACGGGGAAACAAATTACCTTTGCACCGCAAAAGAGAAAGAAACACTCTTCCTTAGCTCAGTCGGTTAGAGCACCTGACTGTTAATCAGGGGGTCCTTGGTTCAAGTCCAAGAGGGAGAGCAAAAGAGGCTACGACAAAACGTTGTGGCCTCTTTCTTTTTTAGGGAGACAAGAGACTACGCCATACACACATTTAGGGAATGTAACCAGCCTCAAATAACCATAAATAGCGATTTTTCAGACGGCAACACCTGCTTACCTTTGCAATGTTCAAAGGAACAATAAACCACAAAAAAAAGATTGTCCACACATCGGAATGGAAGGCTCAATACTGTACAAAAAAAGTAAGCCATAATGAATAAATATAACGTCTTCACATATCCAAGGACAATTACCACATAAGGCAAGAGTTTTTGTCTGGGAAGATCATTAGCGGGGAACAGTTTTGTTTTCCGCTGCTCTTGTTCGACAGAGCCCCGGCCACGAACAATCCACAAAAAAAGCAGTCCGCCAGGCAGGGCTCACGAAACGTCTAGAAAAGCCGCTGCAGCACTTTTTTATTCACGAGGTGGAAGCAATAGGCCAATATTCCCGAAATTATAAACACGATCATCCACGAAATAGGTTTACAGAAATGAACATACAGATGCCCCAATAGGATATAGACATAAGTATGGCACATATACAATTCGAGGGACAACCCACCGATGAAGGTGAAGACCTTGGCGGCCCTTCCCAACTTTTCGAAACAGAGGGCAAGCACAATGCACAGCACCGGCGTTATGATTATAAACGGATAATAGTACAACGAGCAAGGCCTCATATACTCCAAAAAGAATTGCTCGCACAGATACAATGCAACAAACGAAGCGATGGTAGCCACCAAAGCAATAATTTTATGGCTCCTACGCAGAACGATAGAGCAACCATCCTTCGCCCAATGTCCAAAGATCGCACCGATAAAGAAGATCGGTATTCTCGCATAAGCCAAGATGGTCAATCCGCCCACCTCTTCATTGTCGTAGACGCACTCGCACAACAAAGCATAAGAGATCATCAACAGCAGTCCGAAGCCTATTGCAATCAGGGGAACCTTAATGCCATACTTCTTGAACAGTTTGAAATAGAAGGGGAATATAGCATAAAAGACCAAGATACAAGAGATATACCAAAACAAGTATGGTTTCCCGTCACCCCAGAACCAAAAGCCCAACGTTGAGGCTTGCCAAACCATTTCGTAGAGACCTGCGGCATTAAAATTTCTGCGGAGCAAGAAGAGGCAAATGACGAAGAGCCAAAACTCCGGCAATATACGGGCGAAGCGTCTCTTGTAGTAGTGTTTCAGACTGGTCTCTTTCGACATTGAGAAGTACAATCCAAAGCCGGAGAGGAACAGGAAAATGTCCACTCCACCATAACCAATAGACTGAATAAAATCCAACAAGAGAATTCCTGTATGCTCAGGAATGTGATGAGGCATAATCCACAATATGGCGAAACCCATCAAAGCGCCTCTGTGCTTAGAAAGCAACTGAAGATAATAATTCATAACCGGACAGCAAGCGTAATATGTATTTATGGCACAAATATACTAAAAACAAGCCAATATTCTTGATCAAACGAATTAAATATTACGAAAAAACATCATCGGCAGATTCTCTTCCAAGGAGGAACCCTCTCAGCGCCATCACTCTCCATAGCGAGGAGAATCCTCCGCAACCATACGACCCTCTTCGTCGTACTCCTCACCATAGGCGGGCTTGAGTTCAACCTTTTTACGATGCAGGTCGAGAAAAGCCTCGTTCAGCAAGAAGAGGATACCCTCCAGGGTCTGTTGACGAACGGCAGGTTTCAGTTGGCACTCCCAGACCACCATGGTCCGCCAGCCGATGGCGCGCAGTTTATCGCGCACCTCCTCATCCCTCTCCTTGTTGCGGGTGATTTTATTCTCCCAGAAAGCGACATTCGACTTAGGCATCCTACCCTGTTGGCAGATATGTCCGTGCCAGAAACAGCCATTGATGAAGATTACCGTGTGATATTTCTTCAGAACGATATCCGGGGTACCAGGCAGGGTGCGGACGTTCACACGGAAGCGGAACCCATTGGCGAAGAGATACCTGCGCACAATCATCTCAGGCTTCGTATTCTTGCTATGAATACGAGACATCGTCTTGCTTCGTTGCTGGGGAGTAATCTTATCCATAAAAAAAACGGAGCGCCACGAATGTAACGCTCCGCCTAAACATCTATTAAATCATCTAAAGTTAATCGAACTAGTTGCCCTTGGCGCATCCGCCTCAAACTCCTCACCATCTGTATAGGCGCCATCCAACACGAAGGAAGAGCTACCCACAGCTTCGCCAGAGAGTTTACCGCCCACTTTGTAGTAGTAGGTGTCACCCCGAGTGTTTGAGAAAGACATGCTCAATTTGGTAGCCTTGGCTGACGAGAAGCCTCCCTTGTGAGAGAAGATCACCGTCCCCTCCGCATCCGTCACTTGGAAAGGAGTGCCGTCATAGGAGAGATCCATGAACGTACCATAAGACGAGCCAGAGAAGCCGAGGTTGTGTTTATACTTGCCGAGGCTCACATAAACACCACCTTTGGAAGCGATTGGCGCAGAGATTCCATAGCCCGTCTCGGAGTGAGACGCGAGGAAACCACCGTTGCAAACCATCTTACCATTCATCTCCTCATCGATAAAGATACCATCGTTAGAGAGGCAATCGATAGTGACAACCGCACCCTCATTCACCTCCACGTTGCCATCCGACACAATGCCATAGGCACCGTTTTCGGTAGCGGAACAGATGATGGTGACATCGCAGTCGCTCAGAATCACCTTTCCGTCCGCCTTGATAGCGGAAGAGGCCTTCGTTTTAGGCTTATCCGTACCCGTAACGTATGAGAAGAGAGGAGCATCGTTCTTCAACACCAGTTTAGCCCTCTGACCGATGACCACATCCACATCAGCGCCGATCAAACGTGCGCCAACAGCCTTGCTGGTCGCAGAGAGATTACAACTTCCCCCCATGAGGCTGAGAGTACCGCCCGCCTTGATAGCTGTAGTATTCGTGACACCATCTCCGCTTTCATAAAAAGAAGATCCCTTCAACGTGCCTACCACACTTCCATCCCTCATGGTGAAATCACCATCTATCTTGATGAAACGAGCGCCCTGTCCGGAAAGTTCAAAAGTGATATCTCCGCCATTAATATAGCATGCGCCATGTTGCGAATCCGTAATGGTATCGCCCTCTTCATCCACGAATTCAGTTTCCACATCAATGATCTTCACATCATCCAACGAAGAGGTAGCTTGCAGTTTACCGTCATCAATCACGAAGTATCCATTTGTGACATTCAGACCTCCACCATTTAGGGTAAGGGAACCGCTCTTCATAAAGAAGTAATCATTCGCCCGTATGCAATCGCCCAATTCAGAGCTAACGTTGATGGTTCCACCCTCGATCACAATATAGTCACCCGATTGGATGGCACGTTTCTGTTTTGCAGTTACGGTCAAAGAGCCGCTTGACTTAGAGAAAATAATCTGGCCCTTGCTTCTGAGCACCGCATTGCAAGTGTCATTCGCAGAATCTGTCAGCGTATTTTTCCCTTTTAGTTCAATAGACATCGCCTTTCCCGAGAAAGAGCGGATCGGAGGAAGTTCCTTCTTGGAGGTCAGCGTCAAGCCATCCATGATGACCTTGAACTTGCGCTCGGAATCGATCACGAAATAGCCGTTGGAAGAAGAACCGGAAAGGACAAAGACGAGATCCTTGTAATAAGCCTTCGAGTTCACGTTTACGCAGGCGCCATCGGTCTCAATCGACACGACAGACTTGTACGGGTTAACACATTTGACGCTATTGTCGGAGTAGGTGATAAACACCGTATCCTTAGGAATCAGATCCTTCACATCCATGAAAGTGATGCTGTCCAACGACGTGAAAGGAATCTCCGAAACATCATCATCCGATTTGTAGACCTTAGCGCTACTCTTTCCACACTTCAAACTATCCACCTCCTCACAATCCGCAATAGAAGTCTTTCCCGTCGATTGATGGATGAGCATAGAATACTCAGCCCACGCAAAAAACGAGAAGGACAATGCTAGAACTGTGAATATCTTTCTTTTCATAACTTGCTAATTTTAACAGATTTACCAGACACTGAAATTACATAAGCGCCAGATGGAAGTGATGACAAATCGATTCCCTCTTCAGCATACTTGTATTCGCCCACCAACGCACCATTGGCATTGTAGACAGATACATTCTCTCCGCTATTCACCCCTGCGAGGAACACAACATCCTTCACCGGATTAGGGAAAGCGGTGAAAGCGATGGCATCGGAAGCTTGTCCGGCAACACCCACTGATCCAGACTTGAACGTGACCTTTCTGATGGTTGAGACGTCTACCGCGACAGACTTGGCACCGTTCTTCTCAGTAATCATCAATTTATCACCCTCAAAATAAAGTTTGCCTGATTCTGAAACGCTATAAGAACTGGATTCACCATTCTTGCTCAGAATAGAGACCGTAGTCGCCGCCTGCACTGAAAATGAGCACAGAGCAGAGAACAATATCATTCCAAACAATCTATTTTTCATGTTCTTCATATCTTCAAATTTATATGGTTCGTAATAATGTTAATTCACTCCTAATATCGATTGCTTTTAGATTACAATTATAATTATTTTTTCACTCATCAGGAAACAGTACCCTCTTTTTTGATAAAAGGTTGGCGCATTTCGCAATGGGCCAACCAAATAATAATATATAGAACAACACAATTTAGGGTCAAATTTCACTGATGGACGAGAACCGCCTCTTCAAAGGCTCTTCTCTTTCCACGGCGCTAAAATAGTAAAAAAGTTTCATATTTCACGCAAATGAAACAAATTTCGCCATTAAAAGGTATCAAATGCCTACCTTAGCATTACAAAAGTAGGAAATTACTTACACATCAATAAAGATATTCAACGAAAACATAAAGTGTTTCAACCAAAGAGCGACACATCAAAAGGACCTCAACCAAACAATTGTTCCAAAGTCTCCAGATCCACGTCGGCGAACGGATTATTCGAGTTCACGAACATATCTGACAGTTGCAGTTTCTCCGTCTGTAGATCATGGATTTTCTCCTCCACCGTATCCTTCGACAGGAAGCGATAGACGAAGACTGTTTTTTCCTGTCCGATACGATGGGCCCTATCAACCGCCTGCATCTCCGCCGCGGGGTTCCACCAAGGGTCTAGAATGAAGACATAATCCGCCGCCATCAGGTTCAGGCCCACGCCTCCCGCCTTCAGGGAGATGAGGAAGCATACCACAGACGCGTCTTGTTGGAACTTGTCCACCTCCACTTCCCTGCGCTGCGTCTCGCCGGTCAGCTTGGCGTATTTGATATCTTCCGCATCCAGCCGTTCCTGCAGCAGGTTCAGATGGCGGACAAACGAGGAGAAGATCAACACCTTATGGCCCTCCTCTTTCAGGTTTTGGATGCGGCGGACCACCTCGTTCATCTTTTCGGACTCCACCTCACAATCTTCGAAAAGAAGCTTCGGATGGTTGGAGAGCTCCCTCAGTTTGGTCAACGAGGACAAGGCGAGGATGGAGTTTCGGTTGACGCCCGACTCCGAGATCGCCGTCATCAAGCTATTCCGCACCATGGATTTCTCACGTTCGTAGATCTCACGATGCGCTTCGTTCATATCGCAGTACACCAATTGTTCCACAACAGGCGGAAGGTCTTTCGCCACCTCCTCCTTCGTCCTGCGCAACAGGAAAGGTTTGATGAGCAGCTTAAGTTTCTCCGCACGCTCCTCGTTGCCATGCTTCATGATTGGATTCGCATAGACCTTGCGGAAAGACTCCGCCGATCCCAACACGCCATGGTTCGCCAAGTTCATCTGCGCCCAGAGATCCTCCAAGGAGTTCTCGATCGGCGTACCCGATATGCAGAAGAAATGGGAGGCGTCTAGTTGCATGAGTGCCCTGTAGGCTTGCGACGAAGCGTTCTTCACGTATTGGCTCTCGTCCATCACCACGCACTCGAAGTGGTATTTTTTCAGGGTATCTATATCGTTCCGCAACAACCCATACGTGGTGAATATCAAGTCATAACGGCCGAACGTGCTCACCAGCGAAGCAGCCGATACCCTCTTCTCCCCCGCATAGAGCAAGTGGGTAAGCGAAGGGGCGAACCGTTTCTTTTCGTTCACCCAATTGAAGAGCAACGAAGCGGGCATCACGATCAGCGAGGCGGATCTCCGTTCCTTGCGGGGAGTGACACGGCGAACCTGTTCCGAACGAGTAGACACAGGTTGGTCGAACAGTGAAGGCTGTGCCGTCGCATACGGCCAATCGACCGTGACGAACTGCGTATCATCCGAAGCCTGCTCCTCCACATTCCCCGAATAGATCCTCAAGAAGAAGGATAGAAACTGTAGCGTTTTACCCAAACCCATATCATCCGCCAAACAGCCACCCAATCCATTCTCATAAAGGCCCACCAGCCAGGAATAGCCCACCTGTTGGTAGTCACGGAGCGTCGCCTTGAGATCGGAAGGGACCTCGACACTCTTCTCCAGCAATCCACGGAAGGAGCGGACGGAGGAGGAACTGTTCGCATCCAGCATGCCGACATGACACTTCGCCAGATTGAGGAGGTTCTCGTCCGAATCGTTCACCTCGGCGAAGATGAAGAAATCCTTGTACTGGGCGAACCAAGGTTCAGGTATAACGAAGATCTTGCCCGAGCGCAACATGTACTCACGATTGCCCTCTATGATGTTCTGGCGCAAGCAGGCGAAAGGGAAAGACTCATCCCCCACCCGCACCACCGCGCGGATATCAAACCAATCATGCTCCTCATTGAGGGTCACGTCGAAATCCATCATGGGAGAGGCGAAGGCAAAATCAGACTTGTTCAGTTTCTGTTGAATGGAGAAGGGACTCAGTTCCTGCTTGTGCTCCACGACGAAGGTTATGGTCTCATGCAAGCCCGAGCCTGGTGTATCCGCCCCATAGGCGTAATAGTAAGTGCCATTCTGCCGGAAACCCATCTCCAGCAGGGAGGCGGCGAATTGTTTCTCCTCCTCCAGATGGCGCTCCACGACGGAGAACCGATACTCCTCATCCTCCGACAGCGAGACGAAGCGTCTTCTTGCGGAGGCAAGGTCGCACGAGCGTCCATCATAATCGAAGCTCAGGCGGAAGGCGGCATGCATGGAGAGGTCCTCCTCCAATGTCAGAACAGGACGAGGCGACACGTCACAGTAATCCACAGAGAAACCATGCGCCTCAACATCCTCCTTCTCCAACGTAGGCAGCACGAACGTCTTCATGTAAGAGGGGACGGTACGTATCTGAACATCCACCCCCTCCTTCTCCATGAAAGGGAGCAGACGTTTATAGGGCATTGCCTCAAACAAGCAGAGTTGCTTAGCGCAGACGAAGCAGAGGGGTTCCGAAGAGAGTCGGATGATGGAGCGTTTCGCTTGGCGGAAAAGAATCTCCGTCGTCCCCGAGAAGACCTTCAACGTATAGGTCATCTTCTCTGTTCCGAGATGGAAGGTCGGCACAGGGCGAGCCATTTGAGGCAAGATCTGAACACGATCCGAGCAATAGACACCCGAGAAGTTCTTCTCGCGCAGATAAACCGGTATCTCCGTACCCCGCAACAGGTTCGCCACCTCATAGTTGGTATGTTCAATGAACGGCTGAATCTGAGGGTAATTCTCCTTGTTGTGGAGGTACTTCGTCTGAAATTCAGCCACAGACAATTTCTCCTTCACGAAGATCCGCATCACGAACTGTTCCGCATACTTCTCGCAAAGGCGCACGATCTTCACTTCCCTATCGGAGAGGCCTTCCAAGGGAAAATCCGCCCCACCCAAGCGAAGGCACTGCAACGTGTCCACCTGGGCATCATCAGAGAGCAAGCAAGGCTGGAACCTGTAGCCCCATAGACGATGTTCGGAAATAACGACCGCAAACATACTGTATATCGTGCTGTATAGAGACAATAAGGGCTGAAACCCAATGGATTTCAGCACCTTACATAGTTATTATTTTGTCAAATAGTTCTCGCTGATAGAGCGGTTATCCATCACACGTTGGATCGTGTCGGCGAAGAGAGGCGCAATAGACAAGATGTGCGCTTTCTTACAATTCTTATGGAAAGGAATTGAGTTCGTGAAGATGATCTCCTCCAAGCTAGACTCATCCACACGGGAGCTGGCAGGATCAGACATGACAGCGTGGGAAACGAGCGCACGTACAGAGAGCGCGCCAGCGTTAGACATGATGCCAGCGGCCTTTGTCAACGTTCCGGCAGTGTCCACCATATCATCCAAAATGATCACGTTCTTATCCTTCACATCACCGATCACCGTCATTTCGCTAACCACGTTAGCCTTCTCCCTGCTCTTGTGGCAAAGCACCATTGGGCAACCCAAATATTTAGAGTAAGAGTTCGCTCTCTTAGAGCCACCAACGTCAGGAGACGCGATGACCAAGTTCTCAAGATTCATGGATTGGATGTATGGCAAGAAGACCGTAGAAGCGTAGAGATGATCCACAGGCACGTTGAAGAAACCTTGGATTTGGTCGGCGTGAAGATCCATCGTGATCAAACGGTCAATACCAGCGACAGTCAACATGTCAGCTACCAATTTCGCACCGATAGCCACACGAGGCTTATCCTTCCTATCTTGACGAGCCCAACCGAAGTAAGGGATTACAGCGATGATCTTGTAAGCGGAAGCCCTCTTGGCCGCATCAATCATCAAAAGCAACTCCATCAAGTTGTCCGCACATGGCACGGTAGACTGAACTAAAAAAACATAATGGCCGCGCACAGACTCCTCATAGGAGACTCCGAACTCACCATCTGCAAATCTCTGCAAATTGATTTTACCTAATTCGCAACCTAAACAGTTGCATATTTCTTCTGCCAGATACTTTGTGTTGGATCCGGCAAAAACTGAAAAAGGATGTTGACTGTCCATTATAACTCTTTTATGATTTTTTTTGTAGACGCGAAATTAATACAAAATCACGAACAATTGTGTCATATAACATAAAATTTAAACCAATAATCACGGATTTTTCACTTGCTCCAAAAGACGAACGCAAGGATTTACTATTTAACTATTTACGATTTACTATTTAAAGACATGGCACGCACGATGTTCACTCTCCTCTTCTAAGAGAAACCACCACGAACAATATTCCGAAGGTTCCCCGAAGATGATGCATCTGTGCGAAACTTATCCTATAAAACAATAGCAATCAACAAATTAAGCGCATTACCCAAATATAAAAACGCTTAGAATTGGAAGTAAATGAACTTCTGGAGATCAGCCGTGATGAACTGGTATATGATGAAGATTGCGAGCAGCACATAGACGGCCATCAAAGGCAATGGTGTGGTGGCGAACCACAATCTATAGCGACGTTTGAAATGTTCCGGCAACCAGTGGACAATCATACCGAAGACAAAGAGCGAGAAGACATAGCGGTATTCCCAAATCATATTAGGGATGACCTCCGTATTCCACTTCGTACCGATCTGAGTGACCATATCCTTGGCGGTCATCCAAGCCTGCTCATTCGCCTGTGCGGGGTCTAGGTTAGAGCCTGCGCGGAAGAAGAGACGGGTCCATGTGATAAAGACGAAAGTCTGCAAGACAGCCCATACGGTCGCCAAACCCTTCATCTCGGCCGTTCCCTCGAAGAAGTGGTACAACATGCGAATGAAGGAACCGAAGGCGATGACGCCCATCCAGATCGCAGCAATGTTCCATATCGGTGCGGGGAAGAACTTCGCCAAAAGGATGAATACGACAGCGATCAGCAAGGAGACCCACGAACGGACATAGACGTTCATGTCCTTCCAGAATCGATAGACGATCATACCGATACCATTCAGACCACCCCAGATCATGAAATTCCAGCTGGCGCCGTGCCACAAACCACCCAACAACATGGTATTCAATCGGTTCATATTGGAAGTGAGGTTCTTTTTCTTCTCCGGGTACTTGTAGCAATTGATCGTGACGATCAGTGCGATGGCCAAGACAATGATAGCCACCCAAATACTACCGGAAAGAATCATACCCACCAATGAGATGGTGATGATGCAAGAATAGGTTCCGAACGAAGCGGTACGGTTTCCTCCCAACGGAATGTAGAGATAATCCTGCAACCACTTCGACAAGGAGATGTGCCAACGTTTCCAGAACTCGCCCGGGTTGGTGGCCTTATAAGGAGAGTTGAAGTTCTTCGGCAAATAGAAGCCCATCAACATAGCCAAGCCGATAGCGATATCGGTGTAACCCGAGAAATCGGCATAGACCTGAAGCGAGTAAGCGAAGAGCGCCGTGAAATTCTCGAAGCCAGAGTACATGGTCGGGTTCTCAAAGACACGGTCGATGAAGTTCACCGCTATGTAGTCACTTAAAATAATCTTTTTCGCCAAACCATTCAGTATCCAGAACAGAGCGATACCGAACATCCTCCGCGATAGGAAATATTTCTTGTAGAGCTGAGGTATGAAGGAGCTGGCGCGCACGATAGGTCCCGCCACCAACTGAGGGAAGAACGTCACATAGAAGCCGAAGTTGAGGATGTTCTTCACCGGAGACACTTTCTCTCGGAAGATATCCATCAAATAGCTGATACACTGAAAAGTAAAGAACGATATACCCACAGGGAGCAGGATACGGTCGACCGTGAAATAAGGCTTGTCCGGATCCGTTGGCGAGCCCAAGGTCGCGAAGATGGATGGATGGTCCTCCAAGATTCTATTTCCTATCATCGAAAAGACATTCTTCACATCGATGTGCAATCCGAAGAGGTTCTGCATCATATCCGCGAAGAAATAGGCATACTTGAAGTAGCAAAGGCATGCGAGGTTCGTGATCAGTCCCATCACCAGCCACGCCGTCTTCCACCCCTTCTTCGAATGATAGATGAGGAGTCCGTCCACATAGTTGAAGAGGGTCGCGAAGACCAGAATCAACGTGAACCAACCACTTGTTTTATAATAGAATAGGACGCTGACGAAGAACAAGAAAGTATTTCTGAGCAACACCCTACTGTGCAGTAAAGAGAAGACAGAAAAGACCACCACAAAGAAGACCCAGAAATCAAGCTGAGTGAAAAGTAGTGGGTATTCCTCATCAAAAGAGAATATATTTTTAAGATAATTAAAAACCAAATCCATACCAGTTAATCCTTATTATTTTCCTCCAAATAAGCGCTTATCAAAGCATTGTAAAACAAATCCCCTATCAGGACATAACCCTTATGAGTAAAATGAACTTTATCTTTCGCCGCCATGCCCTCTTTCTCCCAGAGTTTCATGGAGCCCAGACCGCCCATTATTTCGAAGAGGTCCCAGACGCTTCCATTATGTTTCTCCGCAAGTTTATAGAAAGCGTCACGCGCCTTCAACCCATTCTTATTGACTTCGTAATGGGTACGGCGGTTGGCACGGACACGCTTATAGGAATCATTGTTGGTCACGAAGACATGGTAACAATCAGGCGCCACAGACTCCACCTTCGCGATGAGGGAGTCGTATCGATGAATGAACTTCTCCTCGGAGAAATTCTTCACCAACGCATCGTTGATACCGATGGCATAGATCACCATATCCGGACGAATCAGGGAGAGATCCCTGTCGAAATTCTCGCAGGATAGGTAAGAGGGGACGGTGGCCCCGTTCACACCGATGGAGCTATAGATGACTCCCGGAGCGCTCTTTTCGGGCAAGATGCCTGTGATGGTGAATTCGTGAGGCACGACATCCATTTGGTCAAAGACGATGGTGAAGGTATCCACCAAGCGGTCGAACTCAAAGGTATAGACCGACAAAACCGAGTCATATCGGGCAGCGTATAGGCACGAGTCCGTCAGACGCACAAAAGGCTCCACCATGGCTAAGGAATCCGCATAACCCATCAAAGAGAGTTTATTGCACGTCCAGCGGCTGGTACGGTTTTTACCATTCAGGCAGACCGTGAGTTCGGCAAGGGAATCAGAGGTGGTGACCGCCATACCGGTCAAACCCAAGACCGCCTTTCTATCCTTCCGCATCACATTCTTGGTGGTAGTCCACTCGCCTTGGTAAGAGATTTTATAATTAGACGGATTATTCGTCTTGGCGACCGTGTAAGGGAAGATGAGTCCGCGCCCCGGTTGGCTCACATCATTGATGGAATCGAGGTTGCGACGGATCTCGTTCGAATAGATATCGGCCTGCACGTGCGAGCCGCCGATATGCAGGATATTGATCATACCCTCGTGGCACAACACGACAGAGTCCAACTTCTTGAAGAACGCGTCACGACGATCCGTCGAGCCTGGGGTAATGATTTTATTCAGGGTATCTGAGATGAAATCATACTTGGGGACGCCACGACGAAGTAGTCCCTGTGCGGCGTCAGCGCCCACAGAGAATAAACAAACAACTATGAATAGAAGCCAACGTCTCATTTTTTCGTCTGATTCACTTGTTTCACCGTATTCACTTGTACCGCCTGCTTAGCCTGAGCCGCTTGTTGGGCTTGGGCCTCCTGCTTGGCCTTCTCTTCCTCCTTGGCCTTCATCTCATCCACCCACTTCTTGTTTCTCTTCAAGAAGCAGTAGTAGTCGTAATAGTTCATGAAGGATTGCACGAACATATCAGCGATACGTCCGGCGCCCGTCGGAGTGAAATGGATATAATCGGAAGCCGCCCATGCCGGCACATGCTCCACCCATTTGATCATGGAGTTACGTCCGCCCATCACCTGGTACATATCCCAGAATGCGGCGCCATTCTCCAGCGCAGCTTGCTTCATGCCTTCGATATTCTCCTCCAAGAAAGGATAGGTTTGGAGTTCGCCATTGATTTTCTGGGACATATCAGCTGGGCCAATCAGGATGATCATGGCACCCGGGTGCAGGTTCTTCAGATAACGGATCTGGCTGGCGATCATCTGCTTATATTTTTCCACACGATCCAAGCTGTAGATGTGTGGGGTGTAATTACCACCGAACTCCAGCAAGATGAGTTTCACATTCAACTCCCTCATGGCAGAGGAGAGGAGATGGGAGGAGATACGGGTGAAGAAGGTTCCGGAGCTACCACGGAGAGGGATGTTATCCATCGCCACACCCGAATTGCCATCCATCGCCACGCCATAGAGCTCAGCCGTACCAGAGAGGTCCAGCTTCACCTTGGAGACCATCGTGTCGAGCTTCCACGTAATGGTCGAGAACTCCGGGGTAGCCGCCTGCAACACCTGCACGGAGTCTTGCTTGCCCCACCTCAACTTAGCGGTGAAGTTCTCTCCCGTGTTACCCACCAAGAGGCGGACTTGGGAGAATTTCTTCGCACGATTGTAGACCTTGCTATTGTTGCATGTCTCAAAACTCAGTGTCACGGAGCCCTTCAACTTAGCCATTTGCGCCAAGACACCATAGTGGTCGTCCGGCAATTTCTGTCGCATCGTACCATCCGCGATGTAACGAGGCAAGCTATCCGAGAAGCCCTGCACTACCGTATAGGAACGGATCGGCTGGATGGCTGGGCACGTACCCGGACCGTAGCCTCCGAACTTCTTCTGGAACTGCTCACGGATGAAACCGGTGATACGGTCAGACTCGATCTGGGAGTCACCGTAATGTAGGATGTGGACAACCGGTCCCCTACCACAATTCTGGAGGGAGACGAACAACTTGTCCATCAAGTGGAAATCATTATTAGGGAAATAGATTCGAGCAGAACTCTTCTCCGCGAAGTGCCGGTATGACTTCAAAGTATCCTCGAAAGCCTTGCGTTCCTTCTCGTCCTGTGCCATTTGCAACTCCTTCACCTTGTCGAGAGAGTCCTTTTCGATTTGGAGACGTAGCTCCTCCTCCGCCTTCTTCAGTTTACTCTCCGCCGACTCCTTGTCCTTATTACCTTTCGAGAGCGCTTGCTTCAACGATGGGAAAGTCAAGGTTATGCTCTCCTTCTTCAATTGAGACAGGAAATCCGACTCATATTGGACAATGCTATCATCATCGATCACCATGGAAGTATCCATACCATCCCTCAGCATAGCATCCTCTAGTGAATCCAAGGCCAAACTATCCACCTTGACCATTGAAGTGTCCGCCTCGTCTGGACTTGCGCCTATCGTTATGCCCTTAGAAGGAAAAACCTGACTTATAAGGGCTAGCACAGCCAAAATCGACAAAAAGAAGATCAACGAATTATAAGCTTTCATCAATATACAATTTTACAAATGCAAATCTACAAATAAATAACTTATAAGGTTAAAAAACTCCACGACAAAGTATTAACAATGGAAAAACCACAAGGTCAAATGGCCTTTCCCGAAAAAAATTTCACTCATTCGCGAAAAAAGAGGGCAAAAGCATTGCACATTAAAATAAAAGAACTACCTTTGCACCGCATTTGGGAAATACCCGATGTGATTGGTACGGTAGTTCAGCTGGTTAGAATACATGCCTGTCACGCATGGGGTCACGGGTTCGAGTCCCGTCCGCACCGCAAAAAAGGTTGGATATGATTATCCGACCTTTTTTTGTATATAGGCCGCACCTTCGTGTCGGCACTACGTTTCCACTTGATTTTCAAAAATCATTCCGGCAGATAGCCCTTCTCCACAAGGTATTTCTTCACCTCTTGCGATGGTTTATGGTACAAGAGCAGTTGCTCCTCCCGACTCAACTGCGCCACCAGCGTGCACGGAATGATAAAATCGAAGACATTCACGCCCTCCTTTTTCACCGCGGCAGGCACGCCGACCAACAGCACATTGCTCTTGTCGCAACTCTTATTCACGACCGCATTGGCGCCGACCACCGTACAATCCGACAGGGTGATGTTTCCGAACAGCTTAGCGCCAGGCCCCAAATAGCAGTTCCTGCCCACCTTAGGAGCCGCATTGGCATAACCGGCTCCCGTGCCCAAGTGAACGCCTATATGGATACGGGTATTCTCGCCAATACTAACTCCCCCATTCATGATCACGGGTCCCAAGCAGTGAATGCCACAACCGGCGCCCAACACATTGGGCGAGATGTGATAGCCGCACTTCACCATTATATGTTTGTAATAAGGGGCGAGGAAAAGCAACTCTAAATCACGCAAGAGGCCTTTCTTGCAATTCAGGACATATTCATAGCGCCGCAACACGCGAATGAAACGATAACTGAGGTTGAACAGAAAAGAACGCAGCTTACCCTTAAAGGACGGGTGCACTGAATATGCGACCACATCTGCCTTCTTAAAAAACTCATACCTCTCCTTACTGTTAATCCGATCTTTTGAATCTAACATACCATCAATAAATTTCCATAGATGCCCCCTTCTTAGGAGTTCACCTTTTTCGCCTTGACACAATTGTGCTATCCTCTATCCAAAAAGGGCAACTTTCTTCACCGCAAAGGTACGGATTTAAAACAAGATACGCTATACAAGGGGATGGATTTTTTCGGAGAAGGGATAAAAAAAGAGGCGGACACATCACGTATCCGCCTCATATTCAGTCTCAAAAGAATCAACCCATAGGCACGCTCATCGCCTCCTCCACAAACTGGTCCCACAACATGACAACGTGGGAAGTCACCTCCACAGGATCTTTTCTGACGATTTGGACGAACTGGGCATCCACCACCAGGGCGGAGACGCCATCCGTATCGGTACGATCGCCCACCACGAGCACTTCCGAACCCTCCACCTCCATCTGCGAGAGGATCTCCCACATCAGGCGAGGCGCAGGTTTCAACGCCCCCATGTCTGGTGCGCTAAAGCAGAAGTCGAACGACGCAGGAGAAAGACCGACCGCCTCCATACGCTCCTCCGTGCGAGGATAATCCGAAAAGACAGCCGTCTTCACGTCGCGGTCTCTGAGTTTCTCCAAGAGCTCATTCACCCTCGGTTGGGCGTGATAATGCTTCTTCAAAACCTTCAGGAAGCGCCCCAAATAGTCCACCTCGTACCAGGAACGGGTCTTCTCCACAGAGCGTTTCTGCCGCTTCGCCAAGAGTTCGAAGAAAGCATTGTTAAACTTCTCTTCCGTCTCGAAGTCCTTGTCCTTCATGTACTTTCTCACAGCGCGCTCGGCACCCACATTGCGGATGTCCAATGGGTTCGCCATGATCAGATGGAAGGGATAATTCTTCTTATCGTATAATGTTCCGTCAAAATCGAAGACAATAGCCTTCACTCTTGACCAATCAATCTTCACCATTATTTCTTAACGAGATCTTTGAATTTAGCGTGACGGTTTTCATCCTGCAACAGCAAGTTCAGCTTGAACTGTCCGTCGCGGGCACCCTCTTCGATGCAACGAGCCTTGAACTTCTCGAACGACTCGGAAACGAGCAGATGGGTGAGCGGGTCATGCACACGCAAAGAGTCACGCTTAGCCTGATACTCCATGTTACGTTGCTTCAGCTTGTCGTCCACCAACTTAGTGAATGCCTCCGCTTGCTCCTGCGTAGTCTCCTGATTTTCGAACTCGTAGTAGAAGTGGTAAGCGGAAACGCTCAGGTCGGCGAAACCGATGAAGAACTTAACCGGCATGTTCAACTCCTTCGCGGCCTCCTCGACAGCACCCGTGAATTGGGTCTCGTGGAGCTTCTCGCCCGTCATCGTCACGATACCGTTGATCTTCTGTACCATGTGCACCTTAGGGATGGTTCCGTAGAAGCCCTCCACCTCGAGCAAGTCGCTCATCGTGTAGCGATAGAGACCCGCCCACGTGGTTACGTATGGGCAATATTGCTTGCCGACCTCCAGTTCATGCAGGCGCAGGAACTTAGGGTTAGGGTTTTCAAGATCGCTCTTCTCAACGAACTCGAAGTAGTGCATGTGAGGGAAGAGGACAGTACCCGTCGTATCGTCCAACACCAATCCGGCGCGGCACTCAGACGAGAAGTAGCTGAACTCCAAGTGCATCATATCCTTAGGGAAGGAGTCCTTGAACTTCTCCAAATAGAACTTCGTGTTACCGCACTTCCAAGTGTTCAGGATCTGCATGTTAGGCCAATAGTGCTTAGGCAACACAATGCCGTACTTCTCCTTCAACGCGCGGAGTTCCTTCGCGCGCTCAGGGTTTGGCTGCAGGTTCTTGCCCTTGATGATGTTTTGTCTAACCTCTTCAGGGATATTGATCTTAGCGCTGATGGTACCCTTCTCGATGTCATCCACGTAATCGTCGTAGAACTCGTTCACGTTGTTCTGCATCTCCACGATGGTGGAAGGGTTCGCGGTCACGATCAAATGCACATTGTGCTCGATACCCAAACGCATGATGCAATAGTAGCGAGCCTTGTAGTCTGAGATGGTGAAGACATCCGCAGGGGCAGTGTAAGCCACCTTGATGAACTCAGGGCAGTCACGTTGCGTCACACCTGAAACGGAGCCATATACCGTTCCGTCCGGAGCGGCACCCTCGATGGCCTTGCCCACGATGGAGACGATCTGTCCGTCGAAAGTCTTCGGGCGGTTCTTGATGAAGGAGTAGAGCCACACCTTCGTCATCTTGCTATATACGTTGGAGTAATATTCGTTCGTGATAGGAATCCACTTTGGCTCGCTGGTCGTACCGGAAGTGGTGGCGTACATCTTAGGTTTGCCAGGGAAGAGCACATTCTCCTCACCGTTTTTGTGACGCTCCACGTATGGGCGGAAATCCTCGTAGTCGTTAGACTTCACGTTTTCCTCATAGAGTTTGAACAACTCGTCAGCGCTCTTCGCTTCCAATATCTTGGCGAAGTTATGTTCCTTACCATAAACGGAATCCTTCGCATATTCCAAAATACCTCTCAACGTTTTCTCTTGCGCTTTTTTACAATCCTTGGCGGCCTTGTCCAATTTTCTCCACTGCATCTTACCTGCGATAGAGAGGAGCGTCTTGATTTTCCACGCACCTTTGGTCTTCTCTTCCATACTATATTCCTTATTTTTTAGTTATTCGTTTACATTATGGTTAAAAATCGTGCTAAGATAGTCATTTATCATAAGATTAAAAGCAAGTATAGGGAAAAATTTACCAACCAAGGATTAATCGGCCTCATCAATAAGCCGTTCTGGGGATGTCCCCCACCCCCTTTCTGTGCGACACGGTGGAGGGTTCCATCCGCAAAAAGCGGGGCCATGGGGAAGGCAAAAGAAGGCTTTTCTTAACCATTTCAACAAGAAATTGTATATTTGCAAACTATTTCAAACGGACAAATAATCTATCGACTGGCTATCTGTCCTTTGCAACTAATGGGATGTGTAACATAAATGAATATTAATTAATCAAACAGAAGCATATATGACAATGAAAATGAGAACGTTCTTGACATTCATTTTGATGTTTTTCGCCACCTGCATAGCAGATGCGGCCAACTACCTAACCTTCTCTGCGGAAGAAGAATCATCCACATTCAGTATTATGAAGTTTGGAGACAACGAACCGAACATACAATACTCCGTAGATGAAGGCAAGACATGGATAGACCTCACAGAATCCAAGACCGTCGTCTTAAAGAGCAAAGGGGACAAGGCCATACTTAGAGGAGTCAATTTCGATGGATTCTCCACAAAGGATTCATATACATATTTCACAATGAGCGGTAAAATAGCGGCGAGTGGAAATGTGATGAGCCTAATAGACAGTATAGGCGAAACAACCACTATCCCCAACAAATATTGTTTCAGCTATTTATTCAAGAATTGCGAGAGCCTCACGAAAGCCCCGGAATTACCTGCAACAACTCTGAAGGGATACTGCTATTTAAGTATGTTCAGCGGATGCACAAGTCTCACTAAAGCACCAGAATTACCGGCCACATCAATGGAAGATGTTTGCTACGGGAGGATGTTCAGTGGATGTTCGAGCCTCACACAAGCGCCCAAACTACCGGCAACAGTAATGGTGACCTCCTGCTACTCAAACATGTTCCTGGATTGTTCGAGCCTCACACAAGCGCCGGAACTGCCTGCCACCATCTTGGCGGAAAAATGCTACGCATACATGTTCTATGGATGCACGAGCCTCACGAAAGCACCGGAATTACCAAACACCGACTTAGCAGAATATTGCTATAGCTGCATGTTCGGGAATTGTACAAGCCTCACGCAAGCGCCAAAACTGCCTGCCACAAAAATGGAGAGCGCATGTTACAGCCACATGTTCTCCAACTGTACAAGTCTCACACAGGCCCCGGAATTGCCAGCCATGACATTGGCTAACAATTGTTATTTCGACATGTTCGCTGACTGTAAAAGTCTCACAAAAGCACCTAAATTACCGGCAGTGATTATGAAATACCATTGCTATGAATTCATGTTCTTGCGATGTACAGGGTTAACGGAAGCCCCGGAATTGCCGGCAAGAGCCTTAGCCGATGGATGTTACCAAAACATGTTCTATGATTGTACAAACCTCACACAAGCGCCAGAATTACCCGCTATAAACCTCAAGACCGACTGTTATAAATCCATGTTCTATGGGTGCTCTTCTCTGTCCAAGATTAAAGTCTACTTTTGGGATTGGAACAAGAAGGGTGAAGCGCCCTTGAGCACAACAGATTGGCTCAATGGTGTTGCCCCTACCGGCACCTTCGTCTGCGGCCAGTCATTAGCGAATGAATACGGGGTCAGCCAAATTCCTGAAGGTTGGACAGTTGTCATAGAAGAGCCTGAAACCAATTACCTGACTTTCACTGCGGAGGAGGACAGTTCTTCTTTCAGCATAAGTAGCGGCAACACCGAAACGCCGCAATACATAGAATACTCTACAGACGGAGGAGAGACATGGGTTCCCCTCTCAAATGGCGAACAAGTCTCATTAGCGCACAAAGGAGACAAAGTATTGCTCAGAGGAGATAATCCAACAGGCCTATCCATAAGCGTAATAACATTTACACGATTTATAATGTCCGGCAAAATAGCGGCAAGCGGAAGCGTCATGAGCCTATTGGATTATTATGGGACCTCAACCACCATACCAAATGAATGTTGCTTCCATAAATTATTCTTCGAATGTGAAAGCCTTACGCAAGCACCGGAATTGCCAGCCACCACTTTGGCTGATAAATGTTACTATTTCATGTTCCAGGGATGCTCAAATCTCACGAAAGCCCCGGAACTGCCGGCCACGACCTTGGCGATCGACTGCTATCACGACATGTTCGGAGATTGCACAAGTCTTACGCAAGCACCAGATTTGCCGGCCACCACTTTGGCCGAAAATTGTTACTATTACATGTTCCAGGGATGCACAAATCTCACGAAAGCCCCGGATTTGCCGGCTACCACTTTGGCGGAGAGTTGCTATTATTGCATGTTCGGAACTTGCAAAAGCCTTACGAAAGCCCCAGAATTGCCGGCTACAACCTTGGCGAAGAGTTGCTACAAATACATGTTCTCTGACTGTTCAGGCCTCACGCAAGCGCCGGAATTGCCGGCCACAAATATAGAATGGGAGAGCTATCATTCAATGTTCGATGGATGTGAATCCCTTTCAAGCATAAAAGTACACTTCACGGATTGGAACATTTCCTCCCGAAGCACCTCAAATTGGCTCAAGGACGTTGCCCCGACCGGCACATTCATCTGCCCTGAATCATTGCCTCTTGGATATGGGGTGAGTCTAATCCCCGAAGGTTGGAGAATCATTTATGCAGGGGAGGAAGAAGAGGAAGAGTTTGAAATCAACTACTTGACTTTCACCGCAGAAGAAGATGGCTCTTCTTTCGAAATAGAAATCATCGGCAACAACTATCCTGATATAGAATACTCAGTCGATGGAGGCGAGACATGGATGGATCTCACCTATGAGACCGTCACCTTAGAACACAAAGGGGACAAGGCCATGCTTAGGGGAAACAATCCTCAAGGATTCTCTAAATCTTCCAGTAAATATGCAAAATTCATAATGACAGGTAAAATAGCGGCAAGCGGAAATGTCATGAGCCTCTTATATTACACCAAAGAGATCAGTCTGATACCAAACAACCATTGCTTTAATTATCTATTTAAAGGGTGTGAAAGTTTAACCCAAGCGCCTGAACTGTCCGCCAAAGCATTATCCGATTATTGTTACCAAGGAATGTTTTATGGATGTTCTAGTCTCACACAAGCACCGGAACTGCCTGTCACCACCTTGGTTAGTGGATGTTACGCTGAAATGTTCGCCAAATGCACAAGCCTTACGCAAGCGCCTGAGCTGCCGGCCATGACCGCAGTGGAAAGTTGCTATAAACAAATGTTCTCCGGCTGCACAAACCTTACGCAGGCACCAGAATTGCCAGCCACCACTATGGGTACATATAGTTACCAATCCATGTTCGAGGGTTGCACAAGCCTTACGCAAGCGCCTGAACTGCAGGCCATGGCATTATCAAGTTATTGTTACGAGCGCATGTTTGCCGGTTGCACAAGTCTTACGCAAGCGCCAGAATTACCCGCCACGGACTTATTGGTACAGTGTTACAGGTCCATATTCGAGGGATGTACAAATCTTTCCGAAATCAACGTCGCCTTTGATTCTTGGTATTACTATAATACCGCAGTAACAGAATCTTGGGTCAAGGACGTTGCCCCTACCGGCACATTCATCTGCCCTGAATCAATGCCAGTCCAAACAGGGAAAGACAGAATTCCTGAAGGTTGGATCATCAAACACAAAGAGGAAGTTGGTGTAGGCACTACCACAAGCGACGGCATAGCCGTGTGGTCGGAAGGCCATACCATCTACATCCGCAATGCGGAGGGCGAGGTATCCCTCTATGACCCTTCCGGAAGGCTAATATCAGTCTCCACCGGCACAGCCGACGAGACCCATTCCCTGTACGTTCCTAGCCAAGGCATCTATTTCGTCAGGGCGAACGGAAAGACATTGACCACGGCTGTGCGATAGGCAGCCGGGCCATCACAAAAAGCAGGAGGAGCGAAACGATGCAGTTTCACTCCTCCGGCTTTTCTTTATGAGCTTGCGCTTAACAAGGAACCACAAGTCCCTTTAAGTCTATCATCATTCTTTTGTCAACACCATCGATTTAAACTCTTTCATTCCTTCGGAGGCTCCCTTCTGGATCATATAGATGGGCCTGGACGATGGGACAGTGACCGGCTTAGGGTCTATCACATAGATAGGCACCTCCCTACGCAGGTAATGGACCAATCCCGCCGCAGGATAAACAACCAACGAGCTGCCCACGATTAAAAAGATATCCGCCTGCTCCACCCACTCGATGGCAGGCTCGATCATCGGCACAGGTTCGCTGAACCAGACAATGAAAGGACGCAATTGGCTACCGTCGGAAGCCTTATCCCCCACGTGGATCTCACTCTCCATGGAAGGCAAGGTCGTCACAAGGCTCGTATCCTTAGATGAGCAGACCTTCATCAGTTCCCCATGGAGATGGATGATGGAGGAACTACCCGCCCGCTCATGCAGGTCGTCCACGTTTTGGGTGATGATCTTCACGTCGAAATCCTCCTCCAACTCCTTCAGGGCTATATGTCCGTAGTTAGGCTGATGGTTCTTCAGGTCCTTGCGCATGTCGTTGTAGAAGTCCAAGACCAGCTTGGGGTTTCGGTAAAAACCCTCCGGCGTGGCGACATCCTCGACACGATACTCGTTCCACAGGCCGTCCGAATCACGGAACGTACTGATGCCGCTCTCCGCGCTGATGCCAGCCCCCGTCAAAACAACCAAACGTTTCTTTCCCATGGTTACAACGATTAACAATATTTTCGATTCCAAATCTCGGAAGCGATAAATGCGCGTCTAGCATCTTCCACGGAGCGGAAGGAGAACTCGTTTTCAGGCTTCTCCGCAGGCTTCCGCACGGATGCTCTCACATTCTCTTGCTTCGGAGTTTTGACACGCTGCGACTGAGCTTTTTTAGCGTTATTGGAGCCATACGTGTTCATCTCGGTGGTCAAGAACGGATCCGAGCTCTTCTTCTGGACACTCTTCTTTTCCTCGACCTTAAGTTTCTCTTTCAAGACCTGGTCCCATTGCTTCTGCCACTCCTCACGCATCTGCTGATTTTTCTCCTCAGCCGTTGTCTGCGCCTGAGCCTGGGCCGCACGTTTCTCCTTGTTCTCCTTATTCTTCAGGCGATCCTTCAGCAAGGAGAATACGAAGATGCCGACGAAAAGCACCACATATATGATTTCTCCGAAGTCCATAGGCGATATTATAAGTTTTCATCGATCTTCGCAATGATATCAGGCTTCGGATAGCCACCGACCATCTTGTCTACCACCTGACCATTACGAACCAAAAAGATTGTCGGAACGTTGCGCACCTTGTACATGCCGACCAAGTCAGGGTTGTCATCCACATCTACCTTACCGAAGACTACACGGTCGGCGTATGTCTCAGACAACTCATCCAAGATGACGGCGACATTCTTGCAAGGGACGCACCAGCTTGCGCCGAAATCCAACACTAAGAGCTTATCGCTCTTTACCATCTCTTCGTAATTAGCATCTGTTACAGTTACCATATTCGTAATTTTTTTTATTGTTATTCATACAAAAAACGTGCCATGAGGAGTCAGGCGACTGACAAGTCCACCGTGCCATCCTTCTGCATCTGCTCGAGGTACTCCATCAAAGGGCGTGTAAGCTTAATCTTCCTCGTGCGCGACGTCACATTCACGGCTGTCCCCGTGGTAGGTTCCACGACAGAGAACGAAAGGTTCACATTGCCACTTTGTCCGTCTATCAATGACAAAAAGTTAGTGACGAAGTCTGGCGAGACATTCTCCTCTTTGATCTTGATTGACAGATTGCCCGAGAAATCACGGCTCTCATCCGCCAATGGTTTCACCTCGGAGATGTTGAAGTCGATGAAGTCTCCGTACCTTCTCTTGGCGAACCGTCCACTGATGTAGACCATCATACCCTTCTCGTAGGGTGAGAACCGCACAATATCTTCTGACCTGAACAATGCGAAACGATAGGAGCCTGAATAATCCTCGACCGTGATGAACCGGCATGGCGTGCCTCTTTTCGAGACGGTTGAAACCGCTTCCGTGATCACCCCACCCATCATCAAATCCTGGTCCAAATGATTGGCTCCGAAGCCCGTATCATCATTCAAATCACTCATCCTCACATTGCAAATATAATTTAAAAATACGTAATATGCATCAAGGGGATGGGCAGAAAGATAAATTCCCACCAATTCTTTTTCTTTTTCCAACTTATACAAGTCCGACCACATCTCCACTTTCGGCAGAACGGGTTGTTGCGGTTTCATGCCCACATCTCCACCGAACAATGATTGTGCGGCGCTCTGTGCGGAGAGTTTGCATTGCGTACCATACTGGCAAAGCACTTCCGAGAAGTTTCGGCCCTTGTCGTTCGTCGCCATGATCTGCTCACGCGAACAGTCTGGAAGGGAGTCGAATGCGCCCGAAAGCGCCAAACTCTCAATCGTCTTACGGTTACATGCCTTCAGGTCGACACGCTCCACGAAATCGAAGATGGAGGTATACGGACCGTTCTTCTCCCGCTCGGACACAATCGCCATCACCGCACCCTCACCAATACCCTTGACGCCTCCCAATCCGAAGCGGATTTCACCCGTCTGGTTCACGGTGAAGTTCAGCTCTGACTCGTTCACGTCTGGACCCTTCACCTTGATTTTCATCGCCTTGCACTCCTCCATGAACTTCTGTACGTCAGCGATATTATCTTTACTTAACGTCAAGTTGGCAGCCATGTACTCAGCAGGGTAATGCGCCTTCAGGTAACCAGTTTGGTAGGCCACCCAGGCATAACATGCGGCGTGCGATTTGTTGAAGGCATAGGAGGCGAACTTCTCCCAGTCCTTCCATATCTTTTCCAGAATCTCAGGATCATGTCCGTTCTTCTTGCCGCCCTCGATGAACTTAGGCTTCAGGATGGCCAGCATGGCGAATATCTTCTTACCCATCGCCTTACGCAAGGTATCCGCCTCACCACGGGTGAAGTTGGCCAGCAAACGGCTCAACAGCATCACCTGCTCCTGGTAGACAGTGACACCATAGGTATCCTTGAGGTACTTCTCCATCACAGGGATATCGTACTCGATAGGCTCCAAACCATTCTTACGACGAATGAACGTAGGGATGTACTCGATAGGTCCCGGACGATACAACGCATTCATGGCGATCAAGTCCGTGATCTGCGTAGGCTTCAGCTCGCGAAGGTATTTCTGCATACCGGGCGACTCGAACTGGAACGTACCGATCGTACGGCCCTCACTATAGAGTTGGTAAGTCAATTCGTCATCAATAGGGATGTTGGAGATGTCCACCTCGATGCCGCGCGCCTTCTTCACGTTGGCGAGCGCCTCCTTGATCAACGTCAGGGTACTGAGTCCGAGGAAGTCCATCTTGATCAAACCAACCGACTCGACCACATGTCCGTCGTATTGTGTCACCACCACATCCTTGTCCAATTTCTTATCATGGATGGTGCAGACAGGAGCGAAATTCGTCAGGTCGTCCGCACCGATGATCACACCACAAGCATGGATACCCACTTGGCGGTTGGTATCCTCCAGCTCCTGCGCATAGGTCAGCATCGTGGAGATATTCTCGTCCGGACCGTTCTTCATGTCACGCAGCTGCGGGATATACTTGAAGCAGTTCTTGAGATTCACCTTCGGCATCTTCTTAGGCAGGGTACCCTCCACCGCCTTCACCGCCTCCTCGTCGAATCCACGGTCAGGGATCAACGCCTTGATAGCGTTCACCGTAGGGAGGGGCACCTTCTGCACACGGCCCACATCCGCCACGGAGGACTTCGTCGCCATGGTTCCGTAGGTGATGATATGCGCCACCTTCTCCTCGCCATAACGCTTGCGCACCCAGGTGAGCACCTTGCTACGACCGTCATCATCGAAGTCGACGTCGATATCGGGCAAGGAGATACGGTCAGGGTTCAGGAAACGCTCGAACAGCAAATCATACTTCAGCGGATCGAGGTCCGTGATCCATAGGCAGTACGCCACCACCGAGCCTGCGGCAGATCCACGGCCCGGTCCCACGCTCACACCCAACTCCTCGCGGGCGGCGCGGATATAGTCCTGCACGATCAGGAAGTATCCCGGGAATCCCATGGTCTTCATGATATGCAGCTCGAAGGTGATACGTTCTATCTGCTCCTCCGTCAGGTGGTCGCCGTAGCGTTTCTTCGCTCCGTCCCAGGCCAACTTGTTGAGGTAATCCGCCTCCAACTTGATACGGTACAGTTTCTCATATCCACCCAGTTTCTTAATCTTCTTCTCAGCATCCTCCTGGCTCAGCACCACCTCATGCCTCTCGTTCTGCGTGAACTCATCGAAGAGGTCCTTTTCCGTGAACTTCTTGCGGTACTCCTCCTCCGTGCCGAAGTCAGCAGGGATATCGAACTTAGGCATAATAGGGTCCGAATCGATGTCGTACACCTCCACCTTATCCGCGATCTCCAACGTGTTCGTCAACGCCTCGGGGATGTCTTCGAATATGCTGTACATCTCGTCTGGCGTCTTCAGCCACTCCTGTTTCGTGTAGTGCAGGCGGTTCGGGTCATCGTAATCCTTGCCCGTACTCAAGCAGATGAGGCGGTCATGCGCCTCGCCGTGCTCCTCCTCGACGAAGTGCACATCGTTCGTGGCGATGATCTTCGTGTTGGTCTTGCGGGCCAATTCGATCAGCACTTTGTTCACCTCCTGCTGACGCTCGTAAGTATCTGTGGCGGCGTTCGGCTTGTCCGTTTTATGCCGCTGCAACTCCAAGTAATAATCGTCTCCGAAGATCTCCTTGAACCACATGATGGACTTCTCCGCCTCGTCGATCTTGCCAGCGATGATCAGTTGAGGAATCTCGCCTCCCAAACAAGCGGAGCAGACGATGAGCCCCTCGTGGTACTGTTTCAGCACGTTCTTATCGATACGAGGGTTGTCATAATAACCCTCCGTGTAGGCGATGGAAGCCAGTTTACAGAGGCTCTTGTACCCCGCCTTGTTCTTCGCCAAGAGGATAAGGTGGTGACCGCTACGGTCGACGATACGTTCCTTGCCCGTCTCCGCGGATATCTCCTTCACCGTCTTATCCTTGTCATGCAACGTACGGCGAGCGCAGTAAGCCTCCGTACCGATGATAGGCTTGAACGGCACGAAAGCCTCCGCCTTCTCCTTCAGCTTCACCAATTCAGCCTCCAGTTCAGCCTTCTTGGCGGGATCAGTCTCCTTCTCAATGTTCTCCTCGCACTCCTTCACCTTCTTTTTCGGAGCGCCATTCACCTTCTTGACGTAATCTTTCAGGTCTTTGATGCCGAACATATTGCCGTGGTCCGTCAGCGCCATCGCGCGCATGCCGGTCCGCATACACTTGTCCACCAAATCCGGCACCTTCGACATTCCGTCGAGGATGGAGTAGTGAGAGTGGACATGCAAATGAACAAATTCCGCCATTTTACTAGGATTTATGATTGAATGCTAACAAGGACAAAAATATAATGAAAAAGATAAGGAAAAGAAATTTTGGAACAAAAGTTATTAACTAAAAGCAACTAGATGAAAATTAAGGCTTTAGCCTTTACAATTTAGTCCTCCGACCTTAAAGACCTTAGGCTCCCCCCCCCAGCCGTTAGGCCACTGACCTTAAAGACCTTATGCTCCCCCAGCCGTTAGGCCACTGACCTTAAAGATCTTAGGCTTCCCCCCCCAGAAGGCACAAAAAAAAGAGAGCCGTCACCGACTCTCTCTGCTCTCCCTCTTGGACTTGAACCAAGGACCCCCTGATTAACAGTCAGGTGCTCTAACCGACTGAGCTAAGGAAGAATTTCCGCACTCGAACATTCCCTCAAATGCGGTGCAAATTTAGGTTGTTTTCTCGAATAAAAAAAATATATTTGCATATAAATTTTACAAAAAAGAGAAAAAGATATGGTGACAATAGGATTAGGAAACGCATTGGTAGACGTGCTATCTGTATTGAAGTCTGACGAGACTTTGGAAAGGCTTTCGCTTCCCAAAGGGAGTATGCAATTGATAGACAAGGATTTGTCCGCGAAAATACAAGACGAGATCAAAGACGGCGACCGTCATTTGGTCACGGGAGGTTCCGCCTCCAACACGATCACGGGGCTAGCCGCACTAGGTGCGCCTTGCCACTTCATCGGGAAATTGGGAGAAGACGAGACGGGAGAATTCTTCCGATCAGACATGGAGAGACATGGGGTGACCACCCACATTGTCAAGAGCGACCTGCCGACAGGCGTATGTGTCTCCCTCATCTCACCCGATAGCGAACGTACCATGGCCACCTATTTGGGCGCAGCCAGCACCCTGACAGAGAACGACTTCCGTCCAGAATGGTTCAAGGGGGTGGATCTATGCCACATAGAGGGATATTTAGTACAAAACACCACGATGATCGAGGCGGCCATGAAGATGGCGAAAGCGGCGGGAGCCAAGGTGTCATTGGACCTCGCCAGCTACAATGTGGTGGAAGAGAATCTGGCGTTCCTGCAACGTGCCGTGAAGGAGTATGTCGACATTGTCTTCGCCAACGAGGAGGAGGCGAAAGCATTTGCGCAGAGAGAACCAGAAAAGGCGCTCGACTACATCGCCGAGATGTGTGAGATAGCCGTTGTCAAGCTAGGCAAGAAGGGCTCTCTGATCAAGAAGGACGGCAAGACCGTCAGCGTAGACATCCTGCCAGGCGTGACAGCCATCGACACCACGGGTGCGGGCGACCTGTTCGCCTCCGGATTCCTATTCGGGCTCCACAAAGGATACGACATGGAGAAGTGTGGAAAAATCGGGGCTCTCGTGAGCGGACACATCGTGCAGGTGGTAGGCTCGAAACTGAGCGAAGAGAAGTGGCAGGAGATACAGGCTGAGGTGCAAAAAATTGCCGCACAGCGATAACCAAACACACCCAACCGAAAGATCAAAAATGCGGGGGCGAAAGAAGTTTCGCCCCCTTCTTATTTCCCGAAAAACATAAAATTCTACCAATCAGCGCATTACAAACAAATTAATCTATCAGCAAAAAAGCGTCAGGATGAAGATATAATTGCGATTCGGATTGACTTTTTTACATCTATTTTAACGCTTAAAATTTGTTAATAAGAAAATTTAGATTTACTTTTGATATTGCTATTAACACAAGAAAATTTATAAGCTTATGGAAGCAAAAAATATACTCAAACTATTGAAGATCAACTTAATTCTAAGCCTATCGCTACTGCTCTTCGGAGCATCTACCTATGCGGCGACAAGGAACATCGACACACCAAACCTCAGTTTCGAGAAGGGAACCTTCGAGAACTGGACCAGATACTACGGGTACTTTGGGCCGTTGACCTACACGAAAAACGATGCATATACATACAACGGATACACCTACAAAGAGCATCATGATGAAAGAAACACAAGAATAGTTATATGCGACCACGTCAACCAAACCATGGGGAATGGAGATCCAATGGATCCGTCCGTGCAAGACACATGGACTTTAAAGGAAGAGAACACCACATCGGAACGTGGATATTTTGAGGTGGTAGCCAGCACTGCATTCGATTTCAACTTAGCCTGCGACAACATCAGATTGGTACCTGAGGGATTCGGACAATCCATGCGCATCGGATCTTACGACACTGCAGAGGTACACTACAATGACTCCACGCTGGTATCAGAAAAGAACAGAGCCATGGCAGAACGTGCCACCTACAATTTTGAAGTAAAAGAGAACTCCACACTCTTGACCCTTCGCTACGCCGTCATCTTGCAGGATGATCCGAACAACAACCACTCACACCCTGACGACCTGATGCCTCGTTTCAGCATCAAAGTCTACAAGGCGGACGGAACACTGATTCCTTCTCAACAATGCGGATCTAAAGTGGAATACCGCTCCAGCAACGACCCGAGACTCAAACCTGCCACACAACACGAGAGAGAGAGAATTGAAAAAGTAGATTTCATAGAAACATCCCAATGCGAAGAATGGGGATGCGCACAATACAGCGACAGTTGTATACGTTGGGGAGACGGAGACAACTGTTTACAATATGAAACAAGATACAAAAATGGGAACTGCATAAGATACCAAGGAAATTGGTGGGATCGACGTTGTGTGGAATATCAACAAATCCCATATCAGGTATGCGTCAAATACGAACAAGTCTGTAAAGACTACTATTGCCACATACCAACATGTAATAAATACAAAAAAATACCAATTACGACTGTCACTTTCGGAGCAGAAAATCAAAATGTCAGATGCAACGCATCCCGTGTCAGGGATTTATTGCCTGAATTTTACTATGATGGATGGGTTACATTGAGTTATGATCTCCGAGACTATATTGGACAAACCGTTACCATTGAGGTGGAAAACCGAGATTGTCTAGAATTGTTGCCAAGATGTGGAGGTAATCACCCAGCGGGTACACCTCTGTTCAACACAAACACTACACCGCTTGTCCGTGCGGCCGAACCTGGGTATAGCACGGCCTGGTGCTCGGTATGTAACCAGAACAAAACATTTGTCACCGCTTTCACTGGTGGTTTTCACCGCACCTACGCCTACGTCAACGCCTCCACCCAAAAGATGGAGTTGGTAATCAAAAACTGTGGAGGAAGAGAAGGGGCAGTCATCACCGCTCCTGATGCGTTCGACACATACGTATGGGAAAGAGCCGCCGACCCCGCACATAACTCAACACACAAGACATTCTCATCCCAACCTTATATACAGTCAACTTCTCCATATATCTGCGCCATCCCAGACGAAGACATCATCGAGAATGTGGACTACACCTGCACCATGTACAATAGCGCAGACCCCAACTGTACCAAAGTGACAGATACATTCCGTCTGTTGAAGAATCCAATTGTGGCAGACTACACTTGGGACAAGGGATGTTACAACGAAGTGAAGTTCACCAATCTGTCGGAAATCAAACCAGTAACCATGAGTGATGGTTCTCAAAAGAAAAACGACGAAATCGCCTATCAACTATGGACATTCTATGACCAAAGCGGAGAGGTTGAAGAGGAAAACGGAGAATTTGAGCCAACAAAGTTATTCAACTGTCAATCGAACGACGAATGCACCTTCGCCACCAAGATGACAGTCATCACAAAGAACGACTGCAAAGTTCCTATAACCAAGAGCATTGGTGTACAAAGAAGGCCAGAAATGACCATCAACGGAAACGACCATGTCTGCTATGGAGATTCCACATTACTGAGTCTGGATGACAATTCATATCCGGAAAACGAGTTAGAAGCCGCTGGCGCACACACCTACATTTGGCTCAACGAAGCAGGAGACACCCTAAAAAAATCGAATGGCAATGACGGCAGGTCCTGTTACGTGCAGCCAGTGAACGGAACTATTCGCTACCAACTGCAAATCCACCAAGACAGAATCACAGACAATGGCAACCCGATGCACTGTGTCTTCGAAGGCTTCCACGACGTATCGGTCATCGAGAAACCGACATCAAAAATATCCATCTCCAACATGTATACCCCAAATGGGGAAATCAAACAGGTGGACATCTGCAAAAACGACACCATCAAACTAGATGGAAGCACCAGCATGGATAATTGCCAATACGCATGGTACGACGAAAATGCATGGGGCGGAATAGATCAAATCAGCGAAAATGATTTCCGTCCAATGACAAACGCAAAAACAGACACAACAGACATTCTTGTGTCGGATAGCACCAACTACTACCTGGTCATAATGGCTGAAAACGGATGCATGCAGGTAGACTCCATCCGCACTAACGCCATGCCGTTGCCTGAGCTTACCATTACAGCGAACAATCATGTCGTGGACAATGGCCACACGGAGATATGCGTCGGAGGTTCAACCACCATGAAAGTGGCCGGTACGGATGCCAGGGGGAATGCCGTCCACACCTTCGTATGGACCACGCCGAACCAAGGACAGCCGACATTGGAAACCATCACGGCGACCCCTGCGGAGGATCAGAGCAAATTCAAGAACGGCAGATACGAATACCGCTATTATGTGAGCGGTAGCGACACCAAAGGTTGTACCAACACCGACTCCATAGACATCTACATGTACAAAAATCCGGTCATCACCTTCGATGGTTCTCCGGCCGGAAAATGTGCAGGCGACACCATTCATCTAAAAGTGAACGGGGTGGATTCATGCGTGGTCGACAATGATATCAAAGCGGGAAGTCTGTTGACACCATCCAACACGGCGATAGATATTCCTCTCGTAGCCAATGAGGCGAAACGATTCTACATGGTAGAGGGTATCAAGAAGAGCGGAGACACAACCTGTAGATCCACCAACGAGTTCAGCATTCAAGTATACCAAGCGCCGAAGATCAACATCATCGGTATGACAACCATTTGTAAAGGCTCATCATTATCATTAAATGCGATAGGTGCGGACGAATTCACATGGTGGAAGGAAGGAAGCGATGACAAGAGTGAAGGAGCCACCTTCACCGACACACCAGAAAGTGACACAACCTACTACATAGAGGGCCGCAACATCAGCGGGGAGATGTGCAAAAGCACAGATTCCATTTCTGTCAAACTTGACGAGGCTCCTGCCATCAAGATAACATGCGACCCTGCGATAATATGCGTCGGCGGTCAAAAAACCCTTTCCGCAGGAATCGACGGAACATCCACACAAAACATTTTGAAGTATACATGGAGCAATGGAGCCATCGGCGAAAACATCACCATAGCACTCTACGATGAAAAAGACACCATCATCGTAACAGGAGAGGACGAATTCAAATGTATATCCAAAGACTCCGTGATACTGGAAACGAAACCATACCCGACCCTAACCGCAACGTCGACAGGAGATTTCTGCGAAAACGGGGAAGGAATCGTAAATTTAACGGGTGCGGACAAATACATCTATCAAGGAGACACTATCGCGAAGGGGCAAAACCCAAGCGTTTCATATCCTTGGAAGATAGAAGATGTAGGCAGAGCAGGGACAAAGGAATATGTGTTCACTGGATCCCTCAACGGATGCGAGCAGGAGAAATCTGTTGAAATCAATGTGCTCGAGGCACCAGCCCTTGCCATCTCCGGTGCGGAGGGTGGCATCTGTAAAGGCAATAGCGTGAACTTATCCGTAACAGGAGGAGAAAGTAACGGAGAATATATTTGGGAGTACACCACAAACAACGGAGCGAAGTGGGACACGCTATCCAACAAGGGAGCATCCATCACCGTAACCCCGGAACAAAACACCAAATTCAGAGTGTCTGGACAGGGTGGCAACGGATGTAAAGGTGTATCAGCCATTACAGAACTGAAGGTTTACGACATCCCGAGCATCCACATCTCTAGGAATACAAACGGGAAAGACTCTTGCGTCAACTCAACCGTATACCTGACTGCTAACGGAGCAGGCACCAACGGCACATACGCATGGAGCATCACTGCTGTCAACGGAGGGGCGACAATAGCCAACGCCACAGGAGCATCCATCGAGATTCCGCTCTCTGAGAACGCTAACGTAATGGTGACCGGCACCACGCAAGAACTATGTTTCAGCAGCGCGTCCACCACCATCACCGTCTATCCATACCCAGACTTCACAATGGAGAAAGACTACGTATGCGCAGGCGACCAAATCACCATGTCCATCAAACCGGTCACGGGGAAAGATATGCCGGACACCGTACATTGGATGCCTTCATCCACCTACTCCAACATGACCGGAACATACACGAAATACCAAGGAGACGAAAGATATACATTCACAGACTCGAACCCGAAGGAGAACAATTCAATATACCAAATCAAAGTTAAAGGAGTGACGGAGAAAGGATGTGCAACTAGCAAATCATTCAATTTCAGCGTCGTATCCAGTCCGAACATCTACATTACAGGAAAGAACGAATACTGCGAATCAGACTCTGTCCACCTGATAGCCAAGGGTGGTTCGTCCTACAAATGGGACAACAACACAGAGGGCGAACGATACGATTCTGTGGCAGACAAGAACAGGACAACCATCCACGTGACAGGATGGGACAGCAGAGGATGTTCCGGCACGGCGGACTACAATCTAATGATCCGCCCCAATCCTTCCGTTTCTATCTCCGCAAGCGCAACGCTCATTTGTAGCGATGACGCCGTCACACTCCAAGCGAGTGGAGCAAACACCTACACATGGGAGCAAAAGAAGGAGACAGAAACGACAGCCTCCAGCTACCCTTGCTCATCATGTCAAAGCATCAACCCAATCGTGGAAGAGAAGACCACATTCATCGTAACAGGTGTAACCAATGGATGCTACGGGACAGCGACCCAAGAGATCGACGTCAAGACAAAACCTGTTTTGAGCATCAGCGCATTGAAAGACACCGTATGTGCGGGCAATGCCACCGACATCACCGTGTCCGACGCAAAAGGGAGTGTAACGACCTGGACATCAACCCCAACCGTCACCCCAACCCTATCCAATGAGACACAATATAAATTCAACACGGGAAGTCTGACCGAAAGGAAAAAATACACCATCACAGCAACGTCTGGACAAGGTTGTGAAGCTCAAAAGGACATTACCATAGAAGTCTTTTCCGTACCTACCATCGGTATCGACAAAGGGTTAGGCTACGTATGTAAAGGGAAAGAGACTGAATTGAGCGCAATCGGAGAATCATCCCTGCGGTACGAGTGGATCGCAAAGACCGAGCAAGGAGCTAATGCCGCTGTCACCTACATGTCACCGACGACTAACACCAGCGACAAGATTAAGGTGAAATTCGACAACAACACCGTATTCACCCTTAAAGCGACCTACTCTAAGGAGAACTGCGAGACCACCAGCGAACCAGTCACGGTGGAAGTCAAAGACCTGCCGAAAATCAAAGTGTCGCAAGACCCTTATCCTGCCGTATGTCAGGGCAAGAACGTGAAACTGACCGCCGAAGGAGACGGCAACGCAAGCGCAATGAACAGCGCAGGATGGACATGGCAAGATGTGAACGGCAACGACTTGAACAACAAGAGCAATACCTACAACATTCAGCAACTAAACGGTGCGACGACTTTCAAAGTCAAAGGAACAGACCAATTGGGTTGTGAGTCCGAATGGAAAGAGTACCCAATAGCCATCACCAACGCACCAAACTTCACAATCAGTGTGGACAAAGATACCGTATGTAAAAACAGTTCGGTACACTTCAGCATCAACACCAGCGATAGCAACCTGAGCTACACATGGGACAATGCGACAACCGCCACATCGTCCACCACATTAGACACCGTCCTCTCCATCGCCAAAGTATATACCATCAAGGTAACGGCAAGCAACGGTTCTTGTACTACAACCCAGACGAAGCAAGTAACTGTAAACGACATACCGCGTGTCAACATCACTAGCCAAAGCGGCAAGAACAGCATCTGTAAAGGTGACAGTATTGTCCTACAAGCCAATGTCAGCAATGTGTCCGACCCATCCAAGGTGGAATACACATGGAACAATAGCGCATGGAACAGGGGCAACGCCAGCAAGCAACACTATGCGCAATACATTTCCATGCTCAGCAACAACGAAAGCAGCATTAGAGCGACCGTAACCGTAAAAGAGGGCAAATGTTCATCCGACACAGCCTCCTACATCGTGAATGTCAACCCATTGCCAAACGTAAGAATCAATGGCGCGCAAGACAAATGCGCCGGTGAAGTGGCTGAATTGACTGCGGCCGGTGTAAGCACCAACAACTACTCTTGGTTCCAAAACAGCAATAGCGTGGGCGGAGGAACAATATATAGACCGACCATCAACACAGAAACGACGTTCACATTGAAAGGAATCGACGCCAATGGATGCGTGGGAACATTCGACACGACCATCAAGGCAAACCCTATTCCAAGCTTCAACATGGAGGCACCGAGCGTCTGCTCCGGGGAGCGAGGTGTCATCACATTTACAGACACGATGCACGTTCAATCCATCAATGTGTCAAGGGAAAATGTGAATGTACCCATCACGGACGGACTCACCTACACCACATCGGACATCATGACCCAAAGCCAGATGTACAGCGTGAGAGCGACAAGCGACAAAGGATGCGTCAGCGCAACCAAATACCAAACCATCACCGTCAACGCATTGCCAAACATACTGATCACCAGCAATCCATTGTCCAAACAGATCTGTTTGGGAGACACTGCCATCCTCACAGCGACAGGTGGCGAGCACTACACATGGACCGACTACGCAGGACTTGAAGTGCCAAATGCGCAAGACAGCAGCATAGCCCGATTCATCCCTGCAACCACAGGCAGACACACGATGACAGTAAGTGGCAAGGGATTTAACGGATGTTCTAGCACAACCGACATCATCATAGAGGTACATGGCATCCCTACCATAACTGCACGAGGAGCGGAGGTATGCCAAGGCGACATGGCGACACTGACCGCAAGCGGCAGTTCTCCTAACCTAACATACGTATGGAGCAGCGCAAACAACACGCTGAATGGTGCGACCATCTACCCGATCATCAACCAAGACGAAAAATTCACCGTCTATGGAACAGACATCAACGGATGTAGAAGTAAGGACACTGCAGTATGGGCCACCATACAAGGCAGACCTGACGTCGATGTAACCGCAGAAGGCATCTGTGAAGGAAACGAAGCATCAGTAACGTTCTCGCCTAAGGCTAATAGCGCAAGCATAAGGGAAATATCCATAGCCGGTTCAACCTATTACACAAACACCATCAATCTTGGCTCATTATCAGAGACCAAGACATACACCGCCATCATCGTCGGCACGGCTGGTTGCTCCACAGATGAAACATTCACCATTAATGTGGAGAAGCAACCTGTCATCTCCTTCGATCCAAACACAGAGGGCAATACAAGCAGAATCTGTATTGGACAGGCGATCACAATCAAAGCCATCACAGACCAAGAGACGAACATGAGTTGGACATCCGATGACAACCTCAGTTCACCTATATTCAGCACCAATTCGTCTCAGTTCACACTCAAACCGACTGCGGCAAGAGGATTGGACAACCCGTACAAATTCGAAGTCACGGCTAAGAGCAAGACAGGAAAGCAGTGCGAGAGCAAAGAGAATTACCAGATCGTAGTCTTCGACAAAGCAACCAACCGAATCGTGGGCGACTCCGCAAAATGTGTCGAGTCCACCCTCACGTTGGAGTCTGAAGGCACCTTCAAGAGCTATTCATGGACTGAAGTGGGCGCTTCAGGAACCGTACTTTCCAGCGCCAAGACATTGAGTATAAAGATCACGGAAGACAAGTCCTACGCATTGGCCATAACGAACGACAACGGATGCGAAAGTCATGACATATTCAAGGTGAAGGCCGTACCTGTGCCTGAATTCAAATTGATTCCAGACGAAAAATGTGAAGGGTTGGCAGCCACCACAAAAGTTCAGAGAACCAATCTGATAGGCAACACCGATGTGGTATTCGAATGGGGCGACGGTGTGACGGGGGATTTTGTCAAAGACGAGCATTTGACCGCCGATAAGACTTACCGTGTGGTCGGAAAATATAGCTACACCGACCAAGCGGGCAAGGTCACCACTTGTACAAGCGAGCCAATCTCCGCTACCACCCGTATCCACAAGAAACCGGACTTCACCATCTTCAGCGACAACACCATGGGCAACACGGTGTGCAAAGAAGACACGATTAAATTCTCCATATCTGCTAATAACGTCCGCATCGAATGGAATAGAGGTGATGAGAACGGTCCTGTCGAAGAGTACAAATATCAAAACAACAATGATCCTAATGTAAAGAAACACGGTATTGTTTCCAGCAACAACAAAAGCGTATGTAAGGTGGTGCCTAGTAAACTAGACCCTAAGGTAAAAGACATATACTATTGGGCCACTGTCACAAGCACAAGCACAGGATGTTCCGCCTCCAAGTCCGTAATGGCACATTTGGACATCATCGAGGCTCCGGAGCACGCATCCTTTGCGGCCTGTCAGGGTAGCGATGTGGAAATGACGACCCACGTTGAAGGTGCGGTGGATTACGAGTGGTACGATGACTGGGGTAACCTCCTAGGTACGGGATCCACTTATATATTCCCTTCCGCTGAACTATATAACACAACAGCGACTGACAGAAATATTCATGTCTTGGCGATAGACCACTTGGGCTGTAAGAGTAAAAAGACCGCCATGCAAGTCAGGAAAGAAGACAAAGTTGACATCTCATGGACTGTCAAAGATCATTGCGAAGGCGAAAAGCCAACCATCACCCTCAGCGGAGCACAACGCTACCAATGGACGTCAGAAGGGAACAAGATGGGGGCAACATTCACGGAGACTAGTCCTCTATACAACGACAAGACCTATACCGTTTTGGCATGGAATGTCAAGTCAGGAAACTATGGCGTAGAATACAAAACATGTGAAACTGAAAAGGAAATCACAATAACTATCCATAAGAAGCCAATCATCAGCATCAAGGATGAACATGGCAACAAAACAAGCACCAACATCTGTTTCAAAGACCATGTAGAGTTGCAGGAAGGGGAAGGTCAGAGTGGCCTAAGTTATAAGTGGAAGGTAGACAATGGCTACACACTCAGCAATAACACGCAAGACAACATCACAATCCATGCGCAAAACAAAGATGTGAAGCAATACAAGGTGACCCTGAAAGCCACCAACAGTGCGGACTGTTACGACACGACGGACTACTACGTCATCGTAAACCCATTGCCGGAAGTGGAAATCATAGCGGACGAGAACCCTGTATGTGAGGGAGAACCAATCACCCTACGCACCAACAACGTGTACAAGGCTTACGATTGGGCTCACAGCAACGGAGGCAACGGCAAATCGGGATCCACCCTATCCAGCAGCAACAGCTACAGCACAACGACAACTGCGGCTTACAGACAGAAATTCTGGCTGGAAGTGGAGGATGCGAACAGTTGTAAGAATTGGGACACACTCACTGTATACACAAAGGCAAAGCCAACCATCAGTGTTCAAAACGAGACGATCTGCTACGACACGAAGCCTACCCTGAAAGCAAGCGGAGACGTAGACATAATCAATTGGCCTGATGGAAGCCAAAGCAATCGTCCTGCCAATTCAACGGGTTCTTGGACTGGGGAATGGGAATCCACAACCGCTCTGACCGGAGGTAGAACCTTCACCGTCACCGCCTCCAAAGACGAGTGCCTTTCTGATGTCCAAAACGCCATCATCAGCGTCCTTCCTAAACAGGATTTGACATTCGCAGTAGACGGAGAAGCTACGCAAGGCAGACCAGTCATGGTATGTAAAGGCAAAGAGACAGTCATCTCGCTCACCAATACGGGTCTCTCTAACATCAAGTGGGGTGCCGGCAACGAGACGACAAACAGCATCACTCGCACGATTAAGGGAGACAGTATCTTCTCAGCCACCGCAGACATAACGACAAACGGCAAGAGCTGTCCTGCCCAAGGAAAGCAAACCGTCAAAGTATATCCGACGACCCAAATCACCATCAAGGGTGGAGGCGCGGTATGTTTGGAGGGAGAAGTAACCTTCAACGCAAATGGTGCGGAGAGCTACAATTGGCATATCAGCAAGGCAGAGGCTGGCACTATCATCAGCAACAGCAGCGATAGTAGCGAAATCACTGTACGGGACATCAAGGAAGGCTTCTCCATTTACGCTACCGGAACAGATGTCAACGGTTGTAGCAGCGAGAGGTCGGCCGACAGCTTTGTCACCATCCTTCCATCCCCTGTCATCTCCATCAGCAACCATGTGGACACCATCTGTAGCGGAAGCGAACTGAAGATGACCGCAAGCACGAACCGAGGAGATGTGGAATGGAAACTGGGACATGGAGCTAGTGGCACTGAAGTCAACACAACACTCACCACCCAATATGGAAGCAAGCGTGAAGAAGTATACCGTGCGGAGGCATTCTACGAGGGTTGTTCTTCCACAAAAGAGGTAGTCATCACCGTACTTCCATTGCCAGAACTGACATTAAACACGGATGGTGCATTCTGTGCGGGTGACAGCACGCTCATCACAGCGAAGGAATCTTACGGATCGGCTGTG
The DNA here is from genome assembly GCA_016285885.1 of Paludibacteraceae bacterium. Lineage (GTDB taxonomy): Bacteria > Bacteroidota > Bacteroidia > Bacteroidales > Paludibacteraceae > UBA1181. The sequence continues at coordinate 111,175 of JAEERP010000005.1, forward strand.
GAATATAAATGGGGCAATGCCACCAACTACACCGACAAGAACACATACATGGCTAAAGAGGGAGGCACATACCAAGTCTCCGCCCGCGCAAAGAAAGGCGGTCTGCAATGTGCTACTCCAGATCCAGTTGCGATAACCGTCACCGAAGTGCCATTGCCAACCATCAGTGGCATCGAAGTAACAGGCAATCCATGTAAGGGTGAAAGAGTTTCCCTGCGACCAAGGGGAAGCAACAGCACCTCATTCGAATGGTTCTTCATCACAAGCACCAAAGAGGATACCACCCGTATCGAGAGAATGGAGAGCATACAGCCAACCATTACACAAGACACCACCTTCTACGTCGTGGCTTCCAACACTCAGACATTCACCAACGTGACACTGGTCTGCAAGGGTGCGAAAGACACCACGCTGACACTATTGCCAGACCCATCATTCACTTTGACAGCCAACACACCATGCTACGGAAACGACATGGTCATCAGCGCACAAGGTGGAACTGGCTACACATATGATTGGACTTGGGACGGAAATCAAAACGAGAACGGAAAGGATGACATCACCATCAGAAACGCTGTGGGCAGTCATGTCTTCCACGTCACTGCAACGACAGCGGATGGATGTAGCGCCGGAAAAGACACTTTGGTCAACATTCATTCATTGCCAATCATCAATGGATTCCAAGGTGAGAACGTAATCTGCGTGGACAACCAGAGCAGCGTTCACACCGTCATCTGCGACGATCCGGCCGCCATCCGGAAATATGAATGGACGACCCAAAGCAGTAATGGATTCCAATATAGCAGCGCACCTGACAGTTCAAAGATTACAATCAAGCCGAACAGGGCCCAAGACGATGTCGTCTATACCGTGAATGTGACCGACACCAACGGTTGTGCGTCAAGCAAGAACTACGAGATAGACATCAAACCAATGCCTGAGACCAATGTGGCGATGGCTGCGAACTGTCCGAACGACCCGACCAACATCACCGTCACGGACAAAAACAGCATGAATAACGTGACATACACATGGTACGAGTATGATGATAGCAAAACAGACCACAAGGGAGATCCTCTCGGCACTGGCAACAAACTTGAAAAGGAGATCGCCGACACGGCACGCTTCGTGGTAACAGCCAGCAGCGAGTTCGGATGTGAAAAAGACACCACGATCACTGCGACTGTACACCCTCTGCCAACACTCTCATTCAGCGGTGAGACGGTCATTTGTGAAGGAGAATCCACTACCCTCACCATCTCTGCCACTTGGCCAACGGGAGTTCAAGGAGGAACAGCGTCCTACTTCTGGCAAGAGATCGACGCAACAAACTCAAAAGCCCAAGTGACCGTAAGTCCAAAAGATACAACGACATACCACATCAAGGTCGAGACAGGCAACAACTGTATGATGGATACCTTCATTCGTGTCAATGTTAAACCGAGACCAATCGTCACCATCAACGATATGAGGGATGGCAACGATAGGATTTGTGAAGGCGAACCATTCGAAATGAATGCGGCAGTCACCAATCTGACAGGCACTTACAACTACGTTTGGAAAGATTATGACAGCAAGGTCATCACAAACGGAGCAACCTACGCGACGAACAATACAGGCACCTACGTCATTGAAAACGACAACAAAAAGTTAAAGCTTTCCATGACGGAGAACATAGAACGTACTTACTGGGCCATCGCGACAGAAGCGGGCGGAACCGGCAAACAATGCGCCGACAGTACCAAGTTCACATTGACGCCACTGACCAAACCAGAGGTGAAGATCGCAAACGTCACTCCTGTCTGCGAGAACACGGAGGCCGATATTGAAGTAAGCAATGCGCAAAACAGCTACGAATATGTTTGGGACAACGGCAAGACTGGTCCAAGAATCACAGAAACCATCGTTCCTAACGTAGATAACTGGTTCAAAGTAACGTGCATCAACCCTGCGAACGGATGTCAATCTAAAGACGCGATCCAAGCATCCACAAAACCATACCCAGCCATAGCGCTCTATGACTCCACAAACGCTCTGCTTGCAAGCAAAGACATCACCATCTGTAAGGATGCGACACTCAAGGTGACCGCAGGGGTGACAAACGCAAACGGTGCGAGCGTAACGTATGATTGGGGCAAAGAAAACGATTTGAGTTTCACACAAGCAAGTGCGACACTCCAAACCACTGTATCCGACGCATACAACTACATCGTCACGGCCGTGATGAATGGTTGTGAAAGCAAAGACACCATCCACACAGGCTACTACCCTACTCCAGTCGTGACTGTGGACGGTGACAAAAACACTTGCCCGAACGGAGATGCCAACCTCAGCGTATCCATCACGGGAGGCAGTGGCAACGCTAGCGACTACACCACGAGGTGGACAAGTGACAAAGCAGTCACTATCGTAAACGGAACAACCGCCAACACCGTGACCGCCAAGAGCCTGTCATCTGGTACTTATACATTCTACGCCTTCGCGACAGACAATGTACACTCCTGCGACGCGAAGTCAGAACCATTCACCGTGGAAGTATGGAATAACCCGACCATCATCGTAACGCCAGACAATAGCGAAGTATGTAAGGGAGAATCGACGAACGTCAGCGCAAAACTGCAGACAGGCAACGGAAGTTTCACATGGACATATAACGGAAGAACAGAAAATGGAGAAAAGATCAATGTGACGATCCAAGACACTACAACAATCCATGTCAGTGGAACAGACGAGAACGGATGTTCCAGCGAGACGGACACGACCATCCGCGTATTGCCAATCCCTACACTGACAATTGAAGGCGAAAAGACTATATGTGAAGGCAACACCAATGGTGTACAAATCCAACTCAGCGGAGCGAAAAAATACTCGGTAGAGAATGTTGGGGACTACACCAGCAACTCCGAGAACGACAAAGTCAACGTGACGCTTAAGCCTGAGTCCACCAAAGATTACAACATCACGGGAGTGTTAAACGGATGTACAAACACGGAAAGCGTGACCATCACAGTGAACCCTCTTCCTGACGTGAGAATCAACGGAGAGACCAATGGTTCCGGTGCCATCTGCGAAGGCGACAGCATCGTATTGGGAGCCACTAAAGGACTAACAGGATACACATGGACCGTTTCCAACTTTACTGGAACAAAAAAATACAATACGGTCGGTGATTCATTAGTCATCAAAACAGATGCGACGACCACCCATCAATTGCAAACCATCAACGTCAGCCTAAAAGCGACAGGAAACAATTGTGAAGATTCCACCACTTACACTATCACCATCAACCCACAACCTGTCTTTACGCTCAAAGCGGAAGAGGCTGTCTGCGAAAATGGAGAAGTGACATTGAAGATGGAACAAGCGACAAATGCGGAAGCCATCAGAGAAGTGGATTGGGGATCATTAAGTTCTGAGAACAAAAAAGAGATCACCGTTGCCACAACAAAAGCGGCAGGAGAAACCGAGACATACACCGTCTCAGCGAAATCCATCAACCAGTGTGTTTACACCAACACCGCCAACGTCGCAATCAAGGCAAATCCATCTTTCTCTATCCAAGGGGAAGAGATTTGTGAGAACGATTACGCAATCATCGAATTGCAAAGCGGTTCGGCAGACAAGTACTTCGTGAATGATAACGAAATCACATTCAACCAAGGGAAATGGACGGACGAGACAAGCAGAAGAAATTCCGGCGTCCACACATTGTCCATGACAGGAAAGAACTATTACACGCTCTCCAACAATGGAACCCTGACATGTGAGAAAACAGAGGATATCATCTTCAATGTGAAGGAATTACCAGACGTGAAGATTACAGCGCCTAACTTCCTCTGTATCAACTCGACAAACGCCGAGCTCTCTGTCACAGCTGCCAACAAGTATGCATGGTTCAAAGAGAACAACTATCTCGACACAATCGGCAGAAGCCAGACATTGGCCATAGAGACACCTACCACCAACACCAAATTACACTACTCAGTGGAGGTGACAGTGGGCAAATGTAAGAACATGGACTCTGTCAACATCGAAGTGTTCAATACGCCAACGTTCCAAGCTCCAGAGGAACTGATTTATGCATGTAAAGGCTCAGACGTGACACTGACATTCACGGATAACAGTCCAAGCGGCACATGGACATGGAGTACAGGTGCAACTCAAACACCATCCATCACACTCCCTGACGTGCAAGGCGAAGAAGAGATAACCGTAACCGCCCAAACATCTCAAGGTTGCGAGGCGACAAAGACATTCTTCGTCGAAGCGAAGGAGAACCCAAGCTACCACTTGGAAGGAGATTTGACCGTATGTAAGGGAAGCACATCTGATGTGACATTATACACCTCACATAACAACAAACCGCTATGCGACTATATTTGGTTGGGTGAGAGCGACATACAACCAGCAAACGCCCAAAGCATTCGACTTAACATCAATGAGGTCATCAACGAAAGAAGTGAATTCGTTGTGTCTATGATATCCAATCACATTGGAACAAAAGATTATAACGGCCAAACATTAAACGCCAATGTCACATGTAAAAGCAAAGAGATCATCACGCTCGACATTTGGGAATTGCCAGTTATATCTGTAAACGGTGGCAAAGCGGACACCACGGTATGTGCAGGAAGGCCTGTCACACTCACCGCAACATCCACCGACATAGAGCCGACCTCATGGTCATGGAGAGGAAACAATGTGGGTACCCCGTCCAATACGAGCACGGCATCCACCTTCTCAACAACGACAGGTGGAGAAAGCGAGTACATGTATGTCGTGAAAGCGTCGAACAGTCATAATTGTACCGACTCCACTGATTTCACCGTATACGTGAACGCATTGCCTCGCATCTCACTTACCGCACCAGACGAGGTGTGTGACGGGACAGACACTATAGCAATAGTTAAGAGTCTGGACAACAAGGAATTGCTCTACGAATGGGATCGTTCCGGCCTATTCACGACTTCCAACAGGGAAAACATCTCCGTCGGCACGAATGATATCACGGTGAGAGTATCCGCCAAGGACGAAAACGGATGTACATCAGAGGAAGCATCCAAAGAGATCAAATTCCTTCCTAACCCAGAGCTCTCATTCGTCAATCCTATCGACAACGTATGCTACGGAGACAGTGTTACCCTGACTGTTAAAGACACGTCAAACCAAACAACCTTCTATTGGATGGGTGACAAAAACAACACAAAGAGCACCTTCACCAAGAAAGAGATGACCGAGTTGACCACCTTCACCGTCGTCGGCACAAGAAACGGATGTACCCATACACAGACACGAAATGTGGATGTGTGGAGTCTGCCAACCATCAAAATCGACGAGGCTCCGAAAACAGCAACATGCTGGAATGGGGAGGTGAATTTGGAAGGCTCCGGTTCCGACATCCAAAAGTATGCATGGAAAGACAACAGAGCTACCATTTCAAGGAATGCGAGCGATTACAGTTCGGAGAACACCAAGACATACACGAACCTTGTCGAACAGACCACGAAATATCTGTGGGGCATGGATTCCCATGGTTGTGTGAACCAAGACAGTGTCATCATCAACATCAATCCATTACCAGCCTTTTCCGTATCAGGCGACACCATCGCCTGCGAGGATGAGAGAATCACGATCACAGCCGTCAAAGATGCTTCAACTGTGGGTGGTCTCAACTACGAATGGAAAGACAAGTATGGAAATGTTTTGAGCGACAATGACGAACTCAACATCGTCATCACGAAAGACACAACACTCTACGTGAAGGCAACGAACGCCGAGAACTGTAGCAAAGACACCTCCTTCCACATCGCAATGAAGGGAATTCCAGCCATCCATGCTGTGAAGGATACGCAGAACGTATGTAAAGATGATCCAGCCGAACTAGTTGTCACCTCATCTATGCCAGATGTTGTGTTCAGTTGGGTCGACGCAAGGACAGGAGCTAACATCGATGCGAATGACCTGAGCAACAACAACACCACGTTGAAACAGATCGTCTCCACATACAAAGAATACAAGGCGACCGTCACAAAGAGTTATCCAATCTATGGCACAACCAAGGAGTGCTTCTCTGACACAATATTCAAAATCACACCTTGGGAAAAACCTAACATCCGGTTAAACGGACAAATAGAAATATGCCAAGGGGATAGCGTGCTATTGCAGGCTGAAGGTGGTGTGAACGGGAAGTATCACTGGAGTTACAAATACCAAGACAAGAACGACAATGAAGTTATCGTTGACACTACTGGAATCAACAACGCCGAGAACACAGACCAACTCAAGCCTGTACCATCAGCAGGTCTGACAACTTACATCGTGGTAGGTGAAGACGAAAAGACATGTAAGAACACCGCCGACTTCCAAGTCAGGATGAACTACTTGCCAAACTTCACCATCAGCGGTGTGGAAGAAGCTTGCGAAGGAGAGAAGATTTCCATCTCCGTCGACGCATCGGAAGCATACAACTATATGTGGGACGAAAACGGATACCGTACGACCAAGACGCACGACTATGTGATCGAAAAGGATACGACCATCCACATCTACGCCATCAATACGGAAACCCGCTGTCAAAAGGATGATAGCATCAGTATTAGCAGCAAGAAACATCCTGACCTGATGTTACAACTCGACGACTACGTTTGCTTCGGAGCACCTGCGAACTTCTCCACCTCGTTGAACGACAACGACAGTACGAAGTTCTATTGGTACGAAGGAACAGATGTCAGCTTAACTGAGGATAAGGTGGGCAAAGAATGGACGACGAAACCTTTGACCACAGAGTCATGGTTCCATGTACAGGCTCGGAAGAAGTACAAGATCGCCACATGTACGAGTGACACCACATTCAGGGTGCAAACACTCCAATTGCCGAACATCAAGATCGAGGAGGGGAACAATGTGCCAGCCTGCGAGAACCAGGAAATCACTATAAAAGCCACAGGAGGCGACAGATATGCTTGGGACACGCATGACACTACCCTCGCGACTTCGACCAAACCGGATACGACATTCACTCCTACAAGGAACGGAGAGAAACATATCTTATTGGGAGGTAAGTTCTACGAGAATTACGGCAAGACCTGCTTCAACACAGACTCCACTACCATAACCTTGTACAATTTGCCGAACTTCACGATCGAAGGACCAACCGACACTTGTCAGGATACGCGCATTGCCCTCACAGGAAAGAGCACGGAGAACCTCTCCTACCTGTGGACGGACACATTGGGCAACCCAATATCCAGTCTGAAGAGCCACACATTCCTCATCACGAAGGATACGACAGTGAAGTTGATCGCTTCCAACGCTTTGAAATGTAGCAATAGTAAGACCTACAGCGTCAAGATGCACAAGTACCCAGAGATCCAACTCGACGACATCACAGATAATGTATGTAAGGGTGCGAAAGGTTTGATACGCGTCAGCAACACAGAGAGCGACGTGACCAAGGTAGCATATCAATGGTCGGATTGGGGCGAACAAGGAGCCATTCTTAACAGAGACTCCATCACACCAACCGTGCCTAAGCAGACGCAATACACCGTCACCGCATCCAACATCTACAACAATAACGGAGGAAATTGTCCAAGGTCGTACAAGTACACGATCAACACTTGGGATGATCCTACCATTATCGTGGAAAATGTGTCTGTGTGTCCAGGCGAGAAAGCTGTCTTAGTGGCAAGCAGCCCAACCATCAACGACGATAACGCGTTCTCTTGGGACGGGACAAGCGTACACAGCAAGACTTACGAGACTAATCCTATCACGAGAGACACCGTGCTCATCGTGAGTGCAGTGGACAACAACCATTGCGAAGGTCACACCTCTGTCAATGTCACGCTTCACCCATTGCCTTCCTTCTCACTGTCAAGCGATGGCCCAGTATGTCGTGGAACCCAAATCAAGGTGAGTGCGGATAACATGGGTCTAGAATATGATTGGCACGACATGAAGGGATTCCGCCAAGACATGAACTACACCGAAACACTGAACGAGGACAAGTGGTTGCACATGACAGCCCGCACAGCATTCGGTTGCGAGAAGGAGGATTCCATCCTCATGAAAGTCAAAGACAACCCTATCTTGTCTCTCTCCATGAAGAACTACGAAGGCAAAGACACCAACTACGTTTGCTATGGAGAGGAGATGAAACTAACCGCAGGAGGTGCTAACGGAGGATACTACTGGAGCGTAGGCGGCAAGCAACTCACTGACGAGGATGGAGCAAGTGAAATAACGCTTTCTCAACTCACTATCCCTGTAAGCGTGAAATTACGAGGCATATCCAATGGATGTGAGTCTACGATAGACACCAGCATCAACATCTGGTCGTTGCCAAACATCACGATCGAGGCACAATATGCCAGCGTATGTATCAGGAGCTACGATTCATTGTATGCCAAGGGAGGTGTTCCTGGCAAGTATACATGGAATGGTCCTGACATCACAGGAAATAATATCCAATGGGCAGGCACACCAGCCTCCGATTTGACAGGGGATGCAGTCAAGGTTTATCTCGACGCAATGAATAACGCCTCCTTCATGACGAAGTACTATGTCACGGGCGTAGATGAGAACGGATGTAAGAACAGAGGTGACATCGACGTCAAAGTTAACGAGTTGCCTACCGTCCACATCGAAGGAGACATCGAAGTGTGTCAAGGATCTGAAGCCACGCTCTACGCAAGCGGAACCGCAGAGTCATTCACTTGGATGGTTGACAATCAGGAGTACTACACGCCAAGCATCAACCCTGTGATAAACGTGAAAGATAGTATACGCGTCACCTTATTCGGAACTGACAACAACGAATGCGAAGCAGGTGATTTCAGATACATCAAGACCAAACCGATACCGCACATCCTCGTCAACACAAACACAGGTGTGGATACAGTTTGTAAGAACGACAAAGTACGTATCGACTTGAAGGCAGTGGATAACAATGGCAAGGAGTTGACCCAAGACGTCACATGGGAGTGGCAAAACGCCAACACCAACAACTATTGGGAAGAGGTCATCTCGAACAAGAAAAACTATAACGTGAGAGTGGTCGCAAGAGGATGCTCTAATGACACCACCTTCGGCATAAACGTATGGCCTTTACCTATTTTCGAAATCAAGGGCGATGATGCAATCTGTATCAATGATAGCACCATATTGACCGCAGAGGACGACAAGAACGGCAACGGACCACTCTCCTACTATTGGACACAAACCCTCCAAGGCGGAACCGGACAGACAATGACCATCAATGGGAAGACAAGCGCAGACTTGACCGTAGCACCTACGGAGACAACAAGATACACCGCATGGGGAACAGACAAGCATGCTTGTAAATCATCTGCCACCCATATGGTAAGAGTAGACGCATTGCCTACCGACCTTATCGTTGTCGCTTCTCCTGCTGACACTATCTGCGAAGGGGAGAATGTCACATTGAAGGTGTTGGGATCCGGTGTCGACTACACTTGGAGCATAGATGGAACACTTCTCACAAGTGGAGAAGAGTTGACCTACAAGATAACACAAAACACCATCTTTACCGTGGAAGGAAGGAACGCCAACGGGTGTGACTTCAAAGTCCACAAGACCATCCACATGAAGGAACGTCCAAAGATCGAGATCGTGGACAAACCGGATTACGTATGCTACAACACATTGGCTACCGTCAAGGTGAAGGGTGCGGACACTTATCTGTGGGATAACAACGAGACCAAAGACGAGACCTCAGAAATTCTCCAAATGGATAGGACCTTCAGCGTGACAGGAACAAAGAACGGATGTAAGGCTGATCCGATCACCATCAATGTCCCTGTCAAGAGCCTTCCTACCATACTCATCTCTTCCGACAAGTTGGACAACGAGATCTGTATGAACGAAAGCATAGGCCTGATCGCAAGTGGAGGAGAGAAAGGCAAATACAAATGGGAAGGTGGACAATATACAAGCGACACCATCAAGGTTAGTCCGAAGGAGACAAAGACCTTCACCGTATGGGGAGAAGACGAGTTCGGTTGTAAGAACAGCAATGACTACAAAGTCATCGTCCACGAACTTCCTAAACTCCACATCGAGGCATTCTCCGACTTAATCTGCGAAGGTGATGTGGATACTCTTTGGGTAATCAACGACAACCCTAAAGACGCAAACGGGTCACAGGTATTGTTCAAATCCTACGCTTGGGAAGATGGAGAGACCGTAGAGAAGATCTCCAGCAGCATCAAGCAGAACAAGATCTTCAAAGTGACGGTAGAAGATATCTACGGATGCGTCAACGACACCACGAAGGAGATCAAGACGAAGCCATATCCTAAGCTGAGGGTTGATGCGCCGGATTACGTCTGCTTCGAGAACAGTGCTAACGTGACGATCTCCGGAGCTGACAGCTATACTTGGAATGACGGATCTCACGAGAGCCAATTCTCCAACGTATTACGTAGAGACACCGTCTTTAGCGTGACAGGTGTGACGAACGGATGTCAAACCGACACCACCTTCAACGTGGCGGTAATGCCTTTGCCAAACATCTGGATCGCATCGAATGTTGATGAGATATGTCTCAACCAAAGCATCACCATGAGGGCAAATGGAGGTGACACCTACGAATGGGATGTGCGTGACATCGAGACCAACAGCAACAAGGTGGAGACAGTCACCGTGAAGCCAAACAAGGCAGACAAGACTTACACCTACAATGTGATAGGAACAGACCTCAGAGGATGTAAGAACAATGCTTCCTTCGAAGTAAAAGTGAACCCTGCTCCATCCGTTAAGATTGGCGGTGCATCCGAAATCTGCCAAGGTGACATGGATACGTTATGGGTAACGGGTAACGCCATCAAATACACTTGGACCAATACCGGTGAGCAAAGCGATACCATCTACCCTATCATAGACCAAAACACAACCTACAAAGTTGTCGCAGAGTCGGAGAATGGTTGTACGGCTACGGATAACTTCACGGTTAAGGTCAAAGCATATCCAGTACTCACCATCAATGCGCCGAGTGCGGTATGTCACGGTGAAAAAGCCATCATGACGGTTGAGGGCGCTAGCCAATACATGTGGCAGAGCGACCCGACCCTGACCAACAAGAAATACGCTGACACACCAGATAAGGGTACAACCTATACGGTGAAGGGTACGACGAAAGGATGTACCAGCGAAGCCAGCGTATATGTGGATGTCAACCCACTTCCATATGTTTGGATCACAGGAAGTGAGAGCGTCTGCGTAAACGACGACATGGTGCTCTCCGCAAATGGAGCCACCTCATACACATGGAGCACCAGACAGACTGGCGAGCACATCAATATCAAGCCATCAGACGCTACAGACGACCTCAAGATTTGGGTAGTCGGTACGGATGCGAACAATTGTGTCAACCGAGACACCTTCGACATCACCGTACACCCGCTTCCTGACGTCAAGATTTTGGGAGACAACGCTACATGTAACGGAGATGCCACCCACTTGGAGGCAGTCGGTGCGAAAGACTACATCTGGAGCACTTCTGAGCAAGGAGCGCACATCTACCCTATCATCACAGGCAATAAGACCTTCACGGTTGAGGGTACGGACGAGTTCGGTTGCAAGAGCACATTCACGAAGACCGTCACCCGCAAGTACTACCCAGTTCTCAGCTACACCGCTCCATCTGCGGTTTGCGACGGTTCTGAAGTGAAGATCAGCGTCACGGGTGCATCCCGCTACACATGGTCAGGTTCAGAGTCTCTGAAAGCCAAAGGAGGAACGATGACCGATACCGTGAGGGAACGTACCATCTACAAGGTAGAGGGTGAAGAGAACGGATGTACCACCGTAAGAGAGATCATCATCGACAAGTATGAGTTGCCGACCATCTGGATCAACGGTCCAGCCTCCGTATGTCAAGGATCACAACTGAAACTGAGTGCGACAGGAGGTAACACCTACACTTGGGCTTGGGGTGGCAACACATACCGAAACAACACGTTGAGCGACCGTCCTGAAATAACGCAGACCTACCGCGTGACGGGAACAGACAACCACAAGTGTTCCAACACAGCAGAACACGAAGTCGTTGTAAAACCTACCCCTAAATTCATCGTCAAGGGTGTAACCGAGGTCTGCGAAGGTACGGCGACAACACTCACCGCCGAATCAACGGAGAATGTTCAATTGAGCTATAGCTGGAGCAACGGAGCCGGCACGTCAAGCATTACGCCAGTCATCAACACGACGACGAAATTCATTGTCGTCGCCAAAGATGCCAACAACTGCGAAAGCACCGTCACCCACACTGTGACCAGCCAAGAGATTCCGGTAGTGACATGGACAGGTGTCACCACGCTATGTCAAGGCGAGCGTCTCCAATTGAACGCCAAAGGAGCCAAGTCCTACAAATGGACAAGTTCCGACAAGCCAGGTGTCACACTCTCCACGACCAATCTGATGACTGACTACCCTACCAACAGCGCAGTTTACATGTTGGAGGGCTCTAGCAACGGATGTGCGGCAGAACCAATCAGCATTCCTGTCAATGCATTGCCGAACCCGAACTTGACCTACCAGGGTAATACGGTCATCTGCGAGAACTCTCAGTTGACACTTACCGTATACGGAGCCGATACTTACTTGTGGAACAACGGATCCAGCAACAAGACGATAACGGCCATACCGCCAGCAGGAGACAGTATATTCTCTGTTGTCGGAACGGATAGGAACAAGTGTAAAACAGAGTTGAAGATCCCTGTCAAGGTAAATAAGAACCCTGACTTCACCTTAGATGGAGACAAGGAGGTTTGTAGGGGTGATTTCGCCACTCTGACCGCCACAGGAGATGCCTTGACCTACTATTGGGGCTATCAGACGCCAACCTACGACAAGAACATAAGCAACAACGGAGCACCGGTAGGTGTGCAAATCGACATACCTACTTACGTCTTCGTCAAAGGTGTGGACGTCAACGGTTGTGAGACGGAGAAGTCGATCGCCGTTCAAATGAAGACACCTCCTACCGTGATGTACTCAGGGAAAACAGAGGTTTGTCTCGGCGAGGCCATCGAACTCTTTGCCGAGGGAGACGCAAAGGAATACTCATGGAGTACGGATGGTGGCTTGACATCCACTCCAGGCAACCCTTACCTGTTCATTCCGCAAGGAGTGACAAGGGTTATCCTCACAGGAAAGGCTGACAACGGATGTACCGCCTCGAAAGAGATTTACATCGAGACGAACGTCGCTCCTAACGTGGACATCTACGGAGACTCATCCATTTGTGTGGGCAACACGGCCAGACTCATCGCCGATGGTGCAGACAAGTTCGTATGGTACGAAGAGAGCACAGAAAAGACGGAGGAAGGTCGTTACCTCGAAAGGGTAGGCTTGAAACCTGGACCGAACAAGTTCTACATCACAGGTACCTCCATCTCTGATTGTAAGAACACGAAAGAGTTCACTCTGATGGTAAATGCGAACCCTGTCGTCCATATCCACGACACGCTTATCGGATGTCCGAACGAAGACACAAGGGCTGAGTTCAGCATTAGGGAGTCATACATCCAATCGTGCGAATGGAAGAGTAATCCTATCAACGGAGACCTCTTCAGCAACTCTGCGAAGACAGTTTCCGCCACCATCACGGAGCCGACAGAGGTCTATGTTGTCGCCTACGATGCGAACAATTGTGCATCCTACGACACAATCACCGTCGATGCGCTGCAATTCAACCCGATCCGATTTGACGTGACACCAACCACAATCAACGAGGAATCCAATGTAATCGAGATGACAGGTTACTTCCCTGTCACAGAGAACTGGACTTGGGATACAAACGACGAAACTCCAGAGACGCATGGCAGGACAGCAAAACACACCTACACGAACGTCAACTCCAGAGACTCCTTCATCGTAACGGCCAAAGCAATCGACGAGAAAGGATGTTTGTACGAAGGCGACACCATCGTCTATGTATGGAAAGACTTCTGGGCACCAAACGCATTCACACCTAACGAGGATGGCATGAACGACGAATTCTGGTTCTTAGGCACAGAATTCATGACCGAGTTCCATTGGAGAGTCTTCGACAGGACGGGACGCATCATCTTCGAATCGGACAGCAGAACCGGCAAGTGGGATGGACGAGACAAGAACGGAGACAAGTGTCCATGGGGCGTATACGGCTACATCGTCGAATACGAGAGCATCTTCAAGGGCATCAACAAGAAAGGCGAACGACGAGGCACCGTGACATTAATACGATAAACGGAACCCGTTGGGAAGATACACGATCGTGAGCCTTCTCATCAAAAGAAAAAACGGTTGTCGAGAAATCGGCAACCGTTTTTTTTGACGAGAAAGAAACACACCCCCAACACATGCATTCCAAAACTTCCCTATAATCCGCACACGGCACATAACAAAATAAAATTAAAAAACAAGATAAAATGCGCACAATAAATAGAAAATACCAATAAAATAACGCATTAAAATATTGTTCAAATGAAAAGTTTAACTTAATTTAGCATATTGATGTATAGTGGAAAATCTACAATCGTAGACCGCTAAGAAATAACTGCTTATGAAAGGAACAAAGTCGATGTATATGAAGTGTATCAAAATATTATTCACCATTTTTTTGGCGAATGTCTATATATGCAACTCTGTTTGGGCTATCAATGAAGACACTCCAAACCTCAGTTTCGAGAACGGAGCGGCCAGTTTCCCTACAACCTTCTCGGACGACGATTTAGGTGTCTGGAAGAGGTACTATGGATTCTATGGAGCGGAACACTTTGACGTTACACAGGTTGTCAATAAAATATCCACCCATCACAATGGTGAGGCAAGAGCAATAGGAGGAAGAGGAGACGAGGATAATGACGGATGGGTAAGATACGGTGTTGAACTTAGTTACACATTACCAAATAGGACGAATAGCACGACTTATCCCAACACAGGAAAATACACGATAGCCAACGGGTTACAAGGAAAATTTGACATCATCACAGATAGGACACTTGACCCATGCGTTTATAACACAGCAGACTGCCGGACAAAAGTTCCATTCTACACCATGCCAAACAAATTAGAAGATGGACAAAAAGTTGTTCGAATCGGTAGCACAGGTAACACGGAAACACGTTACTCAAGTTACGAGCCAAGAGGATACTATCGTCGAGCTCATGCAGAAAGAATGGTTTATTCCTTCGAAGTAAAAGAGAATAGCACCCTACTCACCGTCCAATTCGCCGCATTTTTGGAGGACCCCGACGACCCATCTCAACCAGCCCAGGCAGGTGCTCACATTGCGGATGAACGACCAACCACATCCGTCTCTGTCACACTCAAAAAGAACGGGACAAATCAAATCGTCAAACCAGTTTGTAGCGAATACGAAGCGAGTCTAAACAATTCTCAATTAGACTTAGGAATCGTTGAAAAAGAATGCAATAATTACGCAAGAAACTCATCTCCAGCGCGTTACAAGGATTGGACAACCAACGTCTATGACCTGCGCGAAAACATCGGAGATATCGTCACCATCGAAGTGTGGGTTCACGATTGCTTGCTAGAACTTCCAATGTGTTCAGAATGCAAAAGATTATTTCACAACACAACAGTATCCTATACAAATGGTATTCCATATCTGCAATGTCAAAGAACGTCAAGAATAATCGACAACAAAGGAGGCGTTGCAGGTGAATATGGATGGTCATCTGACAACGTGGGATGTAATGCGAAACACAGGGCTTATCTCAAACCAACCGCGGGAGGACACCGTGCCTATTGCTACTTCACCGCCAACACCAAAAAGATGGAGATGTTGGTGGACAATTGTCCGGAAAACAATAGAATCACCATCACCGCACCAACAGGATTCACCTTCTACACATGGAAGACGGGTGAGGGTGTATCTCTCGAAACGGATCCGCTCCACCCGAACATCGCATACGTAGACCGAGCCGCCATACAAGAGAACATGGACTACATCTGTGAAATGAGTGGTGACGACCCTGCCTGCTCCAAAATCTACGGTATCGTACAATTAGCGAAAGACCCATTGGGCGCAAAATTCACAAAAAAGATTGCCTGCGACAATGAGGTGAGCTTCACCAACGAATCGTACATCACACCTGTCAAACAACAGAGTGGAGACACCATCAAGCCTGACCGTATTATCGAATACAGATGGAACTGCACCGACGGACATGGGCACAACTTCTCTTTGACAACCACAGAAAAAGATGAGACACCAACTTGGATCTTGGAATATACCCAAGAGAACAAGGGCCGCTACACTGTAACATTGGACATCACCACAGAGAAAGGATGCCACGCCACCTACTCGGAAGAGATCACCGTATCCCCAAGGGAGGATATCAGCATAGATGGCGTCACAGAGGTTTGCGAAGGCAATTCCACTACCCTACAGATATCCAATTACAACGATCCGGGGAACACCTTCTTTTGGTATAAAACAGCGACATTGGGGACATTATTGCCAAGCGATGACTTGCTGCAAGAAGGACAAGATTACACTGATTCAAAACTGACATTCACACCAGAACCAGGAACCACCCACATCTACGTCAAGATTTTAAAGCCAGGTGCAGAGAACAATTGCTACTTCACTAAATCATTCGACGTGACCACCAAGAAAGTGCCGACCATCTCTGCGTCTGGCACAGGCATGAACGCCAACATGAATGTGAGGCCTAAATACGTGGACATCTGCGAAGCAAGCGAAGCGAACTTAAACGCAAGAGAGACGACCACCCCTGCAATCGGCATCAGCAAGTGGATGTGGAGCGACCTAAAGAACACAGCGGCAAACACAGTTAGCCCGCAGGACACCACGCTCTACTACATCACGGCGGAAGGGGCTAACGGATGTGTCGCCAAAGACTCTATCCAAGTCAATGTGATGAAAAAACCCATATTGCAGATTAACGGAGGCGATGAAATCTGCGTGAACGATTCAATCACGCTCCACGCCAACAGTCTGCTGAACGATGTGACCAACACAGCTCTGTACAAGTGGTATAGACTCAGCCAAAACAACACGAATGAAATATCATCACCTACCCATGAGATGGGCGGTAGCGGAACAGATTCGCTTATCGTCACACACAGCACTCCATCCGCTATTGGTAGTGACGATTACATGTACCGGTTGGAGGGAACGAACCAATACGGATGTAAATCATTCGTAGACAAACAAGTGGTAGTAAGGGATAACCCATCACCTATTATTCCAGACCTGACACCAGTCTGCAAAGGAGAAAACGTAATCATATACATCTATGGAGCAGACTCGACGAAAATAGTGGAAGAGAACAAAAACGAATTCGACAAGATACCGTACTCCGCCTCTCTCTCCACCCCGAGAGATTCCATCCACGTCATCACGATCAACCACTACAACAGTGTGACCTGTACGACGAAAGTGGTTAAACCTGTCAGGATGGATAGCGTTCCAAGCATCGAAATCACAGGAGAAACGGAAATCTGTAGCGGAGGAAGCATCACGCTCACTGCCACAGACACCACCTCATACGATTCATATCAAGAAACGATAACGAAGACATATTCATGGACAGACGCCAACCACACGACAACAGCGCAAATGACGGCGCAACCTAACACATCCACCACGTATGGCGTCACCATAACAAACAGCAAGAACTGCTCTGCGTCGAAAGACATCGACGTGACCATAAACCCACTGCCAAGGGTCATCGCCGAAGCCAACAACGGGAAAGTGTGTCCTAACGGAACCGACACATTAAAAGCATATATCATAGAAAATGGCACAAGGGTCGCCTTATCCGAATGCAGATGGTTCAGCGACCAAGACACACTACACCCTCTCGTCGGCTACACCTCACTGAACGGAACAAAAAACGACTCGATAAAAGTCAGCAACATAACTACGCAAACGACCTACTACGTAGTAGGCGTAAATGCGAAAGGGTGTAAGAGAGTGGCTCAAGTGACCATTTATCTCAAGACTCCACCGACCATCACCATCGCAGGAGAGACTGATATATGCAACAAAGGAAACATCGTACTCACCGCCGCCGGTGCGGAATCCTACCGATGGGAATTGGTGACAGGGAAAGCTCCCGACACAGTCATAACCGCCAAAGGAACGAAAAACCCATTGGCGGAACAGGCGAACTACGACCGAGACACCACCATCCGCTATTACGTATATGGAACGAAGGATGGTTGCGAAGGCTATAATTACAAAGACGTAAATGTATACAAGGAGCCTAACATCACCATCACTGGACCAAAAAGTGTATGTTACGGAGTTCCTGCAGATCTAACCGCCCACGGATCAGTATCAAGTTACCTTTGGACAGGACTCAGCAAAAAAGATGCCAACATACAAGTAGTACCAATCGGCACGGAGCAAACGTTCCAAGTGACAGGATACAATGCGAAAGGTTGTCCGGGAACCGCACAACACAAAGTCACAGTCAACCCGAACCCTAACCTATCCATCACAGGCGCAGACCCTGTTTGTCCTGGCGACAAGGCTGTCAACATTAATGTCAGTGACATCAACTCAGGAAATCTCTCAAGCATCGAATGGAGCATAAACGGATCCATCATCAGCAACCCGAGAGATGTGGCGCTCAATGACACCACGAAATTCCGTGTGACTGCACAAAACGAGCACGGATGTTCCGCTACGGACTCCGCCATAGTCATCGTATATCCGAAGCCAATCCTCTCCATCATTGCACCTGCTGTCTGTGAAGGAGAAGAGATTGTCGCCACTGTCGATGGTGCGGCTACCTACAAATGGTACGAGGGGAATGGTAACGCTGCTACCGAGACGAACCAAACAGGAACCAAATACACGAAGACCAACTACAATGGCCCATCCCCATATAGATTTAGTGTAATCGGATACGAAAATGGATGTCCGTCAGACAGAAAAGACACATTCATCACGATCAAGGAGAAACCGACGTTCACCATTGCAGGAGATACCGCCTACTGCGAAAACGATGTCATGCGGTTAGATGCAAACGGAATCGACAACGCTGATGTACAAGCCTACTTGTGGAGCACGGGCGATGTCACATCCTCCATCTCGAAACCTGCATTGTTGGATATAAATAGCATAAGCCTGACCATCACCAATCAAGAGGGATGTACCAACGAAGTAAGAAGAGGCATCGTTGTAAAAGAGAATCCTAAGATTGAAATCAGACCGACAAAAGAGGCCGTATGTGAAGGCGATTCCGTACAGATGTACGCTTGGGCAGCGAAAGATGCGAACTCCCTATCATTAACCTACGGATGGGAGCAAAAAGCGAAAGGAGAACAGAATTTCAGGACATACGACAAAACCTTATTCACCTCCAATGTTTACAGGATCCCGAACGACTCCATCGAGCCAACGCTTCATACCACAACCACCTACAAAGCAGAAGGTACGGAGATCCACAACTACTTATTGCTTAACAATACACACTTAACGTGCGTTTCCTCCGCAGAGAAGACGATTGTAGCCAATCCGAAGCCAGCCGTGTTCATCACAGGTGCGGACTCCATCTGTAGCGGAACGGAAACCAACCTCATCGCCTACAACACCAATAGCAATGCGATCATCAAGAGTTGGAGTTGGGAATCCTCCAATCTCGATCCGAGCGAAACACACACGTTAAGCTACACCAGCACAGGAGTAGTGACAGGACACGCCGCATACACCGCCATCGCATCCACCAACGACGGATGTACGGGAGAGTCGACACACAACATCGAGGTATATCCAGCATTCAAATTCTCAATAGACGGCTCCCAATATACATGTGAAAACGATTCGTTCAAGATATTCGCCGTACCAGACGCAAACAACAAATACAAGAAAGTGACCGACTATAAATACCAATGGTCACCACAAGGAGGCGTCTCCGACACTGCGTCCGGCATCATCTACGAGACCACAAATTTCACACTGAGCATCACCGACCCGAAAGGATGTAAGGCGGATACACAAAGTATCGTGTTGTTCAGGAAATTACCGAAGATCACATTGTCCGCCGACCCAGTGTGCGAGGGTCAAGAGGCCACCATCAAAGCCGTGTCCGACTCTATCATGCAGACCATCCAATGGGGGACCAATACGATTCATAACCTAAGCGCACAAGCAGACAAAACAAAAGATTTCTTTTCTCAAGTCATCAACCAATCCACCACATTTACTGTGTTTGGCACAGATGTAATGGGTTGTAAGTCACAAGAAGAAATCATCGTAGTAGATCCAATCACAGCACCTGATCTTAGCATCACAGGTGTCACCAACGCCTGCGCAGGATCGAACGTGGATCTCATCGCCGCAACAAGTTCAAGACACGAAATCAAATGGTATAACTACGAAGGAGACGTCATTGGGAACCTGTTGACGAGTCAAGACGGCGTGCTCTCCCTGAAATCCGTCACAGTAGGAACCCACAAATTCATCGCCATCGTAAGCAACGGTTCTTGCGACACAAGGAAAACTCACACGCTTGTTGTCACAAGCAATCCGACCGTGAAAATCGAAACAAAGGTCGGTAACAACTGGGAGGATTTGAACACGATAGAAATCTGCGAAAATAATTCCGTCAACGTCAGAACCCAAGATTGCGGAACTAGCAGTGGACTCACCTACGCATGGAACATCTCCAACACATCGGCGTGCGAAACAACATTCACGCCTGATAACGACGCAACCTGTATCGTCACCGTGACCGATGACGCTCAATGTACAGGAAAAGACACCTTGCAAATCATCGTCAACAGGAATCCTATTCTGACAATCAACGGAATATCCAATGGAGACACGATCGTCTGCGCAGACAATAACAAGTCCAACACAGTGAAGCTAGTAGCCGGGAATGGCGGTGGCTCAGACTACATTTGGACAAACGCGACAGCCGACCACACAAGCTCACACGACAGCATCGCCAATGTCACTGTCAATGGAGGAGAAACCACGATCTCTGTGACCGGCACAAGCATCAAGGGATGTCCAGGCGCGACAAGCTACACCATCAAGGCGAAGGCATATCCTACGTTCGAGGCGAACGACACCTTCGCATGTATCGGTGATTATGCGACAGTGAAAGTACGCAGCGGAAATGCGGACACCTACGAGTGGAGTTGGACCGAAGGCGGACAAAACAAGACCGCGAACGGTACAAACCTCACCGAAATATTGAACGTGGCAGAAAAGATATACTCCTTAACTGCCACGAAAGATGGTTGTATGACAGAGGCAAAATCTGTTAAGATAACAGGTTACAACAAACCTGACCTTAACATCTCAAGTGACAAAGACATATGCTTCGGCGAAACAATTCAACTCCAAGCGTCAGGTGCGGATTCCCTACTCAAATGGTCTAACGGAAACGGACTGACCGATGGAGGATCAGGAATCGCCACTGTGAAACCGAACGCAACAGGAGTGCACAAATACACGGTGATCGGCTATAACTCCCAATCAATTGGAGGATGTTACAAAGACACCTTTGTCACGGTGACCGTCCGCGCTATTCCTAACTTCACTGTAACAGGAGACAAGAACATCTGCGCCGGGAACGAACTGACATTAACAGCGGAGAACAAGAACACTTCCGACAACAGTGTCCAATTCAACTGGAGATGGGAAGACAACGGAACGAACAAAACAGAGACAAACAAGACGACCATCACGCCTACGCTCACCAACAATGGGACACAAGACGCAACCGTCGTCATCACCACATACGCAACCAACAGCATAGGGTGTACCGACTCTATCAAACATTCCGTGACAGTCAAAGCATCCCCTGAGTTCTCTGTCCCTGCCATCAGCATCTGCGAAGGAATTGACGCCATCGTCAACATTCCAAATGTCACATCCGTATACTGGGCATTTGACAAAAAAACAACGGGACCATCAAGGACATTGCCTTTCGACACCATCAACAATCACAAATCAACTATTGGTTTCGACATTACCGGCTACAAAAACGGTTGTGGCAAACGTGATACGATAGACAACATCACCATTCAAGCGAAACCATCCATCACCTTCAGCACAGAAGGAATCACGGGAGCCGATGACGCAGAGGGCACAGGTAAGATTTGTCTCAACGCCACAGGCGTAAAGATAACCGCCGCCACCAACGTCAACAACCCGAAATGGAAGTGGAACGGAACAACGGAGTCAGCCTCATACGAGCCTAAGCCAAACACGACAGGTTTGATGACCTACACCGTCAACGTGACAGACAACAACGGATGTAGCAATACCAAGCAATACAACCTAACCGTCCTCGCCAACCCTATCCTCAGAATCAGCGACGACGGAGGAACTAATTATGAGCTCACCGGTAAAGGGAAAGTCTGCGAGAAAAAAGCACTCACCTTAAAGGTAAAGCCAGACGTCGAAGAAGCTGGCATGAGCTACACTTGGACAACAGGTGTGGCAGGAACAGCCAACGGCAACACCTACACCATCGGTGAAAACGTATTAACCGACGACAAAACATTCATCATCGAAGGAGTAAATCCAAATGGTTGTAAAGGAACGACCAAGTACGATCTGACAGTCAATAAATATCCTAACACTAAAATCAAATGGGACAATAAATGTGCAGGAGAAAACGTGACCGTTGAAATCGAAAATGCAAGTAACAACGCTCAATACAATTGGGAATGGACGATTGGAAGCGAGACGAAGACTGCGTCCAACACCCGTTATGTGACCCAACAACTGACGGATGACACCAACTTCAAAGTGACCGCATCAGGAAACGGGTGTACAAAAGATAACGATACCCTTGTGACTGTTAAAAAGAATCCATCATTCAAACTCAAGCCGGATTCCATCAGTTTCTGTAAGAATGGATCATCAATATCCATCACGGCGACCTCCACTGTTCCTTACACATACAAATGGACAGAAGGAAGTACAAATCTTCAAACTAACAGCACAACAACGACCAGTACATTGGCCAACAGACAACCGAACAGGAATACAAGATATGTGGTTGAAGCCACTTCGACAGACAACTGTCACAAAAAAGACACCGCCGTAGTCACCGTCATATCTTTGCCAAAGCCTTCCATCCACAAGGAGGGAGCACCTT
The DNA here is from genome assembly GCA_016285885.1 of Paludibacteraceae bacterium. Classification (GTDB taxonomy): domain Bacteria; phylum Bacteroidota; class Bacteroidia; order Bacteroidales; family Paludibacteraceae; genus UBA1181. The sequence goes on from JAEERP010000005.1 coordinate 134,301, forward strand.
GCGTCGGGAACACAATCAAATGGACAGCCATCGGACAGACAGGTTCGTCCTACAAATGGTATGTGAACAACGAAGAGATTGAGCATGGACCAAGCACCCACTCGGGAATATCATTCATCGTAGGGGGAGCAGGAGATGCGGAACTTTCCGTAAGAATAAGCGAAGGATTTAACGACAACGGTATCACAATAGCTGTGGAAGAACATCCTGCCCATAGCACGAACTGTAGCATCGAGAGAGTTTCGGAAACATTGAAGAAACAAAACAAACCTAATATCACAAGTGCAGACACAACACGTTGTAAGGGAGACGGACGAAAGACCGTCAACGTACAAGGTGCCAAGATATACAGGTGGTTAGACGAAAACGGAACAGCCTATGCCACAGGATCATCCTTCACGGAGGAACTGGCAGAAAGCAAGACCTACATCGTCGAAGGAACGGACGGCTCTTGCGTGGACACTGCAGAGATAACGATTTGGGTCAACGAATTACCATCCATTAGCATCGACGCAAGAGGCGGAAGGAAAAGCCATGACACAGTCTATGCCTGCGTCAATAACAACGTAACCCTCACCGCCACGCCAGCCCACCCTGCATCCTACCATTTCGCGACAAGCGATCACTCAGAACAGGGATTCAACTACATGTGGGACAACATTAGCGCTAACGCAGATAATTCATTAATTGCAAACGTTAGCTCAACCCTGCCTCAAAGACATATGGTCAAGGTGACAGACAACAACACCAATTGTTCGAACACCCAAAACTATACCGTCACAGGCATCGCCCTTCCTGACGTGACCATCTCCGGAGAGAAGGCAGTCTGCCGCAACTCTGCCGTAACACTGACTGCGACAAGCAACAAAGCGATCGCCGATGGACAATATGCATGGACTGTCAACAATGTCAGCAGTTCCACCACCAGCAATATCATCAAAGTGGAAGGTGTTGACACCACCACAAACAACAACAGACCTTACACAATCACTGTCACAGCGACAGACGCAGATGGCTGTCAAGGCACAAAAGACTATACCGTCACCAATAAGCCAGATCCTAGAACAGACATCAAAGACACTGTCGTATGTAGCGGTGAATTAGCCACATTGAAAGTTGGCGCCAATTCTCAGGCAGACTATTACATTTGGCCAGACGGAAGCATGGGTGGAACGCAATGGATCAGCGACAAGGTCATCACGGGCAATGATACCACCTACCTCTATAAAGCCGTTTTGAACGAGTGCGAGGTAGAGGGCTCCGTCAAAGCAAGCAACCTCAACCTGCCACAGTTCGATCTGACAGTCAAAAACAGCGAAGGAGTTGACATCACAAGCAACCCTGTCGTCTGCACGAACGCTAACGAGATAACACTCAAAGGTGTGATTGTAAGCGCAAACAATGCAAGCGAAAGCACATGGAAGTGGAAAAACTTCGATGGCATAACAGCAGACAGCTTGAAAAATGATCCGACCAAAAAGACGACCTACACCGCCACTCTAACCGACGGGAAGGGTTGTAAGAGCCAAAAGAGTATCACAGTAAACGTCAATATACCTGAGAAGATCAGCATAGAAGGACCAAGTGCCATCTGTGAGAACATGGAAGGCACATACGTCTTGTCAGGATTAACAACTGGAGGAATATACATCCCAAGTTTAAATGACTATGCGAAAGCAGAGTTAGAGCAAAACGAAGGGACTGTAACCATTAAGAACATCAAGGGCGACATCACACTATATGTGTCAGGAAACGGAGGCAACGGATGTCAATGCGAAATGGATTCCATCGAGATTAAGATGACGCCGAAGCCAGCCATCGCCATTGCCGTCACACCTGCCAGCCAAGAGATTTGTAGCGGAGATGATGTGAAGATGAGCGCCAGTGTCGCAACAGGTGTTTCTGTACAATGGGATGGACTCTCCGCAGGTTACCTGGACAACAACCAAAAATTGTTCAACACATCCATGAATGATGTGGTGAATACATTTAGAGCAGTCGCCACCACCACCGGCGGATGCGTCAACGACACAAGCATTGAGATAACAGTACACCCACTTCCGACCATTAATGTGGAAGGCAAGGATGTATGTTACGGAACAAATGACTCGTTAATAGCTACCTCCAACGCATCTGATTTCTTATGGGAAGGTGAACATATCACCGGAAACAAAAACGAAGGCAAAGTTCATATTGCGGACATCAGATCGGATGCCAACTACAACGTGACCGTGACAGACGTCAACGGATGTAAGAAAGGCACCACCGTCAGGGTCGTTGTACACAGCAATCCTATCGTGAAAATCACTAGAGAGACCGAAGGAACTGACGACCAAAGGATATGTAAGGACAGCGTTCTTGTCTTGACCGAGCAGAACAATGCGAACGGCACGAACGAATATTCCCACAATTGGTATTATGTGGGAACAACAGGAAAGGTGAGAATAAGCGGCGGAAGAACCATACGTCCTCTCATAGACCAAGACTCCACTTTCAGAGTGATTGTCACCAAGAACTACACGCTCAACGATCCATTGAGCCATGCCACCTTCACCTTGGCCTGCGAGGATAGTACCGACTATACAGTCACAAAGAAAGATGCGCCACGATTCACCGTCATTCCAGACACTGTATGTAATGGAGACAATGCGAAACTGAGCATTCAAAGCATTGAGACAGGTATCTCTTATAATTGGGATTGGAAGAAAGCGACAGAAAGCACTTTCACAGGCAACCAATTAGGAGGATCCAACCTAACCATACCTGCCGTAAAAGAACCACACTCAGTCAAAGTGACAGGTACAAAAGAAAGTTGTCCTCATGACACTACGGTAGCAGTCAACGTACACCAATTGCCAAACATTGCGGACTTCACTCCAGTGTCCGTCTGCATCGGCAAAGACACAGCATTCACACCTGCCGTAACGTTCGACATGACCTACAACAATCAAAATGGTGTGGCTGATAATGGATATGCATGGGCCGCTAGCAAAGACGCCAATAGCATGATCACGCCAATAGGAGCTGACGGCAAACTGAACGTATCGCCTAAGCAGACAGGAGTAAGAACATACACGCTAACCGTGACAGACAAAAACGGTTGCGTCAACAGCAATACAGCAGAGTTGACCGTCAGCGCAAAGCCGAACATCAACATTGCCGGCAACACGTACGTATGTCCTAACACACAAACGACACTTTCGGTAGACAACTCAGCCAACACATTCAAGAGCATCAAGTGGTACGCTGACACGATGAAGACTCAGGAGATAGGCACTGGTACGACCTTCTCTCCAAACATCAAAGAGAAAGACACGACCTTCTACGTGGCCGTAAATGTTGGAGAGACCGATGGTATCCACTGCGAAGAGATGAAGGAAGTGGCCGTCAGAGTCAAACCGATGCCAAAGATAACGGCGAACGGAGTTAAGACCATCTGTAAGGGAGGAAGCACACGCATCACTCTCATCGGCAACTCGGGTGGTACCTACAAATGGCTCGGCAACGCGGCACAATACGGAAACAGCGCCGATGTGACTCTGAATCCAACCGTCACCACGCAATATCAGGTGGAAGCCACCACTTCAGATGGCTGTTTGGTCAACGTCAAATTCGACATCACTGTCAATGAGTTGCCAATTGTTCTCATCAACGGGAAGAAAGCAGGCGACACAACCGTGTGTCTTGGCTACGAAGTGCCAATGGCCAAAGGTGGTAACGCCAACGAATACCAATGGAGCAACCGAACGACGAATGACACTTACACCCCTAAACCAAACGCCAACACCAACTATTGGTTGGTCGGCACAAACACCACGACAGGATGTAAGGACACAGCGAGATTCAACGTGAAAGTGGCAGCGCTCCCTATCGTACAAGCAGAGGGAGACATCTACGAATGTAAAGGGAAAGATGTCACTCTGAGCGTGAAAAACCCAGAAACGAGCAATCCACAAATCACTTATAGTTGGTATGTGGGAGACACGACATCTGCGAACCTCATAGGAACATCATACAACAAAGTGGTGAAGGCGGATAGCTCCGTCACCTATATCGTGAAAGTTCAAGAAGTTCACAACATAACTGGTCAACCAGCATTCGCCTGCGCAAGCACGTCGACCCAAAGACTGATTGTCAAGGACAACCCGAAGATGCAATTGACACCTGACACATCTGTTTGTGAGAACAATTACATCACCCTCACCGCGACCAGTCCGTCCGCCACATTCCACTGGGAGGAAGCTAACAGCGCTAACAGTAGCATAAACGTACAAATCAAGAGCGACACCGTCTTCCATGTGACTGCGACGAAGAATGGATGCTCCAGCGATTCGTTCATAACAGTCAGGAAGTTGGCTCTGCCTACACTCAAAGCGGCAGAGATTGACACCATCTGTTACAATACAGCCGCCAATCTGAGTGTCACCGCAAGTGGAGGAAACGGTTCTGGATACATCTACGAATGGGACAGCCACAACATCAACGTGGCAAACGGGTCAACCGCAACAACAGTTCTTCTTACCAACACAATGTCCACCTACAAGTTCCCTGTAAAAGTAACCGACGGGAAGGGTTGTGTCGGCAAAGACACCGCTTTGGTCAACGTCAAGGCTTTACCAGCCATCACGATCGAGGGTGACAAATACATATGCGAAGGATCCAGCAAAACATACACCAGCAAAGTGGTCAACGGCACTGCACCAAACACTTATCAATGGATTGAGAACACTACCAACATCCAAGGTGCAACCAACGCAAGCTACAATGTCACAATGGGAACGGAAGACACAAAGACGATCAGCCTAAGAGTGACCACCAGCAGGGGGTGTGAAAACGTATCTGAGCCATTCATTATCCACAAGTGGGAGAAGCCTACGCTATCCATCATCGGAGACACCATACTCTGTAACGGGGAAAGCACCACTATAAGGGTGGCCGGAGCAGGCTCCGACCCAAGCAAATATGTATGGAACGGCAATGGATTGAACAATGCGAATGGATTGTCACAGACATTCAGACCAACAACTGGCCAAACAGGTGACAACAGATTCATCTATAGCCTCAAAGGCACAGACAAGAATGGATGCGAGAAAGACACGACATTCTCTATCCTCGTCCACCAAAGACCAATTGTTCACCTCACCACAACCAATACGGACATCTGCGAAAAGGGACAAACCAGTTTATTGGCGACGACCGCTGTTCCAGCCACTAACATCAAGTACGAATGGAACACAGGGGAAAGCAACACGAACCAAACAGGTTCGCACGGCATCACTATTTCTCCAAGCCAAACGACGGAATACCGTATAGTGACGACCAACACGGAAACGGAATGTACGGACACAGCCACACAAACGATCACGGTTCACAAGCGGCCAATCATCGAATTGGAGGCGCCAGCCATTGCTTGTACCGAGAGCACAGTGGATCTGAAAGCTGTACAAAGGGGAGGAAGCGCACCAACACTCTTCAGTTGGAGCAACAACGTCAAGAACTCTTCGGGCAATACGGCAAAAGTTGATATCATAAACACCGATGAGTCTGTAGAGGTGTACGCAGGCCACAAGATTGACAACATCAATCTAACTTGCTGGGATACGGCAAGAGCGACCATCGCAGTAAGAGACACTCCTAACGTCACCATCAGTTACAATGATGCCATCTGTTTCGGCAACGTGCAAAGATTCACCTTGGCTACAGGAGAGGCTGACTTCTTCATTTGGCCAGGCACGACCAACAAGACGAGCATCGCACAATTCACAGAGACAGAGGCGAAATCAGTCGGCGCATACACAGATGCGATAACCGTCATCAAGCGCTATACGGCCTCAACGACAAGCATCGAATGTACACAGGAATATCCGGTGGCATACAATGTGAGTCCGACACCGCAAGTGAAAATTGACGGTCCTGCATTCGTCTGCACAGGCGAAAGTGTGGAACTGACCGCAATTGACACAAGCGCAAGGATCAACAATGTGAATCAAAACATCGTTGAGAACTTGACCGTCTGGGAGAACACAGGCAATGACACAGGCAATGCGGGACATTTAACAGTCTCTGTCTCCCCTACAAAAGACGAACTTTACAAAGCCACATTGACCAACGGATTCGGATGTTCCGCAACAGGACAATATGTCCTCAGCGCACACACCAAACCAAAAGTGTCCATCAAGGGTGATTCCATCTACTGTCAAGACTCCATCAGCAATGTATATGTCAGCGGCAATAACCTCATATACATCCAATGGAAGAACGAAGGAACAGGCTACATCCACAAAGTGGGAGATTCCACTGGCACCAATCTGCTCACAGGAGAGCAACTGCACCTGAGAGTTAAACTGTCAAATGATTCATCCTACTCGGTAATCGCCTTCAACAACCAATTCTGTAAAGCGACAGGAGAGATCAATCTGCATAAGAAACCTAATCCTTCCATTGTACTGGCAGGTCCGGATCACGTATGTAAAGGAAGTGACGCAACACTCTCAGCATCTGGTGCAACCAGCTATGTATGGGTAGGAATATCCAATACACGAAGCACCTACACCGACAAGGGGTTAGTTCAAGAAACCACCTATAAAGTGAGGGGAACGACCGACGGATGTACCTCAGAAGCGACCAAGACCGTTGGCTTCTGGGAGCGTCCAGAGATCGCGATATTCGACGGTAGCAAAGAAGACACCGCTGTATGTTACAGAGACTCCATCGAACTCACTGCGCAAAAGATAAGCACCATCGGAGCGGCAATGCAGAAATTCGAATGGCAAGGATACGGAGAGAGAAATTCCATCATAGCACATGCGAACAACGAACAGAAGTATATCGTCTATGGAACAGACAATAATGGATGTTTGGATACCGCAGAAATCACGGTGAAGGTGAATCCGCTTCCTACCTTCGACTTCACCTACCCTACAAAGCTTTGCGACCAAACAGAAGATTATCTTGAGGCAAACAAAGCCGACCTCATATACATTTGGGGCATAGACGGTGATGGACAAACAAAAGTCTTCGGAGACAGAGCAGGAAACACGAAGGAGGCAATTGTAGTCACAGACACAACCACCTATTACGCATTAGCTAAAGACGATAAGGGTTGTATCTCCGACTCGGTAAAACACACCGTTGTATGGAAGCCGAACCCGGAAATCAAGATCAGCACGAAAGACACAGTATGTTATGGTTCTGCAGTAGCCCTCACAGCGGAAGACACGGTGGCAGGCTCCATCTACCAAACCTCTTTCCAATGGTTGGACAGCCAACGTAACATATTGAAGACGAATGGCAACAACTACACAAGCGATATTTTGAAGGGAGCAACGAAATTCATTATCGTTGGTGAAAAAGAGGGTTGTCGATCCGAGGCTGACACAACCATCAGGGTTTGGAATCTGCCGGATGTAACCATCACAGATGCCAAGACGGGACGTTCAGACATAGCCCAGGCTTGTCTGCACGGAGAAGTACAACTCAACGCAACCGTGGAGAACGCACCATCCCCATTCACATACAAGTGGGATGACAAGAGCACATCCGCGTCGACACCAAACAACAAGGATTCCATCGTGCTAAGTCCTAGGAACGAAGGAGAAAAGCATATTGTACTTGTAACAGACGGGCATAATTGCCAGAATAGAGACACCATAGGCATCCACATCAACGAATTACCATCATTCGATGTGAACGGTGTATCCGACGTATGTTCCGACACAACCAATAAACTCTATACAACACCAAGAACCACAGGTTATGAGTTGAGTTACAATTGGTATGAGAACAAGAACAACATCGATGAAGTCATCACATGGGTGGAAAATGGTGTAACTCACCAATCTCTCAACAGGGACACGATCTACATGCCTATCCTGAAGGATGCCGTATTGAAAGTAGAAGGAAGCTACACAATCAATGAAATAGTATGTAGCGATATCCAAACCTACGAGGTGAAAGCCAAGATGACACCTACCATTAAGATTGGCACAAATGACACCACGATCTGTATGGGTAACGCTGTAAGTCTAGTCGTAACAGGAAACTCATCACGATACGATTGGACCAACGACAGAGGTGAAGACTTGAACAGCAAGAAGTACAACGATTACACCCTCATCGACACCGTATGGACAAAGACGAAGTTCATCGTGGAAGGAGAATTGGAAGGATGTAAGAAGCAAGACAGCGTCACCATTGACATCTACGAATTGCCAAATGTCACCATACAGTCAGAGACACCTAGCATCTGCTACGGCGACAGCGTAATTCTAAGGGCAGTCGGAGACAAGGCCTACAGCAAATACCAATGGAGAATTGCAGGTAACCAAAACCTTTTGGGTTCTGACAGCGCGGCACTTCACGAGTCACCGAAGATACAAACAGACTATACGGTGCTTGTCACTGAAGAACATACAAAGAACGGAAATGTAGTGGCCTACTGTGAGAACAGCGACACATTCTCTGTCTCAGTAAATGAGTTGCCTACCTTCAGTTTGAAAGCTGCTTCATTCATTTGTGAAGGCGAAGACGTACTCGTCACCGCAACTCCTGAGAATGCGGGAGATGCATTGACCTACCACTGGGGAGACGACAAAAACGGTGATTACGAGGCGGCGAACACGCACGAATTCGCGACAGTAAGGACGAACAGCGCGACACAAACCTACTCGTTCGTAGCATGGGCGCAAGACGTCAACGGATGTAAGAACAAAGATTCCGTAACCGTCAGGACCAAGCTCTTCCCATTGGCCAATATCGACTATCCAGACAGCGTATGTTGGGGTAATCAAGCGACCATGACAGGAAAGAATGCGGCGGCCACATACGCATGGTATACCATCTCTGGCAACGATTCAACCTTGTTGTCTGAGCAAACCAACTACACCACGCAAGCGCCTACATTCGCTAACGGTATTAGGCAGCAGACCCAATTCGTCGCAAAGGTGACGATGCAGGAATGTACCCAAGATACTTTATTCACCATCGACCGTTGGAACTTGCCGAACATCAAGATTCAAGGATCGCCGGAGCTCACCATCTGCGAGGCATCCATCGACACTTTGATAGCGACAGGAAGCGACATCGAGCTTGTAAGTCCTAACCAAGTATACAAGTGGGAGAATAACGCATACAGTTACATTGACAGGTATGAAATCGCACCAACCAGCGAGACCGTCTACCATTTAGCAGGTATGGACTCACACGGTTGCGAGAACTTCGATACCGTCACCGTAAACTTGGAGAAGCGACCAGTATTCAGCTTGCATAGCGAACCATCCGTCTGCGCCAACGACACGACCATCGGATGGGTTAAGGTGGAGGCGAGATCTGCCCAGAGTCTGCTATTCAGTTGGATGGCCCAAGACAGCACGCCAATACTCCTTTACACAAGCAAAGACCTGAGCAGTCAGAAATCGTCAAATGCTCAATCGGGATGGTTGCCAATCACAAAAGACACCACGCTATACGTGACGGCCAAATCAACGGGTACGGGCATGATGGGTTGCGAGGAAATCGACATGATAAACATCAAAGCTGATCCTTACCCAGCCATATCCGTCATCAGAAAAACTGACACTGTCTGCGTAGGTACATCCGCCTACATTCAAGTCAGGACCGACATCACGTCAGATTTCTCATGGAGCAATGGTAGCACAAGCAACTACGTACAAGAAGTGATCAACCAAGACAACACCAAATTCACGGTGAACGCGACAAGCGAAAAGGGATGTACCTCAAATGAGACATTCACCGTCAACGTTTGGGAGTTGCCAACAGTCAAGCAAATTGACACAGCGATCTGCTACAACGAATCAGTAGAGTTGACCGCCATCTGTACGAAGACTGACCCAAGCACAAGACCAGAGGATGTGACTTACCGATGGAACGCGGCAGATGTGGACGGAGCAGTCTACACGACGGCCAAGTTGACTTCACCAGCCACCTTCATCGTGAAAGTGACAGACAATAACGGTTGTGTCAACACAGGCAAAGCCAATGTAGGCATCAACACCTTGCCAGAGTTCACATTAAGCATGTTGGAGCCAATCTGTCGAGGCGAAAATGCTAGAATCATAGGAAGCAACTACAAACTGGCATACAACTGGAACTATGCGGCAGACCCAAGCAACTACGATGAAATCATTGGAGTAAGCAGACTCAGTCCATTCATCCTGAACAATGTGGATCCTATAGGAACAGATACCACCTTCACCGTATGGGCTAGAGACGAAAACGGATGTATCGACCATAGAGACATCACCGTATCCGTGAAGGAGTACCCTGTACTCGCCTTTAGAATGGATACCAACTACGTATGCTACGGAGAAGAGAAACTCATCTACGTATCAGGTGCAAACGACGGATACACTTGGACCATCAACAATGAAACGAGCGACTCCAAGAACAACTACTTCAGGCTAACTGACGTCAAGGAGGAGAAACTCATAAGCGTTGAGGGTGTCACCAACGGATGTGCGACGACAATCGACACAGTCGTTCACGTATGGAGTTTGCCAGACATTCAGATTGAAGCATCCAGAACGAAGCTCTGTTTGAACGATGATGTCAAGCTGAAAGGTAAGAACGGAAAGGCCAATGAGTACAAGTGGATCTTCAACGGTTCACGCGAGGACTCTGTCGAGGTGAAAGTACGTAAGGTTGGAGAGAACACCTACAACTTGTTCGGTAAAGATGAGAACGGATGTTCCAACACCACTTCCATCACCATATTTGCCGACACCTTGCCGAATGTTCATATCGACGGCATCGACTCTGTCTGCGTCGGAGGTTTAACTGAACTCGCAGGTAAGGGTGCTAAGACCTATGTATGGTTAAGTGAAGAGAACGATACCATCTCAAGAGGCTTGACATTCTCTCCTACCATCAACTCCGACACCACCTTCAGCGTGATCGGAACAGACGGTAACGGTTGTATCGGAAGTGCGGACATCGATGTGACCGCCAAGGCATATCCAGAGATCAATTACCACACAAGCACAGGAAAAGACTCTGTATGCTACGGTAACAGATTGACCATCTACATCAACGGTGCGGACGAATACGAATGGGTGAACGAAAATAATAGCGACAACTATATCACACAAGAGTTCACCCAGCCTAAGACCTTCACTATCAAGGGAACGACGAAGGGCTGTGAGACTGAAAAGAATATCGAAATCGGCATCTGGAAGTTGCCAAGACCTCAATTGGATGCGCCAGAAGCAATCTGTTTCAACAAAGAGGCTGAGATATCCATCTCACAAAGAGACACCCAAGCAGGTAGGGAGAACATGCCTATCAGCGTGAAGTGGAGACACAACGGATCGACCAGCTACAACATCACCGACAGCCCAAGTGCGGACAAATGGTACTATGCGACCTCGACCGACACGAACAGTTGTCGTCACACCGACTCCATCTTCGTGAAGGTGAACCCACTTCCAACGGATCTGGCGATCGATGGAGAGCAAGCCATCTGTAAGGACTCCACCGTAACGTTGGAGGCAAGCAGCAAGCAATTCGAGATTGTTCGCTACGCATGGCATATGATAGAGGATGGATCCGACACGACAGCGTTCGGTCAGTTCACTAATAAGATCGATGTGAAGATTGAGGATGAGACCACCATCTACGTGACTGCGACAGACAAGAACACTTGTCAGTACACCACATCCCACAAGGTGGTTGCGAAGAACCATCCGGAGTTGGATCCAAGCTTCCCTCCATATGTCTGCGACGGCAGCAGGAGCACCATCTCTGTCAGAGGTGCGACGGAATACATCTGGGACGATGGAACGACCAACAGCTACCGTACTGTGGAAATCGTAAGCGACACCTTCTTCACCGTAACCGGTATGGCCAATGGTTGTGAATCCACGACCGACACGATCAGAATCGGACGCTGGAATTTACCTACCATCGCCATCGAGACGCAAAACAACCATCCGTTCGAGCTCTGCTACGGGCAAGATAGTCTGACCATGATCGCAACGGGAGGCGTGTCAACCGGATATATCTGGAACACAAGAGAGACAACCGAGTCGATCACCGTATCACCTCTCAACACCACCCGTTACGAGGTGATGGGTACAGACGCAAATGGATGTCAAAACAAGGCTGACACAATCGTCACCATCCACGCATTACCAGTCATTAGCATCGAAGGTGAAGCGACCATGTGCCAAAACGACACCATCACGCTGAAAGCCAGCACACGCGATGACGACGCAATAAGCAGTTACGCATGGGAGGCAGACCTCGCAGGATGGAAAGACATGGAGGTGAAAAAGGATTCCCAATATCTGACGTTGCCAATTCCAGAAGACATCCACTTCGAGGTGGTTGTGACCGACACATTCGGATGTTGGAACAGGGCGTTCAAAGACGTGAAGATGAAGGAATATCCTACATTGAAGTTCCCTTCACCTAATCCGAACTATGTATGCTTTGGCAACACCACGACCATCGCCGTAGAGGGAGCTAACAGCTACGTTTGGGAGGATGGAAGCACACAACGAAGCTTCATCACCAGTCCTTCCAAGGACAGCACCTACGTTGTGGCAGGTACCACCAACGGATGTACCACCATCGACTCCATCACCATCTACGTTAAACCATTGCCGAACATAACCATCGAAGGTGATGGTAAGGGAGAGAAGAGAGACTCCATCTGCTACAGCGACAAGATCAACCTGACCGCAAGCGGTGCGGGTGAGGAAGGCATGTACTCATGGAACACAGGTATCATGAACGATGTCCTGACCGTATCACCGCTCTCCACCACGAAGTACACAGTGGTTGGAACCGATACTCTCGGATGTTCAAAGGATACCTCATTCATCGTGAGCGTGATTCCATTGCCTGAATTCGAGATCAAGGGTCAAGAGTTGATTTGCCAAAACGACACGAACAAGATATGGCTGGAGTACAAGGATAAGAGCCTCACCTTCGAGTGGGGAGACAATTACGAGATGGACGGAGACACGATCTATCCAAAGGTAACCAACAACGAATCCTACATTGTCACAGCAATAGACCCTTATCAGTGTACTAAGACCAAGAGCTTAGCGGTTAAGGTTAAACCATACCCTGTATTGGAAGACGATGCAGTCACCGAGGTATGTACGGGTAGTCCGGTCAGCATAACCGTAACAGGTGCTACAGAATATCAATGGACAGGTGGCGCCACAGGCAACACCTTCACCGACACACCAACCCAAGATACGGTATACTACGTATATGGTACGACCAACGGATGTACCTCATTCAAGGAATACCCTATCACCCTTTTGCCATTGCCTATCGTTTCCATCACAGGTAAGACCCACGACTTATGTTCCGGCAAGACCATGCCTTTGACAGCTGACGGAGCCAAGTCTTACATATGGAGCACCGGTAAGGCAACCAATCGAATCGATATTCGACCTACATCAACGACAGAATATGTTGTGGTGGGTACCGATTACAAGGGTTGTGAAGGGACCGACACCTTCATCGTCAATGTCCGTCCTCTCCCTCAAATCACCATCGACGGAGACTACTCAGTCTGCGAGGGAAGTAATGCGAAATTGTTCGTCGTTCCAACGCCGAACAGCTCCAAGCTAGAGACATTCATTTGGAAGTATGAGGGCAACGACATCGGTAGCGAGGATACCATCTACACGGAGATCCACGAGACTCAGAGCGTCAATCTGCGCGTCATAGACACCTTCGGATGTGAGGCGACCGCCAACACGATCGTGAAGAGCAAGCCTTATCCTAAGTTGGATGTGCCAGAGAAGGAGACCGTCTGCCTCGAGAAGACCATCACACTCACCGTTGCGGGAGCCAACGCTTACGAATGGCAGGATAATGGCGAGTTGATCACAAACGACGCTAACACACTCACCAAGAAGATGGATGAAATCGGTTACGAACAATTCAAGGTGAGAGGTACGACAGACGGATGTACCTCTGAGTGGTACGACATCGACGTGGAAGTGGTAGATCATCCATCCATAACCATCGAGGGTGACGAGGCGGTCTGCATCAACAATTATGCGCAACTCACCGCCAAAGGCATCCAAAACGGAACATTCGTCTGGAGTGAAGGATCACAAGGAGAGAGCATCAAGATCAAGCCGATGTCAACCACGACCTACTCTGTCATCGGTTACGACGAGTACGGATGTGAGGGAACCGCATCATTGGAGGTAACAGTGAACGTTCCTGCAGAGATCACTATCGAGGGTCCGAAGAGTGTATGTTCGGACAACGGAGATCTCTCGCTCACAGTGATTAACAACAGCGACAAGTTGCTCAACTACACATGGTTGGACAACAACTCTCACATGACGACCAGAAGAGACAACATTTCGGAGCCTACCACCTACCAAGTGAAGGCAGTAGACGAGAATGGTTGTGAATCGTTCGCCGAGCATACCGTCTCCGTGACAAAGATACCGACCATCACACTTACGGGTAACATGTCCGTCTGCGAGGATGAACAAATCGTCATCAGCGCCTTTGGTACGGCTACCAGCTACTTATGGTCGAACGGCACAGAGGTGAACCAATTAAATACGCTCGCCGTGTTCAACGACCAAACCGCGCAAGGCAATGTCTCCACAAGAAGATTCCGCGTATATGGTATGTTGAACGGATGTGAGAACCACGTGGACACTACGGTAATCATCAACAAGAAACCTGAGTTGTCGTACGAAGGAAACACAGCGATCTGCCAAGGCGACAACTTGGAGATCACTGCGAATGGAGCGAAACTCTACTCTTGGAGCAACGGTGCCAACACCCAAACGCTCATCGCCCAACCGAACAACAATACCCGATATACCCTTGTCGGTATTGGAGAAAATGGTTGTAGGAATGCTATCGAGGTACCAGTAACCGTCTTCCCTCAACCTCAATTCACCATCTCGGGAGACAGACAAGCATGTCGAGGCGCAAGTGCGAAGTTACAGGCACAAGGTACTGGATTGTTCTATAGATGGGGATTCGGTTCCACTGATTGCACGGATGCGGAGAGTGGCAACGAAGCGGATATCGCCGTGCCAATAAACACTGAGACACAAGTCTATGTCAAAGCATATGACGTGAACAATTGTACCTCCATGAAATCCGTACGAGTTAAAGCATTGGAACCTCCTACCCTTTCTTGCAACGGAGAACGTAGAGTCTGCGCAGGTACAAGCATCAACCTCACAGCGCAAGGCGCAAGCTCTTACTACTGGGTACATGGTGGAGACACCACCCGTGGCATGAACTTCTCCTACAGGCCAATGGAGAATACCACCGTCACCCTTCACGGTACATTAGGTGAGTGTTCTTCCAACATGAATGTTTACATCCAGGCAGACCCTGCACCGAAGATCTCCATCACGGGTAAGGATACCATCTGTAGAGGCGAAACGGTACAACTCACCGCACATGGAGCACGTAACTTCATCTGGACTTCAGGAGACACGACCAATACAATTTCCAAGAAGTTGAACAACTCAATGACCTATACCGTCAAAGGATTCAGCTTCAGCAACAATTGTACGTCTATCCTCTCCAAGACCGTACACGTTAATCAATCTCCGTCTGTCAGAGTGACCGCGAAGAAGGATGGATGTCCTGAATCAGAGACGAAGGTAGACTTGATCGCATACGGAGCTAAGCACTACAATTGGAGCAGTGTTCCATACAATGAGGACATCGCGAATAGCATCGGCGACTCCGTCTTCGGTGTGGTCATTCCACAAGCCACGACGATCATCGTCTATGGTGTGGATAAGAACAATTGCTCGGCAACGGATAGCATATACGTGGAGCCTGTACCTTACGAGCCTATGCAGTTCAGGGTAACGCCAGGCGTCATCGAGCATGACAATCCGATCATCGCCATGAACGGATTCTATCCTGAAAATGCGAACTGGACTTGGGATCCAGGAGACCAGAACGGACTGATCAACCGTAAGAACGCAACCTACACCTACCCTCACGCAGGATATAGAGATTCGTTCGTGGTGAAGGTTCTGGCTGTCGACACGAGAGGCTGTGAATACCATGGAGACACTACGATCCACATTTGGAAAGACTTCTGGGCTCCTAACGCCTTCACGCCGAACAAAGATGGACACAACGATGCGTTCAAATTCCTCGGAACCGAGTTCATCACAGACCTCCACTTCACCATCTTCGACAGGAGCGGTAGAATCGTATTCACCGGCGACGACAAGGATGCGGCTTGGGACGGAACCTGCGATGGAAAAGAGTGCGACTGGGGCGTATACGGATACGTCGTCACCTACAAGAGCAACTTCAAAGGTCTGAACAAGGGAGGCGAACGACGAGGTACCGTCACACTGATCAGATAATAATCTTTATTTGTTAATATGTGGAAAACGAGGAATGCGCTATCTTTGCACATTCCTCGTTTAGCGATTATAAAACAATGATTCAACAAGAGACCTTCGAAACTAAAACTGGCTTTGACAAGATACGAGAATTGCTGAAGAACCACTGCTCCTCCCAATTGGGCAAGGACAAGGTGGACGAAATAGAATACTCGACCCAATACGAAACGCTCATCAGTCTACTCAACCAGACCCACGAATTCACCAAAATCATCGAAGAGGAGGATTTCCCCTCCGACCCCTTCTATGACGTGAGGGAAGGTCTCACAAGAATCCAAACAGAAGGGTTCTACCTCTCCGAGCAGGAACTGTACGAACTGCGCCGCTCCCTCGAGACCATCGGAGAGATCGTGAAATTCTTCGAGGAGAAGAGCGAAGAGCACTTCTACTACCTCAAACAGCTCGCCACGGACGTCTTCACCTTCCCCGACCTCATGCGCACCATCGACCGCATCCTAGACAAGTTCGGGCACATCAAGGACAACGCAACGCCCGAATTGGCAGCCATACGCAGAAGCATAGCCATCGAGGAGAGCTCCATCACACGGGCCATCAGCCATGCGCTTCAATTGGCTAAAAAAGAAGGGTTCATCGAGGAAGATACCAAACCGACCTTCCGCGACGGACGCTTGCTCATTCCTGTACCTCCCGCCTATAAAAGGAAGATACGAGGCATCGTACACGACGAATCCGCCACCGGCAAAACAGTCTTCATCGAGCCAGAGGCCGCCGTCGAGATCAACAACAAAATCAATGAGCTCAAGACAGAGGAGCGGAAGGAGATCATAAAGATACTCACCACCATCAGCGCCGAGATCCGTCCGAGAAGCGCTGAGATATTAGACTCCTATGATTTCCTCGCACAGATAGACTTCATACGCGCCAAAGCACTCTTCGCCCAAGAGATAGACGCTGTATTGCCGAAGATCAGCAAAGAGACACTCATGGATTGGAGCATCGCCAAACACCCTCTCCTCCTGCTCAACAACCGACGCTTGGGGAAAGAGGTCGTGCCACTCAACATCACGCTAAACACGACCAATAGGATCCTCATCATATCGGGACCCAACGCCGGAGGAAAGTCCGTTTGTCTGAAAACGGTAGGACTGCTCCAATACATGATGCAATGCGGCATGCTCGTTCCCATGCACGCCAGCAGCCGCATGGGCATCTTCGGCAAGATACTCATCGACATCGGAGACGAGCAATCCATCGAAAACGACCTCAGTACCTATAGTTCGCACCTCTCCAACATGAAACTCTTCGTGAAGCAGTGTGACGGTAAGAGTCTGCTACTCATCGACGAATTCGGAAGCGGCACGGAACCCCGCATCGGAGGAGCCATCGCAGAGGCGCTATTAGACCACTTCAACCAAAAGAGATCCTTCGGTGTCATCACCACCCACTACACCAACCTCAAGAACTTCGCGGAGGAGACGGAGGGCATCGTCAACGGAGCCATGCTCTACGACCGGCATAAGATGCAGCCGCTATTCCAACTGGAGATTGGCAACCCAGGCAGTTCCTTCGCCGTGGAAATCGCCAGGAAAATCGGTTTGCCGGAGTCCGTCATCGAGGAGGCGACAAGAAAGGTGGGGGAAGACTTCGTCAACATGGACAAGTACCTGCAAGACGTGGTGAGGGATAAACGTTATTGGGAGGCTAAGAGACAGAGTATCAAGCAAAAAGAGAAAAGGCTGGACGAATTGACTGCCAAATACGAGGAGGAGTTGGAGGATATGGCCAAACAGAAAAAAGCAGTCATCCGAGAAGCAAAACAAGAGTCTCAACATATGCTCGAACAAGCCAACGCCGCCATCGAGAAAACCATACGAGAGATCAAGGAGGCACAAGCCGACAAGGAGAAGACCAAGGAAGCCCGCAAAAACTTCGAGGCGTTCAAGGAGGAGCACAAGCAGAAAGAGGAAGGGGACATCTCCAAACAAAGGAAGATACAACCCCGCAAACCAATCCAACAGAAAAGTGCGAAGGAAGATGGCAAGGAGACATTCTCCGTAGGCGACACCGTACGCATCAAAGGGCAAGGCGGACATGCGACCATCCTCGAACTGAAGGGAGACAATGCGACCATCGCCATCGGACAGATCAAATCGACGGTCAAGACCAACCGATTGGAGAAGATGAGCAAAAACATGATCAAGAAGGAAAACGCCAAGAGCTCGTTCGTCAGCGAGGCGACCTCCGATGACATCAGGAAGAGGCAACTCAACTTCAAACGTGAGATTGACGTGCGAGGCATGCGGGGAGACGAGGCATTGCAGGCCGTCACCTACTTCATCGACGATGCGATCATGGTGAACGTGGACCAAGTGCGAATCCTCCATGGAACAGGCACAGGCGCACTCCGCCAACTCATCCGACAATATCTACAGACGATCAGCGGAATAAAAAATGTTCACGACGAACACATTCAGTTCGGCGGGGCAGGCATAACTGTTGTAGAATTCTAAATGATTTATTATTTTTGCCTAAATTTTATAAAAATATTTTATATTCCATGAAAAAGATAATCAGTGTAATCGCGACGGTTTTTCTGTTTCTTTTTAGTGCACACGCACAATACGGATATGACAACAGAGTACAATTCGGATTCGACATGGGGGCAGGATTCGCCAACCAATGGGGAAACGCCTATGAAGCATACGGCAAAAAAGGCATACTAGGCTTCAGATTCGGATTCTTCCTTGATATCAACTTCAGCGAGCACACGTTCGTGGAAACAGGACTGACATTCAACAGAAAAGGATGTAGAATCAATGGTCATCAATGGTTGGAGAATGGCGGTCCGCTCAAAATATTCGACAATGAAAAAGCGACAGCTAACCTCTTTTACGTGGAATTACCGGCCCTGATCGGTTTCAGAGTGCCTATCGAATATGAAGTGGCATGGAAATTCTTAGTAGGACCTTACTTCGGTGTTGGTGTGGCAGGAGAGAGGAAGTATTGGTTCAAGAACAGAGAGAATGACGGAAGGCCAACGCTTATCAGTAGTTTCTCAGAGGATTACGACAGCCGATTCAAGAGGTTCGACCTCGGATTCGTGGCGGAGACAGGTATCGAGATCCGACGCATCTCCCTCATGATTGCCTATGAATTCGGCATGTTCAACAACTACCACAACGACGTGTACCACATCCTAGATGCACGCAATAATTGCATCATGGGAATCATCGGATTCAGATATTAATTTAGATTATCGTCACAACGATACAAACTATCCGCCCCCACTATAAACTATATAGATGGGGGCGTGAAGTATATTTCCATATACAACCGATTCATATTTCCTCTGTCCAATCGTCAGGGCAGAAGAGCCACATTCATCCGACATTGGAACGCACAAGCGGGAGGGGGAGATACTTTCCCGTCATCAACGAGACAAAGACACATGACCCACATATTGCACATCTGATTCAGCCACATTGATCACATACCAGTAATCGGAGGAAGGAAGATCATTTCCCCTGTCATCCTTTCCGTCCCAACTGTTTTCAAGATTGTCATAAGCATTAAATACACGAACAATCTTGCCCGTTCTGTCATAAATCGTAACATCCAACTGAGCGTATGATTCAACGTTTTTAATCGTCCATCTATCACGGATACCATCTGAATTAGGAGTAAACACTTCGTCAGGGAGAAGCTCGATGGTATTTATCTTCACGAGCGTCAGATGAACGATACTATCACATCCGATGCTGCTCACAAGGGAGGCATTGTATTCGCCGGACTCAGTATATTCCTCATCCCCCACCCTATAGGTTTCATCGCCCTTAATGATCGCCTTGACAGTCGCAGTCTTGGTCTTGTTCACCACCACTGGCGTCGTTAGGCGGAAAGATCGCCCGCTATATTCGTACTCGACAGAATAGAGACCCGCATTAAGAATCGTCACATCCTCGATGGAAGGATTCTGCTCCGTCGAGGCGAACGCATTCGGGCCCTCCCATTTAAGGGCGACACCATTTGGCGCTTCGTCCAAGTTGAGAATCAGTGTTTCGCCCTCACACAACGGACCATTATTGGAAATGACAGCGGAATCCTCCACGGTTAGGACAAGTGTCACGATGCTATCGCAACCCGTCAACGCACTTGCGAGCGTGTCATGATAAGTACCAGCCGCAGAAATAGACGTTCCATTGAACGGATAGACTTCCCCAGAATAGATGAAATCGGTCAACTCCGTGTGTTTGGAGAGGTTCACCACAACATCCGTCTCAACGGTTGACAAGGCAATACCATTAGCGGTGATGGTAAGCGAATAGGTGCCACTTTGGGCCTCCGTCACATTCGGAAGGGTCGGTTGAGCCTCGCTGGAGGAGAATCCGTCAGGACCCGTCCACGAGAACGAAGCGTCCGCAGGCGCATTGGTAGTCACCCCGAAGGAAAGCGTCTCCCCCTCGCATAGAGGTCCGTTATTCGTGAGCAGAACAGGGTCATATCCCCTCATGGTCAACTTCAGCGTCACGATGCTATCGCAACCCGTCAACACACTTGAGAGCGTGTCATAATAAGTGCCAGCCGCAGAGAGAGAGGTTCCATTAAACAGATAAGTATCCCCCGGATAGATGGAATCGGTCAACTCCGTACGCAGGGTCGGGTTCACCACAACATCCGTCTCAGAGGTTGACAAGGCGACACCATTAGCGGTGATGGTAAGCGAATAAGTGCCACTTTGGGCCTCCGTCACATTCGGAAGGGTCGGTTGTGTCTCGCTGGAGGAGAATCCGTCAGGACCCGTCCACGAGAACGAAGCGTCCGCAGGCGCATTGGTAGTCACCCCGAAGGAAAGCGTCCCCCCCTCGCATAGAGGTCCGTTGTTCGAAAGCAGGATAGGGTCATATCCCCTCATGGTCAACTTCAGCGTCACGATGCTATCGCAACCCGTTAACACACTTGAGAGCGTGTCATGATAAGTGCCAGCCGCAGAGAGAGAGGTCCCATTGAACAGATAAGTATCCCCCGGATAGATAGAATCGGTCAACTCCGTACGCAAGGTCGGGTTCACCACAACATCCGTCTCAGCGGTTGACAAGGCGACACCATTAGCGGTGATGGTAAGCGAATAAGTGCCACTTTGGGCCTCCGTCACATTCGGAAGGGTCGGTTGAGCCTCGCTGGAGGAGAATCCGTCAGGACCCGTCCACGAGAACGAAGCGTCCGCAGGCGTATTGGTAGTCACCTCGAAGGAAAGCGTCTCCCCCTCGCATAGAGGTCCGTTGTTCGAAAGCAGGATAGGGTCATACCCCTTCATGGCCAACTTCAGCGTCACGATGCTATCGCAACCCGTCAACGCACAGGAGAGCGTGTCATAATAAGTGCCAGCCGCAGAGAGAGGGGTTCCATTGAACAGATAAGTATCCCCCGGATAGATAGAATCGGTCAACTCCGTACGCTGGATCGGGCTCACCTCAATATCCGCATCAATAGATGGCACGTCAAATCCACTAGAAGTGATGGAAAACGAATAGGTGCCCGCATGGTCTTGTGTGACATTATGAATAACCGGATTCCTTTCCGTGGAAGAAAAACCATTCGGTCCAGTCCATAAGCAAGCAATGTTTTCAGGCACACCGGCCACCACTTCGAAAGAGAGATCCTCCCCTTCGCATGGAACATTAAAGCCAATAACAACATTTTGTTCAGACAACTCCAACGTCAGGTTAACGGTACTATCGCACCCGGTCAACTCGCTAACAAAAGTTTTTTGGTACGTTCCCGGGGCAGTTAGTTCCTCGTCCCCGAACATGAAAGTCTCACCCATTTGGATAGACTCAATCACATTCTCCGTTTGTTTCTCATGTACAACGACAGGCACCTCCACCTCGCCCGAAGCGATTCCGTTAGAGCCCACCATTACGAGAGTATATACGCCCGCATTCTCTTGTGTGGCATTGTAGATGATCGGATTCCTTTCCGTGGAAGAAAAACCATTCGGTCCGATCCAGGAGAAAGTGGCATTCTCAGGGGCATTGTTGACATCCAGTTTTATAGGACCGCCCTCACATGCGGGCTCTAAGAGCATAGCGTCTACAATAATCTTGCAGTTGTTAGTGGCAGTACCAGCAGTTTGTTTGAAAGAAATGGTACCAGGTTTCGACTCGAAATTAGTAATCAACAACAGATACCACTCACCAGCCTTGGCATCCGGAAGATAACAAAACTCCTTACTACTAGGGCTATAACTACAATCGGCCATCTTGTCATAGGGAAAATCATCATAATATCCTCTAAAGCATGGATTGTTTATATCAAACTGAACAGGATCCGGTGGATAAACCACATTGCATTCTTCGTATTTCTCTTGGAGACATTTCGATTCCTTCTCTGATTCTTCATCCCAATATTCCTGATATTCATCATAGTCATTGAATTCACTTATATCGCGCAAGAATAAGTCTTCGATACAAAGTGCATATATGCTATCCTCAATAAAAACCATGCGATCTAATGCATCAAGATAACTTTGAGGATAACAGATGCTGTCATCAGGTGCATACATGGAATTGAAAGAATAACCATCATGGAAAACAAACACGGAAGAATCTCCATTGATTTTATCGATCAATTCTTGTTTGCTCGCAGCCTCAAATGGTCCGTAGCAAGCGAAATCGACATCATATCCATCTTCATGTTCTATCGTGATTCCGAGCAAGCCAGGCTCTTCAATCTGCATAATAAACCATTGGGGAGAAGGTGTTTGAATCAGGCATCCACTCGAAAGGGAGAAAGCCGAAACTGAATCTGTACCAGCAGGGTAACTAATTCCAAGATCATTTTCCCCCGCACAAAACGGAATAACATCCTCGTTAGAAAAAAAATGCGCCGCATTAGCTTGTAAATTCATTCCCAACAGAACAATAAGCGACACTAAAAAGCCATGTATACCTCCTTGCCACATGCGAATTACTGATAAATAAGGTTTTCTTTACATATAACACACCCACCCTAATGAGTTGTCGCATGCAAAGATAATCTATTTTTATGAAAAACCAACCATGATTTGTAATCAAATCACTTCACAACCAACCGATAGTCAGCAAGTTGCCCTGAAACACACACCCGAACCACATAGACTCCACTCCGCAAAACCAGCGGGAGGGCCTCCGATCCGTCATGCGCCACACCTTCCGCCACCACGACACCTTTGATGTCGGTCACCATATAGGTTAAATCACCTGACAATCCATTCCTTACGAAATGCAGGAGGCCATCCGCATACCATAGGCTGAGAGGTGCGTCCGTATCAGCAGGTTTTTCCACGGAGGTGACAATCTCTTCTCCCTCTTTATAGATCCGCCACAACGAGGCGAGCGGACGATCGCCAGGACGCGTATTCTGCACCACATCGCCCTTATCCGTCAAGACATAATAGCCACTGTGTGTGAAGCGCATGCTGACCACCAAGCCCGGGTAATCCTTTTCCTTGGATAGGCCCAACAGTTGGTGCGCCTTGCCGTTCCACTCCCACAGGCCGACAGCGACACCCGCCTCCTTCGTCTCGTTCGGTATCTCCAGCACCTTATTGCCGAAGTTGATACGGTAGGCACTACCCGACTCCGCTATCGTAGCCAAGGAAGCGGAGGAGCTGCAATCGCCCAGCACAATATCATTGCCATTCGCCTGCAAGCACTCGCCCGTCTCCATCGAGTAGAAACGCACCTTGCCCTGTGGCAAATCCGTCGCGGAGTTCTTCGACCACACACGTACCCAGTCGCACTCCAAGTAGGCCGGATTGTTGCTCGTCACCTCAATCGGGTTACCATTGTCCGTGGCCCAACCACCGATGGCAAGGTTGATGATGATATAATTCTTAGCCAACTGGCTGATTTCAGACGGTTTGTTGTAGCTCGCCACCAATTGGTCATCGAAATAGAAACTCAGGTACTGATCGTTCCACTCCAAGCCATAGGTGTGGAAATCGGCGGACTTGTCCGGACCCGTATGCACCCCGCCGAAGGAAGCCTCATGGTCCCAAGCCGAGCCATGGGAGGCATACCAATCCGTCTTGGTATAGTGGAGGTAGTAATGATGCTGGTTCCTTGCGTGAGGCACCTCAAAAATGTCTATCTCAGGCGGCCAACCATCCTGCAACGTCCAGAACGCAGGCCACGTGCCCAACTGTTTCGGCATCTTGAAACGTCCCTCGATATAGCCGTATTTCACCTCAAACTTACCCCTCGTGTCAATGGCGCCAGAGGTATAGTCCAACGAATAGGTCTTGTCACCGCTCTTGCACGTGGCGGGAGCCTGCGGGTGGCGTTTCGCCTCGCCCTTGATGCGTAGCAATCCATCGGAGACGGATACGTTCTCCTCCACGCAATAGGCGCGGTGGTTATGGGTATGACCCCAGTTGTAGGTCGGGTTCCACTTCGATTTGTCCAACGAGTTACCGTCAAACTCATCGTTGAAGACCATCGTCCAACCACTCATGTTAGCCGGCGGATCCGCATAGAGAGAACCTGAGAAGAGGAGGGCCAACACTGCCACGCCCAAGCGAGAAACTATATCTTTCATAACTTAAACCTTGAATATTCTATAAAAACTTAATTACAAGCACATTACTTCACGAGCACCTTGGTCGTGCCCTTTTTCCCCTCCACCTCATAGACCACAATGTATGGTCCCTTAGGCAACGGGACAGAGACAAAGGCATCCGAAAGGCCATTCAGCGTACGCTCGCATAGACCGCCCATATTGTAGACACGGAGGTTTATCTTCGAGGAAGAGAAATTCACTACCCGCAAGCCATCCGCCTCGCCATAGGCATAGACGAGCGGAGCATTGGCAACGGTACCTTCCGGAAGAGAGGTAGGGTCCATCATGGAGGCATTCGCATAAGGGAACGGTATGATCCGCCACTCACGGTGTGCGTTCTCCCCTGCTCCACCGGCTTCCCAGACACCAACATTCGTACCGTTGGAAGTGTTAACGCCCTCCAGATCGAACCATTTATCATCGGAAGCGGAGATGATTGTGTAACAGTTCTCTCCATGTTCCACCAAACGGAACTCCTGCGAGGCATTGCCCGTCCTCAGCTCTGTCAGCTGGAGGTAGTAGGAGCCATCGTCTGTGATGGCCATATCCTTGCCATTCTTTCGTGTGTATATCTGATAGTTACCGTTCGACAAGCGTCGGAAACGCCAGCACTGCAGGGAATCGCCCGCAGAAAGAATAGCCAGTTTCAGGTTCTCCGAAGACTCGGCGGAAAGCACCCCTGAAGCGGCACGGGGAACGATCATGTACGCAGCCTCAGGGTTAAGCCCGGTAATTCCCTCATTAGTAGAGACGCTGAAGACAGCCGTGGCTATCTCCTCCCCTCCCATCACGTAGCTGAACGTCTCGCTATCAATCGTATAGTTGGAGGATTCTTGACAATTCTGCTTCGAGTTGGTCACATAGAGTTTCACGTCAGAGGAGACATTCTTCAGCAAGGTGAGGTCCACATTCACCAGCTTCGTGTTGGTCCCCGTGTTCAGCATCACGACAACCACCTCCTTCCCGTCAGGACTCACAGCCGCCAAGATGTCGCCACGTCCCGTGGAGAGCAAGCTATAGCCCTGTTTGATGAAGCGGGTCACCTGCATACGGACGTAATAATTCTTCACGATGGAGTAGCTCTGTCTTGAGAAATCGCCCTTCACGAGGCACCATTGGTCATTGCCCTCCTCCACGAACTGCCAGTCCACCCAAGCCTGCGGCAACAGATAGTTCAGGTCGTCGAACATGCGTTGCGCCAAAGAGAGATTGCCCTGTATGCCCGTACCCCCGGCACCCGTTTCGGACATCCACAAAGGGAGACCCGACTCACGCACCAAGTCCTTCAGATTGATTCGATCCATGGTGTTTCCGCCATACGTATGCACATTGAACTGTCCTAACATGCCTATGATGTCGCCCTCCTTCCGATAGCGCTTCAGTTCGTCGATGGCGGTGTTCACGTTCGTCTCATCGCAGGCGGAGATAACCGTCTTCAGGCCCGATTGCTTCAGTTTAGGATAGAGCACCCGCAACAGTTTCACCTGCGAAGACGGGTCGAAGTGGCAGCCCTCCTGGCCACCGTTGGCGCCCCAATAGTTCGTGTTCGGCTCATTGAAAGGATCCAAGGTCTTGAACTCCACGCCATACTCGCTCTTGAAGTGTTTGCAGACCTCAATGAGGTAGTCGCAGAACTGCTCGTAGTACTCAGGCTTGAGGTTATCCGAAGAGGCATTGGAATGACCCGAAGAGCAACCGCTGTAGGTCATCCAGTAAGGGGCGGAGTTAGAGAACGCCTCGAAGATAGCGTCCGGTCTCGCCTTGTGGATTTTCTCCAGCACCTTACGCTGTCCAGGGTCCTTGCTCCAGTCATAGCCGGAGTTGGCGCTCGCCTTGAATCCGTCCATCTCGGCCCGTTTGCCCTTTCCGTTGCACATGTGACCGTTGTAGTGGGAAGGATCATCCCCTCCACCGATGTTGTAGCGGAAAATATTATAATTCAGACCATCCTTGTCCGTCAGGAGCTTCACCAGCTCGTCCACCTTGCTATCGTTCCATTTGCCGCACATATTCGCCCACCAGCAGAGGGAGACGCCCCAGCCCTCCAACGTCTGTTGCTTCGAGGCCGGATTGAGGCTCACCGTCGTCATCAGGTTAGGGTCGTATTTAGCCAAAAGCCCGAAATACTCGTCCTCCGTCAGGTTGATGACCGAGCCATGGCGCATGACCGAAGGGAAAGAATATTGGCTGGAATTGAGTTGCGTGAACCGTCCGGAAGACAAATCGCTCGTCACCAGCGGGAAGTAACCCTTTCCCCCGAAATCGTCCAAAAGGAGGCACCATTTCTCCTCGTTATTGAACTTGAAGCAGGTAGGACCTTCAACGCCCGAGAGGGAGCTCATGTCGCTGCTGATCTCCGTCCAATTGCCCAAAAGCGAGTTGGACTTCTCCATGATGATATATTTACCGCCTGAAGGCAACCCATTCCTATGCGGTTCCGTAGCCTCGTTCTTCTTGAAACGATAGTAGGTATCGCCCACCTTGATGGCCGTCGCATCGATCACACTGATGACTCTGTTGGAACTATTCCGCAGCTCGATCCACACCTTCGCCTCGCTGAACGTCTTGAAATCCTTGGTCGTGCAATAGTAGACACGGTGCGTGTTATCGCCAGAAGGAATCTTGGAGGACCAGAAGACCAGGTATTGTCCGCTCGCATCATCGTAGACCGCCTCGGGCGCCCATGTGCAACCCGCACCATCAGGCGCGACACGGCACATGCGCTGTTCCGACCAATGAACCAAGTCGGAGGACTCCCACACCATGATAGACTTGCTACCCGTGGTCTGTGCGGCCGACCAGTTACCATTACCATTGATTTTCAAGTCTGTAGCTATGACATAGATTTTTTCTCCGTCCGCCGAGCGCATGATGAAAGGGTCGCGCAGACCCTTCTCGCCCATGGTGGAGACCAAGACCGGGTTACCATCATTGAGGTCGGTCCAATGTAGACCATCCCGGCTCACAGCGAAATAGATCTGTTCACCCTGAGAGAGCCCCTCGCCCTTGAAATAGGCGAATAGATACGCGGAATAAGCCTTCTCCTGTGCGAAGGAAGCCAACGAAGCCCCAAGGAGCATTAGAAACGGAACGATGCGGCGCAATAGGCCTTTTGTGTTTTTCATCATATTTTATCTGTTTAACAGAAACACTTACATTAAAACCCGTAAGAAAACGGCGCATAAAGATAAATATTTTTTCCATACAAAAAGGAAAGGAGGAGATTTATGAATTAAGAATTAAAAGTTAAAAGTTAAGAATGATGAGTTAAGGGTGGATAACGGTTCGGTGTTGTTGATTATAAATTTAAGAAGATTCTATCCGGAGATATTTTCGACAACACAAACAACTAATTAGCAGATATTTAACAATAATATCACTTCTCGATATCCGTTTTATACTTAAAACGGTCCAGATGGGTGAAGCCCATGGCGGTCAGTTGTTCCGCGCTTTTCTCCACATCCGCCTCGGTATTATACTGTTCGATCAGGGGGAGTCTGACGACGACACGTTCCTGCAGTCCCAGGTCCGCCAAGCGACGCAGGTTGGAGAGCATCTGCGTAGCCTCCTGCCCCGTGTATGCCTTATAAATCGCCTCATTCATATCCTTGACATCGACGATATAATGGTCCACCACGTCCACAGACTTCTCGAAGAGCGCACTAGGCACGTTCAGCGAGGTCTCCAGCGTAAGGTTCCAATGCGGCCCGCACAACTCCCTGAACGAGCGGATGAACTCCACATTCAGCAAAGGCTCGCCCCCGCCGAAGGTGACCCCTCCGCCAGTCGCCAGAAAATAGAGTTGGTCAATCTTCACATAATCGTACAACGATTGGGGAGTATGCGTGACCAGGTAAGCCTCGGCACGGTTGCACTGAGGATTCAGGCAATAGGCGCACTTGAGCGGGCAGCCCCAGAAGGCCGCCAAGGTAGTGACACCCTCGCCATCCACCGTCAGACGATGTCTGGCTACACCGATAAACTTCACAGACTGCATACGTGGTAATTCTTTTATGATAAAGCAAAATTATAACAAAAAGCATTTACCTCCCTATTACGAGGAAAAAAAGTTATCTTTGCGCACGCAATGGTGGGATAGGCACACATCACCCTGCAAAAACTTAGTAAAGAGATGGCAAGCAACCAAGAAATCCATTGGTTCGTGGCAAGAACCAGATCAAGGCAAGAAAAGAAAATCAGGCAGATTGTGGAAGAGATGGGGATAGAGGTCTATCTACCCGTCAGAGAGGAGATGCGCCAATGGCACGACCGTCGCAAAAAGGTGGAGGTGGTATTGATTCCCAGCATCATATTCATCCGCACCGACAAAACGACCGCCCTCTCCCTACCTAACGACAAAGGCTTACCGATCCGCTATGCGATCAACACCACGCTTCCCCGCCATGAGATCATGACGGTTCCCCACCGCGAGATGGAGAACTTCATCAAGTTCCTCAGCAACAACGAGGAGGAGTTCCATGTGGAGAACGATCTCATCTACCTGCCGGGCACAAAGGTGAGGATCACGAATGGACCGATGGCGGGCATCGAAGGAGAATTGGTACGTGTAGACAACAAGAAGAAGGTCATTGTCCGTCTCACAGGAATCATCGCCTGCTCGCTGGAAATACCGATGTCACGATTAGAAAGAATCAAGGAATAGGCCTGCCGCACAAGCGCCGAGGTCACGAGGATTTTATTTAGAATCCTCGTTCACTTTGAACTTATCACCTGTTTCATCCACCACACGTTGGTAATAGCTATCCGAATAGCCAGGTGTCTGTATATCTTCAGGAACGCCCCATCCGTTATCAATAAACCTACCGTTCCGTTCACGTTTGATGTTTCCGTCGGCATACTTCACCATGAGGAACTCTCCCAAAGCCTTCCATCGCCTCATCATGAGCACGCTTTGGTTCTCCGAGTACTCCGTGAGGAAACGGTTCGCGTAGTCAGGCGATTTCTTGAAAAGAGACTGTGCGGCCTCCTCCACGACCTGCAGGTTATCCTCCAGCTTCTGTTCGAACTCCAGCTGAGCCTTCCGAATATCAGGAGCCATATACTTATACTTCCCGTAGGCCATGTTCGAGACCCAATTGAAGACCCAGTAGGCAGAGTCCCACGAGAACTCCAACAAGCTACCGTTACCCGTCTTGAAGCAGTTAGGCACCTCCGTCGTTCCGCAGTAGATCGGCACATAGACCGTGAAGGTCGCGTCATCCACGCCAAACCATAGCACGCCACCGATCTTACCCGGCAGCCAGCTACGCATCTGAGCGACGAACGAGAAGGCGTTCTTAGGGCCAGCGATAGGCGACTCGTTGAAGTAAGTCTGTCCGTTCAGTTCCCAGAACCTAGGTTCGAAGCGATACTCCGCGCCGAAAGGCTCGGCCCCCACATCCTCCGTCAATGCCAAAGGAGAGTTCTCGAAATGGTCACGCATCAGGTTCTTCAATTCCAGCAAAGAGACTTTGTTAGCCGGTTTCACCCAAAGAGGCATTGGTTCGTCAGACTTGCCCAAGACGTAATCGATATACTTCTCCATGTCTGGGTTCACCTTACGGTAGATACTCCACACACGGGCGTCGCAGAATCGTCTGGCGCTGAAAGACATAGGGTCGTATGCGGCAGAAAAATTAAAGTCCTTGTTTTTACCGTTAAAGTAGCCCATCTCCTTAGCGAAAGAGATCACATCCCTCGAGTATCGGCAGTTCTCCCTATCGTTTAAAGGGAATGTGGTAATGCGGGAGTGGTTCGTATGGGCGCAGATACAATCGTCCGGCACACGCAAGGCCACCCAAACCGCCCCCTTGATGTCAGGTCCCTTGCCGATCATCTCCATGATCCATATCTCGTTAGGGTCCGCGATGGAGAAGGTCTCGCCCGTGCTACAGTAGCCGTAGCGGTTCACCAACTCCGTCATGACCTGAATGGCCTGCTGAGCGGTTTTGGAGCGTTGCAGCGTCACGTAGATTAGATTACCATAATCCAGAATACCCGTCGTATCCTGCAACTCCTTCCGTCCGCCGAAAGTAGACTCCGTGATACAAACCTGGTACTCATTGATGTTACCCAACACGGCATAGGTTTCGGAGACCTCGTCGATCTTGCCTTGATACTTATGAGTGTCCCAGCCATAGATGTCCGTCTGCATATACTTAGCATTGGTGGTGGCAGGGTAAAAAGAGAGCTCGCCATAGAGGTAATACGAATCGGCGGAATAGGTGCAGAAAGTGGAGCCATCCTTAGAGGCGGACTTCCCCACCATCACATTCGTACCCGCGAAAAGGTTCATCCCTCCCATGAACAGAGAGACGAGGCAACATGAGATAATTCGATACAAAGCTTTCATAATCACCAAGATATTTGAGTGTTATACTCCGCCACGTTGCCGCAATTATCCTTCACGACAACCCTCAGCGTATGTTCTTTATTCTTTTCCACCAAACTGCTATCCATCCAGAAGGTGATCAAACGCGTCTTATAATCGAACTCGAAGAGCACCCACTTGTCGTCGATATAACCATCATAGGAGGCGATACCCGACTGCGCATCGTTGATCTTAAGGCGTATGAACGGTTGGTTCTTCAGGTTCTTCGTATGGACGGGCAGGATGGTAGGCTTCACCAAATCGGCCGCCACGACGAACTTACCGAACGAATTAGTACGTCCTACCACATAGCCATTGTTGTAGTTCGCGAGAACAGCGCCCGCCAAGAAACCCTTGTCGTTCACCTTCGCGATGTAATACTTGGATTTATCCTCCAACGAATCCTTGGTCACGAGGAGAGAGAGGTCGCAGTAGCAATGGAGCGGAGCGTACCATGAGCCGATCTGATGGATATCAGAGTAGAAGCCAGGCTTATCCGTCACTATCCTCGCATAATTCTCCGGCACGTCCGTATAGAGCGCATTGCTTGGAAGCTGCAGCGCGAAATCCTCCTTCACGATGAAATGAGCCTCGCCACAACGGATGAGGCTATCCGCCGGTATGGTGGCACGGTCCCAGCTCGTTTTCTTGCCGTGTATGATGAAGGAGAACTGGTCCGAATTGCCGAAGTCGTCCGTCACGACATACTTCACCTGGTAGTCACGCTCCTTGTCGATGAAGAACGTACCGGAGAGTCCGTCGTGCAGGTGCAGCGGACTATTCTTTTCCTTGTAGGACTTCATGAAGAACTCACCCGTGGAGAGGTGTTGCGCATAATCGACGAACCCATTCAAGGCACGCGTGTCGCTGAACTTGATATTCGTGATGGTGACATCAGAGATCAACGTGTTGTCCACATAGAACTTCAAGTTCCTAGGCGTATACTTGAAAGAGGTGTTCGACATGAAATCGACAGCCTTCACCGCGAAACCGATCTTTCCCCATGCGGTGATGTTCTGGCCATTCTTCAGGACACGTTGTTTCGCCTTGTTCACGATCACATTATAGCGTTGCTCCTTTTGATCGTTCACACGCCCCTCATCATCCAAGCCATAGATCTTCACAGCGTTGATCCTTGGGGCGCGATTATCCTTGAGACCGAAATATTTATTCAGCAAAAGAGGGTTCTGCAGCGCCTGGTCTTCCGTCCTACGCACCTCGAAATGGAGGTGAGGTCCGCCCGAAGCGCCCGTATTGCCGGAGAGAGCGAAGAGCTGGCCCTTCTTCACGGGGAACTCATTTGGACCGAGTTCCATCTCCACCTCATACTTCTTCTCCGCATATTGTTTCGCCTTCACGATAGAATCCAGGCGAGGGATAAAACCGTTCAAGTGGCCATAGACCGTCGTGTAGCCATTCGGGTGAACGATATGGATGCACTTGCCGTAGCTGGATCGGTTGATGGAGACCCTGAAGATATAACCATCCGCCACCGCGTAGATAGGCTTGTTCTCCTCCCCATTCGTCCGGAAATCCAGGCCGCCATGGAAATGATTACGCCTCATCTCCGCGAAACTGCCACTCAGGGTGGTCTCGAAATCAAGAGGCGAGCAAACCTGCCAATTACTCAATTGGGCGGAAGCGTTCACACACATAGTTACAAAAGCCAACACAAAAAAGAATGTTCTCATTTTCTTAGCAACCGTTTTATCCATTTTTTCCATTGCAAAAATACCAAATCCGTTCAACATTAAACCGAGAATCGATGAAACATGACCAACAATTATTGTGTTTTTTAGATTTGTTAAGGATTATTTCTCGGCAGAGGTGTCAAAATAATCCAAAATTTATAAATTTGCATTCCGAAACCTAGAGGCAATGGCGCTTCGAGGAGGCA
Source organism: Paludibacteraceae bacterium (assembly GCA_016285885.1). Classification (GTDB taxonomy): domain Bacteria; phylum Bacteroidota; class Bacteroidia; order Bacteroidales; family Paludibacteraceae; genus UBA1181. The sequence goes on from JAEERP010000005.1 coordinate 167,521, forward strand.
AAAAAGAGAAATGTTAAATATTAAATAAGAAGAAATGAAAAAGTTAGTATTTTCTTTCATCGCATTGTTCGCAGGAATTGCGACTATGTTTGCGCAGGGTGCGCCGGAGATCTATTTCGAGCAGATCACCCACGACTTTGGAACTTTCCCTGAAGAGAATGGTAAAGTTTCCTGTACATTTGAATTCAAGAACGTAGGTAATGCGGACTTGGTGTTGCAAAGCGTAAAAGCATCTTGCGGATGTACGACTCCAGATTGGACCAAAGAGCCTGTGGCTCCAGGCGGAACGGGTGTGGTTAAGGCAACTTACAACGCTACAGGTCGTCCAGGTTCATTCACCAAGACCATCACCGTGAAATCAAACGCCGGCGAGAAGAGATTGACCATCAAGGGAGAGGTGATCCCTAAGGCTCAGAAGGTAGAGGACAAGTACCCATTTGAGGTGAACGGTCTCCGTCTGATGAAGAAGAACTGCTACTTCAACACGATATACTACTCTGAGGACGCGAACGCTAAGAAGAACGCGAACGCTAGACCTCAAAGCAAGACTGAAGTGATCGAGGTGATCAACAACGGCAAAGAGGACATCAAGGTATCTTTCGAGAACGGAAATCCTAAATTGGTCTCCGCTAAGATGACTCCTGAAGTGTTGAAGGCTGGCGAGAGAGGTAGCATTGAAGTGACTGTTTCCCCTAAGGATTCAGACGTATGGGGCACGTTCAAGAAATCTTTCAAGATCAAAGCGAACGGCAAGCCTGCTGACTTCGAGATCACCCTCTACGGAAACGTGGCTGAGGATTTCTCTTACATGACTCCAGAGGAGAAGGCTGAAGCTCCTGTATTGACAGTCGGCAACACCATATCTCTCGAGCCTATCGAGATCGGCAAGGCTAAGACCTTCAAGTTCAAGGTTCAGAACACTGGTAAGAAGCCTCTTATCATCCGTTCTTTCCACTGCGACGCCCCTGGCTTCACCATCAAGGCGCCAAACAAGCCAATCAAGGCTGGCAAGGAAGGCGAGATCTACGTCACTGTTAACGCAGCAAACTCTAAGGCTGGCAAATATAGCCAAAGATTGACCCTCACCACCAACGATCCGAACCGTAGCACGTTCGTCATCAACTTGACGGGTGAGATCAAATAATTCCTGCTCTAGAGATTAGGAAGATAAAGATTCTGCAATAGGGGTAAACAGACCGTTTATCCCTATTGCTTTTTTTTGTACCTTTGCGGAAAAGTATTCCAGTGAGAAATTTCTTCATTTCCATATTACTTCTCCTTTCACTCACCGCCTGCGTGAAAAAGGACAGATATGTCATCCATGGCAACCTACGCTGCGTGAACGCCCAAGAGGCCTACATGCTGGAGATGAACCAGCTGGGCGAACTCATCGTCACCGACAGCGCCACCATCCGCAACGGCGACTTCAAGTTCAGAGGTCATGTGGACTACCCTACCATGAGATTCATCAAAGTGGGCTCCTGCCGCCCTTTCGACGTCTTCGTGGAGAACGAGGAGATAAACATACGGGGATCCGTGCTCTACCCCGACGAAATAACCGTCACTGGCTCCAATGCGCAGAATGACCTGAACTTCTTGATGAACGAGCACAAGAACATCTCCAACAAACGAAGCTCCATCCTGGTGAAGATATCGAACGCCAAGAAACAGCGGGACCCCCAATTGGTGAAGAGACTCACCGCACACTATGACGCGCTCCCCGACTCGCTGCTTCTCATAACGGAGCGGTTCGTCGCCAGCAACCCCACCTCCATCGGTGCGGCCTACTTTGTCTGCTCACTCTCGGAATCATTCTCCATCACGAAACTAGAACCTATCATCAACCGCTTCGACCCGGCCATCTCCATGTCCCAATACGTGAGGTACCTAAACGACGAACTTGCCCTCACCCGCAACTTCAAGGAGGGTTCCGAGGCGCCTGACTTCCACCTGACTGACCTCGACGGAGAGGATATATCCATGGCGAATTTCAAGGGGAAATACCTCTATATCGACTTCGGCGCATCATGGTGCAAAGAGACGGAGGCACGCAACGAGATTCTGATGGACCTCTACCACCGCTACCACCCCTATGGATTGGACATCCTATCCGTCTCCCTCGACACGAACGAGGACGATTGGCGCGACTTCGCCTGCCGGGAGCCTGAACTGCCTTGGACACAGGCATCCGACCTCCTCTATTGGGCAAGCCCCATGACGAAGCAATATCACATCAACCAAATCCCCCACGGTGTGTTGATCAACCCCGACGGGAAGATCGCCCGAGTGGATGGCAAACGAATCACGCTGGGCTATTACTTGAAGAAAACATTCGGTCAATAATATGGACTTCCTAACACACTTATACAACGGGGAACACGTATGGATAAGCTCCATCATCTGGGGCATCATCGTGGCCGTATGCCCTTGCACAATGGCCGCCAACATCACCGCCATCACCGCCATGTCCAGAGACAAGGAGGGGGGCAACAGCGTCTTCACAAGGGGTATCGCCTACGCCTTAGGTAGAGCGGCGGCTTATGTTTCATTGGGTATCCTCCTTTCCCTCTTCGCGCAAGGCCTTCACATAGGCGAATCATTCCAACACCTCTTCGGACTCTTCCTGGGCCCCATACTCGTCCTCATCGGAATCCTGATGCTGGACATCATCCACATCCACGGATTGGCGGACAAATGCATGGTGGTGTTCAACCGGATGGTCAAGCGATTCGGCTTCTGGAAATCCTTCCTGCTCGGCATATTGCTGGCCTTCGCGTTCTGCCCCTACAGCGCCACCATCTACTTCGGCGTGGTCATTCCCTCCTCACTATCCGCCGAGAGCGGATACATCGTGCCGATCTCCTTCGCCATCGGGGCGACAATACCGGTCTTGTTGCTGGCTTGGATCTTCGCATTCAGCATGGATTCCGCCAAAAAGACATTGGACAAGTTCCAGCAATACGAACAGTGGTTCAGACGTATTTTAGCCATACTCTTTATTATCTCAGGAATTTTGTTTATCTTAGAGTATTACTTCGAACTTTAAACATAATAGCATGAAAAAACTTTTCTTACTCCTGATAGCATCATTGCCTCTCGCCATGGCGCAAGCGGCTGATAAGGCTAAAATCGCTTTCGAGGAAACATCCTACGAATTTACAGGTAACGTGTTGGGTGAGACATCCGAGCACGTCTTCGTCTTCAAGAACGAGGGGAAAGCACCGCTCGTCGTCTCCGACGCTGTCCCTTCCTGCGGCTGTGTGAAACCTTCATGGACCCGCCGCCCGGTAGCGCCTGGCGATACAGGTTCTGTCCATGTCTACTACACCAGCAAAGTGAGCGGAGCCTTCCACAAAACCATCAAGATTTACTCTAACACGAGCGGGAAGAAGCCTGTCCTGACCATCACGGGAGAAACCAAGGCGAAGAAATAAAGCGTCTACCATTCTTCGGCGGACGCCCCCCCACCCCACGCTTAGCCTAGCACCACGCATAGGCTTCGAAAGGTTTTATCATTAGGTTTTAGATTAGAAATACGATTCGGGGCCAATAGCCCACAAAAAAAGCGCCAATCCAAACGGACTGGCGCTTTACTATTTAGGATCAATTCAGATCTTATTTGTCACCGCGGATAGCTGCGATACCTGGAAGAACCTTGCCCTCCATGTACTCCAACATAGCACCACCACCAGTAGAAACGTAGCTAACCTTGTCGGCCAACTTGTTCTTGTTGATGGCAGCCACAGAGTCACCACCACCGATCAAAGAGAATGCGCCATTCTCCTGAGTTGCCTTAGCGACAGCCTGTGCGATAGCGGAAGTACCCTTAGCGAACTTGTCGAACTCGAACACGCCCATAGGACCGTTCCAGAGAACTGTTTTAGACTTAGCGATCACCTCAGAGAACTTCTTGATAGACTCGTCAGCGATATCAAGACCCATCCATCCGTCAGGAGTCTCGTCAGTCTTGCTAACCTTAGCGTTGGCGTCCTTGTCGAACTTATCAGCGTTCACTGCGTCAACAGGGAGAAGGAGGTTAACGCCCTTAGCCTTAGCCTTAGCGAGCACTTCCTTAGCCACGTCCAAACGATCCTCCTCGCAGAGAGAGTTACCGATCTTACCGCCCATCGCCTTGATGAAGGTGTAAGTCATACCACCACCGATGATGAGGTTGTCGACACGGTCGAGCAAGTTGTTGATGATGTTGATCTTATCAGAAACCTTAGCGCCACCCATGATAGCGGTGAAAGGCTTTTGTGCGCTCTTGAGCACCTTGTCCATAGCCTCAACCTCTTTGTTGATCAAGAAGCCGAACATCTTGTTAGCCTCGTCGAAAGAGTCAGCGATGACAGCGGTGGAAGCGTGTTTACGGTGAGCCGTACCGAATGCGTCGTTTACATAAACGTCAGCGTAAGAAGCCAAAGTCTTAGCGAACTTCTTCTGGGAATCCTTCATGGCCTTCTTAGCGTCCTCGTATGCAGGATCATCCTTCTCGATGCCACGTGGCTTACCCTCCTCTTCAGGATAGTAACGAAGGTTCTCCAACAAAAGGATCTCACCCATCTTAAGGTTCTTAGCTTGCTCGGAAGCGGCAGCACAATCAGGAGCGAATTGGATCTTGCCCAAGTATTTCTCGATGGCAGGAACGATTTGCTTCAAAGAGAACTTAGGGTCGCCTGCGTGTGCGTCTACATTCTTTGGCTTACCCATGTGGCTCATAAGGATAGCGCATCCACCGTCAGCGATAATCTTCTTGATGGTAGGAAGCGCACCGCGGATACGAGTGTCATCACTTACTTCACCAGTCTCTTTGTTCAACGGAACATTGAAGTCCACGCGAACGATTGCCTTCTTTCCGGCAAAATTGAAATTGTCAATTAGTTGCATAGTACTATTTAAAAAATTAGAATTCTAAAATATCACTTTTTTTACGTACGCAAAGTTAACTTTTTTCGCTATTTGCGCCTACGTTTTCAATGATTATTTCTTAACGATTCTAGCGCTCTTCACGCCTTTCCCGTTCTCAAGGGAGAAGAAGTAAACGCCTGCGGAAAGTGAAGAGAGGTCCACGGTTCCGTCAACCACCTCGCCTGAGAAGACGATCCTTCCCGTAAGATCCTTCACGATGCATGCGCCATCCTCCGTAGTGTAGAGAGCGTTCTCCACAGGGTTAGGATAGAAGGAGAGTTGAAGCTCTGCCAAGTTGTCGTCGCATCCCGTGACAGCCTTGTTATAGAAGAATTTTCCCATCTCGAGAAGGAAATCCACATCGTTTTGTCTTATGTTCAAGAAATCCGTGTGGGCCGCGTTGTCGGACTCGAAGTAAACCACCTTCTTGTCCTCGTCGCAAGTGAAATCGTACTCCATCACCGTGTTGCCATCTTCATGGACGTTTGCCACAGAGTTCTTCTCCGCCGCACCGCAACCATTTTGGGCAGCCACGATTTTTATCGTAGGAAGGATAGGGCCATTGAACATGCCTCCATCATACTTCACAACCTGATCCGCCTTGCTATGGAAGATCAGCGCAGGGATGTTGATCGCCTTGCCTACCGTGTCCACACCGGCGCCCACGAAACCGTTCAACACACAGATCTTCATGGCCTTGCTGCTCTCCGCATAGGCATACTTATAGGCCATCGCGCCACCCATGGAAGCGCCTGCCACGAAGAATGAGTCGTTCGCGCTGTAGTTAGCCTGAAGATTCTCATATATCAAATTGATGAATTTCACATCGTCCACCGTCTCGTTCAACTCGCCATAGCCTTTCTGCATCACGGTAGGCATAATCGAAGGAAGCATTGCGGATAGCGCACCCGCCATCTCCTTCATCGTCTCCGCCGAGATACGAGCGCCAGCACCCCAAGGATACTTGATATCCATCTCAGCTGGCAACAAATTCATCTGCTTCATCATGTTGACAGAGTTCTTTATCTCCGAACTTTGCTCCTCCAACGCCTGTGGGAACACCACCAACGCATTGTACGAGTCACTAATTAACTGAGCATTGCACATATCCGCATACCCTTCCGACGTGCCGTTCAAACCATGGAGCACCATCAACACAGAATGACTGCGAGTATTGTCAAAACCACTTGGAGTATATACGAGGTAACTCCTTTCCGATCCATCCACCACCATCGTCTCAGTCTTGGACGCTGCATACGACTGAAGGGCGGACACCATTACACATAACGTGATAAATATTTTTTTCATTACTAACAATAAATAAATATGTAAATAAAGTGTATACTTGGGGACAAATATACACTTTTTTTCGCGAAATTTTTCCGAAAATAATCACAAAAGTTCAGCTATGGAATCAATACTTACCACACAACATGAAAGGATAATAAGCACTCGGCGCCGGTTCTCCGTCACAGGCATCGAAAGATTAGACACCCAACACACCCAAACACATGCTCACACAAAGCACCCATAAATTCTTTGTTCCCTTATGCCAACCATTTTAACATTTAACATTCATTCCACACAAACCATATACACACGAAGCGGCAACCACCCCGTTCACAAATAAAAAAAGTGTATGCTTGCGTTTCAAGCATACACTTTTTATCCGAGACATCCAAGGGGAAAGGGCATAACAATCGCCCTAGAATCCTTAGAATCAAGCCTTAACGATACAGTCTAAAGAGATAGTTTTCGTCTACCGGGGATAGATCCTCCTCCCCGCAACTTACAGCAAATACGGAATTTTGATACACATGAAGGTAGCCACAGGAATGGAATTCTAGCGTATCAGTCGCTTCCTTATCCAAAAAGAAACGAATGGTCTTCCCTTGCGCAAAGACAGTATCCTTAATAGGGTTAATTCCAGAACGGAGGTTGGCCTTTAACGGACGGATTTCAAACGAGCTATCAGAATCGACAGACCATGAGAAGTCTACTGTACCCCAACTACGCAAATCCACATCCACGTTTGACGTCTCTCCTTTCGCGACAATATCACCATAATAATCGACACTACCCGTATGATCCTCGTTGAAAGTATACTTACGTGTCTCTACATAAGGCTGATAAGATAAATATACCCTGTTCCACTCCCCGACAAGCGTCTTCTCGAGTTCATACTTCACAGTCTTGTTTTCCGGCTCCGGATCGTCTTCCTTGCAAGAAGAGATAAAACCACCCACCATGGCACACATTGCCATCAATAAAACACCTTTCTTCATACGCAAAAACCCTTTTAAATTTATTAATGAAAATATACTTACATTAAAATACAACAAATATAAGCTTGAAAATCGGAAATACCCACCCTCTTTGCACCAATCACAAATTTTACACATTATTTATTGATTATTGAAAATCATACACACTTTTATAAATATTCAACAAACAAATATATCAGGTATCATGGAGGAGGGTCCACACTCCCCTATCCTTCCGACAAAAGGAGCCACGCCACAGGAAAAACAGACATTCTGTCAGACAAAATGACAAAAGGGATGTCCCCAAACCGGTTCCGACCTAAAATTTGGCAGAAAGAAGCGCTCCAACACGACAAAAACACCTTTGGCACAGACTTTGAAATAAGTTAGATGTGCGCCCGATAAGCGCCACTTACATTGTAGAATATAATTAACTAAAAAGAATAAAGACATGGGAAAGATTATTGGTATTGACTTAGGTACGACCAATTCCTGCGTAGCGGTAATGGAAGGCAACGAGCCTACCGTCATCGCGAACAGCGAAGGAAAGAGAACTACTCCTTCCATCATTGGTTTCATCGACGGAGGCGAAAGAAAAGTGGGTGACCCTGCCAAAAGACAGGCCATCACCAACCCTACTAAGACTGTTTTCTCCATCAAACGTTTCATGGGCGAGACTTACGACCGTGTGCAGCAAGAGATCGCGCGTGTCCCTTACAAAGTGGTGAAGGGTGACAACAACACCCCTCGCGTGGACATCGACGGACGTCTCTACACGCCACAGGAGATCTCCGCCATGATTCTTCAGAAGATGAAGAAGACGGCTGAGGAATACCTCGGACAAGAGGTGACAGAGGCGGTCATCACCGTTCCTGCTTACTTCAACGACTCTCAGAGACAGGCTACTAAGGAGGCGGGCGAAATCGCGGGTCTCTCCGTGAAACGTATCGTCAACGAGCCTACCGCCGCCGCTTTGGCTTACGGTTTGGACAGAAAGAACAAGGATATGAAGATCGTCGTGTTCGACTGCGGTGGTGGTACGCACGATGTATCCGTCCTCGAATTGGGCGACGGTGTCTTCGAGGTGAAGTCTACGGCGGGTGATACACACTTGGGCGGTGACGACTTCGACCACCGTATCATCGACTGGTTGGTACAGGAGTTCAAGAACGAGAACGGCGGTATCGACCTGAGCAAGGACCCTATGGCTTTGCAACGTCTGAAGGAGGCTGCCGAGAAGGCGAAGATCGAGCTTTCCAGCACCACTTCCACCGAGATCAACTTGCCTTACATCATGCCGGTTGACGGTGTGCCTAAGCACTTGGTGAAGACCTTGACGCGTGCTAAGTTCGAGCAGTTGGTGGACGATTTGATCCAACGTACCATCGACCCTTGTAAGAACGCTTTGGACAAGGCTGGCTTGTCTGTCGGAGACGTGGACGAGATCATCCTCGTGGGTGGTTCAACCCGTATCCCTGCCATCCAGGCCGCTGTGGAGAAGTTCTTCGGCAAAGCTCCTTCCAAGGGTGTGAACCCTGACGAGGTGGTGGCTGTCGGTGCGGCTATCCAAGGTGGTGTCTTGACGGGTACGGTCAAGGATGTCCTCTTGTTGGATGTGACCCCTCTTTCACTCGGTATCGAGACGATGGGCGGTGTGATGACCAAGTTGATTGACGCCAACACGACCATCCCTACCAAGAAGTCACAAATCTTCTCAACGGCTGCGGACAACCAACCTTCCGTGGAGATCCACGTATTGCAAGGCGAGCGTCCTATGGCGGCGCAGAACAAGACCATCGGCCGATTCATCTTGGACGGTATCATGCCAGCGCCAAGAGGTGTGCCGCAGATCGAGGTGACCTTCGATATCGATGCGAACGGTATCTTGAACGTATCCGCTAAGGATAAGGCGACCGGCAAGGAGCAGAAGATCCGTATCGAGGCATCTTCCGGCTTGAGCGACAGTGAAATCCAACGTATGAAGGCGGAGGCTGAGGCGAACGCGGAGGCCGACAAGAAGGAGAAGGAGCGCATCGACAAGCTGAACCAAGCGGACAACATGATCTTCCAGACGGAGAAGAACCTGAAGGAATACGGCGACAAGTTGCCAAGCGACAAGCGCGCGACCATCGAGAAGGCATTGCTGAAGCTGAAGTCTGCTCACGAGGCGAAGAACATCGTGGACATCGACGATGCGATGGAGGCTTTGAACAAAGCATTCCAGGACGCTTCTCAGGACATGTACAACGCACAGCAACAAGCGCAAGGCGCCCCTAACGCAGGCGCCGGCTACAACAGTGGCAACGCAGGCGGAAACTCAAAGGACGACAACATCACAGACGTTGACTTTGAGGAGGTTAAGTAATCAATTATCATCTATTTACAATCCAAAAGGCGTGTTACCCGCACGAGTAACACGCCTTTTTTAGCTTTAGACAGTATGGAACAGGATTTTAATACGATCATCAATAGCGGTCAGCTGGTATTGGTTGACTTCTATGCCACGTGGTGCGTACCCTGCCAAAGGATGCACCCGATATTGGAGGAGTTGAAGGAGAAGCATGGCGACGCCCTCCGCATCCTCAAGATAGACGTTGAGAAGAACGAGAGCTTCGCGACGCAGCACCGTGTCCAGGCCGTCCCTACCCTTATGCTCTTCCGCAACGGTGAGCCGGTGTGGAGGCAAAGCGGCGTGCTGGAGGTGGGCGAGCTGAGCGGGGTGATTCAACAGTACCTGTAGATATAGCCACGACCAAAAGTTGTCAACATTGACAGTTTTTGGTCGTGTTGTTTGGTCGTTTAAGTAAAAACAGATACTTTCACATTACCAAAAAGTGCCAAAGTTGGCAAAAATTACCACAGTTCGGGGGGGGGGGGGGGGGGGGAAAAAATTTTTTATCTTTTTAAAAAAAAAAAAAAAAAAATATTTGTTAAAGGGGTTTTTTAACACCTAAAAAAAATAAAAAGATAATAATTAA
>JAEERP010000015.1 GCA_016285885.1 Paludibacteraceae bacterium
ACCACTGGATGTCGGTCGCCTTATCGTAGTCGGTCGTGCCGTCCTCGGCGAACTGCACCAACGCACGAGGGTTCTGCTCGTCGTCGCAGTAGGTGTCTGAGGCAATCGGACTCAACTGGTGAGCCTTGTAGATCTTGACTGAGACAGCCTTCTTGTTACTTTCTGCATGCGTATCTCCATTGGTTTGGCTGACATAGAAAGTTTGAACACCCACCTTGGTATAATCAACCGACGGTGCAGTTGCGGAACCCGTTCCCTTCGCCGCATCCGGATCCGTATACCAATTCAATGTAAAGGCAGTGTTTGGATTCTTAGGGTCACCCGCCGTGACCAGAGTGCTCAAATCAACCGACGGATTAGGGTTCGTCAAGCTATTCTGCACACAGATAAGCGTGTCATGGGCAGCCGGAACCGGTGCGTCGTTCACCGTCACCAAGAAGCTGGACGTGTCGCTCTCGCAACCATCCACATTTTTGGAAACCCAGAAGGTGAACGTCTTCTCCTCCTTCAAGGAGACGGTTGGGATCGTCGTCGACGGGTTAGATGGGAAGTCAGACTTGTTGGAGTACCAATGGATATCCCCCGGCTGAGAAGGAACACCATCTCCCACCGGCTGACTCGTCTCGTCCGAAACAAGGAAGTCGATATCCGTGACATCCGGTTTGTCCGGAATCGCCTTCACCTTCACATCAAACGAAGAGACTTCACTGATGCAGCCCGTTGCGATGTCAGTCACCGATATCTTATAGGTTTGCGTACCCGCAGCCAAGGCATTCAGGGAAGTGGCAAGGTCAGCCACAGCCACCGCAGCATTGGATGGGTCTAATATATCAGCTTCCAAGCCATTCAAAAGCGTCTTTAGATCATTGTTCAGATAACTCTTCACCGCATCGTCCACGAGGCCTTTGCAGAAAGAAGGAATCTCGATGGTCGGAACAACCGGCTTTTTGTTATACTTCACCACGACAGAGTCCTCGACAAAGCATTTCGAACTAGTTGGCTTCTCATTGTCGCGGCCCCTGACATAATATTTCTCAGTAGTACCCTCCTTAGCGGCGGACCATTTGATCTTAGTCTTGTAGATAGAGGAAGTAACCTTCGGATCCACCTGATCAGCATCGTCCTCATTACCCAGTTGATCCACGAACCAAAGCACATCGAAAGCAGCGGAAGAATTCTGGGTGCTCTTAATATCTTCGACCGAGAGTTCCACCGCAGGGGATTCCTCACACAAGGAGATTGTATCAGACGTCTTAGCCACGCCGTCCACCAACATCTTCACCTCATCCGGGGAGGTACATGGAGGGCAACCCAATTTAGCGGACAACATAATACGTCCACAATCATAATCGGTTTTCTTCCCGAAGATAATGTTCCAATAAGGATTTGTTCTATTAGGGTTATTAGTTTGGTTAGCAGTAGAACCTATCGCCATGATTCCATAATTCTCGGAATCCTTAATCGGCGTCGAGTACATAACAGAAAGGCTTCCACCCTGTTGGGTGGCTGATCCACCAACTTCCGCCGTATACAGGGCAACATTGTTAAGTGTCACTTTCGCCGCTAAAATATATTCTGTCCCCCTTATGGAATTAGCAGGTAATAGCACGTCACAATCAACAACCAATTCCACCACTCCATCTGACTTTTCTATGTTAAATTTCTTTCCTGTTCCAGACCAAAAAATCGGACCGAAATTATATCCACTGCTAACTTCCTCACCAGCTTTGTAGATTATAGGTTGAATCGTAATTGAACCTCCATTGTCTGATGAAGCATAGAAAGAGAATGATTTCAAATATGAAGTGGAACTTAATTTGATAATTTGAGTATAGTTTCCAAAATATGCTCCTGACGATGTCGGAGGCGTTTTCCTCTCCAGCAATTTGGTTTCGAATTCAGTAACATCCTCCACCCATAACGTATACAAAGTGTCACTACCATCATAAATGATACCTGAAGGATCGAGTTTATCACCAGTAACACAATACTTCAGTGCTCCACCTGAACCTTTCGCAGTAACCACAGACAATGTATCAGAACTACTTTCCGTGGAAAAAGCCGCAAACGAAGCCGTTTCCGTCGATTTATAGAATTTATCATTGACAACAGCCTCGAAACATATATTGTCAGAAGCAGAAGGATGCTTAGGATCGAACACACAGTTCATTTCAGTGATAATAGTATCAATAGGCATATCCATTTCCGTCACAACCGATATAGCTGTGTCAGGGGAACAAGCGTCACATGGGATATTTTCTCCAATGTAATATGCAATAACCTTATATGTGCCTGGTTCGGTAACAAATATTGACGACTTATTGTAATCGTCCAACAAATACGATGCATCAAAAGTCCAGTACCCATTTGCACCCTTCATCAAAGTTGAAGTGTTTAGTTTTTCATCACCATGTCCATCATTCCTATACCACTCAATGTAATATCTATCCTCTTTCCTTTTAGGCACGACAAATCCACAGTCCAGTTCAATCTTTTCTCCTGGACATTTTTTTACATCACGCATAAAAACAGAAGGACACACATCCTGAATATCACAAGGAACCGTTGTCAATTTTTTCATGCACTGATAAAATTCCACATTTTTCTCTCCTGTTCCACACTCACCATACAGGTTAGAGCCCCATGTGTAATACTCATCCTTGTCATTTATCATATAACCAAAGATATCTCCTCTGGAAATAGAGACGGCATCTTTAACTATTTCTCCTGGTTTCCCGCTTGCGTCACAATACCTCGCCAGAATCGGCTTCACACCTTGTCCTCCGTTACCTGCATAGTATTGTTGAACAGTCGTATTACCAGCAGGAGCGATACCACCCCCCGTTGGGGCAACGCTTCCGTTCGTCAATGCGTCTATACATCCCCAATACACCATATATCCCTCTTTCGTGACAGCAGCTCCATAACCACGGCCACCAATAAGTTCCTTCACATCAGTCAGGTAATTTTCATTGGAAATGGTCTTATATTCTCCTGAGATCACCCTTTTGGCTCTCGCATGGGTTCCTTCCGTACTGGTACCAGTACATCCTCCCCATCCGCCATTTCCCCAAGACCACACAAATCCATCACCCGTAACAGCATAACCCGCAACATCACCTGCCGCTGACATACGAATATCTGAAAGCGGGGTGCCATCTTCTTTCAAAACCAATGCAGCATATGTAATGACACCACTTGCATCTGTGGAATTTCCTCCATTCCATGAACCCATTGCATACAACTGCCCATCTTCCGTACGGAAGTACACATTATCATCACCTCCAGAGACATGTGTGACATTCGTCAAAAAAGAACCATCCTTTTTCTTGACATAGACCGGCTCGGTTGTAGGATCAACGACAAACATCGATTGATTATTCTTTCCTCCCCATGCGACAACTCTTCCATCACCCAAAATCGCGAAACCGGCAGCTGTTGTCGCAGCTATATATTTGACATTTCCAAGATATGGCCCACCAGAAGATCCATCCTCATTATAACCAGGAGCTTCACCACAATGTACTGGCACAGGATACGGAACCACAGGATCCGTATTACCTTGTCCACACCCTGCTTGAGTATTCTCTCCCCACGCATACACAATTCCATTACATGCAAGCGCAAGATTAAACGCACCCGATCCAGATGTGACCATGTTAAAGGTCAGATTGCCCGATTTGACTTTTTGAGGCGAATAAACGACTTTATCATTATACCCACTTACAGAAGGGTCGATACCCAACAATGGACCTTGTCCTTGAGACGTGAAGTTATTTCCCCACGTATACAAATAACCTTGCGCACAAATGATCAAACCGTGGTCGTTACCACCGGATATGGTCATGCTCTGCGCCAACGCTCCCGTCACCACTCCCAGCGACAGAAGCAACCATGTATATAAACGTTTTCCCATGATCAAAATATACTTTAAAACCCCTTATATAAATATATAAACACTACTATACCATTTTTCGTTATCATACAGAAATCGTGCAAATATACTATTTTTCCTCGAATCTTCAAAATTACTTACGCTGTCCACACCATGTGAGCGATATATCCCACATAAACAAGCAATAGCAATCCTCCCTCCCATCGCTCTAACGTACGGTGCGTGAAGAGGAAGAACCACAACAACAACGCCAGCACCACCATCAAGAGGTAATCATAGAGGAACCCGACGTCGCTCCCCTCTATCGGGCAGATGGCGGAGGAGACACCCACGACGAAAAAGACATTGAACGAGACACTTCCGATGATGTTGCCAATCGCAAGATCCGTCTCGCCACGCTTCGCCGACATGACCGAGGCGAAAAGCTCCGGCAGGCTGGTACCCACCGCCACGATCGTCAGACCGATCACACGCTCCGAAACACCCAGCGCACTCGCCACATCCCGTGCTCCATCCACAAGGAAATGCGAGCCGAAAACCATCGCGGCGATGGAGAGGACCACCATGAGAATCGAAAGCCACAGAGGATAGGTGGTTTTCTCCTCCTCCGTTTCCTTGTCTTCGCCTTTCTCTCGGGAGGTCCTGATCTGCCACACAATAAACGCCACCAACATCAAAACACCTATGACACCCGTGATTCGTCCAATCGACCCCGTCATGCCTACAACGGACAAAAGGACGCACGCCAACACCATAAACGGCAAATCGACACTGAGGGTGTGCTTGTCCGTGGCGCACGTATAGAGAAGCCCCGTCACACCGAGGATAAGCGCGATATTGGCGATATTGGACCCTACCACATTGCCTAAGGCGATACCGGAACTACCCGCCATCGCGGCGTTTAGGCTGACCAACATCTCCGGTGCGGAGGTGCCAAAGCCGATGACCGTCATTCCGATGATCATCGAACTCAGATGCGCCTTGCGGGCAATCGAAACAGATCCTTTCACCAAGTAGTCTCCCCCCTTCACCAAAAGGACGAAGCCTAACACTATCCACAAGAAACTCACAAGTATTGGGCTCATATCAATATACTTTTATCATATCGTCATTCAATCATTGGTGCAAAAATAAGGCAAAATATTCAACAAACAAAGCATTCTCGGACATGTAAAAGAGTGCGGTGGAAGATATCTTTTCCCGCACCACACATAGGGTGCGTCACAGCCCCATCCCCAAACAAAAAAAATAGGGGCGTAGCACAGCCACGCCCCCACCATAAATGTAACAAATCCCTTATTTCGCGAAGCTGACCGCACGGGTCTCACGGATCACCGTGATCTTCACCTGTCCCGGATAGGTCATCTCGTCTTGGATCTTCTTAGCGATCTCGTAGGATAGCGTCTCGATCTCCTTGTCGTCAATCTTATCCGCACCCACGATGACACGCAGCTCACGGCCCGCCTGGATAGCGTAGGTCTTAACGACGCCAGGGTAAGAGAGCGCCAACTTCTCAAGGTCATTGAGACGTTTGATGTAAGCCTCAACGATTTCACGACGGGCACCTGGACGTGCGCCAGAAATAGCGTCACACGCTTGCACGATTGGAGAGAGAAGGCTCTCCATCTCGATCTCGTCGTGGTGGGCACCGATAGCGTTGCAGATCTCAGGTTTCTCCTTGTATTTCTCGGCCAACTTCATACCCAAGATTGCGTGAGGCAACTCAGGCTCGTCATCAGGCACCTTACCGATATCGTGCAACAGACCGGCACGTTTCGCCTTCTTAGGGTTCAATCCCAACTCGGAAGCCATGACGGCGCAGAGGTTAGCGGTCTCACGCGCATGCTGCAACAAGTTCTGACCATAAGAAGAACGGTATTTCATCTTACCGATGAGGCGGACCAAATCAGGGTGCAAACCATGCACACCCAAATCGATGGTCGTGCGTTTACCTGTCTCGATGATCTCCTCCTCGACCTGTTTCTTCACCTTAGCGACCACCTCCTCGATACGGGCAGGGTGGATACGGCCGTCGGTCACCAGTTGGTGCAAAGCCAAGCGGGCCACCTCACGGCGGACAGGATCGAATGCGGAGAGGACGATAGCCTCCGGCGTGTCATCCACGATGATCTCAACGCCCGTAGCAGCCTCCAAAGCACGGATATTACGGCCCTCACGACCGATGATACGACCTTTCACCTCGTCGGAATCGATATTAAACACAGTGACAGAGTTTTCGATGGCGGCCTCGGTAGCGACACGTTGGATGGTCTGCACAACAATACGTTTAGCCTCCTTGTTCGCAGTCATCTTAGCCTCTTCCATGATTTCGTTCACATAGGACATGGCATCCGTTTTAGCCTCCTCCTTCAATGCCTCGATCAATTTCTCCTTCGCCTCGCTTGCGGACAAGCCAGATATCGTCTCCAGGCGCTCGCTCGCCATACGGTTCAGTTTCTCGAGCTCCTGCTTGCGTGAATTCACGATATCCATTTGGTTATTGAGGGTCTCCCTCATGTTCTCCGTCTCAGTCTTACCCTTCTGCAACTCCGCCTGGAATTGGTTCAGCTGCATTTCGCGTTGTTTGAGTTTAGACTCTTGCTGTTGCATCTTCGCATTGCGTTGATTGCAGTGGGAATCATACTCATTCTTCAGTTCCTGGTACTTTTGCTTTGCCTCGCGTTCCTTCTCGGAACGAATTCTAGCGCCCTCAGCCTCCGCATCCTGTATGATTTTCTGGGATTTGGACTTTAAGGCAGTGTTCAGCACGAGCCAAGTCACCAAAGCGCCGACCAAGACTCCTGCAATTATTAAAACAATCTCCATATCAATAAATAAAGTTAATATATATAAAAAACGCATCGCTTTTGAAGGCTAAATTCAAAAGAAATGCGGGTGTTACACAAAAAGAAAGGTGATGTGTCTATAATGTTTTCAGATAATCGGACAAATCCCTTTCCAGGGATTGCAGTCTATCATTCTCTCCCGAGTACTTAGACTCAAGGATCTTCAGTCTCATCGCTACCTGCAGAAGGGTATAGACCAGGAGGTCTTTCTCCCCCACATTGGCCTGATACGCATCCAACATTCTTTGGTACTCCTTTCTAATCAAATCGGCCGCCTCACGATACAACGGTTCATCTTCGCTTGAGCATCGCATGCGGTAATCCGAGCCAGCCAACTTGAGCACGATAGTTATATTTTTGTCCATACTTGCCTCCACTAAATCATGCTAACACGTCATTCATTTAGCAACGCAATGCACTTTTCTATCTCCCGCTCCAATTTCGACAAACGAGCGATCGTCTTCTTCGAGTCCTCCTCGGACGTCGATATCGTCTTGGCTATCAGCAACCGCTGGTATTTATCCCGCCACGATTTCTCCGACATTTTCGCTCTGGACAGTTCCTCCTCACACTTCCGCAGGCTCAGGTCAAGCGTCTCATTCGCCTTCCTTTGCTCTTCGTTCAAAAAGATAAGGTGCCTCACTTTCGACTCCAAACTATCTAATAATTCGTTCTTCGAAACTGCCACTTTGCCAAAATTTTTCGCAAAGTTATAAAAATCGCCTTAATTTCAAAGCATATCGACCGAAAAGATTTGAGAATTTGAGAAAAACGGACACATCCGTCCCGCAATTGTTCAACGTTCGTCTCCTCCCCCCCTTTCTACCTGCAAAAATCAAGCAATGGATATAGATGCCAAGCAAGAATCCACCCCGTCATTCTTGCTTTTTCGGCTGATTGTTTGTGTAGAATATAGGATATAATTACTTTCGCGGAGCATTACGGCGAGAGAGAGCAACCGCACCGACTTTCGCCCCGCAGATCAAACCTATATAGGGTCTGCATAATGCATTAATAGCGAGAAGAACTTAACGAACAAATTGAAAATGAACGATTTAAAAAGTAAGATCAAGAATCTAGTAAGGAGAATATCGGCGGGGATCTTAGCCCCTTTAACCCAATACCCGCTCACCATACTATTCCTACTCACTCTTTTAACGATACCTCGCTTCACATGCAGCGAGACGATTCCATCCCTACTGATCGGAATCGCACAGGATTTTGCCATCCTATACATCCTATACTCACTCTGTTACATGCTGAGACGCTACTCCCTATTGTCAAAAAGCACCGACATCGCAATCCAAACGGTCATCTACATCATCGTGCTCCTGACAATGACAATATTCTGTCTGTCGGGTAGCATGTTTTTCATGGAGCTGCTACTCATCGTATACGAGACATCCGTTGAGGAGACCCTGGATTTCGTCTCCTTCTATAGGGCAACAGTCATATTGTCTGCAATTGCGGTTATCATCGTCTTGCTCATAGGCAGAGCCTTACATAAAAAGAACTCGGATGTCGGGGGGAAGATTAAGCTGTGGAATAATCCATGGAAAACGATCGCACCGATCCTCATCCTCTGCTCCGGATTGACATTACTATCCTACGGGGAGGGCTCACTGGGCAATTTCAAGCACCAAATAGGGGGATTCGCCCGACATATGGACAACTTCGCCGCGGTGAGCAAAGCCAATGCGGACCTGAAAAACGATAGTTGTTCATTCGCCTCGCCTAACATAGTGCTGATTATCGGAGAGTCCCACAACAAACATCACAGCAGCCTATATGGCTACACGTTGGAGACGAACCCTTTCCTCTCGAAACGAAAGAACCTCTATGTCTTCGACAACGTCATCTCCCCCATCAACTACACGATAGGAGCCTTCAACCATTTCCTTTCGCTATCCAGCGTGGATCAGGAGACCGAATGGTTCGAAACGCCGCTCTTCCCCTGCCTATTCAGGGCTTCGGGCTACAATGTCCTGCTTTGGGAGAATCAAACAGCCTCCTGCTCCTACATCCGCAACAGCGACCTCGATTTCTACAACGCCAAGAACACTCTTCAATACGACTATGACGAGGACCTCATCAAAGACTTCGTGGAGGCCCGCCCAACGGTAGAGAAAGAGAAGAACAACCTGGTCATCTTCCACCTGATAGGCCAACACTTCGACTATAGCAGCAGATACCCAAAGGAGAGGAACCACTTCACGGAGAAGGAGTATGACAGGAAGGAACTGTCCGCCTCACAACTCCGCACGTTGGCGGAATACGACAACGCCACGCTATACAACGATTCGATTGTGAATGAAATCATACGATTGTACGAAGAGAAGGACGCGATTGTCATCTATTTCTCCGACCATGGGGAAGAGATATTCGACTACCGCAACTATTCGGGAAGGAACGGTTTCTACGAAGACAACATGGTCGCATGGATGCAATGTGAGGTGGAGATACCCTTCCTCATATACGTGTCCGACCTCTACAAAGAGAGACATCCTGACATCGCCAGGAGAATTGAGGCATCTGTCCACAGACCGTTCATGACCGATGACCTTCCGCACCTCATGCTCGAATTAGCGGGCATAAAAAACAAATGGTATGATCCCAAGCGTAGCCTAATCAACGATTCTTTCGACACAAGCCGTCCAAGGCTGGTAAACGATTGGGGACCAACCTTGGTGAATTACGACACCATATGCGACTACAAAAAAGAATGGTCTGTCGGGTGGTAAAGTGCGAGGAATAGGGCACCCAGACACAAAAATTGCCTCAACAAAACATAATGCCATCATTTTGATGGAAAAGATATTTATTCTTTTTTTATCTTCGCGGGATAATTCGTTTTTAGTTTAGAGAAAGGAGCATCATTTATGAAACCTACATTATTGGTTTTAGCTGCGGGAATGGGCAGCCGTTACGGAGGGTTGAAACAATTGGACGGTTTGGGTCCAAACGGGGAAACCATCATGGACTTTTCCATTTTCGACGCCATACGCGCAGGCTTTGGCAAAGTGGTATTTGTCATCCGTCACGCTTTCGAACAAGATTTTAGAGAAAAGGTTATCAGCAAATATAAAGACGCTGTTCAAGTCGAGGTCGTTTTCCAAGAATTGGACTGCCTTCCTGCCGGATTCAGTTTGCACCCCGACAGGGTAAAGCCTTGGGGAACCAACCATGCGATCCTCATGGGAAAAGATGTTGTGAAGGAACCTTTCGCCGTCATCAACGCCGACGACTTCTACGGGAAAGAGAGTTTCCAGATCCTGGCGGACGCACTGAAGGCGATGGAGGGTAAGAAGGACCAATATTGCATGGTCGCATACCGTTTGGGCAACACGCTCTCCGAGAGCGGACACGTTTCCCGCGGCGTCTGCAACAAGGATGCGCAGAACCACCTGACTACCGTAGTCGAGCACTACGAAGTGCAACGGAAAGGCAACGATGTGATATTCAAGAACCAACAAACCGGAGAGTACGAGAGCATCGACGAGAACCTCCCTGTTTCCATGAACATGTGGGGCTTCACGACGGACTATTTCGATCACTCCGTGGCGGACTTCAAGGAGTTCCTCCAGAAGAATGCCGACAACATAAAAGCTGAATATGGCATCCCTACCATGGTGAACCGCCTGATCCAAGAGGGTACTTCCACCATCAGTGTGTTAGAGACACCATGCAAATGGTTCGGCGTAACCTACAAGGAAGACAGGCCTTCCGTCGTCGCTAAGATCCAAAAACTGATCAACGACGGCGTCTATCCGAACAAACTGTTCTAACAAGAAGCAATTCTAAGCATGACAAACAAAGGAAAAATATTAGTGACTGGCGGAACGGGCTACATCGGTTCCCACACCGCAGTCGAACTCTTCAACGCAGGGTATGAGCCTGTCATCATCGACAATCTGTCCAACTCCAACATAGGAGTGCTAGACGGAATCAAAGCCATCACCGGCTCACTCCCCACCTATGAAAACATAGACTGCAAGGACTACATCTCGTTGGGACATTTCCTGGAGAGACATTCCGACATCAAGGCCATCATACACTTCGCCGCATCCAAATCGGTGGGCGAGTCAGTCGAGCAGCCTTTGGTCTACTACAGGAACAACATTGTCTCCTTGATCAACCTGCTGCAGCTGATGCCTAAATTCAACATTAAAAACATCGTGTTCTCCTCTTCCTGCACGGTTTACGGACAACCCGATGTGCTTCCTGTCACGGAAGAGTCTCCTATCAAACCTGCCACCTCCCCTTATGGTAGCACCAAACAGATGAGCGAGACAATCTTGAAGGATGCCGCCGCAGCCGACAAGAACTTGAACGTTGTGCTTTTACGTTACTTCAACCCAATCGGTGCCCACCCAAGCGCAGAGATCGGGGAGTTGCCGAACGGCATCCCGAACAACCTCCTGCCTTACCTCACCCAAACCGTGGCGGGCATCCGTAAATCTCTAAAGGTTTTCGGAAACGACTATAACACGCCTGACGGCAGCTGCATACGCGACTACATCAACGTGGTGGATCTCGCCAAGGCTCACGTGTGCGCCATCGACCGTATCTTAGGGAAAAAGAACAAGAAGAACATCGAAGTGTTCAACCTCGGAACAGGGAAGGGCGTCTCCGTCCTTGAACTCATCAACACCTTCGAGAAGGCTACAGGCATCAAAGTGCCTCACGAGATCGCTCCAAGAAGGGCGGGCGACATCGAGAAGGTATGGGCAGATGCTTCCTACGCCAACAAAGAACTGGGTTGGAAGGCAGAGGCCAGTCTGGAAGACACCCTACGCTCCGCCTGGAAATGGCAACAGAAGCTTCAAGAGAGGGAGCCTAAAGCCGAATAAAACCAGAAGAATAATCGTGAAAATAGAGAAAGAGGCTTCAAAAGAAGCCTCTTTTTTTCGGTAGACCTACCGTAGAGACGCAAAATATTGCGTCTCTACAATTCACACCTCCACGAATTGGCTGTTATAGATTGACCAATAGGTTCCTCGCTTACGCAGAAGTTCCTCATGCCTTCCCTCCTCCACCACTTCACCTGCGTCCAACACGATGATCTTATCCGCATTCATGATTGTGCTTAACCGATGGGCGATGATCAAGCATGTACGCCCCCGCGTGATTTGAGCGATTGCGTGCTGAA
This sequence comes from Paludibacteraceae bacterium, assembly GCA_016285885.1. Lineage (GTDB taxonomy): Bacteria > Bacteroidota > Bacteroidia > Bacteroidales > Paludibacteraceae > UBA1181. The sequence goes on from JAEERP010000015.1 coordinate 11,891, forward strand.
TCAGCATCTCCGTACGGGTGTCGATGTTGCTGGTCGCCTCGTCCATGACCAGGATCGGAGCGTTCTTGTTCACCGCTCGGGCGATGGTCAGCAACTGACGCTGGCCTTGGCTTAGACCGTTTCCCTGTTCCCTCAGCACCGTTTCGTAGCCCTCAGGCATACGCTCTATGGAAAGGTCCACATTCGCCAAACGGGCCGCCTCCCTCACCGCATCGAGCCAAGCTTCCTTGTCCCCATAAGCCACATTGTACTTCACCGTGTCAGAGAAGAGATAGGCCTCCTGCGGCACCCAACCGATGGAGCGGCGGAGGTCGGAGAGGGAAAGCTCACGCACATCCACACCATCCACCATCACACTGCCCTCGAAGACGTCGTAGAAACGGTTCAACAGATTCACGAGCGTCGTTTTGCCCGCACCCGTGGATCCGACAACAGCGACCACCTCACCTGGCTGCACGGAGAAAGAGACATGTTTCAACACCAGTTTCTCCCCATAGCCAAAACTGACATCTTTAAAATCTATCCGTCCGCTCACCGCCCCCATACTTTTGGGGGACTCCGCCTCCTCGACGGTCACCTTCTCGTCCAACAATCTGAAGATACGCTCAGCGGCCGCAACGGCAGACTGGACAGTGTTCAATTGGGTGGCTATCGCATTGATGGGACGTTGGAAATTCTTGGTATAGAGGAGGAAAGACTGCACGACACCCACCGTCACAGAGCCCTGGGAGGCCATGAAGGCACCCACCATCGTCACGATGATGTAAGAACAGTTGTCCAGCACACGCATCAACGGCATCAGCAATCCACTATAGATCTGGGCTCGCCTTCCCGTCTCACACACCACCTGGTTCAACGCCTCGAACTGGGCGATGCGTTCCCGTTCCCTGCCGAAACTCTTTATCGTCTTAATGCCACTGAAAGACTCCTCCACAGCTCCGTTCATCTCGCCCAACGCCTCTTGGTGCAGGGAAAAATAACGACGGGTATGCTTCATCACAAAACGGCTCACTAGGATAGAGAAGGGAACCGTCAGACAGGTGACAAGCGCCAACTGCCAGCTCAAACGAGCCATGATGACCACGGACCCCACCAACATGAGGACACTCGATATGAGTTGCACAATCGTATCCCCCAAAGCATTCTTCACCAGTTCCGCATCATTGGTGAAATGGCTCATCAGAGAACCACACAGATGGTCATTGAAGAAACGAGGGCTCAGGGTGAGCAATTTACGAGTCATCTCCTCCTTCAGCTTACGCAGAAGCCGCTGCGCCAACACAGACATGCCATACCCGTGAATCCACGAGAAGAGAGAAGAGAGAAGATGGAAGAGGATGAAGATAGACAAATGGAACAGCAACGAATCCTTCGAGGCGGCGGAGCCTTCCGTGCGGATCAAATCGACACAGTCATCCACCATGCATCCCAAAAGATAGGGGCAAAGCAAGGCACTGACGACGGAAAGCGCAGAGAGAAGCGAGAGCGCAAGGAAGAGCCACTTCTCCCCCTTCCAGTAGGAAAGCAGTCGACGGAGTGTCCCCGACATGTTCACCGCCTTCCCTGCGGACTCTTCCATCATACGCAAGCGTTGATATCTTCCCGTTGTCGTAATGCGTTCAGCCATATATCATTCCACATGCATTTGATTATCAATCATTTCTTTATATAAGTCACAAGAGGCGTACAAGGACTCGTGCGTTCCCTGGGCAATGATGCGCCCCTGCTCCAAGACCAGAATATGGTCCGCATGACGCACGGAGCTCATTCGCTGGCTAATGACCACCTTGGTCGCCTCAATTTTCTCCAACTCCTTGCGAATCAACATCTCCGTCCGCATATCGACCGCACTCAGACAATCATCAAGAAGGAGAATAGGGTAATCGCCCACGATGGCCCTGGCGATCGAAAAGCGTTGCCGCTGACCGCCCGACAGGTTCATGCCTTTTTGGCTGACCTGGTAATCCAAACCCTCCGGCTGCGCCTTGACGAAATCCGCGATCTGCGCCTTCTCACAGGCGAGGAGCAAATCATCATCCGTGGCGGAGAGGTTTCCCCACCGCAGATTATCCCGCAACGTACCTGAGAAGAGCAACGCGTCCTGCATCACCATTCCCACCTCCTTGCGCAAGCGCTCCTCCCCATAGCTGTTGAGTTCCTGTCCGTTCAGCCATATCGTGCCAGCGGAAGGTTGGTAGAAACGTGCGATAAGGTTCGCCACCGAGCTTTTCCCCGAGCCTGTTCCTCCCACAATAGCCAGCGTGCCTCCCCTCTTGACCGAGAAGCAGAGGTCACGCAGCACCTCCTTCCCCACCCCATCGTCATAAGAGAACGAGACATGGTCGAAGACGATGGCCATATCGGAGGAGTCATCCGCACCGTCCCGCGCCTCGGCAGACATCGGTTCCGCAGAGGAGAGCACATCATCCACACGAGACATGGAAGCCCTCGCCTCCGTGATGGAGACGATGATATGGGAGCCCATCAACAGGGAGAGCAAGATCTGCGCCATATAGTTCACGCAAGCCATGATATCACCCACATTGACCTCCCCCAGTTCCAGGAGACGAGCGCCATAGTAGACGATCACGGCTATGCCAATATTCAACAACAAAGACATGATGGGGCCCAACAGGGTCATCCACCTCGCCACACGCAGGGAACGCTCCACCACCTCGTCATTGTTCGTCCGGAACCGTTCCTGCTCACCCTCCTCATTCACGTGCGACTTTACCACACGGATGCCCGACACATACTCCTGAACAATCGTATTCTGCCGGTCCATGGCACTCTGGATATTGATGATCTGAGGATAGACATGTTTCAGGAGTTTGATGATGGAGAAAAAGAGGATAGGCAGAAGGACCAAGAGCACGGACGAGAGCCCCAGATGCACCATGAGCATCATGGAGACTGCCCCCACGAAGAGGACAGGCGAACGGAACAACAGACGCATGGAGGCCTGCACCACACCCTGCACCCGCTGCACGTCCGAAGTCATGCGGGTGATCAGCGAGCCGATACGCAACTTATCCATGTCACGGAAAGAGAGATCCATCGTCTTCCGGAAGAGCGCCGAGCGGATATCCGCCCCCATCCGATACGAGACCGTACCCGCCGCGAAGATAGACAACAATCCACCCACCAAGCCTAACAGGGCGATAACCGCCATCTGAATACCCATGGGAACGATCAGGGAGGAATTGCCCCCCAGCACACCCTGGTTGACGATGTTGGACATGATATAGGGTTGCAACAACTCGGCGACAACCTCGGTTGCCACGAACAAGGGAGACAAGACCGCCCATTTCCAATGCGGCTTCAAAAAACGCAATATATGTTTCAGTTCGTTCAAATCACTCTATCACAAACAATTAAATAGGCTTTCCACACGCCCCAAAAAGAAAAAAGAGCGTATCACTACGACACGCTCCCTATCACTTACACACCTAACTTCCCATGGGAAAGAAAGATGATGGCACGCATTAGTCCTTCTTCTTATGTGCTTTTTGTTTCTCACGCAATTTCTGCAAGCGGAAATACTCCTCACTATTATCACGAGCGACAGTCTTGATCACACGGATAGTATCTGCTTGAGGATCATATTTCTCCACGAACATGGTGTATTGGTAACCCTCCACATAGTAGAAGTTAGAGAACTCTCCACAATAAGGAGTCCACTCTGTCATGTCACGTCTCGCATGTCCCTTGCGGATCTGATAGCAACGCTTAGAGCCATCCACAAGAATCTTATCTCCAGCAACCTTCATGAATTCGCCATCTTCAGGGAATGCTGACAATGAAACAGCACCAAGTATTACTGATAACAATATCTTTTTCATGATACCGAAATTAATTATTAACAAATTCCATTATTGTATTGTAGGGACAAATATAATATTTTTTTTACTTCTGCAAAAATTTTGTCTATTTATTCATCCACAACGATTCCATATGAACTTTTAGGGAGGGACACCTGCGGACATACAATGTTCCACAAAAAGCCCATTCTCCCTATTGGTAGAGAAGGCTTATGGACTATTATACCCAATGATTCCTCGTGAACATTAGGCGTTCACACTATTTGAATATCCACAACAAAATAGACTTATTGGTGGAGGCTTTTATCTTGGAATCAATATATTTCATGATTTCATCACACACGACCGGGCAGCCCGCACTTGCAGTGGTCGGCCAGTCGCAATACGCATATTCGTACGAGTGGAGCACCACCAAACGTTTGAACGCATTGTTGTTGGTCTTTTCCAAACCATGCATTTTATAATGGAAATGCACGCCAAAATTACTATATGAGCGAATGCCTATACGATACTTCCCGTCCGATGAGCAAAGACTGCCCGGCTCATTGCTGAATTCCACATGATCAACAGTATTACCTTCTCCAAAACCATGGCTCACCAAGGCAGTCTTTATAATTTTGTCCGTCTTCAAATCGTATATGAACATCCTTTTGGTGAACAAATCATAGGAAAAATCGATCAGAATACACCAATCAGCGTTCATGCCTTTCTGTTTCACGAACGTTTTCGCCTCTTTCGCTTTCAGGTGGATTTTCGAGACATCAGCAATATCCTTCACATGCCTTGGTTCTTCTGCAGGTGTTTCAAATGCCCCTTCCGCACTGACCGACACGAAAGATGAGACTAAAAGAATAAATAGGAATATAATTTTTGTTATTGAATTCATCATGCAATTTTGAGGGGATACTTCAGATTAAGAATAGACCATATATCACAAAAGCGTCTCCGCCAGAGACACCTTCCTCTAAAAAGGCAAACGCAAAAAAAGAGTTTTTAGTATCCTATCACAATTGTTATTTTTCGTTAATAGAATACCGAGGAGGGGCGATTTACAGATGTTGCCATGCCACCGTTCCTTACCATCCACATAGCTCTATATTCCATGCTTTCCCCGCGTTTCTTCCCACTCCTTGCAGGAATATCGAAGGAAAGGAGGGAAGATCAGACGATAAAAAGAGCTCCTCCATGAAATGTATTTTATTTTTTGTTTATCCATTGCTTTTCAGTAAATTTGCGAATTGTTATTAATGGATAAATGTGACCAATGGCACAAAAATTATGGGATAAAGGGAAAGCGACCAATGCGGAGATAGAGAAATTCACCGTGGGCCGCGACCGCGAAATGGATGTTTTCCTGGCGAAACATGACGTGATCGGCACGATGGCGCATATCACGATGCTGGAATCCATCGGGTTACTGGGGAAAGATGAGCTTCCTATATTACTAAAAGAGTTGAAAAGCATCTACGAGCAGGCAGAGGCTGGACAATTCGTCATAGAGGAAGGCGTTGAGGATGTGCACTCCCAAGTGGAGCTGATGCTCACCCGCAAATTAGGAGACATGGGCAAGAAGGTCCACAGTGGACGTTCGCGCAACGACCAGGTCTTGTTGGACATGAAGCTCTTCACCCGAGAGCAGATCAAAAACGTCGCCACCTCCGTACGTGCCCTTTTCTCCGTCTTGATCGAACAGAGCAATAAATACAAGGATGTATTAATGCCGGGCTATACCCACCTGCAGATCGCCATGCCATCCTCCTTCGGACTATGGTTCGGCGCATATGCGGAGAGTCTTGCGGACGACATGGAGCTGTTGCTCGCCGCTTGGAAGATGACCAACCGCAACCCGCTCGGATCCGCCGCAGGATATGGTTCGTCCTTCCCGCTGAACAGGCAGATGACCACCGACCTCTTGGGATTCGACTCAATGGACTACAACGTCATCTACGCGCAAATGGGTCGCGGCAAGATCGAGAAGACCGTGGCGTTCGCCCTCGCCGACATCGCAGCCACCCTCTCCAAACTGGCGTTCGACTCCTGCATGTTCACCAGCCAGAACTTCGGATTCCTGAAGTTGCCGGACGAGTGCACCACAGGTTCCAGCATCATGCCGCACAAGAAGAACCCGGATGTCTTCGAGCTCACAAGGGCAAAATGCAACAAGATACAGACTCTGCCGCAGCAGATCATGATGATCATGAACAACCTGCCTTGCGGCTACTTCCGCGACCTGCAGATCATCAAGGAGATATTCATCCCCGTATTCGAGGAGTTGCAGGATTGCCTCCTGATGACAACCCATATCATCAGTCAGGTGAAGGTCAAAGAGGATATCCTCTCCGACAGCAAATATGACTTCATCTTCAGTGTGGAGGAGGTGAACCGATTGGCGCGCTCAGGCATGCCTTTCCGTGACGCCTATAAGAAGGTGGGGCTGGACATCGAAGCCGGCAAGTTCGTTCCGGACAAGAACATCCACCACACGCACGAAGGAAGCATCGGGAACCTATGCAACGACCGCATCACGGCGTTGATGGACCAAACAATGAGCGAGTTCTCGTTCGACAAAGTTGATAAAGCAATAGAAAAATTACTGAATAGATAATCCATGGCGAAAAAGATTTTAGACGAGACAGAGTTATTAGTCAATAAAATAGTTGAGGGTATTCAAGAGAAAAAAGGCACCCAGATCTCGATTGTGGACATGTCCAAGCTGGAGAACTACGTGTTCCGCTACTTCGTGATCTGTCAGGGAAACTCCAACACCCACGTATGCTCCATCGCGGACGAAGTGAAGGACTACGTGAGGGAACAGATCAAGGTGAAACCCTACGCCATGGACGGCTACAACAACGCACAATGGATCGCCCTCGACTACGGAGAGGTGATCCTTCACGTCTTCCTGCCAGAAATCAGGGAGTTCTACAGCCTCGAGACGTTATGGGAGGACGCTGACATCAAAGAGATACCAGATTTACAGTAAAACGACGAAGCCAAGATGATTAACAATAACAACAAACCGAAGTTCAAGAAAGAGTTCAAGTTCAACCTCTATTGGGTATACTTGCTGGTGGGGTTGTTCCTCATCTCCCTTTTGTTCATGGACGACAAACCCATCCGCAAGGAGTTCACATACGACCAAATAGAGCAGTTCGTCAAGGAGGACGCCATCGAAAAGATTGTCGTGACAACAAACAGGAACTTGGCGAACATCTACATCAAACCAGCCAAGATCGAGGAGGTCTTTGGAAAAGAAGATGCTAAGAACGTGGTTAAACCTGTGTTGGAGATCCAAATACCATCCGCCGACCGCTTCGCCAAAGACATAAACAAATGGCAAAAGAAGGCTGGCCTGGAGAAAAAGCCGAAGGCAAAAGACAAAAAGGAGAACGCAACCGCCAACGAGACGGAGAAGAGCGCCAATATTCCTATCAAATACGACGAAGACGCTGATTATGGACACATTATCTACGGAATAGCCCCTATTCTATTCTTCGTATTCATCTGGTTCTTCATGTTCCGCAGGATGGGCGGAGGCGGCGCTGGCGGCGGCATCTTCAGCGTCGGACAGTCACAAGCGAAACTTTTCGACAAGAACACCAATAAAGACAAAATCACCTTCAAGGATGTGGCCGGACTCTCCGAAGCGAAAGAGGAGATCCAGGAGATCGTGCACTTTCTGAAGAACCCTGCCAAATACACGGAGCTAGGAGGTAAAATACCTAAGGGCGCACTGCTCGTAGGCCCTCCGGGAACGGGTAAGACCTTGCTGGCCAAGGCTGTGGCAGGTGAGGCGGACGTGCCGTTCTTCTCCCTGTCGGGTTCCGACTTCGTGGAGATGTTCGTGGGCGTGGGCGCCTCCCGCGTGCGTGACCTCTTCCGCCAAGCGAAGGAAAAATCCCCTTGCATCGTCTTCATCGATGAGATCGACGCCATAGGCCGCGCCAGAGGTAAAACCATCCACTCGGGAGGAAACGACGAGCGGGAGAACACGCTGAACCAATTGCTGACGGAGATGGACGGCTTCGGATCCAACAGCGGAGTCATCATACTCGCCGCCACCAACCGCGCCGATATCCTCGACAAAGCCTTGCTGAGACCAGGACGATTCGACAGGCAGATCATGGTGGATTTGCCTGACGTGATCGGTCGTCGCGAGATCTTCAACGTACACCTGCGCAACGTCAAGATCGACGAGAGCGTGGACATCGAATTCCTCGCTAAGCAAACACCAGGCTTCTCGGGAGCCGACATCGCCAACGTCTGCAACGAGGCAGCCCTCATAGCGGCACGCAAAGGTAAAAATACCGTACAGAAGCAAGACTTCCTGGATGCGGTCGACCGTATCGTCGGCGGTCTGGAGAAGAAGAACACCATCATGACCAAATCGGAGAAGGCATTGACCGCTTACCATGAGGCTGGACACGCCACCGTAAGTTGGATGCTCCAATACGCCAATCCGCTCATCAAGGTGACCATTGTGCCACGTGGCCGAGCACTAGGCGCAGCCTGGTATTTACCGGAGGAGCGCCAACACATCACGACCGCCCACCTATTGGACGACATCTGCTCCACCCTCGCAGGCAGGGCAGCTGAAGAAATTATCTTCGGCGAAATCTCCACGGGCGCACTCAACGATCTGGAGAACACCACCAAGAAAACCTACGCCCTCATCGCCTACTACGGCATGAGCGACAAACTTCGCAACATATCTTACTACGACTCCACAGGAGCATCGGAATACTCATTCTCCAAGCCATACAGCGAGGAGACCGCCAAGCTCATAGACAAGGAGGTGCAAAACGTCATCGACGAGCAGTACGAAAGAGCCAAAAAGATTCTCCTGGAGAAAAAGGATGGACTGATCGAATTGGCCAATCTACTGATAGACAGAGAGGTGATATTCACGGAAGATGTGGAACGTATCTTCGGGAAACGACCATGGCTCTCCCGTGCGGACGAACTGAACGCTGAGGCCAAAGACAAAGAGGCCAAAGACAAAGAGGCGGAAGCTCAGAAACTTGAAGAGAAGAAAACGGACGAGGAGAAAAAAGAGGAGACCGCCACACCAGCCGAGCAAGAGAACGCAGAAAAACAGGGCACCCCTCTCTCGGAAACGGTCAACGCACCGGAGGAAAAGCCAGAGTCTCCCGCCTAAAACTCCCCAACCAAGCAAAATCCAGAACTAAACAACTACAGATATATGAGACATAGACTAATCACCATGGCAATGTGCCTTCTCGGATGTGCATTGTCCGCAATGGCAGCTTCAGAGATATCAGGACAAGTATTCGACGCAAACGGCAATACGGTGCCGATGGCGGATGTCATCCTATTCTCGAGCGACGGGACCACGCAAGTCACAGGAGAGATCACCGACGACGACGGGAACTTCCTCATTGAAGGTGTCTCGTTAGACGACTATGTCTTGGAAATCAGTTTCATGGGTTACAAGGATAAACGCATTAACATCAGCTTGTCAGAGGCAAGACCCAACGCCCATTACAAGAAGATAGTCTTGGTCGAAGACGCCGGCATGCTACAAGAAGTGCAGGTGAGCGCCAACCAAGCCACCATGAAGGTAGACCTCGACAAGAAAACCTACATGGTCAACAGCAATGCGATGACAGAAGGAACGTCCGCCTCAGAGATATTAAAAGAGATACCTTCTGTAGAGGTGGATGTGGAGGGCAAGGTCTCCCTTAGTAACAGCGAGAATGTGGAGATTTACATCAACGGTAAACCTGCAGGGCTCACCGACGAAAACAGGGGCGACATCCTCGACCAGATGCCTGCAGGAAGCGTACAGCAGATTGAAGTGATCTCCAATCCTTCCTCCAAATTCGATGCGGAAGGTTCCGTCGGAATCATCAACATCGTCATGAAACCCAACAACAAGAAGAACACCACCTATTACGGCTCCGCATCCGCCGGCATCATCTACCCGTGGGATGGGCACTTGGGAGAAAACATCGGAGCGAACATCTATTACACCAAGAACAAATGGACCCTCAACTCCAGCGCCGGATACATCAACAGGAACATGGTAGGCAACGGGTTCACCAACCGTAGGACCTTTGGAGACGACACCCTATACCTAGACCAGACAAGAGACCAGGATGCGAATATCAAGTCAGGGTTCTTCCGCCTCGACGTAACCTTCAATGCCACCAACAAGAACAAGTTCGGTTTTTCAGGCATGCTCTCCGTCGGAGGAAGAGACAACAGTCAGGAGCTCCTCTACAACAATGGTCACCTTGAAAATGGCCAACAGATACCAACCCTAAGAGAAAAGCGTCTCACTACCACAGACGGCACAAGGATCATGGGCAACGTCTCATTCGACTACAAGCACATCTTCGCGGAAAATAACGAATGGACCTCCTCCATCACCTTCCTACCCAACAAAAACAACAACGACCAAGCTTACGAACAAATCACGACGCACAAGAGCATTGTGGATTCCCTAGTCGGAGACATACACGGCACGGACTATAAGCAATACCAAAGCTTGGACGGGGGAAACCACACCCTTGAGATCCAAAGCGACTACATGAAACAACTCAACGCCAACAGCAAGATAGAGACAGGCGCCAAGGTCTCCTTCAGCACGCAAGGCAACACCGTCACCTCCGAGATAGAACCATACGGGGCGAGCGGCCGCACAGAGCAACCTGAATTGGACAACGACTTCGAACTGAGGCAAAACATCTATGCGCTCTATTTCTCCTACAGCTATAAAAAGAAACGATTCGGTCTGCAACTGGGACTCAGAGGCGAGTTGACAGACATCGCATGGGATCTTTACTCCGCCAACGACAGCGAGGACAAGAAGCCATACGGGAACCTATTCCCAAGCGCATTCCTCTCCTACACACTCTCAGAGAAGGACGAGCTGCAACTCAGCTACACCCGTCGCATCACCCGTCCGCGCCGCTATTGGCTCAACCCATACGTCAACGTGTCCGACCCGGCGAACATCTACTTCGGCAACCCGAACCTAGACCCGGAAATCACCAACTCCACAGAGTTCAGCTACATCAAGACCATGAAGAAATCCACGTTCATGGCATCACTCTACCACAAAATGACACAAGACCTGGTACAACAATACAGCTGGATCTACGACAACGTGATGTGGAACACCCGAGCCAACTTGGCGACCGCACATTCCGGAGGATTGGAGCTCATACTCAAAAACCAGTTCAAGATCGTCTCCCTCACTTACAACCTCAACCTATATTACTACCACCTGAAGGGCGGAGAGTTTGACGTGACTACCATCATGCCAGGCGAAGGAGTCATCAACAAAGAAGTGACCATCAAAGACAGGGAGAACTTCAGTTGGGCCGGGCAGATCTCCTCAGACTTCGCATTGCCGAAAGCAATCAAACTGCAGGCATCCGCCAATTACAGGTCGCCACGCTCCACCGCACAAGGAAAGATGTTGCACAACTATAGCGTCAACATGGGACTCAAGAAGAATTTCCTTTCGCAGAAACTCTCAGCCACATTGACTCTGAGAGACTTGCTCAACTCAAGGAAGAGACGTTCAGAGACATGGGACGACACCTTCCACCAGAATTCAGAGTTCAAGTTCAGCGGAAGAACCCTAACGTTGACCCTAGCCTATAACTTCGGTAACCTCTCCTCCAAAAATGGTAAAGGAAAGAAGGGAGACAAGGGTTCAACCCAGCCAGATGATTTCGACGAAATCGAATACTAATTTCTTCCATTCGAGAAAACACCCATTCGCCAAAAGAAGGGGCTCCATGCGTGACACCGCATGAATAAACAAGTGATTGTGAGTCAATTAATTCGCAATTAAGTCGGTGTGTGCACAGACCAAAGAAGGATAAAAACAACTTTGCAAAGAAAAATACCAAACGCTATAAATACCGATAAAAAATTGTATATTTGCAAGCCTATTTATTCCTAAAAGTATAAATGACAAGAAATAAATGTTTCTAGGGAAGTGTAAGTATTCATGATAAAACACAGATAAAGATGAGTAAATTAAAGTATTCAGTATTAGGTTTCCTTTTCAGTGTCTTATGCGGTAACATATTGGCGCAGAGTGAATTATCATTCGATAAGGAACAGTACCAAAAAGCGTTGTGGATGACCACACGTTTCTATGGCGCCCAACGCATGGGCGAAGGTGTGAATTGGCTTGTCGCTACACACGAGGCCAATGATGTAAGTAACCAAATCCAATTCGACCGGAGCAAGTTCGTGAAGGGAAAATCCTTCCTGAAGGACGCTGACGGAGACTACGACTTAAAGGGAGGTTGGGTAGATTGCGGAGACTTCGTGCTCTTCGGACAAACATTCTTCTACTCCGCCTACATGTTGGTGCTAGGATACAACGCCTTCCCTGAGGGTTATCCAGACTTCTACTCGGAGGACTACCACGGTTACATTGACTCGGACGATTACACTTGGGAAGGAGGGAAAGGTGAGCCAGACGGTATACCTGACATCCTGAACGAGGTGAAATATGCCACAGACTTCATCTTGAAGGCAGTTCGTGACAACCGCACCTTCTATTACCAGAAGGGAGATGGAGACGTGGACCACAAGGTATGGTGCACTTCAACGGTTAAATCAGCGCTCCCGGTCAATATGGGAGGAGAGGCGGACGGCCCACGTATGATTTTGAAAGCGACAGGCAATGCAACCGCCATGGCCTCACAAGCCGCATCCGCACTTGCCGCAATGGCACGCGCATACGCTAAATACGATGCGGATTACGCCGCAGCCTGCATAGAGAAAGCCAAGGTGGCCTGCGAATTCGTGGAAAACACCCCAAAGGGAACCACCAGGGCAGCATACTATCCGGTGGAAGACCGCTACATCCATGACATGGTCTCCATGTACGTGGAGCTCTACAAGACGACGAAGGATCCAGAATACCTGAGGAAAGCGGAAGAGAACTGCTCTTGGATGAACAACCGCAAGGAATACAACTACAACTATAGCCTTTGCTACGACCACAGAGAAGACCTTGCGGCTTACAACATGGCATCCCTTGGCGATGAATCTTCCTACGGGGAGAAAGCGCTCAAAGTCTTGAGGTTCTATGCGGACACCATGTACATCCCTAATTCCGGCTACTTCTTGAACAAACTGCCTGGAAAGAGTTGGGGAGGCGAGCCTTGGGGCGTTCTCCGTTTCCCTGGCAACCAGGCTTTCGTCCGCGCATTATACGACAAACTGACGGGTGAGGAAACACTCAGCCCGTACATCTCCGCCACCGTGGATTATATGTTGGGACATAACGGACAAAACTTCTCCTATGTCGTCGGCTTTGGAGACAAATTTCCAGCCTACTCCCACCACAGAAATCTTTATAGAACCGACATCAACGATTTGGAGAAGGAACAAGCCAAATTGCCAAGGGTGAACAACACCTATAAATTTGCCCAGCTTGGCTACCTGGTTGGCGGATCACGGGAAAATGGACAGTACAAAGACGACATCAACAACTATTCCGGAACCGAGGGCGGTATCGACTACAACGCAGGTTTGGTCGGCGCATTGGGCTACATCAACTCCAAAATCAACCCAGTTCCTGTGGACGACACCCCTGTGGAAACAATATATGCGGAAGAGGAGAAATGCGCAATCGGGCCGAACCCAGTCCAAGACTATCTGAACATATATTTCAGAGGTAAATCCGATGCAAAGATGACAATAGAGGTGATCGATGCGCTAGGAAGTGTCCGCATACGTGAGACCACATCCAACAAATCTATTCACAGCATGAATCTCGGAGGACTTGACAAGGGTATTTACCTCATACGCGTCATCTCAGGGAACGAGACATACACGAAACATATTGTAAAGAAATAAGCAATTCAGGCAGAAACTCACTTCCTGGGGGGAACCAGCGAACAGGCAGAAATAGTACGCCACAAATATGAAACACGAGAAGGGCCGTCCTGCATGATTGGACAGCCCTTCTTTTATGACCGATAGACAAATTGGCGCAAGGAAGCGGAGAAAAAAAATAACACATTCCCGCACCCGAATGTCATATTTTTTATTTTTTTATCGTATCTTTGCACCGCTTTTTTCGGGGACGGTGTATCGAACCGTAAAACAATGATTATATTCATTTTATATATATAAAGTTTTATGATTAACACTAAAAATGCAAAATTGAACGCATGGGTTAAGATGTGGGCAGACATCTGTCAGCCAGAGAACATCTACTTGTGCGATGGCTCCGATGAGGAGTTTACTCGCCTGATGGACGAGTGCGTGGCTAACGGTTTGGCTAAGAAGTTGAACGAAAAGAAACGTCCAAACAGCTACTATTTCCAATCAGATCCAAGTGACGTGGCTCGTGTTGAGAACCGTACTTTCATCTGCTCTAAGAAGCAAGAAGATGCAGGTCCAACTAACAACTGGATGGATCCTGTTGAAATGAAACATATTTTGATCAACAAATACAACGGCTGTATGAAGGGTCGTACGATGTACGTTATCCCATTCTCAATGGGTCCATTGGGTGGTCCTATCAGCCAGTTGGGTGTTGAGCTTACTGACTCTGCATACGTAGTTGGTTCTATGAAGATCATGACTCGTATGGGTAAGAAAGCTTTGGAATTGATCGAGAAGAGCGGCGAATTCATCCCTTGTATCCACTCTGTAGGTAAGCCATTGCCAGCAGGTTTGAAGGATGCTAAGTGGCCTTGCGCTCCAATCGATGAGAAGTACATCGTACAATTCCCTGAGGAGCGCGAAATCTGGACCTATGGTTCTGGTTACGGAGGAAATGCTTTGTTGGGTAAGAAGTGCTTCGCTTTGCGTATCGCTTCTAAGATGGCTCAAGAAGATGGATGGTTGGCAGAGCACATGTTGATCCTTCGTCTTACTAAGAAGGCTACTAACGAGACTAAGTATGTTTGCGCTGCATTCCCATCAGCATGTGGTAAGACTAACTTGGCCATGTTGATCCCTACTATCCCAGGATGGGACGTTAAGACTGTAGGTGACGATATCGCTTGGATGAAGTTCGACGAGGAGGGTAACCTTCGCGCTATCAACCCAGAGGCTGGTTTCTTCGGCGTAGCACCTTACACTTCAGCTAAGACTAACAAGAACGCTTTGGATTCTTGCTGCAAGAACACTATCTTCACGAACGTGGGATACACTCCTGACGGTGATATTTGGTGGGAAGGAATCGGTTACGACTGTCCTAAGGGCACAATCGACTGGAAGGGTAACATCGTAAACGACCCTGCTTCTCGCGACGCTGACGAGAACCCAGTTGCTCACAAGAACTCTCGTTTCGCAGCTCCTGCAGCTAACTGTCCAGCTATCGACCCAGATTGGGAGTCTCCTAAGGGTGTGAAGGTTGATGCTATCCTCTTCGGTGGCCGTCGTCCTAACACTGTACCATTGGTACATGAGGCTGAGGATTGGGCACACGGTGTATTCATGGGATCTATCGTAGGTTCTGAGGTTACCGCTGCTGCTATCGGTTTGAAGGCTGGTGTTCGTCGTGACCCATTCGCTATGTTGCCATTCTGCGGTTACAATATGGGTGACTACTTCCAGCACTGGATCGATATGGAGAAGTTGCCACAAGCTAAGGGTGGCAAGAACTTGCCTAAGATCTTCTTCGTTAACTGGTTCCGTCGTGACAAGAGCAACAAGGCACTTCCAGGTGGATTCTTGTGGCCAGGTTACGGTGACAACAGCCGTGTATTGGCTTACATCTTCGACCGTTGCGACGGTAAGGGTGAGACAGTTGACACTCCAATCGGAAAGGTACCTGCTAAGGGCGCTATCAACATCGAGGGTCTCGACTCTTGCTGGAATGAGAAGACGATGGAGCAAGTACTTGCAGTTAACGTTGACGAGTGGAAAGAGGAAGTTGGACGTATCGAGGAGCACTTCGCTAAGTTCGGCAAACACCTTCCTAAGGAGCTCGTTGCACGTCTTGACACTCTCAAGAAACGTCTTGGCATGTAATTCATTAAGAATTCATTATAGAGAAAGCCGCATCCATTGGGTGCGGCTTTTTTGTTTAAAGATTTGGAGGATTAGGGGGCAAGATATAAATTTGCAGAAAACAGTTTAGTATGCCAGAAATAAGTAGATTCTATGGAATTATAATAAAAATGTTCTTTAAGCCAAAAGAACATGAACCTGCGCATATACATGCAGTGTATAATGAGTACGTAGGTATCTTTGACATTAGCACTTGTGAAATGATTGAGGGCGACATGCCAGCAAAAGCACAAGAACTCATAAAAGAATGGTTGCAAACCTATCCTAAAGAATTGAAAAAAATGTGGGATACCCAAATTATAACCAAATTACCGCCACTATGATACCTAAGATAAAAGATATTGCATTTTTACCTGATTTCCATCTAAAAGTATTCTTCGACGATGGAACAGGAGTCCTCTATGACGTTAATGAAGACATTGAATCGGTTGACGAATTTAAGGGACTAAAAAGCATTTATGGATTATGGAATCAGGGGAAAGTGGATTCCAGTCGGACAATTGTTTATTGGAATGACCGTATTGATTTGCCAAGCGACATGATATATGAATACGGGAAACCTATAGGAAGGTGACAGCGGTTTTGATTTATAAGGTGCGATTAAACAAATACATTAACGAACAATAGTAGAAGGAAGTAATAGCGGAAGAAATATATATTTATACATAACATAAAATTTGAGCTTAACGCTCTTATTCTCAACTTAGTAAAATCCGCCAAATTTTATAGACACGAGAATAAGCAATGCGGGAGGTTCACGCCTTTGGGCGTGAGCCGTTTCGTGCTTGTCAGTGTCATCGGTTCTTGGCGGAGCCTACTAAGTTGTGGCAAGTAATCAACGAACGGTTCACGCTTTTTTTATGCACATTGGCAAACACATAGAATTTATTTTTCGGGGCCAAGGGAGGAAAGTCTCTTGGTTTGCAGAGAAACTTTGCTGCGACAGAAGAAATATCTACAAGATTTTTGAGAGAGAGAGCATCGACACCGCTCTACTCATGAAAATATCCAAACTACTTGGACATGATTTTTTGAAAGATCTTTCGGAAGAAATGCATGAGAACAAATAGTTCACAATACGGGAAAATATCAGGCACACCAAATGTCACTCTCGACATTATACAACGAATATATTTGTAAAGAAATAACACTCAGTAAATTGATTTGATTATGGGTTCATACTGGAAAGATAAGGAGAAATACGAACGTAATAAACGCGTAGAAGAAACAAACCAGGCGATATTAAAATTTATACTAGTCGCAGTTGGAGGTATACTAACTTTTATTCTCTCGAAATTATTGGCACCGATAGTTTCTAAATATCCTGTTGCCTCAGTTGTTGCTTTCTTAGCGATAGGTATTGGTTGTTATTTTTACTTCGCCAATGATAAAGAATCTTCAAAAGAAACTAAAGTTGAAAACTTTGAAGCTTTTGCAAATAAATTTTCTCAAAATGAAAACTTCTGTAAACAACGCTTAAGCAAGATTGTCGAGGCAGAAGGATACAAAAAAAAGTCTTACAAGGCGACTGAACTTTCAGCCAAGAAAATCATGGTTTCAATCATTAGCAATGAGCCACAAAACTATACAGGAGATGATGTTGAGAATGAATTGTGTTATGGCAAATTCTCAAATGTTTCGGAGGATAAATATGCATATCAATTAATTAAGATGTCTGACAACTCCCTTATTAAATTGTATGAGTTCACACTTGAAAAAACAGAATGGTATCTGACGAAAATACAGAAAGGTGGCAATGCAATAGAGACAATCTCAGACAATGATTCTGCAACAAACATTCCGAACAGTTCTAACGACAGCGAAACAGACTACATTCATGTTGAAGGCTTCAACATTTACATTCCCAAGGATTTTGTTGAACACCCGAAAATGATTAACACGTATGTTTTACCTGATATTAGTGGAGGTGATTCCATGTACTTTAGTTATGAAGTTCTATCCGACCCTAAAGGTCCATGGGATTTGAACCCAGATGCCTGCGAAGCTGATTATGTGGGTAGTGAAAATGAATTACACGTTTCTAGGAAAGGAGAGGAAAATGAGTATTCTTCTATTTGGCGCGAATACAAAAAAAACGGCAAATGGTGTGTATTGTCAGTTGATTATGTTGACGATGATAAATATAGAGACATCTGGGAATTTTTGGATAAATCCAATTAATCAAAAATGTTGTATGAAAGGAGAACTAAATAGAATATTTGAAGAGTGGAAAGAGAGAATGAAGAGGAACGGTGATGGCGATTTTTTCACTAAAGATGGCATCTTGCGACAAAACAACAAATCAGACGAACAAATTGAACAAGAATGGTTTTCTTCTTCAAAACGAATTTTGTTTTTGTTAAAAGACCAACACCAAGACGGAGAGCCCAAATGGGACGAAGATATTCGCGATTGGCTGAAAAACACGGAAAACGACAATGGGAAAGCATTAGAGCAGAAGAGGAAAAATCGTAATCTAGAAATACTTTTCACCCAAAGATTAGCCTATCTTCTGTGGGGACTATCAAAGGCAGATAAAAATTGTGATTGGTGGCACGACGAAATAACCCAACATTTCGAAGAAGTAAAAACCTTTTTCAACACACAACCATTTGCATTAGTTGAATGTAAAAAAATGCCGGGAGGAGGATCTCTTGATGATAATATTTTAAAAAGGCATCTTAGTAGCTATGGCGATCTCCTTAAAAAAGAGCTTGATTTACTAAAACCGAACATCATAATATGTACAAGCGAACACATTTATGATTTTGTCATTTCTTCATGTTCAGAAGATTCCATACAAAAATTAGAAGGGCACAATAGCATCCGAATCATTCGGAACAACAACCATACTGAAACTCTGATTTTCTGTTCGTACCATCCAAGTGTTTTTGGTAAAAAAAAGGACTTTTTCTATGAAGGAGTAATGTATCATTACAGGGCCTTCTTGAAAAGCAAATTCAATGATATAGGCGCATGAATTAAATGGTTTTAATATCATAGGAGCCACATCCTATGGATGCGTTTTTTTGTTTATGATCCTTTGATACGATGTGCACATCATCTCGGTCGTGTCGTCTACAGAAACAACCATCTTTACATTTTCCCATTCTATTTGAAAATTTATACCTACATTTGCATATTATTAATTTTTACTTGTTTATTTATTTGCATTTATGAAAAAAGAGCATCCTGTCATACCGCTTTCACAGGCGGTGGAGACAATCAAAACAGCTATTCTGCAAAGTCAGGCACGTGCGGCCAAAATGATTAGTGGATCACAATTGTCGTTGTATTTTGGTGTGGGACTATATGTTTCAGCCAATTCTCGAGAAGGCACATGGGGAACTGGGGCAATCTATACCATTAGCGAACAATTGCACAGAGAATTACCTGGATTGCGGGGATTCTCCATTCAAAACATCCGAAATATGCGTCAATTCGCAGAGTTTTGGCAACCGTTTCTAATTCGCTCGCCAATGGCGAGCGAATTAGAAACGGAAGATTTGCGGAACAAGATCGAGTATGATAGTTTCGCCTTAGCAAAATGGGCGCCAACAACGAGCGAAATTAACCGCGACGAGTTTCTTGGCATCAGTTTCTCTCACCACATAGAGATTCTCCACAAAACGAAGAACATTCAAGAGGTGCTGAACTGCATTCACGAGGCAGTTGTCCACCAATGGGACAAATACACTTTGAGGGACGTACTAAAAGCTGGCATTCCACAACCGGAACATATTGCACCCAACAATTTTGCCCAAACAATACCGACAGCGAAAGCAAGCATGAAAGCCATCCGCATGTTCAAGGACGAATACTTGCTGGATTATATTAACGTAGAAGAAATAGACGCAGAAGATGAAGATGTAGACGAAGCGGTCGTTGAGCAGCACATTATACAGAACATCAAAAGGTTTATCATGACGTTGGGACGAGACTTCACGTTCGTAGGCAACCAATATCATCTGGAAATTTATGGAGAGGAGATGAAAAGCGACTTGTTATTCTTTAATCGTGAACTAAATGCCCTTGTAGCCATTGAATTAAAGAAAGGGAAATTTAAACCTGCATATCTAGGTCAATTGTATGCATACATGCAAGTGCTGGATGACAAGGTAAAAAAGCCCCATGAAAATCCTTGCATTGGCATCGTGCTTTGCAGAAGTGCCAACCAAGCTTATGTGGAATATGCAGTACGAGACTACAACAAGCCTATGGGAGTGTCAACGTACAAAACACTTTCTGACATGCCCACAAGTATGCGTGAGATTCTTCCAGACGTCAAAGAAATGATGGAGTTGCTGGATGAAGAATGATATTATTTATACAGAATAATAGGAAAAGAACATCCTGTCATACCGCTTTCACAAGCAGTGGAGACAATCAAATCAGCTATCCTGCAAGGAAATATATGAAGAGATAAAGTGATTTATTATAGAGGAAGCCGCATCCATTGGGTGTGGCTTTTTTGTTTAAAGATTTGGCGATTTAGGGGGCAAAATATAAATTTGCATAGATGGCGCATTAATTCAACGCAAAATAAGCGAGGAAATAACTGACAATTAAATATTAATAGCGTTGATAACAGAGTTCGCGCAGACACATGGTTTACTAACCCAGCAATACTTTCCCGATCATGAGAAACATAATCATAAGCATTGTTTTTATCCTATTTGCGACAACGTCCGCATATGCCTGCGAATCATGTATGTTGACCAATGGAACTTTTCGAAGATACCACTATAAAGGAAATGTCAAAACAGTATATGAGGTAAAAATCCGCAAATACTTGGACACTCTCGGCAATGAGAAGATAGATACAGTGTCTATTTTATTTAACCATTTTGACAAAAATCACGGATGTTTGTTAATGGATTACGAGAACCGCTCATCGGGTAATTCTGCATACATGAGGTACGAAATAATCAATGGAAAATATGAATTGGTTGAAGGTCATGGCGGATTCCCTATAGGTGATTTTCGTAGAATCTATTCGAATGATGGCAAAATATTAGAAGAACACCGTTCTAAGGGCATTGGCCTATACAATTCAAAAGGGAAAAATTACAGAACAATTACCTATGAATCAGAAAAATCCAAGAAAATAAAGAATTACGAATATGTCTATTACGACAAAAAAGGAAGAGATACAGCCATCATTTCGATGGATAGATACTTCAATGTAAAATCCCACATAAGGAAAGTGTACGACAAGTGGGGAAATTTGACTGAGGAATATAAAAATGGAAAGCTCACTTCCTATCACAGATATGATTCGAAAGGTAGGTTGTTGTCTGATTCCTCATATTGTAGTAAACACACATACACCTACGATTCAAAGGGAAGAATATTAACAATTCAAAAATCCAACGATTGTATTTATGCAGGAGGTAATAAACAGCCCACTCGAATATCCGGAGAAAAATACGAATATGGAAAGAATGGGGAAAAAACCGTACAAGAATTTGTAAACGGAGAGTTTGACAACGTTAAACGCTACGATAAAAATGGGAACCAAACCTACTTTAAAAGTCGTTCTAGTGAATGTAAAGACAAATACGATGAGAAGAATAGAATGATTGAAAGCATAAGTACATACTTTAATGACAACGAGACTAATACCTATGTGGAAAAATATATAAACGGGGAGAAGGATCCCCTAAATGGGGAAAAATACAGGAACGACACCCTCATATCCATTAATTTTTACGAAGAGAAACGTATTGATAATAAATTGATTAGCACAACGATTGAGGGGAAAGAAGATGACACTCTGAAAGGCAAACTCAATATCGATACAATAACTTCGGTCACAACATTTGATAAGGATGACAAGATTTTGACAAAATGTTCATACAATAAATCAGGAGAGACGGATTGTACACGCTACACCTACAATGAGCAAGGACAACTGCTCTCTATCGTATATGACAAGCCGTATCTTTATAACTATTATAGATATATGACCAGAATAGATTATCAGTATGATGAGCATCACAATCTTGTATCGGAGACTCAAAGGAATGGTGATAAGATAGTGAGCCAAACAACCAATCATTATGATGCCGACAATCATTTGGTAGACTCCAAATATGTAGACACAGACTGTGGTAGTTACACTTTGACTAAATATGATAAAGTGGGGAATGTGATCGAACAAGTACGCACATCAGAAGTTTCCGAGACCATAAGGCAATCAAGGGAATCGACTAAAGTCTACAAAAATCCGATATATATTCATACCACAACCTACACCTACTATGACGAGTAGGTCCAGTTTCTTATAGTTCAGCCGAACACTTACCAAGAATTGCACCACGAAAGTGCAATTTTTGATGCTTTTCTGCACTTTTGTAGTGCAATTTACTGAACAACCTCACGAGTTTCAACCCCATTGTCCACAATAAGCCAAGAATCCACTATCGGCATAAAGATATCCACAAGGTTTTGAGTCCTTTCTCGTATCGTCTGTAGATAACATCCGTAGGGATATTATGACCTCCTTTATCGCAAATATATAGAATCTTTTCATAAATCACCGCCCCATTAGTTATTTAACGGGATCCGCCCCCCTAACAAATTCAACAGCGACTTCCCGCATATCTTTTTGCCAATCAACCAGTGAAATATTTCCCCCGATTTGGCAGTTTAGTTGTCAAAATATAAATTTGCATAAGTGCAGACAACTAGACATTTAGTATCATGAGAAAAATATTTTGCATTCTGTTTTACATTCTATTGACATTTCTTCCCATTCAATTGAAAGCCGACGATGCATCTGCCGTCGCCTATGAGCAGTGGTCGTACGGACACGTCAAGGCGAGCACTCCCAACAAACAAATCGCCCTGGAGAAGGAGCTAATGATCGTAACAGAAAAAAACATACAGGCCATCTTCATCTTCAGAAACACTACCAATCAATATGTGGAAACACCTTGCGTCTTTCCTATCACTTCGGACATACGTTGTGATGAAAAGACCGAAGAAGGTGATTCTGTGTTTTTTATGGCATATCAAGGAGCCTCTAATCACCTGTTATGGGCTATTGCCTTAGACGAAAGAGTTCACAACCCGACTACCGCACCTGTCAACTTTAGCACAACAAAAGCTGCCATCAAAGCAGCTGACAAGAGACTGAGGAAATATACTTACAGAGATTACCTGAAAAGAGTAAAGGAGTTGACCGACACCACCTATTTGACGGGGTGCTCTATCCAACAAAATGGTCAGAATGTGCCGATCATGAATGTTGGAATCGAAACAACCACAAATGCAGGCTTACATATGGACATCTATTTCTACCATTTCCTGAAATTCAAACCCAATGAAGTCTCTAAGGTGGTGGTGGAATATCCTATCGAGTCATTTGAAATAGAATATGACGGATGTAGAAGCTATAAAATGGTCTATGACATTTCATCTGGAGGCACATGGAAAAACAGAATCAAATCCTTTATGATTTACTCCACCATGTCTATGGAATCCTCATCAAAAAATCCTGAGAATCAAAAATTTGGAAACTGCATATTCTCAGACTGGAAAATATATTACAAAAAGGACTACAAGCCTATAGCAGACGATCGTTTCATATTCCGAAGCGCAGATTGTACATCCTTTATGGGTGAGGCGAGTGAATCTTTGCTGAAAGATAGAATGGATTATTATCTGGAGAGTGATTCAATTGTTAAAATCATAAATGGACGGGATGAGTTAAATCCATATGCCGCCTTCCCTAAAAAATCAGTCCCATCTCCTTATGTGGTCAATGTCTCGTCCTCCACAGGCAAGGATGTTTCTTCCCTATTCGACGGCAACCTTTACACATCATACGTCACACCCAAGTCTTCTTATGTGGAATTTAGCTTGAAGGAACCCGTACTTGGGCCATTTGTGTCTAATGGGTTCGTAAGCAACACATTTAACGAGAAGGTCTTTTGTCAAAACATGGATCCTCGGGAGGACTATGCTTTCCCCATGTTCAAGGATTCTATTTGGGAGAACACCTCAAGGATAAAGAAGATAGCGCTTCTACGGATAGGGGCTGCGGAAACGGACACATTTTTATTGGCAGACAAGTATGGTGTTTTGCCGTGCATAAGAGATGACTGGAAGAGTGTCAATGCGGTTCATCATCCTAAAATTTTATTGCCAGGCAAATATCGCCTGTCGTTCATTGAGACGTACAAGGGTAAGAAATATAGTGATGCGGGGGTGAGTGAGATATGGTTTTATCCATACCCGGAAGATTTGATCGCCATGGTGGACGAAGAGAGGAAGGATTCTCTTCGGATTTTCCAAGACTATTACAAAAACACCGCACCAGATTGGGTGATTAAATATGATTTCGTCCCCTATGATTTACTTAGAAGCCAGGAGGGATCGTATTACAAGGAATGTCTCAAGAAGTATGAGGATGACAGTCTGAGAATGCAACTTGATTCGCTCGCCAACTACTGTGAGGAACTACGGACGAATGATTCGGGAACGGACTCTGACACAACCGCCACACAGGATTCAGGCGACGGCTCCTCTGGTTCCACAGTCGCTAACAGTTCATATCGCTACATCATTCTAGGTGCCATTCTGCTTTTGCTCATAGCCGGTGGATTAATATTCTTTCTGCGCAAGAAGAAATAAGGGGTGAATGAGACCCGCAAACATGCGCAAACCAAACGGAATTCCTTATATTTGTGTATTCAATAAGATAAAAGAATAGTGGAGCAAATTATTTCAGATTTTATAAGTACTTTTTCGGATTATGTATGGGGGTGGCCCATGATCATTCTCCTATTGGGCACACATATATTTTTGACCATCAAACTTAAATTCCCTCAACGGAAGATGTTGACGGCCATCCGTATCAGCCTCAAACAAGACAAGGATAGTGAAGGAGATGTGAGTCACTTCGGTGCACTGGCCACATCGCTTGCCGCCACGATAGGCACAGGTAACATTATCGGTGTGGCGACAGCGATCGCCATGGGCGGACCAGGGGCCGTTTTCTGGTGTTTCCTGACGGGTATTCTAGGCATTGCCACCAAGTATGGGGAAGGTCTCCTAGCGGTCAAATACAGAGTCAAGACGGCCAATGGAGAGATCCTAGGTGGTCCCATGTATGCGTTGGAGAAAGGATTAGGTATGAAATGGCTGGCGGTCTTGTTTTGCATATTCACAGCCTTTGCGGCCTTCGGAATAGGGAATGCCGTACAAGCACAAGCCATCAGCGACATCTTCGTCCGCTACAACGCGTCATCCGATCCGGGAACGTGCCGCATAGTCGTCGGGTTAGTGATGGCTGCCATAGTGGCCTCTGTGATCTTTGGAGGTTTGAAAAAGATCACGAAGATATGCTCGTTCATGGTACCCATCATGGCTGGATGTTACATTCTAGGCTGCATCTTTATCCTATGCGTGAATCACGCCTACCTGTGGGAGTCTTTAAGTTGGATCCTCAGAGAAGCCTTCTCCATAAAGGCTGGTGTGGGAGGAGCAACCGGGTTTGCCATCATGACGACCATGCGTTATGGCATCGCACGAGGACTCTTCTCCAACGAGGCAGGACTAGGTTCCGCTCCGATCATTGCGGCTGCGGCAAAAAGCAAGAACTCTGTGCGTCAGGCATTGGTGCTCTCTTCCGGTGTGTTCTGGGACAGTGTGGTGATTTGCACCATGACAGGATTGGTGATCGTCTCCAGCATTTTAGCCTACGATCACATAGAGGTCTCCTCCTCCGGCGTTTTAACTCAGTTGGCATTCAATGAGATTCCATACGTGGGGACGCACATCCTCTCATTAGGCATCATCACATTCGCCTTCTCAACCATTTTGGGTTGGTGCTATTGCGGAGAAAAGGCGGTGGAGTATCTAGGCGGTAAACGAATGGTCAAGCCATATCGTGGCTTATGGGTTATTGTGACGATTTTAGGCAGCACAGCGGGGTTATCCCTCGTCTGGAACCTATCCGACATCATGAACGCTTTCATGGCCGTTCCCAACCTGATAGCCGTATTGCTCCTGTCCGGAATTATCTGGAAAGAGACAAAATATTATTTGTGGGAGAACCATTTAGACGAGACCGACAACAAGTGATCTTCTACCAAACGGAGCACAAAGGTTTTTACATCAAACAGTTTCACGATCATCCAAGGCAACAAAAAGGGGAGTACCTAAGGCACTCCCCTCACCTATTTCACAGCGGAAGTAAGACTTCCGTTTTTCTTAGTTCTCTTTCTTCTCCTCACGTTGTGGACGAGGGAGCAATGCCTTGTGGGAAAGTTTGAACTTACCCGTCTTAGCATCGATGTCGAGCAATTTGACGGTGATCATATCACCCTCCTTCATGCCCGTATCTTCCATCTTCTCGATACGTCTCCACTCGATCTCAGAGATGTGGAGCAAGCCCTCTTTGCCAGGCATGAACTCTACGAACGCGCCGTAAGGCATGATAGACTTCACCTTTGCCTCGTAGGTCTCTCCGACCTCCGGAACAGCAACGATAGCCTTGATGCGTGATACAGCGTTGTCCAAAGACTCCTTGTTGGTAGCGGCCACTTCCACGTGTCCCTTGCCGTCCGTCTCCTCGATGGAAACCGTAGCGCCAGACTTCTCTTGGATGTCTTGGATGATCTTTCCACCAGGGCCGATCACAGCACCGATCATATCCTTTGGAATATCGAAGGTGACGATGCGTGGAGCGTGTGGCTTGAGGTCAGCGCGAGGTTCAGCGATCGTCTCCTCGATCTTGCCCAAGATATGCAATCTACCAGCCTTAGCTTGGTTCAGAGCCTTCTCCAAGATCTCGTAAGAAAGACCGTCCACCTTGATATCCATCTGGGTAGCCGTGATACCATCCTTCGTACCCGTCACCTTGAAGTCCATATCACCGAGGTGATCCTCGTCGCCCAAGATATCGGAGAGCACAGAGTACTTCACGTTACCCTTGTCGGTGATCAGACCCATCGCGATACCGGAAACAGGCTTCTTGATCTTCACACCCGCATCCATCAACGCCAGCGTACCAGCGCAGACAGTAGCCATGGAAGAAGAACCGTTAGACTCCATGATATCGGAAACGATACGCACGCAATATGGATAATCAGCAGGGATCATACGTTTCAAGGCACGCCAAGCGAGGTGACCGTGACCGATCTCACGACGGCCCACACCACGTTGCGCCTTCGCCTCGCCCGTAGAGAACGGAGGGAAGTTATAGTGCAACAAGAAACGCTCCTTGCCATGAACGAGCACCTCGTCGATCAGCTTCTCATCCTGCTTCGTACCCAAGGTACAAGTCGTCAAGGACTGCGTCTCACCACGGGTGAAGATAGCCGATCCGTGAGGGCCAGGGAGGTAACCCACTTCGCACCAGATAGGACGGATGTCCGTCGTGGTACGACCATCGAGACGCTTGCCCTCGTCCAAGATAGAACGACGCATAGCCTCCTTCTCGACAGCGTGGTAGTAGCGGTCGATCATGCCCGCCTTAGCCTCCAGATCCTCCTCGCTGAGGTTCAAAGATTCGATATATTCAGTCTTCACCGCGCTGAATTTCTCCTCGCGGTCATGCTTATCCGTGTTAGCGGAAGTGGCGAGCGCATAGGCCTTGTCGTAGCACTTAGCCCAAACGTCCTTCTCCAACTCCTCGTCATTCTCCTCGTGGCAGTACTCACGTTTGGTCTCTTTGCCGACCTCCTTCGTCAGTTCTTTTTGCACGAGGCACATAGGTTTGATAGCTTCGTGAGCCGCCTTGAGGGCGTTGAGGAGGTCTTGTTCAGACACCTCGTCCATCTCACCTTCCACCATCATGATATTCTCGTAAGTAGCGCCGACCATCAAATCCATATCGGCTTTCTCCAATTGCTCGAAAGTAGGGTCGATCACGAACTGGCCGTCGATACGAGCCACACGCACCTCCGAGATAGGTCCGTTGAATGGGATGTCGGAAACAGCCAACGCAGCCGAAGCCGCGAGACCCGCCAACGCATCCGGTTGGTCCACACCATCCGCGGAAATCATATTCACCGTCACGAAAGTCTCCGCATGGTAGTTGTCCGGGAACAAAGGTCTGAGGGCACGGTCGATCAGACGTGCCGTCAAAATCTCATAATCGGAGGCTTTTCCCTCCCTCTTCGTAAAACCGCCTGGGAATCGTCCGTACGCGCCGAACTTCTCTTTGTACTCCACCGTCAACGGCATGAAATCCGTTCCCGGTACTGCTTCTTTCGCGGAACACACTGTCGCCAACACCATAGTGTTGCCCATTTTCACTACGACAGCGCCGTCCGCTTGCTTCGCCAACTTACCCGTCTCGATACTGATCGTACGGCCGTCAGGCAAAGCGATCGTCTTAGTAATTACATTCATCTTTTTTCTTTTTCGTCTAAAAACATCTTAAATATCCCACAAATATAACCAATTATTTATCATTTCAAGCATTTCGTTGAATAATTGTTTATGATAATCTATTTTGTGCGTCAGATTCCTCGAGAATATAAGCCTACACAAGAATTCATGAAGAGAAAAGAACAAACTATAGAGCGAGCTTTTTCGCACCCACAGCAACGTCTCCCAACCATTGTTTCCCTATCCACAACAGTTTCTTCCCAAGAAGAAAAACACATAGATTGCATGCTCCGTCCCCAAAATAGTAAATCGTAAATAGCTAAATAGTAAATATTTACAATCCCTCCACAAGCCAAACAAAAAATCCCCCACCCGCAGCCACGAAACAGAAAACATTGTCACTAATTATTCCACGATTTTTTGTAACTTTGCACTCCGTTTCAGCATGCGATAGAAAAAGAATAAATAATTAATAACGATATGGATAAGAAATTCAAAAGAACAACGGTCACATCGGCCCTGCCATACGCCAACGGTCCCGTGCACATCGGTCACCTGGCGGGTGTTTACGTGCCTGCGGACATCTACGTCCGCTATCTCCGTCTGAAGGGTGAGGAGGTGGTCTTCATCGGCGGATCCGACGAGCACGGCGTGCCAGTCACCATCCGTGCGAAGAAAGAGGGATGCACCCCGCAGGACGTAGTGGACCGCTACCACAAGATCATCAAGGACTCCTTCCAGAAGTTCGGCATCTCGTTCGACGTCTATTCCCGTACGACTTCCGCCACACACCACAAACTCGCGTCAGACTTCTTCCGCACGCTCTACGACAAGGGCGAGTTCATCGAGAAGGAGAGCGAGCAATACTACGACGAGGAGGCGAAGCAGTTCTTGGCGGACCGCTACATCGTGGGCGAATGTCCACGCTGCCATGCGCAAGGCGCTTACGGCGACCAATGCGAGAAGTGCGGTAGCGCCCTCTCCCCAGAGGAGCTGATCAACCCAGTCAGCAAGCTCTCTGGCGCCAAACCGGTCATGCGCAAGACGAAGCACTGGTACCTGCCGTTGGACAAACATGAGGGATGGCTCCGCAAATGGATCCTCGACGACCACAAGGAGTGGAGAACGAACGTCTACGGACAGTGCAAGAGCTGGTTGGACAACGGCCTGCAACCCCGCGCCGTGAGCCGCGACTTGGATTGGGGTATCCCTGTGCCTGTGGAAGGCGCCGAGGGCAAAGTGCTCTACGTGTGGTTCGACGCCCCTATCGGCTACATCAGCAACACCAAGGAGCTGTGCGACAACAACCCTGAGAAGTTCGGCAACTGGGAGAAGTGGTGGAAAGACCCTGAGACCCGTCTCGTACACTTCATCGGCAAGGACAACATCGTATTCCACTGCATCGTCTTCCCTTCCATGCTGAAGGCGGAGGGCAGCTACATCCTGCCGGACAACGTGCCAAGCAACGAGTTCCTCAACCTGGAGGGCGACAAGATATCCACCTCCCGCAACTGGGCGGTTTGGTTGAACGAATACCTGGTGGACTTCCCGGGCAAGCAAGACACCTTGCGCTACGTGCTGACGGCCAATGCGCCTGAGACGAAGGACAACGACTTCACATGGAAGGATTTCCAGGCCCGCAACAACAACGAGCTGGTTGCCATCTACGGTAACTTCGTGAACCGCGCGCTGGTACTGACGCAGAAGTATTTCGAAGGGAAAGTGCCTGAACTGAAGGGACTGACCGACTACGACAAGGCCACCCTACAAGAGTTCGCCGACGTGAAGGAGAAGTTGGAGCAACTGCTCGACAACTTCAAGTTCCGCGACGCACAGAAGGAGGCGATGAACCTGGCCCGCATCGGAAACAAATACTTGGCGGAGACCGAGCCTTGGAAACTCTCCAAAACGGACATGGACCGCACATCGTCCATCCTCCACATCGGTCTGCAGATCGCAGCCAACCTCGCCATCGCATTCGAGCCATTCCTGCCATTCTCTTCGGAGAAACTTCGCAAGATGCTGAACATGAACTCATTCGATTGGAACCAATTGGGCAAGATCGATTTGCTGCAGACGGGTGCGCAACTCGGCAAGGCGGAGCTTCTCTTCGAGAAGATCGAGGACGAGGCCATCGATGCACAAATGAAGCGTCTGGAGAACATCAAGAAGGAGAACGAGGCCAGCAACTGGCAGCCTGAGCCGATCGAGGGACAAAGCACCATCGACGACTTCGCCAAGCTGGACATCCGTGTCGGCACCATCCTGGAGTGTCAGAAAGTGCCTAAGTCGGACAAGCTGCTCCAGTTCAAGATCGACGACGGTTTGGGCGGACGCACCATCCTTTCCGGCATCGCCAAGTCTTACCCTGACCCGCAGGAATTGGTAGGCTTGCAGGTTCTCTTCGTGGCGAACTTCCCTACCCGCAAGATGATGGGTCTCGAAAGCCAAGGCATGATCATGTCGGCTGTAGACAAGGACGGCAAGCTGGTGGTCACCTCCGTATCCAAGAAGGTGGCGAACGGTTCTAGAGTGGGATAATACCCACAAAAGGTTTGACAAATAAAAATTCTAATTCCAATAAACAAAGGAGCAGAAGACCAATCTTCTGCTCCTTTGTTTATTGGAAGAGCAGCCTCAACGACCGCAACATATTATCATCTCAAAAAACAGTGCGGATTTGTCGATTATTGTCATGATTTGCTATCTTTGTACAATTATTTACTCAATTAATATAAAAAAAAAACGATTGAAAGGATTGGGATAAGCATACAAAAAGAGATAAACATAAAAACCACATAGCATCATGAAAAAATTTAGCATCATGAAAAAATTCATAGGATTATTCTTGTGTTTTTTTACCGTATCTGCCGAGAATTTCTGCGCATGGTCTGCAAATGACACACAGAACGCTAATTGCAAGAAATTATCGTTTCAATCAAGCGACAGTGAAATGGGTATGATAACAATATACCATATTGGGCAATATCCCGACGAGCCAGACACCTCCTATATCGAAGGGGGTTGGAAGGAATTCTGCGACTCGGACTCATTGTACGTGGTAGCCACCCCTAAAGTGGGTTATCGTTTATCACAATGGAGCAATGGAGACACTTCAAACGTCATCATTACGTTTGGCGGTGAACTCGAACGAAACGTAAGAAGCATCCCCGCAGGAGACTCCCTAAAGACAATCGCATACTTTGAAACAGACCCATCCAAAGGCCATCTTTACGTCAGCTCGGACAATCCCAAGGTGGGAATGGTTTACGGCGGGGGCAATTACATGGACTCCACCGTGGTGGAAGCATACGTGAAGAACGGAATCTGCGCCCGATTCACCCACTGGAGCGACGGGGAAACAGCCAACCCACGAGTGTGGAACAAGGAGGGGACGGACACGCTCGTGGCCTATTTCGAGGAGAACGGCACACACCTAATAGCCGAATCGGCGGACAAAGAGCAAGGCACAGTCACCGTACAAATTGGGTCGGACACGGTGTACAACCATCACGTCGTGACGTGGAGTAAAACGCCATTTGTCACACTGAGCGCCCAAGCCAAAACAGGATATCAGTTCATCGAATGGAACACGGGAGACAAGCGTCCTATAATCTATATAAATTCAGGTTGCGACACGATAAGATACACAGCATACTTCGAGCCAGCCAAGGACACCTTCTGCATATCCATTTACACAGAGGACAGTAACATGGGAAGGACGAACGACTATTTCTGTGGCGTCCCAGGGCAAAGAATAGAGAAATTCGCAGAGCCCTTTACCGGCTACGAGTTGGACTATTGGGAGTCCGTCCGTGGCTATTCGACCGACACCATCGTAGGCAACGACACGCTAGTGGCTCATTTCAAAAAAAGTGCTACATCATGCAAAAGAATCGTATTCCGCTCCGACAACGAGGAGATGGGGACAGTCGAGGTGTTTAGTTTGAACGGCATATTTATGGATAGCACCCATATCCAACCCAACAAAATAATGTTATGCCAAGGAGATTCCTCCTATGCGGTAGCGACTGCAAAAAAAGGGTACTTATTCAGTCATTGGAACAACATGGATACATCAAATGTTGTAGACACTTATGGAGGACAACTTGAAAAGGACATACAGGCGATGGCAATAAACGACACACTAAACGTAGTAGCATACTTCGAACCTGACACATTCAAAGGTTATCTTGTCGTTTCATCGGCAGCCCCCAAAATAGGAAAAGTATACGGCGGAGGCAAGTACATGGATTCAACAACGGTGAGAGCGCATGTGAACAGCGGAATATGTGCCCGATTCTCCCATTGGAGCGACGGAGACACAAACAATCCACGTGTGTGGAACAAAGAGGGAACAGACACGCTCGTAGCTTATTTTGAGGAAAACGCCACACACCTAATATTCGAGTCAGCGAACGAGGCACGAGGTTCGGTCATCGCACAAACAGGATCAAACGCAGTGGACAACCATTACATCGTGACGTGGAGTGAAACCCAGGCTGTCACACTGAGCGCCCAAGCCAAAGCAGGATACCAGTTCACAGAATGGAACACGGGAGACAAACGTCCTATAATCTATGTGAATTCAGGGTGCGATACCATTAGATACACCGCATACTTCGAACCTGCCAAGGATACCTTTTGCATATCCATTTACGCAGAAAACAGCAACCAGGGAAGGACAAACAACTATTTCTGTGGCGTCGAAGGACAAAAAATAGAGAAATTTGAGGAGGCAAAGCCAGGCTATGAGTTTGACTATTGGGAGTCCATCCGCGGCTATTCGACAGACACCATCGTAGGGAACGACACGTTGGTAGCACATTTCAAAAAGGCAACAACATCATGCAAGAAAATTGTATTTCGCTCCGACAACGAAGAGATGGGAACGGTCGAGGTGTTTAGTTTAGACGGCATATTTATGGATAGCACCCATATCCAACCCAATAAAATAATGTTATGTCAAGGAGATTCCTCCTACGCAGTGGCGACTGCAAAAAAAGGTTACAAATTCAGCCATTGGAACAACATGGACACCTCGAGTGTTATAGACACATATGGAGGACAACTCGAAAAGGACATACAGACGATGGCATCGGACGACACACTGACCGTAGTAGCATACTTCAAGGAGATAGAAGAGATAAAAACAAATAGCATGGAGGTACCACTCACCAATAACAGATTCTGTGTCTGGACCGACAATCTCACCATTCACTTCCATTGTGCGAAAAAGGAGGTTGAAATCTATGACCTCAACGGCAATTTGGTGGCAAGAAAAGCCGCAGGAGATGAAACAGAATCAATCACTATGCCACAAGGAGGCATCTATATCGTCAAATCAGGCACGGAAAGCATTAAGGTTGAATTATAAGGCTGACTGAATCATACGAAAGGTGAGGCTTCGGTCTCACCTTTTTTGTTATGAAATCATCCTTTTAATTTTAGGGAAAAACTTTTTTTGTACTTTTGAAGTAAAATATAAAAGCAACAAGCATATTGATAAATCATGAAGAAAAAAATATTCCTCTTGCTGCTCATGGTTGGGCAGTTCATGGCAGGTTCGGCGAAGGATGTTAAAGATATAATCGTCTTGAATAGCAGAGACACTGTCAAGGCGAAGATCCTTGAGGTAACACCGACGGAAGTCAAGTACAAGAAAATGAACTACTTGGATGGCCCCACCTTCGTCATCCACAAATCAGACATACGTACCATCACCTATGGGAATGGAGATGTTGAATCCTTCGTACAAAAGGAAGAAAAGAACGTCGCCGTGGATAGTACCAGTAACAGCGCAACCGCAAGTGCCAATGTCAACACAACCGCAAGCGTCAGCGCAAGTGCCAGTGCCAATGACAGCGCAACCGCAACCGTTAGCGCAAGCACATTACCCCCTATCGATAGTGAGAAGAGCAATTCTGTCAAGGAAGAGCCGTCATACCCGATGCTAGACCGCATAAATGGGCAATACGTATTGGGAGACCTGACCATGGACAAGAAGGAGTATGGGAATTTCCTGTATGCTAATTGTCCTATCGCCTATGAGAAGTGGCAATCCGGCTCGAAACGGGTGAAAAGCGGATGGACATTGGCCATAACCGGTTTTACCTGCGAGATGATATCCACCATCTCATTCATCTCCTATGCGAAATCCGAGCGTTACCATGCAAGAGGAGGTTACTACACATACAACGACGGGGCATTGGCGCTAGGCATCGCCACCTTGGTACCGGCAGTGCTGCTTGAGACGACCGCCATCCCGCTATTAGTTACAGGCTACGTCTCAAGGCGCAAGTCCATCGGTCTATACAACGAACAATGTGCGCCCAAAAACTCAGCGTTCGAACTTCGGCTGAACCTGAAGGGGAACGGTTTGGGCGTGTCATTGAACTTCTAACCAAGGACATGTGTTTTAGAATGATTGGAGATTATTAGGGGATTGCACCTCCCTAGTTTGTAATCACAGGCAAATAGAGACATCCACAAAAGCAACGGAGGCTGGCTTATCAGGAATAAGCCAGCCTCCAAATATTTTACAAAGATCACAGATCACTGTTTCTCATAATATGATATACACAATGTGGTTTTCGCCTCTTCGCTATCGATGTCCCCTCCCACTATAGTCCAGCGCATTTCAAGCATCTGTCCATTGTTTCCTAACGCAACCGCATATTGTTCCGTCATTTCATTACGCAACAGAGACAGCGTATCAGAATCTAACACATACGTGCCACTCATACGGAAAGAAGGAGTATTGGCGTTATATTCCTCGTACGTTCCATCTTCCCGAAAAGAGAAGAACCATACATTCGAGGGCACATCCACCTCCCTGACGCCTCCATCGTATATATTTTCATGCTTCACATACTTCCACGTCCCGACGACAGATTTCGCCATATCATCCTTTGCCTCATCGTTTTTCTCACATCCAGAGCATACAATCGCAAGCATAAACATCCCGAATAGACTTGCACATAAAAAATTTTTCCCGTTCATACTGTTAGTTTTTTTATTAGACAATAAGCAACCGTTCCAATCACCTGATTATCAAACATAAGAAAGAAATGTTATTTTTACAACATTATCAATCAAAAAATACACAAACAGCACAATCGTGTCGGTTGTCGTGCCATGGTTCATCGGTCGACACAAACAAAACAGGGGCACCTTATTGTGGCGCCCCTGCTAAATCATCTTTCAACAATCACATGCCTCACAATTCCACCTTCACACTTTCCGTAGCAGTTTTAATAACATACACTCCTTCGGAAGGCATGGTGAAGTTTAATGTTTCGCTCGCCGAAGCCTGCGCAGTGCGCAACAACTGCCCACTAAGGTTGTAGACCTCGACAAGTCCTTCAACTCCACGGACGCAGATGGTGAGGTCTTCAGTCCAAGTGAAGAGCTCTTCGGACATCACATTCTTCCCGCCCTGAGTTTCGTTCGAGAAGATCACCCTCCAACCCTCAGGTATTCTGCTTACTCCATACTCTTTAGGCAATTCCTTCGGGCAAATGAAGGTGCCCGTTGGAGCGACGCCCTCGACCCAAGTATCCGTAGCTGTTCCATACTCATCCTCCGACCACCCAGAGAAGTTCACCTTGATTTGAGAGAGGTTAGCGCAATCCTTGAACATATAGTGGTAACAACCCCGAGCATATCCAGTAGCAGGGAGATCTGGGGCCTGCGTCAAGCCTGTACAATCGATGAACATTCCGAAGTAACATTCTTCCGCCAAGGAATCGGCCGAGAGCTTTGGAGCCTGCGCCATGCCCGTACAGCCAGCGAACATACCCGCATAGCATCTCTCATCCAACACTGTAGCAGGGAGCGCAGGAGCGTTCTTCAGATTGGTGCAACCGGCGAACATCTTGCAATAACATCCTCTGCCCAGCGTAGTGGCAGGGAGTTCCGGGGCTTGCGTCAGGCTGGTACAATCCTTAAACAACCGTGCGAAACAGTATTCGGATTGCTCTGGGATTTTCTTGCCCATACCCATATTGTCTATCAGGCTCATCACACTTCCGCTTGCGGCGATGGAACCGGTCATGACGAAGTTTGAACAGATTAATGGACCCAAATCGAGCTCCTCCAACGCAGTACCGGTTGGAATGATATCCTCGCCAGTTATTTGAGGTTCATATTCCGAAAGCCCCCTCGAATTATATCCTCTCAGCAATGCTTTATCACCCTTCTTAGCCAAGACGACAAATTCACCCACTTTGAGCGTATCCCATGAGGCTCCATTATCCAACGAGTAAGTATAATACGCGTTCAGGTACGGTAAAAGATAATCTTCATATCCAAAGGAGAGTGCAAAAGAAGAGCTATCCGCCTCAGCCGTAAAGGTGAGGTAGTTGATGGTGTCACCCTCCTGCCTATCGATAAATTGCACATTCCACCCATACGGGATCGCACTCGGACCAAACTCATACTGCTCGAGCAATGCTCTAGGGCATGTGAAGGTACCAGTTTCAGAAACATCCAAAAGCCAATTGAAAGCCGAGTCTTGCCAATCCGAGAAGTGAACCGTGGCCTCGGAG
Source organism: Paludibacteraceae bacterium (assembly GCA_016285885.1). GTDB lineage: Bacteria > Bacteroidota > Bacteroidia > Bacteroidales > Paludibacteraceae > UBA1181. The sequence continues at coordinate 48,630 of JAEERP010000015.1, forward strand.
ATATTTGCGCATCCAGAGAACATTTGATAACAGCAACCATTTGTCAAAGAGGTGGCAGAGATCTCAGGAAAGCTTGTCAGACCAGTACAGCCCTCGAACATACCCTTATAACAATCTCTAACCAACGTGAGGGCTGGAAGAGCAGGGGCTTGCGTCAAGCCGATGCAATCTCGGAACATGTTAGCGTAGCATCCCACATTCATTCTGGTGGCAGGAAGTTCTGGGGCTTGCGTCAGGCTTGTACAACCTTGGAACATTCCAGTGTAGCACTCATTGTCCAATTCGGTGGAAGGAAGAGCCGGAGCCTGCGTCAGGCTTGTACAGCCTTGGAACATTCCAGCGTAGCATTCAATCTCCATTCCAGTGGAGGGAAGAGCCGGAGCCTGCGTCAGACCAGAGCACCCATGGAACATTTCCAAGTAACAACCCACAGCCAATTTGATCTTAGGGAAATCAGGAACTTGTGTCAATCCTTTGCAATCTTGGAACATGCCCATGTAACATTTCTCAGCCAGCGTGGTGGCGGAAAGAGTAGGAATCTGCGTCAGACCAGCGCAGCCATTGAACATGTGCAAGTAACAATATTCAGCCAATGTGGTGGCGGGCAATTCAGGAGCCTGTCTCAGATTGGGGCAATAAGCGAACATGCTCGAATAGCAATATTCAGACAACGAAGTGGCAGGCAATTCAGGAGCCTGCGTCAAACCCTCACTAAGGATAAACAAATTCGTGAAACAATATGAAGCGGTTTCCGGAATCGTCTTGCTTTCCCCAGTATTATCCAGCAAACTCATCACACTTCCACTTGCGGCGATAGGACTGTAAATCTCGAATCTAGTGATTTCAAAATTACTACGGGAGAAGCCGTCCGGGTTATTCCCTCTCAACAGGACCTTGTCGTTCTTCTTCTTCAGAACGATCGTGTCCATTGCATGAAGAACACTCCATGTCTCACCACCGTCCATGGAATAGCGGACGTCAGGATTATTGCCTCCATCGTTTTTCATCAGAAACAAGGCACTATCAACCTCCGCCGTGAAGGTGAGGTAATTGGCCGCTTGAGCAGAGCAACAAATGGCCAATAGCATAATCAACAACGTAAATTTCTTTACCATAAGCACTACATTTTTATTTAATTATTACCCTAAAACGTATTTAGAAACTATCTCAATCAAATCAAACAAAAAAATATCTGTTATTATCCACTCCACAAATATAACATTCCTATTTTACATTGTGCAATTTTTTAATAATTAAATAGACATATAAACATCATCATGAAGAAATAATCCACACGAGAAAGCGTCGCATAAAAGGCAATCAGAGACCAGGAGACCCTTTCAAGCAAACTATTCACCAAAAGAACACCCCACCCCCATCATAGAGATAATCGTCGGAGAGTGAGACAGGTTCCAGACCAGCATCCTCCACAAAACGGAGAAGTGCAGGGCCATCCCTGTGCCTCAACGGATTGCCCAAGAAGAATAGTCTATCGCCCCAACATCCGCACGTTCCGCCTAAGAAGCCGTAGCGATGCACAGGGATCCGTATCTCCTCGGGGGAGAAGAGGAAGGAAGAGAACCCCTCCCGTAACAGCACCTGATGGATGCCTGCGTCGGAAGTGATGAAAGACTGCTCGGAAAGGGGGAACATCGAGCAACGGGTGTACGATTGCGGAAGTCCAACGAAGCGTTTTCCACAGTTCAAGGCGAGCAAGGCCTCGTCCGTGTAGCCTTTCCGGTGGAAGAGGCAGGTGTCGGTCGACACACAATTGTACAGGCTGGAATCCCGCAGGGACTCCCCCACAGGCGATCCTCCCCAACGGAAGGGCACGGATAGGGAAGCGAGTTTCTCCGCCAACGCCTGGGGCGCATTCGGTGCCAGAAGTGTGGTGGTGGAATCTTGGTAGAGAAAGACATCGGGGTGGCAGGAGACCGATTCATAGGTGATGCCTTGCGTGCGGAAGAGAAAGAGTTCCTCCGCATACTCGCCCAAGCGGGACAAGAGGTGTGCGTCACACCGCACGTCAACAAGAGCCAACCTGCACTTCATACTTTCCGAGATGATCATCCGTGAGCAACTTCACACGCAAATCCTTCTGTTCGAAGAAACGTTTGTTTTTCCCGGCATATCCCCACACAAAATTCACTTGCGAGGGATGCACCTTCAGTATCATATCCTGATGGTTATAACCATTCAGTTTTTCGGCTAATATATCCGCCCATATCTCCGTCATCATCAACTCCTTGAACGACCTATGGTAAGGCCCCGCCAGCAGGGAACGTTCGGGGGTCAGTTCCTCGGAAGCGTGGAGCCCCACACGCAGGACATTCACGCCAGCCGCCTCGAAGCGCAGGTAGAAATCCTTCGCCCAAGAGAGTGCGGTCGGCAAATCCAACGGCACATAGTGGCCCGACTCGTAGCGCTTGGCCAACTGAGTACCCTTGATGACTAACGTCGGGTAGATGCGGGTATTATCCGCACCAAGCGAGATGATATCCTCCACCGTCTGGCGGGAACGTTCGTAGGTGTCGTGCGGCAAGCCGATCATCATCTGCAGACCGAGATGGAACCCATTCTCCAAGATCCTTTCGGAAGCCCTGCGGATCGCATCCGCCTTATGTCCCCTGCCAGAAGCCAAGAGGACATCGTCGTTGGTAGACTGCGCGCCCAGTTCGATGGTGGTCACGCCATAGCGCTTCAGCAGGTCCAGCACACCGTCATTGATGTAGTCTGGGCGAGTAGAGAGGCGGATGCCGCAGATCCTGCCCTCCCGCAGATAGCGGTGCGCCTCGGCGAGGTAGTGTTCCTGCAGGTCAAGAGGAATGCCCGTGAAGGAGCCTCCGAAGAAAGCCACCTCCACCTCCCGTCCGTCGTTCATCGTCGAAAGGTATGTATCAATGATTGCGGGGATCTCCTCCGGTGTCGGAACACTCATCTGTCCGCTGATCTTCGCCTGGTTGCAGAAGACGCACTGGTGCGGGCAAGCCAATTCAGGGATGAATATGGGTATGTTCGAGTGTTTCATGCCACAAGGAGGAAGAGATCATTTCTTTTTCTTAGACTTACCCTTTCCAGTTGATTTCACGATATCGCTCAGTTTGATCTCCGTATAGGCGCCATCGATAAGGGCGCAAAGGTTGCCACCACGCAGGGTAGCCTCTGTGATGTTCTTCGTCTCGGCGATAAGGTCACCCGTCTGGTTGGAGACAAAGACGGAAGAGCCCTTCTTCGTGTAGATGGAGAACTGTTCCGTCGCGAACACCTTCGCCCAGATGTTATTCATGTCGTAACGGTTCACCGTAGAGAAAGTATTCTTATTCACGGCGAACAATTCATCGTCCCTTAACACATAGATGCAAGCCGTGTCCACTATCGGTTTATACGCCCCGAACTCACCCTCATAGAGCGAAGAGGCATCCAAGAAGACGCTCAGGTTGAGTTTACCTCCACCGGCAGGCTTCACGATGATATCCTGCTCCACCCAACAACTATCCTTGTAGATTCGAGCGAAACGGTCCTTCGTCAAGGCATAGACTCTGTCCCCCTGTTCCAATGTGGCGATGAAATCCATGCCGCGCGCCTCACCGTTATGGACGATATGGCCATCCTCCTTATCCACCACGACGAAGTACGGTTCCACCGTGCCCCAACTGCTATGGACACCCTTGTTCATGTAAAAGAGCGTGGTATCATCATGGGCGAAAAGCAACGCGTCACCGTTCGTGTTGGTGGAGAGTTGGGACTTCCACACGAGCTTACCGGTAGGCTTTTCTATCTTGTAGACAAAATTCGCAGCGGCGTAATAGATGAAGTCGCCTTCCGCCACGTATTGTGACATATAGTCGGAACCATCCTCTCCCTGACCCTTGATGAAGGAGGCCATCAGGTTGCTTGCGGCACCGAAGACACTCTCCATACCCGTGACCACCGTATTCTGCTTAGAGGCGTTCTTGATGCGCTGTTTCTTATCCACCTCGTACTCCCAGCCTTGTCCGTCCGACAAATCTATATGCCTCAGGGTAGTCGTCACAGCGAGCAAGGAAGCGTTTCCCTCCATGAAGTATTCGCTGAAGCGCACACCGTCCCGCAATGGACGGCTCCAGAGGAGGTTACCCTTCCAGCGGTCCAAGCAGACGATATCCGAGCCAAAAGTGATGATTTTATCTCCGAAGAAGTGGACAGGGTCACCCTTCTTGACATCATAGCTCCACAAGATAGAATCCTGAGAGAAGGAGTAGTCCATCAAACCGTTGCGGGTCCGCATCAGCAGTGTGCCGGAGGCGGCGTCATAGCGTGAGAACACAATCTTTTCAGAGCCCAAGGAATACTGTTTGCCCTTCAATGGGGCGTCATTTTGGCTAAACGTACCCACCTTCCCCGTCTTCACACTCATCCAGAGCACATCACCGTAATTGTCCGCCGCGGAAAGCGAAGAGGCAAGCGCAAAAGCCATCAGTGTAGTCAATAATCTTCCCATTACAATCAAAATTTACATCATATCTGTAAATATACGAAAAAAAACAAAAGAGCAAATATAGATACGCGAATTTTAGGGGGTAACCGACAAAACACGTAGGGGCGAAAAATTTTTCGCCCCTACGAAAAATTTTCGCCCCCCCCGAAAAAAATTCGACCCCACAATATCATTCGCGCCGTTGGCAGGATCATTTACCCTTCACGACGCACTTCTTTCCGTTGAGCAGATAGACGCCACGAGGCAATTCGTCGGCAACCTTGGAGGCGTCCACATTCTTGCGGAGAACACGTCCGTTGAGGTCCACCACCGTCACCTTTTGATCTGCGGGGAGGAGCTCCTGTGAAGGAAACGACGAGGCCTTCGTAGGCACGGGAGCTATCTTGCTAAGGAGATGCGCACCTATCTTATCGCCAATCACCCTGTAGCCCGCCTCGTTCGGATGCGTTCCATCCGCCGTATAGAGGGTAGTCCAGTTCGACGCAGTGAAGCCCATCTCATGGTAAGCGTCGATGACATCCGCACCACATCGCTGAGCGACACTAATCATCGTCTCGGCCACCTCATACAGATAGAGTTCGCTCCTCGGGTTGCGGTAATAGTCGCTGAAAGTGGTCGTATCACTGTACTCCAACTGACGTACAATCGGAGGGATGATTAGGATATGGAGATTAGGATTGAGCTCGTACAACGTCGAGATGATGTTTTTCAGCGCCACCGTATAGTTCTGCAGCGGGTTGGTATCTTCCCAATTGCCCAATTTTCTTGCCGCATTGTTCCAGTCGTTCGTGCCGGCATCGATGCATACGATATCATAGTCCGTAGCCTTCGTGGTCTTGATGATTTCCTGCACATGATCCCACCTGGTTCCATATTTGCTCTGATGCGCCCAAGAGATACTGCTGTCCACCAAAGCGTAATTGCCCGTCTTCCAAGCGTTCACCAAGCTATAGACACCGATTCCGTTCACACCCGATCCAGGCTTCAAGGATGTAGGGGTCAGATGGGTTCCACCCACAGCCGCATTCGTGACGATGCATCCATACTCTTCCTGCATATAATATGCCCACGATCTAAACTCTCCATTCACCTGATTTCCTACGCCCTCCGCCTTCGAGTCGCCGAAGACGATCACACGTTTGCCTTTGAGTGTAGGCTGAGGGATCTCCACGGAGCCACCCCCCTCGACGATCTCCACCACACCCCTTTCGGTTTCAGTCGTGTCCGACGTTGCGACCAAAAGGTCCACATATGGAGACCAATCACTTGCGCTCTTATACTCCTCCAATCTGTTCTCCGGCACAAAGATCTCCTTAAGGGAAGAGTTCAGAGGGAAGACATCCACACCGAGTTTACACGCCTCCACGACGAGTGACAAGTCATATTGGCCATCATTGTATCCACTATAATCCATTATCTTAACCGTCTCCAAGGCATTGCAGCGTTCGAAGCAACTATCGCCAATCGCCTCCAGATCATATTGGTGCGTATACCTTAGGACAAGCGTCTTGATCGTGTAGCACCCCATAAAACTATGATGAGCTATTAGAGAAGGATTGGTAAGGCTCACCTCTCCAAGCTTCTTACATGCATAGAAAGCATACTCGCCGATTGAGCAATTCTCGCCAAACGAGATCTCCGAGATGGCGCCGCATTTGTAGAAGGCCTTAGCGTCAATGAAACGAACCGCCCTCAGATCCAACTTGCCCGTCAGGCTCTGACAACTCGAGAAGGCCATGTAGCCGATTGAGTCGACAGGGTGTAAATCGCCTAAATCCTTGAGCGACGTACAGGAATAAAACGTATTGGGTTTTATTTGCAAGCCACCCTCCCTTTTGCCGAAATCCGCCGTCACAAGATTCGAGCATCCGTAGAAAGCGCCCTCTCCCAAAGAAGAGACACTTGCAGGAACATTAATCTCCGTCAACTGCAAGCAATGTCCAAAAGCATATGACCCCAAAGACAAGAGACCATCAGGAAGAGTGACACTCCTTATGGAGTCGTTGCGATAGAACGCCTTCTCCCCTATTCCGGTGATGGTATACGTCACACCCTCATACTCTATCTTTTGTGGAATAACCACGTTCGCCTCCTGCACTTTCTTCGCATTGACGATAACCACTGTCTGGTCTGTTTCCGACACGTCAAATTCCACTCCACTGACCACCACAGACTTGGCAAGCACTTCCTGCCATGGGAGGAGCAACAGTAGGCTAAAAATTATATTTCTGATAAAATTCACTGACATAGGCATATAGGTTAAATATTAAATATAAACACTGAATTTTCACGACACGCTAGACAATCGTTGTAAAAACCATGCGAATATAGTAAAAATATAGATAGAATGGACATCCACCGCACGTTTTTCAGCGAAAGGGAGGGCCTGGAAATCGTTCGTTCACGCAATCAGAAGAACGGGCATTTCACAAGCCACTCATTCTCAAGGGGGAATGGGTTAGAACTTCAGTCCCAAGCAAGCGGTGATATTGAACCCGTCGACTCTAAAGCCATCGTTTTCCAAGAAATCCGTCCAATATTCTCCATCCGAATTTTTGCCCTGGAACCCGAAATAACCGATGCCTGGCCCTGCCATAACGTACTTACCCAAGCAAAACATATATTTGCATTCGAACAGATAGCCCAAAGCCCCCGTCGAGAACCGATCCTCCTCAATCACTTCCTCGCGAAGGTGATGAATAGCATATTTATCAGAGAAATGGGTATACCCCAGAGAGAGGCAAACGAAAAGCAGTCCTGGTCCAAAGTATTCATGTCCACCCATTGCCAGTCCGATATATTTTATATCCTGGTTTTCAGTGGCTTCATGCAACAGATCATCATTCGAAGCGGAAAATCCCTTCTTCCAAGCGACCACACCGGCGGAAAGATTCTGTGAAAAGCACCCCATAGCCGTGGCTTGGAGTGTATATCCGTTCCTGAGTTGCCGTTGAAAGCTACTAAAATACTGGGTCACCGTACAATTTAAGTCACCGAAAGTATGTGAATAGCCACCCTCCACAAACAAAAGCGCGTGAATATCTCCCTTATCATCCTTTGCGGAAACAACACTCGTCACGCAGGACAATGACACCAACAGCAATAACAATATCTTCTTCATATCTTTTTTTTGCAAAATTAAACAACAAAAAAAGAAAAAATGGCAACATGGCCAAATAATATTATCTTTGTCCATCAAGTAAACGTTTCACACGATGAGGAAAATCACATTATTTCTATTCATATTCCACATCCTCCACCTCTCCGCACAGGAAGCCATCTGGTGGAAGACCCCGACCATATCTCCTGAGATCTACGACAACAACACAGTGACCTTCCGATTGGTGGCGCCGCAAGCCAAAGAGGTTTTCGTGGTAGGGGAATTCCTGCCGCCTTCCATCGTCATGAAGGATGGTATGCCCACGCAGATGACAGGAACCGCCGCCATGAGGAAAGGTGGAGACGGTGTGTGGAGCTTCACGACCCTCCGTCCCGTAGAGCCTGGCTACTATAACTACAGTTTCATTGTGGACGGAGTCACCATCACAGACCCATCGAATATCTACACGACCCGCGACGTGGTGAAGAGCACCAGCATCCTTTTCGTCGAAGGTGGATGGAGCGATTACTTCAGAGACCAAGATGTCCCGCATGGTTCCCTCTCCTACGTCTGGTACCACTGCGACAAGTCGGAAAGGGACAGACGGCTAACCGTCTACACACCGGCCGGTTATGAGTCGTCTGGCCTACGCTACCCTGTCCTCTACCTGCTTCACGGCATGGGAGGCGACGAGGAGTCTTGGGTCACCTTGGGCCGAGCCGTACAAATCCTGGACAATCTGATCGCACAAGGGAAAGTCAAACCGATGATTGTGGTCATGCCCAATGGCAACATAGACCTACAGGCAGCGCCCGGACATGGTCCGGAGGGATTCTTCACGCCCGACCTTGATTCGCTTCACAACTACAGCGGACTCTTCGAGGAGTCATTCCCCGGCATCATACGTTTCATAGACAAGGCATACCATACCGTTCCGAGAAAGCAGTCGCGCGCGATAGCCGGCCTCTCCATGGGAGGGTTCCACGCCATGCAGATCTCCAGGGCGTACCCCGACTACTTCGATTACGTCGGACTCTTCTCCGCGGCGGTAGGTCATGAAGCGGGCGACATACCGATCTACCAGAACCCCATGGAAAAGCTCCGCACGCAATTCTCTAAAAAGCCCGCACTCTACTGGATCGCCATCGGCAAGGAGGATTTCCTCTACGACGCCAATGCGGAGTATGTGCAACTACTGGAGACCAACCGATTCCGCTACGAATACTTCGAAACGGGCGGCGGCCATACTTGGTACAACTGGCGGTTCTATCTGACGGAGTTCTTACGGAGACTGTTTTAGGGGGAGGACTCCCCTCCTCCACTAACGCCTCTTCCTGCGCCAATAGACGAAACCGCCTATCAACGCCAAAGTGGCGACAGCCCCAATGACCACATATAAGAGAGGGAAGTTCCTTTCCTTCTCATCCTGTTCCGGGGGATTAGTGTATGTACGATGGAACTTCTTATTGCCGAAAAGGTCAGTCACATAACAACGCCCTGATACATTTCCAAGAGTTTCCTCCCCTTCCTGTGCAATCGTCCCATAAGGTATATAACCTCTAAAATTTTCCTTCCCCCTAACATAATCGAACACATGTTGGAAAATCGGGAATTCACTTTTCTTATCCTCCGACATCATCTCCGACATATCACGAGAGACAGGCAAGAACCAGAGTTCCGTAACATAGGTGGTATCTTGGGTCCTGTTGCCCCAATAGCAATCATTAATGGACAAACGATACCTGCCGGCAGGGAAATAGCTCAAATCCCGCACTGCACTGATACGTCCCCAATCGCACAACAGAGGGAATTTCCGCATATCAAAAATCTCCAGAGAAAAGGGAACCGAATCAAAGGGTTCTTCCAAACGTTTCAGGGAAATCTCTTTCGGCCAATTATAATCATATATGGATGGATCAATCCTAAAGGGCTTATCATCCACAACATCGTTAACACCGACCCATTTTCTTGCTTCACCACCCGAACCACTCAACGATTTTTCGAAAGCATACAAATCCTCCACCGACACTAGGTCTCCGCTCGTCCCATTGCAAATGAAAGGGCCAAACCCATCTTGCGGCAAAGTGAACTCCAATGAAGCATTCCGCCAATCCACAATCGCACAAGAGGTGAATTGGCTTCCATCCATCACAGCACTTGGATTCAACCACGACGAAGACTCGACATCCTTCAGCGGGACACAACATAACTTCTCATACTTGGGTGCCGGGTATTGGTCATGATCGTATGAAATGGCATCATAATAGTCGAAGAAGAAACAATCACCCTTCTCTGGCTTATACTCTTTTTTTAAATAAATGCCACATTCTTCCAGTTCGTCACAACACAAATAGTCGAAATGGCAGTTCGTAGGGTTAGACGAAACACTTTTCATGGAACAATTGCGCACCACCACCATAAAAGAGTGGATGTTACCCTTCCAAGTACCGCCTGTGGAAATATCATAACAATAGCGATAAATAACATTATAACTCTGCTTCAACGATTCTATCTCATAGCGAACGACCACCATGGAATAAGCGTTAGGCAAGAAAGTCAATTGATGATGGAAATGGAACCGTAGCGATATATCTTGCGAAGAGACATCACTCTCAATACCCACGTTTAAGAGCGTGACCGGCTTGCCATCCTGAGTGATCGTGCAAGATGGCAGACCATTACGATGATCGTCCTCACGTATCACGGAATCAATGTATTGGTAGTAATGATCCATATCCATCACCCTCAACTCCTTATCATGTCGGAGGACCAGCTCCTTGACACGGTCATTCAGTTCAATCGTGCCTTCATCACCTATCACTTCCACTGGATTTAACGTATCCTTGGGTCCCAACAGCCACCTCAAAACACGGAAAGAATAGCATCTCCACAACTCATAAGAATCCCTTCCCATTTTGTTTCCACACGTATAGGGGAGTTTGACATCCATCGGGAAGGCGCAATCCACGGTAACCGTATCCTCTGTCGTATTCTTAAAGACAAAGACCGCGGTGATGCTGTCCTTATCACACACCATCAACTCCTTCTCCAAGGCGATTTTATCATTAGGCTCCTTCACATAGATATTGCCGTATGTCCAATCCTCGACATTCGTCACACCGCCATCGTCCGCCATCAACGGGAAGAGGGTGGCCTGCATGATCAAAAAAAATAATATCCGTTTCATATTAAATTCATTACACATACAAATATAAACGAAATGAGAGGGAAAGCGCAATAAAAAACTGCAAAAACAGTCGAACCATGCGACTGTTTTTGCAGTAAGAGAGTTCCAATTCAGCGAAACCGATTGGACTATTTTTCTACAACAAGCACACGTTAACGGACGATAGCGACTTGAGCCGCATTACCAATCTTGACAACGTAAGCACCTGCTGGCAGAGTGATCTCGACACGTGATTGGATATCACCGCGACGGGCGATCAGTTGACCGTTCATATTGAAGACACACACATCGCTAGTAGCGTCCTCGACAACAATTGCACCATCCACGCAATATATCTTCGCATTATCCAAAGAAGAGCGAGATGAATTAACACCATTCGCCTCTGGAGCGAATACTGGAGTGAACTTCAGCGAGCCAGACGCGATCACCGTCTTTACGCTATCCTCACTGCCATCCTCCAACCACTCCTTGAAGACATAGCCCTCCGCAGGTTGAGCGATGAGGGTCGCTTCTGTGCCCTCCACGTAGCTACCCGCATAGACAACGCTTCCGACCTTCTCGTAAACATCTTCCACATCCACTGTCACGAATGGAGTGTTCCAGACAACTTTGCAATTGTCAGTATTCCAGTTCATATCCCAACCTGCAGGCTGACTCTCCGCCTGACAATAGATACCATTGGTTGAAACGCCACGCAAAGCGGCAGGTCTCACATTAAACGTCACCTGCAACTCAGTACAGCCCTTAAAGAGGTTAGAACCAACATACTCAACAGAGCTTGGGATACTAACGAAAGACAAGCTGCTGCAATTAGAGAAGGCCCCATCTCCGATATAGGTGACAGAATTAGGCACCTCCACGGAAGACAACGTAGAACATCCCGAGAACGCCTCGCTTTCAATAGCATTAATGGTGTTAGGGATATACACTGCATACAAACTAGTGTTGTTATAGAACGCACGTTCTCCGATCTCCTTCACATGAGAAGGAATAATCACAACAGAATCAGACCCGACATATCTAACCAGGATCTCATTATTGCTGCCAGAGAATATAAATTCCTCGCCACTAACCTCATTTCCTATGACACGACCTGCGCCCCATGGGGTTCCCGTCGCATCACCTGAATAATAAACAGTGTCGATGCCATAGAAGGCGTCATACTCGATGCGGGTCGCACTGTCTGGCACTGTAAGCGGAGACAACTTCTCGCACGCCTTGAACGCGTCGTACTCGATGAGGGTCACACCTGAAGGGATCGTCAAGCTCTCCAAGTTGTAGCACTGGTTGAAGCACTGGTTAGGGATCTTCGTGATATGGCTAGGGATCGTCACGCTAGTCAAGCTTGAGCACCATTTGAAGGCGCTTCCGCGGATCTCCTGAACCGTGTTAGGGATTACCACAGATGTGATATCACCGCAGGATCTGAAACCACCACCATCGACGATGGTAACAGTGTACTCCA
>JAEERP010000016.1 GCA_016285885.1 Paludibacteraceae bacterium
GAGATCGCCGAGATCACGTGGAACACTGCGGGAAAGGTGACGAAAGTGAGCCGCATCGAAGGCAGTGGCAAACCCGACCTCCAGTTCGACTACGACGCTATTGGCCAGCGCATCGCCAAGAAGGTCATCAACAAGAACGTGACCACGGGCGACAAATTCGTGACGACCTACTATGTGCGTGACTCACATGGCAACGTGCTGGCGGTTTATGAGAAGAAGGAGGATGCCACGGGCGCTGGAGAGTTCCTGCTGAAGGAGCGCCACCTGTACGGGGCTGGCCGTTTGGGCATGGTCTCACAGAACGTCTCCTTGGCGCAGTTCAATACGACGACAGCGGATCCAACACAAAATTCGACCACCCCTCAGCTCGGCGATACCCATTATGAACTGACCAACCACCTCGGCAACGTGATGGCGGTGATCACCGACAAAGCGACCGCCGATAGTACGCCAATGATAGCGAGCCTTTCGGACTACTATCCGTATGGTATGACGGAGCCGGGGAGAAGTTATAGCGCAGGCAATTATCGCTATGGCTACACTGGTCATGAGAAGGAGAATAATCTCTCGGATGGGGTTTATACTACGGAGTATAGATTGTATGATGCAAGACTGGGAAGGTGGTTGAGTGTAGACCCGATGTTTGCGAAGTATTCTGGAATTAGTTCTTATAATTATTGTGCGGGGGATCCTATTAGATATAAAGACAAATGTGGTGATGATAGAAAGGATATCGTACTGGGAATGTTTGCCGCTGTTTGGGACAATGAAACATTGGGGGCTTATGATTTCTTGGGATTTACCAATCCGCGGGAATACCTCCAAAGATATGTTTCTGACCCTCGAGATTATAATAGAGGACAAGATGCAGGTGACGCCCTTTCCATAGAACTTTCTTTAATAGAAATGGGAACAGGTGCGACTATGCAGACAACAGGTGAGGGGGCTATGGCTTTGGGTGTTGTTGCTGCTCCAGAATCAGGTGGAACATCTCTTCTTGTTTCAGGTGGTGGCGTTGTCATTTCCGCAGAAGGAACCGCTCTTCTTTTGCATGGTTCAGCTGTGATGATGATGTCTAAAAACAACTATGCGAATAAAAAAGGTCGCATGAATGAGAGTTCATCAGGTAATGCAAGTTCTGGAGGTGGAAAAAATACAGGAAGCGGAAAGAATAGTTCTAAAAACTCTAGTGCCTCGAATGAGAAAAATACATTTACGCAAAAACATGGGCCGAATGGATCAAATGAACCTCATAAGGTAACCACTGAAATTCCTGATGGATATAAAAAAATTAAGGAAAGAACTAAGGGAGGAGGTGCTCCTGTATACTCTAATGGGAAAAATTATATATCCCCAGATCTTGACGGCCATAATGGGGGAATGTGGAAAATGGCAAAATCTGTGGATGATTTAGGAAGTAAGTCTACAAGAATGGGGACTTATGATGCTAAACTAAATAGAATTGGAGATTGACATGCGGATAAAAGAACGAGTTATTGTAAAGTATAATCCTAAGTATTATGATGCGAAGGGGGTATATACTAAAGATGAATGGACAGAATTCTCCGACATTGGTAGGGAATTCGAGGGGAAACGCCTATCTTTAGAAGAGTACTTAGAAGTGGAAAACCACTTTATAGCATTTGTCGAGGATTGTCTAGACGTCGCAGGATGTCGTTATCTGACAATAGATTGGAGCTGGGAATACGAGAAAAAAGTTTTTAGGGATCGTATTAAAGGCGTTTGTAAATTGGATCCGAATTTTGACGAATCGGAATGTATGACGTTGATCCATGAAATCGAGGAGAAAAATAGGATCTCGATTCCCATTGCCATGTACTTGTTTAGACTCATGTTACGTAATTCGTTTAACTTAAGTCTCAGTAATAGGAAAAGAAGGATTAAGTTCTATATGGGTTATGAATACTATCTGCATTTCTTTACATGCATAGACAGTGAAACCCTAAAAGAGATTGCGGGGAAACATAATTTGTATGTCGTGTGGTAGCCATTGGAGTGAATGAATCAAAAAAGAAATCAATGACACGGAAGAATATGGACAATGATGTGAGTCTTAATGACGGTGTTTCGATGTCTGGTGAGATAAGTGGACATTCCTATGTGGATCTCGGACTAAAAAGCGGTTTGAAATGGGCCACCTACAATGTGGGGGCCCATAAGCCAACCGAATTTGGCGACTATTTTGCATGGGGTGAGACTACTCCCAAGAATGACTATAGATGGGAAACGTATAAATGGTGTTTGGATAATCATAAAACTCAATCAAAATATTGTACATCGCATAAGTATGGGGATGTGGATAATAAGGTCGTACTAGATGAGGAAGATGATGTAGCCACTGTGAAATGGGGGAAAGAATGGCGTATGCCTTCCATCGCAGAATTAACTGAATTGTATAAAAATTGCAATTGGGAATATGTAGTAGACTTTAACGGCAGTGGCGTCGCAGGATTGTTTGGAACCAGTAAAAGAAACAAACGAACTATATTTTTCCCTGCGGCGGGATATAGATGCCTCACGCATTTCGGGAAAGTTGGCGAATACAGTTATATCTGGTCATCTTCGCTTGACAAGAAATATCCTGACGGAGGCTATAGCTTAGGATTTTGGGAATTAGGCGGAAATTTGAAAGGCGATTACCGCATGTATGGACAAAGTGTACGAGCTGTTGTAAAAAATAAGGTGTGTGATTTAGTAATATGAAACGACAGAGATTAACGGTAGGAGCCATAGTTGAGATTAACGTATATGATGAATACTATTGCTATGCGCAAATATTAGGGCTTAGCAATCTGGCATTCTTTGACTATAGGACTAAAGAACATCTTGAAGATTTTTCTGTTCTAAGTAATTGTAATATATTATTCATACTGTGTGTATATAACGATGTTATAACTCAAGGCCATTGGTTGAAAGTTGGCAAATTACCGATAAGGGAAGAACTCCAGATTTTGCCAATGAAGTTTATCTATCATGAATTTGACAAGTTGCAATTTGAGCTATACAACACTAATACGGGAGAAATTACTCCAAGCACGAAAGAGGAATGTAGAGGTTTGGAGTGTTGCGCTGTATGGGATTATGGCTGTGTTGAAGATAGATTACGAGACCATTATAATGGAGTTCCATGCATTTGGTTGAAGGAAGAGTATGAAATCTTTAAAGACTAAATTCTGTCGAATTTCAGAGGCAAGACAACTTAAAAAAAAATCCTTAATTTAGCAGACATGAAGAGTGAATATTAAATAGAGGTTATAACTTTAAATGAATAAATAAATACAATGTTTATTGGTTTATGAGTTCAAAAGAATTGTTAGAAAAAATAATTTCACTGCTGTCTGCAGACGATTTTTTCCGAGATTTTAAATTTCGGAAAAGCGATTGTAGCTTTATTTCAAAAAATGGCGGACTAAAAAACATAGTGGAGATTCAGCATTGGACTAAATATGATGAACTTGTATTATATCCATCGTTTTGTGCCCATTTTGATGTCTTGCTAAATTGGTTCAAAAAATACAGTTTCAAAACCATACAAGACCAAAAAGTTGCTTACAGTTTTGGATTCACAAGTCGTATGTTAGGCTATAACTCAAGTTATTATGAATTTGGTTTGGATGGGAATGACTTTAATTCGAAATTTGATTCTTTCAAAAAAGAATTAATTGAGTGTTCTAATTGGGTATTTACGAATTATGCGACGTTAGACCTTGCCTATCAACAAGAAATAATTCCTTTGTTGAATGGGGAAAAGGAAATGCCTGATGGGGGAATTGAGTGGGCCTTTATCGATTTGACATTGTGCAGGATTGTGTCACCTCAGAATTATGATGTTTTTAAGAAAATGATTTTGGAAAGGATTGAATTCTTGCATGGTAGAAACGAGCCTAATCTTGCACACTATTACGATAATTTAGACGAAATAATCTCTTACATGGAAAGTTTAAGCGTCGAGGAATTAGAGAAGTGCAAATTGTAGGTTGATGGCAATGTCATGAATTTAGATTTTGATTTATTTAGTTTTTCAGTTTTTCAGGCGGAGGGACTGGCTGATTTCGAGAAGGCGATTGCCGACATCTTTGAAGGCAAAGGCATGGTTGAAATCAGTCATGAGCCTTTTGCTATTGGAGATTATTTCTATCCAGAGTACAATCCAAGGGAGCTTGTCTGTTCGTGTTGGAAAACGGGATTATTCCCCAATTATATATTTTTCACATCTAATTTGGAAGATGGTTGGTACTCTTTGTTTAATTGTATCCATGAGAAATTGAAATGCAATAGCATTTTTTGCCGAATGTCGGGAAAGGTGGACTATCCAGCGTATACCTTTTTTTATTTTGACGATAAAATGAACGAAAGGTATATTCAGTCGCTTAAAGATGATCCACGGTGGGTCTTTTGTCAACAAGGCACACCTCTCTGGTTCGAAGACACTTCTCATTACGAGAAAAAAATGAAGAAAGACAGAATGAATAATGAAATAATTATAGATTATCTTTCAAAGCTAGGAATCGATTTCATGAAGATTGACGAAAATATAACGGAACAATTCACATGTAAAGTTATATTTCGTTGAAATGATTGATTGTGGCGAGGAAGATGCATAATTCTGCCGAGATTCGAACCAATTGCTAATTTGGGAAATAAACCTTACATTAGTAGATTTGAATAAAGGGAATCTGGGAAGTATAGCAGATTCTTTTGTGTGCAATGAAAAACAGGGGGGTATTATGAGTGAAGATATTTTTATGAGTATATTCAGAGGAAACGTACAGGAGTACTTTAGCCTAATTCCTGACGCTGATGTCGATGCGTGTCAGGGTAAAATCCCATTGTTACATTATGCATTAAGCCAACAGGATAAATATTCGGAAGAGATAGTTCTGGATTTGATCCGTCGAGGCGCAGACATAAATAAAACGGATGATTGTGGTCGAACTCCACTGGAAATCTGTTGTTGGCATCATAGAATTGAGGTCGCTAAAATCCTTTTGGGGAAAGGAGCGATAGTCAATACTGTAGATAAATGGGGGAACAATCCTTTGTGGAGAACTGTTTTTAAATGCGATTACGAAATGGCCCGTTTGTTGATGGAATATGGAGCCGATCCCGACAGCAAAAATAAAGTGGGTAAGTCCCCTCTTGATTTCGCGAACACGCGGAATGATGAAAAAATGGTTGTCATATTAACCCGTAAGGCATGAAACTGAAAAAAGCGAAATTAATATCCATATTAAAACAAGACTTGGAATCTCTTGGGTTCGTGTATTTCCGAGATTCTAGTCCTCTATTTCAAGGAACTTTCTATATGAAAGTTGAAGGGGATATGTTCCTTGCACTATGCCTTGTCATAAATAGATTTTATGATTCTTTGTTTACGGCTTCTTATTACCTTTCTCCGACCACATGCGTTGGCGCCACATGGGGAGATATTCCGAAGGATTCCTATGAGAGGCCTGGGTATATTCTTACAGAAAACGAGTTCGTTCAGTTTTCAAAGGATGGTAATTTAATGGCGAGAGACATATGGTTTGATGGTTTTGATGAAAATGATGTAAATGATTTCATCCAAATAATCAAACTGACGTATAAGAGATTTGCGTCTAACCTTGATTTGAGGGAAAGGATAGAACAAAGCAAAGATGTGAGAGTATTGGTAACCCTTTCACGGAAAACGTTGGAACTTGTGGCCAGACGTGAATTTGATGAGGGTTTAGAATACCAGCCGGAAAAAGAGATTGATGGTGTCCCTCTTGATTGGTTCAGGGCTTCAGAAACTGCTCTTAGGAAAGAGGGTTACATTCTAAACAAACATACGGTTAGAGGATTTGCTGCTGATGCATATAGGCAATTCTGTCTTTCAAAGGATGGTAATCCCGTGTACACAAAGTCTAATCCCTGAAATTGTCATGAAAAAACTTTTTAAACGTATAGTCATAATAGTGATTTGTCTTGTCACTTTTTTATGGTTGACAACCCGATGTAGGCATTGGATGGTAGAAAGAGAAGAAGAACAATATAGAAAAGAGGGTGGTTGTATGATTTCAACCGTTGAAAAATTTCGCACTACGCATAATCGGTTGCCCGAGGATATGTCAGAATTGGGAATGGGAGATGATAGTGGATTTGGACCTTTTTACGTAAAGCGCGACAGTAATAAGTACGAGGTTTTTTTCGGTTTAGGTTTTGATGAGAATTACGTGTATGATTCAGAAACGAAAGAATGGAAGTACACGTATTAGCAGTTATGAAGGGCAATGTAATTTATCATTGGTGTTATATGCGGTGTATAAGGTTGAATGTCATCCGTAAAGATAATTTTTTATACAAATTCGGAATGCTATTCCAAAAATGTATAAATTTGCGCAAAAACAACAAACAATAATAGGACATGGCATATATAAAGCGAGCAATAGAAGAACACTTGATGTATCTGGCGCAGCACTTCCCTGTTGTGGCATTAACCGGTGCCAGACAGACTGGCAAAACGACTGTCATGAATCAGGTCTTCAATGACATAGAGGGCATCAAATATGTCACGCTTGATTACCCGATGCTGAGGAACCTGGCACAGACAGACCCCGAATTGTTTCTGCAGCAATATCCTGCGCCCGTGATAATCGATGAAATACAGTATGCCCCTCAGTTGTTTCCATATATCAAAATACGAGTCGACAATGACAGGAAAAACGGACAGTATTTTCTAACGGGTTCGCAAATGTTCGGTTTCATGGAGAATGTGAGCGAATCGTTGGCCGGCAGAGTGGCGGTAGTCTCCTTTTATTCCATGAGCCGTGCGGAAATATTGGGAGAAAAAGAAATCCCTTTCTTGCCGACGAACCATTTCAAAGTGCAGTCTGACGAAACAATCACTACAATCTTCGATAAGATATACAGGGGAAGTATGCCCCAAATGATCGCCGACCCTATGCTTACCCCCGAAACCTATTATGGAGGATATGTCCAAACATACATCGAAAGAGACATACGCCAAATGCTTGAAATCAAGAAGGAGTCTGAATTCCTGCGCTTTATTTCTTGTGCGGCCGCCCGTACAGGACAGGAACTGAATCTGAACAATATGGCAAAAGATGTTGGAATCGACTCCAAAACTGCGGAAAGATGGCTCTCATTATTGACGACATCTGGTCTGGTGTACTTGTTGAATCCCTACTCGGACAACACGTTGAAACGCATTGTGAAACGTCCGAAATTATATTTCATGGATACTGGACTTGCTTGTTACCTGAGCTTCTGGAATAATCCACGAACGTTGGAAACCTCGGCAATGGCTGGTGCCATGTTTGAGACATACGTCGTTTCAGAGATTATCAAGCAGTATTCCAACAATGGGTTAAACGTCAAAAGCAGACTTTGTTACTATAGAGATAACAACGGCGTTGAAATTGATTTGATAATCATTCAGGACGGGAATCTATGCCCTATTGAAATTAAGAAAAGCGCCGACCCAGGCAATGCGGCACTGAAAAACTTCAAGGTTTTTTCCAAGTTCAAAGAAAATGCATGCGAAGCTGCGGTCGTTTGCTTGTCTCCTATCGTCTGTTCTCTCGACAATAGGAACAAAATCATTCCAATTGGCGTTATATAACCATTTGATTTTAAGTAAATTATATATTTTTTATACAAATTCGGAATGGTATTCCGAATTTGTATAAACCTTCAAGGGGCAGAATTCCTCTTTCCCGATAGAAAAACAAGCATAACCTCATCAAAGGAGAATCTAAAGACATAACCGAGATTTAATATGTGATGCCACATTCCCTTTTGCCTGATTAACGTGTGTGCAAATAGGTGCGGGATCATGCTTTAAAATCAATTGTTTGAATCACGAAAAAAAATTATATCTTTGTTCGGTTGACTAAAAAAAGGAAAACATGTACATGCCTGGAACTGCGTTGCCCAATAATTTTTGAAAACCTAAATATGACGGGAAGAGAAAAGCAGGACTGAAATGTTGTTCAAGAAAAAGAAGTTTCACAAATAAAGATTACGCTTATGGGATTGGATATGAGGCCAATAGGGAAGCCTAAACCAGGGTACGAGAAGAGATTCATGGAGATATATGAGATGATTTCCAAGGAAGAATTTCCAAAACCCACATTTTGGGGCAAATTGTTCGGAAAGAAATATCCGACGAAAGAAGAGTTGTTGGAGGAGTGGTTCGCGAATCAGATTCCATCCTATGAAACGATAAAGGCGCCACGCGTGGGACGTGACAAGGAGGCTGACGAGTGGGCAGAGGAATTCTATCATAATAAGTTCGACAATTCCGAAGAGAAGCCAACATTCGAGGAATACATGAAGGATATGGATGGCTATTATGTCATAAACCTCGCCAAAGAGTTGGATGGTGTCCCTAAATATATTTCCCCGTTGGAGGATGAGAACGTGTTCCGAGGAGAATTTCTCCGTGATTGTGTCGATTTGATCGGTGAGGACCTGGTCAATGAAGCATGGGAGTCGAAAACAGCCGAAGAGGCCTTGGACTATGGCAACAGACTGATGGCCGTTGCCGAGGCGATCGCCAAGGAGCACAACATGGAATACCTGAAAGACCAAAGGATGCCACCGGAAGAGGATGGCAAAGAGCCGTCCGAAGCTACTGCCCTATATGTGGGAGCCGCGAATTTCTCCTTGGAAGAGCAGTTGCACGTCGTGTTCTCATTGGCCAAGTGGCTGATCTTCTACGGTAAGAACGGTCATGGATATGAGGCGTATTATTGATGAGGACCATGCCTTCATGAGACTGTGGCTGGCTGGTCGATGAACGATCACCCCCGCCTTCGAATGGGTTGTGAACGCAAGGAACCATAAAACAGAATAAGATGAATATCAAAAGTAAAATACTGATAATCATCACTATCGTCTTGTGCGGTTGCGAGACGAAAGAGGGCGGATTCGCCTATGTCGATTTGGGTCTTCCGAGCGGAAACCTATGGGCGACCTGCAATGTCGGGGCGAAACACCCCTACGACATCGGCAACTTCTTCGCATGGGGAGAGACCCAACCCAAGGAGAGGTATGGATGGGACAACTACAAGCACATCACGCCCGACTCGTCCATAAAAAAGTACGTCTATTACCCCAAGTCTCCGTACTACGACACGCTGAGGGCTTTAGAGCCATGCGACGATGCCGCCACCGCCAACATGGGTGGCAGATGGGTGACGCCAACCATCACAGAGATCCAGGAGCTGCGCCAGGAATGCGAGAGCCACCTTACAGACAATTACAAAGGGAGCGGAATCGGAGGTGTCATCTTCACCTCCAAGCACAATGGGAAATCCATTTTCCTCCCGCTCATCGCGAAGGAACCTAGTAGCATTGAATCGAATAAGGGCATCCACTATTTTTATTGGTCAGCAAATTTCTACGATGACATCATTGGTTACGGAGACGATGGCGAACCCTGTATTCGAAAGAGATGTGACAAAGCCACCCCCTTGGAGTATGCAGTTTTGGAGTTAGATCGTTTCCTCGGTTCTCCCGTCAGGGGCATCATCCGGAATACCAGTGTTGACGATTCAGAGGCGTTGATGCGGAAGGGGGGACCAGCGTTCAAAGTCGACCCCATCGAGGATTCGCCGGCATACAAGGGAATCATATGGGACGTGATGGAGGAGGTGGTGGATTCGATAAAACAGAACTACTCAGAGAAAGGTCGGGACTGGGGTTCTGTCGTCATCTACTATTATCAAAAGAAGGTGCTGAAAAAATACGGCATAGACTGGAAATCACCAGATGAGTTGAATCATATCGAGTACGATGACTAAGTCCTGAAACGAAGGATAAAAAAAACACAAGTCGTATGCGGAATCATGATTTTTTGTATAAATTTGTGTAGACTATAAAGTGACGTTATGCGTACAAGGGAAGAAATAATGAGGCGGATCAGGGAGGTCGTAAAACACAATCTCTCAGGTATTTCTCATGTCTATTTGTACGGATCGAGAGCCAGAGGAGAAGCCTCAGTCGACTCTGATTGGGATGTCTTGATTATCTTGGACAAACCGCAAATCGACCAGTCTGATTATGACAACGTCACATATCCCATCACATCCCTTGGATGGGAGTTGGGTGAGATGATTATCCCTGTCTTGTATACAAAAAACGAATGGGAAAGCAATAGTTTCACCCCCTTTTACAAAAATGTCGAACAAGAAAAAATTTTAATTGCCTGATTGTTTTGTCGCACCCTCTCCGACAATAATGGAAAGACTATTTCCCGTCCCTGACACTCTGCAAGGACAAGACAACCAAGAGATAACCAATCGGATTAAAAAAAACACAAGTCGTATGCGGAATCATGATTTTTTGTATAAATTTGTAGCAATGTAAATTTTAAAAAATAGGAAAAATGGCAGAAGGAATTCAACCATCGAGCGAGAAGCTGAAGGCTTTGCAGCTGGCGATGGAAAAGATTGAAAAAGACCATGGAAAGGGCACCATCATGAAGATGGGCGACAACAAAATTGAAGAAATACCTGTGATTTCAACTGGATCTATTGGCTTAGACCTCGCATTGGGTGTCGGTGGATACCCGAGAGGTAGGGTCATCGAAATATTCGGTCCTGAGTCGTCAGGTAAGACTACGCTTGCCATCCATGCGATCGCTCAGGCACAAAAGAACGGTGGCATCGCCGCCATCATCGACGCGGAACACGCCTTCGACCGCTTCTACGCGGAGAAACTGGGCGTGGACGTCTCCAACTTATTGATCTCCCAACCGGACAACGGTGAGCAGGCGTTGGAGATCGCGGACCAGCTGATCCGCTCCTCCGCATTGGACATCGTCGTAATCGACTCTGTCGCTGCATTGACGCCTAAGGCGGAGATCGAGGGCGACATGGGCGACTCCAAGATGGGTCTGCAAGCCCGCTTGATGTCCCAAGCCCTGAGAAAACTGACGGGTACGATCAACAAGACGAACACCACCTGCATCTTCATCAACCAATTGCGCGAGAAGATCGGCGTCATGTTCGGTAACCCTGAGACGACAACGGGTGGTAACGCCCTGAAGTTCTACGCCTCCGTCCGCCTCGACATCCGCAGGATCGGACAGCTCAAGGACGGCGAGAACGTGATTGGTAACCAGACCCGCGTGAAGGTGGTGAAGAACAAAGTGGCGCCTCCGTTCAAGAAGGCGGAGTTCGACATCATGTTCGGCGAGGGTATCTCCAAGATCGGTGAATTGATCGACATGGGCGTCGAATTCGGCATCATCAAGAAGAGCGGTTCGTGGTTCAGCTACGGCGACACAAAGCTGGCGCAAGGACGCGACGCCACGAAAGACTTGTTACGCGACAATCCTGAATTGGCCGATGAAATCGAGCAGAAAGTGCGCGAGGCGGCTAAGAAAGCGAATAACTGATTAGATGGGACAGATCGTAAAAACTGAGATATACGAAGAGCAGGCGGTCCTGGTCGGACTGATCACGCCCCAGCAGAACGAGCAGAAAGCGAAGGAGTACATGGACGAGCTCGCCTTCCTTGCGGAGACGGCGGGCGCACACCCTGTGAAGACCTTCTTCCAACGGGTGGATGGTCCGAACTCGAACACGTTCGTCGGTCCCGGCAAGCTGGAGGAGATCAAGAACTACGTCAAAGAGCAGGAGGAGACGGAGAATGAAATCGGTCTTGTGCTCTTCGACGACGAACTCTCCCCGAAGCAACTCCGCAACATCGAGAAGGAGTTGGGTGTGAAGATCCTCGACCGTACCAGCCTCATCCTGGACATCTTCGCCAAACGGGCCCAGACCGCCCACGCCAAGACGCAGGTGGAGCTGGCGCAATACAAATACTTGCTGCCACGCCTGACGGGTATGTGGACCCACCTCGAACGTCAACGAGGAGGTATCGGTATGCGTGGTCCGGGTGAGACCCAGATCGAGACGGACCGTCGTATCATCCTCACGAAGATATCCCTGCTCAAGGAGGAACTGGTCTCCATCGACAAGCAGAAGACCACCCAGCGGAAGAACCGCGGCAAGATGGTGCGTGTCGCGCTGGTCGGCTATACGAACGTGGGAAAATCCACGATCATGAACACGCTCAGCAAGTCGGACGTCTTCGCGGAGAACAAACTCTTCGCCACGTTGGACACCACCGTGCGCAAGGTGATCATCGAGAACCTGCCCTTCCTGCTGACGGACACGGTAGGGTTCATCCGCAAGTTGCCGACAGACTTGGTGGAGTCCTTCAAGTCGACGCTGGACGAGGTGCGGGAGGCGGACCTGCTGGTGCACGTGGTGGACATCTCCCACCCGAACTTCGAGGACCAAATAGCCGTGGTGGAGAAGACGCTGAAGGATATCAACTCGGCGGACAAGCCGACGATCCTGGTCTTCAATAAGATCGACGCCTTCACATACACACCGAAGGAGGAGGACGACCTCACACCGATGACGCGGGAGAACATCAGTTTGGAGGAACTGAAGAAAACCTGGATGTCGAAGATGCATGAGAACTGCATCTTCATCTCAGCCAAGGACAAGACGAACCTGGAGGAGCTGAAGACCTTGCTCTACAGCAGAGTGAAGGAGATCCACGTGACCAGGTTCCCTTACAATGATTTTATTTATCAGAAATATGACGATAATGCGGAGGAGGTAGAGTAGAGAAGCTATCTCCTCCTCTTTTTTTGAATTAGATTATTAAGAACTAAAAGAATAATAGTATGGGGAAATATAGGAAACTGACCGCTCCTGAGATTGAGACACTGAGATCACAAGGCTGTAACGCGGACGATTGGGACAATATTCAAGTGACGAACGGCTTTGACGCCACGAGGGTTCGATTCACCATCTTCACGGGACAGATCAGGATGGGAGCCTTCGATAAAACATATAATCTGGAGGGCGGCATATCCCGCCATTCGGGCATCACGAACGCCACGCTCCACAACTGCGTCGTGGGCGACAACGTCTACATCGGACGTGTGGGCAACTACATCGCCAACTACGAGATCGGTGACGATTCGTACATCGAGAACGTGGATATGATGACGGTGACGGAGAAGAGTTCGTTTGGTAACGGAACCATGGTCGCCGCCTTGAACGAGGGTGGCGGACGTGAGGTGCCTATCTTCGACCTGCTCTCCGCCCATACCGCCTACATGATGGCGCTCTACCGCCACCGCCCGGAGCTGACACACAACCTCCAGGAATTGGCGGCTAAATATACCGAAAGCATCTCCTCTGACATGGGGCACATCGGCCACTCCGTCATGATCCGCAACTGCGGGAAGATCGTGAACGTGAAAT
This sequence comes from Paludibacteraceae bacterium, assembly GCA_016285885.1. Taxonomy (GTDB): domain Bacteria; phylum Bacteroidota; class Bacteroidia; order Bacteroidales; family Paludibacteraceae; genus UBA1181. The sequence continues at coordinate 13,302 of JAEERP010000016.1, forward strand.
TCGGCGACTGCACGGAGGCGGACGGTTGCGCTGAGTTGCTCAACGGTAGCGTGAACGGTAACCAACACGCTCCAGTGAAGTTGGGCACGCACGTGATGGCGCGCAACTTCATCATCTCCTCCGGTAGCGAGATCACCGAGGGAGCGATGATCGACCGTTGCTTCGTAGGCCAGGCATGCCAGATCGGCAAGCAGTACTCCGCCACAGACACGCTCTTTTTCTCCAACTGCCAAGGATTCCACGGTGAGGCGGCCTCCGTCTTTGCAGGACCATTCACCGTCACACACCATAAGTCCAGCTTGTTGATCGCTGGTATGTTCTCCTTCCTGAACGCCGGTTCGGGAAGCAACCAGAGCAACCACATGTATAAGCTGGGACCTATCCACCAAGGCGTCGTGGAGCGTGGTTCGAAGACCACGAGCGACTCCTACGTGCTGTGGCCAGCCAAGGTCGGAGCTTTCACGTTGATCATGGGACGCCACACCACCCATCCGGACACGACGGACCTTCCGTTCTCCTACATGATAGAGAACTCCAACGAGACCTTGTTGGTGCCAGCCGCCAACCTCCGAAGCGTCGGAACCATCCGTGACGCGCAGAAGTGGCCGAAACGTGACCGCCGTACCGACCCGGACAAGCTGGATCAGATCAACTTCAACCTGTTGAGCCCATACACCATCCAGAAGATGATGAACGGTATCGAGGCGTTGGAGTCGCTGAAGAAACTCTCCGGCGAGGAGTGCGACCGCTACTACTACCACAATACCCGCATCAAACGCACTTCCCTGATAAAGGGCGTGAAACTATACGACACCGCCATCTGCAAGTTCTTGGGTAACTCCATCATCAAACGCTTGGAAATCACCAAGTTCAAGAATATACAAGAGATCCGCGAGCGTCTGAAACCAGACGTGCAGGACGGTTTGGGCGAGTGGCTCGACATCTCCGGTCTGATCGCACCTAAGCACTGCGTCGAGGATATCATCAAGAAGGTGGAGAACAAGCAATACGCTTCCGTGAAGGATCTGAACAACGACTTCATCAACCTGCATAAGAACTACTACACTTTGGAGTGGACGTGGGCCATCGACAAGATTCAGAAACGTCTGAACAAGACGATCGACGAGATCACGGTCGAGGACATCATCAAGCTGGTGGAGGATTGGAAGACTGCGGTCATCTCCCTCGACAAGACCCTTTACGAGGATGCCAAGAAGGAGTTCACCCTGACGGTGCAGACCGGTTTCGGCGTGGATGGAGGCGACCTCCGCAGGCAAAAGGACTTCGAGAACGTGCGTGGCGCATTCGACGAGAATCCATTCGTGATAGAGGTGCAGAAGCACATCGCCGCCAAGGAAGCCCTTGGTAACGAACTGATTGAAAGAATTAAAAACGTAAAATAATGGAAGAGAGGAAAGTAATAGAGGTCGATTCCGGCACCTACTTTTCCACGGCGGTCGTAGCATGCGGGTTCATCCTCATGATGGGGGCGTTATCCCTGCTGATATGTAAGTTGTACTATTCGCTTACGATAGATATATTCAAGCCGTGGTCGGTCATCTTCAAGGAGTTCCTTCGCTTCGAACTCCCTTTGATGGTATTACTTTCCATGGCAGGTTACTTCTTGATTGCCACCAAGAGGATCACCTGCTTTGATCCTGAGCAGAAAAGCTATTTCCGTGGGGCACAGTTCCATTCGTTCCGTAGGGGCGAATGGAAGCCCTTACGGTTGGATCAATACAAGTTCATCGCCTTCCAGAAGTTCGATAAGAGCTACGACTACAAGTTCGGTTTCCTCATGGACCGGCATGTGGACGAGCACATCTACGATTTGCGTTTCGTGAGGCCCGACAACACCTTCGACTCGTTCGTCTCCGCCAGCAACTTCCGTGCGGTGGCCGAGATCGTGAAACTGGGCAACCTGTTGAGCAAACTGTACAACATCCCGTTCTGCGACTATGTGAAGCAGGCGCTGATGAAATCTAAAGTCTTGGATTTTACCGATGGTGACGATTGGCCTACTGTCTGACACGCATTCATGCTGGGATGACCGCTACGCGAAGTATTTCGAGAAGTGTGACGAGATCTGGCATGCGGGTGACATCGGCGGTCTGGAGCTCTACGAAAAGCTCGAATCGTTGGGCAAGACCTTGCGTGCGGTGGTCGGTAACATCGACGGGCAGGACCTCCGCAAGTTCCTGAAGAAGGAGGAGACGTTCTGCTGCGAAGAGGTGAACGTCCTGATGACGCACATCGGCGGATACCCTGGCAAGTATGCGCCGGGCATCCCCAACCGCCTGAATTTGTTGAAACCTAAGCTGTTTGTTTGCGGACATTCCCACATCCTCAAGGCGCAGTATGACCCGACGAGGCAGATGCTTTGCCTCAACCCTGGTGCAGCGGGCACGTACGGCTTCCACAAGGTGCGCACCCTGATGCGTTTCGTCATCGATGGGAAGGATATCCGGGACTTGGAAGTGATCGAAATGAACTGTTGAAAATTAAGAGTTAAGAATTAAGAATTAAAAATTAGGGGGATGCGCATCGCCACATGATACGCACGACCTAAGCCCTGCAAGGGCGGTGATAACACAGGCAGGGGTGTAAACCGCTGTGAACGAAACGACGGGTGTATTATATAGCCCTGAAAGGGCGTCACAAGTCTAGTCCCGGGCAACGCCCTAGGAATTAAGAATTAAAAATTAGGGGGATTCGCATCGCCACATGATACGCATGTCCAAGCCCCAGCGGCCTATTTCCTGTGTTTGGTATTCTTCCCTTTGAGTGGTTTCTGCACGCTCCAACCGAACTTGCCGATCATCTCCCCCAACTTGTAGTAATGTCCATGATTATAGGCGATCAGTTTCGCCTCCGATAGTTTGAAGGCACCCGTCTCATTGTCCATGAAGCGGCGGTCCGCCAAGACATTCACCACCCGGGCGATGAACATATCATGCGAGCCGAGCGGGACGATCTGCTCCACCTTGCATTCGATGGAGAGGGGCGCCTCCTCGACAATGACGCTATGGATGACCTGTGTGGGGGCGGGGGTGAGGTTCATCTCCTTAAACTTGTTGAAATCCCTGCCCGAGCGCACGCCGCACCAGTCGGTCGCACGTGCGAGCGCCTCGTTGGTGAGGTTGATGACGAACTCCCCGTTGCGTTTGATGATCTCGTAGGAGTGCCTGCTGGGGCGGATGGAGACGTAGCACATAGGTGGGTCGGTGCAGATGGTGCCCGTCCAGCTGGCTGTGAAGACGTTGTATTCCTCCTCGTCCTTGCCGCAGGAAATCAGGGCGGCGGGCACGGGGTAAATCATCGTTCCGGGTTTGAATTGTTCCTTCATGATCATCATTCCTTGAGTTAATCCGCGAGGGGTAGGGTGGATGGGTACCCATTCCACCTGTTTGTCCCGCGCAAATTTACGAAAAAGTTCCCATCATGGGATCCTCTGGGGGCCGGTTCAGACAAATTGGAGACGTGAAGATGGTGGTCGTGGGGTCGATTTGAGATGTGAGAATGGCACTTTCGGAAATATTTCAGTAGCCATTCTCACTTTTCCGACCAATCTGTTGTCTCTCATGAAACAAATTATTAATTTTGAGACGATTTTAATGAATCATAAGATTGTAGCATGCAATTTAAGGACATTTATGGGCAAAGTGCCATCAAACAGAGACTGATGAAGGCGGTGATGGAGGGCCGTTTGCCCCATGCCGTTTTATTGTGTGGTCCGGAAGGCACGGGAAAATTAGGCTTAGCCCTAGCCTTGGCCCAATACCTCTGCTGCGAGGACAAGCGGGAAGATGGGCCTTGTGGATGCTGCAATTCGTGCCGCATGTCAGCCAAGCTGGTCCATCCCGACCAGCATTACGTATTCCCCATCTACAAGGAGAAGTCGGAAGAGACCACGACATGCGAGAGTTTCTTGCCGCAGTGGCGCAGTCGGCTACTGAAATCACCCTATTTCAGTTACGATCAATGGAACGAGGAGTTGAAATCGGACAATAAGCAGTCCATCATCTATGCGAGTGAGAGTGATGAAATCATTCGCAAGTTCAACACGAAGCCCTACGAGGCGGATTGTAAGGTGATGATCATCTGGTTGCCCGAGAAAATGAACGAGACCTGCGCCAATAAGCTATTGAAAGTGTTAGAGGAACCGCCGGAGAAGTCCTATTTCATCTTGGTGAGCGAGAACCCGGAGGCTTTGCTATCCACGATCGTGTCGCGTGTGCAGCGGATTTTCGTGCCGCCTATTGCGGAGGAGGATATGCGGGAGGCGCTCACCCATCTGTACGGGTTGACAGGAAATGAGCTGGCCGATGTGGCGCATGTCGCAAAGGGGAACCTGGTGGCGGCGGAACGAATCGTCGAGACGGCCAGTGACGCGAAGGAATATTTCGATCTCTTCGTCTCCCTGATGCGAATCTCCTATATGGGGGACGCCCGTAAGATGAAGACGTGGTCGGAGGACGCCCATGCGTTGGGGCGTAAGAGGCAGCTTTCATTCCTGGCCTATGCGCAGAATATGATTCGAGAAAATTTTATTTATAATATTCATAATAAGGAAATTAGCTATATGACATCTGACGAGTCGGGATTCGCTCAGAAGTTCGCTCCCTATGTGAACGAGTTGAATATAGCACAGTTCCTTTCCGAATTGGACTTGGCCCAGCAGCATATAGGGCAGAATGTGCAGGCGAAGATCGTCTTCTTCGACCTCGCCATGAAGGTGGCTGTGTTGCTGAGGAAGATTAAAATGTAGAATAATAATTATTTTTATGAGCGTATTAGAGGGCTGCCAACTGAACAGAAAAGGTTGCAGCAAAAAAACAGACCAGAAGTTGGATACCTACGATTGGTTGTGTGACATACCCGAGTCGGCGAATGTCACGGACCTGGTCGAGGTGACCTTCAAGAACACCCGAAAGGGATATTTCCGCAATACGAACGGCCTCTCGTTGGAGAAGGGCGACGTGGTGGCGGTTGAGGCTACCCCTGGGCATGACATCGGTACGGTCTCTATGACGGGACAGCTGGTGTTGGCGCAGATGAAGAAGTATCATGTGGACCAGAGTCGCACGGAGATCAAGCGCATCTACCGGAAAGTGCGGCAGAACGATATGGAGAAGTTCGAGGAGGCGAAGGCGAGAGAGCACGACACGATGTTGCGCGCCCGCAAGATCGCCGAGAACCTCAAGCTGAACATGAAGATCGGTGACGTGGAGTACCAAGGGGATGGAAACAAAGCCATCTTCTACTACATAGCTGACGAACGTGTGGATTTCCGTGAGCTCATCAAGGTGTTGGCGGACACGTTCCATGTGCGTATTGAAATGAAGCAGATCGGTGCCCGTCAGGAGGCAGGTCGCATTGGCGGTATCGGTCCGTGCGGGCGACCACTCTGTTGCTCGTCGTGGCTGACCAAGTTCAGTTCGGTGGCCACGAGTTCGGCCCGCTACCAGGAGATCTCGCTGAATCCGCAGAAATTGGCGGGACAGTGCGCTAAGCTGAAGTGCTGTCTGAACTATGAGGTGGACGCTTATGTGGAGGCACAGAAGGATATTCCGCCGCGTAACATTCCGTTGGAGACGAAGGATGCCACCTTCTACCACTTCAAGACGGATGTGTTTGGCCGTATCATGCAATACTCCTCGGCCCCTAACATGGCCTCTAATGTGATTTCTATCCCGGTCGATCGGGTGAAGGAGATCATGGCGCTGAACAAGCAAGGCATTAAGGTCGATTCGTTGACGGAAGAGGTGGAAGAGGGTAAACCAATCGATTACGAGAATGTGGTCGGACAAGATAGCTTGACCCGTTTCGACAAGAAAAAGAAGAAGAAAAAGAAGAGTGGGAAGGGCGGAAACGCCGCGGCTGCACCTCAGAACGCAGATTCCACCTCCGCAGAGAACCAAGCTACAGCACCTGCCCAAAACGCAAACGCTCCGCAGGAGGCGTCCGACAAGAGCGCAGAGGCAAAGGGCGAAGGAGGCGGACAGAACAACAACGGACAACGAGGCGATAGGAAGCCGAACCGTGACAACCGTGACCGCAACAGAAAGCAGCAACAACAGAAGCGCAACCAGCCAGAGGGCGAGAACGCCGCAGCCCGCAACGAGGCAAGCAATGGCGAGGAAGACAATGCCCGTAAGGCGAACGACGCTGAAGGGGGGCAGAACGCTAACCCGAATCGGAACCGCAACAACCGTCGCAGAGGCAACAACCAAAGACGTGGCAATGGCGGAAACAATGGTGGCAATGGTGCAGAGAACCAATCTTCAAACAACTCAAATCCTCAAGGCGGCAATGAACAGTAGATTATTTGCGTGGATATTGGGGCTTTCCTCCCTCCTGCTCATCTGTTCGGGCTGTGGCGAGAAAGCAGTGTGCCAAGACTCTAAAATGCTTCCGGTGGAAGGTTGGCGCAAGAACGATCTGGTGGCGTTCGATTTCGATTTGACCGATACCACGGGCGCCTATAATGTCTTGGTGGATATTCGTAACAACAATGACTACCCGTTCCAGAACTTCTGGCTCTTCATCCATTCGGTGTTGCCAGATTCGACGGAGTTCTCAGATACCCTGAATTGCGTGTTGGCGGACAACTATGGGCGTTGGCTCGGCAAATCGTCGGGGTCCATGTACCATGTGCCGGTCGCCTTTCGTATCAGCACGAAATTCCCGCAGACGGGCAAGTACCACTTCGATCTGGTGCAGGGGATGCGCATGGACACGCTCCCTGGCATCTCGGAAATAGGCATGAGGATATTGAAGGATGGGAAAGAATAAGTTAGCGAAGTTCGGGGAGATGGAGACATTCCCCCATGTGTTCCAATACACGTTTTCCGCTCTGCGGGAGACGGAACAGCCCTTCCCGTTGAAGGGGAAGTGGAGTGAATTCTTCGGGAACAATAACCCTATCGTGTTAGAGTTAGGGTGCGGAAGGGGAGAGTACACCGTGGCGCTCGCGGAGCTATTCCCCGAAAAGAACTTTATCGGTGTGGATATCAAGGGCGCGCGTATGTGGGCGGGAGCCAAGGAGTCCTTCCAAAAGGGGCTGAAGAATGTGGCTTTCATCCGCACGAACATAGAGATCATTGACGCGTTCTTCGCTTCGGATGAGGTCTCCGAGATCTGGCTTACGTTCCCGGACCCGCAGATGAAGAAGGTGCGCAAGCGTCTCACCTCGACCCGTTTCATGGAGCTCTACCAACGCTTCGTGGTGGATGGGGGCTTGATCCATCTGAAGACGGACAGCAACTTCCTCTACCAATACACCTGCGAGATGGTGAAGGCCAATCACTACAAGGTGGAGTTCCAGAATGATGACCTGTACCATTCGGACTTCTCGGATGATAAGATCTTGTCCATCAAGACATTCTACGAGCAGCAGTGGATAGAGCGGGGATTGACCATCAAGCACATCCGTTTCGTCTTGGACAAGCGAAGCACCTTCGTGGAGCCGGATGTGGAGATCGAATATGATAATTATAGAAGTTACAATAGAACCAGACGTGGTATAACTGAAAAAAGTATGGGAGAGTCATTGAACTTTGAATCAGCGCAGAGCATGATCAAAAAGGCGTTGAAGGAATTGAATTGGGACATCAACCCGCGCGGATTGTATGACCCGATTGCCTATGTTTTGTCATTGGGTGGTAAGCGTATACGTCCTACGTGCGCATTATTGGCCTGCCAGATGTTCGCTGACAACGCCCAAGAGGCGGTCTACCCGGCATTGGCCCTGGAGGTTTTCCATAATTTCACGTTGTTGCATGACGATATCATGGATAAGGCGGACATGCGACGCGGCCAGCCTACCGTTCATGTGAAGTGGAACGATAACACGGCCATCTTGTCCGGCGACGCGATGCTGATCAAGTCCTATCAGTTGTTGGCGAAGTGTAAGGCGGATGTCTTCCCTTCCATCTGTGACATCTTCTCGCAAACTGCGGTGGAGGTGTGTGAAGGGCAACAGTACGATATGGAGTTCGAGTCGAGGAGCGATGTCTCCGTGGCCGAATATATGGAGATGATCCGCCTGAAGACAGCAGTCCTGTTGGCCGCCAGCCTACAGATCGGAGCCATCTGCGGAGGTGCCAAGGAGGAAGACGCGAAGGCGTTGTACGAGTATGGCATCGGCATCGGATTGGCCTTCCAACTGAAGGATGACCTGCTGGATGTCTGGGGCGACGTGAAGAAGTTCGGCAAGAAGATAGGCGGTGACATCAGCTGCAACAAGAAGACCTTCCTGCTGATCAATGCCTATGACAAGGCGAATGCGGAGCAGAAGAAGGAACTGGACCGCTGGATGTTGGCGGAGACCACCGACCGTGACGCTAAGGTGGCCGCGGTGACGGCGCTCTATGAGCAACTGGGCATCAAGGATTTGACGGAACAGACCATCCGAGAATACTACGACCGTGCTATCGTGGCGTTGGATAAGGTGGGTGTTGAAAAAGAACGGAAAGAGGTATTGTATCAATTGGCTTATGACTTAATGTATAGGGAAGATTAATCGTTACCATCATGCCGTACAGAAGATTACCAAATACGAATCAAGCTAGGTTACGCTCCATCCAGCAGGCAGTGAACATGGGTGAGGCGGCCAATCTGTATGATCTCGCCTATTCGTACAAGCTGTTCGAGGATGCGAAGGCTTTCCTCGTGAGGTATCAGCGTGCCATCAATGAGAACAAGCAATGCTCTGAGAAGCAGTTCTCCACCAGTGTCGAATTCCAGGAGTCGGCTAAGAACGCCCGCATGTACGTCTCCCACTTCATTAAGGTCTTGAACATGTGCGTGCAGCGTCATGAGATACGGGCCGAATACAAAGAATTCTATGGGTTGAGCCCTGAGAGCAATGTCACGCCTGACCTCTCCTCCGACGATAGCCTCTATGAGTGGGGCAAGAAGATCATCGAGGGGGAGCAGCGCCGGCTCAGCATGGGTGGTACCCCTATCTATAACCCGGCTATCGCTAAGGTGCGTGTCCATTACGATATCTTTGCGGATGGCTATGGCAACCAGAAGGTATTGCAGAACAATACCGTGCGGACAAGCGAGAACATTGTCCAACTTAACAAGTATGCCGACGAACTGATCCTGCAGATATGGGACGAGGTGGAGGCTACTTTCTCTGACCAGCAACCTGCCGTTAAGATGCAGAAGTGCAAGGAGTATGGATTGATTTATTACTATAGAAAAGGCGAGAAGGTAGAATGAAGGTAACGCTCTTCCTGTCATATCGTTCCTCCTTCGGTGAGGAGTTGTTTGTCTCGGGTAATATCAAGGAACTGCAGGACAAAGGGGGCGAACCCTTGCCGATGACCTACCATGGCTACGGCTGGATGATCATTCTCCAAACCTCTGCCACGCTGTTCGATTACCATTTCCTCGTGAAGCGGGATGGCCAGATCGTTTCGCAAGAGGAGCCGTTGTCGCACCACTTCGGAGGCTATGACAAGAAGTACCGCAACGTCCTCGTCTATGACTATTACGGTCCACGCCCTAAGTTCTCCCACTTGATGCGCTCCTCCGTCTTCTCCAAGGCGATCAGAGGTCAACGCAGCGTGAGACGCTCGCGTGGTGTATGTAACGTCCCTATTATCTTTAACACGGCAACCGATCGTGTCAATTTTAACCATCGCCTTGCCATCGCAGGTAATAACACGACGCTGGGCAACTGGGCGGAAGATAAGGTGCAGGTGATGAATGCTGCCTATCCGAACTTCTCCCTGACCCTGGACGCCAATCGGCTGAATTTTCCGTTAGAATATAAATACGTTATCTATGACCCTGAAAATAAAAAGGTTGTAGTATGGGAGAATGGATGGAACCATCTCCTCAACTATGAGTTCCTTTTGTCCGCCGACTTGATCGTGGTGAACGACAAGGAGCCTCAGTTCGATCTGCCTGAATTCAAGGGGGCGGGCACGGCGGTGCCTATCTTCTCGTTGCGTTCGGAGAAGAGCTTCGGCTGCGGGGAGTTCCTCGACCTGAAACTCTTGGCGGAGTGGGCGTCGAAGACGGGCCAGCGCATCATCCAGACCTTGCCGATCAATGACACTTCCGCAACCGGCACGTGGCGAGATTCGTACCCGTACAGCGCTATCTCCGTCTTCGCTCTGCACCCGATGTACCTGAACATAGAACGGGTAGGCGAGCTGAAGGATAAGAAAAAGTATCTTTCCCAAAAGGCGAAACTGGAGAAGGAACGTTTCGTCGACTACGAAAAGGTCATGGAGCTGAAGTGGGGCTATATCTGCGAACTCTACAATCGGTATGCCTCCGAGACGTTCAACACAAAGGATTACAACGATTTCTACAAGCGGAACAGGTTCTGGCTGACCACCTATGCGGTGTTCTGCCGCTTACGGGACAAGTACCACACCTGCGATTTCACCCAGTGGGGCGAGGATGCGGTGTGGCAAAAGAGTAGGGTGGAGGCTTTCTATTCCCCGAAATCCGCTGATTATGATAAGGTTGCGATATATCTCTTCGTGCAGTATCATCTGCACAAGCAGTTGCACGAGGCGGTCGATTATGCCCATAGCCTTGGTGTGGCGATAAAAGGGGACATCCCTATTGGCGTGAATGCATGCAGTGCGGACGTGTGGGAACATCCAGCCCTCTTCGACCGTACGGGTTGTGCGGGTGCGCCTCCTGACTTCTTCTCCCAAACGGGGCAGATTTGGGGCTTCCCGATCTATAACTGGGAGGAGATGGCGAAGGATGGCTATGCTTGGTGGCGCAGCCGTTTCCAGTGCATGTCCCGCTATTTCGATGCATATCGTATTGACCATATCCTCGGTTTCTTCCGCATCTTCAGGGTGCCGGCGGATGCCCAAATGGGTTTGTTGGGTCAGTTCGACCCAGCCTTGCCACTTTCTGTGGAGGAGATCCGTGGCTTCGGCATCAACCTGCCGGAGAAGGAACTCTGCAAGCCTCGCATCAACGATTGGATATTGGGCGAACTCTTCGGAACACTGAAGGAACGCGTGAAGCATGAGTACCTCCGTAAGATAGGCGATGACGCCTATGCACTGAAGGAGCAGTTCACCACCCATGAGGGAATCGTCTATTGGTTCGGCAAACACAAGGTGGAGGAGGCTGAAACGATACGCAAGGGCCTGCTCTTCCTATCGTGTCAACTCTTTTTTGTGGAGGATTGCCATCGAAAAGGCTATTATCACCCTCGCATATCGGTAGAGAAGAGCCTGGCCTTCCGCTCCGCAGACGAAGGGTTGAGGCGTTCGTTGAAGGATATTTACGAATATTTCTATTATAGACGTCACGAGGAGTTCTGGCGGGACTCGGCGGTCAAGAAGTTGCGCTCCCTGATCCGTAGCACGGATATGATGGTGTGCGGCGAAGACCTCGGCATGGTGCCGGGCTGTGTGCCTTCCGTCATGAGCGACCTGGAGATACTGAGCCTGGAGATCCAACGTATGCCGAAGGAGATGTACGTGGAGTTCGGCTCGCTCGAAAGGGTCCCACGCTTGTCCGTCTGTACCACTTCCACTCACGACATGAGCACCATGCGCCAATGGTGGGAGGAGGACGCTTCGGTGACGCAACGCTACTTCAACAACGAACTGAAGCAATACGGCGAGGCGCCGAAGCATTGCGAACCATGGATCTGCCAGATGATTGTGGAGAACCACTTGGCGTCGCCTGCCGTTTGGGTAATCCTCCCGTTGCAGGATTGGCTCTCCATCGACCCGTCATTGCGCAACGAGAGGGTGGAGGATGAGCGGATCAATGACCCCGCCAACCCTGACAACTATTGGCGGTATAGGATGCACATCACCATAGAAGAGTTGTTGGAGAGTGACTCTTTTAATCAGAAGATGAAGACTATTATCCTTCAAAAAGGACGATGATACGTAAGTTTTATTATACATTCCATAGCGGGAAAAACTTTAAACTGGGATATTATCTCAGGTGCTATATGAGGTTGCTTGTGCCCCGCTTCTTGACTCGCAAGAGATTGCCAAGCCTTTTGGCGGAGGCGGAGGGGCGTGACGACATAGACTATATGCGCGACCGTGTGGATTACTACTGCCAGTTGACGGAGCCTGTGACCTTGCCTGCTTCGTGCGAGACTTTGCGTCAGGCGTGGAAGCGTGTTTGCGGCGGTACGGTCTATGACCACGACACCTATGAGTTCACCCGCTATTATGATCCAGAGAAAAGATGGGGGGTTCTGCCAGGCGATATCGTGACGGTGCCGAAGTGTCCGTCGGTTGTGAAGAGTAGGCCTTTGTGCGATGGCAATGCCAACTCCGTGCTGCTCAAGTTGGATAAGATCCGCCACTTCATCTTTGTGGAGGATGCGATCCCCTTTGAGAAAAAGAGTTTCAAGGTGCTCTTCCGCGGCAAGGTGGTCGGCAAGGATTCAAGAAAACTCTTCATGCGCACCTACTTCGGCAACCCGCTCTTCGACGTGGGAGATGTGGGTCGGCATACGGACTCCCCCGAGGAGTGGAGAACCGGCAAGCTGACGATCCGTGAGCATCTTGATTATAAGTTCATCATGGCGATCGAAGGAAACGACGTGGCAAGCAACCTGAAGTGGGTGATGTCATCCAATTCGGTGGCGGTGATGCCTCGTCCCACATGTGAGACATGGTTCATGGAGGGACGCTTGATCCCTAACTACCATTATATCGAAGTGAAACCAGACTTTTCGGACGTGGAGGAACGGGTTTCATATTATAACAATCATCCTGAAGAGGCGAAGGCGATCATTGCCCATGCCCACGAGTATGTCTCCCAATTCAAAGACGAACGTCGGGAGAAACTGATCTCGTTGATGGTCTTGGACAAGTATTTCCGCATGGTTCAGTAAGCCTCTTTTTTTGTATATTCGCGTAATATTTTAAAAGAAAGATGGATTTTCAGGAAGCTCAAGACGGCGCGATTGATTTATTACAGACTTTGATTACCATCCCTTCCTACAGTAGGGAGGAGGTGAAGCGCGCCGATTATTTACAGAAGTACATTGAGGCGAAGGGCTATATGGTCCGTCGCAAGGAGAATAACCTATGGATCATGGGGGCTGGTTTTGATGAGACGAAGCCTACTTTGTTGCTCAACTCTCATATCGACACGGTCCGACCGACTTCCGGCTGGACGAAGAACCCCCATGAACCCTATGTGGAGCGTGGTACGCTTTACGGACTAGGCAGTAACGATGCGGGGGCCTCCCTCGTCTCGTTGTTGTACACTTTCTTTATCCTCTCGGAGAAGAACCAACCCTATAACCTGATCTTCGCCGCCTCGGCGGAGGAGGAGGTGTCGGGCAGTAACGGTATGGAGCTGTTGCTGACTGAGTTGCCCCACTTGGATTTCGCCATCGTGGGTGAACCTACCGGCATGAACATCGCCATCGCCGAGAAGGGTTTGATGGTGGTGGATTGTGTGGCGCATGGCAAGTCGGGTCATGCGGCCCGTGAGGAGGGTGTCAATGCGATCTATAAGGCTATCCGCGACATCGAGTGGATCCGTAACGAGCGCCTGCCGAAGGTCTCCGATTTCCTCGGCCCTGTGAAGATGACGGTGACCATGGTGCATGCGGGCACGCAACACAATGTCATACCGGACGAATGTTCGTTCGTGATCGATGTCCGCACCAACGAGTGCTACTCGAACCAGGATGTCTTCGAAATATTGGAGAGCCGGCTGGAGTCCGAAATCAAGGCTCGCTCCTATCGTCTGACCTCCTCGGGTGTTTCTCCGTCCCTGCCGATTGTGCAGCGCGGTGTGGGTATGGGCATGACCACCTTCGGTTCGCCTACCCTTTCCGACCAGGCCTTCCTCCACTTCCCAAGCATTAAACTAGGGCCAGGTGAATCTTCCCGCTCCCATACGGCGGATGAATATATTGTCTTGAAGGAGATCAGGGATGCGATCCCTGCTTATGTGCAATTATTGGACGGCATGACGTTCGATAAGTTTACCGGTGAGTGGTAATGTCGAAGAAGCAGAAGTACTATGTCGTTTGGGAGGGTCGGGAGATCGGTGTCTTCCGCTCCTGGTCGGAGTGTGAGGCGCAGGTGATGAATTTCCCAGGTGCGAAGTACAAGGCGTTCGATACGGAGCAGGATGCTGTTGAGGCTTTCCAAAACGGTCACGAGGACTATGTACAGATGAAGTCCGGCCGATCGGACGTGACGAAGATGCTTCCCGACTACCGCAACTTGGAGACGGGTGGGCCTCAGCTCGAATCGCTCGCCGTGGATGCGGCATGCAGCGGAAACCCCGGCAAGATGGAGTACCGCGGTGTCTACCTCCGCTCCAGGGAGGAGGTTTTCCACATGGGTCCTTTGGAGCAGGGCACGAACAATGTGGGTGAGTTCCTCGCCATCGTGCACGGCTTGGCCCTTATGAAACAGAAAGGTCTCTCGCTACCCATCTATTCGGATAGCGCCAATGCGATATCTTGGATCAAACAAAAGAAGTGCAAGACGAAGCTGGTGCGGAATGACAAGAATGATTATATTTTCGAACTGATCGCCCGAGCGGAGAAATGGCTTCACGAGAATAGCTATACGAACCCGGTGTATAAGTGGGAGACGAGAGATTGGGGGGAGATACCCGCCGACTTCGGTAGAAAATAAAATAATATTGTTGCCATGTCGATAACTGTAGAACATCTATACAAGAGTTACGGGAAACAATTGGTGCTCAATGACATCAGTTTTTCCATCAAGAGCGGGGAGATTGTCGGTTTCCTCGGTAACAATGGTGCGGGCAAGTCCACGACCATGAAGATCATCACGGGTTATTTGGAGGCGGACAGCGGACACGTGGATGTCTGCGGAGTCGATGTGGCGAAGAACACGCTCGAGGCGCACCGCAAGATCGGTTACCTGCCGGAACACAACCCTATCTACCCGGACATGTACGTGCGTGAGTACCTGCGCTTCGTGGCTGGCTTGTATAAGCTGGGCAAGGAGACGGACGCCCGTGTCGACGAGATGATCGAACGTACTGGCCTGATGCGTGAGTACAAGAAGAAAATCGGTATGCTCTCCAAAGGCTACCGCCAGCGTGTGGGCTTGGCGCAGGCGCTGATTCCGAACCCTGAGGTGCTGATCCTGGATGAGCCTACGACGGGTCTGGACCCTAATCAGATTGATGAGGTCCGCACGTTGATCAAGGAGGTGGGACGTGAGAAGACGGTCCTGCTCTCCACACATATCATGCAGGAGGTATCTGCCATCTGCGACCGTGTGATCATCATCAACAAAGGAAAGATTGCGGTGGACGATAAGGAAAGCGCGGTCGTCTCCGTGCAGGACGACGATAGCCTCGTTATCCAAGTGGAGTTCTCCGCTCCTCAATCCGTTGAGGCTCTGGGCAAGTTGGAGAATGTCCTTTCCGTGAAAGAGGCGGGCCTGAACACCTACCTCCTGCGCTGCTCTTCGGACGAGCGGGCGCGGATCTTCCAATATGCGGTGGATCAGAAGACGGCGTTGCTGACGTTGAAGCTTCAGGAGAAATCGATGGAGGATGTCTTCCGTAACTATACAAAACAGAAGGATCATGTCTGAGAAAATACAGAAAACGAATGCGGCGAGACTGCTCGACAGCAAGAAGATCAAGTATGAGCTCGTTCCCTACGTGGTGGACGAGTCTGACCTGAGCGCCATCCATGTGGCGGCGCAGTTGAATGAGCCTATTGAATTGGTTTTTAAGACGTTGGTTCTTCGTGGCGACCGTAACGGAATCTTCGTGTGTGTGGTGCCGGGTGCTGATGAGGTGGATCTGAAACTGGCCGCGAAGGTTTCCGGCAACAAGAGCTGCGCCTTGGTGCCGATGAAGGAGATCTTAGGTCTTACGGGCTATATCCGTGGCGGATGTTCCCCATTAGGCATGAAGAAAAACTATCCTACCTATATCCATTCCACCGCACCCGATTATGAATTCATCTATGTGAGTGCGGGTGTGCGCGGGTTGCAGATCAAGATCGACCCGAAGGCGCTTATCGACTGTTGCGCCATGACGGTGGCGGCGCTGGTGGTGAATGGGTAAGGCTGTCGTTCCGTTATAGGTAAGGCTGCCGGCTCAGCCATAGCTTGAAGAGGGAGTCGTTGAACGAAACCTCTTGCCCGTCTATCTGTATGAGGTCCTTCTTCTGCAACGCCTTCTTGATGGATTGCACGTTGGCGGAAGATTCCAACCTATATTTGTCGATGACCTCCTTGCGGCTGAAGCCCGTTGTGATGCCGTGCGAGAGCGCCCGCAGGAAGTTCAACTGGAAGTCCGATAACTGTTCACACTCCCTTTGGAAGAAAGCCTTGTTTTGCTCCAATAGATCATCGATCGCATCCTCCACGTTCTTGTCGCTCACCTCCTTGTCGCTCTTGTACCAGACAATCCAAGCCAGATGTTGGACATATGAGGAGAGGTTCTCCGTCGCTTCGCAGATCTTGACGATTTGCGCTGTCGATATGCTCTTCCCGGTCGATTCGAACTTCCCACGGATGAAGGAGATCCACTCTTCGGTCGGTATCTTTTTCAGGAACATGATGTCCCCGAACTTGTAGAAAGGCATGCTCTTGTCGTTGAATATATTCTCCAGCAAATGCTTCTTGCTGCCGAACATGCAGTAGGTGACGTTCTGTTGGTGTTGCCAGACGGAGCGGATCTTCTTCTGAAAATTGGCGGAGTCCGCAAAACTGGATATCTGCTGGAACTCGTCCAGACATACCACCAGCCGGATACCCTTCTTTTGTGCGATCTTTTCAGGCAGTTGGAGGATCTCCTGCTCCGTGCCATCTTTGGCCTCCCACTCGAAGGAGAGGGAGAAATCGTTCAGCGGGTCTGTGCCGAAGGAAAACTTAGGTGCGATGTGCGAGAGGAATGCCTTCGCCATCTCCACCCATTCCTCTAGTTTGGAGGATGTCTGTTTGATGACAGCCGTGGAGAAAGTGCGGTAGAACTCATATTCCGTCTTGCACTGGAAGATATCAATGAAGACCGTCTTGATGTCCGGGCGTTTGATTTCTGAGATGACCTTCTTCACAAGCGAGGTCTTTCCCCAGCGTCGTGGCGAGATGAGGGTCGTGTTGATGCCATGCGTGAGGTTGGCGGTGAGGCGCTTCGCATCCTCCTCTCTGTCAGTGAAATAACTGCCTTCGACCGCCTTGCCGAATACAAATGGGTTCTCTGTTTCCATATCTTTCCTCTCCTAATCTTTTCCTACAAATATAGGTAATAAATCTATTACTAACAACTTTATTACTAATAATGTTGTTACGGCCATGATGTGGGGTGGTGAAAAAAGGAAAGGCACTTGTGAAAGCGTCACGAGTGCCTTTTTTATCGTCTATGTAAGTTGTCTTAGCAGATCTTGCCGTAGCCCGCCTCCATGTTGTTTCCGCTGAGTTTCTCCTCCATATAGGTTTGCACGTGGCGGATGCGTTTCTCCTCGAAGATCTCTTCGATGGTGATCATGAGGCCCGTCTCCAGCACGTCGTTGAACTCGTCGTTGATGCACGAGCCGAAGGTTCGCATGGTAGGGGAGAGCGACATGTATGCGTTGATGAGCGGAGGAATATTATGTCCTAAGAGCTTGATTTGTTTCTTGAGGATACTATAATCTTCCTTGTAGTTGCTTCCGCAGAATATTTTGTCCAACTCAGACTTGCGGTCGTCGAACAGAACCGGTTTCTTAGGGAATACCAGATGGTCATTGTCCGGGAAGTACTTATGCATGAAGTACATGATGAATGCCCTTGCCTCCTTCTTGAAGGATGGGTAGATGGTCGCCTTGCCGAAGAAATACTTCGATTGCGGGATGGTGACCATCAGGGCGCCGAGTCCGTCCCACAGGTTGTCCAGCGCATATAGGCTTTTTGCGCCCATACGAGACGATTGGTATTCCGGGCGCACGAAAGAGCGTCCCAGTTCTATGGTGTAGGGAAGGAAATCCTTGATGAACTTCTCCGAGTAGGCGAAGAGGTGTGAGGAGGTGAGCTTCGGGCTTCCGTCCTCGAAGAATGAGACCTCCGATCCGTGCAGGTAACGATAGCCGCCTATGATCTCCTTATCCTCCGGGTTCCATACGATGAGCTGGTGGTAAGGGTGTTCCATGGTGTCGTAGTCGTCGATGTCGCAGGATAATCCCACGCCGCCGCCTGCCGTACGGAAAGAAATCTCTCGTAGTCGTCCAATCTCCCGCATGACGTTAGGGGAATCATGCTGCGTGACGACGTATAATTCGTTGCCACCTTTGTTCGTCTTGCGCAGTAATTTGTCCTTAGTAAGCTCCTTAACTAACAAGTCAGGGCTGATTGGTTCGATAATCTCTTCCATTTGGTGCATTTTTTGTCGTTTGGGGTAACTCTTCCGTTCCGCGGGTTATAAATTGTATGTCTTTTGTTTCACCCATTCCGCCCATTCCGAGTCACTCTTCTCCTTGGTGAATGTCTCGTAAGGGATGGGTTTGCCTATTTTCACGGTGAATGTCTTGTTCTTCTGCTTGAATAGCTCGTCGGAGAGGAATAGCATTTCGATGTTGAGCTTGATGCCCAACTTGGAGCGAAAGTAGGCCAAATTGTAAAAGAACTTTGAGTTTTGCCCCTCAAAATACAAAGGTATAATATTTCGATGATATTGCACCGCCTTTTTGATGAAAGTTTTTTTCCATTCGTTATCTTTTATGGAACCGTCTTTTTGTCGTCTCGAACATTGCCCCGCGGGGAAGAATAGAATGGCGGCGTCCGACTCGCACGCTTCGTTGATCAACTCGCCCGTGTTTTTAGCCTGTCCCCCGATTTTGCTGATGGGGATGAAGAATTCCCTGAGGTTGTCTACGTACATGAGGAAATCGTTCACCGGCACCTTGAGGTTCTTGTAGTGTTGCGTGAGTACCTGGATCAGCGCGATGCCGTCCGCCCCGCCCAGTGGATGGTTGGAGGCGAAGATCACCTTCGGATCCTCCGGTATGTTCTCCTCCCCGATGATGTTGAAGCGGATGTTGAAGTGGTCGCGCAACACAGTCTCTGCGAAATCATGCCCCCACAAGTGACCATATGTCCTGAAAATGTGGTTGATTTCATCCTCGTGGAGGATCTTTTTTAGGTAATTGATGAGAAATCTCGGAATTCTTTTTTTGATTTTTGGTATTTTTTTATCTAAGATTTCGTCAATATTTATTTTGTCTTTTGATTTATCATTAGCTTCCATGACATCTGTTTGCTTGATTTTATGATGCAAATATAGTGAAATCATTTGTAAAACTCCCTTTTTTAGTGGGGATTCGGGGTTGTTTGTAAGTTGTTGAAAAATAGTGGAAGAAGAGTGAAAAAAAAGTGAAGTGGGGCATTGTGGGGGAAAAGTAAATGTTGTATCTTTGTAAATGTGAAACAGTAGATTATAGTATGCCGCAATTTTTAGGTAACATAGAGGCTAAGTTGGATGTCAAGGGGCGTGTCTTCGTCCCGGCAGCCTACCGTCGCTCCCTCGAGAAGGAGGGTGACGCCGCTTTGTACCTGCGCCTGGATACTGTCTCCAAGTGCGTCAAGCTCTATCCCGCCTCCGAGTGGAACAAGCTTAACGAGGAGTTCGTCTCCCACCTCAACATGTGGAACAAGGATGACCTCCGCCTCTACCGCCAGTTCACCGCCGGCGTGGAGATGGTCGAGCTGGACGCGAGCGGACGTATCCTCTTGCAGAAAAGGCATATCGACGCTATTCAGGTCTCCACCGACGTGCTTTTCGTCGGCGTGGGCAACTACTTCGAACTCTGGAACCGCTCCAACTTCGAGGCTGACCTCTATGGCGACGCTGATTTCTCTGACGCTCTGCAGGCTAAAATGGGTAATATCGTCTTCTGACGGAAATGGAGAATGTTTATCATACACCGGCCTTGTTGCTCCCTTGCATGGAGGGTCTTTCCATTCGTCCTGACGGGACTTATGTGGACGTGACTTTCGGAGGGGGTGGACATTCACGCGAGATCCTGAATCGCCTCTCGCCGAAGGGTCGTCTCCTCTCGTTCGACCAGGACCTGGACGCCGCCAAGAATGCTTTCGATGACCCTCGTTTCACCTTCGTGAGGGGGAATTTCAAACACCTCTCTAACTTCCTCAAATATTACGGGGCGGAGAAGGTGGATGGTATCTTGGCCGACTTGGGCGTCTCTTTCCATCATTTCGATGATGCCTCCCGTGGCTTTTCCTTCCGTTTCGACGGGGATTTGGATATGCGAATGAATCAGTTGGCCCGATTGTCAGCCGCTGATGTCTTGAACCTTTATCAGGAGGATCGCCTGTCGGACATCTTCCGCCTCTATGGCGAATTGCCTACCGCTAAACGCCTGGCCTCGGCTATCGTGAGGGCGAGGGCGACGAAGCCGTTCCGCAAAGTGGCGGATCTCTTGGAGGTGGCGGACCCGCTCCTCGGAAAGGATCGCCAAAAAAAGGATATGGCTAAACTCTTCCAGGCTATCCGTATCGAAGTGAACGGTGAAATGGATGTGCTGAAACGTTTCTTGTCTCAGACCATCGCTTCCCTCAATCCGGGCGGTCGTCTGGTGATCCTCACCTACCACTCCCTGGAGGATCGCCTCGTGAAGAACTTCATGCGCGCGGGCAACCTGGAGGGTAAGGTGGAACAGGATTTCTTCGGGAACAGACTCTCGCCTTTCCGCTTGGTGAATAACAAGCCTATCGTCCCAGACGACGCGGAGGTGGAGGCGAACCCGCGGTCACGCAGCGCGAAACTGAGGGTGGCCGAGTTGTTGAGTTAGTATTAATTTGTTGTGTAATGATATTCAAACGGCAGTTGGACAATCTGAAGGGCTTCGCCTCCATGGCGGGTGACTCCTTCGCGGATGTCATGACGGGTAGAATCTTCAAGAAGGATTTCATCAAACGTCAGGCGTTCGTGATTGTCATGCTTGTCGCTTTCCTCTTCTGCCATATCGGCTTGCGCTTCAGCTGCGAGAACCAGGTGAAACAGATCGACCTGCTTCAGAAACAGTTGGAGGATGTCCGGTTGGAGTATTTGTCCCGTTCCGCTGAACTGCAGGGAATGGGGAAGCAGTCGCAGATCAAACGTATGGTGGCGGAGCGTGATTCTTCCCTCCTCCCTTCCGTTGAGCCGCCTTTCAGAATCTCTAAATGATGTAGGCCATGGCGATCACGAAGGATATGAAAAAGAAGATCAAGAAGAGAACCATCGTCGTCTTTGGCTTGATGGTCGCTTTCTTGCTCCCTTTCTGCGTGAGCCTCTATAATACTATGGTGAGGGACGGCGACGAGTGGAAGAAACGCTCGAAGAAGATCGCGGCGGATAGCCTGACGGTGTTGCCCGTGCGCGGTAATATCTTGGCTTGCGACGGACAGTTGATGGCTAGCTCCATCCCTGTCTATGTCTTGTATATGGACTTCAGGGCGGACGCACTGCAAAGGGATACTTTCCTGGCGCATGTGGATAGCCTTTCTTACTATCTCTCTACCGTCTATGCGGATAAGTCTCCATCTCAGATGAAGCAACACTTGATGACGGGCTTTAAAAAGGGTAGCCGCTGGTATTGCGTGGGGAAACGCAACCTCTCTTATGTGGAGATGAAGCGTGTGAAGACTTTCCCTCTATTGAACAAGGTGAAGTGCTTCGGCTTCTACAAGCGTGTGAACCGTAAACTGCCGTATGGGGATATGGCTTCCCGTACCATCGGCGGTCTCTATGCCGAATTGGACAAGGGAGGTAAGAGCGGTATCGAGAAGTACTGCGATTCGTTGCTGAAGGGCCGCCCGGGTCTGGCCTCCCGTGTGAAGGTGGCGGGCGCTTACCGTGAGATCAATGATGTGGACGCGGAGAATGGTATGGATATCGTGACGACCATAGACGTGAACATCCAGGATATCGTGGACAGTGACCTTCGTAACCGTCTCGCGAAGTCGGAGGCTGAGTATGGTTGCGCAGCTGTCATGGAGGTGGCAACCGGAGAAATCAAGGCGATGTCTAACTTGAAACGCTTGTCGAATGGCTCTTATGTGGAGGGCGAGAATTATGTCACGAACGGCTACTGCCGCTGTGAACCGGGCTCCACGTTTAAGATCGCCAGCGCGGTGGTCGCCCTCGAGGCGGGTGTGGTGGATACCTCCAAGATCATCGATACGGGGAACGGCTCTTGGCCTTTCTATGGCCGAACCATGCACGACTCGCATGCGAATGGTAAGATATCGTTCAACAGGGCGATCCAGCAGTCTTCGAACATCGCTATGGCGAAGGTGATCGATAACGCTTTCAGGGATAAGCCTGAAAAATATATCGAGGCGCTGTACGACTTGGGTCTCTGCATGCCGCTTGGCTTGGAGATCCCGGGTGCGAAACTCCCTCATATAAAGCATCCATCGGACAAAGGTCCGCATGGCTGGTACAAAACCTCCTTGCCTTGGATCGCCCATGGATATGAGACGGACATGCCGCCTATCCAGATCCTGACGTTCTACAATGCGTTGGCGAATGATGGTAAGATGGTGCGCCCTCACCTCCTCAAGGCGGAGTCGGTGAATGGTAGGGTGGTGAAGTCTTACGGAACGGAGGTGCTGAAGTCTAGCATCTGCAGCAAGGGCACCCTCGGAAAGGTGAAACAGATGATGGTGGACGTGGTGGAGCATGGTACCGCTACCGCAGCTAAGTCGAAGTACTTTAAGATCGCAGGTAAAACGGGTACGGCCAATCAGGTCTATCACTCGGCTGTGAAGAGACAGCAGCTGACGTTCTGCGGTTTCTTCCCCGCGGATGACCCTAAGTATAGCATGATCGTCGTGGCTTGGTACCCACATACGGGCGCGACGGGTGCGGGTAGCCTCTCCGGCGCCACGTTTAAGGATATCGCGGAGCATATCTACGCCCAAAGTCCGCTGATGCAGACTGCGCCTACTATGAAGGGGGATACGACGAGGTTCTTCTCCCCAGTCACGAAGGCGGGCGATCGTAAATCGCTGGAGATGGTGATGAACGAGATGGAGGTTTATTACCGCAAGAACAAGGAGTCGGGCGAATGGGTCCGTACCCAAGTGACGAACAATGGTGTCCGTGAGCAGAAGGTGATCGCCGCCTACTCGAAGGATCGTGTGCCGGATGTGACCGACATGGGCCTGAAGGACGCTATCTTCTTGCTGGAGAACAGAGGACTGAAGGTCATCGCCGAGGGTACGGGCGTCGTCAAGAGCCAGTCCTTGGAAGAGGGCCGCTTCATTAATAAAGGAGAAACGATAAGGTTGGTATTGAGATAAATATTGATTGAATATGAATGGATTAGTCGACATATTGGCTACGGTTGACGTGCTGGAGACAGTGGGGAATGTGGACATTGAGGTCTCTTCCCTCCAGTTCGATTCCCGTAAGGTGGAGCAGGGCTCCTTGTTTGTGGCTACTCGTGGCACACAGGTGGACGGACATACGTTTATCGATCCTTCTATCGAGAAGGGTGCCGTGGCGATCGTCTGCGAAACGCTTCCGGATGTGCGGAAGGAGGGCGTGGCCTACGTGCGTGTGGCGGACTCTAATGAGGCGCTGGGCCGTATGGCTTCGGCTTGGTTCGACTATCCTTCTTCTTCGCTGAAATTGGTGGGCGTGACGGGTACGAATGGTAAGACGACCATCGCCACGTTGCTCTACCACCTCTTCCGCCGCGCGGGTCATAAGTGCGGCTTGCTCTCTACGGTCTGCAATTACGTGGACGACGAGGCGGTGCCTGCCACGCACACGACCCCTGACCAGCTGGAACTGAACGGACTGCTGGCGCGCATGGTGGCGGCTGGCTGCGAATATGCTTTCATGGAGGTGAGCTCACATTCCGTGGATCAGCGTAGAATCGCTGGCCTGGACTTCGACGGTGGTATCTTCACGAACTTGACGCGCGACCATCTGGACTACCACCTCACGATGGAGAATTACCTCAAGGCGAAGAAACGTTTCTTCGATGACTTGTCTGACGAGGCTTTCGCTTTGACGAACCTGGACGACAAGAACGGTCCGGTGATGCTCCAAAACACGAGGGCGAGGAAACTCACCTATTCCGTGCGGACGATAGCGGACTTCAAGACAAAGATCGTGGAGGACTCCTTCGAGGGTATGTCCTTGAATATGAACGGCAAGGATCTCTTCGTCTCCTTCGTCGGCAAGTTCAATGCCTCTAACCTGACGGCTGTCTTCGGGGCGGCGGTTGCCTTGGGTATCTCTGAGGAGGATGCCTTGGTGCACTTGAGCGCCATGCACCCTGTCTCCGGACGTTTCGAGTGCATATCGGCCCCTTCGGGCTATAAGGTCATCGTCGATTATGCGCATACGCCTGACGCGCTTACCAATGTCATCAACACCATCAACGATGTGCGTTGCGGCGAGGGCAAACTGATCACGGTGGTCGGCTGCGGCGGAAACCGAGACAAGGGCAAACGCCCGATCATGGCGCAGGAGGCGGTGAGAGGTAGCGAGCAGGTGATCATCACTTCGGATAATCCGAGGAACGAGGAACCTCAGGATATCATCAACGATATGTTGGCGGGCTTGGACCCTGTCGCTAAAAAGAAGGTGATCGCGATCGAAGACCGTTATCAGGCCATCAAGACGGCTTGCGCTTTGGCGCAGTCGGGCGACGTCATCCTGGTGGCGGGTAAGGGCCATGAGAATTACCAGGACATCAAAGGCGTGAAGCATCATTTCGACGACCATGAGGTGGTCCGTGAGGTGATGGGTTAATTGGGTATTAATTTTTACAGTATACGATTATGTTTTATTATTTGTTCAACTATTTGTCACAAATGAGCGTGCCGGGTGCGGGAATGTTCAAGTACGTCTCTTTCCGTTCCGCTTTTGCGTTCATCTTCGCGTTGCTGATCGCTACACTCATTGGCAAAAGGATCATCCGTTTCTTGCAGAAGAAACAGATTGGTGAGACAATTCGTGATTTGGACCTGGCGGGACAAATGGCTAAAAAGGGAACGCCTACGATGGGTGGTGTCATCATTATCATCTCCATCCTGTTGCCTGTGCTTCTTTTCGGTAAGTTGGACAATGTCTATATCTTATTGATGATCGTGACGACCTTGTGGCTCGGTGCCATGGGTTTCCTCGACGATTATATCAAGGTCTTCAAGAAGGACAAGGAGGGCTTGCACGGTAGATTCAAGATCTTGGGGCAGGTGGGTCTCGGCCTGATTGTGGGTCTGACGTTATACATGAACGATAATGTGGTCATCTATGAGAATACCACGACGGTGTCCGCTACCGCTGCCACGGAGGTGGTCGAATATGCCAAGGTGCCGGAGAAATCGACCAAGACGACCATCCCGTTCGTCAAGAACCCTAACTTCGACTATGCGGATTTGTTCTGTTGGGCGGGCGATTATGCGCAGACATTGGGCTGGATCTTCTTCGTGCTCGTGGTGATCTTCATCGTGACGGCGGTCTCGAACGGCGCGAATCTGACGGATGGTCTGGACGGACTCTCGACGGGTGTCTCGGCCATCGTGGGGTCCGCATTGGGTATCCTGGCTTATCTCTCCTGCCACGCTGAGTTCGCCAGCTATCTGAACATCATGTACATCCCTTATTCGGAGGAGCTGGTGATCTTCCTTTGCGCCTTCGTGGGCGCGCTGATGGGTTTCTTGTGGTACAACGCTTACCCGGCGCAGGTCTTCATGGGCGACACGGGTAGCCTGATGATCGGTGGTGTCATCGCTGTGAGCTCCATTATCATCCGCAAGGAGTTGCTTTTACCGGTATTGTGCGGTATCTTCTTCATGGAGAGTCTCTCCGTCATCATCCAAACTTCTTATTTCAAGTATACAAGGAAGAAGTACGGAGAGGGTAGGAGAATATTCAAGATGGCGCCGTTGCACCACCATTACCAGAAGATGAATATCCCTGAGCCTAAGATCGTGGCTCGTTTCTGGATCGTGGCGTTGCTGTTGGCGATGTTCACTATTGTTACATTGAAAATGAGGTAATTAAGTCTTTATAATACATTATGAAAAAAATTGTAGTGTTGGGAGCAGGCGAGAGTGGCGTGGGAGCCGCTATCCTCGCGAAACAAAAAGGTTTTGAGGTGTTCGTCTCCGATA
This sequence comes from Paludibacteraceae bacterium, assembly GCA_016285885.1. Classification (GTDB taxonomy): domain Bacteria; phylum Bacteroidota; class Bacteroidia; order Bacteroidales; family Paludibacteraceae; genus UBA1181. Next base: position 39,398 of record JAEERP010000016.1, read on the forward strand.
AGTCGGGGATCAAGCCTAATTACAAAGAGGAACTCTCTTCCTTCGGCATCGAGTGGGAGGAGGGGAACCATACCGAGGCGCGCGTGTTGGCGGCGGATGAGATCGTCAAGAGCCCCGGCATTCCCGAGAAGGCTCCGATCATCAAGGCGTTGAGGGCGCAGAACACGCCTATCATCTCCGAGATTGAGTTCGCCGCACGTTACACGAATGCGAAGATGATCTGCATCACCGGTAGCAACGGCAAGACCACTACAACGATGTTGATTCACCATATCCTGAAGAATGCGGGCTTGAACGTGGGCTTGGCGGGTAACGTCGGCTTCAGCTTGGCGCGTCAGGTGGCGCTGGAGAATCATGATTACTATGTGATTGAGTTGAGCAGCTTCCAGCTGGACGGCATGTATGAGTTCAAGGCGGATGTGGCCATCCTGCTGAACATCACGCCTGACCACTTGGATCGCTACGAATATAAGTTCCAAAACTATATCAACTCGAAGTTCAGGATCGTGCAGAACATGAAGCCGTCCGACTACTTCATCTATTGGAACGATGACCCTGTCATCCAAAAGGAGTTGGAGGTGCGCACGATCGGGGCGACGGCCTGTCCGTTCTCCTTGAACAAGGCGGCTGGCTTGGCTGCTTACATCGAGGATGAACTCTTGAAGATCCATACGCCGAAACGCTCCTTCGAGATGGCCGTGTCCGACCTCTCCCTGCGTGGCCAACACAACATGTACAACTCCATGGCGGCTGGTATCACGGCTATCTTGTCGGATATCAGTGACGAGACGCTCCGTGAGGCGTTGAAGTCTTTCCGCAGCGTGGAGCATAGGTTGGAGCCTGTCGCTTCCGTGAGGGGCGTACGCTTCATCAACGACTCCAAGGCGACGAACGTGAACTCCTGCTGGTATGCTTTGCAGAGCATGGATACACCGGTGGTGCTGATCCTCGGCGGAACGGATAAGGGTAATGATTATTCGGAGATAGAGGAATTGGTGAAGGAGAAGGTCCGCGCGATTGTTTACCTAGGTGTGGACAACAAGAAACTGCACGATTTCTTCGACGGCAAGGTGGCGCAGACGACCGACGCCCTCTCGATGAAGGAGGCGGTGGACAAGTGCTTCGCCTTCGCTAAGCCTGGGGATACGGTGTTGCTTTCCCCATGTTGCGCCAGCTTCGACCTGTTCACTTGCTACGAGGATCGTGGCGAGCAGTTCAAGGCTTGTGTGAAGAATTTATAATTGATTGAAAAATAGAGTGACATGAAGGAATTTTTGGCAAAACATTTCAAGGGCGACGCGATCATTTGGGTCGTGTTCGTGGCGTTGATTGTCGTCTCCACGCTGGAGATGTTCAGCGCCTCGAGCATGCTGGTCTATGACCGTCGTTTCCATGGAACTGCCTTTAAACCGATTCTGTCACATATGATATTCTTGGGCGGTGGTTTCTTCATCGCCTACCTGATTCATATGGTTCAGCCGAAGAAGATCTTCTTCTGGGGTGGGGCTGTGGGCTATGTGTTGAGCATCATCATGCTGGTTGGCGCATTGGTCTTCGGTACCTCCGCGAATGGTGCTTCCCGCTGGATCCATGTGCCAGGCTTGGGCGTTAACCTGCAACCTTCTGAATTCGCGAAGATTTCCGTGGTGCTGCTGCTCTCTTCCTTGTTGGGCTACTTCCATCGCAAGAAGGGGGTGGATGACGGACTGAAGTTCTATTTGCTGGTTTTGATACCACCTGCGCTCCTGATTATGGTGGAGAACCTTTCCACTTTCATTCTGTTGGTGACGGTCTCCGCTTTGCTTTTCTTCGTTGGGGGTATCTCTTTGAAGAAAATGTTGCCGGTCGCAGGCTCCATCGTGGGTATTGGCTTGGTTGTGGTGCTCCTTACCTTTGCGGAGAGTTGGATTGCTCCGGAGAAGTCTGGACTGAAGGTGGAGGGCGTCGAGCAAACTTCGGAACGTACCTGCGTGTCGTTCGTGACGCACCGTGTGGGCACCTGGATCAACCGTTTCAAACGACACTCGGGCGCTGATCTGACGCCGGAGGAGCGCTTGGAGGCGAAGTTTGACGTGACGAGCGACGATAAGGTGCAGACGGGCCACTCCCACATCGCTATCGCCAATGGCAAGTGGTTCGGCAGGGGCATCGGAAACAGTATCGAGCGTGACTTCATACCTCAGAGTTTCTCCGACTTCATCTTCGCGGTGATCGTCGAGGAGTGCGGTGTGTTGAGCATCCTGCTGGTCATCCTCTATTTGACGCTCTTCTATCGAGCGTGCGTGATCATGAACAAGAGCGAGAGCTATAGCAACTCGTTCGCGGTGATCGGACTCTCCGCGATGATCGTGCTGCAGGCCTTCATCCATATGTCTGTGGTCTTGGGTCTGATCCCGGTGACGGGTCAGCCACTCCCGATCATCAGCCGTGGTGGTACCTCCATCTTGACCACAAGCTGCTATTTCGGCATCATATTGGCCTTGAGCCGTACGGTGTCGGAGGAGAAACCGGTGATCGAGAAGGTCAAGCCATCTTCCTCCAAGAAGGCTCAGCCAGAAGAGAAGGAGCCGAAGAGTGCGGACCCTGGTGTAGTTGCGGAATTAAGTGTCTAATATAAGATATTGGGTTATGGCAAATCAAAAATTTATTATAAGCGGCGGTGGTACGGGAGGACATATCTTCCCGGCCATTTCCATCGCCAACGCACTTAAGAAGAAACGCCCCGACGCTAAGTTCTTATTTGTCGGGGCAGAGGGACGCATGGAAATGGAGAAGGTCCCTAATGCAGGCTACGAGATTGTGGGGTTGCCCGTGAGTGGGTTCAATCGCGGTAGCCTTTTGAAAAACTTCAAGGTGCTCTTCCGCTTGTTCAAGAGCTTGCGGATGGCCAAGAAGGTGGTGAGGGATTTCGCCCCGGATATCGCGGTGGGTGTGGGTGGCTATGCCAGCGGTCCTACACTCTTCATGGCGCACCGTTCGGGGATCCCTACCGTCTTACAGGAACAGAACTCCTATGCGGGGGTGACAAATAAATTGTTGGCGAAGAAGGCGGCGAAGATATGTGTGGCCTATGAGGGCATGGAGCGTTTCTTCCCGCAGGATAAGATAATCCTTACGGGCAACCCGGTACGCCAGGACTTTCTGGAGGTGGCTCCTAAGGCGCAGGAGGCGTATGACTTCTTCCACTTCAGTCCGGCGAAGAAGACCCTGCTGATCATAGGCGGTAGCCTTGGTGCCCGGACGATCAACCAAAGCGTCATCGCTGGCCTCTCTAAACTGAAGGAGGCGGGCATCCAAGTGCTTTGGCAGACGGGCAAGCTCTACTACGAGGGTGCCCTGAAGGCTTACGAGCCTTTCAAAACGGATGATATTGTGGTGACGGACTTTGTGAAACGGATGGATTACGCGTACTCCATCGCGGACCTGGTGGTCTCCCGTGCGGGCGCAAGTTCCATCTCGGAGCTTTGCCTCTTGGGTAAGCCTTCCATCTTGGTGCCTTCCCCGAATGTGGCGGAGGATCACCAAACCAAGAACGCCCAGGCGCTCGCTTCAAGAAAGGCGGCGGTCATGGTGGCGGACAAGGATGCGAACAGTGTGCTGTTGGATGAGGCAATCCGTATGATTGCGGACGAACCATTACTGAATGAATTGGGTGAGAACGCGAAGCAGATGGCGCAGCTGGATTCTGCGGATCGAATCGCGGACGAGATATTAAAATTGATAGAGAAATGAAAAAGAAGAGTGTTTATTTCCTGGGTATCGGAGGCATCGGCATGAGCGCCTTGGCAAGGTATTTCAAGGCGAAAGGCTTTGAGGTGGCTGGCTATGACCGTACTCGTTCCACTCTGACTGGTGAACTGGAGCAGGAGGGTATTCCTGTCCACTATGAGGATAGTGTCGATCTAATTCCCGCATCTTTCCGTGACGCGGAGAAGACTTTGGTTGTCTATACGCCTGCTGTCCCTTCTTCCATGTCTGAATTTTCTTGGTTCCGCGACAATGAGTTCGAGGTCATGAAACGCTCTCAGATCTTAGGCGAGGTGACGCGTATGCAACGTGCCATCTGCGTTTCGGGTACCCATGGCAAGACTACAACCTCCACGATGATCTCGCATCTCTTGCATAATTCTCACGTGGAGTGCAACGCCTTCTTGGGCGGTATATCGAAGAACTTCTCCCGTAACCTGCTCCTCTCGGATAAGAGCGACTTGGTGGTGGTGGAGGCGGATGAGTTCGACCACTCGTTCCTTACCCTCTCCCCTTACATGGCTGTCGTGACGGCTGTGGATGCGGACCACCTGGATATCTATGGCACGGTCGAGAATTACCGGAAGGGGTTCGAGGACTTCGTCTCCCTGATCCTCCCGGGCGGCGTCTTGCTGATGAAGAAGGATTTGCCTATCGAGCCTAAGTTGAACAAGGATGTTAGACTATATTCCTATTCCGTCGAGGAGGGTGATTTCCATGCGGCGAACATCCGTATCGGTGGTGGTGAAATCATCTTCGACTTTGTGACGCCGGAGTGTGTCATCCGTGACATCCAATTGGGGGTGCCGGTCTATGTCAACATAGAGAACGGCGTGGCCGCCATGGCGATGGCTTACCTGAACGGTGTGACCGAGCAGGAGATCCGTGCGGCGATGAAGAGCTTCGCGGGCGTGAAGCGTCGTTTCGACTTCCACATCAAGACGAAGGATTTCGCCTTCTTGGACGATTATGCGCACCATCCGCAGGAGCTGAAATCGAGCATCGAGTCGGTCCGCGCCTTGTACCCTGGCAAGCGCATCTGCGGTGTCTTCCAGCCTCACTTGTACACACGTACGCGTGACTTGGCGGATGACTTCGCCCGTAGCCTCTCCTTGCTGGATGAACTGGTGCTGCTGGACATCTATCCGGCTAGGGAAAAACCGATCGAGGGGGTCAACTCCCAGATGTTGCTGGATAAGGTGACCATCAAGGATAAATGTCTCTCTTCTAAGCAGGGATTGGTCGATTGCTTGTCGCACAAGGATTTCGACGTGCTGCTGATGGTGGGGGCGGGTGACCTCGATCTGCTGATTCCGGAGGTGGAGAAGAGGATGAGAGAATTAAGAATTAAGAGTTAAAAGTTAAGAGTTAAGCATTGGGTGATGTTACATAAACGTTGGGTGAAAATATCGTTGGTTGTCTTGGTGATCGGCTATTTGTCGTTCGCCGTGAAGATGTTCGCCTACAAGTCGGACGAGACGATTTGCCCAAGGATTCGTGTGACCATCGCGGATGCGCAGAATCTGAACTTCGTGAGCAAGGAGGATGTGCAGAACTTGTTGCAGGATAAATCGGTCTATCCAATCGGTGTCCGCTTGGACCATATCAATACGGACCGTCTGGAGAATTACCTGAAGGGCAAGTCCCGTATCAAGACCGCCGAGTGCTTCAAGACCCCTAATGGTGAATTGAACGTGAGGGTTACCCAGCGTGAGCCGATCCTTCGTGTGAAGGGTATCTACGGCGACTATTACGTGGACAGCGAGCGTAAGATGATGCCGACCTCTACCATCTTTACCGCTTATGTGCCTATCGCCACGGGTTACGTCACCAAAGAGATGTCTTTGGGTGAGTTGGGTGAGTTCGCCTTGTTCCTGCGCGACCACTCTTTCTGGAACGCTCAGATCGAGCAGATCGATGTGGCGAAGAATGGTGAGGTCACTTTGGTGCCTCGGGTGGGTGACCAACTGATCCTTATGGGCACGTTGGAGAATTATCAGGACAAGCTGGATCGACTCTACGCTTTGTATGTGAATGGATTTAATAAAATTGGTTGGAATAAATATAAACAAATCACGCTGAAGTATGAAGGACAAGTGGTTTGTACAAAAAGATAAAGGAGGAGCAATATGGAAGAGTACGAGATTAAGTATTCGGATGTGATCGTTGCGGTGGATTTGGGAAGCCGTAATATCCGTGGCGTGATTGGCCATAGGGATCAGGATGGTAAGTTGGATGTTCTTCGGGCCATTTCCGTGCCTTCGGAGAATAGTATCGTGAATGGTGTCGTCATTAACATTGATAGTGCGGCGCTTCACATCAAACGTTTGATCATTAGGCTACGAAACCTGCTGAATGGTCTGCTGAACAAGTCTTCGGACGACCCTTCTGATCGGGTCTCGTATGATATCACGGATGTCTATGTAGGTCTCCATGGCAAATCCATCCACGGCGAGGTGAACGAATTGTCCCGTCTGCTGAGCTCTGAGACTGTCTCTGAGGAGATCGTCCATGCGATGGAGGAGGAGAACCTGCGCATGAGGATCGACGCCTCTCGTAGGATCATCGATGTCGTCCCTTCCGAATATGTGGTGGATGGCATGGTGGTGGATAACCCTGTGGGTTGCGTCTGCGACAACCTCCGTGCCCGTTTCCTGAACGTGCATGCGGAATGCTCCCTGATGGATAACCTGCGCAAGTGCTTCGACCGCATCAATGAGAGCTCGAGCACGGATGCGGCCTCTGTCATCAAGGTGACTCCTCACTTCGTCTTGTCCTCCCGCTACTTGTCCGACGCGGTCCTCTCTCCTGAACAGAAGGAGGTGGGTTGCATGCTCCTCGACTTCGGCGCACAGACCACTTCGTTGTCTATCTACCATGAGCGTAAGCTTCGCTTCTTGCACGTCTTCAATTTCGGTAGTGATCTTATCACGAATGATATTGCTACGTTGCGCTTGCCTTGGGATATCTCGGAGAAACTGAAGACTACCTTCGGTCAGGCTATGCAGTCTATGGTCACTTCTCCTGTCGTGGTGGACTTGGAAGGAAAACGTGAGGTGGATACGTTGACACTGGCTGGCATCATTGAGTCTCGTGTGACGGATTTCCTCGCCCGTATCAATAGTGCGATGACCATCTCTGGCTACAGCGCTTGCCTGGACTCCATCGTCGTGGTGGGCGGTGGCGCTAAGCTGGGTAATATGATAGAGAAGATAGAGAAAGAGACGGGTATTCCTACCCGCTTGGGTGATGTGCGTGTGCTTTCGCCTAATACGGTGGCGGTGGAGTTCGCTGACGTGACCTATGCTTCCGCCATGGGCATCATGATGGCCGCGAAACCAGGTGGCGTCACCATCCGTGACAATATGGAGTCAAGGCCTAAGAAGAACAAGAAGGAAAACAAATCGGGTAAGATTATACCTTCCTTGTGGGGAAGAATGATGGGTAAGATGGAGGAGAAGGTGGATGAGATCTTCAATGAGAAATGATCCTTCCGTGTGTCATCTCATGGTTTAAGTGGAAATAAAAATTTAACAATATGATAGAGAATCAATTTACAGAAGACGAACTCAACGAAGAGATTGAGGAGCAAGAACAACCGATCATCAAGGTGATTGGTGTGGGTGGCTGCGGCGGTAACGCTGTCAACTACATGTACAACATGGGTGTCAAGAACGTGAATTTTGTTGTCTGCAATACGGATAAGCAGGATTTGCGTAAATCTCCTGTCCCTACAAAAATCCAATTGGGTGAGAAGGGCTTGGGCGCAGGCTGTAAACCTGAAGTGGGCTTGCAGGAGGCGCAGAAGTCTATCGAGGAGATCAATGCTATCCTGGACGATCATACCGAGATGGTCTTCATTACTGCGGGTATGGGCGGTGGTACGGGCACGGGTGCCGCTCCTCTCATCGCCAAAACAGCGAAGGAGAAGGGTATACTGACTGTCGCTATCGTGACGATCCCCGCACTCTTCGAGGGTGACGAGAAGGTCAACCAAGCTTTGATGGGCGTCGAGGAGATGAAAAAGAATGTGGATGCGATTCTCATCATCAATTCCCAGAAGATCTTGGATATGTATGGCGATATGTTCTTGGACGATGCCTACTCCAAGGGCGATGAGATCCTGGCTACCGCCGCGAAAGGCATTGCGGAGATCATCACACTCTCTGGACGTATGAACATAGATATGGCGGACGTTAGAACGGTCATGACGGATAGTGGTGACGCTATCATGGGCGCCGCTAAGGCGAATGGTCAAGACCGTGCCATCTCTGCTATCCAACAGGCGCTGGATTCTCCTTTGTTGGTCAGCACCAACCTCTCCGGCGCTAAGAATATCCTCTTGAATATCACTCATAGCAAAGAGTGCAGAATCACTACCAACGAGGTGACCATCATCCGTGATTACTTGTCTAAACAGATCGACGGTAGCACGAAGATCATTTGGGGTGTCATGCAGGATGATACCTTGGGCGATAACTTGGGCGTGACCATCGTGGCTACGGGCTTCGATTTCTCCAAGCAACGTGGCGCTTCCCAGTCACAACGTCCTTCCGCCCCACAACATGTGTCGCTGAATGGAAACGTGAACAGCATGCCTAACGGACACGCTTCCGTTAACCAACAAAATAATATCGTCTTCACGGTCTCTCCGAACCAACAGCAGAGGAGCGGTCAACCGTTCCAACAACCACAGACTTCCCGCCCGGTGGAGCACCAGCAGGATCCTTATGGCTTCTACTACAGGGAGGAGCGCAACGAGGGGAGAAACGATAGAATGGGCTATTCCCGCCCGAGCGAAAAACAGATGGAACAGATGCCTCATGTCTCTCTGGACATGAGCGATAATGACATGAGCACGCCTTCGTACCAAAGAGGCAATACTCAGTTCGACGTGCAGACGAAACCTAGCCAAATCTCCCTGATGGATATGGATGAGGAGAACAACTCTATCTCCAACAAGAGAAATGGCTTCTTGTATGATAATGTGGATTGATTGAATGGTGGAGACGAAGGATGACATAGTCATTTGCCCGGTCATAGACAACCAGTTCCCCCCGGTCGTGAAGATCGTGGGCGTGGGTGGTTGTGGCGGTAATGTGGTTCAACATGTCTATGAGTCTGGCTTGAAGGAGGTCACTTTCGCGGTGTGCAACACAGACCGCAAGGCGTTGCGTGATTCGTCGGTTCCTGTAAAGGTGCAACTGGGTGACGGCTTGGGCGCTGGTGGCGATCCTGAGGCTGGACTACGTATCGCCGAGAAATGCTCGGAGGATATCTACCAACTCTTCGAGGATGCTCCCGAAATGGCTTTCATCACTGCCGGCTTGGGCAAGGGTACGGGTACGGGCGCGGGCCCATTCGTGGCGCAGACCGCTAAGTCTCGTGGTATCCTGACGGTCGGCTTTGTCTGTTTGCCTCCTGACATCGAGGGGGAGCAGAAGATGAAACTCGCCTTGGAGGGATTGGAGCAGATGCGCAAGAACACGGATGCGGTCGTGGTGGTGGATACCCAGCGGGTCTTTGACCTCTATGATGACCTCTCCATCGAGAATGCGTTCGATAAGGCGGATGATATCATGGCGGACGCCGCAAAGGCGATGGTGGATATCGTCACGAAGAGCGGACGTATGACGATCGATATGGCGGATGTCCGCACTGCCCTGCGCAACGGTGGCGATGTGGTGATGGCTTACGGAAAGGCTTCGGGCGAACATCGTATCGCGGAAGCTATGTCAAACGCTTTGAATTCCCCTTTGCTGCTGCAACCGAAACTCTCTGGCGCAAAAGATATGCTCCTGAATGTCATGACTTCCAAACAGAACGCATTGTATACTTGGGAGCTGAACGAAATTAAGAACATTCTCCGTAATAAGCAAGGGGTCGATAGCTCGACGAACCTTATCTTGGGATATATGTTGGATGAGGGCCTCGGGGACGAACTGAGCGTGACAATCGTCGCGACGGGTCTCTCCCCTGTGATCCGTGAACATGTCTCCCTCGATTGGGAGGAGAGGACTTCTCCGAAGAGTGCTCTCCCCAAACATGAACATGTCGCCTTCCAAGGCTTGGGCGATATGTCGGAGGAGGATATGATGTGGCCTGCCTATGACAGACTGAATCATCGTAAATAATTGTGTTTGTTTTAAAAAAAATATACGACTATGGCTTTATTTGATCAAATCAGCGAGGACATCAAAAAGGCGATGCTCGCTCGTGACAAAGTGAAATTGGAGGCGCTCCGTGGCGTCAAGAAGGAATTCATTGAGGCGAAGACCGCAAAGAATGCGGATGGTGAGTTGAGCGATGACACAGCCTTGAAGATCCTCCAAAAGATGGTGAAGCAACGTAAGGAATCCGCTGCTATCTTCACGGAACAAAACCGCCCTGAATTGGCGGAAAATGAGTTGGCTGAAGCCTCCGTTATCGAAGCCTACTTGCCTAAACAGATGAGCGACGAGGAACTGACCGCCGCATTGAAGGATATTATCGCTGAGGTGGGCGCCACTTCCGCAAAGGAGATGGGTAAGGTGATGGGCGTCGCCTCTAAGAAACTCGCCGGTAAGGCTGACGGTAGAGTGATCTCCGAAAAAGTTAAGACTCTTCTGGCTTAACCTTGCCAGAAGTCTCTCTGCGTGGTCGTCTTGCGATTCCCGACCATGCGAATTGCCACCGAGGCTCTTTGACTTCGGTGGCTTTTGTTTTTTAAGGGGAATTATGTCAATTTATATTGACTTATGGTAATTAATTGACTTTTTGAAACCTGTGTTTAAAAAAATCATTCTCAAAGTTTGACGTTTATCGATTTTATTCTTATATTTATATAGTGAGAAGTTGACAGAAGAGTTTGCCATATTTCTTATGGAACAAAGTGAATCGAAATGATACAAGATTTTGTGATAGAGCTAATTATGTGCGACTGTAAGTGAATGTTGTGCCTTGTTGGATCTGTTTTCGTATTTGCGTTGTTCTTACTATGATATTATTGACGAATGTATACGCGGATGAATAGTCGGTGCACTTGGCTCTTGCACGAGAAGCACTCTTTTAATCCATTGTGGATGAGGCGGAATTAATTGATTCATAGCCTTTTATTGTATGGTTGTTTTGCGATTCCCAACCATGCGTAATGCCACCGAGGCTCTTTGGCTTCGGTGGCTTTCCACTCACTTTTTGGATGCTATTTCATCGTATGATATATTTGTTAGAAAAATTTTTAATTTTTTTAGTGAATTTTTTGTATAAAAATATAGTTATTTATTGCGAAAAGATTATATTTGCATTGTAAGATTACGTCACCGATTGGCATTTGTCATTGGTGGCATATGGAAGGATAATATATAAATCTTCTAGTCTTTGCGATAAATATATTGTGAAATTGATTTAAGTCTTTTGTTCTTTTCGCCCTGGAGATGGACGGTCTTTGAGTGTTCATTCCGATGAGGGTTGAATCGCTTCGGTGAATAGAGGATTTATTAGAAAATATTTGAAACACCTTTTATTTGTAAACTTGCTCATGACATTTTTTGTCATTCGAGCGATGGGTATGGTTGATTGCGATTCTTGGCCATACCAAAAGCCATCGGAGGATTCCCTTCGATGGTTTTTTGTCGCCTGTGTGATACCAATTTCCCCTAATGAGAATGCGTTGTGCCCTATTGTAGAGACGCAAAATCTTGCGTCTCTATTCGTTAATGGTTGGGATGTTGGATTGGTTTATTGTGCAGACGCATAGCATTGCGTCTCTACGGTACGGCGGCAGATTCCGCATGAAAAAAAGAGGGCGGAAGGCCCAATGACCTTCCGCCCTCTGTAGGATTATCCGTGTGGATTATTTGTTCACTCTGAACTTTTCGTTACCGTTCTTGATGAAGTCTACGATTTGCTTAGCGGCTGCGATACCTGCGTTGGTGTTGGCCTCTGTGGTCTGCGCACCCATCTTCTTAGGCGTTGAGAAGTAACGGCCCTCGAACTTAGCGAATTCGTCGTTGGCAGCTGGCATGATGTCCGTGATGTACTTCAAATCCTCGCGCTCTGCCATCAACTTGAGCAACCCAGCCTCGTCGATGACCTCCTTGCGGGCTGTGTTGATCAACACGGCGCCCTTCTTCATCTGACCTACCATCTCGTAGTTGATGCTGTTCTTGGTCTCTGGTGTCGCAGGGATGTGCAATGATACGATGTCGCAAGTCTTGAACAACTCGTTCTGGTTGGCTACTGCCTTCACACCGGCTGATTCGATGGCTGATGCAGGGCAGAACGCGTCGTATGCGTATACGTCCATGCCGAAGCCCTTTGCGATGCGCGCTACGTTGCGGCCTACGTTTCCGAATGCCAACAAACCGAGCTTCTTGCCCATCAACTCAGAGCCGGACTTTCCGTTGTAGAAGTTACGTGCGGCGAATACCAACAAACCGAATACCAACTCAGCTACTGCGTTGGCGTTCTGGCCTGGAGTGTTCATCACGCATACGTTGTGTGCGGTGGCTGATGCCAAATCCACGTTGTCGTAACCTGCGCCGGCACGTACGACGATCTTCAGCTTCTTGGCTGCGTCGAACACTTCAGCGTCGATCACATCGCTACGGATGATGATTGCCTCAGCGTCGGCTGCGGCGTCCAACAATTGCTTCTTCTCGGTGTATTTCTCCAAAAGGACCATGTCGAATCCGGCAGCGTCCAACTCTTTCTTTATACCGTCGATGGCTACTTTAGCGAACGGTTTTTCTGTGGCTACTAATACCTTCATATCTGTATCTTTTTAACGATATAGAGACGTAGCACGCTACGTCTCTACTATCATGGATTATTATTTCTTATTATTTGAATTTTGCCTCGTACTCGTCGATGCAGTCAACCAAAGCCTTCACGCTCTCAAGCGGCAAAGCGTTGTAGCAGGATGCGCGGAAACCACCGACTGAACGGTGACCCTTGATGCCCACCATGCCTCTCTCCGTGGCGAATGCCATGAAGTCCTTCTCGATCTCCTCTTTTCTGTCGAGCAACTCGTCCTTCAACACGAAGCAGATGTTCATGTAGGAACGGTCGTTCTTGTCGGCGATCGTTGGCTTGAAGATCTTACTGTTGTCGATCTTGCTGTAGAGCAGGTTGGCACGCTCCTCGGCGCGACGTTGCATCTCCTTCACACCACCTTGCTTCTTAATCCATCTGAGGTTCAACAATGCAGTGTAAACCGGCAATACCGGAGGAGTGTTGAACATGGAGCCGTTGGCTACGTGTGTGCGGTAGTCCAACATCGTAGGGATGGAACCCTCTTCCTTGGTCAATGCGCTCTCTTTCACGATGACGAAAGTGACACCGGCAGGAGCCAAGTTCTTTTGTGCGCCACCGTAGATGCAATCGTACTTAGCCACGTCGATTGGACGGGAGAAGATGTCGGAAGACATATCGGCGATCAAACGTACTGGTACGTTCGGATCTGCGTGCAACTCCGTTCCGTAGATCGTGTTGTTGGTGGTGATGTGCAAGTAATCCAAGTCAGCTGGTACGCTGTAACCCTTTGGCAAGTAGTTGTAAGTAGTGTCCGCACTGGATGCTACCTCTACGACCTCACCGAAGCGCTTAGCCTCTTTCATGGCCTTCTTTGCCCATACACCAGTGTTCACATAACCTGCCTTCTTGTGGAGAAAGTTGTATGGAACCATGCAGAATTCCAGGCTGGCGCCGCCACCGAGGAAAAGTACTTTGTATCCGTCAGGAATGTTTAACAACTCCTTGAACAATGCCTCCGCTTCGTCTACTACCGGTTGGAAGTATTTCGCGCGGTGACTGATTTCAAGAATGGAAAGACCGTGTCCCTCGAAATCCAAAACTGCTTTTGCGGTGTCCTCGATCACTTCGCGTGGAAGGATGGATGGACCAGCATTAAAATTGTGCATTTTCATATTCTAAACCAATTAGTTATATGTTTGTATTTTAATTTATTCGTTCCCTTTCCTTTTCGGAAATTCGTCGCAAAGGTAACAATTTTCCCTAATCGAAGTATATCTTAACAACTTTTTTTGCTAACAAAATGAATATTTTTCTTTTGTAAACAATTAAAAATGATAGTTTTGGATGACACTTTGTATAAAAATCGATACTTAAACTATCTTTTTGCTATTTTTATCGAACGGAATGACGGATTGACTTACAAATTGTCTGAAAAACATGTTGAAAAAAAACTTTTAGTCTTTTTTGTGTGTCGCATTGTTTTCTTGCGGATAAAAATACGTAAATCTACCACAAAAATATACGTAAATCTTTGGCGCTTAATAAAAAATCAATTAACTTTGCTTTGGTATGACAATTTATGCCGCCATGGGGTGGGTTTTGAGTATACTAATAATAGAGGTAATATTAAGGTACTAAGATATGAAAAGGGTATTATATTTTTTTGTTTTATCCATGTTGTGTCTCCTTGGGGTGGAAGCGAAGAAAGGGGTGAAGGATTTGTCGGTTGCGCCAGAGGATATGAATCTCATTGAGCATCGGCAACAAGATCATGCTTTGGGAGATAAACGTAAATGTACGAAAAAAAAGATGAAAAAAGGGGGAAAAGGAGCTGCATCTCGGTTAAATTCAGATGTCAATTGGTTCTTAGTAAATGATCATTATCGGTGGAATAAGTATCATGCTCTGATCGATGGAAAGGAAATCCAAATAGATGACAATCAACGCAAATCTTTAAAGGATGTCGATTCGCTTTATGAATATTCGTCCATTATTGTCATCAAAGGGATAGAAATAGATATGTTCGATGATGCCGCTTATGGATATGTAGGATACCATGACGTCTATCCTGGCTATGTGGATATCTCCGACTATGAAAAGGAAGATTCTGTGCTTCGTCAGATCCCTCAAGCGGAATTGAAGGAAATGACGACTGGAAATGGTCATGAGGGATATAAGAAGGTAAGATTGATCCCTAAAAGATATATAGAGAAGATGATGATCCGCCGATCTCCTTTGGATTGGGAAACATACAAGAATACAGGGAAGTCTCATCGCATAGGAGAATCCCGTGTGATAGCGGAAATGGACATGCGATCCATTGAGGGAAAATCGTTCGATTTATTTAAAAAAAATGGGATGATTTGGTCGTATGAGGATTTGTCTGCTCTTCAGAATGATGAATACGTGTCATCTTTTATTTCCCGTTATGGACTTACTTGCCGTACATCCCGCAACGCTTTGCTGATGACGTACAGGAAAAGATATGTTTTTATATTAACCCAAATAGAATCTTCGGAAATCGTTGATTTGTTTTGCTATGATACTCGCACGGAGCAATTTTTGGATTTCCGTGAACATATATGGAACATTTTTGGTGCTGACAGGGATGTAGATTATCCTAGAGGGAAAAATGCTGAGATATATCGTTATCTGGCGTTCCTTGACAAGTACCTGAAAAAACATCCTAAGTTTGAGATGTCCGAATTAAGTGATTATCTTATTACAAATGTAGAGATGAAGGCTATGTATGGGTTGTAGAAAAATATAAAACATGAAAAAGAACAATAAGCATAGTAGTCTTGGTCTTGCTGGCTTTTGCAAGGATTGCCGCAAAAGATGTTTTAAGTTTCGACAGTTCTATGGATGTGTATAAGAGATATGATAGTTTGCGCGTCCTCTATCAGAAGAGTGGTGATAAGAAACGGTAGTTCGGCGTGGTCGATTAGGGGAATGGTAATCAAGTCCGTCTAAGAAATTCCGCCATATAACTTCACAAATCAGTTTGGCAAAGATCTGTATCTTCTTCCCGGCGGCAGGTTATCGTGTCGGGGAGAAATACTATGCTGATGGAGGACATTACTACTCTTCTCAAATCCTCACGCGCCATCCTTTTGACACAATAGGATTTGAGTTCTATTCCCGCATTGATGTGGTCGGTGGAATCTCTAGACATTCAGGTCATAGTGTTCGTGCAGTTGCCACAATATGAACATCATCTGTCTCCCCAGGGATTTCTATACCTATGGGAATCAAAGGCAATATAAATGTCTTTTTTTGTCTCGACAGGGCATCCTCAATATCTAGCCCAGGACAACTCCCTGGGAATAATAAAAGAAAAACCACACCATGCGATCAATCCGCTGGTGTGGTTCATTGTGTTGTTCATGCTCGATCCAATTTGTTAAATAACCCCTATTAATTTTTAACAAAGAGGAACTAATTCGTGGTTTAAATCTAACATTTCAAAGATAGGTTACTAAGGCTGGAGAGGATGTGAAAAAATCTTCAGATGTGTAGTGTTTTTTCTTCAATGGATATGAAAAATTAATCATATATGCTTCCCGATATGAATTTTTGCGCATTTTTATGCGATTTTGGAACCGATTCCCTCTTTTGGGGGATTTCTCCGCCCCATTTTCCCCTTCCTTTTTGTAGTAGGGTTGGCCTCTTTTTCGGACTGAATTTTCATGAAAAAGTGGTATGAGAAGAATAATCATTCTGCCTCTCCGTATAGTAAATCGTAAATAGTTAAATAGTAAATGATTGTAAAATCCAATATGGTAAATGAACCCGTCCTGCCCTTTTTGTGGATTATTTTTTGTAATATTGCGTTAGATTTAATTATGTATGAGGATGAATGATTTGTATGATTTCCAAACCCATCACCATTTCTTTTTCGTGGGTATCGCCGGAACGGGCATGAGCGCCATCGCCCAGTATTTGAGGGGCATCGGGAAACGAGTCTCAGGTAGTGACCGCCTTTTCGGAAAGGAAAAAAAGATGTTGATACAGGAACAGTTCGAGCGCCAGGGCATCGAGTGTTTTTTCCAGGACGCCTCCGGGTTGAGTCCCGACGTGGATGTGCTGGTCGTTTCCACGGCTATCGAGGAGTCTAACGTAGAGTATCAGAAGGCGTTACAACTTCATATACCTATTGTGAAGCGGTCGGAATTGCTCGCTTCCATCTCCCGCACCAAGCGTACGATAGCGGTGGGGGGTACCTCCGGCAAGTCTACTACCACGGCGATGGTATACCATATATTGGAGCAGTGTGGCGTCTCGCCATCCATCATGAGTGGCGCGGGCTTGACCTCCCTGCAGGAGCGGGGACTGCCCGGTAATGCTTGGGTGGGGAAGAGCGACTGGTTGGTGATCGAGGCGGACGAGTCGGACGGCTCCATCGTGAACTACACTTCCGAAATCGCCCTTTTGCTCAACATGGACCGTGACCACAAGGAATACGATGAGTTGGAGAAACTATTCAATACGTTCAGAAGCCATACCACAGGTCGCTTCATCGTCAACCAAAGCCATCCGAGGAGCAAGGAGCTCTCTGTGAATAAGGATTATGACTTCGGTGTGGAGACGGACTGCGGCTACGAGGGGAGGGATTTCCGCCAGAAGGGCTTCTCCATCTCGTTCAGTTGCAACGGGACCGAGGTGACGATCCCTGTGATCGGTCGGCATAATATGGAGAATGCGTTGGCGGCCATCGCATGTTGCGCCGCCGTGGGCATCGGCGTGAAGGACTGCGCCAAGACTTTGGCCTCCTATCGGGGCATCTACCGCAGGACCCAGCTGACGGGCGAGAGTAGGGGAGTGACCGTCATCGACGACTTCGCCCATAACCCCGCCGAGGTGGTTTGCGCCATCCGGGCCTGTCAGACTGTCGGGGAAAGAGTCTTCGCCTGGTTCCAGCCACACGGGTTCGGCCCGCTGAAGTTCATGCACAAGGAGTTGGAGCAGGAGGTTATCCCGTCGCTCCGTCCGAACGATCAGTTCATCCTTTCCGATGTCTATTATGCGGGAGGTACGGTCACCCGTGAGGTGACGACCGCCGACGTGGTGAAGGTGATGGAGGCGGCCAGTGACCAGGTGCGTTACTTCCCAGACCGCAAGGATATGATCCCTTACCTGAAGGAGCAGGCGAAGGAGGGCGATGTGATTCTTGTTATGGGAGCGCGAGACACGACCCTGTCGGATTTTGCGCTTGAGATAAAGAATAGCCTATAAAATAGCGACCCCTGAAGTGAGCTTTCCTGCGTCAATAGTGGGAAGAGCCGCTCAGGGGCCGTTCTTTTAGATCATTGGTCTAAAATTTTTCCTGTTGATTCACAGTTGTTTGTAAAAATTCTCAAAAAAAACATGTGAAATTGTTTGGTTGGTATTGGAATATGCCCTACTTTTGCACCCGCTTTCGAACAGGAAAGGCACCCCACTAAAGAGACGGGGAACGAATAAAGAGAGATCTTTGAGGAAATGGCGATAGACGAAAAGGTAAGACAGGAAAGCATAGCAAGCAAGTAAGTCAATTCAACATACGGATGTCCTAGAGCATAAAGAAAAAACAAT
>JAEERP010000002.1 GCA_016285885.1 Paludibacteraceae bacterium
CTTACCGCCACACGTTGGATAAGAGCGAGAACAACCCTGCGCCATTGGCCTTCTATACGATGGGAGGTATCCGCTACAAGGGATTCCATGTGGGTTACGCCTACCAGTTGGGTCTGACGCAGTTCCAGCGTAAGAACGGTGGTTCGCACGAGATCATGCTGGGTTACACATGGTGCGTGACGAAACACTTCTGTAGATAATTTAATTTTTACTATTTAATTTTGCTGGGGGCCGGTCGTAGTGACCGCCCCTTTTTTATTTGTGTCGGGGTATGAAAAAAAAGGAGAGAGAACTGTTGCCCTCTCTCCCATGATTGTTCCAACAAATATTGTTGGGTTTTATAACTCAAGGTCTTCGTTGAAAATTTCGTGCCAAGGCAATCCTTGTTTGTTGAGTTGCTCCATGAATGGGTCTGGGTCAAACTCTTCCACGTTCCATACGCCAGGTCGCCTCCATAATCCTTTGCAGAACATCATGGCTCCAATCATGGCAGGAACACCTGTCGTGTAGCTTACGCCCTGCATGCCAGTCTCCTTGTAAGCTTCATGGTGGCTGCAATTGTTGTAGACGTAATAGGTCTTCTCCTTGCCATCTTTCAAGCCTCTGATCCTACATCCGATGCTGGTCTCGCCTTCGTAGTTCTCTCCAAGGTCTTTCGGATTAGGAAGCACCGCTTTCAGAAATTGGAGTGGAACGATTTTCATTCCGTTGTATTCCACCTCATCGATTCTTGCCATTCCGATGTCTTGGATGACGCGTAGGTGGGTCAGGTACTCTTGCCCAAAGGTCATCCAGAACCTTGCCCTTTTGATGGTCGGGTAATTCTTTACCAATGATTCAAGCTCCTCGTGGAACATGAGGTAAGATTCGCGTGGACCGATGTTCGGGTAGGTTAGTGGTTTGTGTATCTCCAGTGCGCCGGTCTCGACCCATTGCCCGTTCTCATAGAAACGTCCTTTTTGGGTTATCTCGCGGATGTTGATTTCGGGATTGAAGTTTGTCGCGAATGCTTTGTGGTGGTTCCCCGCATTGCAGTCCACAATGTCCAAATATTGGATCTCATCGAAATGATGTTTCGCTGCGTAGGCGGTGTATACACCTGAAACGCCCGGGTCGAATCCGCAACCCAGGATGGCCGTCAGCCCTGCATCCTCGAATCTTTTCTTGTAGGCCCATTGCCAGCTGTATTCGAAGTGGGCGACATCCTTAGGTTCGTAGTTGGCGGTGTCCAGATAGTTGACGCCACATGCCAGACAAGCATCCATGATGTTCAGGTCTTGGTAGGGGAGCGCAACGTTGATGACCAACTCAGGCTTGTGTTTCTTGAATAATTCGATGATTTGTTCAGTGACATCCGCATCCACTCTGTCCGTTGTCACATTCACGCCATAACGGTTTTTCAGCTCTTCCGCTAGCTTGTCACATTTTGATAAGGTTCTGCTGGTGATGACAATGTCTGTGAAGACATCTCTGTTCTGTGCCACTTTGTGCGCCACAACAGTGCCGACACCACCGATTCCGATAATTAGTACTTTAGACATTTCTCGTTTTTTTTAATGTTTAGATGGATTCCCCGAATTGCGGCTGAAATCCCACATACAAATATAAGTTTTTCCGTGATAATAAAAAACCATTTTTAGGTGCGAAATATAGAACAAGCGGATGTTCCTGTTGGGACGTTCCCGCATTGAGCGTTTGGGCATTGCTGATGTGGGGCGTTGTTTTTTCATTCGATAATCAAGAATGTTTAGAAGGGGAAACAGATATCGTCCGCTTCATTAAAATAAAAAGTGCTAAAATCTTTTATTGTTTTGTCGCGAATTCCTATCTTAGCGGAAAATTTTTTTGGGAATATTTATGTTCAACTAAATACTGTTTTTTTTATGAAAAAAGTAATTTTACTTTTTGCTGCAATTTCCTTGTGCATGTCCTCTTTCGCAGCGACATACATTATCAAGGATGGTAAACTCCAGAACGGAGTTAAATGGGCAGAAGAGGATTGGGCCAATGGTACGAGCGATTCGAAGCCTGCCACGAAATTGACGGAGTATGCGGATAAGGGGTATGTGGAGATTGCCCGCAGTGATTATCAGTATGTGGGCTGTCGCCTTGAATTGGACCCTTCCGTGTTTAACTTGCATTTGTATGGTATGAACATCGTGTTTGAATACGAGTTGCCTCATTCCGCAATGCTATACTCTAGCGAACTTAAGTCTAATGAGGGTCTTTCGACTGAGAAGAGGGATAAGCCTATTTTCCATGTTATTTGTGGCAGTGAAGTCGGCTCTGAGTTCAGGTTCTCGCAGGGATCTTCAGAGAAGAGTCATATTTGTCAGCATCGTATAGATGGCAAGTTCAATCCTAATGCAGAAAAAGAGTTCGTGAAATATGAAAGTTACTCTTTCGCCAAGTGTGATGAGAGGGTGAACACGATATACATCGCTTACATGCGTGAGTTGGATGATAATTCTCCTGTTGAGCCTGCTAAGATCAAGAACCTCTATTTCTATGCGCCTGAATCTTTCCAACCATTCTTTGGTGCTTCTTTCGACTACCCTGACATTTGGTCAGAGTCACCTACGGTTGTGATCTCTGATACTTTGACGGATGATCCAAACGATATGAAGGCCTTCACGACTACCTATTTGACTTATTTCCAGGATGGAAAGGTGCTCACCCAATATAACTTTGATGACACGGAGTTGAATCCGAAGACGGAAAAAAGAAATTATCTCGCGGTAGCGGAGATGATGCTCTACGAAAACGATACGGCAAATTATACCGGAAGTGACGGGTCTGGTTATCTCTCTCCTGAACTCTTCCATGGTTTGTTGGTGGGTAATAAGGAATTTAACAAAGTGCCGACTGGCGCATACACGGGCTTCGAGAACATACCGCTCCCTGAGAAGTATGAGGGAGACCAATTGAAAGTCTCTTGCGTGGTGAAGGCGGTACAGAAATATTATGATGGCGTGTTGAAGGATAATCAGACGGATTTGCCTATCTATTATAAATTCGACAATCAGACAGAAGACACGAAGTTGTTCGGCGATTCTGTTTTGAGAATGATTTATACACCTGAGGTTAATACGCTTACCATTCCTACTGGAGCGAAGGCTATCTCCATATATTTCAAGCAGAACAAGTTCGCAGGTTATTTGGTGGATAATTTAACCCTTGCAGTGAATTGGACGACGAGCGTGGCGAATGTCAGCGGAGATAGCAAGTCTCTGAGCGTATATCCTAATCCTGTACAGGATCAGATTTCCTTCTCTGGCATAGAGAATGTTGAAACGGTGGATGTTGTTTCCCTCAACGGAAAGATTGCTTCTTTCCCTGTTGTAAATGGCATGGTGAACGTATCCAAGTTGGCTGCTGGCGAGTATGTCATCGTGGTTAACAAGTCAATCACTGGCAAATTCATCAAGAGATAATTTATCAAATCTCCTATAAAAAAAAGGCGGGACGATCAATGTAATCGTCCCGCCTTTTTATTTCTAAACCTCGTTGCTTCGTGTCTATAAATTCCTAATTCTATTTGATTAATTTAAAATATTTAGATTCTCCAAATTTTTTTACGTTTCATATTGTGGTATTAGCCTTAAAATTTGTAAATTTGCACCGAATTTTTCGTTAATTTTCACAATATGAGGGTTGTGTGATGTTGATTAGTGTATGAAAATTGAAACTGAAACGTTGAATTAACTAAATTATAATTAATATTTTATATTCATGACTACAAAAAATCGAGTATCGAAAGCAATCGTCCTGATTGTATCGATGTTGTTTGGCTGGATATTAGAGGCTTTCCCTGCGACGGTCTCGATTTCCAATTTTAACGACATGCAAAATGCGCTTGATAGATGTTCGAATGGTGACACTCTCTCGTTGTCGAGTGATATCACGTTATCTTCGTCCATTAGTTTTGGAAAATCGGTGACCGTTTTGGGTAATGGGCACATGATCACTAGAGCGAGCGCAAGTAATCGTATTAATTTTCAGGAGAATGTCAATGTGTCTGATTTGGTGTTCAATGCCAATCACACTTCATCGTCGACAGTTTCGTTCCTTCTTGTCTCTCGGGAAGGCAAGGTGACAATGGACGATAAGACAATTGTTCGGGGCAGTGACAACGGACCTGTAATTATCGTGGAAGGCACAATGGTGGGCGGTGTTGTCACGGGCAATACAGTCACGGGTGCCTCAAGCACGCAATATCCTAGTGTGGTTAGGGTGACTGCGAATGGTACGATTATCAACTCGTTGGTTTATGGCAATACAGCTGCTGGAAATGCCAACAATTATGCATATATTGTGCGCATCGATGGTGGTAAGATAGTCAATTGTACAATCGCAGGTAACACCTTGAGTGGCACTGACGGGCGTAGGACGACGTCATATGCGTATGCGTTGGGCTCTATGTCTGCCTCAAGTTTGGTCTGCAACTCGTTTGTATGCATGAATATACACTCGGACAGAAGAATTGGAGATGTGAATATCGAGTTTGACGAGTATTTTTCCGGGAATAACCTTAAAAAATCTTACAATGGGAATACGAATCCCGGTTTTGTGAATGCATCTCAAAATGATTATTCTCTTCAAAAAACCTCTACTTATCTGAATAAAGGAGATGACACCTATAATTCAGAGGCGAAGGATTTGGCAGGCAATGACCGTATTTCGGGTACTAGTATAGACTATGGTGCATACGAGTATCAGGAGTGCGCCACGATAAAGGCAAGTAAATCTGCCGGTATCATATATGGTGAGAGAATTGTTCTGGAAGTGGACAATGTGAGCTCATCGTTTAATAATATGGCCATTTCTTATCAATGGCAAAGTAGTAGGGATGGAAGTGAGTGGAGCAACATCGGAAAGGATGCGAATTCCAATCGTTATGTGATTGAGTCTGTCTCCAAGGAGATCCCTTATTATCGTTTGCATATTGTGAGGAAAACCAACACCTCCGAGGTGCTTTGCACATCCAACGTGTTGCAACTCCAATTCGCTGCTCCATATGTGAAATTCGTCGCTTCTGGATATGACAGGGTGGTGACCCATTATGCTTTTGAGGCTATATATGGTTCCACATTCACTTTCGGTTTGGAGCGCGTTAATGACGCTCGTATCACAGCGTTCTCTTTGACCCGCAAGTTGTTACAACGATCTGGTGAGGCGGATGTGACATACTCTGCAAGCGAAGTGAATGATTACAAGCTTAGCCTTTTGGTTGACGAAGCATATGAGTTCAACCTCTCATATTCTTATCAGATTGGATCCGGTAATCCAGTTAGTGTGGATACTTCGTTCATCCTTCGTCCGATTTATAAGTGTACAGGAAAGAAGAACCAGTTGATTTGGCATGATGATTTCGGAACGTTTAATCCGTCGAATCGAACATATACCTATATGGTTCCCGCAACGGATACGTCTGTTGCAGGATCGTCGACCATTTCACAATATAGGGAAAGAAACACTACAAGGAATGTGGCATATTACACTTCCGGTTCAACTGCTTATTTGGGTGTCCCGGATTTCAACAATGCGGTAGTGGGTCATAATTATTTTAGTACAGGTTCTGGTGGTAGCCTGAGAAGTTGGGCTACGAATGACGGATACTATTCCATTGTTCCTAATTCCGGGCATTCGTGGAGAGGCCAAGACCAATTCGGCACGCAGAATGACCATACGACGGGCAATGGCACCGGCGGTATGTTGGTGGTGAACTGTAGGGAAAACTCTAAAAACACGAGAATATATCAGCGTGATTTCAGTGTGGAGTGTGACTCCTCATTGGTGATTTTCTCCTCCTATATCGCAAACCTCAACATGTGGGATAAGGCGACATGGACGAATAACCTTACGCTGATCAATGCGAATGTCCGCCTTGACATCTATGAGGTGAACGGGTCGACTGAAAAATTGTTACAGAGTGCTTATTCAGGTGAGATGTTGAGTCGTCTGCATGACTACGACAGCGATCCGAATGTGGACACTTATTGGTCTAACCTTTCCGCTAAGTTCTTGGCGGACGCAGGTAAAACCTATCGTGTGGTCTTGGTGAACAACAGTAATGGTGGTGCTGGTAACGATATGATGTTCGATGACATCACCATCACGGCTTGTTGTCCGGATATGGCCATCTCCGACAATCCTTCGTTCGTGAACGAGAAACAGAATGTGGAGGTCTGCGGTACTGATTCTTCAGACTTCACCATCTATGCGATCATGAAGGATGGTACGGTGGCGGATGATTATTTCATCTCTCCGTACTATTACCTCTATCAGTATCGTGAGAAGGGTGATACGATTTGGAAAAACTTCATTGGTGGCTCAGATCCATATCTCGAGCATTTCAGCTACAAAGTTGATTTGACGTCCTTCCCTTCAGGAGCGGAGTGCCGTGCGATCTTGGCGAGGTCTAAGACCCGTATCCAACAGATCGTAAATCATTACAACGCATCATACAACGACCCTACGATCACGGACGAGGAGAATCGTTATCCTCCGGTAGAGTGTAAGGAGGGTGTCTATGGTGTGGCTTACGGCTTCTCCATAAGCTATTACCCTGACTTGGGTGTCATCTCCGCGGACAAAATCAAGGAGGCTTGCCCTAATGAGGACGTGAAGTTCGAGTATGATCCGGGTGCTGTTTGGACGGAAAGAAACTGGTACGATGCGGACTATGCTCTGTTGAACGCAGGCAACACCATCACAGTGAGGAAGTCAACCAAGGAGATCGATGTTTATCACTATGTGATCGCAGGTGAAGGGGGTGTTTGCCCTGACACCATCACGTTCGAGGCGCATATGAACCGTGACCTTGCCTTCGGGGATGTGGACGATATCTATGCGGATGCGGATGCGAATTGCAAGGCGGAGATTTCTTTGTATGGCAAACAACCTGGATATATCTTCTGCGCGACGGATGTAGACCATGTGGATTATTACTATAGTGTTAACAACACGGGCGCATGGACGAAACTCGTGGCAGATTCCAAGGCGGTTGTTTCCGATGGCGATGAGATCACATGGAAGGCGGTGCTCTTCTTGGAGGGGTCCACTCAGCCTTTGGATTCCGTACTCAAAAACCAACCTGTTCATGTTGCGGATAAGACCGCACCTTCAATCGTTCGTTGTGACGATATCGAGCACATGTATGGGCTTCCTTCTGCCAATAAGGTCTCGGGTGCTGTGTCGTTCGTGGTTGCACCGTCCGATATACAGTCCGCTTCCGAGGACAATTGCACGGCATCTGCCGATTTGAAGGTGTTGTGGAATGCAGGTTATGGAACATCCTTCGGTGAGTTCGGCTCGGATTATGCGATTGATTTGAACGCTTATACGAACCCATTCTCGGAATATGCTTGGAAAGTGGAGGATGAGGCTGGCCTTGTGAGCGCACCTTGCATTGTGAAATATGAAATCAAGAAAGACACGACCGATGAGCGAGGTGATCCTTATGCGGTGATTCGTGATACTACGGTTTGTGCTGGTAGTTTCCCATTGTCATGGTATGGCCGCACATTCAACCAAGATGGTGATACGGCTCATGTCGGATATGCCCTTTTGAAAGTCTTCGCAGACTCTTCTTATTTCCGTACGATTACGGAAACGGCTTGTGGTTCATTCCAATTCAATGGTAAGGAATATAAATACTCAGGCATATACAAGGATACGATTCAGAACACGACGGGTTGCGATAGTATCTTCACTTTGAACCTCACTATCAATGAGGTTGGTGAAACGACCATATCTGCTACGGCATGTGACTCGTATGAGTGGAATGGTGTGACATATGCTACTTCTGGTGTCTATAGACAGACTTTGAAGTCGATGACAGGTTGCGACTCTGTCGTCACCTTGAATTTGACCGTCGGATATTCTTCTTATGATACGACGGATGTCTCTGTCGCTAATTCATATTTCTGGCCAGTTAATGGGGTGACATACACAACCTCTGGACAATATGTGAGCGATTTGAAGAGCAAGGATGGTTGTGATTCCATCTCTGTCCTGAATCTCACCATTTACAAACCTTCTTATGGTTATGTGGATTTGCCTTTGTGTAGAAGCCAACTCCCTTACAAATATCGACCAGGTTTCTCACACATGGGAGATACTGCTGCCATATCGATTGTTTCGGATACCTCTATCGCCTTCTCAAGGTACCAAATGGGTGATTCAATCGTCGTGTTTGATGTGACCATCTACGAGGAGAGCGCTGTTACAGAAACTAGATCCATCTGTAGAAATGAGTTCCCTTATGTATTTGATTCACGTAATAAGTTGATCGTATATACTCCACAGAGCGATACGACGTTCGTCATTGAGAACAGTGTGGGTTGCGATAGCGTCATTACTTTGAAGTTGAATGTGTTGGAGCCTTCTGACACAACAATCATTAAGAGAACAGCGTGTGACTCATTCTCTATTTGGGGATATACCTTCACGAAGGATACCACTTTCACGGAGATGTTCGTGAACGCTGCCGGATGTGATTCAGCGGTTACCTTGAACTTGGTTGTCAACCATGCCATCCATGTGGTGGAGACTTTGGAACCAGCGTGTGACGCTGTCCTCTGGCATGGTAATTTGTATTATGAGGATAACAACGTCGCTACCTTCGATACGTTTTCCACGGTGACGGGTTGCGACTCCATCGTCACATTGAATGTGAAGGTGAACCATTCGGTTCGCACGAAGGAGACTCTCAGCTTGTGTGAGAGCGACTTCACAGATGATGGCACGAAGAAGACCTACACGACCAGCCAAGGCATTGTATTGGTCGCTGGAGGATGGTCTGTAAAGGATACCGTATATGCGACTCATACGGTGAATGGATGTGATTCTATTGTGGACATCCGCGTGAATTACGCACCTAACAAGTTCATATACGACACTATCTTCGCCAAGGATTCGGTGGAGTGGAGGAATGGTATCGTTTACAATGTCAGCGGTGAGTATACGGACACTGTGGGACATGGTCCTTTCGTGGCCGCCAGCGGTTGTGATAGCGCAACATTCTTGTCGCTTCACATTATCCCGACGAAGCGTGTGGATGTGGATGAGGTTGCATGCGGAACCTACTCATACCAATATGGAAATGTGCGTTATGTGACGAACCAAGATACAACTTGGACGTTCGCTTACACATATGATACCCTTGTGGCTGCCGGAAGTGCCGGCTCTCCTCTTGATGTTGCCGTGAAGGGAGATTCTATCGTGACTCTCCATGTGAAGATAAATAACAAGGTGGTTGTTTATCTTGACCCTGCTACATCCTGTGGTACTACTACATGGAATGGCATCCTTGTGGATCGGACCGCAACCTATGAGTATACGACACCATCTTTGTTGACGGGTTGCGATTCCACGACAATCATTAGATATTTTGTTTACGATGTGAAGCGTGATACGACGCAAGAGATTGTGTGCGAAAACTTCACTTGGGACGTGACGGGTGTGGTGTATACTCAGTCTGGCTTCTATTCAGACACATTACGCTATATTAATTCTTCTAGATGTGATTCCGCGATCCGTGTCTTGGATTTGACAGTGTTGTCGAAGTCGGAGAATGTGATTAAGGCGAGCCTTTCAGCATCTGATTATGCGAACTATCGTGTGGAGGGATTCCACCCGGATGTGATGGATACGCTCTATGCGGATGGCTCAATTAAAGAGAATCCACTCTATGACAGAGGCAGAGGAAATTATCCTAGCATCATTTCCCGTGTGAAGAACGCTAGCGGTTGTGATTCTGTCTTGGTGTTCGATATCACCTTGTTGGCTTCTTCCGATGAGACGGTTGTCAACAGCGCTATCTGTAAGGAGGATTTGCCTTACAATGTGACTATCGGAACAACGGATTACAAGTTGTATGGCGACACGACAATCCTGTTGAAGAACAGCGCTGGAGGTGACAGTACAGTGGTGGTTGACCTTACCATCAACACTGCTTCTAAACCAGTGACGGATTATGTCGACGTTTGCGGAATGAGTTATGAGTGGAACGGTATCGTATATACGGAGAATGCGTTGGATACCTTCTATGCTAAGAATAGTTTAGGCTGCGACTCTATCGTATATCTGGATCTTAAACTCCACAAACCTACGTATTATGTGGAGGAGATCGCCGCTTGTGACTCCTTCGAGTGGAATGGAGTGACTTACAACTCATCTCGTTTGGCGGATCAACGAATGGCAGATTACACCTTTACGAATGCGATGGCGTTGAAAGAGGGTACCGCCACGCAATCCAGCTTGGATCCTTCATTGATGCTCCCATATTACTTCGAGCAAGGGAAGAACAACGCTGGTTGTGATTCTGTCTTGATTCTTTCTTTGAATATCACAAAGACGGTTTATGGTGACACCATACCGCAGACGGCGTGCGATTCGTTCTTGTGGTTGGTTAATGATGAGCATCCTGATGGTATTTATAGAACGTCAGGTATATACTCCGCGAGAAGACTCTCTTCTCTTTCCAACTGTGACTCTGTTGCCGCGATCGATTTGACGATCCTTCACTCTACAACGATTGACACTACGTTGCTTGTGTGTGCGAACCAACCTATCAAGTTGGGTGCGCTTGAGTTGAAGGGTGATACTACGATCTCTACCGTGAATGCGGCGGGTTGCGATTCCACTATCCATGTGAAGGTGGTGATCAACCCTGTTTACGATACTACATTTGTGGCTGCGACTTGCGACTCCGTCTATACTTGGAGAGGCAATGTCTACCGTCAGTCCGGTATTTATACAGATTCATTGAAGACCGCCTCTTGCGGTTGTGATTCGGTGGTTAGATTGGATCTCACGATGAATCAGTTGCCGATCGTCTCCATCGACACGACGGTGTGCGGACGCTTCTCATGGAATGGACGTGACTACATTGATGATGCTGTTATCTCAGATACCTTCCAAACTTCTAAGGGTTGTGATTCTATCGTGAATGTGAACCTCACCGTGAAGAAGGCATCCATCAGTCAACCAGATGCGCTCGAACTTGCCGCGGGCGATGCTTGCAAGGCAGACCTTGAGTTGAACGCACATGTGCCAGCTTATCAATATTGCGATGATGCGGCTAAGGCTGACTATTGGTTCAGTACTGACTCGATCTCTTGGACGCATGTGGATGACGCCGCTGCCGCTAGTGTGGCTAACGGAGACACAATCTACTGGAGAGTGGTTCTCTCCGATGCGATCGGTAAGTTGGACAGCGTTACTGTTTCCCAAGTTGTCTCTGTGGTCGACAAAACGGCTCCTGCGTTCGTCGAGTCTTGTGAGTCTTGGGCGAGCGTATACAGCGTGTTCGATACCATTTCAGGAAATGTGACCTTCTCCCTTGTCGCAGACTCTATCCGTACGAGAATGTCCGATAATTGTACGGACGTGAATGGATTAGAGGTGCAATGGAATGTGAACGGTACAGGATTCTCCGTCTTCTCGGGTGATACTACGTTTACATTGAACGCTTACAAGGGCGATTCCATCATGATCTCTTGGAAGGTGGTCGATGAGGCTGGTAACGAAAGCGATATCTGTGACAAGACATACGAAATCGACCGTGATAAGGATGGTGGAGATGATCATTTCTACTCTATCGTTCGTGACACGCTCATTTGTGCTGGCGAATTGCCATTCTCATGGCATGGCGCCACCTTCGCTAAGGATGGTGATACGGCTCACGTCGGAAGCACTTTGTTGAGGGTGCATGTTGACAAATCATTCTTGTTGACAGATACGGTTGTCGCTTGTGGCAGCTACGTATGGCGTGATGGTCAGACCTACACTGCTAGCAACACGACCGCGGTCTACAGCTTGAATAACGGAGCTGCGTGTGACTCTGTCTACACGTTGAACCTGACCATCTTGGAAACTTCTAAGATGGATACTACGTTGAACATTTGCGCTTCTGAGTTGCCTATTACATTGGGCGCTTCTACCATTACGTCTGATACGACCTTCACGCTGACAAATGCGGCAGGTTGCGATTCGATCGTGACGGTAAGATTGAATATTGTTCCTATCAAGCGTGATACGGTTCATCAGATCGCTTGTGGCTCGTTCTTGTGGAACAATGTGACGTATACAACGAGTGGTTTCTACTCCGATACGTTGAAGTCTGTCGCAGGTTGTGATTCCATCTCATCTTTGGATTTGATCGTCTCACCGATCTTGCGTGATACTATTTATGATTCATTCAGCTGTGCTTCATATACATGGCGCGGCAAGACTTATACCGAGGCGGGCGCATATTCCGACACGTTGGCTTCTTCGTTCAATTGTGACTCAATTGTGACTTTGGTCTTGAAGTACGAGCCTACTGTCGTCAATGTGGCGATGAACACCTGCGAAGGATTGCCTGGCAGCTTTAGAGGCCATGAGATCCTTGGTGATACGCTCCTGATTTTGCCGGATGAGAATGGTTGTCCTATACACTACACGATTACGTTGCATGTGACGCCAGCCTTCTCGGGTGATACTGCTGACGTATTCGCTTGCTACTCTTACAATTGGAATGGCAGGGTGCTCACAGCGTCAGGTGTTTATAAGGATACGTTATCATCTTCCATCTCCGGATGTGATTCTGTGGCGATCTTGAACTTGACCATCTCGAACGAACCAGTTTATGGAGACACGGCGGTTATTGCAGCATGTGAGTCTTACGAGTGGTTGGGTCAGACCCTCACGAAGAGCGGACTTTACTACGATACGATTCCGACGGCTGCAGGCTGTGATTCTGTCATCGCCATCAAACTGACGATCGCTCATCCGGACACTGTTACGGTTGACACTACCATTGCAGTGGGTCAGTCGATAGACTTCTATGGCTTGAAAGTCAAGGATGCCGCTTACGGTATCTACTCTTACGATACTACGGTGGTTACGTCTGCCGGTTGTGATGTTCTCTTCCACGTCTTTGTCTCTGCGACGGGCAGACCAATTGTTGTGGATAGTGTTGAGATATCAGGTGGAGAGATTGGTCATGGCGGAGAAGATGATATCCCTGATCTTGTGACGGTGATAGACACCGCTTCAATTTCGGATACCACAATCCTTGGCCCTGTTGTTACTGACAGTGTGAAGGTTACGGTTAACGGTGGACTCTGGTTCTGTCAAGGAGATGTGGCGAACGTTAAGTTCTTCACTTCCGGTGCGCCTGAGACCTACGCTGTGACATTCGATTCGTTGACCAGCGCCGCAGGATTTAAGAACACCAACGGTGATTTGGATGCGGACGGAATCGTTCGGTTCGATATCCCTGATAACATAAAACCAGGCATGTATCGCGCGAATGTTCAACTCTTCGGAGAGGGCATGTCAAGCCAGATCATCAACGTTAAGTTCTATGTAAGCATCGGCTCAAGCATCATCAAGAGGAAGTGGAACGATGTGCTTGTATGCAACAACTCTGATAGTTTGTTCATCGAATATCAATGGTACCACAACAACCAGAAGATGGAAGGTGAGACTGCACAGTATGTCTCAGTCCTTTCTGGAGTGGAAGGCAATTACTCATTGGATGTCGTCACCATCTATGGTGATACGTTCCATGTCTGCGGTAAGGACTTCGAAATGTTGTTGCCAGAGTTCTCTATCACCGCATATCCTGTTCCGGCTGTAGCCAACAAGGATTTCACGATTCAAGTGCAGGGTCTCAACCAAGAGCAATTGCGTAAGGCTAAGTTGGTGATCTACTCTGTGGATGGTGTGGTGAAATATAAGGATCTTGATGGTATAAATGAGAAGAATGTGCTCTCATTGCCAATCGGTGACTATATCGCTGTTGTGACTGTCGAGAATGGCCTTAGCGCTAATTGCAAGATATTGGTTAAACCATAATCGATGGTGATAGTTGCTTATTAACGTAGATTATTAAAAGAAAAAGATATGAAAAGAATAGGTTTGATTCTGGTGGGGCTTTGCCTCTCGTCCCTGGTTTTCGGACAGAGTGAACTTGTTACATTGAGTGCGGGCGGTGGTCTGCACTCCTTGAAACATGAGCCTAAACTGCCTACCAAGAATGAATTAGGTAAGTGCTTTGGAGAGGGTAAGCTCTCTGCGGGTGCGACGTTCAGCGCACGGTATATGCATTTCTTCCGTGACAGGAACTGGGGTATCGGAACGGGTGCCGATGTCTCCTATTATACTGCCACTTCATGCTTGGATGGCGTGGAGACTACGAGTGAGTACGACACGTACAACAAGGAGAAGTTCGATTGCAGTTTCGCCTACATGGGATGGGAAGAACGCCAGCGTGTTTTGGCGTTAGAGATTCCGTTGGGACTCTACTTCCGTACGGATTTCACCTACAAATTGGGCATGGTGGCCGGTGTGGGTGCGAAATTCATTATGCCGCTCTACTCTCGCTTCGAGATCCAGGAGGGTTCTTATGAGATTTCCGGCTATTATCCAGGCGATAATGTGACCTTCTCCCAATTGCCTCATCATGGTTTCTACGACAATTCTCCTCGCTATAAGGATGGCATCGACACGAAACCTGTGTTGGGCGTCTATGCGGAGTATGGTTTGAACATCAAGTTCACTGAGAAAGTATGGGGTTATGCCGGTGTCTATTTCAACTATGGCATCACGGATATGGCCAAGGACCACGTCTCTGACTTGGGCGCCATCCGCGACGATTTCCAAAACGGCTACAAGGGAGTCTTGAACTCTTCCGCTGTGGATAAGGCTAATTTCTTGGCCGCTGGTGTGAAGATCGGTATCACTTTGCCGTTCGGCAAGAAGCCTGAGCTTCCTCTCGACTCTACTTTGTTGGAGGAGCCTCTTCCAATGGTTCCTATGGTTGAGCCTGCCGATTCTTCCGCAATCTTGGATAGCACGAAGGCGGCTAATATCCAAATCGATCCTGAGGACTTTAAGCGTGCTAAGGATGCTTTGGGTGATATCAATAACACGGTTCACTTCAAGCTCGGTTCCGCTCGCCTCAACAAGTCTAAGACGTTGAACAACGGTATCCAGGTTGTCGCTCAGTTCATGAAGAAGTATCCTAACGTTAAATTGGAGGTCGACGGACACACTTGTACGTTGGGTACGGAGGAGCGTAACGATAAATTGGGTGTTGCTCGTGCGAACAGTTTGATCGTTCCGTTGATCAAGGCGGGTTGTCCGAAGGAGAGCATCGTGACGACTTCCAAGTCTTACCATGAGCCTGTCGCTTCCAACGTTTCGGAGACGGGTCGTGAGTTGAACAGACGTGCGGTGGTTAAGTTCATTATCAACAAATAATTGAACCTCACATACCTATGATCAGGTGGGCTTGCCGAAAGGTGAGCCCACTTTTTTTGTCGCTGTTTGTTTGTTTTTCCCCCGCATTTTCTTTATATTTATTACACCTAATCATTTAAATCTTATAGCCTATGAGAACATTTTTTCTATCTATGATTGTGGCCCCCTTTTTATGCGTGGGTACTCTTTTCTCCCAGACTGCGGTGGGTGACAATGGCTTTTATCTGGTGAAATATGCGAAAGATACCGTGCGGATTGGCCAGGAGTTCCGCATCTTCTATGCGTCCGAGTCGGGCGTGAAGGATTTCAAGTCCCCGCAGTTCGACAACACTAAATTCAAGGTGGGGGCGGAGTCGCTTCCCTATTCCGCTAAAGACCGCCCTTGGGTGGATGGCAAGCGGGTTGAGTTGGATATGAAGGGGTATAGTTTCTTCATTACACCGATAGACACGGGTCTGTGTGTGATTCCGTCGGCTGATGCCAAGGTGAACGGGAAGCGGGTGACTACACCCTCCGATACGATTTACGTCCTGCCTCTTTACGAGGAGTTGCGTGACTATAGCTTGAAATTGGTTCCCGCCAAACCCACAGCCGGCAAACCCTTCGAGTTCGTCATCACCTCCAAGTTCCGTTTCGACGTGAATCCGGAGATTTGTCTGGATCAGTTCACCGCCCTGACGGAGCGTCCGAGGGTGGGTATGACTATGGATCAGAGTGGTAGTAGCTATACCTACACGTTCCGCTTGGTGGCGGAGCAGCCTGGGGATTATACGATGCCCGCCTTCGATGTTTTCGTGTCGCGGAAAAGGTACACGATAATGCCATACGTTTTCAATGTGAGGGAAGATGCCTCGAAATGATTTTTTTTAAGGAAAAACATGGGTGATAAAATTGTATATTAAACGATAATTAACGTAAATTTGCGAGAACTAATTTTTGGGATAAATGAATAAGATAGTCGGTAAGGAATACTTTTCGGAGAATGTGGTCAAGCTTGAGGTTGAGGCGCCTCTGATCGCTAAGTCTCGAAAAGCGGGTCATTTTGTGATCGTACGTGTGGGAGAAAAGGGAGAGCGTATCCCTTTGACCATTGCGGATGCGAATGTGGAGAAAGGTACGATTACGCTTGTTGCGCAAAAGATAGGAGTCTCAACAACAAGACTTTGCGCATTGAATGTTGGTGATGAGATTACGGATGTGGTTGGTCCGTTGGGCAAGGCGACCCATATCGAGAAGTTCGGTACGGTTGTATGCGCTGGAGGTGGCGTCGGTGTCGCTCCGTTATTGCCAATCGTTAAATCACTCAAGGCTGCGGGTAATCGTGTTGTCACGGTGTTAGCTGCCCGCAACAAGGATTTGATCATCCTGGAGAAGGAGATGCGCGAGTTCTCTGACGAGGTGATCATCATGACGGATGACGGTTCCGCCGGGAAGAAAGGTCTCGTGACACAAGGTGTCGAGGAGGTCATCAACCGGGAGAAGGTAGATCTGTGTGTCACCATCGGTCCTGCCATCATGATGAAGTTCGTCTCCTTGCTGACGAAGAAGTATAATCTGCCTACTGTGGCTTCCCTGAATACGATCATGGTGGATGGAACGGGCATGTGTGGCGCTTGTCGCCTCACGGTCGGTGGAAAGACCAAGTTCGTTTGTGTGGACGGGCCTGAGTTCGACGCCCATCAGGTTGATTTTGACGAGATGCTGATGCGTATGGGCGCATACAAGGAGATCGAGCAAGCTGACCTTGCGAATAAATTTGGAAAGAAATAGTAGGACGATATATTTATTTATTATGGCTGAAGATAGAAATGCGGCGTGGCGCGAGGAATTGCGCAAAGCCACTAAGAATAGCGAAAGGGTGCAGATTCCCCGCATCCATATGAATGAGTTGAACGCTCATTTCCGCGCTCGCACGCGCGATGAGGTGAATCAGGGTCTTACGATGGAACAGGCGTTGCAGGAGTCTAAGCGTTGCTTGGATTGCCCTAACCCGACTTGTATGACGGGTTGTCCGGTCTCCATTAATATTCCTGGATTTATCAAGAACATTGAGCGGGGAGAGATCCTCGAGGCTGCCAAGATCCTTAAGCAGACGAGCGCTTTGCCTGCTGTGTGTGGACGTGTATGTCCGCAGGAGAAGCAGTGTGAGTCCCAATGTACCTATAAGCTGAAATTGAAGAAGGAACCGGTTGCCATCGGCTATCTGGAGCGTTTCGCTGCGGATTATGAGCGTGAGAGCGGTCATGTCTCCGTGCCTGAGATCGCGGCTAAGAATGGTGTGAAGGTGGCGGTTGTCGGTTCTGGCCCTGCCGGACTCTCCTTTGCGGGCGACATGGCGAAGAAGGGTTATTCGGTGACGGTCTTCGAGGCGTTGCATGAGATCGGCGGCGTGTTGAAGTATGGTATTCCTGAGTTCCGTTTGCCTAATCATATCGTGGACGTGGAGATCGATAGTCTCCGAGGCATGGGCGTTGAGTTCGTCAAGGATTGTATCGTGGGTAAGACCATCTCCATGGATGATTTGAAGGAGCAGGGCTACAAGGGTGTCTTTGTTGCCAGCGGTGCAGGTCTTCCTCGTTTCATGAACATTCCGGGCGAGAACCTGATAGGTGTGATGTCCTCTAACGAATACCTTACCCGCGTCAACTTGATGGATGCATCCAGCGAGGAGAGCGACACCCCTGTGTTGAAGGGTAAGAATGTGGCCGTGATAGGTGGTGGTAACACTGCCATGGACTCCGTCCGTACCGCTTTGCGATTGGGAGCTGACCGTGCGATGATCGTCTATCGTCGTTCGGAGGATGAGATGCCTGCTCGTCTCGAGGAGGTGAAACATGCCAAGGAGGAGGGCGTTGAGTTCATGACGCTTCACAACCCGATCGAGTATCTCGGAGACGAGAAGGGTAGGGTGAAGACCATGCGCCTTCAGGTCATGGAGTTAGGCGAGCCGGATGCCTCTGGCCGTCGCAGTCCGGTGCCAGTTGAGGGTAAGGTTATTGAGGTGCCTGTTGATGTTGTGGTAGTCAGCATCGGAGTCTCTCCAAACCCTATCGTGCCTCACAGCGTGAGCGGATTGGATGTGAGCCCTAAGGGTACGATCGTTGTCAATGAGGGCATGCAATCCTCTATTCCGATGATATTCGCGGGAGGTGACATCGTGCGTGGTGGTGCTACGGTTATCCTTGCGATGGGAGACGGAAGGGCGGCCGCCAAGTCAATGGACGAGTACTTGCAGAAGTGATACAGATAGGCTGACGGGCTACGATAAGCCCTAGGCGATGTTAATAGAAAAGACCATCATCGTTGGAGTGAAATCCATGGTGATGGTCTTGTTTAATTTATATGAGATTCCTTCCTTAGAAAGGGACAGTCTCGTTGATTGGAGGCATAGCTCCGAATGGGTTGCCCGCATCCGATGGGGAGGCAGGCTCGTCCGCATTGATCCTAGATTGCAGGGTGTGCCTAGGCGCATTTTCGAAAGCCTCTTCGGTGTAGGTCTCGAAACCCTCCTCCAGGTTTTGGAATCTCGCCAATTCGTTCCTGAATCGTAGACGCACATCACCCGTCGCACCGTTACGATGCTTGGCGATGATGATTTCGGCAATACCTTTTAGGGAGGCGCCGGTCTCGTCTGTTGTGATTTTGTAATATTCGGGACGGTGTATGAAGAGCACCATGTCGGCATCCTGCTCGATGGCTCCGGACTCACGGAGGTCGGAGAGTTGCGGACGTTTGTCGCCGCCCTCTTTCTTTTCGACGGAACGGTTCAACTGGGAGAGGGCGATGATCGGTATATCCAATTCCTTGGCCAACTGTTTCAGGGAGCGGGAGATCATACTCACCTCCTGCTCACGGCTACCGAACTTCATGCCGCTGGCGTTCATCAGCTGAAGGTAGTCTATGATGACGCACTTCACGCCGTGCTCTTTGACGAGGCGGCGGGCCTTGGTGTTCAACTCCATCACGGATAGACCTGCGGAGTCGTCCAGGTAGATCGGCATCTCCTCCAGTTTCCTGGAACGTTGCATCAGGTTGTTCCAATCCTCCGAACTCAGCTTTCCGTTTTTGATCTTCTCTCCGGGAATTTCGCAGACGTTCACGAGCAGACGGTTGACCAGCTGCACGTTCGCCATTTCTAGGGAGAACACAGCGATCGGGTTGCCCGCTTCCGCCATGTTCCTGGCCATGGAGAGCACGAAGGCGGTCTTACCCATGGCAGGGCGGGCCGCTATGATGACGAGGTCGGAGCGTTGCCAACCGGAGGTCATCTTGTCCAGTTCGGTGAATCCGCTAGGGATACCGCTCATACCGTCCGTGCGTTTGGAGGCGTCTTCCACACGCTTGATTGCCTCTTTGATGACAGGTTGGATCTCCGTGAAGTCACGTTTGGCGCTTCCTGTGGCGATTTCGAACAACATACCTTCCGCACGTTGCACCAGATCGTCCACGTCCGAGTTCTCGTTGTAGGCGTCCTTCTCAATCTCCGTGGCGAAGGAGATCAACTCCCTCGCGAGCGCTTTTTGAGCGAGGATACGCGCGTGGTATTCTATGTGGACGGAGGAGTTGACCTTTGAGGTCAGTTGAGCGATGTAGTATTCGCCGCCCACCTCCTTCAATTTCTTCTCTTTCTTCAGTTGCTCGCATACGGTGAGCATATCGATAGGCAGTTGGAGCTGCGCCAAGGTGTTGATCGCCTTGAAAATCGTCTTGTTCGCCTCCTTGTAGAAACAATTCTCCTTCAGCACGTCGCACACGACGCTGAAGGCATCCTTTTCGATCATGAGTGCGCCTAGTATGGCCTCCTCCAACTCAATGGCCTGGGGAGGGAGCTTCGCATATTCGGAAGGCATCCTCATTGTGTTCTCGCCCGGTTTGTTACGTCTCCTTGTATTCTCTGTCGTTTCTGCCATCTCTGAAAAAATTTACGTGCAAATGTACGATTTTCGGGGGGTACTACCCTTTGGCCGCATCATTCTTTTTCCCATAGATTTCCACTGCTCATCCACCGATTTTCACCGCTTATCCACCATGTTCTAACAATTTATTAACAATATCCAATTCCAGCTCTCAACTCCTAATTGACCACGTCTGACGAAAGTTTCTTAACTTATTACTTAAAAAATCTTCCCCAAATCCGTTATCTTTGTGAACAATAAAAACAAGAGCGCCAAGGATGGAATTACGCAAGCATTTAATTGTTAATGATATAGAAATGGAGAACAGTTTTGATTTCCTCCGCTTCTTTTTGGCGCTAATGGTCTTTTTTGCCCATTACGATATTCTGAGGGGCGTCTCCTTTGTGAATTCGCCGATAACCTCCCCTATGGCGGTCAGTGGTTTCTTCACCATCAGTGGTTTGCTGATCTATCGTAGCTACTGTCGCTCCAATTCGTTGAAGAACTATTTTTTGAAAAGGGTGAAGCGAATATTCCCCGCTTACGTGTTGGTAGTGTTACTTGTCGTGCCCCTTTTTGCTTGTTTTTCCACTTTGCCGCCGCAGGAGTACTTCACGTCACCCGAGTTGTTTCGGTACCTAGTGGCAAATCTCTCCACGATGAATTTCCTGCACCCCTCCTTGCCGGGCGTTTTGTCAGGTGAGGCGGTGAATCCTTCCCTGTGGACCATTAAGGTGGAGCTTTTCCTCTATCTCATGATACCGTTGGTCGCCTGTCTCTATGCGAAGCGTTCCAGGGTGTGGTCGGTTGTGGTGGTCGTGTTGACCTCTCTCCTCGCCACCTGGCTGAAGCGGACAGCCGATGAGACCGGCGTACCCACCTACGATTTGGTAGGGAAGTGGGTGTCGCTTGTCGCCTATTTCATGGCAGGCGCTGCGGCATACCTCTTTCGGGAAGAGTTGAAGCGCTACAAATATTACCTGATACTTCCCGCCTTGGTTGTTCTTGCGCTGGAGACCAGGGATGCGGAGTTCTTCCGACCCTTTGCGATGGGGGTTGCCATCTATTTCTTCGCCTTCACGACTCCCTTTCTGAATAAGTTCGGGAAGATCGGTGATCTCTCTTATGGCATCTATATCTTCCATGGACCGATTGTGAACCTCACCATCTGTTTGGGGTGGGAGGATGGACTGCGTACATTCTTCATCACCTTGGCCCTTGTTTTGTTGGTTGCCTTCTTCTCTTGGCATCTGTTGGAAAAGAGAGTCCTGTCTCGTTAATGAATCTTCCCCCCCCTCAAGGAAATGGTGGACATGCGTTCCCTCTTCTCTGAATCAGAGAATCGATGTTGGAAATGAATCACTTATTGTTGTCCTGAAAAGAAAATTTGTCTCTCCCTTTTTGCGTGTGAAGTTTTCCGAAACGGACAACTTTTTGAATTGTTGAAAACTTTATTTTTCTGATAATCAATATTGTAATTGTGAAAAACGGGAAACTTTGCGGGAGTGTTGATAACTATCTTTGTTACTTTTTTGTGAATTCCACAAAGAGCATTAATATTGCACAAAGATTGTTGGCTGTTTGAATTTGATGATTGAAATTGGAAGCGAAAGAAAAAATCATAACAACAATAGATATTAGTTTATGAAATGGAGTTTGTAGTTTATTCATACGAAGAGGCTTATCAATCGTCTTTAGAGTATTTCGGAGGCGATGAATCTGCTGCGCGTGCGTGGATAGACAAGTATGCGTTGCGGGACTCCAAGGGAAATATCTGTGAAAAGAATCCTGATGACATGCATCATCGTTTGGCGGATGAGGTGGCTCGGATAGAGTCTAACTACCCGAAT
Organism: Paludibacteraceae bacterium; assembly: GCA_016285885.1. GTDB lineage: Bacteria > Bacteroidota > Bacteroidia > Bacteroidales > Paludibacteraceae > UBA1181. The sequence goes on from JAEERP010000002.1 coordinate 22,001, forward strand.
CCGATGACGGCTCAGGAGTTGTATGATTTGCTCCGCCAATTCAAGTACATTGTGCTTCAAGGCAGTTCAATGTCTGGTATCGGCAACAATAACCGGTTGTCCTCTCTCTCCAATTGTTTTGTGCTGGGTGCGAAAAGGAGTGTGGATTCCTATGGCGTGCTCATGAAGATGGAGGAGGAGTTGGTCCAATTGATGAAACGAGGGGGAGGTGTGGGTTATGATATATCATCCATTCGTCCTCAAGAGTCGGTTGGATCGCATGGCGTACCGAATGGTGTGGTGCCTTTCATGGAGCGTTGTTCCTATTCTGCGCAGGAGGTGATGCGCGATGCGCATCGTAGTTCCTTGTCGCTCAGTCTAGACGTCAAGCATCCTGATGTGGCCTCCTTTATCGCCGCCAAGTTGGAGGAGGGGAAAACTCCCAATGCCAATCTCACCGTGAAGGTGGACGATTCCTTCATGCGTGCGGTCATTGAAGGAGATTCCTATATCCAGCAGTTCCCTGTCGATTCGGATAATCCGATGATCAGGAAGGAGGTTGCCGCCAAGGAGTTGTGGAACAAGATTATCCATGGTGCATGGAGGTCTGCGGAGCCGAGCATTCTTTTCTGGGATACGGTTGTCCGTGAATCAGTGTCGGATTGTTATGCCGCCAATGGTTACCAGACCCTCTCGACGACCCCATGTGGTGACATTCCGCTGAGCTCGTACGATGGTTGCAGGATGTTGGCGATCAATCTTTACTCCTATGTGAAGAACCCATTCCAGCGGGATGCCCAGTTCGATTATGACCTTTTCAGGGAGCATGTCCGCAAGGTGCAACGTGTTGTGGATGACATCGTTGACTTGGAGATAGAGAAGATAGAAGCGATACTTGCCGATGTGGAAGCAACGCCAGGAGAGGAGGATGACAAGCGGGTGGAGATGAGCCTTTGGCGGAAGATCAAGCGGGCGGTCGCTTCGGGAAGGCGTACGGGTGTAGGTGTTACAGCGGAGGGAGATATGTTAGCCGCCATGGGACTTACGTATGGCACCCCAGAGGCCACCTATTTTTCGGAACAAGTTCATAAGACGCTTGCCGTTGAGGCATACCGCTCATCCGTCACGATGGCGAAGGAGCGTGGAGCGTTTGAGATATACAATGCGGAGCTAGAGGCGAATAATCCGTTCATCAACAGATTGAAGGATACGGACGCATCTCTCTATGCGGATATGGTGAAGTATGGCAGGCGTAACATCGCGTGTCTGACCATTGCGCCTATGGGGACCACCAATTTGATGACGCAGACTTCGTCGGGTATGGAGCCCGTTTTCGTTCCGGTCTACAAACGGAGGCGGAAAGTGGATTCGAGCAGCCATGACGCACATGTCGATTATGTGGATGAGATGGGGGATGCCTACGAGGAGATCACCGTGTTCCATCCTAAGTTCATGGTGTGGATGTCGGTGAATGGCTATGATCCGAAGCGGCGTTACACGCAGGCGGAGATCGACAGCATGGTGGCGGAGTCACCCTACAACAAGGCCTCTTTGCAAGAGGTGGATTGGATGGACAAGGTGCGCATGCAGGGACGTATCCAACGTTGGGTGGATCATGCGGTTAGCGTGACGATTAATGTGCCAGAGACGGCGAGCGAGCCTCTTTTCGGCACAATCTACGAGGAGGCGTGGCGCTCCGGATGTAAGGGTGTGACGGTTTATCGTGAGGGGTCCCGCATGGGAGCCGCCTCTTCCAAGAAGAGGGATTTGGATTTGCAAGGAGGAGCACAAAACGCTTTCCTGAAGGCGGGTGAGGCCCGTCCGAGGGAGTTGGAGGCGGATGTGGTGCGTTTCCAGAATAACAAAGAGAAATGGATCGCCTTTGTTGGCTTGATAGAGGGACGTCCGTACGAAATATTCACCGGTCTGGCGGATGATGAGGATGGATTGTTGATCCCTAAGACGGTCAATTCAGGGAAGATTATACGAAACGTAGACGAAGACACGGACATGAGCCGTTACGATTTTCAATACTCCAACAGGAGAGGGTATAAGACGACGATCGAGGGGCTCTCATATAAGTTCAACCCAGAGTATTGGAACTATGCGAAGTTGATATCGGGTGTCTTGCGCTATGGAATGCCTATCGACCAAGTTATTAAGTTGGTGGGGGGATTGCAGTTGAACAGTGAGACCATCAACAACTGGAAGAATGGGGTGGAACGTGCGTTGAAGAAGTACATTCCGAACGGTATGGAGGCGAAGGCTTTGGTCTGCGACAAGTGCGGGCAGAAGGCCATCCGATACCAAGAGGGGTGTCTGATTTGCACGAACTGCGGCTACTCGAAATGTGGTGGCTGATAAAGACAGAATGCGTTTTTTTATAAAATACTTTGTTTCATAATTAATATGTTTTTTTGATTTGCAGTGGAAGGCCTCCGGAGTGATCCGCGGGCCTTTTTTGTTGCGTGTAGTTTGCAATGCGTAGGGTTAGCCGTATAAAAAACATAATGCATAATTGGTTATGAGCCCCAATTATGCATTATGTGTTCTTGTTTATCAGTCGTTTAATACGCTTTTTCTTCTCCCTTGATCATGTTGGCCACTGTCTTGAAGATAATCTTTAGATCCAGCCAGAAAGTCCAGTTCTCGATGTACCACACATCCTGTTTGATACGGCCTTCCATTTCGGAGAGGTCTTTGGTCTCGCCCCTGAAGCCGGTCACCTGGGCCCAGCCCGTAATGCCTGGTTTGGCGAAGTGTCTTACCATGTACTTGTCTATCAGGTGAGAATATATTTCCGTGTGTTTGAGCATGTGAGGGCGTGGTCCGACGATGGACATGTCGCCGATCAGCACGTTGAGGAACTGAGGCGTCTCGTCCAAGTTCGTTTTCCTCATGAATGCGCCGATTTTTGTGACGCGCGCATCCCCCTTGGTGGCTTGTTTCTCGTCCGCATCCTTGTTGACCGTCATGGTTCTGAACTTGATGCAGGTGAACTCCTTGCCCTCCTTACCCGTTCTTTTCTGCAAGAAGAAGATAGGGCCCTTCGACGTCGTTTTGATGATGGTGCCTAAGACGATGAACAATATCGGGAAGACAAAGACGGTGAATATAAGGGAGACGATGATGTCGAACGTCCGTTTCAGGATTCTGTTCAATCCCGCCTTCAAAGGTTCTTCCCTGAGGGAGATGATAGGAATTGAATCCGCTAGAGTGGTGAGGGACACCGACTTGCGGATGAATCGCATGAAATCAGGCACGATGTAGAAGCGGATCAGGTTGTTCTCCGCGAATCTGAGGATCGGCAGCGCCTTACGGTCATCTCCGGCCGGCAGTGCGCATATGATTTCGTCCGCGCCATACTCTTCGGCGAACTTCTCCACGTCCGCCAGCGATCCCTTCACAAGGTTAGGGTCCACTTTATAATCCTCCTTCGCTCGGTCGTCGAAGAACCCGATGAAGCGGTAACCATATTCCAGGTTGGTCACGGTGGCGTTGTACACCTTTTGGGCGACGCTTCCCGCACCGAGGATGATCAGTTGGCGGTGGTTACCTCCGTGCACACGATAGCTCTTCAGTATTGTTCGGGAGATGATGCGCCAACAGGATATGCTGATAAAGACCGCCACGACATAGAGTATCCAGTACCAGTTCGTGAAGATGAATTTGCTGTTGAGGATGCTGGAGACCGCGAAAAGGATGCCGGCGAAGATGATGGTCGTACGGAACACCAAGGCGACGATATTCTCCGAGTATACGATTCGTCTATCCAATATGATACCTGTACTGAAAAGGCTGATGGCGTAGGACATGTTCACCAGGACGATTCGGTATTTCAAATCATCATAGTTGAGAAGTCCGAAGTAATGGGAACGAAATAGGTATACGACAGCGAAGAAGACGAGGTTGAGTAAAAAGAAATCGCCTACCCCTACAAGGAACTTAATGGTGCTTGCGTGCTGTTGTTGTAGCTTTTTGTTCTTCATTTTTCTTCACGTCTTGTGAAACTGATGAATTTTTGGAACTAATCCATTCGCGAAAGTACAACAAAAGTTTAAAAACTTTATCATTAAAAAGTGATTGTAGACTCTTTTTTTTTCTATTTTTGTGCTTTGATATACAAAATGTTTTTTTTTATGGGATTCGGTGATCTGTTATCTAAGATTTTTGGCAACAAGGCACAGCGTGATATGCGGGAGATTCAGCCTTATGTGACCAAAATAAATGAGGTGTATGCCTCGTTGGTGAATTTGACAAATGATGAGTTACGTGCGCGTACACAATCAATTCGTGAGAAAATCAGACAATATGTGGCTGAGGAAGTGGCCAAAGTGGCTGAGCTTCGGGGGAAGGTGGAGACTCAAGATCTAGAAGAGAGGGAGGCCACCTATGAAAAAATAGATGAGCTGGACAAACAGATTATAGAAAAATACAAGCAAGTATTGGACGATGTGCTTCCTGAGGTTTTCGCCATTGTGAAGGACACAGCCCGTCGTTTTTCCGAGAGTGAGAGTGTTGTCGTGACGGCGACCGACATGGATCGTGACTTGGCCGCCACGAAGGACTTCGTTGAGATTGATGGCGACAAGGCGATTTATCACAATCATTGGATTGCGGGTGGAAACGATGTGACATGGAACATGGTCCATTATGATGTGCAGTTGTTTGGTGGTGTCGTATTGCATAAAGGAAAGATCGCCGAGATGGCTACGGGTGAGGGAAAAACCTTGGTGGCCACTTTGCCAGTCTTCCTGAACGCCTTGACTGGCTGTGGCGTGCATGTCATCACGGTGAATGACTACCTCTCCAAACGTGACTCCGAGTGGATGGGACCTTTGTATCAATTCCACGGACTGACAGTGGATTGTATCGACAAGCACCGTCCGAACTCTCCAGAGCGTCGCCAGGCTTATGCGGCGGATATCACTTTCGGTACGAATAACGAGTTCGGTTTCGACTACCTTCGTGACAACATGGCGAACCACCCATCTGAATTGGTGCAGCGCCAGCATAACTATGCGATCGTCGATGAGGTCGATTCCGTCTTGATTGATGATGCCCGTACACCATTGATCATCTCTGGTCCTGTGCCTAAGGGTGAAGACCAGCAGTTCGAGCAGCTCTGCCCTCGTGTGGAGCAACTCGTCGCTAAGCAGAAGGCATTGGCGACGAACTACCTGACGGAGGCGAAACGTTTGCTGAAGTCAGAAGATAAGGCAGATCAAGAGGAAGGTGCTTTGGCGCTCTTCCGTTCTTATAAGGCGTTGCCTAAGAACCAACCTCTCATTAAGTTCTTGAGTGAGCAGGGTAATAAGACCATTCTGTTGAAGACGGAAGAGTTCTACATCGCTGAGCAGAACAAGAACATGCACATCGCTACGGATCCACTCTATTTCGTCATTGACGAGAAGAACCGTACCATCGACTTGACAGACAAGGGTGTTGACGCTCTGACGGGCGCTTCCGAGGACCCTCAGTTCTTCGTGTTGCCGGACGTGGGCTCCGAATTGGCGGAGGTGGAGAACCTTGGTCTCTCCCCTGAGGATCTTCAGGCACGCAAGGATGAGATCCTGAGCAACTACTCCATTAAGACGGAGCGTGTGCATACGGTGAACCAATTGCTGAAAGCTTATACGCTCTTCGACAAAGATCAGGAGTATGTCGTGATTGACGGACAGGTGAAGATTGTCGATGAGCAAACGGGACGTATCATGGAGGGCCGTCGTTATTCAGACGGATTGCACCAAGCCATCGAGGCGAAAGAGAAGGTGAAGGTGGAGGCGGCTACGCAAACCTTCGCCACCATCACGTTGCAGAACTATTTCAGAATGTACAACAAGCTGGCGGGTATGACCGGTACGGCGGAAACGGAGGCTGGAGAGTTCTGGAACATCTATAAATTGGATGTGGTAGTGATCCCTACGAATCGTCCGATCGCGAGAATCGATATGGAGGACCGTGTCTATCGTACGAAGAGGGAGAAATATAACGCGGTCATCGAAGAGATCGTCCGTCTTGTCGAGTCGGGTCGACCGGTATTGGTGGGTACGACTTCCGTCGAGATTTCCGAGCTCTTGAGCAAGATGTTGACCATGCGTAAGATCGAACATAATGTGTTGAACGCTAAGTTGCACCAGAAAGAGGCCGAGATTGTCGCCAAGGCTGGTCAGCGTAGTATCGTGACCATCGCCACGAACATGGCGGGTCGTGGTACCGATATCAAGCTTTCTGACGAAGTGAAGGCTGCGGGTGGTTTGGCCATCATCGGTACGGAGCGTCATGAGTCTCGTCGTGTGGACCGCCAGTTGCGTGGTCGTTCCGGACGTCAAGGAGACCCGGGATCATCCGTGTTCTATGTCTCTCTTGAAGACAACTTGATGCGTCTGTTCGGTTCCGAGCGAATCTCCGGCATTATGGACAAGCTAGGCTTCAAGGAGGGTGAGATGATCGAGCACAATATGATCTCTAAATCCATCGAAAGAGCCCAGAAGAAGGTGGAGGAGAACCACTTCGGTGTTCGTAAGCGTTTGCTGGAGTATGATGATGTGATGAACAAGCAAAGAGAGGTGGTATACCGCAGACGTCGCCAGACTCTGTTGGGAGAGCGTTTGGGTGTTAACACCATGAATATGATTTATGGTGCGGCGTTGGCGATCGTGAACAGGTCGAAGCCGAATTACAACTATGAATACTTCATGGATGAGTCGTTACGAATCTTTGCAGTTTCCGTTCCAATTTCGGAGGGCGAATTCAGAAACATGAAGACGGAAGAGGTTGCCGAGGCGCTATTCAACGCGGCTTTGGATTCTTTCAAGCGTAAGATGGATACCATCGCCAACATCGCTAACCCAGTCATCAAACGTGTGTATGAGGAGCAAGGCGAGCATTACCAAAACATTCTCATCCCTATTACGGATGGCAAGTTGATGTATAATATTCCTGTCAACCTGAAGGAGGCATATGAGAGTGACGGTAAGGCGATCATCAAATCGTTCGAGCGCGGCGTCATGTTGCATAACATAGATGAGTATTGGAAGCGTCATCTCCGTGAGATGGACGAGTTGCGCAATTCTGTGCAGAACGCAAGCTACGAGCAGAAGGATCCGCTTTTGATCTATAAACTTGAGTCCTTTGGCTTGTATGAGAGAATGCAGGTGGACACCAACTTCAGTACGGTTTCCGTCCTGATGCGTGCGCAGATTCCTGTGCAGCAGCGTGATCCGGAGAGTGTGAAGGAGGCTGCTCCTGAGGAGCATGAGGATAGGTCCCAGTATGTGGAGAATCGCCATGAGGAATCTTCGGAGAGTGCACCACAGCAACCAAGGAGAATATCCCCAGTGCGCGCGGAGCCTCGTGTGGGAAGAAATGATCCTTGCCCTTGTGGATCAGGAAAGAAGTTCAAGAATTGTCACGGTAAGGATCTCTAATCGGGTAGGTTATGTTGTCGAGTATCACGTGGACGGTTGATCCTGTATGGTTCACCATCGGTCCTGTTTCGGTTCGTTGGTATGGTCTGATGTGGGCTTTGGCCTTCTTCCTAGGCTATAGGGTCGAGTCGAAGATCTACAAGAACGAAGGCATGACGCAGGAGCAGATGGATGATCTGTTCATGTACATGCTGATCGGAACAGTGATAGGTGCTCGTATCGGACACTGCTTCTTCTATGATCCGAAGTATTATCTGTCAAACCTTTCCGAAGTGCTTTTCGTGTGGAAGGGAGGTCTGTCCAGTCATGGTGGTGCGTGTGGCATATTAATTTCTTTGTGGCTGTATAATAAAAAAGTTTCAAAAAAAACATATATTTGGGTGATGGATCGAATCGTCATAGCGGTGGCTATCGGCGGGGCGTGTATCCGTCTCGGCAACTTGCTGAACCACGAGATATATGGTCATGAAACGAGTGTGCCATGGGCTTTTGAGTTCATCAAGAACATCCATCATTGGCAGATGGGGGCAGAGCCGGTCTTCTCGAAGCCTAGCCATCCGACGCAGATCTACGAGATGATTTATTGCTTGGTGACATTCGCCATATTGATGTACCTCTATTGGCGTACCAACGCCCGCAAGTACGAAGGATTGTTGTTCGGCGTTTTCCTGATAGGTGTTTTCTTGTCACGTTTCTTTTTGGAATTCATCAAGAACAGTCAGGAGACCTTCGAGGATGATATGACACTCAACATGGGTCAGTTGTTGAGTATACCGCTGATTCTATGGGGCGTGTACCTGCTTTATCGTTCGATCTCGCGCATGCGGGCGGATGAGGGGTTGAAGGTGATGCCGGACAAGCAGGATTAAAAGCTTCTTAACTTTATAAAATTTATATATGAGAGTTCTTATTCAATCGGATTATGATTCCGTTTCAAAGTGGGCCGCACAACATGTAGCGGACACTATCAACGCTTTTAAGCCAACTGCAGACCGCAAGTTCGTTTTGGGTTTGCCTACGGGTTCTTCACCTCTTGGCATGTACCGCGAGCTCATTAAGCTGAACAAGGCTGGTGTTGTCTCTTTCAAGAATGTGATCACATTCAACATGGACGAGTATGTTAATTTGCCGAAGGAACATCCTGAGAGCTACTACTCTTTCATGTGGAATAATTTCTTCAAACATATAGATATCCCTGAGAACCAGGTGAATATTTTGAACGGAAACGCTCCTGACCTTGCGAAGGAGTGCGCAGACTATGAGGCTCGCATCCAAAAGGCAGGTGGTATCCAACTCTTCGTCGGTGGTATTGGTCCTGACGGACACATCGCTTTCAACGAGCCAGGATCTTCTTTGACTTCCCGTACTCGTTTGAAGCACTTGACGACTGATACTATCATCGCCAACTCACGTTTCTTCGACAACGACATGAGCAAGGTTCCTACCTCAGCATTGACCGTAGGTGTGGGCACCATCATGGACGCTAAGGAGGTGATGATCCTCGTGAGCGGCTACAACAAGGCGCGCGCTTTGCAACAGGCCATCGAGGGTGGTGTTTGCCAAATGTGCACATTGAGCGCATTGCAATTGCACCAAAAAGGTATCATCGTATGTGACGAATTGGCTACCTTCGAGTTGAAGGTTTCCACTTATCGTTACTTCAAGGATATCGAAAAGGAGAATTTATTGTAATCTTATAGCATGAGGTGGCCTTCCATTCGTGGAGGTGCCCCCTCATTCTTTTGTTTTAAAGGTATGTGGGGAAACCCGTCATGGAATCCCCTTGTTTTCTCATCATCAAATTTATACTAGAATGGATAACGCATTGTTGCAAGAGGTTACCGCTAAGGCTAATGAATGGCTGAAGGGTGATTTCGATGCAGAGACGAAGAGTGAGGTTCAACGCCTATTGGATAATCCTGACAAGACGGACTTGATCGACGCCTTCTATCAGAACCTCGAGTTCGGTACGGGTGGTTTGCGTGGCATCATGGGTGTCGGCACAAACCGCATGAATAAGTATGTGGTGGGTATGGCCACTCAGGGATTAGCCAATTATCTGAAGATGGCCTTCCCTGGCAAGAAGGATATTAGTGTGGTGGTAGGGCATGACTGCCGTAACAACTCCCGCCTCTTCGCGGAGATCGTGGCGGACATCTTCTCTGCTAACGGTATTCACGCTTACTTGTTCGAGAGCCTTCGTCCAACTCCTGAGATCTCTTTCGCGATCCGTCAGTTGGGTTGCCAAAGTGGTGTGAACATCACGGCCTCTCATAACCCTAAGGAGTACAATGGCTATAAGGCTTATTGGGAGGATGGCGCTCAGGTGCTCGCTCCTCACGACAAGGGTATCATCAACGAGGTGAACAAGGTGCAGATCTCTGACGTGAAGTTCACCCCTAACAAAGACCTCATCACCATCATCGGTGGCGAGATGGACTACGACTACATGATGGCCGTGAAGGAGGCGATGGTGGATCAAGACGTCATCAACCGCCAAAAGAATTTGAACATCGTTTACTCTCCATTGCATGGTACGGGACGTGTGATCATCCCGCTTTGCCTGCGCTCTTGGGGATTCCAGAATATTAACGTCGTGCCTGAACAGATGGTGATCGACGGTAACTTCCCTACGGTGAAGTCTCCAAACCCGGAGAACTCCGAGGCGATGACGATGGGTATGAACTTGGGTACGAAGCTTGGCGCTGACCTTGTGATCGCTTCTGACCCTGACGCAGACCGTTTGGCTATCGTTTGCCGCGATGACAAGGGCGAGTGGGTGATCATCAATGGTAACCAGACTTGCATGATGTTCTGCTACTATATCATCACCAACATGAAGAAGTTGGGCAAGTTGAAGGGCAACGAGTTCTTGGTGAAGACCATCGTGACTTCAGAGCTGATCCGTGAGATCGCTGACAAGAACAACGTGAAGCTCTATGATGAGTACACGGGCTTCAAGTGGATCGCCTACAGAATCCGTATGAACGAAGGAAAGGAGAAGTACATCGGAGGTGGAGAGGAGTCATTCGGCTTCTTGCCTTACGACAAGGTACGCGACAAGGATTCACCGGCTTCCATCTGCCTCATCTGCGAGATCGCGGCTTGGGCGAAGGATAACGGCATGTCTCTCTATGAGTTGCTCATGAACATCTACAAGGAGTATGGCTTCCAAAGAGAGAGCGCCATCAGCGTGGTGAAACCTGGCAAGAGCGGTGCTGACGAGATCAAGGCGATGATGGAGAACTTCCGTCAGAACCCTCCGAAGGAGTTGGCTGGCTCTCCAGTGAAGAAGATAAAGGACTTCAAATCCCTCAAGCAGACTTGCGTGAAGTGTGGCGAGGTGAAGGACATCAACATGCCTGAGACGGCCAACGTGATCCAATGGTTCACCGAGGACGGTACGAAGGTGAGTGTGCGTCCTTCCGGAACGGAGCCTAAGATCAAGTTCTACATCGAGGTGAAGGGAGACATGAAGGATGCTTCCGAATACAAGAAGGCTTGCGAAATCGCCAACACAAAGGTCGAGGCGATCAAGAAGTCATTGAATCTGTAATTACTATGGGCTGGTCTCGGGTGGTATGTCGCCCGAGACCCCCTTTCATTATTTTTTAACGAGGACACTATTATGCAAGAAGATAAAAGGGACGATTCCCAAAATGCGACCAGATGTTGGATTATGGCTATTGTCATCTTCTTGTCCGTCCTTATATTGGGAGGAATTTATTACTTTCTGTCCCGACCTGTCACATTCCCTCACGACGTGGTCGCTGTGGTGAAGGTGAAGTGTAAAAAACAGACTACCTGTCTCTCTAGGGTTAACCTAATCTCTGAACCGCATGATATACCGTTCCTTGAGTGTGAATTGGTGGACACGAAGGAACTCGTTAGCGTAGAGGTCTCCCCGTATGTCTCCCCGAATTTGTCGGAGGGCGATACCTGCGTATTGCGCTGTATCCATGGTGATTATGTCTATAAAAACAGAGGCTCAAGGTGATGTTCCCATGAAAAAAACATTCATAACGAATATTCCTGACCGCCCGGGTTCCTTCCTGAAGATGGTGCAGATCATTTCTGAGTTGGGACTCAATATCACCCGTGTCAGCTATAACAACTCAATCGACACACATACGCTTTTTGTGGAGGTCTCCGGCGACGACGAGCTGGTCGCTCAGGCGTACGATATGCTGAAGACGGATGGGTTCCTCTTCAAGGATGATCATGCGAACGTGATCCTGATGGAGTTCAAAATGCAGGATCGCCCAGGGGTCTTGTTGCCTGTCTTGGAACTTATCAACCGATATAATTTTAATATCTCTTATATTAGTTCCCAGGAAAATAGCACGCCTTACCAATATTTTCGGATGGCGCTCTATATCGATGATCCTCTTAAGGTCGACGAGTTTCTGAAGAGCGTGACGAAACTCTGTGAAGTGCGTATTATCACGTATGACAAGACGGTGAAGAGCTTGGATAATACGGTCTTCTACATCTCTTTCGCCAATGGTGCGGCTAAGAAGCTGGACTTGGACAAGGAAAGCATCAATGACTTGATCTCCAACTCTAATCTGGTCATGCAACTCTTGGATGATAAGAACCAGAGCCCTCACAAGACATTTGAGTACATCGCCAAGTTCGCTGATCTGCTGAGCAAGTACCGGGGCTTGAACTTCAACCCTCGTCTCTCTTGCAAGGCATATGGGGGATATACGGTCTATTGCCTCGAACCGGAGTGTGGATCGAATGTCTACGTGATAGCGAACGAAGAGGGCTACATCTTTGTGGATAGCGGTTTCGCCATCTATAAGGAGGAGATGATGAAGCTCATGAGCGTCATGTTCGAGGATTTCAACTCGAAACCGAAAGTGCTGATTGTCACCCATCCCGACATTGACCATCTGGGTATGGTTTCCCTTTTCGACACGATCTACGTGAACCGTTCCATGTATGAGAATTTCCGCCTGGAAAACGCTTCATTGCCTAATTTCAGGGAGCAATACAAGCAACATGAGCCTTACGTGAAGATCAGCAAAATATTGTCGCATTATACTCCGCCGGAGATGTCCTGTTTAGTGTCCGTGGAGGAAGAGGAGCATGCCGCGGGTGTATTGGCGGGAGAGCGCACCATCCATGGATTGAACTTCAAGTTCTACAATGGGAACGGAGGTCATAGCAAGGGGGAGATGGTGATCTGCCTGGACCATATTGTTTTCACAGGTGATATCTTGGTGAACCCTGAAGGATATAAGGAGGAGCAACGTGAGTTCAACCGCTTGGCGCCTTACCTGATGACGAGCGTGAACATGGACTCCGAACTGGCGAAGAAGGAACGCCTGCAGTTGGAGGCTATGCTGACCAATGAGATGGACGTCTGCTATGGGCATGGCGCCCCTTTGTGGTAATATCAGCAAGGCCCCCCGCTTACCATTTGCCGGAAGCACCTCTGTCTGATCCTTTCGACGGGAAGAGGGAAACGCCTAGTTTCACACCTACGCTCATCGGCACGCATTTGTCGGTCAAGTCACTGTTGAGGATACCATGGTAATTGTTACCTTCCATCGATTCGTGGTGCTCCGCGATGTCCGTCACACCCTTTGAGAAGTAGAATCCGCAGTGGAACCAGGTGCTTTCGTTGATCCTAAAACAAAACATCATGTCCGCGAAGATGGAGGTACAGATCGTATTGGTGGTGATGTCACCCCTCTTTTGCTGCTTATCCACGTAAAGTCCGTGGTGGGGTAGGTCACGCACCTCCGTGTCCATATTGCCTCCGAAATAGGCCCTGGTCTCAATCGTGCCGTCCGTCATTTGGTAGCTCTTGACGACTGGTATGCCCATCTTCACACCCGCACCGAGCACGAGGTTTACTGTCCTGCCCATCTTTACTTTCCCGTAGATTCCCACAGGTATTTCCGCCATGAACAGTGTCTGTTTCTCCCTCCAATCGTCGAAGATGGTGCGGAGCGTGTAAGGACCGCCCACGACCGGGGTGTTGATCTCCGACTCGAATGTCTCGTCGATCTCTGTCGAAGCGTTATAGTAATCGACACCCACGCCTGCGCCTATGCCTATGATCTCCTTGAAAAAGTATTGGTATTGGCATAGGAACATCACTCCACCACCGGGCGAGGTGGAACCCACTTTCATCTCGTATTGGATAGGGTGCAAGCCTCCTCCCAAGGAGATGTTGATCTGCGAATTCTCTGCGTACAAACCGCCCGTCCAACCGAATAGTGCGGCTATCAACACGATGGTTGCTATTGTCTTGTTCATTTCCTTTGTTATTTAACCAATATCTTACAATTGATGTTTTTGCCGTCATTCACGGTGAGCACCACCACGTATTCCCCTGCAGGGAGCGTCAGCATGGTCTCTTTGCTTACCGGCTTCTTCATCCATTCCACCGCACCGTTCGTATGGTATATCACCAATCGGGCATTCTCCAACTGCGAGTTGTCGAGTCCGTTGATGGTCACGGTGACCTTCTCATACCTTCGGGCAGGGTTCGGCGTGGCGGTGACTGATACTTCCATGGTCTCTCGAGTGAAGTATTTCGGCTCGATGAAATATTTAGCGCCTTGCCTTTCGGTGACCTGAACCATGTATTCTCCGGCTAGGCCATTGAGGTCGCAGTAATACTGGAAGGTCGCGCCCTCTATCTTCTTCCTGTTCTTATACCATTGATAGGAGGAGAATTGTTTTCCCTCGTTCAGGCAGATGAGAAGGTCGTTCCATCGTTTCTGGTAGAAACTCTCCGCCCCATTGTCTTCCCTCGCCACATGGAAGGTAAAGTCCTGATTGGCTGATGTTCCGAACCTGTCATGGACGCTCAGTGTGGTGGTGTATTCCCCTGGCGATAGGTTGCCTGGAATGGTAAGGTACGCCACACCCGCCTCCTTGAGCGTATCGGAGCAGATAGGAACACCTCCCCTGGTGAAGTCGTAGCGGGAGACTTCGCCTTTTGATAGGCTATATGACACCTCGATCGTCTCGTTCGGTTTCCCTAGCAATAGGGAATCCGCGATGGTGAGATCACCTATTCGAGGCGTATATTGCATGGTGAGCTGGTAGCGGATGATGCTGTCGCACCCCTGCACCGTCTGTAGCGTATCGTTCCATTGCGCATCCTCCGTGATGGCTTTGCCCTGCCAGAAGAAGGTGTCGAGGGCGGTGACGGACGAGTCTGTTATTGTTCCATGGTGGATTGTAAGGTGGTAGCGGATGATGCTATCGCACCCTTGCGTGGTCTGTAACGTTTCGTTCCAAGCAGTATCCCCTAAGAAGGTTATGCCTTGATAGGTGAATGATCCGCAGACGGACAGAAGCGTGTCTGTGACAAACGTTTTCCCAATGTTGATGGCATAGTGGATGATACTGTCGCAGCCGTGGATGGTGGAGAAGGTGTCGCTCTTCAGACAACTCTCCCTCAATATCTCCCCATGCCAAGGGAACGAGTCGCAAGCGTAGATGGCGGAATCCTTTACGACGCTGTGATGGATGGTGAACTGATAGCAGTACAAGCTCGTACAACCTTTATCCAAATACATGGTGTCGCACAAGAAAGTGTCTTGGGTAACCCGTATCCCTTTCCATACGATGGAGTCGCAGGCTACGCTCTCCTCCACAGCGATAGGGCCATTCAGGAAGGATACTCTGCAACGGGTAATACTATCGCAGCCATGGATGGACTGTAGGGTGTCATACAATATAGCGTCATCATAGACGGTTATGCCGCGCCAAGTATACGGATCGCAGGAATTGACAAACGTGTCCCTTATCGCTACACGTTGGATAGCATAGTGGTAGAGAACGATGCTGTCGCAACCCTGAGCGGAAGGGTATACTTCCTCCATCTCAAAATATTCGATCGATTCCTCTCCATTCTCAGACAATTCGCAGGTGGTGATGAAGGTGTCCCTGACCGATTCATGTCCTATGATGACGTTGTAATGGATAACCAAAGTGTCGCCTTGCTCATTGGTCAGTGTATCGTACAGTTCCGTGTTTTCTTCTATGACGATGTTATTCCATGGGAGAATCTCACATGCATAGATGGTGGAATCCATCCATGTCTTGTGATGGATGTTGAGGTGGTAACGGACGATACTGTCACACCCTTGCCCGGCAAGCAGTGTGTCGTTCCATTCCATGCTCTCCTTGATGAACTTACCGTTCAGAAGGAAGGAGTCGCAGGCGGAGATGACGCTATCCCGCACCATCTTGTCCCCTATGGTGAGGTGGTAATGGATGATACTGTCGCAGCCATGGATAGAGTGCAGACTATCGTCCCATGCGGTGCTCTCCTTGATGGTGGTGTTGCCCCACACGAGGGAGTCGCAGGCGAACAGCTGGCTATCCCTTTCCGTCCGTTGATGGATTGTGAGGTGATAGCGGATGATGCTGTCACATCCGGAGATGGAGGCGAAAGTGTCGTCCCACATCTTGTTCTCTCTGAGGATCAGGCCTTTCCATGGGAAGGAGTCGCAAGCGGAGATGACGCTGTCCCGCAGGATGGATTTGCTGAGGGTGAGGTGGTATTGTATGATGCTGTCACAACCGAAGATGGTTGGGAGCGTGTCGTTCCATGAGGAGCTTTCCTTGATGGTCACACCCTTCCAAAGGAAAGAGTCGCAGGCGAGTAGTTGGCTATCCCTTTTTGTCTGTTGATGGATGGTGAGGTGGTAGCGTATGATGCTGTCACACCCGGAGATAGAGACGGAGGTGTCGTCCCACACCTTGTCCTCCCTGAAGGTCAGGTCCTTCCATGGGAAGGAGTCGCAGGCTGAGATGACGCTGTCCCGCAGGATGGATTTGCTGAGGGTGAGGTGGTATTGTATGATGCTATCGCAACCGAAGACGGAGGCGAGTGTGTCGTTCCATGAGGTGCTTTCCTTGATGGCCACACCCTTCCATAGGAAGGAATCACAGGCGGTGACGGCTGAATCGATGAGCTCTTTATGATGAATCTTAATCGTATGGCGGAGAATCTTTCCGCATCCCTCTCCCGTCGTCAAGGTGTCACTCCAAGTGGTATCTTGCAGGTAAACGATGCCTCCGATCAACACCCTTTCACAACCTTCAAGTAACGTGTTCGACACTTTTTTCTCCCCGATGATGAGGTGGTGGAGTACGATGCTGTCGCAACCGAAGATGGTTTGGAGCGTGTCTGTGCATACGGTGCTTTCTGTGTATGTCTTTCCCCTCCATGTGATGGAATCGCAAGAGGTGATTGTGTCGTTCGAGGATGCACCATAGTGGATGAATACCTTATAGTGGATGATGGAGTCGTTGCCCGCCTCATGGTGAGTGGTGTCGGTCCATTCCGTGCTTTTCATGATGTTACGTCCGTTTATCGAGTAGGAGTAGCAGGAGTGTATGGTCGTGTCGCACAGAGCGAGGGAGTCGTATGCGGCGATATAGGTGTAAATGCCGCTGGTTGTCAGTGCCTTTAGAGGCGGGTCCCATCCCTTGAACTTGTAAGTGAAACTATCGTTGTCCGCTTTTTTAGGCGTGATGCCCTTGAACTGGGGGAGAGTGCCGCACGGGATCGTATCCTGCATGAGCACTAAACTATCGGCATTCATGAAGATGGCGACAGGGGAGGATATAGTGTTGAAGTTAGGAGGCACAGATGATGCCCCCCTTGTGTCATAGGTCGAGCCACAAGGGAAGATGAACGTTCCCGCTTCGGACACATCCTTCATCCAGTTGAATGTATAGACGTTGGCGTCCGGTGCCAAAGTCATGCATCCTACCTGTATGAGAGAGAGGTTTTCACATCCGAGGAACATGTTATTGTAACACTCTAGCGCAAGTTTTTCGGCAGGAAGTTCGGGTGCTATCCTCAGCGACTTGCACTCTCGGAACATGCCGAAGTAGCATCGCGAGGAGAGGTCGGTGGCCGGCAATTCAGGCGCCTTGGCGAGTTGGGTGCATCCCTGGAACATCTCACGGTAGCAGGCGCTATCCAACTCCATGGCGGGAAGCGCAGGAGCCTCAATGAGGCTTGTGCAGTTGGAGAACATGACGTAGCAACACTCCACATCCATTTGTGTCGCTGGCAGTTCCGGAGTTTGAGCGAGACTTGTACAGTTGGAGAACATGCCACAGTAGCATCTGTACTTCAGCTCTGTGGCAGGTAGTTCTGGAGCTATCGTCAGGGATGCGCACTTATAGAACATGTTGGAGTAGCATCGTTCAGCCAAAACCGTACTCGGCAGACTCGGAGCCCGGACGATGGAGGTCTGCTCGAACATGGCCAAGTAACAGTCTGTCGCCAATGTGGTGGCGGGCAGCTCCGGGGCCTGGACGAGGCTGGTGCAGTTAGAGAACATATTAGAGTAGCATCGTTGCTTCATTGTTCGGGACGGTAGTGCCGGCGCTTCCGTGAGGTCGGCACAGTTGGCGAACATGGCCTCGTAACAACCCTCTTCCAATTCAGTGGCGGGCAGTTCGGGCGCCTCCTTGAGCCCACACCCGGAAAACATCTCCTTGTAGCAATCCTCCGTTAATGTGGTGGCGGGCAGTTCCGGGGCTTGGACGAGCCCCTCACACTCCTTGAACAGGCCGTAGAAACACGTTTTGTAAGGGATCTCCGTGGAGGTGCCTTCCCCATCGATCAGACTCATGACGCTTCCGCTGGCGGCCACTTTACCTGTCACGAAAAAGTTTGTGTAGTCGTTCATCGTATTGAATATGCCCGATGGATTATTTCCCCGGAAATATACCTTGTCATTGGTATGAGGCAATTCAACGGAGCCTGAGATGATCGGTGTCCAGGATGCGCCTTCGTCAAGAGAGTACTCCATATCTGGCACGTCTCTTCCCTTTTCCCTTATCCCAACGGACGAATTGTCTGTTATGGCAGTGAAGCATAGGTAATTCTGGGCCTTGACCATACCCATGGTAGAGAACAAAATAGCCCATAATAGGAGAATCTTAAATCGCATTGTTTAAAATATTGTTTTTTTATCAATAAAAAGACACACTACACTGAGGGATGTATTATCTTGTGGATTATTTCCCTTCATTCATCGGAAATTCGTCGCGAAATTATAGATTTTCAGTTGAATAAATCGTATTTTTTTGAAAAAATAAACGAATGATATATGGCTTTCCCATTTAAACAAAACAGAATATGATTGGTAGAGACGATGTGCAAGACGATGTACACATCGTCTCTACGGTATCCAGAATGCCAGAATGGTAAATCGTCAATGGTTAAATCGTGGATGCAATGCGTTAGTTCTTCGCCACGACCTTCCATCCCTTCGGAATCCTATTCACGGAGTATTCCTTGATGGTGCGGACAGGACATGCGAAGGTGCCCTCTTTGGCCACACCGTCGACCCATCCCTCCGAGAAGGTCCTGTTGCCCTTCTTGTCTCCCCAGGTGGTGGAGCTGATCTTGATGTAGTTGAGGCTACCGCAGTGGTAGAACATCTCCTTGTAGCAATTCTCCTTGAGTGAGGTGCCGGACATCGCCGGGGCTTTGACCAGCTTCGCGCAGTTGGCGAACATGGATTCGTAGCAACTGGTGGCGAGCGATGTGGCAGGCAGGTCGCTGACTTGCGTGAGCGACGCGCAATCCTTGAACATGCTCTTGTAGCAGAAGTTGGCCAGGTGTGTGGAGTTCAGTTGCGGTGCCTTGGATAGGCTCGTACAGCCAAGGAACATCGATTGGTAACATCCCGTGGCGAGCGTGTCGGCCGGCAGTTCCGGCGCTTGCGTCAGCTTTTTGCACCCCTTGAACATGAACTCGTAGCAGGCCTCCGCCAAACGGGTGGAGGAGAGTGTGCCAGCCTGGGTGAGGTTGACGCAATCCTCGAACATGGAGCCGTAGCAACGTTTGTCCATCACGGTGGCGGGCAACGCTGGTACGCTGGTGAGTGCCTTGCAGTTGTTGAACATGGCGTAGTAGCACTCCTTCTCCAAGCGGGTGGCGGGCAACTCGGGCGCTTTCGCCAGCTTCTCGCAGTTCTGGAACATGCCTTCGTAGCAACCTTTAGCCAAGGAGTCGGCAGGCAGTTCAGGGGCTTGCTTCAGGTTGGTGCATCCGGCGAACATGTATTGGTAGCACGTCGGGGCGGCCTGTTTCGCAGGCAACTCTGGCGCTTGGAAGTTGACGTTGTCGCAATTGCAGAACATGTATTGGTAGCATCCCTCCGCCAACTTCGTGGCAGGCAGTTTAGGGGCTTGCTTGAGCGCCTTGCAAGTGGAGAACATCTTGTTGTAGCAGTTTTTGGCCAATTGTGTGGAGATGAGCGCAGGTGCCTCCGTAAGGTTTTTGCAGTTGGCGAACATACCGTCATAGCAATCCGCCGCCATCTTCTGTGCCGGCAGTTGAGGAGCGCTGGTGAGGCCTCCGCAACCGTAGAACATCTCTTGGTAGCATGCCTCCCCTAAGGAGGTGGCTGGCAGTTCAGGCGCCTTCGTCAGAGCGTCGCAGTTCTTGAAGAGCGAGGCGAAACAGCCCACGCCAGGGGTGTGTGACGCGTTGCCGAGCCCGTCGACGAGGCTCATGACGTTGCCGCTGGCGGCGATGCTTCCCTGCATGAAGAAGCGCACGTCCTGACCGTTCTTCGTCTGGTTGAATCCCTTAGGATTGATGCCTTTGAAATATATCTTATCTCCCTTGAACGGCAACGGAAGGGTGTCGCCGAATGCGACCTCTTTCCAATTCTCTCCTCCGTCGGTTGAGTAGAGCACGTTAGGGGTGGACTCCCCGTAGCTGATCATGCCGATGAAGGCGTCCGCCTTGGTGGTGGTGAAGCAGAGGTAGTCGTGGGCGGATCTCTTTCCGTCCTCGTGGATCACCTCCCAGCCTTCCGGTATGGCGCTCGAACCGAACTGGGCGGCGAGTCTGCCTGGACTGACGAACGTGCCCGACTCCGCTACGTCCTGTAGCCATACGGTGGTGCGTCTACCCTCCACGCTATTGTCTCCCCACTCAGTGAAATGTACCTTGAGGTGGTTGATCTTCTTGCATTGGTCGAACATTCTGGAGTAGCACTTCGGGGCCAACTCCTTAGCAGGCAATTCGGGCGCTTGGCTAAGGTTGGCGCAGTTTCTGAACATAAGCGCATAGCAACTCTCCGCCAACTCCGTGGCAGGCAACGCAGGGGCTTTTGTGATGGAGGAACATCCGTAGAACATGCTCTCGTAGCATCCTTTCGCTAACTTTTTCGCAGGCAAGGCTGGGGCTTGGCCGAGGTTGGCGCAACCCTGGAACATGCCTTTGTAGCAGTTCTCCGCCAATTCCGTGGCGGGCAGTTGCGGCGCTTGGGCCAGTTGTTCGCAGCCTTGGAACATCTCCTCGTAGCACCCTTTCGTGAGGCGGGTGGCGGGCAGCTCAGGCGCATGGGTGAGGCTCGTACATTTGGCGAAGAGGCGGATGAAACAGTTGTCGCTTGGAATGGTTTGCTCGTCGCCCGTTCCGTCGACAAGGCTCATGACGTTTCCGCTGGCGGCGATGGAGCCTGTCATGACGAACTGGGTGCGGCTCCTGCCGTTCTCCTTCGAGAATCCTTCCCTGTTGTTACCCCTGAGGTATATCTTCTCGTGGGCGCTCTTGAAGGTGTAGCCCTTCGCTGGGTCCAGCTTCTTCCACTTGGATTTGTCGGTGGAGTATTCGATGTCGGGTTGGTTCCCCTCCTTGTTTTCTATGCCTATGGTTGATTTCGCCTCGTTGGCGGTGAAACACAAATAGTTCTGCGCCGAAGCCCATGCCAGGGAGCTCAGCGTCATCAGTATGGAAAATATTGCTTTTCTCATAAAATCTTAATGCGTGGCAAAATTGTTTTTTGCAAAAATATAAAAATTGTTTGTGATTTCACGAATCCTACGGGTGGGCATAAAAGAAAAAGAGGAGACATGGCTGCCTCCTCTTTGGTTATGGTGGATCTCTGTTTTAGGCTACGTCCAATTGTCCGAAGACGTTCTTCAGCACATCGCTGACACGTGCGCTGGCGTTGTGACGGATGTCGTACTCTTTCTCGGAGACCTTCGTGAAGAGTCCGGTGAGGGCCTTCCCTGTGATGTAGTCGGACAAGTCTGTGTTGACGGTTTTGATGGAGGCGAGCTTCTCGAAGTACTCGTCCTTCAGGATACCGGTCATCCTGGCCATCTCAAGTCCTGCCTTCACGGCCTTGCTGTCCATCATCTCCACCAACTTGTTGTTGTAGGTGGCGAAGGTGTTCCACGCCGCGAGTGGGGTGGTGTTGGCTATCTGCACGGAGCCGAGCGAGTTGTTGATGGCTGGCATGAAGGCGTTCTGCAGTTGCGTGAAGGTGTTCTCCTTCAGGTAAGTGGTGGCTGCGTTGTCCGCACCGAAGAGAATGTTCTTGGCGTCGGCGATGCCCATGCCGGTGATGGCGTTGGCGAAGATGTCCACTGACTTAGGGGCTGCGTCTTCTGCCGCACGGTTGAAAAGGGTGATCACGGTGTCGGAGGAAGGAATGGATGCGCCTGCGGAGTTCAATAGGGAGTTGAAGGCAGGGTTCTGCGCGAGGGACTGCACTGCGTTGAATACGGAGAGCGCCTCCTCAGGTATGCCGATGCGTACGGCTGCGTCCGCGAGGAATCCGTCTTTCTTTCCTAAGTTGGCGGCTGCGGTCTCGATGCCGACCTTCAGTGCGGCCTTCAGTCCTGCGGCGATGTCCATCTGCCCGCCACCGTTGATTGAGTTGATGATCTCCTTCGCGGCATCACTTTTAGCCACCTTGGAGATGGTGGAGAATACGTCGTTTAATAATCCCATATACCGAATGTATTAAAAGTTAATTGTTTGCGTTTCCCTGATACAGATTGTGTGACGCTATTTTTGGGCCATTGCCTTTATGGGTTACACACAAACGCAAAGATAATATTTTTCCCGAAATGTGGATGTCAAAAAAACTTTTTGATACTTAATTCGTTAGGGTGTCACCCCTTCGGGTTCGGGCTATCCTCGGTTCTATTGTACAGGGGTTAACACCCCTGCCTGTAATATAGCACCCCTTCGGGGTTTGCGGGTCTATCGTCCTTTTTAATTTTTAATTCTCTAGTATTTCGTCTTTGTTCTTTTCGACGTATTCCTGCAAAAGTTCGCAAAGGGTAGGGGAGAAACTTCCGTATTCCGCATCGGTCTCCACCCAATCGTCTTGTTTGCCCTCCTCTAAGGCTTTGCAGTAGTTCCGTACAATCTCTTCGTTCCCGACGGTGGCGAGCGCCTCTTTCAGTTCGTTGGGGTCGGTGTCGGGATAGCTGTCTTGGTATTGGCTGAATCCTCCGTTCATCATTTCGGTGTCGTACCAGAAGCAAAGAGCGGCTATCCTCTGTTTCTCGGAGAGTGAGGATAATTCACCGTCGACGCATATCTCTTCGATGAATCGATTCCAACGGAGATCTTTCTCGCTTAGGGATGCCTGCTTTTCAGCTTCCTTCCCCGCTTTTTTACTCCTGAAAAAATCGAACAAATTCATAATTCATAATTCTTAATTCTTAATTCTCCTGGTCTTTCCTCAACCCCCTCCTATGCTTGCTCAACTGGTAGGAGTTGACGAGGTTCTGCCAAAGCACGTAGGTGGCGGGTGCGATGGCGACCACAGGGTTGAAGAAGGTCTGTGCCATCCAGATGGCGAGGATTGTGTTCTTCTGTCCGTAGGCTTGTCCGCTGGCCACTTTGTTGTGGTATAGCTTGCCGAGCTTCCTTCCTGCGGTGAATTGCGCGAGGCAACAGAACAGGGCGATCAGCGCCATGTTGAAGGCGGCCGGACGCTCGGCGGGGTCCATGCTCAATAGATCTGCCGTCGTGCGGGACATCAGCAACACCAGGGCGATGGTCCACAGCCAGAAGGATATGCCTTGCTTCTTCCGCAGGAAATCGTAGGCGGGGCGGATGAACCGTTTCAGGAACAATGCGCAGACGAATGGTCCGAAGATGAGCGGGAAGGCCTTCTGGCAGATGGTGAGGAACGCCTCAAAGAAGCTGAGGTCCTCCGCTCCCGTGCCGTGCGCACCGATCAGCGAGAAGTAGAGGGGTGCGAAGAAGGCCGCCAGCAGGTTGCTGGAGACGCTATAGGTGATGAGACCCGCCACGGTTCCTCCCAATAGCCCCGTGATGACGGGGGCGGAGGTGGCGGTGGGCGCCAGCAGACAGATGAGTCCGCCTTCCGCTGTGCGTTGGTCGAATTTGTAGACGAGCAGGTAGAAGAGAATGCACACCGTGAATTGGATGGTCAGCAGGATGACATGCCAGCGTTTCCACTTGAACTGGCGGAAGTCCACCTTGCAGTAGACAATCAGCAGCATCAGAAAAAGCATGTATTTCGTGATGAAGGTGATGTCCTTCAACGGCTCGTCCATGAAGTATTTCGTGACGAAGGACACGTCCACGAAGATGAAATGGAACACGATACCAATCATCATGGAGATGAACAGCGCGTATGTCTTTAGGAAATTGATCATCGTCGACGTCTTTGTCCGTTAGGCTTATTTGCCTGACAATGTTTGGATCGCCTCCTCCACGCTGACGAGGTTCTGCTCGCCCGTCGCCATGTTCTTGAGCATGATTTTCTGCTCCTTCATCTCCGTGTCGCCGATGATGGCCACGAACGGGATGCCTTTGTTGTCGGCGTAGCCCATCTGCTTCTTCATCTTGGCAGGTTCAGGGAATACCTCGGCCGCTATGCCCGCCGCGCGCACTTGCTTCAGGCACTGCATGGCGTATTTGAGCTCCTCGTTTCCGAAGGTCACGAAGATCAGTTTGGTCGATTGGAGCATTTCTGCAGGGTAGAGGTCCAGTTGGTTGAGGACGTCGTAGATACGGTCCGCACCGAAGGAGATGCCCACGCCGGAGACGCCCTCCATGCCGAAGACGCCTGTGAGGTTGTCGTAACGTCCGCCACCGGTGATGCTACCGATCTGCACGTCTAACGCCTTCACCTCGAAGATGGCTCCCGTGTAGTAGTTCAGACCCCTGGCGAGGGTCAGGTCCAGTTCCACCTTGGTCTCTATGCCAAGGAGTTGTATGTGTTCGAGGATGGTGGAGATCTCCTCCACGCCCTTCAGTCCGACCTCCGAGGTGGCGAGCACTTCACGGATGGTCTTCAGTTTCTCCTCGTTCGATCCTTGGAGCAGGATGATAGGCTGCAGTTTCTCGATGGAATCGGCAGGAATGCCCTTCTCCGCCAGTTCGGCGTTGACGTTCTCCAAGCCTATCTTGTCCAGTTTATCGATGGCCACGGTGATGTCCACGATCTTGTCCGCCTGACCGATCACCTCCGCGATGCCCGTGAGGATCTTGCGGTTGTTGATCTTGATGCAGACGTTCACACCGAGGCGGCGGTACACTTCGTCCACGATCTGCATCAGCTCCACCTCGTTCATCAGGGAGTCGCTTCCGACCACGTCCACGTCACACTGGTAGAACTCGCGGTAACGGCCCTTCTGCGGCTTGTCGGCGCGCCATACCGGTTGGATTTGGTAGCGTTTGAAAGGGAAGCTGAGCTTGTCACGGTTCATGACGACGAAACGTGCGAAAGGCACCGTGAGGTCGTAGCGCAGACCCTTCTCCGAGATCTTCTTGATCAGTTTCACGGAGTTGCGGCTCTCCAGCTCCGCCTGTTCCACGTCCGCGAGGAAGTCGCCCGAGTTGAGCACCTTGAAGAGGAGTTTGTCGCCCTCGTCGCCGTATTTGCCCATCAGGGTGGAGAGGTTCTCCATCGCCGGGGTCTCTATTTGTTGGAATCCGTAGAGGCGGAAGACCTCTTTGATGGTGTTGAAGATATAGTTGCGACGCGCCATCTCGATGGGTGCGAAGTCTCTCGTTCCTTTTGGTATGGAGGGTTTTTGTGCCATGACTTTTTCCTTTTTTGATTTTGACCGCGAAGGTAATATTTTTATATTGAATCGGTAACGGTAAGGGGGATGCTTTTTTGTGTTTTTTGTTTGACATTCATCCCCATGTAAATGTTGACGAGTGGTGTTGTGTTAGTTTTACGTGTGATTTATGCTAAATGTTTTGTTGTATTGAATAATAATCCATATATTTGCCGTGTCGAGTTCGATAAAGTGAGTATTTTTTGAAGATTTAAATATTTGTGGTTGAGGGAAAAAGGCTGCCATGGATTTTGAATTTTCTATTTTTAAACACTTAAAAATTTTTATTATGTTATTCAATGAAAAAAATCTAAGTTTGCGCAAGTTGCTGTGTTCTATTGGGATAGTCGCGGTGGCTCAGTTTATGTCGTGTGAGACGGATGATGTGGAGGAGGCCCGAAACGAGTCTTCAAGTCCGCAGCAGGAACAGAAGGAGGAGCCTTCCTTGAACTACAAGGCCTTGTTTTCCTCCAACCACACGATGGGTATGGACGAGGCGAGGGAGTTGGCGCTCGATGCGGCCTCCCTATTCGCTGGAGAAGGTAATGGACTCAAATCGGGGAGGGCGCGTCAAATCGAGGAGGTGCGTGTGTTGCACTCCGATGAGACGACCTTGCGCTCTGGCTCTGGCGAGGTGGTCGCCATCCCTGACACATTGGCTTACGTCTGCAACTTTGCGGACAGTGCGGGATTCGCTATTATTTGTGCGGACGACCGTGTGGGATGCCCGATTTTGGCCTGCGTGGATAATGGGACTTTGGGGGAGGATACGGACAACCCGGGTCTTGCCATCTTTTTGGATAATGCGCAGGTCTTTATGCGGAACTCCATTATGAAGTTCGAGATGGAGAAGGATTCGTTGCTGGAGGTGGCGAAACGAGAAATAGAGGAGAAGGATTCCTTGCCTCGAAATGAGTTAAGAAGGGTATATGCTGGAACGTATACTTTATTGCGTGGTGTGGAGGAAGTGAAGCCTTTGTTGAAAACCACATGGGGACAAGGCGTTTTCCCGTACAATGCATCGACCCCTAAGTGCGTATGTCATGGAAAGCAAACCAAGGCAGGATGTTGGGCTACTGCCATCGCTCAGGTAATGGCCTATTATAGATATCCTAAGGAGGTGAGCGATTGTCTCCCACATAGTCCATCATTTGAGATGGACTGGGAAGAAATGACCGCTTCGGCTGATGCGAATGATGTAAAATACTCTTCACAATGCATGATATCCGTGCTACTTTATTTCATTGGAAGGAATATTGATATGGACTATGGGTGTGATGGAAGTAGCGCTAAACCGAGAAAGGCGATGTCATATTTGAAGAAAATTGGGTATTCAGGATGTGATACAAAGGATTATAGTTTTTCTGCCGTGAAAACTCAACTTGATAATAGGAGACCTGTCCTGATGACGGGAGAACGGAAGAAAGTGCTGTTTGTTACGTATAAGGGGCATGCCTGGGTGGTGGATGGTTATTCCGCCGCATCCGTCGAGTACTATTATTATACACTGGACACAAATACAGGTCGAACATCGAATAGGAGGTTTTCGTCTGGTTATGAGAATTCTCTTTTCCATATAAATTGGGGTTGGATGGGAAGCAATAATGGATATTTTGCTGCTGGATGTTTTAATTGCTCCAATTCTGAGAAGTTTGACCGGAATACAGATAACAATAACTCCTACAATTATCAGTATGATTTAGAAATTCACCCTGCATGGCGATAAATTATGATTATATATGTTATGAATTATGAAAGCAATATTTATTTTGTTTAAAACGCTATTTTTAGTGATTCCGATTGCGATTTTGGCTGGATGCGGAAAAGAATCGGACACGGCAGATGTAATGGCAGGACATGCGGTTGTGAAATATGTGGTGCCTGACACGTTGGTATTGGATATTACCACATGGACGGATCGCCCGTCTGGATTTGTCATTGCTTCTGAGTTTGACGGAGAACATGTTTCATGGGGAAAAGAAGGGAATAGTAGGTTTGATTATTTCGCCTCGTTAAATCATGATGAGGGTTATGATTTTTATGCCACATGGGAGATGCCTCCTGTCTGCCCCTATCCGGTAAAATGTTTGTCAGTGGTTTCGGATGCTGATTTTGATGAGCAACATCCTGCGGGAGCTGAACTTTGCGATTTGGCGGATATTCGCGTTTGTTCGATGGGGAATTTCGTGTTGTCTGGCTATCGGGGAGAGAATGTTGAAGAACAGTTGTTTAAGCCTTTTGCTACATTTTCTGAGAAAGAACGTTATTTGTGGAGTCATCATGTTTTTATATCTCTCCCTCTTCCCACCCTCTCCCGCACGCACAACCTCACCGTCACTTTCTCCTTCGATGGATGGAAGTCGGTGTCGTCGACGGTGCATGTGGAGTTGTGAGTCGGATTTTTTTAGACGTTTAGTGCAGATGAGATTATGAAATCATTAAAATATTTGATAAAATGTCTTTTGTTGATGGCTTTATGCTTGTCAACAATGGGGTGTGACTCAAAAAAAGAATCGGACACGGCAGATGTAATGGCAGGACATGCGGTTGTGAAATATGTGGTGCCTGACACGTTGGTATTGGATATTACCACATGGACGGATCGCCCGTCTGGATTTGTCATTGCTTCTGAGTTTGACGGAGAACATGTTTCATGGGAAAAAGAAGGGAATAGTAGGTTTGATTATTTCGCCTCGTTAAATCATGATGAGGGTTATGATTTTTATGCCACATGGGAGATGCCTCCTGCCTGCCCTTATCCGGTAAAATGTTTGTCGGTGGTTTCGGATGCTGATTTTGATGAACAACATCCTACGGGAGCTGAACTTTGCGATTTGGCGGATATCTGCGTGTATTCGATGGGGGAATTCGTGTTGTCTGGCTATCGGGGAGAGAACGTAGAAGAACTGTTGTTTAAACCTTTTGCTTTATTTTCTGATTATGAACGTTATCTTTGGTGTGGTGGTATTGGCATCTACCTTCCTCTTCCCACCCTCTCCCGCACACACAACCTCACCGTCACCTTCTCCTTCGAGGGGTGGAAGTCGGTGTCGTCGACGGTGCATGTGGAGTTGTGAGATAGAGCGTCTCGTGAAATGTACGGCGGAGGGTGCATGACTTTCCGTCGTTTTTTTTATTTGTGATAATATATTGATTGCTAATATCTTGTGATATTCTATTCTCCCATCCCCATAATTCTTCATTCATAACTCTTAACTCTTAATTTTTAATTATCTTTGCACCATAAAATCGAAAAGACTTTTTGGGTTGATGATAGAGAAGATTTTCCTTATAGAGAATGCCGATCCCGTGATCTTCTACGGTGTGAACAATTGCAATATCCATGCGATAAAGAACCTGCTGCCCAAGCTGAAAATTGTGGCGCGCGGAAACGCTGTGAAGTGCATCGGTGACGAGGAGGAGATTGCCCGCTTCGAGGAGGCTTTCACTCTCATGGAGCAGTATTGCGCCCGATACAACGCCTTGTCGGAGGAGGTGGTGATCGACTTTATCAAAGGGAAAACGAAGCCTGAGAACGTGGCGGATAAGAACCTGATCATCTACGGCGTGAGCGGTAAACCGATCGTGGCCCGCACACCGAATCAGAAACGCCTCGTGGCGGAATACGAGAAGAACGACCTCCTCTTCGCTACGGGTCCGGCGGGCTCTGGCAAGACCTACACAGCGATCGCCTTGGCTGTGCGTGCCCTGAAGAACAAGGAGGTGCGCCGCATCGTCCTGAGCCGTCCCGCGGTTGAGGCGGGCGAGAAACTGGGCTTCCTCCCTGGCGATATGAAGGAGAAGATCGACCCCTATCTGCAACCGCTCTACGACGCCCTGCAGGATATGGTGCCGGGCACGAAGCTCCGTGAGTTCATGGAGAACGGCACGATACAGATCGCACCGCTCGCCTTCATGCGCGGACGTACGTTGAGCGACTCTTTCGTCATCTTGGATGAGGCACAAAATACTACTACCCAGCAGATTAAGATGCTTCTTACCCGTATGGGACTGAACAGTAAGGTGGTGGTCACCGGTGATATCTCCCAAATAGACCTCCCGTCGAACCAGAAGTCTGGCTTGATCGACGCCCTGCAGACGCTCCGTGATGTGGAGGGCGTGGCGAAGGTGCAGTTCGACGTCAAGGATATCGTCCGCCACCCGTTGGTGCAACGCATCGTGGAGGCCTACGACAAGGCGACGGAGGAGCGCAAGAAACGGCTGGAGGAGCTGCGGAATGCGGAGGCGGCGAATGATGGTGATTCGGAACAGAAACAATCAAACAAAAATATTGGATATGGAAAGCGCATTGGTAAAAACGAGTTTTAGTTTCCCAGGACAGAAGTCCGTCTACAACGGGAAGGTGAGGGACGTGTATAGCATCGGCGACGATAAGTTGGTCATGGTGGCGACGGATAGAATCTCCGCCTTCGATGTGATCCTCCCTAAAGGTATCCCTTTCAAGGGACAAGTGCTGAACCAAATCGCGGCTAAGTTCTTGGACGACACCAAGGATATCTGCCCTAACTGGAAACTGGCGACACCAGACCCTATGGTGACGGTCGGTATCCGTTGCGAGGGCTACCCGGTCGAGATGATCGTCCGCGGTTACCTCTGTGGTAGCGCATGGCGTGCCTACAAGAGCGGTGTGCGTGAGATCTGCGGCGTGAAGATCCCTGAGGGCATGAAGGAGAACCAGAAGTTCCCGACCCCTATCATCACCCCTACGACAAAGGCTGAGATCGGCCAGCACGACGAGGATATCTCCAAGGAGGAGATCTTGGCGAGAGGTTTGGTCTCTAAGGAGGACTACGAGGTGCTGGAGAAGTATACCTTGGCTCTCTTCCAACGTGGCACCGAGATCGCCGCTAAGCGTGGTTTGATCCTCGTGGACACGAAATATGAGTTCGGTAAGGCCAACGGAACCATCTACTTGATGGATGAGATCCACACGCCAGACTCTTCCCGCTACTTCTACGCCGATGGCTATCAAGAGCGTTTTGCAAAGGGCGAGCCTCAAAAGCAACTCTCCAAGGAGTTCGTCCGCGAGTGGCTGATGGACAACGGATTCCAGGGCAAGGCCGGCCAGAAGGTGCCTGAGATGACCAGCGCCATCGTGAAGTCCATCTCGGAGCGTTACATCGAGCTGTACGAGAACATCGTCGGCGAGAAGTTCAAGAAGGAGACAGACATCTCCGCCTTGGGCAATCGTATCGAGAAGAACGTATTGGCTTATCTGAATAAATAAAATAATTGAAACGGGACGCTGCGGATCCTCTTCCTGAGGGTCTGTGGCTTCCCTTCTTTTTGCCCATGTACCTATCTCGCCTTCGTATACTCAATTACAAGAATATCCGGGAAGCGGATCTCGCGTTTTCGCCTAAGATCAACTGCTTCGTGGGCAATAACGGCATGGGCAAGACCAACCTGTTGGATGCTGTCTACTACCTCTCCTTCTGCAAGAGCCATTGCAACGCGATCGACAGCCAGAACATCACGCATGACGAGGAGTTCATGATGCTGGAGGGCTCGTATGAACGGGGTGGGCGGAAGGTGGATATCCATTGCGACCTGAAGCGTCGCCAGAAGAAGCATTTCAAGTGCGACAAGAAGGAGTACGAGAAGCTCTCCGACCATATCGGTCTCTTGCCGTTGGTGATCATATCCCCCGCTGATGGCGCCTTGATATCGGAGGGAAGCGACGAGCGGAGGAAGTTCATGGATGGCTTCATCTCGCAATATGACAAGAAGTACCTCTCCTGCCTCTTGGCCTACAACAATGCCCTGTCGCAACGCAACGCGATGATCAAGGCGGAGAACAGGGAAGACCTGTTGCTCGACGTGCTGGAGGCGCAGATGGTGGAGTATGGAAGCTATATCTTCGCGAAAAGAAGCGATTTCATCGAACATTTCCTGCCTCACTTCTCCGAGTTCCACCAGATCGTCTCCGATGGAAAGGAGCAGGTGGGGCTGACCTACCGTTCGCACTTGCAAGACTCCCTTCCTTTCGAGGAACAGCTCAAGGCGACCCGCGACCGCGACTTCGTCATCGGCTACTCCACGAAGGGTATCCACAAGGATGACCTCGACATGGAGATGGGCGGACTTCCCATCAAACGCATCGGTTCGCAGGGGCAGAACAAAACATACCTGATCGCCCTGAAACTGGCGCAGTTCAACTTCCTGAAGGAGCAGGGTGGGGTGCGACCCATTCTGCTTTTGGACGATATATTCGACAAGCTTGACGCCCAGCGTGTGAGCCGCATCCTGCAATTGTTGCGCGACGACCGTTTCGGGCAGGTCTTCATCTCCGACACCGACCGGGAGCATCTCTCCTCGATCTTGGAACATTCGGGGTGCGACTACCTCCTCTTCAAGGTGGAGGATGGCGTGGTGGAACAACTCATGGAGGTGAAACGATGAAGGCGAAGGATCCTGAATTGTTGGGCGGCTACATAGAGGACTTCCTCCATCAGGGGGAACTGGGCAAGCGCATCGCCGAACAGCAAGTGCTGGAGGAGTGGCGCAAGTTGGGCGGCGGCAACATCGGGCGGTACACCAACAACGTCTATCTGAGCGGACGCAAGCTCTTCGTGAAGCTCACCTCCCCATTGTTGAAAAACGACCTGATGATGAGCCGAAGCACCTTGGTGGAACGCCTGAACGGGAAGGTGGGGACATCAGTGATCGATGATATAGTTTTTTTATGATAATCTGTTAACTGACATATAGATGGATAATTCTGTTTTCGATGCCGAGGCGGTTAAATTCAACCACCAGATGAGTGTGCAAATCCGTTTTAACGACGTGGATATTTACGGACATGTGAACAATGCGGTCATCCTTTCCTACTTCGATTTGGGGAAAGTCTCCTATTTCGAGGCGTTGGACAAGCAAGGGATCGGTCACGGCGACATGGCGCTGGTGATCGTGAATGTGAACGTGGACTTCCAGGCGCCTATTTTCATGGGCGATAATATCGTGGTGAAGACAAAGATCTATGAAATAGGCAACAAGAGCGTGAAGCTCGTTCAGGAGTTGTATGACGAGAAAACCCAGCGGGTGAAGAGCGTCTGCCGAACCATCATGTGCGGCTTCGACCCTAAGACAAATGCCTCTTTGCCCATCTCGGACGGGTGGCGCAGACTGATCTGCACATATGAAAAAGATGTCCTGCAACACTAAAGCATTAAATTTATTGTGCGGAAGGAATAAAAAATGTGAAATAATTTTGAATTCACAATCGTAGACATTATTTTTGCAGAAAAGAAGGATAGTTATGAAGAGACTCGTTTACTTAATATTATTATTCATGTTGGCCGGTCCGACGATGACTTACGCCCAGTCTGCAAAGAGTGGGAGTGAGGTTCGTGAGGATCAGTTGGCGGGGAAGGCGAGTACAATCACAATTTCTTTCTCCAACAGTTACTTGTACCTCTTCGGTGTTAAGGAGGGTACAAAAGTAGAGGTTGTAAATATGTTAGGTGTGCCTGTCCTCTCCGTCGAGACGAGCGAAGCTAATGAGAAGATCTCGTTGGATTTGAAGAAGGGATTTTATGTGGTACGCGTTGAGAATTATATCCAACGCATTGTTGTTAAATAATCTTATAAATCAAAATCTTCGTTGTGGTGAAGCATAGAGTATTGCTATGGCTTTTGTTGTTCCTTTCGCTTCCGTTCGTCGCGAATGCCAAGACAACTGTGTACTTGCTCACCACCTATCCCAGCGACAGGGAGGTCTACACGGTGTGGGGCCATACGGCGCTAATGGTGACGACCGACTCCACCAGTGTGGTGTACAATTACGGGGTGTTTGAATTCTCCGACGATTTCATCTATAAGTTTGTCTCCGGGCAGACGGATTATTGCTTGGACACGGACTCCCCACAGACAGTTGCCAATGAGCTGGTGTGGAAAAACAGCTACGCATACCTGCATGAGTTGGATCTGACGGTAGCGGAGGCGGAGCGGGTGCATGCCGCGTTGTTGCTGAATGCGAAGCCAGAGAACAAAGTGTATCGCTATAAGTTCTTCTCGGACAACTGTGCGACACGTCCGCGCGAGTTGTTGGAACGTTGCATCGGAGAGGTGAAATATATGCCGATTGGGAACACGGAGAGTTATCGGGACAAGGTCCACGTGCTTTGTGCCTCAATACCTTGGTTGCGTGTGGGAATCGATCTGTGTCTCGGTTCGGGTGCGGACGAAGTGATACCGGACGCAATGGTCACGTTTCTGCCCGTGGAACTGATGAAGCAGGTCGAAAGCGCCACTGTGGCCGATTCGTCGGGAGCCACCCGTCCATTGGTGAAATCGAAGTTGGAGATGTGGCATCCGCAGCCGAAGAAAATTGTGGCGGGAGACTTCCCCGTATCCCCAGTGAAGGCAGGTGTTCTGTTGCTTTTCCTTGCCCTGCTTTCCTTTCTGTTCGCTTGGCGTAATATCTGTGTGGCATATGTGCGGGCATTCGGTGCTTTTCTGTTTTTTGCGTTTGGTTTGACGGGCATGCTGATCTTCTTCTTGACTTTCTTCTCGACGCATGAATGTACCTTTCCGAACTTCAATTTGATGTGGACTAATCCGTTGCATTTGGTGGTGGCGGGGGTTCTTGCGGTAGGGGCGCGCAACCGATTTGCGAAGGCTGTTTTAAGCGTAGATCTGTTGTTGTGCGTGGGGTATATGCTTCTGATCGCCATGTTGCCGCAGAGCACATGTGTAGAATTTATCCTTTGTTCGTTGTCGTTGATAATTAGTTGTTTGTCGTATCTTGTTGTATACAAAAAATCTTTTTTTGCAAAATTCGACAAAAAAACGCTTCAGGATAAACAACGAATAAAATAAAAAAGTAAATTTGCACTATTGAAAAGAATGGTAATTTATAATTTGATACACAATGAGAACAATTAAGATGGTTATCGCAGCTGCCTTGTTGCTATTGGCGATGAGTGCGTGCAAGCAACAACTTTGTCCAGGTTACGGAAACATGCATACTGAGGTGATTGAGCTTCAACAGAATGCGTGATTTTCTTGTAAAATATATCAAATTAGTCGTGGCAATCATCGTTGTGACGTTGATTGTCGTGTCATGTAAATCGTCGTCGTGCGGCTGTTTTTAGTCGTGCGTCACGCTTTGTTTTGTGTAGACTGGTTGTTGTATTGAAGTAAGTATTGAAGTTGTAATTGAACGTTAATTTTTGTTTAACATTAATATAAATAAAAAAATGGTAAAAGTTGCTATTAATGGTTTCGGACGTATTGGACGTCTTGCATTCCGTCAGATGTTTGAGGCAGATGGTTATGAAGTAGTTGCTATCAACGACTTGACTAGCCCTAAGATGTTGGCTCACCTTTTGAAGTATGACACTGCACAAGGTGGTTTTGCTGGCAAGTTCGGTGAAGGAAAACACACTGTAGATTCTACAGAGGATTCTATCATCGTTGACGGAAAGGAAATCAAGATCTCTAAGGAGGCTGACGCTAACAACTGCCCTTGGAAGAAATACAATGTAGACGTAGTATTGGAGTGCACTGGTTTCTATACTTCAAAAGATAAGGCACAAGCTCACATCAACGCTGGTGCTAAGAAAGTTGTTATCTCTGCTCCTGCAGGAAACGACCTTCCTACTATCGTTTACAACGTTAACCACAAGACTTTGACTAAGAACGATAACATCATCTCTGCAGCTTCTTGTACTACTAACTGCTTGGCTCCTATGGCAGCAGCATTGAACAAGTTCGCTCCAATCCAATCAGGTATCATGTCTACGATCCACGCTTACACTGGCGACCAAATGATCTTGGACGGTCCTCAACGTAAGGGCGATCTTCGTCGTTCTCGTGCAGGTGCTCAGAACATCGTTCCTAACTCAACTGGTGCTGCTAAGGCTATCGGTTTGGTTATCCCTGAGTTGAACGGTAAGTTGATCGGTTCCGCACAACGTATCCCTACTCCAACTGGATCTACTACTATCTTGATCGCTGTTGTTAAGGGTAAGGATATCACTAAGGAGGGTATCAACGCAGCTATGAAGGCAGCTCAAACTGAGTCTTACGGATATACTGAGGATGAGATCGTTTCTTCTGATATCATCGGTATGAAGTTCGGTTCATTGTTCGACGCTACTCAAACAATGGTTTCTAAGATCGACGACAACACTTATCAAGTACAAGTCGTTTCTTGGTACGACAACGAGAACTCTTACACTTCTCAAATGGTTAGAACTATTAAGTATTTCGCAGAGAACTGCTAATTCTTAGTAATTATAGCTTCAAAGCCCGGGCTTGTTGTCCGGGCTTTTTCTTTCTTTAATCCCTTGAATATGATGACGTTGAACATAAACGACACCCTCTTGACGGAGGACGACATGCGGGATAGGGGCAAGGTGCTCGCCATCCCTGGCTGCGATGAGGCGCTGGCTGATTTCCTGTCTGCTTGGTGGGACGATCGTGATTTCGTGGTTGGACACACCTCCGGCTCCACGGGCGAACCGAAGCGGATAAAGCTCTCCAAGCGATCCATGTGCGAGTCCGCCCGTCGCACCAACGCCTTCTTCGGACTGAAGCGTGGGGATGCCATGCTGCTATGCCTGTCAGCCAATTACATCGCAGGGAAGATGATGGTAGTGCGGGCCATCGTGGGAGGTTTGAACCTCTATGTGGAGCCAGCCACCTCGATGCCCCGTGTGGCGGGCCGCTTCGACCTTGTCTCCATGGTGCCCATGCAGGTGCATGCCTTGCGCATGAGCGGAGAAGGGGAGGAACGCATGGCGGGGGTCCGTCATCTACTTGTTGGCGGAGGTCCGATCCAGCAACCAGAGGTCGAGTGGTTAGAGACGTTGCCAGTGAAACCATACGTCTCCTATGGCATGACGGAGACGGTATCCCACGTAGCCCTTTCCCCCTTGGAGGCGGGCAAAGAACCCCTGTACCAAGCCTTGCCGGATGTGCGTTTCTCTACTGACGTGCGGGAGTGCCTCGTCATCCATGCCGACTACCTCGCAGGCTCTCCATTCGTCACCAATGACGTGGTGCGCCTCCATTCCGACCATTCCTTCTCTTGGCTGGGACGTTGGGACAATGTGATCAACACAGGCGGTGTGAAAGTCTTCCCTGAGAAGATGGAGAAGAAAATCGAGGGTTTGCTGGAGGTGCCTTTCTACTTCACCTCCGAGGCGGATGAGAAGTTCGGGCAGCGCGTGGTGTTGCGGATTGAGTCGGAGTCTTTTGCTACGGATGACCTGTTGAGTCGGCTGTCGGAACGCCTCTCTCCTTATGAAATGCCTAAGAGGGTGGAGTTTGTGCCTCGGTTCGAACGGACTGAGTCGGGGAAGGTGAGGAGATAGGGAGCTGGTGATGGGGGCGGGAATGGAATTCCCGCAGAAAGGACGGAATGGAGGAAAACGGACATTGAAAGGGCGGGAATGGAATTCCCGGGGAAGGGACGGAACGTTGGGGAACGGAGCGAGAGGAGAAGGGACAGTGGCGATAGGGCGGGAATGGAATTCCCGCAGAAGGGACGGAACGTCATTGTGAATTAATCTGGTGTTTGGTTGCATAGTAATCGGACAATTTCGTTGAGGGCGATAAAACGGTAGCGTTGGGATGATGCTGGGATGGGAGAGTGTAGCAGGTGTTTCTCTTCCTCTTTGCGTTGAAGTGTTGCTATGGTAGCTGTGGCAACTGATGGTGTGTCGAATGTTTGCTCAGTCGGTTCTAGGAGTAAGAGTTGGCCTTTTGCGCATGCTTCGAAGTATACGCCTCCCGGTTTGTAGTATTTCTCGTGAGGCGAACCCTCCTTCGGGAATCCATTGTTGAGAAGTATAACCAGCGGGAACCTATGCTCTCGTAGGTTGCGGGCTATGGTTTGTTCCCCTTTGCTAATGGCTGCAGTGTAAGTGATTGCCCCGTTTTGTGCGGCCATTAGGGAGTGTTGTAATTGTTGTTCTATGTATTCGTCGCTTGCATTTCGTGGTATTTCTATCATCTGGCGGTCCGCCCAATCGAGTAGGAAATGGTTGCCTAGTGATGTGAATGTTAAGCCACAGATGTCGGTGTGACGGTGCATTCGGAAGAGGAAAGGATTTTGCTTCCGTTGCCAGGCACGTTCCGCATTGGCGTACACGTAATTAATCATCGACCGTAATTGGCCCTTGTGGGTGAGGACACGGTAATAAGGGACATCGTCGTAGATGTTACCTTTGAATCCGAGCTTT
The DNA here is from genome assembly GCA_016285885.1 of Paludibacteraceae bacterium. GTDB lineage: Bacteria > Bacteroidota > Bacteroidia > Bacteroidales > Paludibacteraceae > UBA1181. Next base: position 59,481 of record JAEERP010000002.1, read on the forward strand.
CGGGCTTCCGCCTTGCACCCCTGCATGTATCCGCGCACCACTTCCTTGATGCTGCGTCGCATGTCCCGCATCACTTGAAGCACCATGTGGTGATGGTCAGGCATGACTTTGTCCGCTAGGATTTTGATTTCGGGACATAGGGTAAGCATTTTCTTTTGTTGGTTGACTAAGATCCAACCGAGAGATGACTTCTCCACGTAGGCGATGGAACCATTGTGGGAGAGTGCGCCAAAGATGGGTTGCCTCTCTTTGGCGGTCATTGTTACGTGTACTATGCATGGTTTGCGCCATGCGCCGGGTTGTAGCCAGGTGAAGGTTTCTTTTTCCATTGTTATTGAATTTGGGGCGGGAATAGAATTCCAGCGAATTAACGGAACAAAGGTAGTGATTTTTGGGAGAAGGGGGAGGACGGGAATGAATTTCTTGGGAAGGGACGTGGGAGGCGGGACAGGAGGAGATGGGGGCGAGGATGAAATTCCCGCGAATTGACGGAACAAAGGTAGTGATTTGGGGGAGAAGGGGGAGGATGGGAATGAATTTCTTGGGAAGGGACGGGACGTTGGGGAGGCGGGACAGGAGGAGATGGGGGCGGGAATGAAATTCCCGCGAATTGACGGAACAAAGGTAGTGATTTTGGGGAGAAGGGGGAGGATGGGAATGAATTTCTTGGGAAGGGACGGGACGTTGGGGAGGCTGGATAGGAGGAGATGGGGGCGGGAATGAAATTCCCGCAGAAGGGACGGAACGGGAGGAAATGAGAATGAACGGGAAGGGGGAGTAGAGACCTTTAATGTTTTTGCGTTTTTGAATAAGATTATGTATTTTTGTGGTGGAATTAAATTGAATGTATATGTGGCATAAATTTCTTCTATTGACAGCTGCTTGTGGTTTAAGCCTATCTCTTTGCGCACAGTCGGCTAAGCCTTCGAACAAGAAGCAGTATACGGATGTTTTTGAGACACTCGCCAAGACTCCTGCGGGGAGTGGCAAGGTGGTGATCAAGCAAGACCCGAAGATGAAAGCGTTGATGAGGAAGAAATTAGCCCTCAATGATGAGAAGGCCTATGTGACCTTCTCCGGTTACCGTGTGCAAGTCTACATGGGTAATCTTCCTAAGAAATCCAAGGTGGAGGCCATGGAGCGTGAGAAGAAGATAAAGACGAAGTATCCTGATGTCACTTCCTACCTGACGTTCTCTTCCCCTTTCTGGAAGCTACGCTTGGGTGATTTCCGTGTGCAGACGGAGGCGATGGTTTTCGCCCAAAACATATTGTCCGAATTTCCTGAAATGACGGGTGAGGTGTTTGTCGTTGATGATGTTGCCCGTGATGTTCGTCTTGAAAAATAGTGAAAATGAACGATGATTTGCTAATAAAACCTTGGGAGGTGGCGAAGTACCCAAGCAAGGAATTGACGGAAAAGTTGGTGCCCCTGTATAGGGAAGCGATCACATTGATCGGTGAGGACGTGGAACGAGAGGGCTTGAAGAAGACCCCTGAGCGTGTCGCTAAAGCCATGCAGTTCATGACCTACGGTTATAAGATAGACCCTCGAGAGGTCTTGGAATCTGCCGTTTTCGAGGAGGATTACCAACAGATGGTCATCGTGAAGGATATCGACTTCTTTTCCTTGTGCGAGCATCACCTATTGCCTTTCTTCGGCAAGGCGCACGTTGCATATATACCTGACAAGAAGATAACCGGACTGAGTAAGATCGCCCGTGTTGTGGAGATTCTCTCCCGCCGTTTGCAGATCCAAGAGCGTCTCACCACCCAGATTAAGGACTGTATCCAGGAGACGTTGAACCCGATGGGTGTTATGGTTGTCATCGAAGCGCAACATATGTGCATGCAGATGCGTGGTGTGGAGAAGATGCATTCCGTCACCACCACGTCCGACTTCACGGGTGCGTTCAACACCGCTAAGACCCGCGAGGAGTTCATGAACCTGTTGGGTAAGTGATTCGTTTATATTTCCGCTTTTTCCTCTTGCTTCTTGCTTAGGTGTTGGATCCGAAGCAGGATGAGGCATGTGATTCCCAACAATATAATGCTGATGGTCACCATGCCCGGCGTGGCCTTCATGTCGGTCTCGAGAGCCTTCTCTGGACTTGCCGTATAGGCGTAGATGATGGTGACCGCATTGTTCATGAAGTGACAAAAGATTGGGATGATCAAGCTCTTCCCATATACGAAAAGATAGCCTAACAGAGCACCGAGCAATAGCCTTGGGAAAAATCCGAAAAATTGTAGGTGGATGGCGCTGAAGATGAAGGCGGCAATCCATACGGCCGCATGCTCCTTCTTGAGTTTTTGGGCTAAACTCTGTTGTATGACTCCCCTAAACATCAACTCCTCTCCGATGGCGGGAACGAGTGCGACAACAATCAGATTGGAGACAAGTCCGGGAATGGTATGCGTGTCCAAAAAGAGCAAGGTTAGCCATTTCGCGTCCTCCTCGGATTTCTTCATCCAATCTTCCACTCCCTGAAACACGTCGGGCAAATGCATTCCTTCGTTCAATATGCCCGCAACACTTATGAAAGGATAGGCGACGATGATGGACAGCAACCCGAGGAAGATGATTCTCGGATCCACCAAATTCAGTTGGAAGAATCCTTTGGAATCTGTTCGGGTGAAAAAGATGTAGGCAATTGGCGTGAGGATGAATACCCCCGTGGAACTGCATAGTTGTATTACTTTCATAGCTTCCGCACTTCTTCCGTCCCAGCCTGCAATCTTTGTGACCAACAAGCCTATTCCAGAGAAAAGAGATGTGCAAAATATGAGTAGGAAGATGAATAAAATGACTTTCTTCCACAGCGGACTCTCCGCGAACATTCCCTTAAACGTTATCCAAATCGAATTCATAATCTGACGTATCGTTATCTGTTTTGATGATCTTTTTAACTGTATCGATGACAAGCCTGCTCTCGTACCCCCTGGAGAGACCGAAGCGAATCAGTTTGGCTCCTATCTCGTAGGGCTTGCCGGCTTTGATGCTCTTCCTCTTTTTCACAAGCATCTCCTCCAACTGCTCCTCGTAGCCCTCATCGGGTATTTGTGCGATGGCCTCCTCTATGATAAAGGAAGAAATTCTCCGGTTCCGTAGTTCGAAGGTGATCTTCGTCTTCCCCCAATGGGAGAGGTTGTGCTTATCCTTGGCGAAGAAACGGGCGAAGCGAGCGTCATCCACATACCGTTCCCGGATGAGGTGGTTGACGATTTTGTCTCCCTCGTCGTTGCCGATGCCCCAACGCTGCAGGCGGTCCCGCACATCCTTCTCGCAGAGTTCCCTTTGGGAACAGAGCGCCTCCAGTTTAGACTTAGCCTGTTCGTATGTTATTTCTTTTTGCATCTCACCATCCTTTCTTTCCCCTCCATGTCCTCTTTCACTACAATCTCCTTGTATCCGCGTTCCTCCAGCATTTGGCGGATCTCCTTGCCGAACTGTTCGTTGATCTCGAAGTAGAGGAGTCCGTTGTTCTTCAGGTGGGTGAGCCCGTAGTCCGCTATGGCGCGGTAGAAGAGCAGCGGGTCATTCCCCTCGACGAAGAGGGCGGAGTGAGGTTCGTAGTCCAGTACGTTTGGACGCATCTGGGCCTTCTCCCCTTCGGTGATGTAGGGCGGGTTGCTCACGATGAAGTCCAGCGGGTCGAACTCCGTCTGGGGGTGCAGGATATCGTCTATGATGAAGCTCACGTCAGCGCAGAGCCTTTTTGCGTTCCGCATAGCCGTGTTCAGGGCGAGCGGGGAAATGTCGGTTGCGTTGGCGTCGAACTGGGCGTTCAGGTATTTCAGGGTGATGGCGATGCATCCGCTACCCGTTCCGACATCGAGGAACGATGCGTTTTTGTCGCAGAAGTCGTCGCAGATCCAGTTCACCAGTTCCGCTGTTTCCGGGCGGGGGATCAGCACGTCTTTGTTCACCTCGAAGGTGAGTCCGTGGAACTCCCCCTCACCAAGGATGTATTGGATAGGTTCCCCTTTGGAGAGCCTGTCGAGCACCTCCTCCATTTGTGTTGTTTGCTCATCCGTCAGGTAATCATGTTTACCCATGAGCAAATCCACCATATTGCATCCGCATACATGTTGCAGGGTGAGGTAGGCGATGTTCTTCGCCTCCCGTTCGGGGTAAAAACCCTTCGTCACCTCCGCGATGCGGCTAACCCATACGTTGTTCATTGATTCTCCTCCTCTAAGAATTCCTGCGAATCGTTAGTCGGTTCGCTATAGTATCGAGCGAGTATATATCTTTTATAATAAGAGATGATCAAGGATGTGGAAGGCAATGCGATGATGAGACCGAGGGCGCCAAACATCATGCCGAAGACGGAGAGTGAGAGCAGGATGACCGCTGCGTTGAGGCCCATTCTCTTGCCCATGATTTTAGGGACGAGGTAACCATCTTGAATCAGTTGCACCACGGCGAACACGATGAATAGGGAGAGCAGGGGAATCCATGGCGAGTGTCCGGTCTCCGCGGCATGCACGAGCGCCAAGAGGATGCAGGGAGGAATGCCGATCACCTGCAAGTAAGGGATGATGTTCAGGGTGCCGATGATGAGGCCCATGGTCAGCGCCATAGGCAGGTCGATGATGACGAACCCGATAGCGTAGAGGATGCCCACGCACATGGCGATCAGGACCTGTCCTCTATAATATTGTTTCATGCCATCCTCTATATCTCTATATAAGGTCTGGGCGAAAGTCCTGTACTTCGGCGGGATCAGAGCGCTGAAGTGTTGGGTGATTTTGCGATAGTCCCTTAGGATAAAGAATAGGTAGATACCCGTGATGAGCATGGCGAACAAGCTCAGGGTCAGGTTGAGCGAGCTAGTGATCAGCGACCACACGTGAGGAAAGGCCCCCTTCACGAGGTCGAGGAAGTCCTCGCGGTCCATCAATGCGGCGATATTATAGTCGTTGATGAACTCTTGGAGGAAGATTTCCCAGCGGTGAGGAATGATGCCCGCCTCTTTTTGGGGTGTATAGCCGATAATGAAGTTCTTCAGTTTCACCGCCTCCGCCGCGAATTGTGGTGCGAAAAAGTAAACCAGGAAGGAAATTAGGGCCGCAATGAAGAGCAAAGCGATGAAAATGGAGATGCTTTTATTGCCCACGCCTATTTTTTTCTGAATAAAATAGACCAAAGGGTAAATAAGATAGGCCAATAGCCAAGCGAGGCAGAAGGGAACGAGCACGGGGCTTAAATATCTGATTAATAATATAATCCCTGTGACCGCACCGATTATGATCAGTGTTCTGACGGTTCTGTCCAATGTGAATGGTTTCGAAAATGGAGTATTCATCGCAAAAAATGGAATCAATTTGATATGTTTGGTAAAGTTTTTTTATAACTTTACGCGGTTATTTGCAAATATACAGAGTTTCTCATAAATTCGTGAAGGTTTTGGGGACTGAAAAGAAAAATTTCTAGACAGAGCGTATGGACAGTAAGGATTTGATGAGTCTAATATCGGAAGATGTAAAAGAGCTTTCGCTTTTATGTAGCGGAATGACGGAGATGGTAAGCGTCCCGTTTTCCGTATTAAGTTTGGCGAAAGGGAAGGCGTCTTCGTTATTGCAGAGGATTGAAAGGCTGGAAGCTTGTCAGAAAGAGGAGGCATTATCCTGTAAGGGTGATGTGTCCGTCCCGGAGAGACATCCTGTAGACGTGGCTGAGCCGAAGCGGAGCGAGGTGAATGCGGCGTCTGAGGAAGAGAGGGTGGAGCCAATGACCTCGCCTGTGGTCGAAACTCCGTCAGTTCGCGAGAGTGTGAAGGCGGAGGACAAACATGAGAAACGTCTGGACGATGTCGTGGAAAGCGTTGAATATCAGTCAGAGGAGCCTATCCACGTTAGGAAGATGGATGTTCCTGAAAAAAATAACCTAGAAACGCAGAAAAGGGACAAGGATGTGGTCGCCCGTCCAGAGGTGAAGGCGCATGCCCCAGAGAGTGGCAGTGTCCGTACCGTATTGGACGCCAACCGTTCAACGAAACGAGTGGAAAGCCGTTTCGTGCAATCTATCAGGAAGGCAATCACATTGAACGACCGTATTCGCTATTTGAACGAGTTGTTCGGAGGGGATGCGGATTTGATGTCTTCGACGATAGCGGCGTTAGATGCCATGCATTCTCTGCAGGAGGCGGAGGATTATGTGAAGTGGAATTTCTCGTGGGATGAGGCAGACGAAGCGGTTTCTGATTTCATGAGGTTATTGGAGGATAGGTTTTCATGAAAAACGTTGGAAAACTTTATCTGGTACCTACCCCTGTGGGTAACTTGGAGGACATGACGCTGAGGGCGGTCAGAATATTGAAGGAAGTGGACCTGATCCTAGCGGAAGATACGAGGACAACTAGCGTGTTGCTCAAACACTTTGAAATAGAAAAGAAGATGCTGTCCCATCATAAGTTCAACGAGCATCAGACAACGGACGCTGTGGTTGAACGTTTGAAGGGAGGCGAAACGATAGCGCTGGTCTCCGACGCCGGCACGCCTGCGATCTCCGATCCGGGTTTCTTGCTGGTGCGCGCATGTGTGGAGGCTGACATAGAGGTGGAGTGCTTGCCGGGAGCGACAGCATTCGTGCCCGCTTTGGTTGATTCGGGATTGCCGAATGACCGTTTCTGTTTCGAAGGTTTTCTGCCTCAGAAGAAAGGAAGGCAGACCAAGTTAAAGGAACTGGCGGAGGAACGTCGGACAATGATTGTATATGAGTCTCCTTTCCGTTTGGTGAAGACTTTGGAACAGTTCGTAGAGTTTATGGGGCCGCAGCGTCGCGTGTCGGTCTCTCGCGAGATATCAAAATTGCACGAACAGACCGTCAGAGGAACGGTCGAGGAGGTGCGAGATTATTTCACTGAACATGAACCGAAAGGGGAAATAGTGATAATTCTGGCGGGGAAACCTGCCGATAAAAACGGGAATGTTGAAGAGTAATTATTTTTATTATAACTTTAAATTAAAACAGAAATGAAAAAAGTAGTTTTAGGTGCATTCGTTGCACTTTTCGCAGTGTCTTGTAACCAAGACAAGATTGATGCTTTGACGCAACAAGTGGATTCACTCCAGCAAGTGAACGACATGAACGAGCAGAAGATGAACAGCTATTTCGCTCTCATCACTGAGGTTCAGTCTAACTTGAGAAACATTAAGCAAACTGAGTTGGGCATCTTGGATGAGGCTCAAGGTTCTGAGGGTGTTAACGCTGACAGCAAGCAGAAGATCCAACAAGACTTCGAGTCTATCCACCGCGCATTCCAAGACAGCCGTACTAAGCTCGACTCTATGGAGAACGCTTTGAAGAAGGCTGAGGGCAAGCTCCCTTACTTGCGTGGCTTGGTTGCTGGCTTGCAAAAGGATTTGAAGGCTAGCGAGAAGACCATCAAGGATTTGAAGGCTCAGTTGGATGAGAAGAACATCAAGATCGCTTCTTTGGACAGCACCGTTGCTAGCATCTCCGCTATCAGAGACTCTATCAACGAGGTGAACGTAGCTAACATGGCAGCTATTCAACAACAAGACGAGGAGTTGAACACTGCTTACTACTTCTTGGCTAACAAGAAGACCTTGAAGGAGAAAGGCTTGAAGAACTTGCAAGGCGCTACTATCAACGAGAGCCTTTGCACGAAAGTTGATATCCGTGAGTTCAAGGAGTTGCCTCTCGGCGCTAAGAAGGCTGTCATCTTGACTAACCACCCAACTAACTCTTACTCTTTGGTTAAGTCTCCAGGTGATGACAAGAACTTGATCTTGAAGATTACTAACTACAAGACTTTCTGGTCAGTTTCTAAGAAGTTGGTCATCCAAGTTAAGTAATTCGTAGTTACTAACGAATAGAAAAAGAGCCGTTCGCTGGTCGAATGGCTCTTTTTTTGCCCTTGTCATAGGATAGATTCACATCAGGATAGATTCGCATCCCCGAGTTCCTGAAATCGTAAATTGTAAATAGTAAAATAGTAAATCAACACCTTGTTCCCCAACGAAACCCCGCCCCCTGTTAACAACCTGTTAATAACCTATCAATAACCTGTTGAACCGTCTGTTAACATTGATTTCTGGCGTTTATGCGTCGAATCTTGCGGAATCTATTATCTTTGTCTTCCTAAAAATTTGTGATATGTTCGAAACCATTATAGACCTATTGTCTCGTCGAGAGTGTGTGATTGTCCCTGAATTCGGTGGATTCGTGGTGAACGATTGTGCGGCTAAAATCAGTGGCGGCAAGTTCTCCCCTCCGCGCAAGGAGCTGGTGTTTAATTCGAGACTTGTTCATAATGATGGTGATCTGGCCACTGCCTTGTCTAAGGCGAAGTCTTGCTCTTTCGAGGAGGCGAACCGCCTGATCTCCGCCGAGGTGGCTTCCATTTGGAAGGCATTGAAGGAGGACGGGGTATTTGCGGCACCTAACTTCGGCGTATTTACGATGAAGTCCGGCAAGGTGGCATTCTCGCAAAAGAATCTGAAAATCGCTTGCGGGGACTCTTTCGGATTGAATGATTTCTACTTCCCCACATTGGATAAGTCCCACCGGAAACGCTCCGCATCTTCCTTTTCCGCCTCCTCTTCTTCGAAGTCGATCGCGGTGGGTGTGGCCGCTGCGTTGGCGCTCTTGTTCATCGGTCAGCCGATCAACGATGCGCCCCAGACCGATATGGCTTCGATCGTTCCGTTGAAGCTCTCTCAGGCTTCTCTTCAAAAGGAATTGGAGGTGAAGAACATGGAACTGAGTCAGGCACAGTCCGAATTGGAGGCCTACAAGGAGGCGGTCGACGGTTATTACCTGATCGTCGCTGATTTCCAAGACGAGGAGTCTGCCGCTTCATACCTGCATAATGCGAAGGACAAATCACTCTCCCTTCTCGGGATCGACGGACGTTTCTACATTTCCGCCTTCTCCGCCAAAACGAAGGAGGAGGTCGATTCGTTCTCCGAGTTGTCCGAGACGCTCCGCGAGAACGCTTATGTGCTTTCCATCTCTAAATTTAATGACGAGCAGAAATGATCACAGTTTCGGATGCTGAACTGCGTATGGCGGCGGAGAAGGGGATGGACGAGTTCCTCTCCCTGTTCGTGGAGAAATATTGGGCTGAAATGGATGGCGAACTTTCTGCCGAAGGCATGGCTAAACTGAATGCCCACCAGAACACTTTGTTGGCTTACTCAATCTTCCGGAACGAGATGAATGATGGTGGGTTTGTCCAATTGATCCAAAACGGGTATGGGGGCTATTTCTTCCGCAACCCATTCGCTAAGGCGGTCCGCCTCTTCGGCGCTCGAGACCTCTCCAAACTGGTCTATGAGGCGAAGGATATCTACCAGGCTCATCAAACTGAGCTAGAGAGGGAGACAACAGAGGAGGAGTTTCTTGCCATGTACGTGGACTTTGAGGTGTTCGACGAACTGGAGGAGAAGTTCTTTATGATCGAGGAGGAGACCACGGGTATTATCGCTCATTTTGTGGACGAACACCTCGAACTCTTTGCGGAGATGGTCTGACCCCCGCTTATCCATCTTCCCCTGCTATGGAATAACTACTTTAATCATGAATTTTACTTGTGTGGAGATGTTCCCTTCCATCATCTCTTGCCCTGTGCCGATGCTGGTGCGTCCGTCCGTGTAGATGAACCAGCCTGCCTTGGCGATCAGCTGTAGCCGTTCTCTCTTCTTCCAGGAGAGGCTGACGGATAGTCTATGTCCCTTCCCGTAGTGCATTGGGAAGGAGAGGGTGTAGGGAAGGTCTTTCTCGTAGATGTATATCCTGTTGTTGTAGTCCTCCGCCTGGAAGTAGGCGTAGCGGAAGGCGGTGGAGAGGTGGAGCGGACGGATCTCACCCGTATGGGTTTGCGAGACGATCCACCCGTAGGTGGGGGATTGCCCCTCCTTGTCGGAGCGGTTCCCTTCCGCGATGGTCTGTATCCGCCATCTCCTGATTTGCGTGTTGAGGGTTCCCCGCAGGGTGCGTTTTCGGGTCTCCTCCTCGCTCTTCTCCTTGTATTTGTATTTGAGGGTCAGATCGCTCCGCCTCGTCATCTTCACATTGGCTTGTGCGCACATTTCTTGCCCCGAGGAGGTGGTCGGGCTGGCGTAGAGGGCCCATGGAAATTGGTAACTATCCACGTAGGCGGATAGGGTGAGGCGTTTGGCGGGCACGAACCGCGTGCTGAGGTAGATACCCTGCTCGTTCTCTATCCTGGAGCCTTCCGCGAATCCTTTGCCGTAGTTGGCTTGATAGGCGGGCGGGTAGTAACGTTGCGCCAAGGTGATCTCTAGGCGTGAGAGGGGGTAGATGGCTGCTCCGTTCAGCGTGGCGAAGTGTCCGCTGGCGTCGATGGCGCTCTCTCCGTAGAAGGTGATGTGACGAAGCCTCGCCTTGTAATTGAGTCCTGCGTTCCAGTGCGACTGTGTCTCTGAAAGTCTGAAGTGCAGGTAAGTCTTCGCCGCGGGCAGCAATATCCTGGAGTAGTGGTAGTGGAGTAGGGTGGCGCCGAGAGAGAGGCTTTTATGTTTGAAGCTCAGGTTGGTGCCCCAGACCTTCTCCGTGTAGTTCCTCTTCTTCTCCAGCTCCAGGGCGGTGCGGTGCATGCCGTCGGTCTTGAAGGAGGATATCTTTCCCTCCTTGAGCGTAGCGTCTGCCTTGAGACAGGAGCCGAGGAGGGTGAGTCGTACTTTGCCCCATCCCAGGGTGGTTGCGGCGCCGCGGAAGAACCCGCTCTCTCCGGTGGAGGCGTAGCGTTTGATGCCCTGCGTGTTTTTGTAGGCGTTGGTGACGCTGGCGTTTTTGCCGAGGATGGAGCCGGTGCCGACGACCAACCCCTGTCCGAAGTTCACCTTGTAGTCACCCACACAGAACTGCTTCATCCACTTTGTGCCCTCCACGTCCAGGGAGGCGCTGACGAAGTCGAAGCCGTGACCGGTGTGGCTCCATTCCGCCTCGCCCGCATCTTTCTCGCCTATGAGCGAGGCCTTTATGCGTTCGGCGGTGAAGAGGTATTTGCCGTAGTATTGGAAGGGCGAACCAGCGTATCGTTTCACCCCTGCGCTGTCAGGCACGTATCCTTTCTTCGTCTGCAGGTAGCGGTTGGTGGAGAGGTGAACCTGCGACTGGCTCTTCTCCATCCGTTCCTTGAAGGTGAGCCTCCGCTCCTGCTCACGGATGATCACGAAGGGAAGCAGCTGATTGATCTTCTCTTGGGTGAAGTCGGGTATGTGCTTCAGTTCGTAGAGCGTCTGGTAAGCCCCGTAGGCTTCCCTGTGGCGCACGAGGTTGCGGGCGTCCATGGCGGAGAGGAAGGGAAGTTGCTCAAACTCCTCCTCTGTGGATGTGTTGAGGTCTAGTTTGCTGATTTTTAACTCGTTGATTATGTCGAATAGATTCTCTACGTCCAATTGCTCGCCATCCTCTTCTTGGAACGATTCTATCGCTTCGATGAATTGTTCGGAGAGGAGCTCTTCCTGCGAGAGGAGCAGAAACGTATGGGACAGTAGTAGGATTGTCAAAACAGTTTTTTTCATCTCTTTTTAATCATTATGAGGCACATCGTGGCCTTCATTTTCATGAAACAGGTATCCAATGCCGCAGTCGATTGCGTATCCGATGTTGCGGACCCAGCGGGTGGAGGCGTCTAGTCTGAATCTCTTCCCGACGAATCCGCAGCCGAAGGTGGGGGTGATGGGTGGACCGAGGGCACCGCACCGCAGCTGGAACTTCCCCATGTCGTAGAGGAATCCGAAGCGTCCGAGCCAATCATTTCCCTCCCTCCAGACGATTTCGGTGGCGCAGCTGACGTTCTCCGAGAAGTGGAACTTGGCGCCTGCGGTGAGCTGTGCGGGGGACCTCATCCGCTCCCCGAGGATCCCTTTCCAACCCGTGTCGAAGAGATCATCACCCCTAGCGTAGAGGTCGGTCCGCCTTCCCTGGTAGAGGAAGACGAGGTTCTCCGAGAGGAAGAAGTGGCGCTGTTCCACTCCTTCGTAGTAGAGGGAGGAGAGATGCATCCCCACCCCTAATGAGCAGTGGTTGCCCAACCGTTTGGCCATGGCATACTTGATGCGAAACTGGTTGTAGAGGGAGTAGCCGAACCAGTCCATGCCAGTCGCGAAGGAGATGGTGTGGGCGGGTATGACCCCCTCCAACTGGTAATGGCATAGCTCAGGCGCAAAGTAATGGTTGCCCAACGTGGTGTAGAGCCTACAATCGTTTGCGTCGCATAGGGTTAGATCCTCCATTCCGACGTCGTAGGCGAGGCACTCTCCGGCGGAGGAACGCACGCAGTTAGGGATTGACTCCGCCAAACACTGAAAACTTGAAATGCTAAAAAATGCAATAAAAACAGATGTGACCTTCATTTTTTTTCTTTAACGAATTGTTTTGCTTGTTTATTATGCTACATTTGCATATAGCAAGCATAACAGTGTAGATGATGACAAAGATAATAAAATATCTAATTGTGTTCGTTTGTTTATCCTCTTTTTTGACAGAGGTGGCTGCTCAAGAGGAGCAAGGCGATGGCTATTGGCTCCCTGGTGCGGTGGACGAGAATGGAGATACGATTCCGAATCTTCTCCTCCCTCAGATCTATGTCTATCCCGAACTGGTGTTCAAGGATAAGAAGCAGGAGAAGTTCTATTGGAAGACTGTCCGTGACGTGAAGAAGACCTTGCCGTACGCGAAGTTGGTCGGTAAGATGCTGAAGGAGATTGATAAGGATTTGGCCGCATTGCCGAATGATAGGGAAAGGAAGAAATACATGGAGGCGAAGGAGGAGGAGCTCCTTGCGACCTATAAGCCTATCCTGAAAAAGTTCACATTGTCTCAAGGAAAAATGATGATTCGCTTGGTGGATCGCGAGTGTAATAAGACTTCCTATCAGTTGATCAAGCAGTTCCGTGGTGGTTTCCGCGCTGTCTTTTGGCAGGGATTCGCCAAGATGCTCGGTGCTAACCTGAAGGTGTCGTACGATGCCAACACTAGCGAGGAGGATAGAATTGTCGAACGAGTCATCAATCTAGTGGAGGCTGGGCAACTATAGCGGCTCATTCAAACATGAAAATCGTTGTCAACCGTTTTTTGCCACCCAAAGGTTTCTTGGCGATCAATCTCTTTGGCGTGCTATTTGTCCGTAAGTTGTATCTTTCCCGCGTCAGTAGTCGCGTGGTCAACCATGAACGTATTCATACGGCCCAGATGGTGGAGACGCTCTTCATCTTCTTCTATCTCCTTTATTCCCTCGAATGGCTCTATTGGCTTATCCGAAGGTTGTTCGACCGTACCATTAACCCCTACCGTAGCATCTCGTTTGAGCGGGAAGCCTATGCGAATGATATGGACTTCACTTATCTGAAGCGTCGCAAGCTCTTTGCCGCATGGCGCTACTATTTCCGATGGAAAGGTGATAACTGACCTGACCATCGTTTCTCCGCCTTGGCGAATCGTGTCGCCTCTATGCGCCTGTTAATAATCTCTGTATGTGTCGTTTTCCCTTTCCGCTATGGCGATGCACTCCATCTCGATGAGCCATGTGGGCCTGCAGACAGGTGCGAGGGTGATGACGCGTGGAATGTCCGGGAATCTCTCGTCGAATATTGCTTTCACCATTGCGTAGTCGCTCACGTCTCGTAGGTATACGATGATCTGTGCGATGTCCTGGAATCCGCTCCCCGCCTCCGTGAGCAATGCGTTGACGTTCTCCATCATCCTGAAGGTCTGTTTCTGGATGTCTCCAAGGTGGAGCACATTGCCCTTGTTGTCGATGCTGGCCGTGCCTGAGATGTAGATCTCCGCCCTGTCTCCGTATTCCACGCAGGTGCCCCGCTCGAAGGTCACCCCATATTCGTAGGTGGGGTTGAGGTAGGCTGGTGCGTAGAGATACCTGACCTGCGTTGGCTCATGCCCTGTGAGCGCATAGGTGCCGAGCTGGACGAGCGAGCGGGTGTCGGCAGGCAATCCGCCGATGCCGGTCGAAGCGATATAGTGTGTTTTCTCTGTGAGCCCTTGCTCCGTGAAGTTCTCCCGGCGGGCCTTCACCATTCCGGCGTACTGCGTGTCGACGTCGCGCACAAAGAACCAGGTGCGTATGCAGTTGTCCGCAAGGGTTGCGTTGAACTTCGCCAATGTCTCCTCGTAGTCCAACAGCAGGCTCTCCGTCTGTGTGGCGCTGTCCCCGTTATGCTCGTGCATGCCCATCTTGTAGATGTGCGTATATCCGTTGTGTGATGCGGTCATGCAACCCTCCTTGGCTGTGACCTCCAACTCTTTGGCTAAATAGATCCATACCGCCACTTTGCTACCGTCCAGTGGGGGCTGTTGGATGAGGGATACCGCATCGGTATTCTCTTGCCTCATCAGCGGTTTTTGGTTGGTTGCGTCGCTGACGAAGTATCGTTTGAAAATCACCTTGGCTCCCTGTAAGTCAGGATGTTGTAGTAACAAATCTTCCGCTTGGCAGATCCTTTTGTACTGCTGAGGGAACATCTCATCGCATGGTGCGACATGGATCATGACATGGAACTCCTCCGTCTTCCCCTTGGGGGCGAAACGGGACACCTCCGCATGTGCGTTGATCTCTTTGTAGTATATGTTAAATCTTTCCATCATAATTGACTGCTTCGAACTATCGTTTCTTAATTCAAAATTCAAAATTCTTAATTCATAATTCATGAAGGTGTCACCCCTTCGGGGTTCGTCCTATCCTCGGTTCCATCGTACAGGGGTTTACACCCCTGCCTGTATTGTGTCGCCCCTTCAGGGCTTGGAACGTCGTATCACCTTCCCAGGGTGTTGCCCTGGTCTATATAAAGGGATGGTCCTGCAGGTTGTGCGCATTGCATAGGGATGCACATCCCCTTAATTCTTAATTCAAAATTCTTAATTCTTAATTCGCATAGCTGTGCATCCCTCCCAAGAAGTAATTCACTCCGAAGTAGGTGAACAGCACGGCTGCGAAAGAAATTATAAAGTATAAATGCAGGTTGCGATTGTCCCGCAAAAACTTTAAATCGGTTGAGTGGAATGGCACGGCGTAGACCATGAAGGTGATCAGTGCCCAAGTCTCCTTCGGGTCCCAGCTCCAGTAGGTGCCCCATGATATGTTGGCCCAAACGGCTCCGAGGAAGATGCCTATGCCGAGCAGTATCTCCGCGGGGTAGAGCATGATGCGGCTGAGCAATGCCAGCTGCGTCTTCTTCTCCTCTTCCTTGAAGAAGAGGGAAAATATTCCGTTGAAGAAGGTGAAGGCCAATAGGCTGTAGGCGATCATGATCGTCGAGACGTGGGCGCTGAGGATCGGTGAGTTGAGCACGGGCATCAGCGGCGTGATCTGCGGGTTCTTTTGCCCGAGATAGGCCACCAACAAGGTGAACCCTGACAGGAGGAAGCCTGCCGATGTGGCGAATTTCCCTTTGAGGAATATACCCATTGCCATGATGATCAGCGACATGAAGAGCATGGTCTCGTAGCCGTTGCCCATAGGGACGCGCCCTGAGATGTACCATCGCAGGATGTAGCCGCAGAGGTCGAAGAGCAGGACCGCCACCAATATTGCCTTCAACGCTTTAAAGAACTTTTCGGAGAAGCGGGAGTCCCCTTTTGTGAATATCATGAGCAGGAAGGCGGCGAATCCGAGCGTCAGATTGAGCATGAAGAGTATCTTGGCGAAGTTGATTTTGTTGTAGATGATTTCCGCCTTGACCTTTGCCTCGGGGAGCGTCACACTGCTTTCGGAGAATAGTTTCCCTTGGGTGAGCATGAGGATCACACCCACCTTCTCGTCAGTCTCTCGCACGCCCTTGGTGAGCGGTAACCCGTTCAACCGATAGTTCTCCTGCTCGTCGAAGAAATCAGCGAAAGAGGCGTACTTTTCGAGTCCGAGCTCCTGCCTCAGCTGTTTGTCCTTGACGAGGATTATCTTCTCGTTTTTCCAAACCTCCGGACGGTATATCCAGCCGCAGATCACCTGCTCAGGGGTTAGTTGGTGGTAGGTGGATTTCCCGTAGGTCTTCAGGAGGAAATCCCTTGCCATCGTGTTGAACGGAGCGATGCGTCCGTTGTAGACGATTTGTTTCTCGGACAATTGTGCGGCCTGCTCAGCGCTTATGGTCGGTACCTTCCGTTCTTGGGGAAAGGCTTGGTGGCTTATGCAGAGTAGCAGGACGAATAGTCCTCCCTTTTGCAGCAAGGGGTGCCGCAGCAACTGCAGGAAGGCGCTCCTCTTGGAGAAGAGCATCCAGATGCCCGACAGTGCGAAGAGCAGGTATCCGAGGTAGGTGAGCGGGATCCCTATCGGGTCGTAGCTGACGGATAGGACGCTTCCTTGCCGGTCCTCGTCGAAGCTCGTCTGGTAGAAGCGGAAGCCGTTTCTCTTGAAGATATTGTTCATTGAGACGGAGGCTTGAAGGCGCTCCCCGTTGTCGAGTATGGTGAGGTGGCTGGCGTAGTCCTGCGGCATCTGGGTGCCTTGGTAGTTCAGGACAACGAAGCTGTCCAGTCGCACTTCAAACCCGAAATCCTCTTTGACCGTATTCTTCTTGAGGATGAAGTAGTCTGTCTTTTCGCCGCAACGCAGGTGCAACATTCCCTCTTTGGAGGTCAGTTTGGTGGCCAGTGCCCCTGATAGAATGAGGAGAAAAGATAGGTGGAACAGCAGTGCGGCGACTTTGCCCGTCAGCCTCTTCAGGAATGCGAAGGCGGAGAGGACGGAGAGCGCCGCCCATAATCCGCAGAACCATAGGGAGGAGTAGATATGTTCCTCCGCGGTGTATTGGTCGAAGAAGGTGGCGGTCGCCATTGCGATGATGATCGCGGCAAATAGGCCTGTGATGATATATTTCAGTGTCTTATTCTGCATGTATCCTTCTTTGTTTAGTTGGACAAAAGTAATCAAAAACATGATTGCTATCGCCTCCCTAATAATTCAAAATTCAAAATTCTTAATTCACTTTCCTCCTCCCAGAATCCAATTATCGATCAACTCCTTCTCCGCATCGATAGCCAGTTTGTCTGTGTGGTTATGGTGCGCCTCCGGGAGTTTCCCCCAGAGGATCAGGTGCAGCGAGCTCCTGGCGGTGTCGTAGGGGCTGACGATGTTGATGCCGGCACGTTTCGATGAAGGCACGTTCACCATCGCCGCAAGGCTTTTCCCTTCGGTAAGGAAGAGACCGGCAGCGGCGCCCCTTTCGCTGAGGCCGTGGCAGTTGGCGCACGATTTGTTCAGGTACTCGTTTTGGATGTAAGTGAACATATCCACGTCCAATCGTCCGGCATCCAAACGTAGCGTGTCCTTGCTATTTTTGTCGTCAGCTGTCAACTCATGCTGCCAAAGGGTGATGACCCGTTGACGTATTCTATTTATGACAGTGATTTCCAGATAATTGACCGTCTGCGGAACGCCCCCTAAGGTGATGTGTAGCTTCCCGTCCTTCGGTTGCAGGATCTGTTTGGAGATCTCCGAGTACTCAGGGATATCCTTGTCGTTGCGTTGGCTCTCGAAGCCGGACAGTGTGACGGTATATTCGTTCGTCCATGAATTAATGCCCGAGATCTCCGCTTCAACGGCCACCTTCATCCCCTCTTGCTGGTAGGTGACGTGTTCCAGAATGTCTCCGTCGTCACAGGCGGAGAAGGCTATAAGACTGGCTATCAATATTTTTCTCATGGGTTCAAATGTTTATGTGTTGATTGTGTGTCGCCTTTTGCTTAGAAGGCGTATTGCAGCATGACGGTGGCCGAGTGGGTCGCGAGTCCGAGGTCGTCGTTGTCACGGTCCAGTTGCGTCTGATGCCCTGTCCTTCCCATGTATTGGTACATCGTCTGCAGTTTGAGGTTCGTGTGCTTGATGAAGTAGTTGAACCCTGCGGCCGGCATGTTGATGATACCGTCCTTCGCGGTCGCGTTCCTGTCCATGAAGTCGTAGCGGAGGGCGATTTGCCACTGCGGAGCGACGAAGTAACCCGCCTGAATGTAAGCGCCCCAGTAGTTGAACTCGTCGCTGATCTTCTGACGGTCGGTATAGCTGATGTGCATCCTATAGAACTCGGCTGCGAGGTACAGTTTCTTTGCCAGGTAAGCGAACTCGAAGCCGAAGCGGGCGTCGTTGGTCGATTCGCTCTGCGCCTCCACGTTCACGTTGGCGGAGAGGGCGAACAGTAGTTTGCGCTCGTCCGATAGGTTCGGTTTCCCTTGGCTTGCCGGCATGTGGCCGAGTGGTGTCACGGCGATCCTTCCCGCATAGAGTAGGGAAGGCAACCCTTTGATGTCGTCGCTGAGCGTCTTCGTGGCGTTGTTCACGCCTGCGCCCGTTCCGTTGAACAGTCCCACTTCATAGCCGAACTTTTCGTTAGGGGTTACGCCATGGGCCATGACGCCAAGGTCGAAGCCTGTTCCGATGGTCGGATTGACTGCGTTGAGCACGTAAGGCATGATGACGTTGGTGGTCAAGGATGTAGGCACCACAGGGAAGAGCGTCTCCCCTAAGGTGGTGAGGTAGGCGTGGGTGTACGGTGTCTTGAACTTTCCCACCCTGAAGCACAGTGCGTTCTTCACCTTCACGTCGAACCATGCCTGCTGCAGCAGTGCACCTCCCGAACCTGCGGCGTTGAGGCTGAGGTTGAAGGATATACGGTCGAACACCTTGCCGGTGAAACCGAGGATAGCGTAAGGGATGGCGAATCCGCTGTTCATGACGTTGTCCTGGTTGTAGGCTTTGTCGAGGCCCTCGTCATCGTACCAGTTGTATTTCCCCGCTGTTTGGATGAGGGTGTATGGCTTGAAGACGAAGTCCCCTTTTGCGGTGGAGATGGAGAATCCTTTTCTTCCGGCTAATGATACGACACCGTTCTCCGCCTCTTCGTCCATTAGGGACGTTGGGTTCGATACGACTTCTGCCTTGATGGGCTCTTCTGCCTGTGCCATGGCCGATAGGGTGATGGCTGATAATAGGGTTGCTATATATAATCTTTTCATTTTTTGAGTCTATTAAAGGGCTAATGGATAGTCCGTTGTTATTGTTGAGTTATAATGATTCCAAGAATGCGACCAGCGCTTCACGGTCTGCCTTGGGCATCTTGGCGAAGATGTTTTTGGAGGCTTCGCCCTCACCGCCGTGCCACATGATGGCTTCGATGAAGTTCCTTGCCCGCCCGTCGTGCAGGAAGTAGGTGTGTCCGTTGACGATCTTCTGCAGGCCCACGCCCCATAGTGGGGTGGTGCGCCATTCGTTGCCGCGCGCCAGTCCGCTGACGTAGTTGTCGTTGAGGCCCACGCCCATGATCTCGCTACCCATATCGTGCAGGAGGAAATCGCTGTAGGGGTGGATGGTCTGTCCGCCGAGCCAAGGAATGCGTGTGCCGTTCAGCAGGACGGAGCCCTGCGGTTGCGTGTGGAGCGTCGTCACGTGGCAGAGGTGGCATTTGGCCTGGTAGAACATCTGTTCGCCCCGTTTCACGTTCGGGTCGTTCACGTTGCGTCGTGCGGGAACGCCTAGGCATTGCATGTAGAGGTCAACATCCTCCATCTGTTCGCTTGTGACGTCTAATTGATTGTAGGTGAGTCCCATGGCGCTCATGCCTTGTCGCATCTGAGCTTGTCCCTCGCAGATCTCTTCGGGGAAGCGGCTGTTGGTCGCACCCATGTCGGACGAGAAGCCTAACTCGACGGTCAGGTCCGCATGTTGCGCCTTGTTGCCGGAGAGACCGAGTTGGCGGATGCCTCGCTCGGTGATGTAGTTGGCCTTGCCGGAGATGCCATATTCGGGGTAGTTGCTTTGCCGTGCCAATTGTTCGATTTCGTTGCGGTCGATCGCCATCATAGGACCCATTCCCACGTGTCTGAGCGGTATCCTGACGGTGCAGAAGAGGTCCTCCGGTGCGATGCTGTCGGCATACCATTCCGTGATGGTGTAGTTCGGTTTCGCTAGTTCGTACGTTTCCCCGTCGGGGAATCGGAAGGTCTTGAATTCATAGGTCACTTTGAGCTTTCCTTCCGGCTTGACGCCTATGATGGACTGGTCATGGACGACCCTTCCGTAGTCTTGGAAGAAAGCTCCGTTCTTGCGTGTGATGTAGATCAGCATGGAGGAGAAACCGTAGCTTCCGCTTCCTCCAGCGCTCCAGAGCGTCGGTTCGGTGCGCCCTGCGTTGCGGTGGCAACTTCCGCACGAGTAACCCGCATAGACGGGTCCTAATCCGCCTTGGCTCTGTGCCGAGCCGAGTGGGTTGTCGTAGAGGTTGTCTCCGTTGTTGAATCGTGATAAGTATTTGCCTTTCAGCCATTTCGCATCGGTGTCGTAGGCGTAGGTGGAGCTTAGGAAGACGGTCGATGTGCCCGCCGAAAGCGCATATCCGTCGGGAACCTTTATCTCGTCCACCTCCAATCCCTCCTCGTTGTCGCATGCGGCGAACAATAGGGCGATCATGGCCGTTAAGGTAAATAGTTTTAGGTTAAAGTTCATGTTTTTGTGTTTGTGTGTTGTGTAATAGGAAAAACGGGGGGAAGAATATTCCCCGCCGTTTCTGTGTAATCGTTCGTTGCTTAGGGGCGTTGCGATCAATGGATCGTCCTCGCCTTACCGTCCTTGAAGATGAGGTATTCCAACGTGTGGAATCCACGGAGGTTCTGTGCGGACTCGATGTCTTGCGCATGTTGTGAACCCTCGCCCTCCTCAGGCATCTCCTCGTATTCGCCGGACCATTCCAACTCGCCCCAAGAGGCTGTGTTGAAGATTTTGATGATTCCCTTGAGGTCCAATGGCCATGAGTCCATGTTTGGATCCAATCCTTTGTCCGCTACTGGTCCGAAGAGGAATGCCTCGGAAGACTCCCATGGCGTACGTGCCGCGATCCATGCGTCGGCGCATTTCGAGAACCCTTCGTCCGATGGGCTCTGTTGGAAGGCCACCACTGCGTTGAAGAGCTCCGCGTTCTTCTCCTTCAGGCTCTTGTAGGTAGGAAGAACCACGTTGTTCACGTATTGTGAGAGGACTGCGTCCCAGTTGTAGTCGGCAAGGTTCTCGTCGATGTAGTTCTTCAGATCCTCGTCCAGGATGTCGCGAAGTTCCGCACAGGCGGTCATGGCCTCTCTCGCCTCGCTGCAACCCAAGTTGTTACGGAAAGGTTGTGGGATGGCTAAGATCTTCGCTTGTGCGTTTTGGATGGCTGCGGTCACCTTAGCGTCCAATGTCGCGTCGCTTCCGTTGATGACCTTCGAGATGGAGTTGGCGTTCACAGTGCCGTCCAAACTGCCGAAGTATGCATTCTTGATGGATGCGATGTTGTTGGAGTAGTCCACCCTGGAGTGCCAAGAGAACCAAGACTCGACGGCGAGTACCGCCTCCTCTTTGTTGTTTTCGCTCCACTTCTCGACTGGTCCGCCGATCTTGGAATCACCCACCTCGTTGGCGATGTCCACGCAACCGTCTATGATCTGCTCCACGCAATCCTTGGATGATTGGAACCCTGCGCCCGTGTGGGAAAGGAAACGCTTTGCATAGCTGTCTCCTCCCTCGTAGCTGTCATTCCAGTAAGCGTAGAGGTTCTCCGCATCCGTCTTGAGGAGGGATGCTACGGTACGCATGTAGTTGCCCCACTGCTTCGCATAGGCGGAGGTGTATTCCGCGCTGATGGCGGTGGAGTCGTCGATGTTTGCCAAATTCTCTTCGTCATCGTCCTTGCAGGCGTTGAACGTCAGTGCACCGAAGGTAATCAGTCCAGCTGCTAAAAATGCTCTTTTTTTCATTGTTCGTATGATTTTATGTTATTGTTTTTGTTTCGCTTATTTGTTCAGGAACCAAGCCACGTAAGCGATGGAGAGGTTCAGCTCGTTCTCGTTGTTGTAGTTCGATTTCGTGTTCTTGAATACTTGGCTCGTTCCGATTCTCCTGTTCGTGTAATCCACTTTGATGACAAGGTTAGGCAGGACGAAGTAGTTCAATCCCCAAGTCCAGTAGCTCACTTGACAGCGGTCGTCCATCACCTGTAGGCTCACTCCATCCTCCTGCGGGTTGTAGTATTCGTAGTGGGCGAACGGGTAGATGACCGGGAACTTCTCCCCCGCGTTAAACACGTTCTTGAGGTTCACGCCCAACTCGAAATTGTAGGTGAGAGCCCTCTCCGCCACGTTCGGACTGCGGTTGTAACCCGACTTGGAGGAGTAGGTGCGGATGATTTTGTCCACGACCAAAGCCTCCGACAGCTTGCCGCTGAGGTAGTTGGCACGGAATGTGAAGAACTTGTGCTTGTACTGTGCGTCGGCGGAGAAGATGGAGATGTTCACGGGATCATCGTTGTTGAAGGTGATCAGACGGTCGCAGTTCTTGCCCGCATCGTGGCAGTAGTACATCGACATGCCTAGCCGTAATCCTTTCACGCCCAAGTAATCCAGGCGGAAGACGTAGGCCGGACTGGAGAAGTTGTCCATCTCGAACAGACCTTGCTTGCCACCCTTGATCCAATTGTAGCGGCTGAAACCCAACGGGTTCTGACCTGCCACGATCTGTGCCTGATAGTCGAATTCGGCGGCCTCTTTCCCTATTGTTCCGAAAAACTCCAAACCCGTCTCGTGCCATGTGCACGGTATGATGGTGGTCGCCCCTTCCGAACGGAAGGTGGTGAAGAAATTGATCGGTTCATGGTGCGTGTTGGTCTGTCCGACCGGTAAGACGATATGGCCCGCTTTGACGCTGAAGGCCCTTGCGAAATAGCGGGTAAGGTGGAACTGCTCCAAGGCCACCTCGCCACCCTTCTCGATCTCTGTCTCGTATTCCCCGTTCTCGCTGCCCGAGCCAGCCTCCATCTCCATGGCGGTGCCGGTGCCGCCCGCCTCGAATTCGATCTCCGAGCCGAGCATCCATTTGTTGTTGAACTTATAGTCCATCGCCAGCACGAACCTAGGGATTGATATGTGCGCATGGTTCACCTTCGCGTTGCCCTGCGTCGAGCCACTCCAACGGTTCAGACCGTAATCCTTCCATGATGCCAGCATCTCACCGTATCCTCCGAGGCGGATTTTTTGGAATGTCGTGTCCACTTGTGCGGATGCGTTACCCGCACATGCCAGGCTAATAGCCAATGTCACAATGTTTTTCTTCAATATGGATGTTCCCATTTCTTCTTACTTTTTTACGGGGCAAAGTTAGGCGCTCAGCCTATCGTGGGTCATAGTGAATAGTTGGTATTTCTGAATGTCGGCATCCCTATTTGTTGGTATTTTTTAGGGGCTATTCGACCCTGAAAGGTAACTCATGGAGGCGATTGTCTCCTCCTCGCATTTTATCGTATTAGTTTTGCTGTAACTATCATTCTGTAAACAAATGACATTATTTAACATAAAAAAGAAAGGAATTGGGACGTAAAAGGAATTTTTATTATCTTCGCGGAAAATTTAAGGTATGTTGAAAAACATAATTCGCGAAATATTATGAGTGACGAGAAAAAACAATCAGATGCGTTAAGGTATCATGCCGAGGGAAGACCAGGAAAGGTCCAAGTAGTTCCAACCAAGCCGACAGCCACCCAGAGGGATTTGGCATTGGCTTATTCTCCAGGTGTGGCAGAGCCATGTTTGGAGATCCAGAAAGACCAACACAAGGCGTACGATTACACCGCCAAAGGTAATTTGGTCGCTGTGATTTCTAACGGAACGGCTGTCTTGGGTCTTGGCGACATAGGCGCTGAGGCAGGCAAGCCGGTTATGGAAGGTAAGGGACTCTTGTTCAAGATCTTTGCTGACATCGACGTGTTCGATATCGAGGTGAACGAGAAGGACATCGACAAGTTCTGCCAGACGGTTAAGGCGATCGCGCCTACGTTCGGTGGTATCAATTTGGAGGATATCAAGGCTCCTGAATGCTTCGAGATCGAGGATCGTCTGAAGGCTGAGTTGGATATTCCGTTGATGCACGACGACCAGCACGGTACGGCGATCATCTCTTCTGCCGCTTTGGTGAACGCATTGGAATTGGTTGGCAAGAAGATCGAGAATGTGAAGATCGTGGTGAACGGTGCGGGTGCCGCCGCTAACTCTTGCACGAAACTATATATGGCTTTGGGCGCTCGTTTGGAGAACATCGTGATGTGCGACTCCAAGGGTGTCATCAACACCAAGAGAACTGACTTGAACGACCGCAAGAAACCTTTCGCTACCAGCCGTGACATCACGACGTTGGCGGAGGCTGTAAAGGATGCGGACGTCTTCTTGGGTCTCTCCAAGGGTAACGTGTTGAGCCAAGACATGGTTCGCTCGATGGCCAAGAACCCTATCGTCTTCGCATTGGCCAACCCTACGCCTGAGATCTCCTATGAGGATGCGAAGGCTTCCCGCCCTGACGTGATCTGCGGTACGGGTCGTTCCGACTATCCGAACCAAATCAACAACGTGTTAGGATTCCCTTACATCTTCCGTGGTGCGTTGGATACCCACGCTAAGGCTATCAACGAGGAGATGAAGCTGGCTGCCGTACGCGCTTTGGCCGACTTGGCTAAGCAACCGGTACCTGAGGCAGTCTCCATCGCTTACGGCAACAAGAAGATGAAGTTCGGTCCTGACTATATCATCCCTACAGCATTCGACCCACGTTTGCTCGAGACAGTCGCTCCGGCAGTTGCTAAGGCGGCTATGGATTCAGGTGTGGCTCGCAAGAACATCACCAACTGGAACGAGTACAAGGCTGAGCTCCGCGCCCGCATGGGATTGGACAACACGTTGATCGGTTCGTTGACCGAGGCCGCTAAGGCAAATCCTAAACGTGTGGTCTTCACAGAGGCTAACACCCCTAATACATTACAGGCCGCTTCCACAACGAAGAAGGAGGGCATCTGTATTCCTATCCTTTTGGGTAACGAGGAGCGTATCGCTAAGATCGCGAAAGAGAACGGTATCGACATCGAGGGCATCGAGATCATCAACCTCCGTCACGACCGTGAGGAGTCTCGCCGCAACCGTTACGCTAAATACCTCTCCGAGAAGTTGGCCCGCAAGGGTTACACCTACTCCGAGGCGAACGAGAAGATGTACGACCGCAACTACTTCGGCGCCATGATGGTGGAGATGGGTGAGGCGGACGCTATGATCACCGGTTCATATACCCGCTACATGGAGGCCATCAAGCCTGCTATGGATATCATCGGAATGCGTGAGGGTGTCACGAATATCGCGGCGCTCAACATCCTGAACACTTCCAAGGGTGTTTACTTCTTGGCGGATACTTTGGTGAACGATTCCCCATCAGCTGATGTGTTGGCTGAGATCGCGGTATTGACCAACGAGACGGTGAAGTTATTCAACGAGCACCCAGTGATGGCTATGTTGTCCTACTCTAACTTCGGCGCGGATTCCACAGGAAACCCTTGCTTGGTACACGACGCTGTGGAGAACTTGCATAAGAACCACCCTGAGATCTTGGTGGATGGTGAGATGCAGGTGAACTTCGCCCTTGACAAGAAGCTTCGTCACGAGAAGTTCCCATTCAGCAAGATCGACGGCATGGATGTGAACACCATGGTATTCCCTTGCTTGAACTCAGCCAACATCGCTTACCGTATGTTGATGCAGATGGGTATGGCGGAGAGCGTAGGTCCTGTTCAAATGGGTCTGAAGAAGCCAGTTCACGTGTTGGATGTGGAGGCTTCCGTACGCGATATCGTCAACATGACGACCATCGCTGTAATTGATGCTCAATTGAATAATAAATAAATTAGATTGAAATATACGATGGGAAAGAGGATGCTCAGGAGGGCATCCTCTTTTGTTATGGAATGATGTTGATGTATATAGATTATGCGAATTCAGTTAAGAGTGTATATTAAGGAATGGAATACCAACAAAACGTACCTAACTTATGATGATGTAAAAAACTTTATCCATCAAGCAAAGAAAATGGTCATCTTCTCACCTGTCTTTCAACCTTTCACACGCCTCTTTTGCTTCTTCAACGCCCTCTTTAGCGGCACGTTCATACCAATATAGAGCCTGATCCAAATCTTTATCTATGCCTATTCCGTATTCAAGACATCTGCCATATTGATATTTAGCCTCAGGTATATATTCATCATTTAGCAATACTTCAAACATTGATGCGGCATATTCGAAATTCTGCTCATAGCCAAATCCGTTCAAGTAGAACAGTGCTAAACGATAAAGAGCCTCATTTTGCAAAGGAGATGTGAAAGCAGCCCTTTCATAATACTCAATTGCTTTCATGTAGTCCTGCTCCACTCCGTCGCCAAACTCATACATACGGCCAAGTTTCATCTGCGAAAATTTCTCTTTGTAATCATCAGCTGCTTTTTCAAACCACTCGACAGCAGTCTGTATATTTTTCTCTACCAGTTTCCCTTCATAATAAACTTCGCCTAATTCGTATTGTGCATAGCTATTGCCTTGTTCGGCCAATTTCCTGAGTTCTTCCAATTTAGATAATTCCGACATCATAATTTTTCTTCTATTAACTCATTCTTTTTCAAATCATACAAAAATAAGAATAAATATTATTTTTTGCAGCACCATGTTTTTTTACAGAATTGCCACAAAGGTCCTTGCCTTCTCAAAAACCGCGACAGCCTATTGCAGAATCACATCATACTTGTTTTTTGAATTTGAGATGCCGTATTTACGCATCACCGCACCCCAACTGATATTTGCGGTCTCCACCTCCTTCACTACCGATAATTTAAAGCCTATGCCATAGCCTTTCTGCGTTCGATTCTATTGTAACGCTATTTTAGGACTAGACATGATAAGTCAAAAGGGAGGATGTCCACTCGGATTTCCTCCCTTTCTTTACACAACACAAAAAACAGATTAACCTTTCCCTTTTGGGAACGATAGCAACAGTATACATTCCCCCCATTGGAGAGGGGGAGGCAAAAAAAATCATATGGCCGTTGTCGCCACGGAAGGAGAATATGCCATGCGCCCCTTCCGTTCGCAATACCTGGAACATTGCTTGCGGATATCGTATCCTAGAAGCGTTCCTAACATGAAATCCTCTTCCGGAGTCAGTTTGTTCAGCGGACGATCTATGAAGGTGCGAATCACGTTCAGGCATTCGGGCTCTCCGAAATAGAAATTCACATTCCGCTCGTTGACTCTCTGCTTGAGGTATTCGATGCCTGCGCCTTCCAATCGACGGCAAGCCATCTCTTCATGACGCACATCCAAGGTGTAGAGCACCAGATTGCGTACCCCCTTTTTGAACTCATATATGTGGTTCGACAAAACTTTAAATTCGCCCGTAGGCATCATCATTTGCATAACCTGCCTCCTTTCAATTATTTCACATCATATACATAAGCCCTTGCTTATAGGGATAAAGATGCGACCCAACGGCTGATGCGCTCGTCGGTCTTATAATCCTCGTTCACTTCGTCCAAAGCTAATCCCACGAAATTTCCTCCCTCTACGGAGACGGAGGAATCGAATGAGTAGTCGTCCGCTGGAACCTCACCGATGAATGTCACGCCAGCTCCTGCCAACTCGCCTTTGATGATTCCCATGGCGTCGCAGAAGGTGTCGCTGAACGACCCGCTGTCGCCCAATCCGAACAACGCGACCTTCTTTCCCTGCAGGTTCGCCGCCTTGAACTTCTTGATTCCATCGTACCAATCGTCCTGAAGTTCGCCGACTCCCCAAGTGGAGCTGCCCAAAACCAAAAGATCATAACTCTCAATCATTGCGGCGTCCGCATCCGATACGTTGTGGATGTCTGATGAATCTACGTTCAACGCTTTACCAATTCTTCCGGCGACATCCTCGGTCGTCCCGGTGCTACTGCCAAAAAATATGCCTATTTTCATGTCTATAAAAGTGAATGGTATGTACTTTATTTGTTCTTTCGATCAATCTCTCTCTTTGTTCTTTCAACATTGCAAATGTATTGAGTCTATGGTTGTTGGGGAATAACGATAAATGATGAAATATACCTTCCCATTCACTATCATTGGTGACTAGGGGCTCCTTCCGTTGTGGTGCCGTGAAAAAATAAGAGGAAGGGGCCGTCGACTAAGGCTGAAACTATTTTATTGTTTGATGTTTTTTATATATTTGCAATCTACATTGTGTACCATGAATAGTAGCGAATACACCTATATGAGAGGATTATTGGTGAAAATATGTTTGGGGATTCTGCTCATCCTTTCCTCCTCATCTTTTGCGTCGGCGCAGGAGTATGGTCGCTTTGACCACTTCGGTACGGCGGACGGACTGATCTCGGATAGGGTCTACAATATTGCGTTCGATCGGAACGGCTTCCTTTGGCTCGCCACGGATTTCGGCTTCGACCGCTTCGACGGCAAGGAGTTCAAGCATCATCAGAAAAAGGATTACCCGACGCTGCGTAGGGAGGATGTCCTCATCTGTCATTTGGGGGATAATAATAATCTTTTCCTCGGAGGCTATCATGGCCTATTGGAAGAGTACGACCAGGAGCGGGATACCTTGATAGACCATATCCCTGACGTCTTCGTGACGGGCAAACCGGAGGAGACGGAGGGTTTCTATGTGGCGGACGATGGACGACGTTTCGCGATGACTACCAAGGGCATATTCCTTTATGACCCGGAGACGCATGCGTTCCGTAGCGACACGAAGATCTACGAGGGTACGAAGGAGACTTACATTAAGTCGATGTATGTGGATAAATATGGCAGATATTGGGTGGGCTCCCTTGACAAGTATTATGTCTATGATTCTTCGGGCGAATTGATCGTGGAGTGCGACCCTCCGATAGACGCTTGCGGCTTTATATGGAACCTGTTGCCGATCGGTGACGATAAACTGCTGGTCACCACGCAGACGCACGAGATGTGGGTCTTCGACATCCAAGATACGATAGGAAAACCAACCGTGCTGAACGTGCCGTTCGGGAACACCATCAAGGTGTTGAGGGATAAGAACAATCGTTATTGGTTCGCCACGGATGGCTTCGGTCTCTGGTATACCGATGATGAGATCTCGGAGAAGGCCAGGTTCCACTCCGTTGTCCCGTATAATTCCCAGGGTTTGGAAATCAGGAAGATCTACTGCATGACGTTGGATCCTGCCGGCAATGTGTGGCTGGGTACGAGGAACTCTGGCATCTGGTGTTACCGAGGGAATGACCTGACCAACATCTCCTTCTCCCGCAATTATGGGTTCCCCGCAGTTGCCTGCACGGGCATTTCGGAGGATAAGCAGGGCAATTTGGTAGTCGGTTCGGATGGTAGCGGTGTCTATTACGTCTCGCCCGATTTCAGAAATATTGAGCTCGTCGAGCTGGAAAACAATAATGTCTGCTCCGCTGTCGTGAAGGAGAACGGAGACGTGATCGTGCCTACGTGGGGTGGGGGAACGTTTAACATTGACGCGAGAACGAAGGCCGTCAGCAAGGAGGACTTCTCCGGCATGCATCTACCCAGCCGTTGCTATTTCGGGGCTTGCCGGTATGGTCAAACCCTCTACGCTTGTTCGGCGGGCGATGGACTCTATAAGAAGGAGGGGGACAAGGATTGGCAGAAGATCATCCTAAAGAATGACACTACGGAGGTGGACAGGTGGGCCTTCAAAGCTATCGATGCGCCCGATAACACCACGTGGGCGTTGACGTCGACTGCATTGTGGCGCTTGCGGAATGGACGTTGCGACCTCATCCCAATCAAAGGATTGGAGGGCGATAAACTCTCTACCCTCAGTCTGGCGGATGGCGCCTGCGATGACGAGGGCAATCTTTATGTCACCTCGAACAAGGGATTCTTCGTGGTGGAGGCTGGAAAGGATGAGTGTGAGCTGTCAGACTTTGTCCCGGCCTGTAGTTATCACAGCATACAAAAGGATGATAACGGTCTTTTCTGGCTGGCGGGAGACAATGGCATCGCGCGGGTTGATGTCAAGAAGAAAAGCTTCCGTCTGCTGACCGATAGCCGTAATAACATAGCCTTGCACTACTTCATCTTCCGTAGCGGATTTAAGGATAGCAGAGGCCGGATCCATTTCGGCACCAATGATGGTTTCGTCACGTTAGACCCTGCCCACCTCGCAGTGGATACGAGCATCCCGTACCTGGCGTTTTCAGATTTGTATATTAGCAACAATAAGGTGAAACGTGGAAGCGGTCCACTGAAGGATTGCAACCTGTGGGACGGACATCTGTCGCTTGAGTATGACCAGACGGACATCACCATCCATTTCGATGCCATAGACTACTCTGAGTTCGACCCTATACAATACAGGTACAAGCTCAGCAACCTGAGGGAAGATTGGGTGGATCTGTCGGGCGGTAAATATGTGCAATTCTCCCACTTGCCTGCGGGAGAGTATCATCTGACCATCGAAGCGTTCCGAAACAACGTGGAGTGTGTCCCTAAGCAAATCAACCTGACCATCAAGGTGTTGCCTCCGTGGTGGGAGACGTTGTGGTTTAGGGCTTTGCTGGCCATCGTTCTCACATTGATTGTGGGTAGCATCATTCTCTTGCGCATCAAACGATTGATGAACGCGAAGCGAGAATTGGAGCAGAAGGTGGACGAGCGCACTTCGGAACTGAAGGAGGCGCTTAATGACAAGGACCGTTTGATCTCTGTCGTGGCCCATGACCTGAAGAACCCTATGTTCGCCATCGTGGGCGCATTGGAGAACCTCTCCAAGGGATCTGAAACGATGAACGAACCGGAGCGTCAGCGCATCACCAACAGCACGTATGACTCCGCGAAGACGTTGCAGAACGAGATGCTGAAGATCTTGGATTGGGCTCAGTCCAAGAAAGAGGATGTCACTTGCCACCCTTCGGATGTGGACGTGCAATCCGTCATCCAGAACGTGTCGCTTCTCCTCTCCAATGTGATGGGGAAGAAGAACATATCGCTCACGACCGATATCCAACTGACGCACTTCGCCTATGCGGACCCTCGCATGTTGGAGGCGGTTGTCCGCAATTTGCTGAACAATGCCATCAAATTCACCCCGGAAGGCGGACACATCTTCGTCCTTTCGTGGATGGACAATCGCTATGTGAAAATAGCGGTGAAGGATACGGGGGTAGGTATGAGCGCCGAACAGGTGGAGCGGCTCCGTTCCGGGCAATCCTCCCTCTCCACGCAAGGAACTAACAACGAGTCGGGCAATGGATTGGGCTTCCGCATATGCCGCAACTATATCCTCCGCAATAACGGGCTCATAGATATAGAGAGCGTGCAAGGCAATGGAACCACCATCACTATCACCCTTCCGTCTTCGGAGAGAAAGATAGAGATCAAGAGCGATTTCAAGGCGGATGGTGCCATGTCTGTCGAGGATTACTCTATCCTTGAGGGCAATACGGCCATTATCGTTGACGACAACCCGCTGATCTGTGAAAATGTCAAGACATTGCTCTCCTCCTACTTGAACGTGCTCACGGCCAATAATGGTAAGGAGGCCTTGGATATCATAGCGCAAAACAAACCCGATATCATTTTAAGTGACGTCGAAATGCCAGTCATGAACGGTATCGAGATGAGCAGGATCATAGAGCAATCCGCCGAAACAGAACATATACCGCTGCTCTTCCTCTCCGCAAGGAACGAGGACTCCGACCGTCTTATCGGTTTGAAGAGTGGTGCGGTAGACTATATCCCGAAACCGTTCAGCCAGGAGGAGCTGCTCCTTAAGGTCTGCAACATCCTCAAGATGAGGCAGAAACAACAGCAGTACTTGCTCAGCCAAATCATGGAGGGGCGAAGAGACCAGGCGGAGGAGACTCAACCGAACGAAGCGGAGAAGGAGCAAAGAGAGAAGAAGGTCAATCCGTTCGTGAAACAATTCCTCGAGGTCATCGAGCGTCGTTACATGGAGAGCGATATCTCCATAGAAGATCTTGCGCAAGACATGTTCCTCAGCAAGTCCACGTTGACGAGAAGGACCAATTCGATCATCGGCAAGACACCGCTTGAGGTGTTGAGCGAATTCAGGCTCAACGAAGCGATGAGGCAGTTGAAGAACGCGGAGAGCGACACGCAGATCAGCG
Organism: Paludibacteraceae bacterium; assembly: GCA_016285885.1. Classification (GTDB taxonomy): domain Bacteria; phylum Bacteroidota; class Bacteroidia; order Bacteroidales; family Paludibacteraceae; genus UBA1181. The sequence goes on from JAEERP010000002.1 coordinate 91,453, forward strand.
ACATCGCCTATAGCGTAGGCTTCAGCGATCCAGCCTACTTCAGCCGACGATTCAGGGAATATTTCGGCACGAAACCGTCGCAGGTTATCGAGAGAAGCTAGATGAGAATTATGAATTAACAATTATGAATTAAGAATTGGTTGGGGGGGGATGTGCGTATCCTCCACAATGCGCACAGCTTAAGCCCCAACGGGGCGGCCACAACACAGGCAGGGGTGTAAAACCCTGTGTGTGACAAAAAGGAGAAATATGAAAAATTTAATTATAGATCAGGGGAATTCGTCCAGCAAAGTAAGTGTATATGATGGCGATGAGGTGATTTTCGCCGAGAGATACGAGGTGTTGAGCCCAGATACGCTCCAGAAGATCCGTCAGGAGATCGGGTGGGATCGTTCCATCCTCTCTTCCGTCGTGGAAACGGATGGGGAATTGTTGCGATGGTTAAGTGACCATTCGCAGAAATTCGTACAGTTGGATGAGAACACCCCCTTGCCAATCGGAAACCTATATAAAACGCCCCGCACGTTGGGGAAAGACCGTATAGCGGTATGTGTGGGGGCCCATTACCTCTGCCCGGGTCGGAACCTGCTGGTGATCGACGCCGGCACAGCCATCACGTATGACGTGGTCAATTCGGAAAACAACTACGTGGGGGGCAACATCTCCCTTGGCGTGGATATGCGTTTCAAGGCATTGAACACCTTCACCAGCAAGCTTCCTCTTGTGACGACGGAGGGCGAATCTCCGCTGACGGGAGGGAATACCCAGGAGGCCATCAGGTCGGGCGTCGTGAACGGGATGACCTATGAAATGGATGGTTTCATAGCGTCGTTCAGGGCTATTTATCCGAAACTTTTAGTGTTTTTAACAGGTGGGAACGCAAAATATTTTGAAAAAAGGATAAAATACTGCAACTTTGTAATTCCAAATTTATTATCACTCGGGTTAAACCGAATTCTTACTTTCAGATGATTAAGAGAGTTGCGTTTATAGGAATAATAACATTGGGTGTCTCTTTCGGCACCTTGGCACAAAATAACATCAGTTCGCCGTACACACGTCACGGATACGGGAACATAGTCGAGGGCGGATATGGACAGAGCACGCAGATGGGAGGTCTTTCGGCTGGGTTAAGGTCCGCCTACTTCACCAATCCTGCCAATCCTGCTTCCTATACAGCTATTGACACGCTCAATTTCAGAATTGAGGCGGGTGCCAGTTATGCCGTGGAGAAGTGCAGTGACCAGAGTAGTTCACTCAGGACGGTGACAGGAAATTTGGAGTATCTCGCCATGCAGTTCCCTGTAAAGAAGTGGATGGCGGTCAGTGTCGGCCTCCGCCCATATTCTCTTGTGGGCTATAAGAATTCCAGCCATTATGTGGAGGAAACCAATTTGACGCAAGACACGCTGAACACCAATTACACCTATGAAGGGGAGGGTGGTATCAACCAACTCTATTTAGGTATGGGCTTCAAACCGTTCACCAACCTTTCCGTCGGGGCCAATTTGTTGTACCATTTCGGCTCGATAGAACATAACAGTGCGGTGACGTTCGACAAGGATTACATCTATGCGACCGCCCAAACACAGAAGATCCATGTGAGAGACTTCTGCGTGAACCTGGGAGCGCAAGGATCGTTTAAGTTGGGCGAAGAGCAGTTCTTGACACTCGGTGTCACGTATCAATTCAAGTCCGAGCTGAAGTCGGAGGCGGAAAAGACCATCATCTCGTCGGACACCACAGTGTTAAATTATGATAATAAATTCGATACCCCCTCTAGTTTTGGCATAGGATTTGTATATCATTTTAATAGCAGGGTGATCGTCGGATTTGACTTCAAGCAAACGGCTTGGTCCGATGTCAGATTCTACGACGAGAAACCCTTTGAGGATGTGAAAAGATTCGCGTGGGGTGTACAATACCAACCGAACAAGAATGCGAGGAGGTATTTCCAGCGAATGTATTATCGTTGCGGACTGAATGTAAGCAAGTCATACTTCAAGGTGAATGAGGAGCGAGTAGGAAAGATGGCGATAGATGCAGGGTTCGGGTTCCCGCTGAAGAAAGGGCTAAATCCGACGGTGGTGAATGTGGGATTCGAGTATGGCAAGACTGGCAACACCGACAACGGGCTCATAAAAGAGCAGTATTTTAAAGGCATAATCAACGTTACGATTAACGAGCGTTGGTTTGCGAAACGGAAATTAGAGTAAAAACGATTAATTTTAATGATATGAAAACGAATTCAATTTTATTAGGCGTGGTATTGTTGACCTTACCAACAATGACGTTCGCACAGAAAGGAATTAATGACGGATCCAAGTATGGACATGGAGAAGATAGCATCAGGTGTATATCCAACTTGAGTATGATGGTTCAATACACCAAACAGAAGGATTATGCAAGTGCTGCTCCTTGTTTCGAGATCGTATACGCAGAGTGCCCGAAGTGCTCGAAGAACATCTATACAAACGGTGCGGAGATCCTTGCCAACCAATTGACCAAGGAGACGGACGCCGCAAAGAAGGAGAAGATATTTGATAGATTGATGAAGTTGTATGATGATCGTATCAAATATTTCGGACGTGACAAAAAGTATGACAAATACTATATCATGGGCAAAAAGGCCGCTGATTATGTGCTTTATGTGCCTGAGAGCAAGAATGATCCAAACAAAGAGGTCGCTTACAACTGGTTGGGCGAGATCATCGACGCGAAGAAGGAGGCTACCTCCATCTCTGTGCTCCAACAGCGTTTCTATTTGTCTTTGACCACTTACCAAAAGAAGAAAGATTTCAGCGACAAGTTCTTGGCTGATTACTTGAAGATTTCCGGTATTATGAATGATAGGATCTCTTCTATGGCTGAAAACGATCCTGATTTGGCCAACTATCAGGCTGCCAAGGCGGACATCGACCAGAAATTCGCTGCTTCAGGTGCCGCTGATTGCAAGACTTTGGATGGTGTGTACGGAAGCAAGATCGATGCGAACAAGGGCGATAAGGATTTCTTGAACATGGTGTTGTCTCTTTATGAGATGGCAAAGTGCCAGGAGTCTCAAAACTACTTCAAGGCGGCGGCTTACAAGCATAAGATCGATCCTTCCGCCAACTCGGCGAGAGGTCTTGCCGCTCAATCCATCAAGAACAAGGATTATAGCAAGGCGCTGACCTATTTGAACGATGCGATCAATTTGGAGACGAAGAACAGCGAGAAGTCTTCTCTGCAGTACATCGTGGCTACCATCTACAGGGACATGAAGAACCCTACTGCGGCGCGTACGGCAGCACAAAAGGCTATCTCTTATGACAGTAAGAACGGAAAGGCTTATCTGTTGATCGGTAGTTTGTACGCTACGTTCAACGACGACATCAGCGATGACGCTGTTATCCGTCAAACCGCTTACTGGGTGGCAGTTGAGCAATGGGAGAAGGCTAAGCAAGTAGATCCATCTGTTGCAGCCGATGCCAACAAATTGATCGGCAAGTACAAACCATACTTCCCTGCAGCGGATCAGTTGTTCATGAGGAACATCACCAAGGGACAATCGTTCACTGTGCCTGGCTGGATCAACGAGAAGACAACGGTAAAGTAAGAATAGGTTTGTGAAACAGATTTTTTTCCATAATGGTAAATTTCATATAGCGGCTGCGGCATTCGTGGCTGCTATATGTTTATTATCTTGTACCGAGAAGCTGGATTCTGTCCCTTCCATGGAACGTTCCAAACGGCCTTCCCTGCATGCGATGGACGTGCAGACATTGGTCTCCGACTCGGGCGTGGTGCGCTATCGTGTCAACACGAAGGAGTGGTTTGTCTATGACAAGGCGGAGGAACCTTACTGGGACTTCCCTGTTGGACTGCGGCTGGAACGCTTCGACCCCCAAAAGAACGTGGATGCCGAGATCCAAAGCAATTATGCGATCTACAAGACGGAACCTAAGTTGTGGGACCTGCGGGACAGCGTGAAGGCGATGAACCTGGAGGGCGAACGCTTCGAGTGCGACCAATTGTTCTGGGACGAGAAGGCGGAACGTGTCTATTCCAACGGCAGGATCAAAATCACCCAGAAAGATAGGGTGATTTATGGAAAGGGGTTCGACTCCAATCAGACACTGACGAAATACACGATAAAAAACCCAGAGGGAATTTTCCCTGTGAGAGAATAATTTTCAAAAAAAAGTTTCACATTGAACGTATTTTTACTAATTTCGTGCGCTAAAATTTGTAAAAAAATCAAAATAATTAATAATCAAATAAATGGCAGCATTAGAGAAAATTAGGAAGCGGGGCACAATTGTCATGATTGTTGTGTTTGTGGCTTTGCTCTGTTTCGTTATTGGTGATTTCTTGAGTAACTCAAGTGCGATTTTCAATTTGAATCGTGATCAGATTGGTGAGGTGTGTGGAAAGAAGATAAACTCTGCGGAATTCCAAAGAAGTGTTGATGCATTCACTAATTTCAACAAGATTGAGGGTAGAAACGTGGGCGACGCCGAGGTTAGAAACGAGGCATGGCAGACGTTCGTGATCTCCAACATATTGGAGGACCAAATGTCTAAGATCGGCATGAGCGTCTCTCCTGAGGAGTTGGAGTATGCGACAAAGGTTAATCCTCACAGAGAGTTGTGGAACCTTCAATTCCTGAAGGATGAGAACGGTAATTTCAGTCCTCAAAGATTGGAAAGTCTCCTTCGCACGTTCAAACAATATGAGGAGGCTCCGGAAGATGGTGAGCTCGCGAACAACGAGTATCTCAAGGACATTTACAACGGATGGTTGTGCGTGGAGCAGAAGTTGTTCAACTCAATGGCTTATGAGAAGTTGGTCACTTTGGCAGGTAGCGCCACAAGAGCTCCTAAGGCTGAGAAGAACCTCATCGCTAAGTATGCGGCTGACCAAGTTGATTTCGCTTGCGCTTTCAAGCCTTTCTTCTTGATGCCAGACTCTGCCTTCGCTGTGTCGGATGCTGAGGGAAAAGCTGAATATGAGAAGATCAAAAATACTTTCAAGACGGATAAGTTCCGCTCCATCAAGGCTATCGTCTTCGACGTTAAGCCTGGCATGCAAGACTCTTTGGATGCAAAGGCGAGAGCAACCGATAACGAGAACGAGTTGAGAAAGATCACGGACATCGATGAGGCTTATTTGTTGGCTTCTCAAGAGAGCGATCCTAACTTCGCCTCTAGAAACGTTTACATGAAGGAGTCTGATCTTGACTACGCTCTTAGAGAGTTCGCTTTCTCTGGCAAGAAGGATTCTGTCCTCGCCGCATTCCAAGATGGACTTTTCTATAAGACCGCTAAAATCCTTTCTGATGTTGTGACTCGTCCTGATTCAGTGAAGATCTCTCTGATCTATTTGGCTAAGAAGGATCCAAAGGATGATAACAAGAAGAGATCCGATAGCATATACGAGGCTATCAAGGCGGGTGCGTCTTTCGCTGATATGGCTGAGAAATATTCTATGGACAACTCTCAAAAGAATAAAGGTGAGTTCGGTTGGTTGAGAGAGGGTATGTTCGCAAGATTCAAGGACTTCGACGAGACTGCTTTCGGTGGTAAAGTGGGTCAGATTTTCCAAATCGAGGATAAGGGTGAACAATTGATTGTTAAGATCGACTCTATGACAACTCCTGTACGTAAGGTGAAACTTGCCGAGGTGGCTATCAGGGTCGAGGCTAGCACCGATACTTATCGTAAGTATTATGAGATGGCTAGCAAGTACCTTAGCGAAAATCCAACCGTGGACGAGTTCGTTAACAACGCCGCTTCTAAGGGTTTGATCGCTTATGAGTACACTCCAATCTTCGAAAATGATTTCCAAATCAGAAACAGCAATATCGAGAACGCCCGCAAGGTGATCAAATGGGCTTTCGAACATCAGGTGGGTGATATCACTTCTCAACCATTCGAGTTCCCTAACCAATGTGTGGTTGCCGCTTTGACGGATATCGTGGAGAAGGGCTTCCTCCCTTACTCTTATAGCTACGCTAACGAGTACTCAAAGAGGAAAGTGATGGAGGAGAAGAAGGCTGAGGCTACCATCGCTGAGTGGAAGGACAAGGATCTTACTGCTTGTGCGGAAAGAATCGATACCGTAAGGGATGCTCGCTTCGACGTCAATATCCAAGATCCTGCGGTTCTTGCGGCAATCTGCTCTTTGAAAGAGGGCGAGACTTCTGCTCCTCTCAAGGGTACGAGCGGTGTCTATAAAATCAAGGTGCTCGGCAAGAAGCCTGTAGAGGGCGCTGCTCCTTCTAACCCTCGTAGGGAAATGGAGTCGCTCTTCAGACGTTCAATGGAGGTCTTGCTGGATAAGACCGAGGTCGTAGACAATCGAGCTACTTTCTATTAATGAAAATATACTAACAATGCATATGGAGCGCGAGGTTAACTTGTTTTTTCCTCGCGCTTTTTAATTCTATGATGGATACGCAGAGGAAACCTTTATTGGCCATGTCGTTGGACGAGTTGAAACAGGTCGTCCAAGAGATGTCTATGCCTTCGTTTACCGCTAAACAGATCGCTGATTGGCTCTATAAAAAGAGAGTCTCCTCGATTGATGCCATGTCCAACCTCTCATTGGCGAACCGTACTAAACTGAACGAATCGTATATGGTGGGTGCTTATGCGCCTATCCAGGTCTCCACCTCCAAGGATGGCACGAAGAAGTATCTGTTCGAGGTGGGTGGCCGTTTCGTGGAGAGCGTGATGATCCCGGATGGGGAGCGTGCCACGTTGTGCGTCTCTACCCAAGTGGGTTGTAAGATGGGCTGCAAATTCTGCGCGACGGGTCAGCAGGGGTTCCATGGACAACTCTTCGCCGCGGATATACTGAATCAGATCCAATCCATCCCTGAGTCTCAAAGTCTGACAAACATCGTCTTCATGGGTATGGGAGAGCCTTTCGACAACACGGACAACGTGCTTCGTGTGCTGGACATCCTCACTTCGGAGACTGGCTACGCATGGAGCCCGAAACGAATCACGGTCTCTACGGTGGGGTTGATCCCTGGCTTGCGTAGATTCCTATCCGAAAGTCAGTGCCATTTGGCGGTCAGCTTGCATGACCCAATCGCTGAAGAGCGTGGCGAGATGATGCCTGCCCAAAAGGCTTTCCCTATCGAGCAGGTCATCGCTGAGATAAAGAAGTATGATTTCTCGGGACAACGAAGGGTCTCTTTCGAATATACGATGTTTGAGGGGAGAAATGATCAGAAAAGGCATGTCGATGCGCTTGTCAAACTTCTTTCGGGCTTGGAGTGTAGGGTCAATCTGATTCGTTTCCATGCGGTGCCGGGTACCCCGTTCCAAGGAGCCTCCGAGTCTAAAATGGTCTGGTTCCGCGACCAACTCTCGGCGAAGGGTATTACCACAACCATCAGAAAATCAAGGGGTGAGGATATCCTCGCCGCTTGTGGTTTATTGTCGACCAAACAGTTAATGGAGAATTAATATGGCTAGAAGAATTTTGTTCACACTCTTTTCCGTCGTCGCCTCTATCACGATCTTCTCTTCGTGTTCGGGCAAAGATAACAGTATGTTCACGGTTACGGTCGGTGGAAACGCTTACGACGTGATGGTGGTGGGTGAAGAGCGTGTGTGGAAAGAAGAGGCGGGAAGATTCCTGTACGATCTTTTGGATGAGGATATGCCTGGTCTTCCGCAGGCGGAGCCTCTGTTTAACATTATATACCTTAAAACGCGTGATTTCACGGATATTGTGAAGCCGATGAGAAACCTTGTCTTCTTTGAGGTGGATAGCTTAAAGTTCACGCAGGGTAAGGTTAAATTCACAAAGGACAGGTGGGCCAGAACGCAGGCCATCGTGACGGTCACTGCGCCGAACCAGGCTGAGATGATGCGTGCGCTGAACGAGAAGAAAAAGGCTATCGTTGATTTCTTCGTGGATTCGGAGTGCGAGAGGAGCATTCTTTATTTCAAGAGATATGCCAATCTGGAGGGTATGAAACTTCTGCATGACAAGCTGGGTTTGAGGGTCGCTTTGCCGAATTTCATCAACAAGAGCAAGGTCGGCGAAAATTTCGTCTGGCTGTCCAACGGAAGCGTCGACGTCAGAATGGATATCCTCGCCTATCGTACGCCTTATGGAGGGAAAAAGGACATGGGGCTTGACCGTATACTGGAGAAGAGGGATTCCCTCACTAAGATATATATCCCCGGACCTTCTGAGGGCTCCTATATGTGTGTGGAGCATGAGGTCATCCCACCGGTTGATCGTCACATCCTGTACAAAGGGAAAAAATGCACGGAGGTGCGCGGCCTTTGGCGTACGGAGAACGAGTTCATGGGTGGTCCATTCGTTAGCCGCACCTTCATCGATTCGCTGAAAAACGAGACCGTGACGGTGGAGGCTTTCGTTTATGCGCCGCAGCATAAGAAAAGGAATAAAATACGGCAGGTGGAGTCTGTCCTCCATTCGTTGGAAATTGAATAATTTTTTTTATTTTTGTGGAAAAGAAAGTAGAGAATTCTGATAAAGAAATAACATGGTAGAAGATAAAATAAAAGTCGGCATTACCCAGGGAGATATCAATGGCATAGGCTATGAGGTGATTATCAAGACGTTGGCCGACATGCGCGTGAATGAGTTTTGTGTTCCGATTGTGTACGGTTCTTCGAAGGCTGCCGCCTATCACCGTAAATCGCTCAATATAGAGAATTTCAATCTGAATGTTATATCCAGTGCCGCGGAGGCGAATCCTAAGCGTTCCAATATCATCAATTGTGTGGACGAGGAGATCAAGGTGGAACTGGCCAAGTCTACAGAGGAGGCCGGTCATGCCGCGTTCCTTGCCTTGGAGAGAGCTACGTCTGATTTGAGGGACGGCTTGATCGATGTGCTGGTGACGGCGCCGATCAACAAGAAGAACATCCAGTCCGAGAAGTTCCACTTCCCTGGACACTCCGAGTATCTGCAAGATAAGTTTGGGTACGGGGAAAAGGGCCTTATGTTGATGGTGAGCGATGTGCTCAAGGTCGCCGTGGTGACGGGTCATGTGCCAATCAAGGCGGTTTCGTCTTACCTTTCAGTCGATAAGATCGTCTCTAAATTGAATGACTTGAACAAGACGCTCATTCAGGACTTCTCCGTGATCCGTCCACGCATCGCGGTTTTGGGTCTTAACCCTCATGCAGGTGACAATGGGGTGCTCGGTTCGGAAGAGGAGGAGATCATTATCCCTGCCATCAAGAAAGCATCTGATATGGGTATCACTTGTTTCGGCCCTTATCCGGCAGACTCTTTGTTCGGTAGCGGCAACTTTAAGCGCTTCGACGCTGTGTTGGCGATGTACCACGACCAGGGCTTGGCTCCGTTCAAATGCATCGCTATGGAGAGCGGTGTGAACTTCACGGCTAATTTGCCTATCATCCGTACCTCTCCTGTTCATGATGTCTCTTACGACAAGGTGGGTGTAGGCGAGGCTTCAGAGGAGTCCTTCCGCAATGCGCTTTACCTCGCATGCGATATCTACAAGAATAGGATCCAATATGCGGAGCTGAATAAGAATAAGCTGAAAAAGCAGGAGGTGGAGATCAGCGGACAGGTCGAATAGGCTTGCCATCTTTCTTTCAAATAATCATAGGGGAGCGTTTCGGTAGATTCGCTCCTTTTCTTTTTCGCTTGACACGCAGCGGAAGCCTATCGTCAGTGAGAAGGTGGAGGCGTTGCCTGCTTGGCAGAGACGGCTCATCGGGAAGGTGTACATGCAGGCGAGGAAGAGGTTCTCTTTGTGGTTCAGCCTCGCCCAAGTGGAGACCATCCTTCCCGTCTGGTAGCTGAGCCCGAGCTCCCACTTCTTCCTCAGCTGTAGGCTGGGGGAGACCACAGCTCCGAAAGGTGAGTATTTCGCCACGTAGAGCATTCCGTTTAACGAAAGATGTCTGTCTGCGCTCGTGCGGAACCGTTTCCCGCCGGAGAGGTAGAAGTGGGTCGCCTGCTTGTGCCCGAAGGCACGTAGGTGACCGTTCCCCACGCCACGCACGCTGAAGGCGAGGAAATCCTCTCCTTCGAAACGTAGCCATGCCCCCATGCGGAAGCGGACGACCACCTCTGTCTCCTTCTGACGTTCGAAGTAGGGGTCTTCGTCTTGCCTAAGGAGGGAGAAGTCCTTGCCGATGCATCGGGCGCCGCCGCCCACGTTCAGGGAGAGCCAGGTCCAGTCGGTCACCAGGAAACGGTAGGTGCCAGACATCTCCACCTCCAATAGCTTGGAAACGCCTGCCTTTTCGCACAAGACGATGCCTCCCATGGAATAGTTCGTTTCCCTCAATAGTTTGTGGACGGTGGCGGATATCTCGCTCGGACTTCCCTCTATCCCCATCCATTGGTTGGTGTACTGCAGAGCGATGTTCAGTCCGCTCGTGAAGCCCGAACAGGCCGAGTTGTAGAGGTATGGGTTTGCCATGTATAACGACGGACGTTCTTCCTGCTGGGCGTTGGCCACCCAGCCTGCCATGATGAATAGGATCAGTAGTAAATGTTTCATGACTCAATATGATAATTCTATAAAACCAGACTGCGCTTTCGACCCTTTGGAGAGGAGCAGGTAATAGTATGTCCCGACGGGCAATAGTTTCCTCCCGCCTAGGCTGAATCCGTTGTGGTTATCGCCTCCCCAATGGTTGTCGTAGTGCTTCATGTGAAAGATTTGAATGCCCCATTTGTTATATATATAGATTTCATTGTCAGGGTATTGCGACAATGATTCGATCTCAAGTCTATCGTTTATGCCGTCTCCGTTAGGTGTCAGTAACAGGTTATAAGAGAACTCCTTCGTCTTTCCGCTCCCTTGCCCTTCCGATATCGTGTCTGTAGACAAAAACGGTTCATCTTCCACCAACTCGGGGATGGTATCCACAATCGCAGGCGTAGTATCAGGCACAATAGGCGGTATCGTATCCACAATCGCAGGCGTAGTATCAGGTTCGATAGGCGGTATCGTGTCCACGATTGTAGGCGTAGTGTCAGGTACGATAGGCGGTATGGTATCCACAAGGGTAGGCGTAGTGTCAGTCACGATAGGCGGTATCGTATCCGCAATCGCAGGCGTAGTGTCAGTCACGATAGGCGGTATCGTATCCGCAATCGCAGGCGTAGTGTCAGTCACGATAGGCGGTATCGTATCCGCGATGGTAGGCGTGGTGTCCGGCCCAATAGGCGGTATCGTATCCACAATCGCAGGCGTGGTGTCCGGCCCAATAGGCGGTATCGTATCCACAATCGCAGGCGTAGTATCAGGTTCGATAGGCGGTATCGTGTCCACAATCGCAGGCGTGGTGTCAGTCACGATAGGCGGTATCGTATCTACAATCGTAGGCGTGGTGTCAGGTACGATAGGCGGTATCGTATCCACAATCGCAGGCGTGGTGTCAGGTACGATAGGCGGTATCGTATCTACAATTGTAGGCGTGGTGTCAGGCACGATAGGCGGTATCGTGTCCACAATTGTAGGCGTGGTGTCCGGCACGATAGGCGGTGTTGTGTCTATCACGTTCACAAGCGTGGCGCATTGATCCACCACCTGCTCGGATTCGTTTCTCAAGGCAAAATTGAACGTGTACGTCCCTGGTGCGAAGGAGTCTGGTTGGAAGGTGCTGGTCAGGTGAAACCGATTGCAGGGGTTGTCGAACTGGAGCGTTGGCAGCTCTACCCATACACTATCCCTCCCTTCGGCTAGGTAGAGCGTCGTGTCGATTAAGCATCCCCGCAAATGGGACGTTGTGGGCTCTCGTAAGGTTGCTTGCACCGTGTGGAGTCCTAAGCTGCACCCTAAGGTGTCTATGCAACCGTTCTCCATCGGGTAAATAGCTACAAGATGTTGCGCCATGGGAGCGTTTGCTGCGCAAAGTTTTTTCTCGGTGGAGAACTCCAGCAGACTGAGTCCATCGGGCAGGGAATCTGGCACGCCGCAGATTGCCGCAGGGTAGGCGGGACACCCCGCGGTGGAATCCTCTTGCCAAAGCACGGCGAATCGTGTGGTGTCGGGTAGGATACTCTTCCATGTGACGCACTCCTCGCAGGGGCTAGAGAAGACCTCCACGTCGAAAACGTAGGGGATCAGTTTGATCGCAGGCTTGAAATCTTCCTCGGTGAAGGAGGGTACGGAAAAGCTTGTGCGTTCCACTACCCATTTGTCCTCCAGGTAGTTGTAGACTCCCTCGAACTTCATCAGGCACTCCTTGCCGGGCGAGGGGTATATATCGTCCTCCTCACCGAGTAGGGTGCCGTCCGTTAGCCGGTATTGGTAGGCGGCAGCGTCTCCCACCGCATCCCCGTAGAAGACACAGTCCAGGGGAACGCTCTCCTCCGTCAGATCCTCCGCCATGCCTGCAAAGATGGCGATGCCATCCGCCGAAGGTCCTCCGTTGCCTACCATGCCGATCCTCCATTGCTGCTTGATGCCGATGCCACCGGCTCCCTCTTGGGCGGTACAATCGATGGTGAACCACTTTTTTAAGTGTATGTCTTCGCTGTTCGGACCGTTTAGCTTGGGGGTGGGACCGCCGATGTAAAAAGGCTCTCCCATCTCTACCACGCCTGAATCGAGTTGTATCGCATAGGTTAGGGTACTACCAGTCAGCCAACCACTCGGACGGAGGATCGTTCCATTGTTGCAGATGATTACTGTGTGGGGTGTCTCGGAAAAATCGATTCGTTCGGAACTGATGAACTGCACGTATTCGTAGATGTTATCGTAGCTGGCAGGATCGGCCATTATGCCGCTGATAAGTACACTTCCGTGGATGTTGCATATTGAGCAACAGACAATTACTATTACAGATAGAATGTTTTTTAAATGCATAATCTTTTATTACAAACAATAACAGTTCAACTACTACAGGCGCTCCAATTGCAAACCTAATAAGTATTTCCAACCACATGCCTTGTGTGGTTATCATCCGCGAATGTATAAAATTATTTTATATAATGTATATTATACGCAATATAAATTTTAAAAAATATTTTCCACCCGTTGATTCTTAATTTTTAATTCTTAATTGCCTTCCGGTGCAGTAATGATTCCCTCGTCGGATATCTGCGGCAGATTGTCGTGTATATCCTCCTTCGTCAGGGCTTGAATCACCTTCAGCACACGATTGTCTGGGTCGATGTGAGGACCCTTGTTCGGTGGTTTGATTTGGTAAGTGGAGATGATCTCAGCGCTGATGAAGTTGCCCGTTTGTTGCTCCATCTTTACCCTGAAGATAGGGGCTAAACCGTTCACTCCCTTGATGTTCACGTTGCTGTAGGTGGCGAAGTTGCCCATGCTATAGGCGATGAACTTGTTCTTATAGATCTCCACGGCGCGGGTCACGTGAGGACCATGTCCCAGCACGATGTCCGCCCCTGCATCGATGGCTCTGTGTGCGAATTCATAGACATTCCCTCTGTTCTGCCCGAGGAAGTTCTCGTAGTTTCTCGGAACGTGTTGGTATTTGCTGCCTTCAGCGCCTCCGTGGAAGGATACGATTACGATGTCGCAGGTCTGCCGTAGTTGCTTTACCAGCGAGTCCAGTCCTTCGTAGTCGGTGATTTGGACGGTGCCTCGATTAGGTGCGAAGGCGCAGAAACCGTACTTGACACCGTTTATGACGAACTCCGCGGTAGGTTTCTCTGTGAAGCCTGCCCAATTGATCTGCAGGCTGTCGAATAGTCTCTTGGCGTTCTCCTTGCCCTTCTCTCCGAAGTCTCCGCTATGGTTGTTCGCCACGCTCACCACGTTGAAGCCTGCCTCTTTGTAGTATTGCGCGAAACGGCAAGGCATACCGAACTTGAAGCAGGTCTTGGGGTCGTTGCAGTTCTTCGCACCCACCTCCGTGTCGGTGAATGTGCCTTCCACGTTGCAGAATACGATGTCGGAGTTCTGAAAGTAGGGTTTCACCTCGTCGAAGAATTTATCCTCCTCTTCTTTGGGTGGCAGGTAGGAGGTGTTTGGCAGGATACTGCCTATCATGACGTCCCCCACCGCTGTGATGGTGATCGTGTCGTGTTTGTCGGTCGGCTCGATGACCATGAGGGTGTCTGTCCCCTGCGCTAGCGAGTCGGTTCGCAGCGTGTCGATCGCCACCACGACCTGATTCTCTTGTTTGTTGGTCAGTGTGTCGACTACGGTTTCGATTATGGCCTTTTGTCTTCTTTTGGATCTCCTTCCGGCCTGGCTCTGTGCGCATACGAACAGGGCGAGCAATATGAATAAAAAGTATCTTTTCATTTAATCTATTGGAACGTAATAGGTTGTGTTTTGTTGTGCAAAGATAGCAATATGAATTTTGAATTATGAATTTTGAATTATGAATTTTGAATTAAGAATTATGGTTCGATGGAGTTAATTGTGTGATATCTGCGGATGTGTGATTCCCTAGCCCTATTCCCCTCGACAATAATCTATCAACCTGCCGTATATCTCTGACATTCGTAACAATGGCTCATTGCCGACCACAAACAACTGCATCCGCGCACGTGTGATCGCCACGTTCAGTTTGCGGTCTACTGATTGCCCCTCTATCTCGACAGGCTCGCTCAGGGTGTTGAGTTGATAGTATTGGCTGATGGTCGTGGAGAAGATGATGTAGTCCTTCTGTCCGCCTTGTAGCCGCTCCACCGTGTCGATCACGATGCCGTCTGCCCCTTCTACGCCTAGTTTGCGCAGCTGGTTGAGCACAATGGCTATTTGGTTGCGGAACGGGACAATCACGCCCACATGCTCCGATAGCTTGAATTGTGGGTCCCCCTCATTCAATTGGGCGATGGATCGTACCATCTGTGCCACTACTTCTGCCTCTTCTTCATTGATTTTGTTGTTGTCTGTTCGGGATGTCTTCCTTACGTTCACGAAGCCCATGCGCACGGTGCGCACGAACTCATGGATGTTCTTCCCGCTCAACTCCATGTTCTTAGGGAAGCATGCCACTTGCCTTGTCTCCTCTTCGCTGGCGAAGGGAAGTGCGATGCTTCGTTGGTGTGCGTTCTCTCCCACGAGTAGTGCGTTGTTGTAGAAATAGCGGCTGACGAACTCGCTGATGGTCGGGTGCATGCGCCATTGCGTGTCGAGCATCCCTGGTTTCACCTCGCTGTGTGTCGTCATGTGGCGGTGTAGTCGCTCGAAGAGGGAGTCTGCGCAGTTCTCTAGCCCGAGAGCCCTCAATTCGGGTGTTGTCACCTCCGAACCGCTCCTTGGTTGCTGCACCACGGCGGGCAGTTGCTTGTGGTCGCCTATCATGACGAACTTGCGGATGGCCGGCTCTCCCCCCTTGGTGGTGGCGCATAGCAGTCCGAGTAGCTGTGGCTCTAGTATTTGTGACGCTTCGTCTACGATGGCCACGTCAAAATGGAACAGGTCGAACAGCATCGATTTGCCGTCCATGGAGGAGGCTGTGGCTACGTAGATGCGGGAGCGGGCTAGACGGGACATCACCGCTGTGCGGTTGGCACATCCCTCTGTCTGGTATTTCAGCAGGTGGTGACGGAAGGCGGGGTCACAATTGAGCTCGTTGCCGATTCGGATGTAGTCTAGCTCGGGGTCGTACTGATATAGCATCCTGCAGATCTCGTCCACCGCTCTGTTCGTGTAGGCCATGAGTAGGATGCGGCATCCTGTGTCTGCCAGGAAATTGTCCACCATGGTGCGCATCGCCAGATTGGTCTTGCCTGTTCCGGGCGGACCTACCAGCAGGTAGAAATCCTCGGCTCGTAGGGCTTCCTCCACGATGGCGTCCACCTTCTCGCTTTTCATCGAAGGTCGAGGCAACGTTTGTCTTTGCGCAAAGCGTGGGGCTCGTCTGCCTAATAACAGGTCGCGACGATCCTTCGGTGCCGATAGGAACGCCCGTAGCGCACGGGTCATGGCCGTGTAGGAGGAGGTGAGCATGTCATGCTCCATCGCATAGTGGCTGTCTAGCTTGAATACGGACCGGTTGCGTTGCTTGTAGGTGAGACGGAGCACCACTTCGTCGGTGCCGAATGATTCGATTGTGCAGCGGAATAGTTGTTTGTTGGTCACATTGTCTTGCGACGTGTTCCGCTCGTAGACCATCACCAGGTCGCCCACTCTGAAGTTGGCTAGGTTCTCCTCGTCTTGTACCCAGTGGAACCGAATGTTGCGTATCGCCTCAGATTGGTCTGATACATCGAGCCCGTCCGAGACGTTGAATTGGTCGATGGTGAGCCCCATGATGATGTTGCCGCTCCGCTGCTTCTCCTCTGCGGGAAGGTTCCAGGCGTCGGAGAATCCTCCTCCTTTGTCTGCGGATGGGCTACCGATCTTCGAGAGGAACAGTTCCCTCTCCACGAAGGTGAAGAAGGTGTGGAAATAGGCTAATTCCAATGAGTCGGCGGTGTGTAGGGGGGCTAACGTCTCATCTAATGCGGGGCGTATGTAGTTTGTCCATAGCTTGCCGCATAGGTTCTTTTGGTTCAGCTGGTCTGGCGTGAGCTCGGTATAGAGGCGGTGTGACTCTCCCCGCAATAGCCTCCACTCGTTCGCCACAACGTCGTTGCGGAGTTGCAATGCCTCGCGCACCTTTTGACGGGAGGCGCGGCAATCTTTCAGGAGGGGATAGCGTGAGTAGAGCAGGAAGCTCTTCACGTTGGCGTAGTCGAGCCCTAGGTTGTAGTGGAGGAACTCATAGTAGAGCGTCAATTGCAGCAGGTGCTCGTCCCGCACTTCGGGCTCTGCCTTGTTCCAATCGTCTGCCTTGCCTGATTTTAGTTCCACGATTTTATGGTAGTCGGCCGACAAAAGGTCCATACGTCCTTGCATGCCCAACGCCTCGCAGATGAACGAAGGTTCTAGTATGACGCTGTCTCCCAACCGTATGCCGGCCTCGTCGAATCCCTTCTTTACGATATGGTTGATCTTATTGAACTGGTCTTTGGTCATTTGGAAGAACTCCATGTTGATCTCTTCTAATGTGCAGAACTGGATGGGTTCGGCGGAGAAGACCTTCTTGATGGATTCTTCGTATGTGGCGGGTGCGCTTGCCGTCTGGTTGACGCAGTCGTCCAGGAATTGGTTGGCTATGTTACCGATCATGATGGCGCTCGAGCGGGCTGACTTCTCTATCTTATGCACCAAGTGGTTTTGTGCTGAATTGCCGTAGGGCTGAATACATCCTGTGATGGATGTGATGTCCACTAGATAGTCTGGTTCAAAGACGATGAGCTCCGGAATGATCAGTGTGTTGCCCTCTTTGTCTTCCGAAAAGGATACGTCTAGGAGGTTGATCTGCGCCCCTTCGAAAAGTGCGTTCTGTAGGTTGACGAATGTCTCTCCTAGGTGTTGGGTGGCTCGTTTGAGCTCTTCACTCTCCTCTAATTGCACGTAAGCGGCGGCATATGCGCCTTCGAAGCTCTCTCCATGCCGGTTCTCCACTTCTCCGTAGAGTAGGTGCTCGGTCCAATGGCTGACTGTCATGCGTAGGCATGCGAATCTCACATTGCGGTGAGGATCTGGATTATAATCTAATTTTCGCCATGTGTCGGGTAGGCATTCGATCAGTTCGCTGGGTATACTGACGCGGAAAAAGAAGGAGAGCGCCTCGGCCATCGCTTTCACATCATAGAGATAATCGTCGGACGTGGGGGTGAATTCCTCCCGCAAAAAGGATTGTATGTGCTTGCGGAGTACCTGAAGCGAGGATCGTTGCGGGTAGTTGCGCTCCTTGCATATCGCGTCGATGTAGGAGGCTTGGTTGGAGTAGACGACATGCAGCCGACTGCTCAATTCACTTACCGTACGTTGCAACATTCGGCTGAGGCGCATGTAACGAACCCTCATCGGATCTTTTTTCCGAAGATCCTGATGCAGTGAATGTAAATCCTCAATGGCTTGATTTTGCTCTAAAGACAAGTTCTGTTTTTTCATGACGCAAAGGTGCATAAAAAAATAGATTCAACCAAAAAGAAGAAAATCAAATTGCCCTAATTTTTTTAGGTGCGATGGGATAGATGTTGAAAGTTTTGCTAAATTTGATCTACTTTTTACAAACTTAATATTTTTTATATGAAAAAAGTTTTATTGTCAATTTTGGGCTTATTGTCTATGGGTGTTTCCTCTTTTGCGCAGGAGGCTAATGCGGGTGATTTTAATTTCGGTATCGTCTTCGGTGGTGGTTTGTCATCCATCAGAACGGAAGAGGTTTCTCTTGTTGATAGAAAGCCAATCGCGAACTTGCAGGCAGGTTTTGCTTTAGATTATACGTTTGTTGATGGCTTCTTCGCGGAACTCGGTCTGACTTTCCAAAGAAAGGGTGATAAGACGGAAAGCGAGGCGCTTGGCTTTAAATCAACGACAACGATGAATATGCTCTATTTGGAAGCGCCTCTAACGCTTAACTATCGTATCCCTGTCGGTGATATGGGCTTGATCCCTCAAGTGGGTGGCTATTTCGCTTATGGCGTGGGTGGTAAAACTAAAGTCAAGAACGAGGCTAGTAACGAACTCCTTTCGAGTTTAGCCGGAATGGCTGATGGTGAGTCGGATACGTTTAACGATGCCATGGAGAAAGTTGACTACGGTCTACGATTTGGCCTTGGCTTGGCATTCAATGAGGCGTTGAAATTCACGGTGGGTTATGACCTTGGTCTCGCTAATGTCACATCTTTCGATAGGGTTGAATACAAGACCGGTTCTCTTTTCGGTACATTGACTTATTATTTTAAGTGATAATAGAAAACTTTTGATAGGGACTCTCCGCAGTGTTGTGGAGAGTCTTTTTTATGTCTGAGTGGATATCCTCTATCTCTTTGTACGACTACTTATCCAACTCCTTTTCTTTTCTGTCTGAATTTTCCAGATTTTGTTTGCTTGAAATTTACAAATTATATATGTTTGCGTTGATTGTTTAAATATGTAAATTAGTCATTTTGTGCTGAATGGGTATACGGGGAAGGAGTTCCAAGAGAATATATTTAACCCATTTATTGAATACACTTAAAAGGAGCGTAGCCTTTGGTGGCATCTACCTCCCTCTTTCCACCCTCTCCCGCACGCATAACCTGACCGTCTCCTTCTCCTTCGAGGGGTGGAAGTCGGTGTCGTCGACGGTTCGGGTGGAGTTGTGAAATTGAATGATAAAAAAGGTTGTATGAAGAATTTTTTCAAATCATTGTTGGTGCATTGATGACGATGTTTGTAGCAACTTAAATATTTATTATATGAGAAAAATATTTTTTGCGGCTGTTTTATTGTCGGCCATTAGTACAGTCTCTTTCGCACAAGAGGCGAAAAAGGGTGATTTCAATTTCGGTGTCTCCGCAGGGGGTGGCATATCCACTTACAGATTTGACCCTGATGAATTAGTAGAGGGAGAGAAGATTAGTCCTATCGCTAACATTCAGGCGGGATTGGTGTTCGATTATTCCTTCGTGGACAATTTTTTCCTGGAATGGAGTGTTTCATACCAAAGGAAAGGGGCCTTGGATAAATTAGCGGATGAGGAAGACACCGAGGAGGTAAAGTGTAGCGTCCATTACATTCAGGTTCCCTTGACCCTTAATTACAAAATAAATGTGGGCAATGTGGGTATTGTGCCTGAGGTCGGTCCTTTCTTCGCAGTAGGTTTGTCCGGCAAACTTAAATGCAAGGGTACGGTGAGTTTCGGAGTCGATTATGGTGATATTTATTACGATGAGCCTATGCCTGAAGGTTATTACGAGGGGGCTCTATACGAAAAAGAATCGAATGAAAAGAAGTTCGATATCTACAAGGATAAAGATGAGATAGATCCGTTGGCGAATAGGCTTGACTACGGCTTGCGCTTTGCCCTTGGTCTGACGCCTTGCGAAAAAATAAAGATTAAGGTGGGGTACGATATGAGCATGAACAATTTGTTCGATAAAGAAAAACATGGCACTTCCGACTATGTTAAAAACAAGTTCGGCGTTTTCTTCGGTAACCTCACATACTATTTCAAATAGAATTTACTCAAGTATTTGAATCAGCGAAAAAGGGTGTGCCGATCGATCGACACACCCTTTCGTATTAAGGTGGGTTGCGTGTTGAAATCTATCGTATGGACCGAACAAACTTCCCGACCGCCTCTTCGCTGGCTCCGTTCTCCTTCAGGTGTTTGATGAAGGCGGTACCGATGATGGCTCCGTCGGCATGGCTGCAGGCGTGGGTGTAGCTGGCATGGTCCTTGATGCCGAAGCCAATGACGGTCTTGTTGCGCAGGTGCAGGTTGCGGATGCGCTCGAAGTATTGGGTGCGGTAGTCTTCCGACGTCTTGATGTTGCCGGTGATTCCTGCGGATGCGACTGTGTAGATGAAGCCTTCCGCTTGTGCGTCGATGTGCTTGATGCGCTCGTCCGGCGTCTGCGGCGCGATGAGCGGGATGAAGTGCAGGCTGTTCTCGTCGAAGAGCGCCTTGTACGACTTGACGTAGGTGTCGAACGGTAGGTCCGGTATGATGAGTCCGTCCACGCCTACACTGTGCGCATCGGCGGCGAACTTCTCTATGCCGTAGTGCATCACTGGGTTGATGTAGCCCATCAGCAATACGGGCATGGTGATCTCTTTGCGCATCTCTTTTATCTGGGCGAACAACTCCTTGATGCTCATGCCGTTGTCGAGCGCCACGTTGCCTGCGTCTTGTATCACGGGACCGTCTGCCAACGGGTCGCTGAAGGGCATACCAACCTCCACGAAATCGACTTCCGCCTTCTCCAGCCCGCGCAAGATGGTCATGAGGTCATTGCGCTGTGGATACCCAGCCATCACATAGATCGATAGCAAGTCTTTCTCGCTCTCTAATATATTGTCTAACCTATTTTTCATGGGTCTCTTATAGTTTTAAATGGTTAATATACGTTGCCATGTCTTTGTCGCCTCGGCCTGAAATGGTCACGACCACGTTCTCGTCGCTGCGGAACTTCAGCTTAGGCAGTGCTGCCAAGGCGTGCGAGCTCTCGAGTGCGGGTATGATGCCCTCTTCCCTGGTGAGCTGCAGTGCGGCTTGCAATGCTTCGTCGTCAGTTGCGGAGAGTACGGTCTCCCTGCCCACTTCCGCCAAGTAGGAGTGCATTGGGCCGATGCCTGGGTAGTCGAGTCCTGCCGAGATGGAATATGGCTCGATGATCTGCCCGTCGTCCGTCTGCATGAGCATGGTGCGTGCGCCATGAATGATGCCCTCCGAGCCTCTTGCGATGGAGGCGGCGGTGTCTCCTGAGTCGAGTCCGTGACCGGCTGCTTCCACGGCCACCAACTTCACCTGCTCGTCGTTGACGAAGTGGTAGAACGAACCTGCGGCGTTGCTTCCTCCACCGATGCAGGCGATCACGTAGTCTGGCAACTCCTTGCCGGTCTGCTCCTTAAGCTGCCAACGCATCTCCTCGCTGATGATGGATTGCAACCTTGCGACCAAGTCTGGGTAAGGGAATGGTCCTACGGTGGAGCCTATCACGTAGAAGGTGTCCTCTGGGTTGGAGATCCAGTCGCGCAACGCTTCGTTCGTGGCGTCCTTCAGTGTCTTGTTGCCGCTCTTGGCAGGCACTACTTCGGCTCCGAGCATGCGCATGCGCGCTACGTTAGGCGCCTGACGCTCAATGTCCACCTCGCCCATATAGACGTGGCACTCCATGCCTAAGAGTGCGCAGGCTGTGGCGGTGGCCACCCCGTGTTGTCCGGCTCCGGTCTCCGCGATGATGCGTGTCTTGCCCATCTCCTTGGCGATCAACACCTGACCGATCGCATTGTTGATTTTGTGCGCTCCCGTGTGCGCCAAGTCTTCACGTTTGAGGAACACATGGGTCGAGTAGATAGACGAGAGCTTCTCTGCGTAGAAGAGTGGGGTAGGACGCCCCACATAGTCCTTCATGAGCTGCTTGTACTGCGATTTGAACTTCTCTGAGTTCAATATCTCAAGGTATACTTTTTTTAGGTTCTCAACGTTCGGATAGAGCATTTCCGGAATGTATGCCCCGCCGAAACGCCCATAGAATCCTTCGCTGGTCACATCGTATTTTGACATATTGTTTAGTGTATTAATAAATTATCATTCAGTTAATTACGTATCGACTTAAAACATTCCTCAAGCAGTTGGATATCCTTTATGCCCGGGGCTGTCTCAAATTTACTGTTCAGATCTACGGCGAATGCGCCTGTTTGGCATGCCCGCAGGATATTGTCGGGGGATATGCCTCCCGAAATCAGCCATGGCAGGGGAATGTCCGCCTCCTCGAGTATCGTCCAATCGAACTCACTTCCGCAACCTCCGTACGCTGGCGTCTTCGTGTCGAAGAGGAAGAGGTCGGCACACTGCGCATATTCCGCGATGGATTTTAAATCGTCCCTTGTGGCGATGCGGAACACCTTGATGACCTTCAGTCCGTGTCGTCGGATGGTTTGGCAGTATTCAACCGTCTCGTCTCCATGCAGTTGCACGTAGTCGAGTGCGTATCGCTTCGCCAAGGAAAGAACTGTTTCGGTCTTTTCGGAGACGAACACGCCTACCCGTTTCGTCGTCTCGGGCAGTACGTCCAACGCCTCGGCGGACAAGCGTTCCGCCATGTATCGGGGCGATTTCGGATAGAAGATGAACCCTACGTAGTCCGGCTTCAAGCGGGCCAGCTGGACCAAGTTCTCTGCTTCGGCCATCCCACAAACCTTTATTTTCAACGGTGCGTCGCTCATTTCCCTTGTGATAAACGGTCCGTATACTCTTTGCAGAACGCTATGCAGGCTTGCCCTGGGTTCTCCGCCGCCATGAAGTTTTCACCGATTAGGAATCCGTCGAACCCTCCGTTCCGTAGCATCACCATGTTGTCTATGCTCCGTATGCCGCTCTCAGACACCTTGGGCGTCTCTTTGGGCAGGGAGGAGGCCATGGAGATGGAGTGGTTCAAATCGACCTCAAAGGTACGAAGATTTCGGTTATTGATTCCTACCACATTGGTTTCTGGTGTGATATAGGCCAACTCATCTTCGTCGTGGAGCTCCAGTAGCACCTCAAGTCCGAGCTCATTTGCCAAGGCGGCCAAATCCTGTGCCTGCGCACGTTCGAGCACCGCCGCGATGAGCAATATGGCGGAGGCTCCGTTGGCACGGGCTTCGTAGACCTGGTACGGGTCATTGATGAACTCCTTGCGGAGGATAGGGATGTTGAGCACCGACGCCGCCTCCCGCAGGTCTGCAATGGAGCCTCCGAAGAACTGGGTGTCCGTGAGCACGGAAACGGCGCTCACGCCTGCCTGCTCGTAGAATCCGACCACCTGCTTGGGCGTTATGCCTCCGTGGATCACTCCCTTCGAGGGCGACTGGCGCTTGAACTCGGCGATGATACCGTTGCGTTTCCGCAGGTTCTCCGAGAGGGAGAAGCAGGGGCGTACGTCGCGGCACATAGCCTTCACCTCCTCAAGGGAGAACTTCCGCTTCGCCTCGGCCACACATTCGCCTTTCGTCGCCATGATTCTTTCCAGATAATTGTTCATGTCTTGAATCGTTAAATAAAATATTTATAATCAAGAATTTAAGGCAATGTATTTCTTCAAGACGGACAATGCCTTGCCTGACTTGAGCGATTCCGTGGCGATCGCGATGCACTCGTCGATTTCCTTCTCAGGCTCCATCACCTTGATGGCGAAGGCGGCGTTGATGATCACCACGTTCATCTGGCTCTCTGTCGCATTGCCCTCCAAAACGTCGTCGAATACTTTCTTCGCGTCTTCGATGGTTTGACGGCTCGATCCGCTGAGGTCTGCCACGTTGGAGATAGGCATCTTAACGTCCATTGGCTTGTAAATCTTCTCCATGCTGTTGGTCACCACCTTGAAGTCGCCCGTCAACGATATCTCATCATAGCCGTCGAGGCTGTTCACGATGCCATAGCCGATGCCGATTTTCTGGTATGCGTTGCTGTAGAGACGCATTTGGTCGAGGTTGGCCACACCCAGCAACTGGTAGCTTGGCTGGCATGGGTTAACCAATGGGCCAAGCAGGTTGAAGAAGGTTGGAATCTGCAAGGCTTTGCGGATACCACCCACATGCTTCATGGCGGTGGCGAAGAGTTGCGCATGCAGATAGACGAAGCCGCACTCCTCGATGCTTCGCTTGAGCTTGTCGTTGTCGTTGGTGAACTTCACGCCGTGGTTTTCGATCACGTTGCTCGCTCCACTGACGGAGGTCGAGGCGTAGTTACCGTGCTTAGCCACCTTGTAGCCGGCACCAGCGACAACGAAGCAGGCGCAGGTGGAGATGTTGAACGTGTTTTTGCCGTCACCGCCCGTTCCTACGATATCGATGGGTTTATAGGGGGATAGATCCACATGTACACCTGTGCTGAGGATTCCCTTCCGGAACCCAAGTAGTTCGTCCACGCTGATTCCCCTCATTTGGAGCGCCATGATGAGCGCGGAGATCTGTTCTGCGCTATATTTGCTTTGCGTGATGCCTATGAGTATCTGCTCTGTCTCGTCGGATGTCAGCTCCTCGTGGAGTACCAGACGTGATAATATCTGTTTCATGATCGTATGGGTTTATTTGTTTATGAAATTTTCGATGATTTTTCTTCCGTCGGGCGTGAGCACCGATTCGGGGTGGAATTGTATGCCATGGATGTCATACGCCTTGTGTTTCAGCGCCATCACTAGGCCTTCTTCGCTCTTGGCGGTCACCTCCAGCGTGTCGGGCATTGTCTTGGCGTCGACCACCCATGAGTGGTAGCGGCCTACTGGGAATCGCTTCGGAAGTCCGTTGAAGAGGTACTCCTCTCCTGTTTGCTCCACATCCGTCTGCACACCATGGAACACGTCCGTCAGGTTGGTGAGCTCCGCTCCGAAGTATTGGCCGATGGCCTGGTGTCCGAGGCACACGCCAAGGATAGGTTTCTTGCCTGCGTACCGATCGATCGTGTCGAGCAACAGACCCGCCTCGGAAGGGATTCCAGGACCAGGCGAAAGCACGATTTTATCATATATTTCAAGGTCGGGCAAAGCGAACTTGTCGTTGCGCACGACGCTGGTGTCGGCACCTACTTCACGCAGCAAATGGTACAAATTGTAGGTGAATGAGTCGTAGTTATCTATTATGACGATTTTCATAATCTTTTCTTTTTAAGTATTTTACATTGTTTCTGCCATCTCAATAGCCTTCTTGAGGGCGCCCAGTTTGTTGTTCACCTCCTGAAGCTCATATTCCTCGTTGCTCTTCGCCACGATACCGCCGCCCGCCTGGAACCAGAGTTCATTGTTACGGCTGACGAATGTGCGGATAGTGATTGCTTGGTTGAGGGAACCGTCGAAGCCGATGATGCCCACGCAACCTCCGTAGGCGCCACGGTTATGGGGCTCGTATTCGCTGATGAGCTGCATGGCGCGCACCTTAGGCGCACCGGAGAGTGTGCCGGCAGGGAAGGTGTCTATGAAGGTGCGGATCGGGTCCGCGTCCGCGTCGAGCTCTCCGCTCACACGGCTCACCAAATGGATGACGTGGCTGTAGTATTGCATATCCTTGTAGAAATCCACCTTCACGCCGTGGCAGTTGCGGCTCAGGTCGTTTCGGGCCAAGTCGACCAGCATCACGTGTTCGGCGTTCTCTTTCGGGTCATTTCTCAGGTATTGCGCGTTTTGTGCGTCGATCTCCGCATTGCCCGTGCGCTTGGTCGTGCCCGCTATCGGATCGATGTAAGCCCTGCGCTTGCTGCCGATGATGCGGCAGTGGGTCTCAGGCGATGATCCGAAGATGCGGAAGCCTCCCATATCGAAGTAGAACAAGTAAGGGGAAGGGTTGATGCTGCGCAAAGCACGGTAGAGCTTGAAGTCGTCACCCTCGAAGCGTTGGATGAAACGTCTTGAAAGAACGATTTGAAAGACGTCGCCTCGCAGGCAGTGCTCGATACCCTTGCGGATGTTTGCCTTGTGCTCCTCGTCAGTCAGCGTGCTGGTGGTCTCACCCACAGGATGGAAGTCATACGCCCGGATGTTGGTCCGGTTCATTTGACGCTCGATGAGTGCCAAGTCTGACTCCTCTCCGTCGGCGCAGAGCGAAACGATTTTGAGCGAACTGTTGTAGTGGTCAAACTCGACAATGTTCTTGAACAGAACGTATAGGATGTCTGGCGCATCGTTCTTGGCTTGTGTCTCGTCCTTCACGGCGATGTTCTCGAAGTAGCGCACCGCATTGAAGGAGGTGTAGCCGAAGAGGCCGCAGTGTAGGTCCTCGCCTCCTTGTATATCGAAGCATGACATGAACTCGCGGATCACCTTGTCCACGTGGCACTTCTCCGAGATCTCCCCCTTCACGACCGAACCGTCCGGGAAGGTCATCTCTGACTTCCCATGCCCGATGGCGATGGAGGCGATAGGGGAGACGCCTATGTAGGAACGGGCGTTCTCCATGCTGTGGTAGTCGGAACTCTCCATGAGCGCACTGCAACTGTACATGTCGCGTAGGCGCATGTATACACTGACTGGAGTGTACATGTCTGCAAGTATCTTCTTGCTTTGAATGGAATAACTAAATCTCTTCATTTTTACTGTATTATTTTTTATTTGTTTTTTCTTGTTGGAATGCTAAAAAAAGAAAGCCCGTTGGAGATTCCCAACGGGCTTCTATATTGTTTAGATATACACACAAGCACTCGCTCACCTCCGGGATTGAAAGAGAGTCGGGCGCCACCAATAAAGGTTGCTGATCGTGTTTATTTCTATCTTGTTGATCATAAATCGAATTTTATGGGTACAAATGTATGCATTTGAATCGAGAGACGCAAGTGTAATGGAACAAAAAAAATCGCCAATGTGTATGTTTGTTATGTAAATATCTTATTATTAATACGTTATAATATGAATATTTTTGTTTTAAAGTTTCAATTGGTCGACCTTTATTTCAGAGATCCTCTCAATTTTTAGTAGCCAATGCTTGTGCTTAACTCGAAGATTGGCAAGTACATGGATATCAAGATGATGCCGACAAATATACCTACGAACACAATCATTAGGGGCTCTAAGATGCCGCTGGCCATGCTTGTCTGGTAGTCGACCTCCTCCATGTATTGGTTTTTAAGACGGTTGAAGACGATGTCCAGTTGGTTGACCTCCTCTCCCACCTTGATGAGAGACACCATCCTTCGGTCGTAGATCTTGAATTTGGACAGACTTTCATGAAATGGCTTCCCCTTCATGATCTCCTCTTCGATCGTCTCCAGCGAAGATTGGATAGGGTAGAATGGTATCATCTTCTTGATCAGTCCGAGCGATTGTAAAACGGGTATGTGTGCACTGGTGAGCAATGCCATGGCCAGCGAGAAACGGGCCAGGTACATTTTCCTCGTGAGTTCCCCAAAGAAGGGAAGCCGCAGGATGATGCTGGATCGTACTTTGTTGAAATTCTTGCTCCTGCGAATCATCAGGTAGAGGAATACAAGCAGCGCGATGACCAATAGGATGATCGTGATATGGTCAATGATGCCATTGGATATGTTTATGATCAATTGGGTCAAATAGGGTAGGTCGTTGCCAAACCGGGCGAACACGTCTTGAAACATAGGAACCACCACTATCATCATGAACACCACGGCTATGATGGCAATCGACAGGACAAAGATAGGGTAGGAGAAGGCGCTCTTCATTTTCCTTTTCTGTTCGATCCTTTTTGTGAAGAATGACACGAGGTCCTTCAGAATGTCATTTAAGCATCCAGTCTCCTCTCCGATCCGTATGCTGTAGCATTCGTATACGGAGAATTGATTGGTCTTTTCTATCGCATCCGACAGGCTGTTTCCCTCCAAGACGCCCTTCCTGATCTCTTCATAAATCCTCTTTTCTTCCTTTTGGGTCACCTCCTCACACATTAGGTCTAATGTGCTTCGCAGGTCGATCCCTGACGACAGGAGGATGTATAAATCGTTGTAGAAGTTGGTCTTTTTCTTGTCATTCAGTTTCGAGGAGCCGAGCGAGATCTCTTTGGACATGAGCTGCTTGATCGTCTCCGACCACTTTCCGTTGGAATCCTTCTTCTTTTTATTTAACTGTTCAATTTTGATGGAAGCCATACTACTTAGTTATTGTTGGAAATTTCCATCTCGGATGGATATTCTTTTACAAACATATATGAAAAGTTCGTGTTATTCAACTCGACGGTAAAGGAGAGCCTGTCGATCGTGCCGTTGGATTGCTCTCCATTTTGGAAGTAGGTGACGTATTCCGAGGTCTTTAGCAAAAAGGTGTCCGCCTGCTCGGAGATCTGCCGGATGACGGATTGCTCGGAAAACAGATATTCGCAGCTCTTGTATGCGGAGGAGCTCATTGTGATCTTCTCTCCCGCCGCTGTGATCTGTTCCGCTTGATTGAAATCGTTTTGTAGCGTCATGTGTAGCAGATATAGGTCTTGGTATGCTCTGTTGTCCGTCTGGTACGAGAACAACTGATTGTATGTCATCCTGAAAATGGAGAAGGCGATGCCTGTGATCATCAGGCTGATTATCATTGTGATGATAACGTCCGTGAGTGTGAATCCTTCTATCTTTTTCATCGTGCGATTACAATTTGTTTGAAGGAGTACAACCCTTTCTTCTTTTGGTCGTATGCCTCAATGGTGAGCGTCTTCAGCAGATTGTCGCCTTCGTAGGGCTCCACGTGACGTACGATGGTCAACCCGTTCACGTCGAATGTCTGGTCGAAAATCTGTGTGTTTAATATGGTTTCCGTGGCGATCCGGTTGACTTCGGTGAAGGCCATGGCCCTCTCCCTTTTGTTGTCTGACCGAACCACGTTGATGTACACCATGGAGGACATCGCGAAGCATGCCATGATGATGATCATAGAGACAACTGCCTCTATCAGAGTGAACCCGGATGTCTTTTTTAGTATATCCATTTGATTACGCCTCCCCTCGTTCCTTCTCCGATTAAATCCGCTCCGATATAGTTGCTCGACAGTTTATACATGTCGATGCTCGCATCCATGATGGTGTTCTCGTAGATCGAGGAGGGCGTACGGAGAATAAATCTTTTGGTGTACAGGGATCCGTTTATAGCTCCCTTTATCTCCGTGAAGTTGTTGGAGTACACCTGTCCCCGTACGCTCGCGTTTTTTGCTATCGCAAGAATCGATTTGGGAGCGGATCCGTCATCTTTTGTGTTCATGAATGCGATGCCATACAGTGTGCTGTTTTCTTTTAGAGTGAGTGTCGAGATGCCTGCTCTTTCTTGGTTGATGCCTAGGACGGATGGATATTTTATTTCACATTTTTCTCCCACGACGATGGAGTCGGTGGCGTAGGCTTGCAGATTTCCTGAAAAGCCATTGCCGAATTCTATGTATGGTGCATAACATTGTACATCGGATATGTGGGCAGAGGATCCGATGGAGATGGCCCTGTCTGATATGATGACGACCTTCCCTTTGATGGTTTTATGGTCTATTGCGATAGGACCTTCCGCATATAACGTGACGGTGGAATCGGATAGGAAGGATACGATTAGCGAATCTTTATTGAACTCTGTATAGGGTATTATGGCCGTCCCCTTGCTCATGTATCGATCGAGTGCATAGCCCATCGTCAGTTTGGCGATGTTCTCGTTTAGCTTAGGCATGATGGAACCACTGGTTCGGATCAATGACCTGATCTGCCTGCCGGTGAAGTTCCTCCCCTCTATGCTGGGCTGTGAGAATCGGGCTTGGGGCATCTCGCAAATTCCCTCTATGGATACATCTCCGGATAGTGCGATGCTCTTGCCGTCTTCTGGTATCAGTAGCGCAACATTAGAGCTGTCTTGCTTGTAATTGCCGACGATTGCGGAGTGCCTCTTCTTTAACTCTTTATGGAAGGCGCTGGCGTTCAGAAGGTCGAACGCTCCCCATTGTTCCTTCTTGAGCGTTACGGAGTCTTGCGCTTCGCCATATAATGAGAGCCTAATCTCTTGGTCGTAAGGGTATCGGTCGGAGTGGGCGACCATGATGTTTAGTGCGGATTTCGTGTTCGCCTCTAATCGCTCGATCAGGACCACTCTGTTGAAAATGACCCCCTTTTGATAAGATGCTAATAGGATCGATCCGCTCAAAATGATGACGATGACGAATATAAACATCGCAAAAGGTAGGGAATATCCGTCTGCTTGTTTATAAAACAATCCTCTCATTTCTTCTCTGTTTTTTTCTTGGCTGATTTCGCTTTCCTTTTTTGCTCTCTCTTCTCCTGTTTCTCTATTTTCTCTTTCTTCCTTTGCTCTCTCTTCTCTGCCTTTGCCGCTCTTTTGGCCTCCTTGGCTTTCTTCACATCTTCGCTCTCTTCGTTCTTCTCCGCCTTCTCTTTTTTCTTGAATAATTTCTTTATGAACTTCCTGACGATATGTTTCTTCTCCTTCTTCAACTCTCCGTTCTTATAGACCTCTTTAGAGGCTACTTTGTTGTCTTTGTAGAGGTAACACTTCCCGTCCAGTTTCCCTTTCTTGTAATGCTCTACTTTTTCCAGGTTGCCGTCCTTGTCATAGATCACTGATTTACCGTCCTTTACCCCGTTTTTGTAGTTTGTCGTGCTTGTGACTACGCCCTCTTCGTATGTGGTCCAAGTTTTTGCTTTTAACCCGTTTCGGTATGATCCCTTCTCTGAGAATTGTTTGTTGCCTGTATATTGGATAAATGAGCCGTGTGGTGTGCCGTTCTTGTATTCCATATAGGCCTGAAGTTCTCCGTCTTTGCCCCAATTGTACCATGCGCCATCCTTTTTGCCGAGGGTGAAACGTCCCTTTTCCACGAGTTCGTTGGTCCGCTTGTCCAGTTTCGTGAATGTTCCGTTTAATAGTTTGCCGCTGTAATTCCCTTTGGAGGTGTGTATCGCATTGTTGTAGTACCAGGTGTAGCTTTTCTCTAACTCTGGATTGATGGTCGATGTGGCTTCTGTGACGAATTTATATATGTAAAGGGAGTCGTCACACTGTAGGTGGTGGCTTTTCTTGTATTCCTCGAAGACGTTCTTCGCATTGTTTTTTGCTACTCCCGAGAGACTGACAATCAGGGATATGAACAGTAAAATATTATGTTTCATTTTTTTATTGTTTTAGATTTCTGTTGATACATGACGATGATGCTGTCTTTTGTTATCGATAGGAGCTTGACCTCTTTCACGACCTCATCCTTTTTCAGGAAGTGCGATTTCCCGTTGATCGTGACGATTGCCGTCGTGTTGGTGCCTGATTTTATTAGGCCGTCATAATGTATGGTTGGCCATACGATAATAGCTTCTTGTTTTTGTGGGGCGGCCTTCTGGACACGCTTCTTGCTTGGTTGTGATTGTGTGGTTCGTGGTGTGTTGGCATGGATCTTTGGACTCGCTTTGCTGTTTTTCAGAAACGGATCGGGGTAGTTAAGCGAAAGCGCGAATGTGTCGATGTGCTCATGTGGGTCGTCTTTCACTTGCGTGTCGTCGATGCGGACTTCCACTCCATTGCTCTCCGAATAGAAGAAAATCTTATAGATGATTGTCCCCCAAACGATGGCTACAATTAGAAACAACAAGTATGTAATCGCTTTGTTCTTCA
The DNA here is from genome assembly GCA_016285885.1 of Paludibacteraceae bacterium. Classification (GTDB taxonomy): domain Bacteria; phylum Bacteroidota; class Bacteroidia; order Bacteroidales; family Paludibacteraceae; genus UBA1181. Next base: position 122,955 of record JAEERP010000002.1, read on the forward strand.
TGATTACGAATTACTCCTTAACGAATGTATAGACACTATTGTTGACGCATTTGTTCCCTGCTTTGTCAATGCTGATGACCGTCCAATAGTAGGTCCCTGCCGATAGCGTATCGGAATAGGTGGAACCTGTGGTCTTAATGGACAGTACCTTGTTCGAAAGGGCGGAGTCGTGTGCGATAATCAGACTGTCATATACTTCGGAACCTGCATCTTGGAGGGTTGTCCATGAGAAGGTTATTGTGTCTGATAGAATGGTCTGTTTGTCGGTTGGCGTCTTCTTCAGACTGGCTTCCGGCGCTTTGGTGTCTATCGTGAAGGTCGCACTGAATGTTTGTGTGGATGTGTTGGCGTTGCTCGCTCGCACACTCCATTGGTACATCCCGTCGGCTGGCAGCTTGATCCCGCATTCCGAAGCGGTCAGTAGCTTTTCCGCAATCGTTTCATTGTTTGTGTTGGTAAGCATGAATTTATAATTGTCGGCATTGTAAAGTTTATTCCAACGGAAGTTGATGCTGTCTGAGCCTAATGTGGCTCCTTCTGTTGGGGCATATAGCAATATCTTTTCCGAACTTAAGTCCAATGTGCTGTCTATCACGATTTTGTGCTTCGTGTATTTCGTCTCGCTGATGTCGTTGAGGGCTTTGACTCGCCATTCGTATTTGCCGGGATTTAGTGAGAATGTTATTTTGTTGTTCGTCGTCAACGAATCGTAGCATAATGTTTGTGCGGTTGCGAAGTCTGGGCTCACGATCTGTATTTGGTATGAATCCGCATCTTCTATCTTTTCCCATGCGAATGTTATGGTCGAACTCATGGTTGAGACATTATCTTGAGGAACAAGAATGTGAACGGTCTCTTCTGATATGTCTTCTACGATTAGATCCTGACAACTGGCGAGTGTCGCGATCAGAAGCAAATAAATGAATTTCTTGGTTGTGGTCATATTTTGTTCTTTTTGAGTTTAATGTTTTGGAAATAGATGTGGGTGAACAGACTCTCCCTTTTGGTCCGCATGTCTTTCTTCTTTATGAATTGGATGGATGCGACCATGCCGATTTTGTTCTTCTGCTCTGAATCATATATGAACAATAGATTATCCTTGAAGGATCCTTCCAATACGATTTTGTTTGTTAGTATCTCATAATCACTGTATTCGGAGACGTATGTCTGCGGGAACTCGATCAGCGTCAGTCTGTTGTTCTGACAGAATTGCGTTGTCTTTTCCAGCAGCAATTGCTCGGTGTCTATGTTGTTGGCGTCCACAAGCAAATGCTCCATCTGCTTGATCTTCCTGTTTAACGCATCTATTTTCTGTGGCGCGTCTTTGATGTTTTCTATCCTCTCCGTGTGATGGTAATACTCGCTCATCACATCAACTGTCTTCTGGATGGATAAAAAGAAGACGCATATCGCCAACAGGGCAACGGATGCTATCACGACGTAATAGATTTGATGATATGTTAGTTTCCTTAGATTCATGTGATGATGTTTATTTTAAAATAGGCTCTGCCTTCTTTTTCTTTGTACTCGTATTGGAGTATGTTGACCTCCTTGAATAGATGACTCTCTTTCAGCTCCTTGATCCATGTGTTGAAGACGTAGCTCTCTACGCTTGTCCCTGAAATCTCTATCGTGTTTCGCTTGAATGTCATCTCCTTGTTGTACGAATGGCTCTTTTGCAGGGGATTGACGTTTATTTCGGAAAGGACGATCGAGGCGGGGATCTTTTGTGCGATCAGATCCAAGTACTTGGAGGTTTGGGTGTGGCCTAACAACCCGGATTGCTCAAGGAATTTATTCTTTGAGGCATAGGACTCCCGCAGTTCTTCTAACTGTTTGAGTTGCTGCTCGTTCTCCGCTATGTCCGCCTTTATGTTCTCGACTTTGCCGAAGTATGTGTCGAATAGTATATAGCTTGCCATCAGCATTAGGAAGGTGATGGGGATGGCGTAGCGTATAATCTTGATGCTCTTCTCTCTGTATCTATTTTCGGAAGCGGATTGCCCGATTGCCGGTATCTCCGCATAATTGCAAGGACTGCCCATGAGGAGGGAGAACCCCAAGGCTAGGGAGGGTAGCAGGTCTGCCTTGATCTCCTGCCCGTTGATGTGTACGATCGTCCCTTCGGCGCCGTTCGTCTGAAACCCTGTTATCGCATCGTCTGCTATGTCTATTTTGATGTACTTGTATGAAATGGATTGGACATGCTCCTCGAAGAGCGGTATGATCGAATTGAAAATGAATGGACCGATGGAGATGCCAGATATGAATCCTTTCCCTGAGAATTTCGCTATTAGGTTGTCGACGACCGCCTTCCTGGCTATCGATACGATGGATGCTTCTTCCTTGCCCTCTATTCCGTATGGCTGGATGTGGAAGTCGTTGACGTCGGCGTCGGGAAGAATCTGTGACAAGAGCTTCTCTTTGGGTGAATCGACTCCGCTCTTGACGAGTCTGTAGAGGACTCCCTTCCCGCTGATGATCAGGCCCATTGTCGCTTCGTCCGGTATCTTGTCCAGTATGTCATTGATATCGCTGCTCTCCACGACCGGGAAACTGAAATCGATATCCTTCCCTTTGCGCGTCAAAACCGTCAAAGAGTAGACCTCGGTCGCATTTACTTCAATGTCAACGATATATGCTTTCTTGGAGGTTTCGATTATATTCTCTAATTTAAACATCTTAGAACAGAATTGTAGGACGGATAAATATGTTTAGTTGAGAATCCTCCTTGCTTTTTGTCCGATTGGAGAAGATCCAGCGTAATACGGGTACTCTGGAGAGGACGGGCAACCCTGACCCGGTGTTGGATTTGCTTTTCTCCTCTAATCCTCCTAGCAGGATCATCTCTTCGTTCCGTACTCTCATGGTGGAGCTGAATGTCTTGTTTTCTGATCCCGGAGGGGCGTCTTTCCCCGCTGTTTGCTTAAATCCAGACTGTGCGACTTTTACCTCCATCGTGATTTGATCGTCTCCGGAATACATCGGCTTGATGGAGATGGAGAGGTTGGCGTCGATCGATTTCCATTCGTAGGACTGGATGTTCTGCGGGTTTTCATTTCCGACGACGGTGTTCTGCACCTCTTTGTAGTATTCGGTTTCTCCAATCACGAGCGTAGCCTCATGGCTGTTGAGGGTCGCCAGCTTAGGGGTCGAATGTACCTTTACGACGCCTTGGTCTTCCAGTGCGCTCAGCGACATGTAGAATGAGGAATTCACCTTCCCTAGGTTGAAGAACGATCCCCAACTGTTGATTCCTGATATGATGTCGTTCAGGACTTTTGAGCTTAGTGTGGTCGAGATGCCTCCGTTATAGGTGAGCGAGGATTTGACCGCTTCTGTCCCTGACCCAAAGGATATTCCTGTCGAGGTGGTGTTGTAGACGTTCGAGCTGATCATAATCACCTCTATCAGAATCACAGGAACTACCTTGTCGATGCTGATCAGGAAGTTTTCCACCTCGTCGATGGATCGGCTTGAACCTGATGCGATGATGCTGTTTAGCTCGGGGAACTCTTTTATTGTCACATCCTTTTGGATTTCCTTCGGGATGTATTCTTGTATGTTGTTGGTGGAGCGGTGTTGTAGTTGTATGACCCTCGTCTCCCTCAGATTCTCTATTTGCCGGTCTCCGATCATGTATAACCCATTGCTCAGGTTGGAGGTGAACTTGCTGCTGTTCAGTATCTTATTCAGGAACTCGTCGTAAGACACCTTGTCAAGCCTAGTGGTGATTTCCCCTGTTATGGGTGTGTAGACGATGAAGTTCTTCTTCATCTCATTCGAGATTTCCGTCACGATGTCATTGATGGACGCGTTTTCCGCATTCAGACTGATCAGGTCGTTCTCGATGGTATACTCGAAATCCGCATTGTGGGATTTGTGTTTCTTGGAGGATCTGCTTCTGGAAGAGGATCCATTGTTATTGTCGGTCGTGCTGGTCTCTTTGTCTAGTAGTATGCAGTTGTCTTCTGTCGGTATCGCTTGTAATCCGTTTGTAAGCGCAAGTTTGTCTATGGCGTTGTCTAAGGCGATGTTCTCGACGAAGAATGAGACGATATGGTTGCTGACCGATGGTCCATACAGGATATTCCGGCCCGTCTTCTTCGTGATCTCCTTGGCTACCTTCGATAATGTGTCTGAATCCAGGTCCATGCTGATTGTCCCGTCGTTCGGATTGTATCGGATGTCAATCTCTTTGGGCGCTTGAATGACTGGCTTTTCGGGCTCGGGGTGCCATCTCGAGATGGAGAGGATATTGTTGTAGAAATCAATGTTCAGATCATATTGCCTGCACAAGAATGACAATACGGACGAGACGGAGACGTTAGAGAAGTTATTGCTAATCTTCATGTTCAGGTCGGGGCTAATGTGAATGTTGATTTTGTTCGCATTGGCTATAGCTCGTATGAACTCCTGAATGTCCAGGTCGGATACCGAAAGCTCTATTTTCTCGGATAGCCCAGGCTCTGTCTTTGAGAGTTGCTCTAACTGTTTCTCTATCTTTACAAACCGATCTTCGCTGTTTGTCACTTGAGCATTGAGGTTAATGCTGAATAGTAAAATCGATAATAGGATAATTGACCGTTTCACGATGTCTTTATATGTTGTTTTAAAATTCATATGCTGTTCAATAAGATTGGATATATCTCGTCGAGGGAGGTCTCTCCTTTCACGAAATCGCTATATGCGGTCTCTGCTAGCGAGAGGATCCCCTTTTTCTCCTTGATGGTCTCTATGTCGTAGTTGTTTTGCTTGATGACCTCCGACAGTTCCGTGTCGATCGGTATCACTTCGTAAATCGCTTTCCGCCCTTTGTAGCCGGTGTAATAGCACTCCTCGCAACCATGCGCTTTGTAGTGGTATTCAGGGATCGTCTTGCACTTGAATTGGCTTGGCAGTTGGGAGGCGTCGAATTTGACCTTCTCTTTGCAATGTGGACATAATAGGCGGATAAGCCTTTGCGCCACGCAGAGGTTGATGGTGTCCGCCAACAGGAATGGAGGAATGCCCATGTCGCAGAGACGGGAGATGATGCCCCAGGCGGAGTTCGTGTGGATGGTCGATAACACTAGGTGACCGGTTAGGGCCGATCGAATCGCCATCTGCGCCGTCTCGTTGTCTCGGATCTCTCCTAACATGATGACGTCCGGGTCTTGTCGCAAAAACGTGCGTAGCGCCCTTGCGAAGGTGAGCCCGATGTCTTCCCGCAGCTGTACCTGATTGATGCCCGAAAGGGTGTACTCGACCGGGTCTTCGATCGTTAGGATGTTGGACTCGATATTGTTCAGGATCTTCAGGGTGGCGTATAACGTAGTGGTCTTTCCTGAGCCGGTAGGTCCGCTGATAAGTATGATGCCATGCGATTTGCGGATGTTCTCCAAGAAGATGGCTTGCTGCTTTTCCGTGAAGCCGAGCTTGGAAATCTCGATGTTCGCGGAGTCTTTGTTCAGCAGACGCAAAACGATTTTTTCTCCGTTCAGTGTGGGCAAAACGGAGACACGTATGTCAAACTTGACATTCCCCTCCTCGAAGAAGATACGTCCGTCTTGAGGCAATCGCTTCTCTGCGATATCAATGTTCGCCTTGATTTTGATCTTATTTACAAGCGCAGGGTAATTCTCTTTGTCTAACCTATATTTCTCTAATAGTTTTCCGTCAATCCTGAACCTGACGCGGCAGAGCTCTTCATATATCTCGATGTGAATATCACTCGAGTGCATCTCTTTGGCCTCTTTGATCAGGGAAGACAAGAAATCGTCCGACTTAATGTTGACGGATGGTTGGGCGCTCGCTTCTTTGGCGTCCGACTTCCTGTAGTATTTGCTGAGGGTATGGGTTATGACCTCAGAATCAGTCGCTTCTAATTTGACCGTTGTGTTGAGGGTGAGTTCGAGCTCCTCTTTGACCGCTTCGTTTAAGTACTCCTTATCGATATATAGGTTCCATTCCGAAGGATTTATCTCCTTGGGAATGATGTGGTAGTGCCATGCCTGTTGGTCTGTGATGACATGCCTGATGTCTGGATTTATATCGATTGTCTCTATCATAACTCAGAAGAAAAGATTTTGAAGGTACATGTCACTCCTGGTGTTAAAACCTGTCACCGCTAATATCGTATACCATATTGAAAGATAGCCTATCAGCGGTATTCTTTGGAACCTGTTCCTTACTGTAATATGTACTAAGAGCGTCAGAATCAGAGAGATGATCATGAAGGCGATGTAGTTCATGGGCGAAAATGCCATGCACAAAAAGAGAAAGAAGATGATATCCCCTAGTCCGATGACATTGTTGATCAGCTTGCCGCTGTTGTTTACTTTCCTGGCTCTGAAATATATTTTAAGCATTAATAATTGCACAATTGTGATGGTGACGTTGGTGACGAAGAGTGTGGCTGTTTCTTCCCATCCATCCGTCCGTAACCCAATAGAAAGTTGAACAATTATTAATAGAATAAGCAAGAAGAGTGTCACTGTGTACTTTGTAAAATCTTGGTATATCAAGATGAACAAAATGGGTAGGACTAAAAGATTCGACATTAGTCTTTTACCGTTTCCTTCAGGTTCTTATCTTGATCAATCTCCCACACGTTGAAGGTGCCATCTCCGTCAAAGTCGACAACTGCCGTCGCTCTTGCCGTGAATGTGGAGCTCTCCGCATTTACCACCTCGATCAGATAGTTCGCTTTCCCGCCATCTGTCACGAGTTTTTCCTGCTCAAATCCTATCTCGTCCAAATCGCTTGAGTATTTGGAGTACATGTAGAAGTATGTCTTTTCCAATGTGTGGAGATGCCCCAGTTGAAGTTGCGCTTCTGTCGCCTTGGTTTTGGATATTAATGGCATGAGGTTTGGCAATGCTAATAATACTAGGATGCCGATGATGACTAATACAATTAATAGCTCTGGTAGTGAAAAACCCTGAACCTTTCTGACTTTCATAAGTGCTCCTTTTGAAAAATTATTATTTGTCTTGCAAAAATACATTATTATAAATTCATGACAAAATTAAATTTGCGATTTTATTAAAAGATGTCATCGCTATGTGTGGATTTAATACATTTATATCATTTGTAAAAAGTGGATTATTTACATATTTTATAAGTTAATCTGTCATAATGTGATGTTTGCGGTAGTGTATATTTGGACACTTTTTATGTCTCGGATAATAGGTCAATACATTTTCTTTTTCATAGTACAAGCAAGTGGGGTATTGTTCTTTGCCTGAGCAAAAAATAATACCCCACTTGCTAAGTCCTTGATTGAGAACTTTGAGGAAAGCCTTTTCTGTTTCCTATTTGATTCTCAGTCTCTGTCCTGCGCGTATTTTATCAGACTTCAGGTTGTTCCATTGCTTCAACTTGGCGACGGATACTCTTCTTCTCTTTGCGATGGAGGAGAGGGAATCTCCTTTCTTTACGACGTAGATGCCTTTACCGACCGCTCCGCCTCTCATGCCTCTGTAATATGGGTCCGCTTTGGCAGGGAGTACCACTGCACGGTTCAGTGCGAACGAATCCGCCTTGTATGCGATGATGGAGTCCTTCATGTCGATGAATTTGCCTATGCTTTTTTGCGGAAGGCATAACGTGTATACCTGTCCGTTGCCAGGAATGATGTCTTTCCTGTATTGAGGGTTGAGGCTGCGGAGTAGCTTGATGTCGATTTTCAGCACTTGGGCGATCTGTTCCAAGTGAATGCGCTCGTTCAGGCGTATTGTGTCGCAGAGAACTGGTATCTGCATCTTCGCTGGACAGATGTTATGCTCTTTGTAGTAGGTCATGGCGTAGGTGGCGGCGATGAAGGCCGGCACGTAGCCTCTGGTTTCCAATGGCAGGTAAGGGTAGATGGCCCAATAATCTTTCTTTCCGTTTGCCCGTTTGATGGCTTTGTTCACGTTGCCCGGACCGCAGTTGTAGGCGGCGATCACCAATGACCAGTCTCCGTAGATTTTGTAGAGGTCTCCCAAGAAACGAACTGCCGCATGGGTGGCTTTGATCGGGTCACGTCTGTCGTCCACTAGACTATTCCCCTCGAGGCCATACAGTTTTCCTGTTCCGTACATGAACTGCCATAGTCCGGATGCTCCCGCACGGGAGAATGCCAGCGGGTTGAGTGCAGACTCGATGACCGGCAGGTATTTTAGTTCGAGTGGAAGTCTGGCTGCCTCCAATTCCTGCTCGAAGATCGGAAAGTAATATTCTCCGATTCCCAGCATGTTCTCCACCTGTTTGCGGCGCTTCAGCACATATAACTCGATGTGTTTCTTCACGATAGGGTTGAAGGCGAGCTCCATGATGGCGGGTATCTTTTGCAGTCTGGCGATGTAGACTTCGTCGCTGCAACCGACGCCGATACTGTCCGATACGCATTTGCGTTTTTTAGGTTGTACGATGACGGATTGGTAGTATTCGTTCAGAAGACTATCCATTTGGGTGTCGAATCCGACGGGGAGGTCTGTGTAGGTTTTGATGGTATCGCCTTTGGCGTTCGCGGTCTCGACGGAGTCGATGAAAGCCAAATCTTCTTGCTCCTCAAACTCCTCTTCCTGGGCGATGATCTCAGCCTCTGTCGAATCGTTTTCGATCTCTGTTACTTCTTCGTCTTGTGCCATCACGTTAGTACTTACCAATACCAACGCAATGATTGTCCATAAATGCTTTAACATTATTACTTTCTCCTAAAACGTAATGTTACAGCGGAATCCGAAAGATCTGTTCTTGTTCACGTAATCCATACTGTAACTATTGATGATTGGCTCCACACGGAGCGATAAGTCGTTCGATACTGTGAAATCGTATAGGTGGGCGTCTACAAACGCGTCTACCGCACTAACCATATACAGCATCACCATGGCGAAGACGCTCATGTCCCTTGTGCGTCTGTAATTATTCATCTTGGTGTGCAGGGTGTTGGGTAACCATGACTGCGTCCCGTTATAGGAAGGAAACAAGTTCATGTAACTTTCCGTGTTGGGGTCGCTGTCGATGATGTCGTGGTAGGCATTGCGGTAATCGTTGTACATTCGCCCGTTCCATGTGATTAGGTAGGTGCAGGCTAATACGCCTCCGTAAAGGATTGGCAGTTTCCAATAACTGCGGTTGTAGATTTGTCCTAGTCCTGGACATACGATGGCATACCAGGTCGCCCGCCTTGGATTGGGCTTGAAAGCGATGTAATCCGTCTTAAGTTTCCTTTTAGGGGTTTTGATGACTTCCGCCTCTGTGGCGGTCTCTGCCTCTTGTTGGGACGTCGCCTCTTGACGGATAGTGTCTGGTATGGCGATCATGATCTTCTCTTCCTTGACCTCCACGACATCAGTCGTGTCTGGCGTCTCCTCGCCGTAGGCGGAGAACGCTAAGGAAAACAATGCGTTTAGCAGAACAAATATGGTGACAATCTTTTTCAATCCTTCCCCTTCCTGTCTATGAATTTTTTATGGAGTCGAATATGCTCATGATCTGCAACAACTCGTCATCGTTGCTGAATTGTATCGTGATTTTTCCCTTCCCTTTTTTGTCGCATGTCATGCTGATTGGCGTGTTGAACAAACCGTTCAGCCTATCCTTCAGTGCGGCGTAATCTTCAGGGAGTTCATCCTTCTTCGTCTCTTTTTTGACGGAGTCTGTCGCTTTGCCTTCCTTGATGTTCTTGGCCAGCTCCTCCACCTTGCGGACGGATAGGCCCTCCGCTATGATTCGGTTGTAGACTTCAAGTTGGGCGACAGGGTTCTCGATGGCCATCAGGGCGCGGGCATGGCCCATGTCTAATTTCTTGTCCTTCACTGCCATCTGTATCTCTGCGGGGAGTCTGAGCAAGCGGAGGTAGTTGGCCACCGTCGCACGTTTCTTGCCTACACGTTCGCTGAGTTGGTCTTGTGTGTAGTCGCACTTGTCCATGAGGTTCTGATAGGCGAGTGCCTCCTCTATGGCGTTCAGGTCTTCACGCTGGATGTTCTCTACAAGGGCCATCTCCATCAATTGGGAATCGTTCACGTCCCTGATGTAGGCTGGTATGCTCTCTATTCCTGCGATTTGGGAGGCCCTGAAACGACGCTCTCCCGCAATGATTTGGTACTTGCCGTCCTCTATCTTGCGTAATGTGATGGGTTGTACCACCCCTATCTGTTTGATGGAGTCCGCTAGTTCTTGGAGCGCTTCCTCGTCGAAGTCCCGACGTGGTTGGTCAGGGTTGGCCTCTATCTCAGACAATTTCACTTCGTTGATGGATGATGCGCCTGAAACGCGCTCATGCTCGTCATCTGTCGGGATCATAGAGCTAATCCCTCTGTTCAAGTTCAAACCTCCGAATTTCTTAGCCATGTCTCTTATGCTTCTACGTTAACATCTTTTGAACATCTTACTAACAATTCGTTAGCCAGACTCATATAGTTGATGGCGCCCCTGGAGTCCGCATCGTAGGTGATGACGGGTTTTCCGTAGCTAGGAGCTTCACCCAAGCGTACATTTCGTTGTATGATGGTTTCGAACACCATGTCCTTGAAGTTCTTCCGAACATCGTCCACCACCATTCTGTTGAGTGCGGTGCGGGCGTCGTACATGGTCAAAAGGAATCCTTCGATTTCGAGACCTGGATTCAATTTGCTCTTTACCAATTTGATGGTGGCGAGCAACTTGGCGATTCCCTCTAAGGCGAAGTACTCGCATTGCACAGGGATGATGATGGAGTCTGCCGCTGTCAGGGAGTTGATGGTGATCAGTCCTAGGGATGGACAACAATCGATGAAGATGAAGTCGTAGTCGTTCCGCAACTTCTCCAACATCGCTTTCATGTATTTCTCTCGGTCTTCCAAGTTGATCATTTCAACCTCCGCACCGACTAAATCCACATGGGAAGGAATGATCTTCAGATTGTCAAGCTCAGTGTCGTAGATCGCTTCGTGCGGGTCAATCTCACCGGATATGCACTCGTACACGGTCTTTTTCAGTTTGCGGACATCCAATCCGAGTCCAGATGAGGCATTGGCCTGCGGATCTGCGTCCACAATCAACACCTTCTTCTCCAGCACTGCCAAAGAAGCCGCCAAGTTGACGGCTGTCGTGGTTTTCCCCACGCCGCCCTTCTGATTTGCGATTGCTATGATCTTTCCCATACGAACTCCAAGTTTTGTTCAACGCGAATATAATTATTTTTTTTCATACCCTCTTGCGATTACTTGACTCGGTGGTTAAAAAGGATTAACACGTTTTTAACAACGTGGAGGAATGTCCTTTCCCGCGTTTTATTAATCGTTTGAAAATAAATGCGTTGTATTTCTTCTCTATAGTTCTTTCTTCAGATAGAGCCCGGTGGCGCTCCGTTGGTTCCGGGCAATTTCCTCTGGCGTGCCTGTCGCCAAGATCTTTCCACCTCCTCGCCCGCCTTCGGGTCCCATGTCGATGACATAATCCGCTGATTTGATGATGTCCAGATTGTGCTCGATGACGATGATGGAATTGCCTCTGTCCGCCAGTTTGTTCAATACATCCAGCAATATCCTTATGTCTTCGAAGTGAAGTCCTGTGGTGGGCTCGTCGAGGATATATAGTGTGTTGCCGGTCTCCTTCCTCATCAGTTCGGTGGCGAGCTTGATGCGTTGGCTCTCTCCGCCTGAAAGGGTGGTGGAGGGTTGCCCTAAACGGATATAGCCTAATCCGATCTCTTGTAATGTCTTGACCTTATGGTAGATGGATGGTATGTTCTCGAAGAATTCGACGGCCATGTTGATGGTCATGTCCAGCACGTCGGCGATGGATTTTCCCTTGTAACGTACCTCCAAGGTCTCTCGGTTGTATCGTTTGCCTTGGCAGGTCTCGCATGGCACGAGCACGTCGGGCAGGAAGTTCATCTCGATGGTCCTGAATCCGTTTCCTCCGCAGGTCTCGCACCTTCCGCCTTTTACGTTGAAGGAGAACCGCCCCGGCTTATATCCCCTGATTTTGGACTCTGGCAGGGTGACGAATAGTTCGCGGATCTCTCCGAACAGCCCGGTGTAGGTGGCGGGATTGGACCGTGGTGTGCGCCCGATAGGGGTTTGGTCCACGTTGATGACTTTGTCTATGTTCTCCAATCCTTCGATCCTGTCGTATGGTAACGGGTCTTGCAAGGAGTTGTAGAAGTGTTGGCTGAGGATGGGCTGGAGGGTGTCGTTGATGAGCGAGGACTTGCCGCTGCCCGACACGCCCGACACGCAGACGAGTTTGCCCAAAGGTATCTCCACGTCCACGTTCTTCAGGTTGTTTCCTCTCGCTCCGTAGAGGCGGATGCTCTTGCCTGTCCCCTCCCGTTTCTCTGGTCTCACCTCTATCTTACGTTTGCCGTTGAGGTATTCCGCCGTCATCGTATTGGTTTTCAACATGTCAGCAGGGGTGCCTTCGTAGACGACGTTTCCGCCCTTGCGGCCTGCCAGAGGTCCCATGTCCACGATGTAGTCGGACTCGAGCATCATGTCTTTGTCGTGCTCCACCACGATGATCGAGTTGCCTATGTCTCGTAATCGTTTGAGCGAGTTGATGAGACGGGTATTGTCCCGCTGGTGTAAACCGATGCTGGGCTCGTCGAGGATGTAGAGCACGTTGACGAGCTGTGAACCGATCTGTGTCGCCAGCCTGATGCGTTGGCTCTCGCCACCGGAAAGCGTTGCGGTGGCACGGTTGAGGGAGAGGTAGTCCAGTCCGACGTCGACAAGGAATTGTAGCCTCGTCTGTATCTCCTTGAGTATCTCCGTGGCGATGGTGCGTTGTTTCTCTTCCAGCTTGTCGACCACATTGGTTGTCCATTCCTGTAGTTCGGCGATGTCCATGTTGGCGAGCTGGTCTATGCTTTTCCCTGCGATCTTGTAGTTCCTCGCCTCTTGGTTGATACGGCTACCGCCGCACTCCGGGCAGACGATCGTCTTGCTGAATTGTTCCGCCCATTTCTGCGAGGTGGCGGAGGTGTCGCCCTCTCGTTGCATTTCGATGTAGCGGATGACGCCCTCGAAGCTATAGGTACAATGTGATTCGCCCAATGAACTGTTTTTCACGCAGATGCGTTCGTCCGTTCCGTTGAGGATAGCGTTCAATGCCTCTTCGGGAATCTCCTCTATCGGGTCCTTCAGGGAGAATTCGTATTTCTCCGCAATGGCCTCCAACATCCAGAAGAAGAGAGATTTTTTATATTTTCCTAACGGGGATATTCCTCCGTTGTAGATGCTTTGACGTTTGTCTGGTATGATTTTATCCAGATCTATTTCGTTGACGTATCCCAGACCTTTGCACTTGTCGCAGGCCCCGTGGGGCGAATTGAAGGAGAAGTTGTGCGGGGCGGGTTCCGCATAGGATATGCCCGAGGTGGGGCACATGAGGTGGCGGCTGAAGTGACGACTGCTGCCATCGCTTTTCTTGACCACGATGAGCGTTCCGTTTCCCTGCTTCATGGCGATCCGCACCGAGTCTTTGATGCGCTTCTCGTTCTTGTCTGTGATGATGAGTTTGTCGATGACCACCTCGATGGTGTGGTTCTTGTAACGGTCCAGCTTCATGCCGTGGGTGATCTCCCTCATTTCGCCGTCCACCCGCACGTTCAGATAACCCTTCTTGCGGGTCTGCTCGAAGAGCTCTTTGTAGTGGCCTTTTCGGGAGTTGATGAGCGGGGCGAGGATCAGCACGGCCTCGTCCTTGTAATCCGTGTGGATGAGGCTGAGAATTTGATCCTCGGTGTATTTCACCATCTTCTCTCCCGTGACGTAGGAGTAGGCTTCTCCGGCTCTGGCGAAGAGTAGTCGCAGGAAGTCATAGATTTCCGTGGTCGTGCCTACCGTGGAGCGAGGATTCTTGTTGGTCGTTTTTTGCTCGATGGAGATGACTGGGCTGAGTCCGGTGATCTTGTCCACGTCGGGGCGTTCGATATTGCCGAGGAAGTTCCTCGCATAGGAGGAGAAGGTCTCGATGTAGCGCCGTTGTCCCTCCGCATAGATGGTGTCGAACGCCAATGAGGACTTGCCGCTTCCGCTCAAGCCTGTGATCACGGTCAGTTTGTCGCGCGGTATGCTCACGTCGATATTCTTCAGGTTATGTACCCTCGCACCGTAAACGTCTATCCATCCCGTTCCTTGTTCTTTCTTGCTCTCCACTTCGATTCTCCTTTTCAGATTCCTCCGCGAATTTAGTCATTTTTGATAAAAAAAAAGAGTGCGGAATGAATCTGCACTCTTTGAAGATGTTTTAGGACTCTCTTAATTGAAGATGAAGCGGCAAGCGCCGACTCCAGCTACCTGGTCTGTGCTTTTCTCATTTCCTTGCGCATCGTAGATGAGAAGGTTGCTGTTGGTCATCCATCCGTTGATGTTAGCGGTATAGATATCGCCATTCTTAGGATCTATGTTGAATCCGTAGAAGTTGTGGCCAGTGGCTACATTCTTCACATTTTTCGTCGCAATGTCGTAGCTGCTTACGTAGGAAACCTCGTCAGCGCTGTATGCGCCTACTACGGAGCGGTAGTAAATGGTCGTTTTGCTTGGGCTGACGCTCAAATGTCCCTCTCCTGCGATATTCTCCAATTGTGTGTAGTTGTCTACGGAATCTTTGCTGAAGTCCAATTGGGAAATACCACCCTGTGCGGTGTAGTTCTTGTCGTAACCTATGATGGATACCCATACTTTGTTGTCGCTGTCTTTGGTGAAGTGCTTTGCGCTGAGTGCGGCAGGCAATTTCACGGTCTTCTCGACGGTAAAGGAGGTTGGATTGATGAGTTTCACCTTGTTCCCCTCTCCCACAACAATTTTCCCGTTCCAATTGATGATGCCTTCTGGTTGGTTGTCCAACTTGAGGAAGGTGTCGATTTTCGCTGCGGCGAGGTCTATTTTGTAAACTCTACCCTCTGATTGGTTCCAGTCTGGCACGGAAGTCACGAAGAGGTATCCGTCTGCGACCGCTCCATATCTTGGGGTGATGATTCCTTTAATGGTGGAGATCCTCTTGAAATCACTTGCGTTTACTATTTCTATCTTGTCCTCGTTGTTGCAGATGAGGATCAGTTTGCCTCTGTCGATGAATCCTGACTCGATGATGGATGCGAGGGATGTGTTGTTGGCAGCCTTGTAAACATGGTTGGTGATTCCTCCCTTTTTGTCGATGATGCTGACGCTTCCGCTCGCATCATTGAAATTTCCTTGGTTCAGGATGATGCATGTGCGGTCGAGCTCAGAGACGTTGCCGTTCCCATTGTTTTCTTCGTCGTCCTTGCAGCTGCTGAAATTGCCTATGATTAGAGCGCTGACAATAAATAAACCTAGTTGTTGGAATAATGTTTTCTTTTTCATGTTAAATAAAGTTTTATTTGCGCGAATTTAGCGATTGAGGTCGTGGAAAACAATGTTTTTGATAAATTTCGTCCCCTTCAAAAAAAGTCACACCCCTTACGGCATCGTTTTTCGCTCCGCAAGGGGTGTGGATATGTTTGTGGGAATCTCTTCCCGTCTTTTTTCTGCTCGAGGGTTTACCAGCCGCCCCATTGGCTGCCACCGCCGCCCCATTGACCACCGCCGCCCCATTGGCCGCCGCCACCAAATGCACTACCATTGCCGGTTTCTGTCTTGACGTCTAACCTTTGGAATTGGTTGAGGTTGAAGTTCTGCTCCGGATCGTAGAACCCGAATTTGTCGAAGTAGTTCAACTCTCCGTTGAAGTTGTTGCCCACATAGAAGTTGTAGCTCTTTATGTTGGCATTGTAGGCGCAGATGGCTCCATTTCCGTTGTTTGCGTTGTATGGGTCGAGAGGCATCTTCAACGCTGCGATGACATTGCCAGAGTTGTTAGCCACGACGATGTATTGTCCCGCTTTCAGGGTGAAGCTGCTGTTGTAGATGTGGCCTTCCGATGCGACTGGAATAGACTCGTTGAACATTCCGTTTCCGCCGACTGCCAAGACGAAGCCACCTTTGTGGGTGATTCCTTCCGCATCCAGAGGAGAGTTCAGGGAGTGTCTCTGAGCTACTACGGTAATACCACCAGTGATGACCATGTCTCCGTTAGAGTCCAGACCGTCACCTTCCGCTTGTGCGAAGTGGATTCCGCCCTTGAGGTAAATATGTACGTTGTCAGATTTCTCTTGGCCGTTGGTGGCGTTCCAAGCGTCGTCCGAAGCGACCACGTAGGTGCGGCTATCTCCGTCAAGGGTGATGGAGGCGCCGGAGAATGCCTCGTAAGAAGAAGGTACCGTCACACTTCCGCCGAGGATGTTCAATTCTTTCTTGCCGAATACGCCTTGGTCGTATGGTGCATCCACCTCGATGTTTCCGTTGTTGATGGTGAGGATTCCCTCTGCGAGGATACCCGTGTCGTATGCGTAGATGTCAATGCATCCGCTGTTGATGGTGATGTTGCCATCCGCTTTGATACCCTTCGGTGAACCATGAGCCTTGGTGCGGATTCCCTCGATGGATCCTCCGTCGTGGGTGTGGGTCTCGTTCTTTTGGCTACCAGCGTTGATGATGAGTTTCAGGTTGCTGTCATCACCGTTTTTCTCCCCGATAGTGATGTTCCCGTCGCACATGAGTCCTTTACCCAATGTGGCGGTCAGATTGGCAGAACCGCCTGTCATGGTGAAGTTCTTGCCCGCTTTGATGATTTTCGATGCGGCGTAGCTGTAGGTTGTCTTAGAGCTTCCTCCGAAGCCCCACATGCCACCACCTCCGCCACCTCCGGATTGGGTTTGTCCGGTGATGTAGTAGCCTCCTTCTATCTTGATGGTCAGATCACCGCCACTGATAGTCATGTCGTCGTCCACTTTGATGCCTTTGCAGAGGTATGCGTCTGAACCTATATGGATGTCCACTTTACCGTCAGTAAGGGTGAGCTTGCCGTCGCATTTGATGCCTGTGCAGGAGACAGTGTCCCTGTTGGCTTTCTCGTCGTATTGCTTGCCTGTCAGGTCGATGGAGAGCTCTCCTCCGTTGAGGATCACATTCGCATCCGAGTTGAGACCCTTGGCGGCTATGCCGGCTCCTTTGATCTCCACATTGGCGTCGTTGTTGATTTCTATGTCTCCGTCGCAAGCGATGGCTGCGTTGTAATTGAACTCGTTGTTTGTCCCAGTGAATGGTTCCTTCGCATTGAGTGCGGCGATCAGGTCACCACCCGTGACGGTTACTGACCGTTTCGCTTTAACGGCCTTGGACCCTTTCCCGTCCACGTTGACGTTGACGGAGCCTCCGTTGATTTCAATGATGCTATCACATTTCAATCCTTTGGTGTCATCCGATGCGACGTCGAGGTCGATGGTTCCACCGTTGACGAGGATCAACTCGCTACAATCCACACCGTCGCTGGTAGTTCCTTTGATGGACAATCCTCCACCATACATCTCCAGTCCGTCTGCGTTGATGCCATCTCCCTTCGCACCGTTGATGGCAACCTCTCCGCTATATATCTCTATGCGTTTGGCGGAGTTGATGGCATGTTGTTTCTCTCCTTTGATAGTGAGCTTGCCGACTTTCTTTCCTTCTCCCTCTTCGATGTCGTTGATCTTAAGTTTCGATTTGGAGTAGAGCGCCGCTTTCAGGTTGTTATTCTCACTGTCGGTGAGGCTGGACTCTCCTTTGAGGTATACGGTGGCCGCATAGGATTCGTCATCCAATCCTTTGTTTAGGACGATCGGAGCGGTCTCGCACGAGAGCGAAAGATTGTCGAACACCAGCGTATACCCCTTGTCTGGTGTGAAGTTGAATGATCCGTTGTCGGAAGATCCTGAAAGATAGTAGACGATGCCTTTCTGCCCTTCGGAGGAGATGATGGTCACATCTGAACCATCAGCATAGGCGTCGATGTTGTCAAATGGATTGTCGATGGTGACAGAGCTTCCTTTATAGGTGACGAACACGGTGTCTCCTTTTGACATGTTGAAGGTTACACTGTCGATGTCGCTAAGGTCATAGTCCGTCGTCTTTCCGTTCAGGGATTCTAGTAGGATTTTCCCGTCTTTGAATCGAATAGTGTCGACACTTTCGGCGGGGAGAGATGCCTTGTCACTCCCGAAGTGGAAAATGATCGTTGTCTGTGCCCAAACGAACAACCCTATGAACATGCATGCGATAAGTATAATGTTCCTTTTCATATGATTTGAGTTTATGTGTTTTTATATAGGTTCGTCTAGTCGTTTCATGGCCTAACTTAGTGTTCTTCTAAGGTGGAGCGGGGGAATCGTACCCCTTTCTTGCATCCTCATGATAGTTCGTGTCAGTTAGAAAACCGAGGGTTAATGTCACTAAGACTGGCTGATTACCGATTAATCCAATTTGGCTGTAATATTATTATATATTTCCCGATTGGGCAATTTCTTTTAGACGAAATGCCATTTTTTTTCAGTGACGAACGAAATAGGAGGCCGTTCTGGCTGTTTAGTGCCTCAAAAAAAGAGGCCACCCTGTCCGTAAGGAAGGATGACCTCTCACCTTAAAAATTAAAAAATAAAATGAATTGGCAGGAATCGTTTACTCTTAGTCTTTATTCCGAGCATGTTTGGTACTTCCCGGGCTCGTGTATCGGATTTTCACCGTTGAATCCTCTTGGACGTTTGACATTTTCGTCGTAGCGTGTTTTGCTGAATATTCGGAAATCGCCTCGCTCGTAGTCTTGGAATGAAATGTGACAGTAGATCGGTCCTTCTGGCAGGTATTCATTATGGGACATGGTGCGGGTTCCTACCGTGTAGAGGTAATTGTAGTATCCGTCTTTGAAGACGATGTGGAGTGCTATGTTGCCGACGGTGAACCATCGCCCTTTGGCAAGGATGTTCTCTTTGTGGCTGTCGTCATAGTCCATCACCACGAATTCGGCGTCTCCATTGGGTGAGAGATGGTACCTGTATTTGTGGTTGCCACCGCAGCATCGGCCGTCCATGAACCATGTATATCCGTTTTCGAGCATGAGCCTTGGGTCGCGTACGGATGTGTCTGGATGTGCGAGTTGCTCTGGCGTGACGAATCTCTCTGGCTCGACATTTTTGATTAGGTCGTCCAATGTGGAGAATGGTTGGTTGATCTTCGGCAGTTTTGAGGCCTCTGACTTAGCTCGTTTATAGAGGCGATATGGCAATCCGTCGTTCCCGATCATTGTCATCTCATCTTCGCTGAATACATAGTATGCGTAGGTGGTTGTTTTCCCTGAACTGGATACAATGTTCAGGGATCTGTTGTTGAGTGTGTACCAATCTCCTGTAACGTCAGGGTAGCCGGTGACGCCACCTGCTCCATCTTCTTGGACGATGAGTGTGCCGCTTTCTCCGACCCATGCCTCCTCATCGGTAGTGATCAGCCTACAGTCGCGGTATTCGCTCCCTTCACAGTTGGAGGCTTGTGGATTGGCGGCTTTGCAAGGAGCAGTCATGCCTTCTGGCATCTTCTCCGAGTAGCCGAGTCTGAAACCCATTCCGGCTGCGCCATCTCTTGAACGTATCGCTCTTCGACTCACCCTTGCGAACTCTTCCGGCTCGCTGTAGTGTCCGCCTCGACGGGTCTTGTTACCAGAGCCTGTGAGCTGGATAGGGTTGGTTTTTGGTGTGTCAGTATAGGCGATCAACCAGTCGTATACCCACTCCCATGAGTTTCCACTCATGTCGTAGATCCCTAATTCGTTGGGTTTCTTCGTGCCCACTTCATGAGGGGAGTCTCCACTGTTGCCGGCATGCCATGCCACTTCGTCCGCATCGTCGCTTCCTGCATATTTGTGGTTCAATGGCACACCTTTCTTGCCTCCTCTTGCCGCGAATTCCCACTCTGCGTCGGTCAATAGTCGATAGGTGCGTCCTGTCTTCTCGTTTAGCTTGCAGATGAAGTCGTTCGCTTCAAACCAGCTGACTCCAATTTTCGGGGCTTTGCCTTTCTCCCAGAAATTGGATGTGGTGCCCATGACTGCGTTCCAAAGCTCGTTGGTCACCTCATACTTGCAGATGAAGAAGTCGCTTACGGTCACTTGATGGGAAGGTGTCTCGTATTTCTTGTCTTGTTCTGCGCAATCGTCGCATCCTCTGGTATAGGTGCCTCCTTCCACGTAGACCATCTCGATGACGACTTTGCCCACGGTGTCGGAGAAGTCTCCTTTCGGATGGATCGTGTTGTTCGTGAATGTGGCGCTGTCCACGTCGGCGATCTTGTACTTCTTCGTTTGGTCACCCTCGATCAGCATCTCGTTCCTCTTGAATCTGATGGTGTCGATCTCTTCTGTTCTCATCGATTCTTTTTGACCGCCCTTTAAATGTATGGTCAAAATCTCCTGTGCCGACCATAAGAGAATGCTCATAGCCGACAGAACCGCAAATAATATGTACTTTTTCATTTCTTGCTGAATTTAATGTATGTGTTGTTTAACTTAATAGTGTAAATGCCTTGGGGAATGTCGCTTAGAATGATGCGTTCTCCCCTTTGGATCTTCCCCGAAGCGATCTGTTCGCCCTTCAGGTTGAATATCGCATACTGGACGGGCGCAGAAGATGGCGGATTGATTTCCAAATAATCCGAAGCAGGGTTCGGATAGATGCGGAAATCGGAGTCGCCTTGAAGAAGAGATGTGCCAGACGAGGAGTACTCCATAACCTGGAGTTTCCGGATCTCGCTGATCTTCTCTTTTTGGGGGGTGCTTGTCCCGTCTGGTTCCACTACTAAGTATTCGCCGGAGAAAAAGATTTTGCCGGTTTCATACATTGAATACTCTCTTGTGCCGCTTCTCGAATCCACGGTCACTTTCGCTGCTGGTGTGCCGCCCGCAAACGTAACATGAGGGCACAGCAATAGCAGGAATAAAACTGAATAACTTTTAGTGTTTTTCATCTTATAAAAAAGATTTGCTATATATTGGTGAGGGCAAATATATGTTTTTTTTTGAAACAACTATTTGTTTTTCAGCGAATAATTTTTTTTCTGCAGATTGTGGCTCGTTGCGCTTATTTCTTCAAGCCAAGTTTCCATTGCGCTCCGATGGAGAAGTTTCGTCCTGGCATCGCCCTGTATGGAATGTTCTGATAGTCGGTGTCGAATAGGTTGTTTATTTGCCCGTTGAGAATGATCTCCTGATCGCAAGTCGTACATTTTTTCTTTCGCAGGGGAATTCTGAACTCTCCGTATAGGTTCCACAAGAGATAAGCGGGCATGATGTCGTATATATCGGAGGTGGTGCGCTCTCCCGTGTATTGCGCATTGAGGGAAAAACTGGTGCGTTTTTGCTGTACCAACCACCTCCCTGAGAGGGTGTGCTGGGGTAGTAGCGGCATCTGATGGCCGATGAATGGTTTTATGTTCACGAATCCTGCTTTGATCTCCGTGAAGGAGTAGTTGTGGCGGATGCTGATTTTGTTTTGGACCCGGGAGATCGGGAAGGCGTGTGTCATGCCTGACTCAATGCCTTTGGCCAAGACCCTTTCTATGTTGATGGGCTTCCATACGGTTCCTCTAGGCATCCACATGATCCAGTTGTCCACATCGTTTCTGTAGAGGGTGACGCCTGAGGTGAATCGGTAATGCTCGAGTGTGATGTTCCAATGACATTTCACTTCACAGCTGAGTGCGTTCTCCGGATCTAGGTCTATGTTCCCCAGATGTCCCCAATAACGGTCGTTGAGGTTGGGGATTTTGGTGTTTTTCGATATGTTGCAACCGATCCCCCAATCATTCTTTTTTAGCCGCATGGGGGTGATGTATATGCCAAGGGAGGGGGATAGCGGAATGTGGATGTTGCTGGCGAATCCTTTCCTGATGTTCCCATGGAGGGTGAGCTTGGAGGAGGGACGGAATCGGGAGAGGAGGAAGATGGACCCCCGCCATTCGTGGGTTCCCGCTTGGTAGGCATCCACTTCAGGATAGATGTATCGGACGTCCCCTCCTGCCTCTAGTGTGGTTTTTTTTAGCTCCTTTCTCACGTCGGAGGAGAGGGAGAAATCGTGTGTGGCGATGAGGTCCTCTTTGTAGTGCTCCCTGTCGTTGTTCCATGCGGCTTTGTTGCGCCAAATGACCCATTCCCCTTTCCCCTCGTGGCGGAGGATGACCTTGCTGCTTTGGTCTGTTATGTCTTCGTATTTGGAGGGATCCTCATTGTTTTGCATCATGGGTTGTATGAGCCTGTCGCTGAAAGTGTGCCAGATGCTTGCCCCGAGGGTGTTGCGCGAATTTATCTTAACATCGGTCTCGTTGAGTAATCCATAATTTTTGTAAGAGGCGTTCTTTTGCCTAAGTTCCTCGTCCCTGAAGTGGAAGGAGAAATTGTTTTCGCATCGTTGGTGGAACAGGACGGTATAGTTCTGGATCTTCTCGTTGCCGATGCTCAGCTTGAGTCCGTTGAAATCCTTTTTGTAGGATCCGTGGTCGGATTGGAGGGAGATCCTGAAACGGTTGCTCCAGTCTGGCTTGGAGGTGAGGGTGACAGCTCCGCCGATGGCGCCGTTGCCGAAGACTGAGCTTTCGCCCCCTGGGTAAATCTCTATTCTGTCGAAGAAAAAGACGGGGATGAGGCTGTAGTCTGTCTGTCCCATGGTGAGGGGACTGATGTTGATGCCGTTCCATAATGTTTGGGTATGCGATGCGGATGTGCCTCTCAGCGAGATGGTGGTCATCATGCCATTGCCGTTCTGTTTCACGACGAAGGGGGTGCTTTGTGTGATGAGGTCTGCGATGGAGGTGTGCCCTTTCTCACGAAGGATGGTGGAGTCTGCCTTGTAAGGGGTGGCGCTGGTGAAGTCTGACGTGGCACGTTCTTTTTCTCCTGAGACAGTAACCTCATCCAGTATGTTGTCATTCGGTGTCGGGTATTCCAACGCTTGTGCCGCCACGGGCAAATGAGCAACGAGGCATACGATGACTAGAAGACGATTTTGCATGAGATAGGGTAGTGGTCGGAATATTTATCCTTCCCGATTTTGAATTGAAGGGCCTTCCCCTCTTTGCTGTGCATGATCTGGTCGATGCGGAAGTGGAACAACTTCCCGTTGTAGGTGTAGCCATAGCCAGACCCGCACTCCTCGAAGGAGTCTACTAGCCTATCCCCTACGACGGTGTGGTAGGTGTATGAGACTGGCACGTCGTTGAAGTCACCACAGAGGATGATGGGGTACTTCGTTTGCTTGATCAAGTTGTTCACAATCTCCGCTTGCTTGGCTCTGATTTTATAGGAGGTGCTCATCTTTGTGGATACGGAATTCACGACGCTGTTTGCGTCGTTTTTAGACACGGCCTTGATTTTCCTTAGTTTCGCCTTCTCCTCTTCTGTTAGCTTATTGCTCTCGAAGTGGCAATCGAAGACACGTATGGTGTCGCCCTTGACGACGATATCCGCATAGACGGCGCTGTTGTGCTCTGACTCATAGTCGATCACCCCCTTCTTCACGATCGGGTATTTGGAGAGGATGGCGACCCCTATCTGAGCATTCCATGTCAGTTGGTTTTCGTAGACGGCGCAGTATGGATAGTGAGGACTCAGTGTGTTGGATATCTCCTCTTGGGAAAGATACCCCTTGCGTTTGCTGTGCCCGAACTCCTGTATGCATACGATGTCGGACCCGCACTCCTCTATATGTTTCAGGGTTTGATTCTTCTCTTTGGGCGCAAAGAATTGGAACATCTGCACGTTGTAGCTGGTGACGGAGATGGTGTCTCCCTCGGCCTTGTGGTCGTGCCCTAGGGAGAAGGTTCTGCGTGCCTCACTGTAACAGATGACGATGGCGATGATCGGGATGAGTAGGTAGATCTTCCGTCTCACTATCCAAAACAGAAGGAACACCAGGTTGGCGAGTAATAGGTATGGGAATGCCAAACCCAAATAGGAGGGAAGAATATGGTCGTTCGGGCTGATAAAGCAGGCCGTCTTGCCGATAATCATGCACAAAGCCACGATCCCATTGATTAGGATAGCGAAGGTGTAGAAGGTGAAACGAATGAATCCCAACTTTCTACCTTTTTTTTCCGAAGAGTTTTCCTTTTTCATCGTCGTTCAAAGATTCGTATCCGCTACTTTTTATTTTGTCGAGTATCTTGTCGATATCGTCATTCTCTTGTTTTTTCCTATAATTATATTCCTGGTCATTCTCTCTAGTCGTGTAGGAAACCTTCATTTTGGGTTTTCTCCCCGCACCATGTATCAGGTTGGCGATCCGATGGAGTATCTTGTTGATCCAGTCCGTTATATTCTTCCCTTTTTTGTATTCTATGGCAAATATATATCCGGCGACCGCTCCTCCGATATGGGCAAGTTCTCCTCCCGCATTTTCCGCATTGATTTGCATTAAGCTGATCAGTACGCTGACGAGGGCGATCCATTTGATCTTCACGTCGCCGATGAGAACCAGACGCATGGTTTGGTTGGGGGCGAAGACCGCCGTTGCGATGGTGATCGCCATGACCGATGCGGAAGCGCCCAACAACAGGGACAACCCGATGACCGGGGCAAATTTTGGAAGAAGGTTGAATGCGATGATATAGGTGGCACCCCCTGCGATTCCCCCAAGAATATATAGCCCGACCAAGTCGTGTTGCGAGCAGTATTGTAGGAAAAGTTTGCCAAACCAATAGAGCATCAGCAAGTTGAAGAGGATGTGAATGAAACTTTTGTGGAAGAACATGTAGGAGAGGATGCTCCAAGGCCTATGCGCGAATGTGCTAACCTGCGCAGGTAGCATGAGTGAATCGACCCACTCCGTATTGACGTTAAAGAGACCCAATAGGGCTTGAGCGATGCTGATGACTAAAAACACACCAAGATTGATGTATATTAGTTTAGTCAGCGTCGTCCCGTTTTTGAACGATTCAATTAATTCCTCTTTTATTTCTCCTCTCATATTGTTTTTCTTATTGGAACTTTTTCTTGTTACTATGTCTCCAGTATAGGATAAGCAATAACCCGAACAACAATCCTCCCAAGTGAGCGAAGTGCGCCACGTTGTCGATATCGAAATTCTTGACGCCGAAGAACAACTCGATTATGGCATAACCGATGACTAAGTATTTCGCCTTGATAGGGATTGGGATGAACATGATGTAGAGCGGTTGGTTCGGGAAGAACATGCCGAATGCGAGCAGGAGCGCGAATATGGCGCCGGAAGCGCCGACGCTGACGTATGCGTTGTATACGTTGTTGGCGTAATCCGTCACTTCACCGATCGAATAGAACACTATGTTGTTCCCTATATCGATTGGTTTCGACAAGCCTCCTTCGATGAGCTGGTTGATTCCTGCCGTGAAAGGCGCCAAATCATATGTCCATGCGAGCTGTTGGACGATCCCCGCACCGATTCCCGTCACGAAGTAGTAGATGAAAAACTTATTCCGCCCCATGGTACGCTCAATGACCGGCCCGAACATATATAAGTTGAACATGTTGCAGAACAAGTGGATGATGGAGCTGGGGTCGTGCAGGAACATGTATGTCACGAATTGGAAAGGTTTGAAGTCCGTCCCCGCCCAGTAGTGTAGTCCGAGGTATTTATAGATGTCGATCTCTATCCTCGGCAACAGTTGTGCGGCGATCCAAAACAATACATTGATGATGATCAAGTGTATTATGATGGACGTGCCATTTTTATTTGATTCTGTTCCCATACGATCTTAATACTTTTAATGACCACAAAAATAAATAAAATCCCCGCATATTATGTTGATAAACATAAAATTGTCGCTTATTTCGTCTCCGAGGTAAACTTTTTTCGCTTTCATAGCATTTTTCTATCATTTTTTTTTGCAAAATTAATATTCGGGATTATCTTTGTTGCGCTTACATCGTTGAAGCGGAGATAAACGAGATTTTGGGCAGGACGCCGATGATGTGATGGTGATTTTTTTTGATGTGATATTTCGATAATTCATTATATTTTAATTTACTTTTGTTATGAACAAATCAGAATTTATCAAAGCAATCGCTGAGAAGAGCGGTTTGACTATTGCAGACAGCAAGAAGGCTGTTGATGCTTATTCAGAAGTTGTAACTGCTGCATTGAAGGGTGGCGACAAAGTTGCGCTTATTGGTTTCGGTTCTTTCTCTGTAAAAGAGAATCCTGCTCGTGAAGGTGTTAATCCTGCAACTCACAAGAAGATCAAAATCGCAGCTAAGAAGGTTGCTAAGTTTAAAGCAGGTGCAGAGTTGAACAAGGCTCTCAATTGATTGTTTTAAACAAACTCACAGAGGCGGTCCGTGTTTCGGGTCGCCTTTTTTGTTTTATTGTGGGTCTCTGAAAATAATCGGAGATTTTTATGTATTTTTGCGGAAAATTCTGCGTGACCGTTCTCCTCCCGCTTGTTAAGGGTGGCCGACGTGTTCGCATTTTGTTGTAATCGGGATTCTTTTGTATTCCCACATCGATTTATTGAAATGAGTTTAGAAAAGTCTTTGGTCCAATCTGTGAAAAAAGCGGTTGAGACACTCTATGGTGAGACCGTTGACGAGAAAACGGTTCAGTTGCAGGTTACGCGTAAGGATTTTGAGGGCGACATGACCCTCGTTGTCTTCCCGTTTTTGAAAATGTCTAAGAAAAAGCCGGAGGAGACTGCGGCTGAAATTGGTGACGAACTGGTTAAAATAGATGCCGCGGTTGAAAAATACAACGTGATCAAGGGCTTCCTGAACTTGTCCATCTCGAAAAGCAATTGGGTGTCCCAATTGAACGCCATGCTTGCCGACGATAAGTTTGGCACGAAGGAGGTGAAGCCAGATGCGCCGCTTTTCATGGTCGAGTATTCTTCCCCTAATACGAATAAGCCTTTGCACCTCGGCCACGTCCGTAACAATTTGCTGGGATATAGTTTGTGCAAGATACTGGAAGCGAACGGATTGAGGGTGGTGAAGACGAATATCGTGAACGACCGCGGTATTCATATCTGCAAGTCCATGCTGGCATGGAAACTATTTGGGAACGGTGAGACACCTGCCTCTTCCGGTAAAAAAGGTGACCATTTGGTGGGTGATTACTATGTGAAATTTGACAAGGAATACAAACAGCAGGTGAATGAGCTCATGGCGCAGGGCAAATCGGAAGAGGATGCGAAGCGTGAAGCTCCGTTGATGGTTGAGGCCCAATCCATGCTGAAGAAATGGGAGGATGGGGATCCGGAAGTGCGTAAACTCTGGAACATGATGAACGAGTGGGTGTATGCAGGTTTCGACGAGACCTACAAACGCTTGGGCGTCGGTTTTGATAAGATATATTATGAATCACAGACCTATTTGGATGGAAAGGCGAAGGTGAACGAGGGACTCGAGTCCGGTGCGTTCTATCGTCGTCCGGATGGTTCTGTTTGGGCGGATTTGACCCAAAACGGCTTGGATGAGAAATTGTTGCTCCGTTCAGATGGCACATCCGTCTATATGACCCAGGATATTGGTACCGCTACGCAGCGTTTCAATGAATATGACATCAGTAAGATGATCTATGTTGTTGGTAATGAGCAGAATTACCACTTCCAAGTCCTCTCTATCTTGTTGGATCGTCTAGGGTTCTCTTGGGGAAAGGATTTGGTGCATTTCTCCTATGGAATGGTGGAACTTCCAGAGGGAAAGATGAAATCGAGGGAAGGAACAGTTGTGGATGCTGATGACCTTATGGATGAGATGATTAGCTCGGCGAAGGAGGTTTCGCGCGAGTTGGGCAAGCTGGATGGAATGTCCGCCTCTGAGATCGAGGACATCGCTCGAATCTGTGGCTTGGGTGCCCTGAAATATTTCATACTCAAGGTGGATCCCCGCAAGAATATGCTCTTCAACCCGAAGGAGTCCATCGATTTCAACGGAAACACGGGTCCGTTTATCCAATATACCCATGCCCGTATCTGCTCCGTCTTGCGGAAGGCTGCGGAGAGCAACATCCAATTGCCGAACGAGCTCCCTGCGGATTTGAACATATCCGAGGTGGAGTCGAACTTGATACAGACGTTGTCGAACTTCCCGGAGGTGGTCGCTCAGGCGGGAGCGGAGTATAGTCCGGCCCTTATTGCGAACTACGTCTATGAGTTGGTGAAACAGTATAATTCATTCTATCACGACTTCTCCATTTTGAAGGAGAAAGAGATCCAATTGGCTCAATTCCGCCTTCTCCTTTCCAAAAAAGTGGCCGCTGTCGTCAAGACGGGTATGTCCTTGTTGGGCATCGAGGTGCCAGAAAGAATGTAATGTCTTTGCATATAGCAATTGTCACTGACATTTGTTAACTGTAAAATGTCTGTCCATGAATTTTGGGCGGACATTTTTCGCATTTATTCGTATGAGTGTCAGTTAGGTAGCTTTTTTTTGCTTTTATTGCCTTATTGGGTCAAAAATTTTGTTAAAAAAATTTCGTTGTTAAAAAAAAATTTAGCATATTTGCGTATGGCGAACCAGAAATGTGCTCTATAGGTAGAAAGTGTTGATGGTAAACTGTAAGGTTTTATGATATAGTATATGTTTATACACTGAAGATTTGTCGAATTATGAGGAGAAGAATTTACATATTATTTTTGATGACGGTCGCATTGTTTTTTGTGACTGAGGCGGGGGCAGAGACCTTTTGGAAAAGGGTTTACTATAATGATTATGGGGGGAACTCCGCGAACGATCCGTGGATTGGTAATCCGCTAGGTGAGGGGGAAACTTTCCAATCTCTCGAGTTTGATGAAACTGCACAGTGGGGGTATTGCATTTTGAAACACTTTGACAATAATTCCAACTGGTATAATGGTGGAGATCATACTTTCCCTGATAATCGTGAAATAGGTTATTTCCTGCTCATCAATCCGGATAATACGGATAAGGAGGTTGTGGCATACAAAACCAGGCTGGATGGCTTGTGTAGGGGTGTGAGATTCCGATTCACTGCATATGTGGCCAACATGGTTATGCCAGGAAAGAACGGTGATGGTGATCCGCCGGTATTGGCTGTGGGTGTGTACGAAGGGGATTCTCCAACAGTGAGGGTCTCTCAGAATGCTTATTCCGTCATGACGGTTCCTGTTTCAGACCATAGCCCGTCAAGGTCAGACTTGGAGTGGAACAAGTTGTCCCTGGATTTCGTGATGAATTCTGATAGGGATTATGCTTACTTCATCGTTTCCATGGTTCAGCCTGCCACAATGGGTTGGGATTTTGCCATAGATGATATCACTGTCGAGGTGGAGCAGCCGGTGGTGGAGATCTCTCATACCGACATTTTTTATGATGATCCTTTGACATTGAGCGCCAGCTTTGACAACAATGGATTCTTCTCGGATATGAATAATGTCGAATATAGTTGGGAGTACAGCCCGGACGGAAGCAATTACTCTCCTTTGAAAACAGACAGCTATACTAGGGATAAAAATTTCTCATATACGATTGACCACTTTAACAAAGCTCAGCATAATGGATATTATCGTGTCAGAATTGGCGAGAGTGGAAATCTGGATTCGGAAGTTTGTTCTTTGGTGAAGGAATTCCAAATTCATGAGACGAGAGACCAGAAGAAGGTCGTGTTGTGTGCGGGTGAGGTTGCCACCATGGATGATGGTACGGTATTGGACGCTAGTCTCTTCCAAACAGGTGACGTGAAGAAAAGTGGTGATATCTACTACTATATCACCGTGAAGGAACCTAAGAAGGAAAAGAAGGACGATGAGTATTTGTGTATTGATCGTGTCTATAATGGTATAGCGTTGGATCCTCAAGGCCAGCCTTATAAGGGACAGTCCTTCTCGTCGCCACAAGACATTCCTGTGACAATGATTTATATGGACGATCAAAATCACTGCATCGACTCTGTTGAGTCTTGGACGATTGTCGTTACAGAGGAGCGAGTAGTGGCTCGTGGCGATAAGGTCATTTGTCAGGGCGAGGAAGTGTACGGAAAGACCTATGACACGGCGGGTCAATTCTCTGTGAAGGAGAATGATGAAAATGGTGATTGTATCATATATGAGTATGATGTGACGGTTAACCCTACTTATGACAGGACGGAAACGGTTTATCTTTGCCAAGGCGCAACATTTAACGGAAGAGCGTATAATGAGACGGGAGGTCCATTCTATGACTCTCAAACCTTGAAGACGAAGAATTGTGGCTGCGATAGCGTGGTGGGCTACACCATCTATGTGACGGGTAAGACGTACACCTATTTGGACCCTGTGACGATTTGTTATGGTGAATCGTTTGTCTTTGATGGGGTAACCTATACAGATCCGGGCGTTTACACTCTTGAGAAGTCATTCCCGACTTCAGGCTGCGATAGCGTCGTGCAACAAAAGTTGACCATATTGGATAAATATGACAATAAGGATAACCCAATCGACACGCTGATTTGCTACGATTCGAAACTCTTCGGTGTGCCTTATCCTAATCCTACTACAACGCCTATCTTGGTGCGCGATCCTAAGACGTATACTTCCGTTACGGGTTGTGATAGTATTGTATGGTTTAGTTTGACGGTGTTGCAGATTCAGTTGAAACTGGAGATCAAGTCTGATAGGAATACGGTATGTAGGGGTGAGGAGGTTGAAATCTATATCAAGGAGTTGAGACCTAAGAATGTCCCTTACACTTGGTTCCCTGAATTGGGAGGTTCTAGTACGACGAAGAAGGTGTTCACGCCTACGGGTGATTTGGATTGTGTGGTGCGGGCGGAACGTGTCATTGACGCGACTTCGACGTGTGTCTCTACCGATACGATTCATGTCTTCGTGAGGGAAGCTCCTGTGTTGGAAATCGATTCGATCAATCAGAAGGAGAATGTCGTCGCCTATAGGGTGACTGGCGGAACGGAACCTTATCAGATATTCTTGGACAAAGACAATGTGGGTTCTGATCCTGTTGGTGAATTGCATGATTCCCCTATCGGTACCCATAAGTTGGTCGCTATGGATGTGAATGAGTGCTCGGATGGTGCTTACTTCGACATTACGCCGGTCCCAGTTACTCCTTCGGAATATTTCACGCCTAACAACGATGGCTTGAACGATGTCTGGACAATTGAGAACATCGATGTGTACCCTAGATGTAATGTTAAGATATATGATCGTTCGGGTCGTGTAGTGTACAATGCGGATGCTTATGATAATACGACAGGGTGGGATGGAACGTATCTCGGGAAACCTCTTCCGTCATCCGACTATTGGTATTTGATTAACCTTCCGGAGTCTGATATCCAGTTGATGGGCCACTTCACACTGATTCGATGATTATAGAGTTTTGAACTGTTAACTTTCAATCAATATAAATTTTAATTATGTCTCAGTTATCGGATTTGATTTTGAAGCAAGTTGCTTCTGCCGCTGCGGGAAGTAATTTGGGTAACAATGTCTTGAATGGTTTGTCTGATTCAATTGTGAATAGCCTTAAGCAAACCGCAACTTCCAAAGGTGGTGTTGAACAATTGATGGCTTTGTTCACTGGCAAGACTTCTGCCGCAAATAGTTCGGTGACAGCTTTGGCTTCTCAGATTTTCACATCTCAGTTCGCCAGCAAGTTGGGTCTTTCCTCTTCTGCTTCCTCTTCAGCCACAAGTTTGATTCCAACGATCATAGGTGGCCTTGTGTCTGCCGTATTGTCTAAAAAGACAGGTGGTTTGGACCTTACGTCCATCCTCTCATCTTTGGGTGCGGCTTCAGGTAACTCTACGGCTAGTAAGTTGGGCTATATCGCTGGCACGTTGGGTAAGTTGTTCAAGAAGAAATAATTTTTTTGATATGGGAAAGAGCACATTGATTCGAATGTGCTCTTTTTTGCCCAATATTTTCTGGCCTGCTTGTGCTGGGATTTTCTTTCGCTTTTAGGGTGGCTTTGTAAGAATTTTTTAGAATAATCCTGTTGAGGATTAGTGTTATATAATATGGGTTAAAATCATTTATGTTATGAAAGGAAAATGTTACGCTTTATTGGTGTCACTTGCTTTATTTTCTGCCATTGAGGCCAGCGCAGGTGAATGGGAAAGAGTCTATTACAGCGATTTCGGAGGCAACTCAGCTACGGATCCGCATTTAGGTCCTGAGTTGACACAGGACGAGATGTGTAATGATCTCGAGTATGATACCCGTCTATTGAGTGGGTATCTCATCACGAAATATTGGGAAGGAGCCGACTATCATTCTTGGTACAATGGAGGAGATCACACATCCCCAGATGACAAGGAGATTGGCTATTTCATGGCCGTCAATCCTGATAGCCGGGATGGGGCGGTGCCCGTATATAGAGTAAAACAGGAGAATCTATGTAAGGGTACGAAGTTCCGTTTCACGGCATATGTAGCCAACTTGACTCGTCCGGATGATATTAGTGCGTCAGAGGTTCCTCCTGTATTGTTTCTTGGTGTCTATAATGGTCCTGAACCGAAAACACGGGTTGCCGAATATGCATATGCCATGATGACGATTTCCTCTGATGAACATGATGCTAACGCAACCTCTTTGAATTGGCAAAAAATGTCCATCGAGTTCACGCTGAATTCGGATATGGATTTCGCTTATTTCATCGTGGGAATGCAAAACCCAGAGGCAAATGGCTTCGATTTTGCTATTGATGACATCTCCATTGAAATGGAGCGATTTGAGGTGACTGGCGCCCTGTCATCGAATAAGGCGGACAATCTTTCCTTCTTCGAGGAGGGTGGATCCCTTCATGTCCAGAATGTGGGTGGAATATTCTCTTACAGCATCTCGGACCTCACCGGCAAATCGATGGTCTCCGGTAGTACTGCCAATGGCATGATTCCAGTCTCAAACCTTCAACCGGGAGCCTATTTGGTGACGATATCCGTGAATGGAGAAAAACGTGTGGAAAGGATTTTGTTGACAGGTTCAAAGTGATTTAGATGGTTTAGCCAAGGATATAAAAAAGCCCCGTCGCATGATTGTGACGGGGCTTTTCGTATGATATGCGTCGTTGTTATTTCAACTTTGCGATGTTCTCTTTCAACGTGGCGATCTTGCTCTCTGCGTCAGACTTCTTCTTACGCTCTTTCTCCACGATTTCGGGCTTGGCATTGGCCACGAACCTTTCGTTGCCCAATTTCTTCTCCACGCTGGCGAGGAATCCTTCCAAGTACTTGATCTCCTCTTCCATCTTCGTGATCTCCTCCTCCACATTGATGTTATTGCCCAATGGAATGGAGATCTCTATGGTGCCGACCATGAAGGTGGCCGCCGTGCCGCTGATCTCGTCGGTCGTCTCGGCGATCGTGCTGATGTTGGCGAGCTTTTGGATGATGCTGTTGTTCTTGTCGTCGAAACCTTCTCCTCTGTGGTAGAGCTCGAATGTCTCCTTCGGGCTAATGCCTTTGCTTGCCCTCACGTTACGGATGCCTGCGATGATTCCCTTGGTGATCTCCATACGGTTGATGTTCTTCTCGCAGTACTCATCCGCTTTAGGAAGCAGGCTGACCATGATACTGTCTTTCTGATCACGCTCTTTGATGTTTTGGTAGAGCTCTTCCGTGATGAAAGGCATGAATGGGTGCAACAGCTTCAGCAACGTCTCGAAGTACTCTAATGTGGCCTCGTAGGTCGCCTTGTCGATTGGCTGTTGGTAGGCTGGCTTCACCATCTCCAAGTACCAGGAAGAGAACTCGTCCCAGAAGAGTTTGTAAACGGCCATCAACGCCTCGCTTACCCTATATTTACTGAAACAATCATCTATCTCGGAGATTGTCTTGTTCAATTGTTGCTTGAACCATTTCACAGCCTTCTGTGCAGATTCAGGCTGCTCCAAGTCGGCTTTTACTTCCCATCCCTTTACCAGACGGAAAGCGTTCCAAATCTTGTTGTTGAAGTTACGCCCTTGCTCGCACAATGCCTCGTCGAAGAGGATGTCGTTACCAGGTTGTGCGGAGAGCATCATACCCATACGCACACCGTCGGCGCCGAAGCGGTCGATCAGGTCGAGCGGATCAGGTGAGTTACCCAATGACTTGGACATCTTCCTTCCCAACTTGTCACGCACGATACCAGTGAAGTAGACGTTGCGGAAAGGCATGTCGCCCTCGTACTCGTAGCCCGCCATGATCATACGCGCCACCCAGAAGAAGATGATGTCCGGACCGGTCACCAAGTCGCTGGTAGGGTAGTAGTATTTGATCTCCTCGTTGCCTGGATTGTTGATACCGTCGAAGAGGGAGATTGGCCACAACCAAGAAGAGAACCAAGTGTCCAAGCAATCCTCGTCTTGACGAAGGTCTTGGATGGTCAGGTTGTTGTTACCGCTCTTCTTCTTGGCCAATTCCAACGCCTTTTCTGGGGTATCCGCCACCACGTATCCGCCTTCAGGCAAGAAGTAGGCCGGGATGCGGTGTCCCCACCACAATTGACGGCTGATACACCAGTCCTTGATGTTCTCCAACCAGTTGCGGTAAGTGTTCTTGTATTTGGCAGGATAGAACTTCAGTTCATCCTTCATCACTGGCTCCAAGGCGATTTTCGCCAAGTGCTCCATCTTGAGGAACCACTGCATGGAGAGCTTAGGCTCGATGACCACGTTGGTTCTTTCCGAGTAGCCTACCTTGTTGGTGTAGTCTTCCGTCTTCTCCAGCAGACCAGCTGCGGCCAAATCCTTCTCGATCTGCTTCCTGACATCGAAACGGTCTTGTCCGACGTACATGCCGGCCGCCTCGCTGAGGGTACCGTTATCGTTGAAGATATCTATCGTTTGGAGGTTATATTTCTCGCCCAACATGTAGTCGTTCACGTCGTGGGCAGGCGTCACCTTCAAGCAACCCGTACCGAACTCGATGTCCACGTATTCGTCCTCGATGACAGGGATGACACGGTTCACCAATGGCACGATCACCTTCTTGCCGGAGAGCCAACGGTTCTTCGGGTCTTTCGGGTTGATGCACATGGCGGTATCACCCATGATGGTCTCAGGACGGGTGGTAGCCACCACTGCGTAGCGTCCCTTCGCATCACGGTGTACGACTTCGCCTTCCGCACCGGTTTCACCCTTCAGGTCGTCGTCTGCGACGTAATACTTTAGATAGTAGAGTTTGCTGTGCTCCTCCTTATAGATCACCTCCTCGTCCGAAAGGGCGGTCAGAGCCTTCGGGTCCCAGTTGACCATGCGCACGCCACGATAGATGAGACCTTTGTTGTAGAGGTCGCAGAAAACCTTGATGACGCTCTCGCTACGTTTCTCGTCCATGGTGAAGCCCGTACGGTCCCAATCGCAGGAAGCGCCCAGTTTCTTCAGTTGTTCGAGGATGATGCCACCGTGTTTGCGGGTCCACTCCCAAGCGTGCTCCAGGAACTGTTCGCGGGTGAGGTCCGTCTTCTTGATGCCCTCCTGCGCCAGTTTGTTCACCACCTTAGCTTCCGTGGCGATGGATGCGTGGTCGGTACCAGGCACCCAGCAAGCGTTCTTGCCCATCATGCGGGCACGGCGTACAAGGATATCTTGGATGGTGTTGTTCAGCATGTGACCCATGTGCAACACGCCCGTCACGTTCGGCGGAGGAATAACGATTGTATAGGGTTCGCGACCATCGGGCTTCGATTTGAAGAAGCCGTTATCCAACCAGTATTGGTACCACTTCGACTCCACGTCGGCAGGGTTGTACTTGCTTGCCAGTTCTTCCATATTGTATGTTACAAATTAATTCCGAATATTTTAGGGTGCAAAGTTAGTGAAAACAAATAGAAGTTTTGTGGTATGGCGTGATATTTGTGAGAAAAAACGAGGGGAGGCGCATTGTTTTGCGCATCCCCTCGTCCGTTTGGTAAGAATCTGTAACCTTTTCAGGCTACTTTAATCCTTGATGCATGTCTCATTTCAGGATAATCTTCTCTATGTATGTATTCTCTCCTGCGTTGACATGAACAAAGTAAACACCGCTCGACTTGCCTTCAAGGTTGATGGCTTGTCCACGTCCCGTGCCACTTGTTGTGTAAACCGTTTTGCCGGTCGCATCAGTGATGGTGATATGGAAGTCCACATCTTCAGTGGCGAAGGAGATGAAGAATTCTCCGTCAGTCGGGTTAGGGTAGAGGTATATGCCTCCTCTCCTTGATTCAACGTCGGAAATCACCTCGTCAGTAAGGAATTCGTCATCATCCTCAATACTCATCATGCGAAGTGTGTTCGTTCCGCCATAAGAGCAACTGTAGGCTTGTTTCTTGGCTGAGAATTTCGCTCCTTTCGCAACCTTGAAGCCTTTCTTTAATTGGATCTTTTCTGCGCGGAAAGATGTTTTCCCGCTCTTTACGACCACATTGCCTTTCCCGTTGCTGTTGTTGGAGTAGATGTCATATCCAGCCATGATCGTATTGGCAAAAGCGTCGACTTCACCTGTTAAGGTTTTGTTTTGGAACATCAGTAAGTCTGCGCCAACGTATGGGGCGTAATTATGCTTGCGTATGGTCACTACATAAGGGAACTTGATCCCTACAAAGATGTGCTCAGATTCGCTTGAACCCATCTTGTATGTGCGGAAGTAGGATTTCCCGTTGTCAACAAGACTTGTCACTGTCACTGTGCAACCTTTTACATCGTTGGTGTTTACGCGGAGGTTGTCTCCTTCCAGACTTATTCTTGGTTTACCCAAACAGATTGGCTCCTGCGAGAACATCTCCATTGCAGGATCTCCGAAATAGTGGTATCCCAGAATGTTTTTGTAGTAGCAATTGTTTTTGGCCGCAATGTTTTTAGCATTCGTTAGGATCTCTCCCATGCCATATTGGACGTTGCCGTTGTAACTGTAGTTACTTTCGCATTTGTTCTCGAAATTAAGATCTGTCCATGCGGAATTCACCAATGCGCCAACAAAAGCAATGTCAGAGGATCCATAAGATGCACCTGTGCAAGCCATCACGCCAATCGCACCTCCATTCTTTTTGTTTAACAATTCTCCAGCCAAACACTTGCCTGCGTTGAAGTTACCTGAATTACAGCACATGCTGAATACGATAGGCAGCTTGTCGCCGTTGGTTAATTTATTGATGTGTTGTGGCTTGAATTCTAACCCAGACCATACAGTGTCACCTCCGTGTCCACAATAGATTGTGAAGAATTTTCCACTGTTTATTGCCTTGACAATGTCATTCCCATTCTTTTTCCATGCTGTATTGTCAGATATCAAATCACTTGGCACCTCGGAACATCTTGTCTCTCCTTTGTAATTGTGGACTGTGTCGGTCGCATAAAGACGAGTTCTTGTGTATTTGTATTTCTTAACCAGTGCGGTACCCACCTCTTCCGATGTCTTTAAACTAATGTTGTTATTCCCCGTACAACTTATGATGTTTTTGTAAAAGGATTTGTTTGTCGGAGGTGTTTTCTCGTATTTGATAATCTTGTCAACTACGGTGTTCGCGGTTGTAGCGTCATCAACAGGGATTCTGCCTAGTGCTTTGTCTGTCGTCAATGAAGTGGCACTACATACGTAAAGCATATCTGTATTTACGCCATCGTGGGTGTTGGTTGGAACCAACTTGACACCTCCAAAGAACAAGATATATTTGATGCCGCTATTCTTTTTCAGCGTGCTATCAATACTGGTTTTTACAGCAGTTGGGTTGCTCCATTTAGCTCTGGATAGTACAATTGTCTTGTTCCCGTATTGGGTTTTCCAATTGGCTAATTTTTGAGCCGGCGCCGATAGCCCGGTTGTCGTCACGATCAGATAGGAAGCTTGTGTGCTTTCTCCTGCCGCGAGACAAGAAAGGATTGACGCCATGGACACGAATAAAGCTATGATTATTCTATTCATGACTTATGTGTTTTGTGGTTATTTCTTCAACATTTCCATTTCAGCCTTCAAGGCCTTGTTCTCTTTCTCTAACTCGATCATGTGGAGGGTGAGTTCCTCTACCTTTTCGAGGAGCAAGTTGCTCATTTGTGATACGCTCATGCCGTTCTCTGAAATCTCGGCAGCGGATGGTACGCCTGGCAAGTGCTTGTTCTCCTTCACGTAGCTCTCAACCTCGCTGAGTGGACGCAAGTTGTAGTTCTCTTCAAACACATAATCGGCAGCGTTGTTCAACTCCACGTTGATGTCCTGCGCCTTGATTTGGTTGGCTTTCAACACCTCAGCCACCTCGATCTCATTGTGACAAGTGATCTTGCCGGTAACGTCAAGGTTTGCGAGCATGTTAACGTTGTTCTTTTTCATCGTCATTATTTTGGCGTTGCCATCTGTGGTAAAAGAGAAGTTCATTGCGGAGATCGCCAAGTCCGCAAAATTGTTCTTCCCTGATGATGAGATTCTCATTCCCTCAGTGACGCTATTGTCCTTCGAAATGAGGAGGTTGACTTTGCCTGCTTCATCTGTTGCATACACTCTCAACCATTTATTGAACCTATTGTCCGTTCCTTTACAGATGAGGCTTCCGTTCATTGTTGTGGTGCCGGAAACCGTAAGGCTGCTATTTACTTTCGCGGTTGAATTAACAGTCACCGCTCCGTTGAGGTAGGTTGCCCCTTTTACATACAATTTGTAATTGGCGGTGCTTGAAGTTGGTGTGATTCCAATCGCCACATTGCTTGTGTTCCCTGTTAATGGATAGCTGTACAATCCATAACTGTTTGATTTCCACGATTGTGCGTTCGCTGCGCATACTGACAAAGCAACTCCCATGGTTGCTACCATAATCCTTTTCAAATCCATTTTTTTTAAATTTAAAAGTTAATAAAAAATACAATTTGGGGTCAGTCCCTCGTTGTTCTGCTCGATTGATAGAATTTTACTGATAGTGCCTGATCCCCAGTTCGCAATCGGCCTCTTGCATTTCAAAGTTACTTTTATTGTTTGGCTTGTCGTGAGGAATATTTCCTCATTTTATTGCTTTTGTTGGTTTTTATATTCCACAAAATCGTTGTTTGTGTATATTTAATTGCTTTTTATTTTGTGTATGCTTGAATTATGTTTGATTGATTATTAAATATTTACTGTTTTTAATTTTTTGTTTGCGGGTACGATTGATCGTTTTGTTGTTTTTGATTGGGCTGTTTGAAAATGCAAAAATTGTGCCAATCTATGCGAATGGTTCGTTTTCCACAGTTTTTTTTGACGAATGATGGTGTTTTCCGCAAGTAAGATGGCTGGGCATCTTTTCCTTCGCTAAAAAAATCTATTGTTTTTTGTCGATAATGGTCATTTCGCAGGTTTGACAGTCGAATGAGAGGCGATACTCTTTCCCATTGTTGGCGATGAGGGTTAATGGCTCTTGGATCTCGTTCGCCGCTTTGTCTTGCTTTTTGCAGTAGCCTAATGTGTGGCGCAGGCAGTGCTTGCAGGTCATGACGGGTACGTTTTGGGGTGGCCGGCTCTCGAAGGATGGTGCGATTTTCTCCACTCCGTGTTGTTGGTAGAAGCGTCTTGCCGATTCGTTGTGCACGTTTCCTGTGTAGTCCAACTCTTTCAGCGGAAAGGCATGCGTGGTCTGCGGGAAGATTAGGCGGGACTTTTCTCTCTTCGCTTCCCTCTCTGTTTCTAACTGTTGCAGCAGTTCTCTCCTCCATTGGGTGATTTTTCCTGCGGGTATGAAATAGATGCCGCAGTTGAGCTCCACGTTTGTGACGTGGAAGATGGTGTTGCCGCTCTTCGTGAAGATGTTGCGCAGGTTGTCCCTTTGCCGCTCCTCGTTTTCGCATGGGGTCTTCCCCTCCTGGAGGGGCAGGGTGGCGGATATGCCGTCCTCGTCTGTGGCGGTGGCTTCGAAGCCTTCCTCTGTCTCTGTGAGGGTGATCCGCACGTCGATCTTCCTCTCGGCTGACTCTTTGGCGAGTAGTCGTTCGAAGGCTTGATCGAAGTTACGAAAGAGTGTGGTGCGTGGCGGCAGGGTGATCTTTTCCGCCGGTACGATGACATCACCATGGACGGTGTTGGCCCTGAAACCATGGAACTCTCCGTTGTGGTCGATGAAACAGAATCCGTCTCCGTTGGATAGCGTCTTGTCCGTGCGGACGATGATCTCACCCCTCTGTGAGTAGGCGGTCC
The DNA here is from genome assembly GCA_016285885.1 of Paludibacteraceae bacterium. GTDB lineage: Bacteria > Bacteroidota > Bacteroidia > Bacteroidales > Paludibacteraceae > UBA1181. The sequence continues at coordinate 162,823 of JAEERP010000002.1, forward strand.
CGATCTTCTCGCCGATGGATTTGGGTGTGTCGGGTTGGATGATGTCCCGCTGCCTGCCGTGCAGGAAATAGTTGGTCGAGCCTCTGTGGAAGCTCTTGTCCGTGTTAGGTGTGAAGGTGTAGGTGCAGTGGCCTGAGCTAGCGGGTGCGTACTCCTTCCCCTCTAATATCTTGTCTAGAGCTTGACGGTAGTAGGCTGTCACGTTCTTCACGTAGGGAATATCTTTCAGCCTACCTTCTATTTTCAGGGAGCTGACGCCTGCGTCCTGTAGTTCCTTCAGATGGTTGGATAGGTTGAGGTCCTTCAGTGAGAGCAAGTGCTTCTCCTTGGCGAGGATGCGACCGGAGGCGTCTGCCAGCGTGTAGGGTAGTCTGCAGAACTGCGCGCAATTGCCACGGTTGGCGCTTCGTCCGCACCCGTTCTGGCTCATGTAGCAGACACCGCTGTAGCTCACGCAGAGGGCTCCATGGATGAACGCCTCCAGTTTGACGTCTGTGCTTTGGCTGATCTGCCGAATCTGTTCGATGGATAGTTCCCTTGCCAAAACCACCTGCTCGAAGCCTGCCTCTGCCAGGAACTTCACCTTTTCAGGGGTGCGGTTGTCCATTTGGGTGCTGGCGTGGAGTGGAATAGGGGGCAGGGCTAATTGGGTGATGCCCATGTCTTGTACGATGAGGGCGTCTGTTCCGGCCTCGTATAATTGGTGGATGAGGTGACCTGCCTGCTCCAGTTCTTGGTCGGTGAGGATGGTGTTGAGCGCCACGTAGACTTTCGCGTAGTACTGATGGGCGAACCGTGCGAGGCGTTCGATCTCCTCTATGCTGTTGCCGGCCGCTGCCCTTGCGCTAAACTGAGGTGCACCGATGTAGACAGCGTCCGCGCCGTGTTTCACGGCCTCGATGCCATGGCCCGCTGTCCGTGCGGGTGCGAGCAGTTCGATCTTGCGCATTACCGTATACGACTGATGTTGTAGGGTGTTTTTTGGTAGACGAAGTAGTTCAACCAGTTGGTGAACAGGAGGTTGCCGTGGCTTCTCCATCGCACGATCGGCTTCTTGTTAGGGTCGTTGTCCTCGAAATAGTTGCAAGGAATCTCAATCTCCAATCCCTTCTCCTTGTCCCTGAAATACTCGTCGCGGAGGGTGTTGGGCGCATATTCCGAGTGCCCGGTGACGAAGAACTCACGTCCGTTTCTGCCTTGCACGATGTAGACGCCCGCCTCGTCGGACTCCGACAAGATCTTCAGTCCAGGGATCTTCTCGATGTCGGCTCTCCTTATTTCGGAGTGGCGGCTGTGAGGCGCATAGAACAGATCGTCGAACCCTCTGAATATAGGGTTCTTCGCATCTAGGATCTTATGCTTGAAGATGCCGAATTTTTTCTTGTCCAAAGGGTATTTAGGAATGTTATAGTAGTGATATAGCCCAGCTTGCGCCGCCCAACAGATGAAGAGGGTGGAGGTGACGTGGGTTTTGGCCCAGTCGAATATCTCCACGATTTCGTCCCAATAGGTGACCTCTTCGAAGTCGAGGTTCTCCACGGGCGCTCCCGTGATGATCATGCCGTCATACCGTTGTTTTTTGATCGTCTCGAAGTCCTTGTAGAAGGTCAGCATGTGTTCCACAGGCGTGTTCTTAGAGGTGTGGCTCTTGACCTTCAACAGATCCAGCTCGATTTGTAGCGGCGTGTTGGAAAGTAGGCGGATGAGGTCGGTCTCCGTAGTGATTTTCAGGGGCATGAGGTTGAGAACGATGATCTTCAGTGGACGTATGTCTTGTGTGGATGCGGATTCCGAATCCTTCACGAAGATGTTCTCTCGCTTCAATGCCTCGACGGCTGGTAAATTTGATGGTATGTTTAATGGCATAATTTCCTCCTCTTCCCTTTTTTCTGCAAAGATACATATTATTTGGCTTGTAAGGTACTTTTGTGACTGTAATCAAATGCGTGTGCGTTTGATTTAACAAAAAAAAAGGATATCTTTGTCAAATAGATTGATAATTTGTTTATGAAAAGAGAGTTTTTTAAATTATTAAACGCAATGTTGGCTCTTATTTTGTCGTTGATCGGATACGAATCCTGCAAGGAAGAGACCGAGGATGCGGAATATGGCACCCCGACTGCTGAGTACATCTTCCGAGGGAAGGTGACGGATCTGGAGGGGAATGCGTTGCCGAACGTGAAGGTTTCATTTGTGAGCAAGTACGTTGATGAGGGGCAACTCTTTATAAGTGAGGATTCTCTGACCTCTACGGATGCGGAAGGTAGGTATGTCGCAAGGCCACGGGACCTGTATTGGAAGAGTGACGCTGGACTGAGTTTCTCTCTGGGGGATGACGTGTACAAAGATACTTTCCTGACCCACTCGGATTTGGCTCCGCTGAAGGGCGGTGACGGCAGATGGTTTGAAGGACGTTCGGAAAACACGATAGATATTACGTTGGATATTCCTGCGGGCAAATGATTGTGCCCAATACTATAACTTTTTTATCATGGGTAAGAGATTTTTTGGATTGCTAAATAAGTTTTTAGCGTTTTTGTTGGCGCTGCTGGGTGTTCAGTCATGCGACCCGGGTGCGGATGAATATGGATGCCCCTCCGCGGATTACATCTTTCAGGGGAAGGTGACGGATGAAGAGGGAAATCCTCTTCCTGACGTGAAGGTTTCAGGTTTGCCGGCTTATGAGTATTCTTTTTCTAGAAAGGATCTGGACTCCCTTTCCACCACAGGCGCTGATGGAACATATTCCGCGTTAGTACGTTCGGACTGTGGGGTGTATGATTTAAAGGGATTGCGTTTTTCCGCCAAGGATGGAACGTATGTTGATACAGTATGGAAACAATCGGACCTCGCACCTTTCAAACATGGACATTCGTGGCATGAAGGTCTGTCGGAGAATACGTTGAACATCACTTTGAAGAAAAAGTAATTGGGCATGGAACGTCCTGACAATTTGTCTTTGAAGAAGCGGCTGGCGCTCCGATTATACGACAGCTACCGGCACAATGCCGCAAAGATTCACGAGTTAACGTATCTCTTCTGGGAGGCTACCTTGCGTTGCCCCCTGAATTGCTTGCATTGCGGAAGCGATTGCCGGCAGGAGTCTGGTGTGAAGGACATGCCGGTGGAGGATTTCCTGAATGCGGTGCGTCAAATCATCCCTATCGTGGATCCTCACCATACGATGATCGTCCTTACGGGAGGCGAGGTGCTTGTTCGCCGTGACATCGAACAGGCGGGACGGGCTTTGTACAGCATGGGTTTCCCTTGGGGAATTGTCACCAATGGCTATTTGCTGACGCCTGAGCGTTTGCAGTCTCTCTTGAACGCTGGCATGCGTGCGTGTACGGTTAGTTTGGATGGCTTGGAAGCGTCCCATAATTGGCTGCGTCAGCATCCGAACTCTTTCCAGCGGGCGGTGGCGGCCATTCGCCTATTGCCTCATACAGACTTGCGTCATGATGTGGTCACCTGTGTAAACAACAGAAATTTTGACGAATTGCCGCAGATTAAGCAACTGCTGATCGACTGCGGCATCAAGGAGTGGCGCATCTTTACCATATTCCCTGTCGGCAGGGCGGCCGATAACCCGGACTTGCAACTGCCGGACGATAAGTTCAAGGCTGTTTTCGACTTTATTGAGGCGACCCGCAAGGAGGGCAAAATCAAGGCTAGCTATGGTTGCGAAGGCTTCTTGGGGAATTATGAGACGAAGGTGCGGGATAATTTCTTCTTTTGCAGGGCGGGCATCAATGTGGCCTCCATTCTGGTGGACGGAAGCATATCCGCATGTCCTGATCTGCGTGGAAGATTCATTCAAGGCAATATCTACAAGGATGATTTCGCCGACGTGTGGCAAAACCGCTATCAAATCATGCGGGATAGGTCGTGGACCAAGGTCGGTATTTGCAGGGATTGTGAGTTCTATAAACATTGCGAGGGGAATGGTTTGCACCTACGTGACGAAGAACGGAATGAGCTCTACTTCTGTCACCTGAAGAGGATTATGGGCGGATTGAAATGATTATGAATCAGTACGATAACATAGACGAGGGGTGGTGAATCCCTCGTTTTCTTGTATGTGCCCTTGTGGGCTGACCGTTTTTTGTGCGACAGAGAGGAAAGTGTGTTTTTTATTATACCTTTGTGGATGATTATTCATTTGGCTTTATATTCATGAAAATATTGTTGGCTACCCATCAGTTGGAAAAAACGGGGGGGACGGAGACTTTTACTTATGCGATGGCGACATCGCTGAGACGGCTTGGCTATGACGTGGAGTATTACTGTGTCAGGAGGGGTGCCGTGTCAGAGAGAATCGAGGCTTTGGGCGTTCCGTTCATGTCCCGTAAATCCTACGACCTTGTGATCTTAAATCACAAATCGGTCGCCGAAAGGCTGTGTGGGAAAGGCGTTATTATCCAGACCTGCCATGGTGTCATCCCTGATATCGAACAGCCTTCCCGGTACGCAGACCTCTGGGTGGGGGTTTCCGATGAGGTGAGGATGCATGTCGAGTCCCTAGGATTCCCTGCTGTTACGATGTGGAACGGTGTTGATTGTGAGCGATTTAAGCCTTCTGGTGAACTGCATGACCATCTGACAACCGTACTCTCCCTTTGTCAATCGGAGCAGGCACATGAGATGGTTCAGACTTGTTGTGAGCACTTGAATGTGGCATTTATTCGTGCGGACAAATCTATGGATGATGTGTGGAGCATCGAGAAACTAATGAACCGGGCGGATATGGTCGTTGGAGTGGGGCGTTCCCTCTATGATGCGATGGCCTGTGGACGGGCGGTCGTCTCTTTTGATGTGCGCAATTACAATACGCAAGTGAGTGGATATGGTTATCTCTCTTCTTATAATATAACCAGCGCCATGACGGATAATTGTGTGAATCGTTATGCGCCTAATCCATTAGACGTCAATTCGTTGGAACATGAGATCGCTAAATACAACAAGGAAGATGGCACATTCTTCCGCCAGTTCGCTTTGGAGCATCTAAATGTTGATTGTCAGGTTCATCGATATATCCAGCTCTATGAGCAGTTTTTGTCGCAAGAGAAAGAAAAACCTTTTTATCAGAGGGCAATGCGTTATATGCGGAAGAAAAAGCAACAATTCTACGTGTGGCAGAAATACTTTTTCAGCTTTGGAAAGAGTCGTTATTGATTACAAACGTTTGACTTGTAAATATTTATCACTTCCCTTCATTAACTCTTTGAAGATCTCATTGTATCGGTTGAGATGCTTTTCGTAGGAAAAGGATTGTGCGTATTCCCTATTCTTGATAGCCATTGAAGGGTCCTCGTTGAAGCGTAGGATCGCCTCCCTCACTTTCTCTGCCATGTGTTGAGGCTCGAAACTTTCCCAGAAGAAAACGTGGTCCGCACCGATCTCCTTCAGGGATGTTTTGTCTGATGAGATGACCGGTTTGCCGAAGAACATCGCTTCGATGATTGGTAGGCCAAACCCTTCGAATAGAGAAGGGAAGACGAAAGCCTCACAGTGGTTATAGAGCCATACCTTTTCTTCGTGGAGAATCTCGCCCAGAAGGAAGACGTTGCTGATTCCCTCGTCTGCGATGCGCTTCTGGATCATTCTGCCATATTCGGTGGCGCACTTCCCCGCGATGTATAGGTTGTATTCCGGCATCAGTTTCATGGTGTCCAGTAGCGTGTGGAAATTCTTCTTAGGCAACATCTGACCGATGGAGAATAGGAACTTCTTGCCGCTGACGTCTGGCAGGTTCGGTTGTTTCTCCACGTTCGGAGACATGAATTCCACGCCGTTGTATATGACTTCAATGGGTTGCGTGATCTGGAAATTTTTCTCCACATCGTTTTTGGCGAAGTTGGAGATGCAGGTTATTTTATTGGCTCGATTGATTCTGCGGGTGAGCTTGCGGAAATACTTCTCCTTGACCTTTCCCTTCTTTTCGTATAGGAAATTCAGGTCGTGGATGGTCAGGACGTTTTGTGTTGATTTGCGGGATGGCGCTTGCCTAGTTAGTTGATGGATGGAGTGCCAAACGTCGAAATGAGGCAATAGGAAAGGGAAGGTGCGGAACAAGGCTTTGTTCACATGGTAGTGAACATCAGGGCCGAATGCGTTCACGTATTTCTTCGGAACAAGTAAATGGATCTCGTAATCCAATTCCTTCGCATGCGCCTGATAGTACTTCGCATAGTTGTAAGCGACTTGCCCCAACCCGCAATTGAGATGTTTTAAGATGGATAAATCTATAAGTACCTTTCCCATTAATCCTATGATTTGCCGGCAAAGGTAATCAATTTTTGCATACCATCGTTTTTCTGTCTCTTCATTTCCTCAACATCCCCTTCCTGTCCAGTGCCCATTTGTCGGTTGTGTGGCCCTCCTCATGGCGGATTTTCGCCCTGTATTGTTCGGTGCGAATATTTCGAGCAGCGGTTATTTTTTCCCGAAATCAGCCTCTATTTTCAACCATTTGATGAGCAACATGCCTGGCAATGTGCAGATGCATACCCATATGAAGAAGTTCAGATAGCCTAATTGACTTTGTGCCCAGCCTGCGATCATGCCTGGTAGCATCATGCCGAGGGCCATGAGTCCCGTGCAGATCGCATAGTGTGAGGTGGTGTATTCTCCCCTTGAAATATAGATTAGATAGAGCATGAAGGCGGTGAATCCGAAGCCATAACCAAACTGTTCGATGCCCACCAAACCGCATACCAGCGCATAGCTTTCTGGTTGGGCGTGTGACATGTAGACGTATAGCAAGTTGGGCATGTTCATGCTCAGAACCATCGGCCAGATCCATTTGGATAGGCCATCCCTGGAGACAAGGATTCCTCCCAATATGCCGCCTATCGTCAAGGCGAGTACCCCCACGGTGCCATAGGCGAATCCAATCTCGGAGGTGGAGAGTCCTAATCCTCCGGAGGAGACCGAGTCCATCAGGAATGGGGATGCGATCTTTGTGAGTTGCGCCTCGCCCAGCCTGAATAGGAGGATGAAGGCGATGGAGAGCCCGATGCCCTTCTTGGTGAAGAATGAACCGAAGGAGGAGAAGAATGACTTGACAGAGTCCCCTTCCGTGACCTTCTTGTCTTTTGCAGGTCGTGGCAGTACCTTCGAGTGGTACAACGCTAAGGCGATGAAGAGGCCTGCGCACACGAAGAAGGTGCTGCTCCAGGCGAAAGGTATGTCGCCAGACGAACCGACAAATTCGGCGGCGATTGGTTTCTCCTCGTTGCATTTGAATGTCAGCTGGATAGGCTCCTCCCAGTTGTGCTCGTCGATGACGAATCGTCCGTCTCCCTCCATCTCGATGCTCTTGTTGCCTTTTGTTTGGCGAAAGACTAGTGTGATCGGGTTCTCCGGCTTTTCGTTTATCTTCACGGTGCATGTGGTGGTGCGGGTGTCATCGTTTAAATTATTATCCATGACGAAGTTCAAGAACGCATCGTAGGTGAAATCCTTTCCTTCCCGCCTTGCCGGTGCCTGCTCCTCGCTCACGGAGATGACGACCGGTTCCAAGCCCGACACGTCCTCCAAATACCCAGCGAGGATAACGAGTGCACCTTGTCCCACGATCATGGAGATCCGGTAGAAGGTGCTACGGATACCCACAAATAGGGATTGCTCTTTCTCGCTGAGCCCCAGCATGTAGAACCCATCCGCCGAGATGTCGTGCGTCGCGGAACTGAATGCGACCAGCCATAAGAGGGCTAGGGTGCTTTGCAGGAAAAACGATAAGGGTATGCAGAAGGCGACGCCCGCCAAGCCCATCGCAATGAGGCTCTGCATGGCGATGATCCACCATCTTTTTGTCTTAATGATGTCCACGAATGGGCTCCAGAAAGGTTTGATGACCCACGGCAGGTAGAGCCAACTGGTGTATAAGGCGGCGTCCGTGTTGGATAGCCCGAGCCTTTTGTACATGATGAGCGCAAATGTCGTCGCTACGACGGCATAGGGTATTCCTTCGGCAAAGTATAGCGTTGGCACCCATTTCCATGGAGATTTGTTCCCTTTCATTCCAAACAATCTTTAATTCTCCTCAAAGATATAAAAATTGATATATATATGGAAAATAAAAAAGCCACCTCCGAATGGAAGTGGCTTGCTTTTCTTTGGGGTGGGAAATGGGGATCGAACCCACGACCCTCAGGACCACAATCTGATACTCTAACCAACTGAGCTATTCCCACCATCAAATTTGCGGTGCAAAGTTATGGCTTATTCTCCGTTTTTGCAAGCGTATCGAGGTGATTTTTTTAAAATACATGTGATTCTGTTGTTTATCAGTTCTTTAGATTGGTTGGAAGGGCGGGTTGGGAAGGCGAATCGCTCTCCTCGGGAGGGAAAAGGTGGGTGAGTAGGGGGTGGTGGATGCTTTTTTCCTTCCCGTTTATATGCTATTTTAGCGTTGAACGTTTATCTTTGTAAGAAAAGAAATACACATGAAAGAATACAAAGATTACCAACTGAAGGCGAATAACACGTTTGGCATTCCGGCAAAGTGTGACAGTTTTATTGAATATGCAGGTTGTGAAGAGTTGAAAGTCCTCTACGACCGCAAGGTTTTTGATGGTCAGTGGATGTCGGTGGGTTGTGGTGCGAATCTGTTGTTTTGCGGGGATTACCATGGTGTGATCATCCATTCCGTGGCGCGTAATGTGGAGGTGGTGGAGGAGAATGACCGCGACCTGCTCGTTCGTGTGGAGGCGGGATGCGTTTTGGACGATTTCATCGCTTATGCCGTTTCGATGGATTGGGGCGGTGTGGAGAATCTATCCGCTATCCCTTGTAGCATTGGTGCGGCTCCTGTTCAGAACGTTGGCGCATATGGGGTAGAGGCGAAGGATGTGGTGGAGAGCGTGCTCGTCTTTGACACGAGGGATGGGTCTATCTGCTCGTTCACGAACGAAGAGTGTGCGTTTGGCTACCGTAACAGTATGTTCAAGTCCAACCCACAATATGTGGTTCTTTCGGTCAATTTCCGTCTGTCTAAGGCCTCCAGCCGCCAATTGCGTTTGGATTATGGTAATCTGCGTTCCGCTTTGCCTGCTCCGATATCTCCGGAAGATAAAGATGCTTTGCGGGTGATTCGTGAGACGGTGTGCCGAATCCGTCATGAGAAATTACCTGATCCTGCCGTTATTGGTAGTGCGGGCAGTTTTTTCAAGAACCCGGTGGTGGATCGTTCCGTGGTGGATCGTTTGTTGTCAGAATACCCTAAGATGCCTTTTTATGAGATGGGGACGGGCTGTAAGGTTCCCGCAGGTTGGCTGATTGAACAAGCTGGTTGGAAGGGCAGAAACTTAGGTCCTGCGGGTGTCTATGAGAAGCAGGCGTTGGTGCTGGTGAATCTTGGCGGGGCTACAGGCGACGATGTGTGGCGGTTGGCTCAAAGCATTGTGAACTCCGTGAAGGAGAAATTTGGCGTGGAGATCTCCCCTGAAGTGATAAAAATACCTTCCTGAAGTAGTTGTGCGAAGTGATTCTGCTGTGCGACGCATGGCGTATCCCTTTCTTCACATGAGACAATATGAAACGACAAGAGCTTAATCAGATGATTAAGCTCTTGTCGCAAACTGGTTTTTTTCACGTTTTTTCTAAGGTTAGACGGATATAGTATATTTATATAATAGGGTCAATGTATAGTGGAAACTTACGGAACGCTTTCCTTATCGTTTCTGTTGCAATTTTACGATGAATTCGTCTTTTCCTTGTGGATTTTTTATTGGTTTTTGTGGATAAACGCTAAAATCCACATGATTTTTCATTTTGTCCACATGTTTGCGCCACCGATGAAGGACGCTTGCTTTCCCCCTTTTCTTGTTTCAACCTTGCCAAGTGACCATTTCGGAAGTGCCTTTAGGTAAGAAAAGCCGCAGATGAGTCTGCGGCTTATTCTTATTGTGCTTCAAAATGGTACTAAATTAAGGTTTGCATATAGTGTTTATGTTTACAAATAAGGGTCATTATTTTTTCATTGCAATATTATTCCATTGGCGGGTGTTTGATGTGTACAATTTGAAAAATTATGTGGACAATTTTGAGTTTTTGGACGAATTTATGGTGTAAAATGCATGGAAATCCACATTTTGTCCACCTCGGCCTTTTTTTTCGCATGAAAAAAATTTGTTTCTTTTTTATATAATAAAACAGATGATAATACGTTTCATAGACAAAGAAAGGAAGTGTTAAACATAAACCATTAGTGCGTATGATTAGACCTTTTACTCAAAATTATCTTATTTATGATTGGACAGAGACTTATGAAGAGAATGATTCTTCAGACGAGATCCTATTGGAGAGTGATAGTTTGACACCTTCGGAAGAGACCCTCTCTTTCCTGAGAAGTTTCGCTCGGTCTTTTGTCCCAGAAATGGATTCGAAGTATTCGTTTCCGGTTGCGTGAATTAAATTAATTGTTTCGATGAAGGAAGGCGCAAGGGAGGTTTTGCCTCTTTTTCGCTTTCCTTTCTTGTTTCCATGAAATCTCTATGACAATTCCAGGTTCAGTTCTTTGGTGAGCTTTGAGAGGCTTGGGTTGTGCTCCATCATCTTGATGAAAAGATCCTTGCTGGAGAATGTCTTCAGGTTTTTGTCCGCTTCGCATATTCTGATCTCCAGTTCGATTAATCCGTTGTGTAGTTCTTTCCTCAGGTAGTTCACGATTCTGATCTTTTCGTCCATCATGATCTCCTCTTGGGAAGAGTTGTATACCGCCAGCATGATTCTTTGGTCAGTTCCCAAGACTGGCTTGCATTGCTGGATTGTCTGTTGAAGTACCGGTTTTTCTTTCGTGAATTGGACATAATTGTTCCATGCTTTGATCAGTGATTCTTGGGAGAACACTTCCCGCTCCGAACTGACAGTCTCCGCCTCCTCGATTTTTTTCTGCTCCACTTCCTCCTTTTTCTGCATGGCGCCTTTGATGGAGAAGCTTGTTATCTTGCTGGCTTGATTTTGTGGTTGTTGTGTGGCCGTTTGCGCCACCTTCTGTGCTGGTGCGCTTGCTTGGCTTCCCGTTTTCCGGGCTGCAGGTTGTCCTCCTTGCCGGAGGGCGATGGTGCTAGGCAAAAAGATTTGGATAGGGTCACCTTCGGTGAGCCATTCATCTACCCAATTATTTTTTTTTTTTCGTCCGACAATTGGCAGAGTCGGATGAGCGTCAATTCAACGAGTAACCGCTTGTTTTTACTGATTTTGTAGTTGAGGTCGCATTGGTTGCAGACCATCAAAGCCTTGTAGAGGAAGTCATTGGTGCAGGCTTCGTTTTGGGCTTGTTTCAGGTACATCTCCTTCACGTTCGCCCCCACATCCAGCAATTGAACCGTTTGAGCGTCCTTGCAGACCATCAGATCCCTTAGGTGTGAACTGAGTCCGTTTATGAAATTTTGGGCTTCGAAGCCCTTGTTGAGGATTTCGTTGAAGGTGAGCAAGCACTCTGACACTTTTCCCTCGAAGAAGAAGTTCACCAACTTGAAATAGTAGTCGTAGTCGAGCACGTTCAGGTTCTCCAATACCCCTTGGTAGGTGATGTTACCGTCCGTGCTGGCTGCTATTTGGTCGAATATGGAGAGCGCGTCGCGCATGCCGCCGTCCGCTTTTTGGGCGATGATTCCCAGCGCCTCTGGCTCCGCTTTGATCCCCTCTCTCTCCGCCACCATCTGTAGATGTTTGATGGTGTCTTCGATGCCCATGCGGTTGAAATCATAGATTTGGCAGCGGGATAGGATCGTCGGTAATATTTTATGCTTCTCTGTCGTCGCCAAGATGAAGATTGCGTAGGCAGGAGGCTCTTCCAAAGTCTTCAGGAAAGCGTTGAAGGCCGCTGACGAAAGCATGTGGACCTCGTCGATGATGTAGACGCTGTATTGTCCGATTTGTGGGGGGATGCGCACCTGCTCGATGAGCGATCGGATGTCATCCACCGAGTTGTTGGAGGCGGCGTCCAGCTCATGGATGTTATATGAGCGTTGCTCGTTGAACGCTTTGCACGATTCACATTCGTTGCAGGCGTCCCCGTCGGCGGTAGGATTCAGACAATTGATTGTTTTGGCGAAGATTCTCGCACAAGTTGTTTTGCCCACACCGCGTGGACCACAGAATAAGTAAGCGTGAGCCAGGTGTTTGCTGGCGATGGATTTCTTCAACGTGTTAGTCAACGCGCTCTGTCCGACGACGGATAGAAAGGTGGTCGGGCGGTATTTCCTAGCAGATACGATGAAGTCTTCCATTCTTTTTCAGTTTACTTTTACGCGAAGATATGAATTTTATTAGAAATTAGAAATTAGAAGAGAGGGATTTTGGAGGATATGTTTCCCTTGTCCCCTCCAACAAAAAAATCCACAATGGGACTCTTTGGGAGAGTGACCCATTGTGGAGGCAAACAGTGGACGAAATGAGTTAGATGCTATCGAGAGCGTGGCTCAAGTCGGCGATGATGTCATCGACGTGCTCCACACCGATCGATAAGCGGATTGTGGTAGGTGTAATGTGTTGCTGTGCGAGCTCTTCCTCCGACAACTGTGAATGTGTTGTCGTGTAAGGATGGATGACAAGGCTCTTGACATCCGCTACATTTGCCAGCAACGAGAAGATCTTCAGGTTATCGATGAACTTCCAAGCGTCATTCTGGTTCCCCTTGATTTCAAAAGTGAAGATAGATGCGCCGCCCTTAGGGAAGTACTTCTTGTAGAGAGCGTTGTCCCTGTGGGTAGGAAGTGACGGGTGGTGAACCGCACTGACTTTCGGGTGGTTCTTAAGGAACTCCACCACCTTGAGAGCGTTCTCCACGTGTCGTTCGATGCGAAGAGGAAGCGTCTCTACGCCCTGAAGCAAGATCCAAGCGTTGAAAGGACTGATAGAAGCTCCCGTATCCCTAAGGATCACCGCACGGATTCTGGTGACGAAAGCGGCAGCTCCGGCCACATCAGCGAAGACGGCGCCATGGTAAGATGGGTCGGGTTTCGCCAGGGTAGGGAATTTGTCCGCATTGGCTTTCCAATTGAACTTTCCTCCGTCTACGATCACGCCACCCAAGGAAGATCCGTGTCCGCCGATGAATTTAGTGGCGGAGTGGACCACGATGTCTGCGCCGAGCTTGATTGGTTGGATCAAGATAGGGGCGAACGTGTTGTCGACGATGAAGACGATGTTGTGGCGGTGTGCGATTTCCGCGATAGCCTCGATGTTCAGCACGTCAGAGTTCGGGTTGCCCAATGTCTCTCCGTAGATCACCTTCGTGTTAGGCTTTATTGCCTTTTCGATGGCTTGCAAGTTGGAGAAATCAACGATGTTAAACTCTACGCCCTGCGTGGAGAGCGTGTGAGTGATCAAATTGTAGGTTCCACCATAGAGATTGTCGGCGGCGATGATGTGGTCGCCGTTCCGAAGCACATTCTGAAGCGCATAGGTGATAGCGGCGGCGCCCGAAGCGACAGCCAAGCCAGCCACGCCACCCTCTAAGGCGGCCACGCGCTCTTCGAAGATACTTTGGGTCGTGTTAGTCAAACGACCATAGATGTTACCTGCGTCCCTGAGCCCAAAACGATCAGCGGCGTGTTGGGAGTTTCTGAAAACATAGGATGCTGTCTGATAAATAGGAACTGCTCTTGAGTCAGTTGTTGGGTCTGCACTCTCTTGTCCTACATGTAATGCTAATGTTTCTACGTGTAAATTCTTTTCTGTACTCATATTCTTTCGTTCTTTTATTGGTTAATATTCTTTTTGTTTGTTTTTGCAAATGTACGAGGTATAGAAAGATAATCCAAACATATTTGAAAAGTTGGATAATATTCCTAATTTATGTTGTTTTGGTATAATATTATGCTGCAAAACGTGGTCCGAAAGACCTTAAGTTGGAATTTTTATCGGTATGGCCTATTTGAGCCCCCTTTTATATATAATAGGTGAGGGTGCAGGGAGAAGAAGAGAGTGGATTTTGTAGAAAAAACATATTCGTCTCATTTGAGGGGAGGATCCGTTGTGGCAGAATCTTATGTGTAAATTTTTGCAAAATAATATGAAAAATGTTGTTGGTCAGTGTGAAAGTAAAGGATATTTATTTTAATGGTGAAGGAAAGATTGACACGGATTGTGGCCTCATGTTGAAAAAACATGCAAATAACGGAAAAGTTTTTTGTATAATGATAAAATTTAATTACATTTGTGAGGAAATGGATAATGTGTAATACATCATGGGAAGTGTTGATACTCGTGTATTTGACGAATTCGTCAAAAAAACGTTTGGGGATAACTTTGATTGTGGATTATCCCCAGAATCGAAGGTGAAGATGATGAATCGAGGCCAAGTTGTAAAACTAGAGAAAGGTGAATTCTTGCAGGTGGAAGGCGATGTCTGTAAGACGTGGGGATACGTTTGTAAGGGACTTGTTCGAGTGTATTACATGCGAGATCGGGAAGAGGTCACGGAACAGTTGTCGATAGACGGGGATGGATTCCTCGATTGTGAGAGCTTCTTCAAGCAGACACCGAGTAATCGGTACGTACAGATGTTGGAACCGACGACTTTATTCCTCTTCACCAGGTTGGATGGCTCGGAGATCCTGTCCGATAACTATGAGATCAGAAGGTTCTTCAGGTATTTGATGGAGAAGGTGCTTCTTGAGAAAAAGAAGAGGATTCTGGACTCCATATTTAAGCCTGCGAAGGAGCGCTATGAGAAACTGATGACGGAACGCGCGAACCTAGTGTTGCGTACACCCTCCAGTATCGTGGCGTCTTATTTGGGGGTCACGCCAGAGACATTAAGTAGGATTAAAGCGAAGAATAATTAAACGTCAGTGTATATGAAGAGGATTATCATAAACAAGAACTTGGTGACGAGCGAAATCCAACGCTACGTGGGTCCTATCGACCTTAGTGAAGACTCTTTGGCTGAATTGCTGAAGATTTCAACGATCGAGAAGGTGAAGAAGCACGATCTGTTTCTGAAGCCTGGTGATGTCAATGACTATATGGGTGTCGTTTTAAAGGGAATGGTTCAGATTTACCATTATCATGGGAACAAGTTGGTTTCCGACTTTTTCGCAGGCGAAGGTTGTGGTTTTTTCGACACGCAGAGCTTTTTATTAGGTACGCCTTCTGAAGCCTATTTCGAGGCTTTGGAACCTACTGTCATCGCAAAGTTTAACAGGAAGAAATTTCTCGAGGAGGGGGAAAAGAATCCTGAAATCGATTTGATTTATCGCAGGGTGTTGCAGTATGCGATCACCATGTCGAACGATCGGTTGAATTCCATCTTGCATGACTCCGCGGAGGAGAAGTATGTGAATTTGGAGAGTAGAATCCCGGGACTCACATCCCGCATCAGTTCTATTAACATTGCATCTTATATTGGTGTGACACAGGAGACCTTGTGTCGTATCAAGTCAAAACAGGAAGCTTTCTTTTAAGGAAGCTTCCTATATATATTAGGTTACGTACACCGCGCCTCGACACGGTGTGTTTTTTCGTGTGCGACTTCTTCACGGAGGTGGCGAAGTCTTTATTGTTGGTTGTTTATAAATGTTGAATGTATATTTTGTTGATTTTTGTTTTAGAGTTATGATATTTATCATATCATTATATAAATTTGACCAAATATAATATTTTTTGCACGAATAATGTAATAGATATATTTCATTAAAATAGGCAATACTGCGCTATTTAAGATTGCTTTTGTAAAAAACATTCTCATTCTGTGCATGTTATTGCTCAAATGCTTATATGTGGTATTTGTGAAATCAATTTTTATATTTTATTTTTGCAATGAAAATGAAAACTTATAATGGTATGGACGGTATTGAAAAAAGTTCTTTCCGAGACTTTCTCAAAAAAATCTCTGGAGATAGTTCGGACGCAGAGTTGTCTGCGGAGGCAAGGGAGATGTTAAAGGCGAAGACTCGCATTATACGTCTCAACAAAGGT
Organism: Paludibacteraceae bacterium; assembly: GCA_016285885.1. GTDB lineage: Bacteria > Bacteroidota > Bacteroidia > Bacteroidales > Paludibacteraceae > UBA1181. Next base: position 178,756 of record JAEERP010000002.1, read on the forward strand.
GAATATTTGCAGATAGAAGGAGATGTCTGTAAGTATTGGGGTTATGTAGTTGACGGATTGGTTAGGGTGTATTATCTGCATCAGAACGAAGAAGTCACGGAGCAATTGGCATGCAACGGGGAGGGCTTCCTCGACTATGACAGTTACTTCAATCAGTCGCCGAGCCGGCATTTCATTCAAATGCTCGAGCCTACGACTCTTTATTTGTTTCCTCAACTGGAGTGTGAGGATTTGTGTGATAATAATTTGGAAATTAAGTTGTTCTTCAGAAAATTGTCGGAGAATGTTCTTCTCCTCCAAAAGAAGAGAATCAAGGAGACGATCTTTAGGTCTGCGAAAGAACGCTATGAGATCTTGCTTTCCGAGAAGCCTAACTTGGTGCTGAGGGTTCCTTCTATCTACATCGCCTCTTATCTTGGCATTACGCCGGAGACGTTGAGTAGAATCAAGACAAAGATGAAATAACTTTAAAAAGTAAAAACAAAAGATTATGAAAAGGATTATTATAAACAAAAAGTTGGTGGCAGATGAGATCCGTCGATTCTTGGGCCCTGTGGACATGAGCGACGAGGTGCTGTCGAAACTTTTCAAAATTGCAACCATCGATAAGGTGAAGAAACATGCCATCATTTTGGCTCCGGGCGGACAGTGCGATTACCTCGGTCTCGTCCTGAAGGGTATGGTCCAAATCTATCATTATCTCGATGATAAATTGGTGTCTGACTTCTTCGCGGGAGAGGGATGTGGCTTCTTTGACGTGGATAGCTTCTTGACTAAGCAACCTGCCGAGGTGACCATCGAGGCTTTGGAGCCTACCGTTGTCGCTAAGTTTGATAGGGAAAAATTTTTCCAGTTGTGTAACGAGGACCCAAGAATAGATCTTATCTATCGTAAGATCCTTCAATATGCTATCTCGTTGTCTAATAATAGATTGGATTCTCTCTTGCACGAGTCTGCGGAGGAGAAATATGTTAGCTTGGAAGATAGAATGCCAGGACTGACCTCTCGTATCAGTTCTATCAACATCTCTTCATATATTGGTGTGACACAAGAGACTTTGTGCCGTATCAAATCTAAACAGGGAATACTATTTTAATACGATTATTTCTGCGAAGAGTGCGCCCCGGATTTTCGAGGCGCACTTTTTTTGTTTGCTCGCTTCTCTTCTGCCCTTTTTTCACCGCTGATTTCTCGTGTTTCTGCTCTTTTATTCTTATCTTTGTCATACGTTATAGTATAATTATATGAACGGATCTCCTCCCTGTCGTGAGGGAGATGGACGGAATGATTGTTCGCCTTCGTGCGGAAACTCAAATCTGATATCTTAGATGGTTATTAGTGAACAAATAGTTATATCATGCTGTGGTGGCGCTTCGAGGGTTAAGACGTTTTTGGCCCGGGTCGCACTCCTGCTCTTCTTATGCGCCTCTGTTTCAGCTTCCTATGCGGCGGATTGCTCCAACGGCTCTATCCTTTTCAGGGAGGATTTCGGAGGTAATAATGTGGAAGACCCTGTCGCTAAGGGTAGTGGCATACCGGAGTGTAGCGGATATACGTATGACGACAACCCTGTCGATTATGCCAAGATGGGTAAGTATGCGATCCGAAAGCAGGCGGTGACAACCCACGTTGAATGGTACAGTGATATCATCGACCATACTTATCCAACCGACAAAAATAGGGGATACTTCATGCAGGTGGACGCTTCTGAACGCCCCTGCGAATTCTACCACACGCAAATCGATAAGGTTTGCGAGGGCGTGGAACTGTATGTCTCTTTGTATGGCGCAAGTTCGACCAAAAGGCAAGGTGACCACAATGGCACCATCCGAATGATTGTCGAGGATGCCTCTTCTGGTTCGGAGATAGACCACTATGATGTGGAGATGCCGAACCTGCAGAATGGAAAGTGGGAGAGGTATGGTTTCTCTTTCACGGTTCCTGCCGGTTGCCAATCTATTGTCTATCGAATTGTTAACAATGCTGACCCGAATGTTTCGGTTAGTGGAAATGATTTTTGCCTGGATGACATTGAGATCCGCGCTTGCCTGCCTTTGCCTACCATCACCCCTAAAATGGGTACAACCATTTGTCTCGGGGGAAGCGAGACGCTGACAGGGGACATGGACAACACCATCAACTTGACCCTCCCCCTCACATTCACGTGGTATAAGTGCGACACTCCCAGCTACAACATGGCGGATTGGAAGGTGGTGCACACGGGAAAGACCTTGGGATTGTATAACATCACAACCGCCGATGCGGGTTTTTACAAGGTGTTGGTTACTGGTGCCGGACAGACTCCTGATTTAAATGCATGCAGCTGCCTGTCAGAGTTCTACGAGGTTGCCGTGTCGGATTGCGGCGATTATAGACCTCAACCTTGTCCCGATGGAACACTCCTCTTCAAGGAGGATTTTGGTGGCAACAGTGTGAGTGACCCAAGCGTAAAAAAGGAGGCGATCCCACAATGCTCATATGATTTCGGAGAAGACCCGAGGGATTCTGATGGTATCGGTAGATATAGCATCAGGAAGGTGGGCGTCGATCACAACCAATGGTACAAGAACATCTACGACCACACCTATCCGGATGACAGCGACCGGGGCTATTTCATGCAAGTGGACGCCTCCTCCGTCAGCGGAATATTCTATCAGACGGAGATAACGGGTCTTTGCGAAAACTCGGAACTCTACATGTCCATGTGGGGCATGAGCTCTACCACGACAGGTTTTTGGGCGAATGCGTTCCTCAAACTGATTGTGGAGGATTTAAATGGCAACGTCCTGCAAAGCTCTAACATCGAAATAGAGAACGCAAAGGGCTTTTGGGAACAATTCGGACTGACTTATGTTGTCCCTAGCGGGCAGAACTCCGTCATCTTTAAAATCATTAACAACAGCAACACGAACAATGGAAACGACTTCTGCTTAGACGATATCGAGGTGCGCCTCTGCAATCCTCCCATCTCGCTTGCTTCCCCCGATAGCCTTTGCCCGGGATCTGACGTCACATTGTCCGCCGATTTTGTCAATGACGGCACTTATGCGGAGCCGGTAACCCTGACATGGTACAAGTGCGACACCATCTCCTATGAACCATCTGATTGGACGAAGGTGGGCAGTGGCACGTCACTCGATTTCCAAAATGTGACGGAAGCGGACGAGGGATACTATCGTGTATGGGCAAGTGGTAACGGTGCTCCCCAATTGATCAGCAAATGTAATTCTGCTTCCGACTTCGCTAAAATCAGCCTTAAGGTTTGCGAATCGTGTGTAGACACTACCGTCGAACTGCTCGACACGATTGCCTTGGGGAATGCCTATACGAAGAATGGATTCAACATTCCGAGCCCGATCCTCGGAGAAAACGTCGATACGTTGAAGCTGCGAACTAGTAAAGGGTGCGATAGCATCATCGCTTTGAATCTCTACGTTTACAAGAATACAAGCGTCACCATTCGCACTGAAATATGCCAGGGTATATCCTACCAAGAAAATGGTTTTGACGTAAGCGCAGCGGGCACCTATACGCAACAATTGAAGAATTCGACGGGAGGAGATAGCCTCATAACACTCGTGCTGGAGGTGCTTCCGACCTACGACGACACAATCGCACAGACCATTAGCCAAGGAGAATCCTTCACTTTCTTGGGCAATACATATGATGCGGCAGGCCTCTATACAACCCGTTTGCAGACGATTTTGGGTTGCGATAGTATCGTCACGCTGAGTCTTACCGTGCTTAGCGGCTCGTCCGACACTATCCACGCTTCCATCTGTTCTGGCGCCTCCTACCAGGCGAATGGTTTTGACGAAAGCGCTGCGGGCATCTACACGCAACAGTTGAAGAATGTATCGGGTGCGGATAGCCTCGTGACGCTGGTGCTGGAGGTGCTCCCGACCTACGACGACACAATCGCACAGACTATCATCCAAGGTGGCTCCTACACTTTCGCAGGCAACGCGTATGATGCGGCTGGCCTTTATACTGCCCATTTGCAGACGGTTTCGGGCTGCGATAGTATCGTCACGCTGAGTCTTACCGTGCTTAGCGGCTCGTCCGACACTATCCACGCTTCCATCTGTTCCGGCGCCTCCTACCAGGCGAATGGTTTTGACGAAAGCGCTGCGGGCATCTACACGCAACAGTTGAAGAATGTATCGGGTGCGGATAGCCTCGTGACGCTGGTGCTGGAGGTGCTTCCGACCTACGACGACACAATCTCACAGACTATCATCCAAGGTGGCTCCTACACTTTTGCGGGCAACACGTATGATGCGGCTGGCCTCTATACTGCCCATTTGCAGTCGGTTTCGGGCTGCGATAGTATCGTCACGTTGCACCTAACCGTGCTCAGTGGCTCGTCCGACACTATCCACGCTTCCATCTGTTCCGGCGCCTCCTACCAGGCGAATGGTTTTAACGAAAGCGCTGCAGGCACCTACACGCAACAGTTGAAGAATGTTTCGGGAGCGGATAGCCTAGTGACGCTGATGCTGGATCTCCTTCCGACCTACGACGACACAATCTCACAGACCATCATCCAAGGAGGCTCCTACATTTTTGCGGGCAATACGTATGATGCGGCAGGTCTCTATACAGTACACTTGCAGACGGTTTCTGGCTGTGATAGTACCGTCACGTTGCACCTTACCGTGCTCAGTGGCTCGTCCGACACTATCCACGCCTCCATCTGTTCCGGCACTTCCTACCAGGCGAATGGTTTTGACGAAAGCGCGGCGGGCACCTACACGCAACAGTTGAAGAATGTTTCGGGTGCGGATAGCTTGGTGACGCTGGTACTGGAAGTGCTCCCGACCTACGACGACACAATCTCACAGACTATCATCCAGGGAGGCTCCTATACTTTTGCGGGCAATACATATGATGTGGCAGGCCTCTATACAGCTCATTTGCAGACGGTTTCGGGCTGTGATAGTATCGTCACGCTTCACCTTTGCGTGCTCAACGGCTCGTCCGACACCATTCGTGCCTCTATCTGTTCTGGTGTCTCCTATCATGCGAATGGTTTTGACGAAAGCGCCGCGGGCACTTATACGCAACAGTTGACGAATTCGACGGGAGGAGATAGTATCATAACACTTGTGCTGGAGGTGCTCCCGACTTACAATGATACAATCTCACAGACCATCATCCAAGGAGGCTCCTACACTTTCGCAGGCAACACGTATAATGCGGCTGGCCTCTATACTGCCCATTTGCAGACGGTTTCTGGCTGTGATAGTACCGTCACGCTTCACCTTAGCGTGCTCAACGGCTCGTCCGACACCATCCGCGCCTCCATTTGCCATGGTGCCTCCTATCAGGCATATGGTTTTGACGAAAGCGCCGCGGGCACTTACACGCAACAATTAAAGGATGTTTCGGGAGCGGATAGCCTCGTGACGCTAGTGTTGGAAGTGCTTCCAACCTACGACGACACAATCAAGGATGCGTTCTGCGCAGGAGAGACATACAGTCAATACGGGTTCAGTGTAAGTGCGGGTGGCACATACCGAAATGAGGGGACAAGCGTCTATGGTTGTGACAGTATCGTTACGCTGATACTAGAAGAGTTGCCGTCCTATACGATGACAGTAAACGATACCATCTGTGAAGGTGATTCCTACGATGGTAATGGATTCGACATTCCGGACCCGGAGGAAGGCACAACGACCCATACCCTTTCTTTCCTGCCTACTTATGGTTGCGATAGCGTTGTGACCCTTTCCCTATGCAGGCTTCCGCTTCGTCACACCTCCAAAGAGTTTGTCATTCAAGAGGGGGAGGCCGCTCTATTGGGAGGGGAGACATATGTCGATGAGGGTAAATACCATCAATTTGTGCGTTCGAACAGTTCCTGCGAGGATATTGAGGTTGTCGTGAAATACAAGGAGAGCAAGGAGGAGACGGACACGTTCAGTTTCGTTGAAATCATACCTTCGGAGATCCTTGTAAGGGGCGGCGGCCAGGATAATCGTTGGCATGTGGAGAACATCGAGCTATACCCTCAGGCTGTGGTGTCCATCTATGATCGTTGGGGAAAAAAATTATTTGAAATCAATGATTACAATGATGCGACAGGGTGGGATGGCACGTACCTGGGGTATGATATGCCTTCGACTGACTATTGGTATCTGATTGATGTCCACGAGATTGACCGAGTATATGTTGGTCATTTCACGTTGCTCAGAAAGTGATGGAGGCTTGCGGAAGGTCTTGTGCCCACGTATGTTTGATGGTTGGAATATGTGATTTGATATTAGTTGAGAATATTATATTTAGATTCGTATGGACGTTAAGATAGAACCCTCATGGAAGGCGGTGTTGGCGGATGAGTTCGAGAAGCCTTATTTCTCGTTGCTGACGAGTTTTGTGCGGAAGGAATACCAAAGCACGACGTGTTATCCGCCTGCTTCACTGATTTTCAACGCTTTCAACCAATGCCCTTTCGACAAGGTGAAGGTGGTCATCATCGGTCAGGACCCTTACCATGGGTACGGACAGGCGCACGGGCTCTGTTTCTCCGTGAATGATGGGGTGCAGTTCCCTCCTTCGCTCGTCAATATCTTCAAGGAGATTGAGCGGGACCTTCATATCCCTTTCCCGCAGTCCGGCAACCTTACCCGATGGGCCAATCAAGGCGTCTTCTTGCTCAATGCCACGCTGAGCGTGCGGGAAGGGCAGGCGGGTTCGCATCAGAACAAAGGGTGGGAGGAGTTCACCGATCGTGTGATCAAGGAGATCTCCGATAAGAAGAACAACGTGGTCTTTATGCTTTGGGGTTCCTATGCGCAACGCAAGGGGGCGGTCATTGACACGAAAAGGCACCTCGTGCTCAAGGCGGTCCATCCGTCACCGCTCTCCGCCTATCGCGGATTCATCGGCTGCGGCCATTTCAGCCAAGCGAACCAATACCTGGCGTCGAAGGGATTGACGCCTATACAGTGGTGATGATGAAGAATTACAGGATCAAATATCTGTGACATGTGCCTTGTTGCTGTTTTGGTTATTTGTGTGTGAATTTATATATTTGTGGAGTGTGAATGTTTGACAATAAAAATAACAAGTATATGGCAACATACTCAATATCATTGGATAAAAGAACATTGTTTGGTAAAAACATGTTTAACTTCCTTGTCGGCATGAACTATGTAAACAAGGAGGTGCCTAATGTGGCTGATATAGACGAAAGAACAAGTGATGGAAGGAAAATAAAGAAAGTACTATACGAGTTGGGAATTTTGGAGAATATAGAGAACGAAAAGGATAAAGAGAAAGAAGAGTTGTCCGAAATTTTTTCTTCAATAAAAAAAGGGACGATAGAGACTCGTTCAGTAGACCAACTACTTGGTGAATTATGAAGTACAATATAAAAACGATACCAAAATTCGATAAGCAGGCGAAGGCTCTTGCGAAGAAATATCCGTCTTTCAAAAAAGATCTTTCTGAATTGGTTGATGTATTGTCTGAAAATCCTCATGCGGGTGTTTTATTGTTTGAAAACGTATATAAGATTAGGATGAATATTACCTGCAAGAAAAGAGGAAAGAGTGGAGGCGCAAGAGTTATATACGTAAACCTTTTTGAGAGAGTATTGAATGATGAATTAGTTCTTATTGCCATATATGACAAAAGCGAAAGGTCAACTATGACGGATAAAGAAATTATTGAGGTAATAAAAAGTGCAATGTAGTTCTTCCCCTTTTGTTTGCAATAGTCTAAACATAAGTATGCCCCTTTTAACGCATGGAAAATCCAAAGACATCTCCGTGCCTTCGTGAGCGTATGCAAGGAATGTTTTTACTTCTCAGTATTCTCCATGCCCAAAAGCTTCAATGCGTTCTTGTACAAGATCGCGTCCCTTTCCTCTTGGGTCAGGTTGAGTCTGTTGAAGCGTTCCAGCTCCTCTTTGTGGTCCCACATCGGGTAATCCACGCCGAACAGCATCTTCTCGACGCCATGGTTGTGGATCAGTTTCTCCGCATAGGCGGGCTCTAATTTCCACAGTGAACTGGAGGTGTCGAACCATACGTTTTTCCCCACGAGGTATTTCTCAGACTCGTCCCATTGGGTGTATCCGCCGAAGTGGGCCGCCACCACCTTTAGGGTAGGGTGCTTCTCCAGCACGTGGGCGATGCGCTTCGGCCCTGAATAGTCGTATCTGAAATCGCCCGCATGCACAAGTACCGGCATGCCCAGTCCGGCGATGACTTCATAGATATCGTCCATCTCACGCTCGTCGATCGGAAACTTCTGGAAGTCCGGGTGGAGCTTGATGCCCTTCAGTCCCGCGGAGTAGATGCGGATGAGCTCGTTCTCGTAGTTCTCGTACTCGGGGTGGATGGTGCCGAACCCGATGAACTCGGGGTGTTCGGAGACCTCTCCGATGATGTAGTTATTGATGGATTCCACTTGGTGGGGCGCTGTCGCCGTGGAGTGCACGATGTAGTAGTTGACGCCGATGCGTCGCCCGCTCGCCAATAAATTCTCCGGGCTACCGTTGTATTTCATCTGGATGTGGTAGAACTCGCCTATCGTGTTACTTGCTTTGTCCGCTATCTTGGCGGGATATATGTGTGCGTGGAAATCTATTATCATATGGCGTAAAAATATGTTCGGAAACTCTATTCTTGATGCGCGAAATTAGCAAATTTTGGCGAATCTATTCTCCGCTTGGCATAAAAAAACCGACAAGTTTTTTCCTTGCCGGTTTCCCCTTGAATGGATGATTTTATTTCTAATTGTTTGAGAACAAAGGCGTTGATAGGTATCTGTCTCCTGAGTCAGGAAGCAAGACCACGATGTTCTTCCCTTTGTTCTCGGGGCGGGCTGCCAGTATCGAGGCCGCCTTCAGGGCTGCGCCGGAGGAGATGCCCACCAGGATGCCCTCGCTGACCGCGAAGTTCTTGCCTTCCGTGAATGCGTCCTCGTTCTCTATGGCGATCACCTCGTCGTAGATCTTCGTGTTCAACGTATCAGGGACGAAACCCGCGCCGATGCCTTGGATCTTGTGTGCTCCCGCCGTGCCTTTCGACAGGACAGGCGAAGTGGCGGGCTCCACCGCTACCACCTTCACGTTCGGGTTCTTGGACTTCAGGAATTCTCCTACGCCAGATAAGGTACCGCCTGTTCCCACACCCGCCACGAAGATGTCCACCTTGCCGTCTGTCTGGTCCCATATCTCAGGACCGGTGGTCTCCTTGTGCGCCTTCGGGTTGGCTGGGTTGACGAACTGCCCAAGGATGATGGAGCCTTGGATCTCCTTGTTGAGCTCCTCCGCCTTAGCGATGGCGCCCTTCATACCCTTCGCACCTTCGGTCAGTACGATCTCCGCACCGTAGGCCTTCAGCAGGTTGCGGCGTTCCATGCTCATGGTGTCCGGCAAGGTCAATATCGCTTTGTAACCCTTTGCGGCAGCTACGGCGGCGAGACCGATGCCCGTGTTGCCGGAGGTCGGCTCGATGATGGTGGCGCCTGGCTTCAGGAGCCCCTTCTTCTCCGCGTCCTCGATCATGGCGAGGGCTACACGGTCCTTGACGGAACCTGCAGGGTTGAGGTATTCCAACTTCGCTAAAAGTGTCGCGTTTGTCACGCCTGTTTTCTTAGCATAATTGTTGAGTTTCATCAGCGGCGTGTTGCCAATCAACTCCAATGCGCTTTCGATAATCTTAGCCATATGTTTTATGATTTATGTAACTGTTTCACACTCTTCTTTTCTTACCAATGTAGGGATATTTGACGGATCATCCAATCCTGTTGCCCCTTATTTTATTGCCTTTTTAAGTTCCTGTAAGGCCTTCTCCAACACGCTTTTAGGGGAGGCCACGTTGAGGCGCATGAAGCCCTCCCCGCCCGGACCGAACATGGCGCCGTCGTTGAGCGCCAGGTGTGCCTGGTTGACGAACAGGTCTATCAGACCGGCGTGCGTGAGTCCCAACCCTCGGCAGTCGAGCCACACCAAGAAGGAGGCTTGCGGACGTAGGGGCTTGATGGCTGGGATATTGTCCGAAAGGAAATCCTCCACGAAGATGATGTTCTTCTCGATGTAGGCGAGCATCTGCCGTCTCCACTCCTCGCCCTCCTCGAAGGCGGCTATGGTGGCTATCGGGGCGAAGATATGCGCCTCGTTGAACTCGTTGGAGGCCATCCACCTGAACAGTGGGCGGCGGATCTCCTCGTTGGGCACGATGACGTATGAGCTGACGACGCCAGCCATGTTGAAAGTCTTGGAGGGTGCGCCCAAGGTGATGCTGCAGCTCTCCGCCTCCGCCGATACCGAGGCGAACGGGATGTGCTTATGTCCGAACAACGCCAGGTCGCAGTGGATCTCGTCGCTGAGGACGAGGACGTTGTTGGCGGCGCAGATCTTCGCGACACGTTCGAGCGTCTTCCTGCTCCAGACGATGCCGCCGGGATTGTGCGGGTTGCAGAGTATCAGCAGACGGTTCAGCGGGTCCGCCGCCAAGCGCTCCAACCCTTCGAAGTCCATCTCGTATCCCTTCAGGCGGCCGTCGTTTCCACGGATCTCCTTGAGCGGGTTGTTGACGACCTCGTGGCGGTTTCCCTCCGGCGTGATGCGGAACGGGTGGTACACGGGTGGTTGGATGATGACGCGCTCCTCCGGCTTGAGCATTGCGTTGACGACGATTCCGATGCCTTTCACGACGCCAGGCACGTAGGTGAGCCAATGGCTTTTGACGGTCCATTGATGATGGTCTGCGATCCATTTCCGGATCGATGTCTCCCATTGGTCGGGTGGGAGGGTATAGCCAAGGATAGGGTGATCCAGTCGTTTCCTTATCGCGTCGATGATGAAGGGAGGCGTGGCGAAATCCATGTCGGCCACCCACAGAGGCAGCAGGTCCTCCCGTCCGAAGCGTCTTCCCAGAAATTCATGCTTCACGTCGTGGGAGCCCGTTCGGTCGATTATTGTGTCGAAATCGTATTCCATAAGTTTGTTATCGAATTTATTGTACCCCGAAGTTACATTTAATTTTTCGAATGGAGTGTGGGGCGGACGCTTTTTTTGCGTGGAATCTGTGTGGAAATTTACTGTTTAGCTATCTTTCACGCTCTTCACTCATGGAGGCATGTTGATGGACTTGCGGGAATTATTAGGACGTGATGTCGATTTGGTGGAGGAAGGCTCACTACGTCCATATGCCGCGGAAACAGCTAATCGTGATAAGATACTGATTTATGAGAGAAAAAGCGAGGGATAAGGGACGGTTGATGGATATCATCGAGTACTCAGGCAATGTAATTTCTACCCCACCAAATCCACTTTCGAACGAAACGCGTATTTACGCAAAACATTCGAAAGTAGTTAGGCGGTTAATTATTTAGATGTGGTTTTTCCTTTGCTTTTGGCAGACATGTGATCCTCTCCTTTAAGAGTCGTAGTGTTTTGTTGTTTTAGATATACTGATTTTCAGTCTATTAAATAAGTTTTATACACTTTTTCGGGCGACTTTTCGTTATGTCTTCACACTTTTTCGGGTGACTTTTATCAATAAGTGCACACTTTTTCGGGCGACTTTTGTTTCCTCCATCCTTAAATTGTAGTGGCTTAGAGAGGGACATTCGAACGGAATGCGTATTTACGCAAAATATTCGAAAGTTTGGAAATGGCGGAATCTACACAATAAACAGCTACAACTCCGTCAAAAGGAATCCCATATAGAACGGCAAGGTCAACAATGCGCCATCCCTTCCGATATTGTAATCACCTAATTTTAGGGCATCATACACATGATACTTCTCGGGGTGTTTCAGTAGTGTGGACATGGACTTTGCATTGCCTGTCCGAGCCTTGCACTCCACAGGCACACACTTTCCTTTGTACCGAATCACAAAATCGATTTCTATTCCATCGGTTTTTTGGTAATAATATAATTTGCGTCCCATTTTGCAAAGAAAGTCAGCCATTATATTCTCGTAGATGGCTCCCTTGTAACTGAGCAGATTCCCCTGTAAAATGTCTGATTGTGTCCCCGTATCTAACATGCTGACAAACAAGCCTGTGTCGGTCATATACACCTTGAACGAGTCATGTATCGCATTGCCACTCAACGGCAACTCTGTTGTCGTCAAATTATAGCAACGCTGAATGATCCCTGCATCCTCAATCCATTGCAGACAACCAATATATTCTTTGCTTCGTCCTCCCTTCCGAACCGTGGAGAACGAGAACTTTTTGTTATCCTTGCTCAACTGACGAGGTATCGATTCGAAACATTCACGAATTCTGTTTTTATCCGCAGGGTTGGCATACTTCACCATGTCGGACTTGTACTCATCCACAATACTCCGCTGAACTGCTATGACTTGATTGATGTCCCGTGTGTTTAGGAAAGCATGAACAGCCGCCGGCATTCCTCCGACCACAATATACTCCAACAGCAACTGCCTCATTCGATTGTGGATCGTCTGCGGTACAGGTGTCTCCTCTGCCAGCAACTTTTTCAACAAGTCGAAAACGGATTCCTGCAAACCATTTGCCCAAAGCCACTCCTCAAAATCCATCGGATACATATCCACAATCGTCTCAAACCCGACCGGGATTGACGTTTCCGAATCGGATGACCGATAGCCGCTCACACCAAGCAATGAGCCGGTACATATAACATCGTATCTGCCATCCAACTTGAAAAATTTCAGTGCAGCTCGAGCTTGCGGACAGTCTTGTATCTCGTCCAACACCAGACATGTCTTTTTCGCTTCAAAACGAGCAGTCGGAACAGCGGCTGAAATCGCAACGGTCAAATAATCAACCTGTAAAGACCCCTTGAACAACTCACACAAATCCTTCTGCTCATGGAAATCAATATAGACTACATTCTTATAATTTTTACGAGCAAACGACAGTACCGAGCTCGTCTTCCCACATTGACGACACCCTTTGATAACCAATGGATTCCTTTCTGATGAATTTTTCCATTGTGCAAAAAAACTGTCTATCTTTCTGTTATACATGTATATGCAAATTTGTTACGATGCAAATTTACACTTTTTCGGGCGACTTTTCATCATGTCTTCACACTTTTTCGGGTGACTTTTATCAATTAGTGTACACTTTTTCGGGCGACTTTTGTTTCCTCCATCCTCAAATTGTAGTGACTAGAGAGGAGTTTATTCTAACGAAACGCGTATTTACGCATTCCGTTAGAATGGGGGCGAAGGTGTGCGGGAACGGACAAATAGGTCCGGAAGCGATTTAAGTTTCTGCGAGGGTTGGAAAGTGATGGATGGGCGGATTACAAATAGAAGGGGACTTCCAAGAATTATATTCCAAAATGACAAAAACGGACATTGGGATAAAAAATAAGCTCTATATTTGCGAAGTTTAATAATAAATTTGGTCAATGAAAAATCAATATACTACAAATCAGGATGCGTCGCAATCAGAAAAAGATTGGAAAAAATGGCTGATAATATTTGCCATAGTGATTACTGTAATATGGTTTTCTGCTGGAATAATTTGTAACATATGGGGAGATAATTGGAATGCATTTAAAGATATATTCAATGCCATAAACGCACTTTTTTCTGGCTTAGCTGCCGCGGGAATGGTTGTCACTCTTTGGATGCAAAAAGATGAGTTGACGCAACAACGTGCTGCAACGAATGAAGGCACAGAAGCTCAACTTCAGCAAACAGAAACATTAAAAAATTTAGTGGAAGAGACAAGGGCAAACACCAATGCTTTGATTCAACAAGGGGGAGTAATCGAACGTTTGCAAAAGGAAATGGAGGAGCAAAAGATAATTTTGGCTGAAAGTTTGAAACAAACGGGTATTTCTAGACTGGAGGATATAATCTACAAAACTATTGATCAACATAATAACATCATAAATAATCTATCAGGTCCAATTAATGGTAAAAAATATGAAAAATTGGAATATTTAGAACTTTGGGCGGAAAAATATACACATGATGCAGTAAGTGTTATGGGGGATGCACATTACCTATCAGATGGAAATGAACCAGGAATGGTAACAATGGTCCCCAACTCTAGTTTTCTTTTTTCCGCGATGTCAAATTGTATAAATGTCATTCTTCCTATTCTTAAGTATATAGATGAAGCAGATATTCTCAAAGACAATGAAGCTGGAAAGGAGTTTGATAATAAATACAGATATTTTTCTTGGATTATGGGAACAATATCATATTCTGAACTATACCTATTAAGACGTTATTATTGGGATAATGCTCTTTATCCAGATTTTAAAAGGATATGCGAAAAATATGCTCTGCTAGAAGGTATACGTTTACATGAAGATAAAAGTTATGACAACGATCCTGCCTATTACCACGAAATCGCCAGAAGTAAATACATTGATAGCAAATCTCCGGTTTTACAATAAATAGTGGACATCTCTTATATTTATAGAATGATGAAACCAAATATATTCAACAATATGACAAAGCAAGAAATAAACAAGCATACCTCAGAAGAGAATCAAATGAAATCTGGGGAAGGGAACTGCACAGAAGAAACACCAAAGAAATTTTGGGATATAGAGAATTTTAAAATGTGGATTGTGATAATTTCAGTAATTCTGATTGCATTTTATATATCTGTATACCTCTGTATAAACAATGCAGGTGATAGAGGGACTTTCGGAGACACATTCGGAGCTGTTAATGCATTGTTTTCAGGACTTGCTTTTGCAGGAATGTATGTAGCATTGACTCTCCAACGCAAAGAATTCAAACTCCAGCGCGAGGAGTTTGAAAAAAACACGGATGCTCTTAAAAGTCAAAAGGAAGAAATGACCAATCAAAAGAAGGAATTGGAGCAACAGAAAAAGATAATGGCAGAGCAACTAAAATTAGCAGGCATCTCACAAGTAGAAAGCACATTGTTCTACATGTTGGGACAACATGACAATATTATAAATTGTTTATCTGCTAAAACACCTAAAGCAATAAATGGGATGCCAAATTATACTGTAATAAAAGGAATAGATTATATTAATCACTTGAATGACAAAATTATTAAACCTAATGAGAGATACTATCTTGACGACTCAGAAAGAATTAAATTGTTTCCTTACATTAATAACTTAATGCAAATTTTTAAATATATAGATGAAACCGATGTCTTGAAGAATGATGATGATGTTGATGATGAATTTGAAAAAAGACACAAATATTGTTCTATGGTGACAAGTTCTTTGTCAAACAATGAGTTAATATTGATTGATTATTATTTGTCCATATATACTGGCATAGAATTAAACAGATTATGTACAATATATGCCTTGCTTGAAAATAAGAAAAATCCGAATGAATCAAAACCCAACGGACCAAAATATAACATAGATGAAGCCAAAGGTTATTTTAAGACAGACCGAGAGAGAAAGATTAAGGAGGGGAAAAGAAAGTAACATTATGCAAGAAAATTCAGCAAATAAAAGCGGGAAGGGGAAAGAGCAAAAGAAAGAGCAAAAAATCCTTTGGATAGCAGGTGCTCTTGCGATATTCGGTTGTTTTGCTCCAATCATTTTTACCAGAACAAAACTTTTTGAGTGTCTTGATTTTTCGAACACAGGAGAGATTGGTGATACCATTGGCGGCACTATGACCCCCATTGTTTCCTTGGCAGCTGTGATTCTAACTTATCTTGCGTTCCTCAAGCAGGTGGAAGCCAACAAAATTCAGACTGAGCAATTTAATAAAACATTACAGCAGAAAGAGATAGATGATAAGAAACAACTAAAGAATAGTTTAAACCTCATGTCGTTGGATGTTGATTTCGCTATTCAAGACATGAAGGATAGAATAAAAAACTTTGACGATTATCTCAAGGATGATAATAAAAGAATTTATGGAGAGGGTATTCTTAAAGATATTCCAACCGCTTCTTTAACCCGATATAGAACAATAGATCGGAATCTTTTATATAACGCATATGAAGAGTTTATTATTCATGATGATATAAAAGAATTATTCCGTAGGACATACTCGTTACTGGATTATTACAGTGAAAAGGTAAAAGAGATAATGCCCATTCTTGATGATAATATGCAGCGTTCTAATCTGTTACATGACAAAATCACTAAAGAATTGGAGAACTTTGAGGATATGTTAGATAAATATGGGGATGCAAATTTCTCGAAGTCAGACAAAAGAGTGATTGAATCCTTTAATAAAGAAGTTTTTCAATGCCCAAACAAAGAATGGACTCTCTTTACATTAGACTGCGCTTTAAAACACCACGAATCGGACTTTGCAGAAATTTTTTATGATGAGATAAAAGAAAGTTTTTTTAAACTGAAAGAGTTAACGTCCGATGTGAAGTCAGTGAACGAAGTTATCGTCTCAGAAATTAACGACGTAAAAGAGAAATGGGAGAATGAGACTTTGAAAGAACTAGGGAAACTTAGAGATGTGTTACATAAAAGCCTGGGAGATGCATAGGGGGGCATACCCTGCCTGAAAAACGTTATCCCTGTAGAAATGTGTCGCCTCTCCGAGGCTACCTCCCTCCACGAATCCATCGCACAGGGGTTCACACCCCTGCCTGGGGGATGCCGTCCCTTCGGGACTGTGGGATTTTTACGATTGTGCTGTAATTAATCAATCAACCCTCCTATTTGTGATTTGTGGAGACGCACGGCCATGTGGAGACGCACGGCCGTGCGTCTCTACACGTGCCCCGTGATATAACGTCGTAAAATTCGCGACAAATAATCACAAAAAACGACGCGAAACCCGCGTCGTTTCCTGCAAACCGAAGATTATATGTGGAATAAAATGAATCCTAATTGAAGCGCTGCACCGCTACGGTGTAGATGTCCTCGATCAGACGGATGCCTCCCGTGTAGCCTACGTAGAAATCGTCGAAGACCACCTTGTCCATCACGGGCCATGAGATGTTCAGGAAGTTGCCCTTGAGCTTCTCCGTCACCTCCTTCTCGTAGTAACCGCCTAAGACCAACGGATAGCCGTGGTAGTCGTGGCTCTTGATTTCCTCGTGGATCTTGAACCCATCGGTCTCGAAGGCGACGTCCGCCTTTATGCCGTAGTTGAGGCTCTGGAACTCCGCCGCGATCAACTCCTGATGCTCTTTAGGAGTGTCGTCGGTGATGAATTGCTTGGCTGGAACCAATCCCAAATCATTCACCAGGAACTTGGTGATGCCTAATGCGTATTGGGCGTCCGCAACCACCGTGAACTGCTTGTTGATCACACGGTTCTCCAAGAAGAGGTCGGCGTAGCGGGAGATCAGATAGTAGAAATAATCCTCGTGCTTCTTGATGACCTCCTCCACCTTCGCTTCGTCGACATGGGCGAATTTCCCCACCTCACGCAGGAACTTGCCTGTCTCGGTGGCGCCGATCGGAAGGACGGGGTAGTGCAGGTATGGAATGCCCAACTTCTTCTCCATGGTCTTCATGTTCTTCAGACCCACCCATGGGGAGACCAGCAGGTTGAACTCCGCCTCAGGTATCTTGTTGATGTTCTCGATGCCACGTTGGTAGCCGAAGATGGTGTTGGGGGTCAAACCGATCTCCCTCAAAAGGTTCTCCAACTCACGGATGTTGCCGAGCCAGAAGAGGTCTTGGTAAGGCACGTCCGCCCAGAGGTTCACCAGCCCCTTCTGCTTCTTGTCGGACTTCTTGAGGTACTGCGTCACAATCGCCTCCACCACCTGCTCGTGGCCCTTGTAGTTGTTGCCCTTGAAGCCTGCCGTCGGTGCGAAAACCACTGGTTTGTCAGCGTCTGAAAATTTAGACACTACCTCCGCCGCATCGTCGCCCACGATCTCAGGGATACATCCCGTCAAGACCACATAGAGGTCCGCATCGATCACCTTCAGTGCATTGGCGATGGTGGTCTCCAGTTTCTTCACACCACCGAAGACCACGTCCTTCTCGTTGATGGACGTACATGGGAAGATCTGCGGGGAGAGATAACCCGAACTACCCGTTGTGTCAGAAAGCTTCTGCGCACAGCCCGGACCCGAATGGAGCACGGGGCAAGCGCGGTCTATCGCTTGGACGGTCTGCATCGCCGCCAAAGCACATTTATATCGTTGTTTATCAAGTATCTTTGCCATTATTTTGCCTCCTCGAAAAATTTATCAACCTTTTGTTCGTACCACCATTGCGTGTAAGGCAGTTTGGAGCGTTTCGCCAAATTGGCCTCGAAGCTACGGTTCCGCACCGTGTCGAGCACCGTGTTCGCGAACTCCAACGTGTGTTTGTAACCGAAGATCATGTACTCGTCCGCCACGTAAATGGCTGGCGTTCCGTTCTTTATCGCCCAAACGGTGGAACCCGGGTGGCGGGAAAGGTACATGTCTGGCTTGTACTTGTTGAGGATGTTCATCACCTCGTAGTTCTGTTGGTCGGCCACCGATGTCTCGAAGTCTATGTTGTTGTCTAACAGATACTTCATGGACGGTGGAACGTCTCCGTTCTCGTACTTCTTGTCGTAGTGCCAAGCCAATGCCCAAACCACCTTGATGCCCAGCTCGTTCAGCACTCTGGAGACCTCGAAGGTGTAGCCCGGACCCATGCCGAGCACTGCGGTGAGTCCCGTGAGCTCTTTCTTCACCTCCTCGATCTTAGGGAGGTAGATGGCGCGTTGCTCCTGGATATACTTCTCTATCTTATCCTCCCGGTGGGTCACCTTCCCGATCTCACG
The DNA here is from genome assembly GCA_016285885.1 of Paludibacteraceae bacterium. GTDB lineage: Bacteria > Bacteroidota > Bacteroidia > Bacteroidales > Paludibacteraceae > UBA1181. Next base: position 197,419 of record JAEERP010000002.1, read on the forward strand.
CAGCCACGTCTCGAAGCCCGTGATGCCGCACTGGTTGATGCTGCGCACGTAAGGCACGCCGTACTTCTCTTCCAAGGCGTTACCCAGGTAGTTGCCCAACGTTCCGCAGATGCAGGTGGTGGCAAGGCTCTCCGACAGGTGCGAAAGCTCCTCTACCGTTGAGTTGCAGTAAAGGAAGACTGGGTCGAGGTCGAACTGCTTGAACATCTCGATGATCTCAGGACGAGCCGACTCGAAGAAGTTCTTGAAGTTGATTTTGTTCGTCTTCACCCCTGGACGAGGCTTCTGCACGATGGATTGCAGGACGGCGTGGTCGGAGATGTCAAAGCCTGTTGCCCAGATCTTCGACTTGAAGCCCTCGCAGTGAACCGCCACGACAGGCACATCGATCTCACCCTTCACATCGTCCACGATGCTGTCTATGTCCTCACCGATGATACCGGTGGCGCAAGAGCTGGAGACGAAAATCGCTTTCGGATGGTAGCGACGGTTGGTCTCCAAGATGATTTTCCGAAGGCTTTCGGTGGATCCGAAGATCGTATCCTTCTCGTTCATGTCCGTGCCGACATAGACCGTGTCGGAGGTGACGCCACGTTTCTTAGACATCACCTTGGACATGTAATAACTGATGGAACTGGTGACCGAACAGCCCGAAGGACCGTGGTGGATGATTGCCACGTCACGGATACCCGCCAATTGGCTCAAGCCACAGAGCGAAAGGCAGGTGCTGGATTGGGAGAAACATCGTGCGCACCCTTTCAGCGTGCCGCATTCCGACTTCTCCGCTAAGTCTTTTAATGATCCGATGTAGCCGGTGATGGAACCAATACGGTTCTCGCGGACCGCCACATTGGAGTTGTTTAAGTTGATGGACATGTTTTTTGTGTTTTTTATTCTTCAAACAAATGCGTTGACAAGTATCTCAAGCCCGTGTCAGGCAAGAGCGCTACAATGTTTTTGCCCTTGAACTCTTCCCGCTGAGCCAATTGGGTGGCGGCGTAGAGGGCTGCTCCAGATGATGCACCCACTAATACACCATCACTCTTCGCCAAGAGGCGCGCGGCTTCGTAGGCTTGGTTGGTGTGGATCTCGAAATAACCATCGTATACTTTACGGTCCAAGTTGGCAGGGATATACTCCTCCTTGGTGTTCTCGAACGGATGGACACCTGTGATCTCCTCTTGGTCTGGACGCTCAGGTGATTGGAAGGAATCCTCTGTTGGCTGCACGCCGAAAATCTTCACGTTCGGGTTCTTCGATTTCAGGAAGTTGCCCACACCCGAAAGGGTTCCGCCCGTACCCACGCAGGCGACGAAGACATCCACCTTTCCGTCGGTGTCGTTCCAAATCTCAGGACCGGTGGTCTGGAAGTGGACGTTCGGGTTGGCAGGGTTGCGGGTCTGGTCGGCGAACCAAAGGTTCTTCTCGCCGGCGACGTGACGCTCCAACGCCTCCACACACTTGATGAAGTCCGGACCATACTTCTCGAAGGACTCAACGATCTCAGGCACTTCCGACAGTTTCACCGTCTTTCCACCCAAGGCGTGGATTACTTGGAAACGCTCTTTCGACACCTGGTCTTGGATGTAAACACGGAAAGGGTAACCCTTAGCGGCCGCGATGGCTGCCAAACCCACACCCGTGTTGCCGCTGGTGAGCTCGATGATGGTGTCACCCTTCTTGAGCTTTCCTTCCCGCTCGGCCGTCTCCACCATGGCGAGGGCGATGCGGTCCTTGACGGACTGGTTCGGGTTGAAGTACTCTAATTTAGCGATAATGTTAGCCTTGAGGTTTTTTGCTTTGTTATATCCATTTAGTTGGAGAAGAGGGGTCTTACCCACTAACTCCGCTATTGATTGATGAATGTTTGCCATGTCTTTTCTGTTTTTTTTATTGATTTATTCTTTTTACTCTACAAAGGTATGATGGTGATGTATTTTATCCAAATATTGACATAAAGTATGGATAATAATTCTAATGTTTTGTATTTTTATGGAATGTATGTATTGTTGATTGTATTGGTGAAACCTGTTTGGTAGAATAAAACACTTCGGGGAAATATGTTCCAAATGGATTCCCCCTTCGAATCATCAAGTCTTAATGACTTTGCACCGCACCTGTTCCCATCCGATTTTTGAGGGATATGTAGCTCGACAGCGGCAATATGAGGAAATCAGATTTTGTCGGGTTTGAAGTGTCAGGGAAGGGAGAGAAGGGGGGGAGTTCAGAGTTGGAAGCGGCAAGATGGGAGGATTGTTTGGAAAAGAAATTAACTGACATTAAGTCACTTGGACAATGACAAAGCATGTCAAAATGTAAGTTTATTCTGTTTTGACTATAAACGGCATATGGTTTGATATATATAAGGTAGGAATGCAATGAACTTGCATTGCTAAATTAACATATAATATACCATATGAAAAATTTTGATCGTGCACATATATGTGCGTATGTTTCTTTGACTACTTCAGTCATCTTGATAGCTTTGTGGATTTGTAACGTAGGCGGGTTTACCGTTGTTAGTCTTGACTCATTTGTCGGAATAATTGTTGCTCTTCTTGCTATTATTGTTGCATTTGCGGTTGCATGGAATATATATAATGGCATAGATTTAAGAAATGAAGTTAAGGAGGCAAAATCTGAATTCAAAAAAGAGGTTGAAAAGGTACAAACCGAATTTGACAAAAAGGTGGAAGAAGTAAAAAAAGTGGGAGAGAAAATGCAGGAAGAAATTGCGGCATTAAAAAAAGCTAATGGACATTCATCTCATTTGATTTTTTTACAATTTGGAGACAACTCATATTCAACAGGAGATTATGCCAATGCTATTACGTATTATATTTGTTCATTAAGTATTGCATTGCAATGTGATTCAACATACAATGTTGAATTGGTTTTAGACAAATTAGACTTTATGGTTGACATATACAAGGATATAGACCAAAATATGTCAGAATACCAAGCGGGAGGGTACTTGTATCAATTTAACAACAAAACCATAAAGAACATTGAAGATTATAACAACAGAATAACATCATCCCAGGGATTTAATTCCATACATGAAAGATATTTGAATATATGGAATCGTATTCAAGAAATCATTGATAGATATAGACATTAAGAGAGAACCTCAGAGGAATAAATGTAATTATGACGGATTTAACAAATACTATATTAGGCTTCATTGAGTCGCCCAATTCAGGAGCATTGATGATATCTGGAGATTGGGGATGCGGCAAGACGTATCATATTGAGAATGTTGTGTTTCCAAAACTGAAGGAAAAGGATTACATTCCTATAAGGGTGTCATTGTTTGGTATAACCTCTATTGATGATTTGCCGTTACTGATATCTGAAAAGTATACAGATAATATAAAAACAGGTGAAACTGATATAACAAAGAAAATAATTAAGAAAGGGAAGAATGGACTTTCCGAAATTTCATCTGTTGTTCCGAAAATAAGAGAATATATTGATATAGAAAAACTCATTAATAAATATAATAAATATTTCTATTATCGTTCTGTGCCAGCAAATAAAGTGGTTATTGTGCTTGATGATTTAGAGCGAGCGGTTAAAACCATTGATATATATACTTTGTTGGGGGCCATCAATGATTTGGTTGAACAACGAAAATATAAAATTATTGTCGTGTCTAACAATTCATACCTGCATGAAAACGAAAAGGATAATCTTATTTTTAAAGAAAAGGTTATCGAAAAGACAATCGTTTATAATCCAGATATCGTCACCTTGTATAAAGATTTGTTAAATGAAGGGAAATATGGAGATGATTATAAATCTTTTATGTGTAATTCCGATTGTATATCTATAATTAACCCTAACAATAGTGTTTACAAATCAAATCTGGTCAAAAGTTCTCTTAGTAACATTAGGATTTTGAAATTTGCAATAATCCATTTTTATAAAGTTTTTGAATGTTTGTGGAAAAACCAGAATGACAAAGAAGATGAGGATTTTTCTGTTTTTCTAAAAGCATTGTGGGCTTGCACTGTTGGATTGTCAGTAGAATATAAAAGAAACAAACTTACTAGTCAGAACAAAAATGAATATTCAGAATACTCGGATTCCCCGCTTGCATCCTTCCTATTACTAGATAATATTAAAAAAGATGATGATGGATTGGTTGAAAATTTTTATGAGCCAGAAGAAGATAGGTTACAAAAAGAAGAATGGATATCATCATCAAACATAATACGATATATGTATACAACTTATGTGGAAAATCATAATTTGCCTATCATTGTATCCACTGAGTTGTTTGATTTGATTACGTCTGGATACTATTTAAACGAAACGAGTTTGTTAGAAAGATGGAAAAAATTTAAAGAAGAAAGGCTTAGTGTCAAAAAAAACCCGGCATATTCATTGCTAGAAATTTTTTTAAATTCGTCAATATATACTTTCCCAGATGACAAAATACCCTCAATGTTAAATGAGTTAGCTTCTCACGTGGAGAAAGGAGATTTTAATGATAACGTATCGTATGTCAATGCTGCAACTTACTTGTTGCATTACCAATCATTGACAAGCTATTCAGAAGACGAATTGAAACGTTTAATAACCAACGGCATCGATAAAATGTATTTGAGAATTGCAGACGTCACTTCAATAATGAAAAATAGTCTTAATATGATAGAATATGAAATACCTGAAATTAGCAAGTGGGTTATAAAATATGAAAAGGGAAAAATGGAAGAAGTTTCTGCACAAAAAAAGAAAAGTGAAATTGAAGATATAAGTCAACAGTTTAGTAAAGATATAGAAGCACTTTCAAAAAGGATTACATCTAGTTACGGAGACTCAAAAACTCCAGATTTTATTGATACACCTATTCTTTCATATATACCAGAAGAAACTGTGATTGAAAAAATGAAGGATATTTCGCCAAGAGAAATTTTGGCGTTAGGAAATATCCTTAATTTCCGTTTTGAACCATCAAACACTCTTGTCAAGATAAATCTAGAACTCCCTTTTATTCATAATATTGAAAAAGGAATATCAATGAGAAAAAAGGGGAAAAGATTTTCTGATTATGTAATAGAAGATTATTTGAATAAAATAATTGAAAAAATAAAAGAAGAAAATCAAAATCTAAGTTAATACGTTTACAATCATGTTTAAATACATTTGTGTAAAAGTGTTAGAGAAATAGATTCCCTTGAAAAAACAACTTAAAAGACATTGCCCGAACATCCATCATGGAGCAATGCCTTTCGTTGCGATTAACGCTATGTGTTCTTATAGTTGTGGGCAAGGTGTGGAACTACTGCGGGAAATGTCTTAAACGATATACTCATTCCACTACCCACTCCGTCATATTCCGCTCCTCCGTGCTGAAGTTAACACCAACCTTCACAATGTGTTTGTCGGCGGAGGAGATTTTCTTCGCATATTTCTTCTCATCAATCTGTGACAAGGCTTCTTTAGCGGACTGATCACGCTTGCACTCAATGATGTAGACGTATTTCTCTGTCTCGAAGAACACATCGATCCTGCCACCCAACACAGGGTGTTCCACACTCACTTTATGCCCTGTGGAGCGGATCATCAGGTAGAGCATATTGCGGAAGTTCGCCTCTATCAATTTCGGTTCTGTGCTCTCAAAAGGCACTTGGCTCATGATGAGCTGAATTTGGGTCATGAAGGCATCCACATCGTCAGCATTAACAAATTGACGTAGTTTGACAAGGTCAAGGTCTTTCCTGTCACTGGTGTCGGATTTCGTGTAATTGGGTATTAAAACACGTGTGAAACCTTCTGAGACCTCTTCATTGGGGAATCCTAACAAATAACATTCGTCTTGATAGCCCTTTATGGTAAGATAGCCACTTTGGTAGAGCGCCGCTATAACATTGTTCTCCCCATTACCGAAAGTGGCGAGCATTTCGCCCGTGGTCAATAATTTGTCATCAAAAGAAGGAATATCGATGTCGTTTTTCCCAAGAATCTTAACCAAATAAGTAGGCGTGCCCGTGGCATACCAATAATTCAATATTTTTTTGTCAGACAATGCATTAAGCAAACTGAACGGATTATAGACATCCTCCGACCGTTCACTGAAATGGTAGCCGTCAAACTTTCGTTTCAACATAGCATACATGTCCGATTTGCTGACAGAAAGCTTATCAGCAAACAACTGCACCTCGTCATCGAAATAGGTGTGCAGTTCACTCTCCGTGATGCCGCAGATGGTCGCATATTCATCGCTCATGGAAAGGTCTTTGGGGTTGTTTGCCGCACTGAAGATCCCCAACTTGCCGTAGCGAGTCACACCTGTCAGGAAGGCGAATTGAATGTACTTGTCTGCTTTTTTCAAAACGCCATAGAGGCTTTGCAGTATTTCCCTGTTTTTGTCTTGTATTTTCTGCTGTCCGATGGTGTCTGTCAAAGGCTTGTCGTACTCGTCTATCAAGATGACGGCTTTTTGTCCTGTCCGTTCGTAGGCACGTTGCAGCAAATTAGCAAAACGAGTACCTATTCTTTTCCCAGTTTCGTCCTTGCCATACAGCACCTCCCACTTTTCGAAATGGGTAACTATCTGTTCTTTAACCGATTGTATAGAATCATAGACTTCTCCGGAAAAATCCAGATGGAATACTGGGTATTTCACCCAATTTTGTTCCAACCGTTCCATGGCAAGACTTTTGAAAAGCTCTTTCTTGCCTTGGAAATAGGCCTCTAATGTGGTGGTGAGCAAACTCTTGCCGAAACGACGCGGGCGACTAAGGAAATAGTACTCGCCTGACGAAACCAGTTTATAAACCAACTCCGTCTTGTCCACATAGGTGTAACCACCTGCTATGATTTTCTCAAATGTCTGTATACCGATCGGGTATTTCATCGTTTGCTTTATATTGTTTCTCCTTTTGCAAATATAACGATTATTTGGATATAGAGGATGGTTTATGCGGGGAATGAGTAAGGCACAAAAAGACATTGCCCGAACATCCGTCGCGGAGCAATGTCTTTCGTTGCAAAATACTATGGTTTCTTATGTACTGTTTATAGTCGCCCTATTTTTGTGCTTTTTGGGAAGCCTTTTCCCCGATTGTCTGGATGATTTGTACCAACCCGATCAGTAAGAGCACCGTAATGATCATGACATCTGTTTGGTAGCGATAGTAGCCGAACCGTATGGCAAGATCGCCGACGCCACCGCCGCCCACTATGCCGGCCATGGCTGAGTAGCCCACCAGCGTGACGGCCAAGACGGTTAGTCCACGGATCATGCCACTGAAAGCGCCTGGCAACAAGACGTTGGTGACGATCTTGAACCATGTGGCTCCCATGGCCACAGAAGCCTCTATCACGCCTTTGTCCACGTCATGCAGATTGCCCTCCACCAAACGTGCGTAGAAGGCGATGGCTACGATACCCAACGGTACCGACGCGGCCTCGGGTCCTATGGAGGTGCCGACCACAAACTTCGTGAAAGGCAACAGCAGCACAAGCAGGATGACGAACGGAGTGGACATGATGACGTTCAGGATGAAGCTGACCAATAAGTTGACGAACCTGTTTTGACAGATGCTGCGCTTGCTCGTGATGTAAGACAACACGCCTAATGGAATGCCCAATATGATTGCCAATAATAGTGCTATTCCGCACATTTCCAATGTTTCCCCGAACGCTGGCAACAAGTTGCTTGCCAGTTCGGAATAGTTAGTTTCGTTCATTTATCACCTCCGTTCTATAAGTGTTCTTACTCAAATAATCTAATCCTTTGGCCAACTCGTCTTGCGCACCGATCAATTGGACGATCAGTATGCCGAAAGGTTTGTCGTTGATATATTCAATCTTGCCGTGCAGGATATTCACGTCTATCGCGTAATGCTTCACCACGTTGGAAACGATTGAATCCTCCGCCTTTTCGCCATTGTATACGATCCTCACCAAAGGCTTCGTGTGGTCTTGCGTCAGGCGCTCAGGGAGATCGAGGTCGAAGGTGTGCGACAGGAGCGTCTTCGTGAATTCGTGCCGTGGTTTCGTGAAGACATCAAACACTTCGCCTAACTCCACCACCTCGCCTTTGTTCATCACAGCCACTCGTTGGCAAATCTTCTTGACCACATCCAGTTCGTGGGTGATAAGCACTATCGTGATGCCGAACTTGACGTTGATCTTTTTTAGGAGTTCCAACACGTCGTTGGTGGTTTCCGGGTCCAATGCCGAAGTGGCCTCGTCGCAGAGCAGGATCTTGGGGTTGTTGGCCACGGCGCGGGCGATTCCCACGCGCTGTTTCTGTCCGCCACTTAAAGTGTTCGGATATACATCCGCGCGATCAGCCAAGCCGACAAGCTCCAACAGTTCGGGCACTCGTTGTTTAATTTCCTCTTGGCTTCGCCCCGCTATCTCCATGGCGAAAGCCACGTTCTGTGCCACTGTCTTGGTGCTGACAAGGTTGAACTGCTGGAAAATCATACCGATTGAGTGGCGGAACTTCGCCAATTCTTTCCCAGATAGGCTACTTATGTCCACACCATCCACTATCGTTCGACCGCCAGTGGGGAGTTGCAGCTGGTTGACCGTGCGGAGAAGCGTGCTCTTGCCTGCGCCACTCGTGCCTACGATTCCCCATATCTCTCCCTTCCCTATCTCGAAGGAGACGTTCCTGACCGCATTCACCGTATGGTCCTTCTTGTCTGAAAATGATACACTTACTTTATCGAATTTTATCATCTCTAAACTCTTTTTGATGGGTGAATAGATGCTTGACCCGTATCGATCAAGCATCTATGAAAAACAATTGTGTTTTATCTGTTTTGTATATTCCACTTATCCACATACCACTGCGGGCGCTGGAATCTGTCATATTCATGTGCCGGATCCTCGAAATAGTTCTTGAAATCCTCGGATTCGTAAGCCTCCTGCACATCCTTCACGAATTGGGCGTCCGCGTCTTTCGTGTTGACGACAAACCAGATGAGTAGTTCAGAAGGCAAAGCCTCGCCGACAATGGAGGAGGAGAGCTTCAGCCCGGAAGAGATGGCGTAGTTGCCTGGGATCACCGCGAGCGTGCTACCATCCAGGGAACGAGGTAACTGGGCGGCTTCCAATGGAACGATCTTGAGGCCGAACGGGTTCTCGTCGATGTCGTTCTCCGTCGCCGTTTTGTCGTCGACCGTGGATTTTATCGTGAGCAAGCCGATCGAGCGGAGGAAGCGTAACGCACGGGCCAGGTTGACCGCATCATTAGGCACGGAGACGATTCCGCCCGGCTGCAGTTGCGCTTTCAGTTCGTCAACATTCTGCGCCTTGTACTTGTCGGAATATAGTCCGAGAGCCGCTGTAGGCACGGAGAAGGTGGCCGTCAGGTCAACGCCCTTCGTGTCGCAGAAATTCTGCCTGTACAGGGTGTTCTGGTAAATGTTGGCGTCTATTTCATTGTTCGCCAAAGCGAGGTTCGGAGTCACCCAGTCTGTGAATTCCACCACTTTCACGTTGTAGCCTTTCTTCTCAAGGGCAGGTTGGATGGCCGCTTTGAAGAGGTCTGAATAAGGACCAGGCGAGAAGCCTACGGAGATATCTTTTCTGTCTGCACTGGATTCCTTGGATGCATTGCCGCATGATGAAGAGATGAATGAGTATACTATAAGCAATGCGATTGTGATCAATTTAGTCTTTTTCATACGATTCAAATTTTTTAAATGTTAGACAATGAGTTTTTATGATGATTGGATTTAGAAGAAGAATGTGGCAGCTAGCAGACCTCTGACATTTGAGACATCATGTGTGTCCTTCACCTTCCCGTGGTCAGCGTAGTCTACTGCTCCGTAAGCGACACGGTTGTAATCGAGTTCGGCCTGGAGGGTCCATTGTTTGTGGGAGAACTTCAGTGATGGGGATAGCCTGAATATGTGGTCCACGTTTTGCCATCTGCCGAAGAAATTACCGCCTGCCAGGATGTCATCGTTGAATCCTAAGTTCTTGGAGTAGCCCACGAAGAAGCTTGGCGCCCATGTTTTCCCGTATGAGAGGTTGAACCAGTACGAAGTGACTTTTGAGGTGGAATAGGTGCGTCTGCCGGTCTTCGCGTCAATCGATTTCACGGCGTAGCCTCCTTGCTGGAAATATTCGCTCAGGTTCTCACCATACAAACCTCCTGTTCTAAGACCGAATTTCCCTTTTTCGAACTGTAGGTAATAGCCTAATCCATAGGAGCTTACTTTCTCATCCGTCTTGTACACTTCGCTGTTGGCGTTGGTGACCTTCGTGGCGGGACGTATGCTTTTGAATTCACTCAATAATCCGGCGCTGAACGAAGGGGAGGCGTAGCGCAGCTGCAGGTGGAACTCCGGCACAGGGTTCTGGCGGATATCGCTGTTGGACGACTCCTCGAGTATGGATTTATGCTCGGTTTGGTATACGCCTGCCACGACTAGGTTGAGTCGGTCTGTCGGTTTAAACGTGTAGCGGATTTGATCGCCTCGATTGAACGCTCGGAAAGGTATGCCTATGTGCAGTCCGGCCACGTAAGGGAAAGGAACGTCTGAGAATGGGTTCCATGCCTTACCCAAGAGCAATTCGCCTTTCTGCCAGATGAATTTGGCCCAAGCCTGCCGCATCCTGACATTCACGGTGTTTCCTCCGGAGAAGTCGAACTCCACGTATGCCTTTGAACTTGCCTTCCCCAACTTCGGCCCGTCTACCGTTGCGGTGAAACGGGTGGCTTGCGTGGAGAAGTTTTGTCTGACCACTTCGTTCAGGTCGTCTCCGTTGGTGTCATAGACCTCGTCCTGTGGGAAGAACCCGAAAAGTCCGTCGCTCGCACCCACGACCTCACGGCTGTCCACGTAATACTCAGCCCGGAAGAAACCTCCTAGTTTCACCTTTATTTCGTCCCCGAACCTTACGGCAGGGATCAGTTCCTTGGCGGTCTCTGATGTGACGTCCTTGTTGATTGTCTCAATGGGTTCTTGCCTCTTGGTATCCTTCGAGGAGATGCTTTCCGTACTTACGACTGCCTCCGTCGCTTCTTGGTTCTTGATGGCTTCCGATTGGGCCTCTTGCGCATTCACTGTAGCCGTGTACAGTAAGAATAATGTTAATGTCTTGTAAAATATATTTCTTTTCATTGTGTTCTGTCTTTAATCGTTTTTGACTTTTATTTCTTCTTAACTTTCTGTGAGAGAAGTTTTTGGGAGACTCTCATGAAATGTGGGTTAAATCCCCGAAGCTTATGGGAGGTCCCTCCTCCGAACCCGTCGCATGATTTCCTCTTGCTTACCCTTTCTTATTGTTACAACATATTTCCATAATCGATATCGTTTTTTTTCTGTTCAACCTAAGTTTTTTTATGGGCTATGTAATTGCAATTACTTTATATACAATGTATTATTTCGCTTTTGATTAAAATGTGGACAAGACAAACCCGTATTTTTGGAAAAAATAGAGCTTGAAGATCGCACCCTAATGGGTTAACCTTAACGTTTTGTGATTGTCCGAATGTGGAATGTTAGCAGATCGGCATACAACATCGGCAACAACAACAGTGCATGGAACATCGCATCTGTGTCCGCCGAGAAATTTTTATAGATTCTGAATAGTTTGAGGCATGGAATAGGCGCTCGTCAATCTTGGGAAGGTTCTTCCCAAGCATTGAGTTCGAAGTAGTATGTATGTTAATTGTCCTATTCATTTTTACCTCTCGTTTTTGATATTGCAAAGATAGTGTAAACGTATGTTTATTACAAGAAAAATGAAAATTTTAGAGTATTTGCCTATATGTATATGTTATTGTAGTAAAATATTCCAATAAAATAATGTTTCGTATAATTTAGCGAAATAATTGTCTGTGAAGGGAACTCGTGGCGAAAAAGTGTCGCTTGAAATCTTGGCTGATTTCTTCCCACACACGGATTAATAAGTATGAAAATCGGGGAAAAAACGGTTGCGCCGGACGATGTTTATGTGAGATTTCCTTCTGGGAAGCGTGAACGTAAATATTATTTCTTGATGATTACTTTGTGCACATTGCCTTCCACGTGGGAGATCCCTATCACGTGATAGCCTTGTTCGGCTGCGGATTTGGGCACGTTATTAAGGGGCTCACCCTCAAGCAGAAGCACTTCGAGTATGTCTCCTTGGGCGATTTGAGCTAATTTGAGTTTCGTCTTGACGAAGGTCATCGGGCAATGCTCCTTCGTTATGTCTAATGTATGAGTTGCCATTTGAGTTTATGATTAGGAGTCGAGTGTTAAGAAAGAATAGCTGTACGTGAAAATCTAAAGGTTAGATGAATAGGGTCCGTCCACCTTCAGAGATTTCTAGGAAGGAAGCGACGCCGAGCGTGTCCTTCACTTCGTGGATGAAGTCCGATTGTTTGAGACCGAGAACGTGCATCGCCATTTCGCAGGCGTAGAGGTTGATGCCGAGGGCGATGGCGGCTTCCACCAGTTCCTCCAGTGTTGCGACGTTGTTCTTTCTCATCAGGAATCTAAAAATCCGGGGACCTGCGCCGAAAAAGTTGAATCGGCTGGTGGGTGTGCTCTTCAGTCCGCCCATCAAAAAACCGAAGATCTTAGTTAGAAACGTACCACCCACGAGGCTTCTGCCGGTCTTCCGCTTGATGGCGTCGAGTCCCCAGAATGTAAAGAATATGTTCACCTCATATCCTACCGCCGCAGCCCCTGTCGCGAGGGTGAAGGCGGCGGTGAGTCTGTCGAATTCGCCCGAAAAGGCGATGATTGAGAGTTTTTTTTGTTGATTGTCCGCCATGATTCTATTGTTGTTTTAGTTCGCAGCTTACCTGCTTGTATTCAATGAGTCGCTTGATGGTGGGTTGTTTGCCGCACACGGGACAGTCGTCTCGTTTGGGGATGGACATCTTCCTGAAATCCATGTTTCTCGCGTCGAAGGTGAGGAGTTGGTCCGTCAGCAGTTCTCCCACGCCCGTGATGTATTTGAGCACCTCGGCGGACTGTATCGTTCCCAGCATTCCAGCGATGGCTCCGAGTACTCCCGCTTGTGCGCAGGAGGGTGCGGATTCTGGTGGCGCGTCGAAGAGGCATCGGTAGCAGTTGCTGCCCGGGACATGGGTGAACGTCTGTCCCTCGAACTGGAAGATACCCCCGTGGCTGAATGGTTTGCCCGTCAGGACGCAAGCGTCGTTGATTAGGTATTTTACGGGGAAGTTATCCGTCGCGTCCACGATGAAATCATACTCCTTGAACAGATCCAGCGCATTGTCCGCCTTTAGAAACTCTTGGTAGGCGATCGCGTTGACGAGCGGGTTGAGCGCATTGACCTTCTCCTTGGCGGATAGGGCCTTCGAGTAGCCCACGTCGGGGGTAGTGTGGATGATCTGACGCTGCAGGTTGCTTAGGTCTACCGCATCACCGTCGATGATGCCTATTGTTCCGACGCCGGCGGCCGCCAGGTATAGGATGACCGGCGAACCGAGTCCTCCCGCCCCGACAACCAGGACCTTGGCGTTCCGGATCTTTTCTTGACCTTCCACGCCCACCTCCTTCAAGAGAATGTGGCGGGAGTATCGATTGATTTCCTCTTCGCTAAAATCAAACATAGTTCACTCTTAGTTAGTTATAAAGAATTTTTCTTAATCCATTGCGAACACATATTTAGTCCAATTATTAAACAATTCTCTCTAATTTTAGCTGATGTTTCAACTTTTCACATATCCCCAGATGCCGAGTGAACGGCTTTGCTTGGGAAGGAATTTGAGCGGTAGAGCCTTTAAGCCTATACGCTTCCGTATTTTCTTGAACTCGTCCGAGTAGTAGTAATACTCGTCCGTCAGCTTAAAGGATTTGACCCATTGCTCGATTTGCCTCGGATTGTCGCATCCCCAGCGGAAAGAGGCTTTGGTGTTCTTGACGGATTCGTGGAGGTTGGTACGCTCGCTCAAGTACTTGTTCATGCGCTCCATGTACACTTCCGCGTTTTCGAAGTTCGCGTCGATGTTGTGGAAAACCCGCTTCACCTCTTCCTCTGTCAGGTACATCGCCACCCCCTCTAGGATGAACAGGAAGTGCCCGTTGGGGTGCTCCTCCTTGATGGATTTGATCCATCCGTCGGTTGTGATATTGCCTGTGAGATATTTGTTGTCGGACGATTCTGGCAGGAACTGCCGCCTCAGATTGATTACGTCCAGGAAGTCCAACTCGTAGGCTTGGTACTTCTTGCTGATGGCGACACGCTCAATGCGCGGGTCCAGTCCGCATGCGACGAGCACCACCACCGCATCGTCGTATTTGCTCACAAAGTTCTTCAATACGTTATCGAAATATTTAGTTCTAAATGACACACATAGTTGACATCGTTCATCTGCAGAAAATTTGCTAAAGTCATAATCTACCATCGAAAGGATATCTTCCGACGTCTTGTCCGTGATGATAGGATCTTTTTCCTTGGATTCTTTAGCCCTCATGAAGAGAGGAATCAAGAGCGTTTCTGAAACGTTCTCCTGAAATTCGGGTCTGATCTTGCCCATAATTTTTCTTTTTTGCAGATTAATAAATAATTATTTAGTGTATCATTTCAATGCTTGGCGGAAATCGTTGATTAGATCTTCCGTGTTTTCTATGCCTGCCGAGATGCGGATCAGCGTGTCGGAGATTCCGTTCTTCTCGCGCACCTCCTTCGGCACGGAGGCGTGTGTCATGATGGCTGGTATCTCCGCCAGGCTCTCCACGCCACCCAAACTCTCTGCGGTCGAGAAGAGTTTCAGCTTCGACAGGAAGTTCTCGGCGTCCGTGAGTGTTCCCTCCAGTTCGAACGAGAGAACGCCACCGAAGCCTGTGGTCTGCGCCGCCGCGATGTCGTGGTGCGGGTGATCTTTCAGACCGGGGTAGAGTACGCGCTTGACTTTCGGCGATTGTTGCAGGAACTCGGCCAACGCCTGTGCGTTCCTCTGGTGTTGCTCCATGCGCACGGCGAGCGTCTTGGCTCCGCGCAGGGTCAGGTAACTGTCGAATGGTGAGAGCACCGCACCGACAGCGTTCTGGTTGTAGGCGATCTTTTTGTAAAACTCCTCGTTGTTCAGGACGATTGAGCCTCCCAACGTGTCGCTGTGTCCGCCGATGTACTTGGTCGTGCTGTAGACCACCACGTCGGCGCCCAATTCCAGCGGTCGCTGGAAGTATGGTGACAGGAAGGTGTTGTCCACCACGAGGATGAGCCCGTGTCTCTTGGCGATTTGTGCGATAGCTTTTATGTCGGCGATTTTTAGCAATGGGTTGGTGGGTGATTCTATCCAGATCAGTCTCGTCTCAGGTTTGATCGCCTTCTCGATGTTCTCGGGAACGGTCGCGTCGACGTATGAAACGGCTATGTTGAAGTTTACAAAGACATTGCTCAACAAACGTCTCGTGCCTCCATACAGGTCGTCGAAGCCAATCACATGGTCGCCTGCCTTCAGCAGCGAAATGATCAATGTGGAGGCTGCCGCCAAGCCTGACGAGAATGCCAGTCCGTATTTTGCGCCGTCCAATGCCGCTAACTTCTCCTCCAGCGCTTTGCGTGTAGGGTTGAGGCTGCGGGTGTATTCGTAGCCTGCTGTTGGATGACTGGCTTTCTCTCTTGCGAAGGTGGTGGCCAAATGTATAGGAACTGCGACGTCGCCGCTTGCTCCTTCTCTGAAATCGGGCTCTTCTCCGTTGTGGATCGCCCTTGTTGAAAATCCGTATGCCATGATAATTTTGAATTTTGAATTTATTATAGTTTGACGTTTAGGTTTTTCTCCTTCAACCATTCGTCGTTGAACATCTTGGAGAGGTATTTGTTACCGCTGTCGCAAGCTAGGGTGACGATCCGTTTCGGGGTGGTCTGTTCCTGTGCGTAACGTAGGGAGGCGCTTAGGAGCGTGCCGGTGGAGGATCCTGCCAGGATGCCTTCTTCCCTCAGCAAAAGACGGGCGGCGGTGAAGCTCTCCTCGTCGGTCACTTCATAGGCTTTCGTCACCAAATCGAAGTCCGCCAGCTTAGGAATGTAATCCTCTCCGATGCCCTCGACGAACCATGAACCCGCATCGTTGCGCAGTTTCTTCAGGTTGATGTAGTCCGCAAGGACGGAGCCTTTCGGGTCGGCGAGGATGAACTCGGTCTGTGGACTGACGGTCTTGAAGAATTTTGTCAAGCCGGTTAATGTACCCGCTGAGCCGACGCCCACGACGACAGCGTCCACCTTGTGCTCCAACTGCTCCCAGATTTCAGGGCCTGTGGTTAGGAAGTGCGTGTCGGGGTTGTCTTGGTTCTCGAATTGGTTGATGTAATAACCGCCCCGCTCCTGTGCGATCCGTGCGGCCAAGTCTTGGTAATACTCCGGGTGGCCTTTGCCCACATCGCTTCGGGTGATGACGGTCTCCACACCCAATGCGCGGAGGTGGTTGATCTTCTCGGTGCTCATCTTGTCAGGGATCACCAGCAAGAGCTTGTAACCTTTCAATCGGCTGGCCAACGCAAGGCCTAACCCTGTATTGCCTGCTGTCGCCTCCACGATGAGTTGCCCCGGACGGATCGTTCCGCGCTTCTCCGCCTGGACGATCATGTTCAGTCCGGTGCGGTCCTTGATGCTACCCCCAGGGTTCTGGTTCTCCAATTTTAAGAATAGGGAACTCTTACCTGTGTTCAATCTTGAGAGTTGGACAATCGGTGTGTTGCCAATCGTTTCCAATATGTTACTATAAACTGCCATTTTGGTATTTTTTATGTTTGATTATTTTTTTTATAAATACTTGGTATACAATAAGTTAATTGATTGTAACTTACCTAATCGGACAAAAGGAATCCGAGACTTGAAAAAATAATGATGGTGGATAGCCCCCTAAAGGGATAACCTTAAAGATCTGTGATTGTCCGATTGTAGGAATTTAGCACATCGGCATGCAACATCGGCAACAACACTCGCATATGGAACATCGCAGTTGTGCCTGACAAGAAATTCTTGTAGATACTGATAAATAGATAGAATGTGATTCGGCAAGGAATAGACCTCCGACAACCTCGGGAAGATTCATCCCTGGCATTTGGGCTGCGGTAATATCTATGTTTATTCTCTTGTCCATTTCTTTGCCTTTCGTTTTGATATTGCAAATGTAGTATGGTAGAATGTTTGTTGCAAGAAAAATGATAATTATGGAGTATTTTTCTAATAATACATTTCTAGTAGTTAATTTATTCTATCTAGGGGAGTGTTAAGACGCGGATCATGGAAATTTTATCTGCCATGAATATCCATAACAAAAATGCCGCCTGAACAAAGTCCAGACGACACTTTCCGAATATGAGGGTTTGATTATTTTCCTCCAACAGATGCGCTATAGATCCTTTCCAGGAACTGCAAAGCGCCTTTGTAGCCGATGTGGGAACGGTTGACGATGAGCGTCTCGGACGAAGGCGTCGAGATCTCAAAGAACAAGGCGTTCTTCTTGTTGGCGAGGGTGAGTTCCCAAGAGGTGCCGAGAATCAATGGCTTGCCTGACGTGAACTCTACGCTCTCGATCAGTTTCTCCACCTCGTAACCATCCTCTTCGAAGACGACATCGATGCTCACTCCCTCGGAGATATTGTTCTTGAAGTACTCCGAAATGGCGGGGCGGAACTTCTCCGGTGTCTTGTCGGTGATGATCACCTGTTTCGGGATCAGACCGATCTGGTCCGCCAGGAACTTCGAGTAGGCCAATGCGTAGGATGCGTCCGCCGTCACGACAAACTCGCTTGGCATACCGTACCAATATTCCGCGAAGAACTCGGAGAAGTGTTCGAGGTAGTAGTAATAGATATCCGCCTCTTGCTTGATGAACTCCTCGGACTGCTTCTTGTCGATGCCTGCGAACTCCACCACCTGACGGATGAACTTAGCCGTAGCCTCCTCGCCGACAGGGATCTCAGGGATGTGCAGGTAGGGTTGGTTGTACTTCTTCTGGAGATGCTCCGCGTTCTTGACGCCCACCCATGGTGAAACCACCAGGTTGAATTGCGCCTGAGGAATGCGTTTCCAAGCCTCCACGCCCGGGTTCTCAGGACCGAACAACACGTTCACTTCCAAGCCTGCACCACGCAAGATACGTGCGAGCTCCTGGTAGTCTCCTCGCCAGTTCTGGTTGTAGTAAGGCACTTCAAACCAGAGGTTGACGAGGCCTTTCTTCTTCTCTCCTTCGTAGTTCCCTACGTATTGGTCGATGATGGCATCCACCACTGTTTCGTGACCGAAGATATTATTGCCCTTGAAACCGGCCGTGTTAGCGTAGACGATAGGGTAGCCCGCCTTCTGGTACTTGCCCACGAGGTCAGGCACGTTGTCGCCGATCAGCTCACCCGTACAACCCGTCAGGACCACGAAGAGGTCTCCGTCGTAGATCTTCAGCGTTGATTTGATAAGATTGTCGAGGGTCTTTATACCACCGAAGACTACATCATTCTCTGTTGCGTTGGAGCTTGGCATGTTTCCGCCTCCAGCCGCGATACTACCTTGAAAACCGTTCTCGAAGGTCAACATGGCGGTAGTCTTCAGCTGACAGCCAGGGCTACAATTGGCGATTGGCACTGCACCTTTGATGGCCACTACGGTGTTGGTCGCACCCACCGCGCAAGCATATCGGACATCGGATATTACCGAAGGTTTCTTCTTTTGTATTTCGCTCATTTGATTGATTCTTTTGATGTTAAAAACTTAGAGGAATTATTCGCCCAATCGCTCTTCGATCTCCTTGAAGACCTCCTTATCGTTGGTGAGCTTGAACGGATCGGTCTGGCTAAACCACCAATCGTTGTAAGGCAAGCGTACGTGGCGCTGCAGTGTCTTGTTGAACTTCGTGCGGGCCAGCACACCCTTCAGGATTTCACCCACACGCAGGATTCCGTCGTAACCCACAGGGATGTGCTCGTCGCCTAAGGCGAAGGTTGGCACACCAAGGTGTCCTGCCACTGAGGCGAGACCTGGGTGACGGATGATCAGGAAGTCCGTCTTCACACGCTTCAAGAGCTGAGGCAACTGGAAGGCACGGGTCTTGCTGACCGTGTAGTGAGGAATGTCACCGTAGGTCTCGACCAACTCCTTCAAGGTGTCTTGGTTCTTACCCGCACCATCGTAGACGGGGTCGTGGTGGAAGACCAGGGCGGCCTCGTTCTTGATGCCCAACTCAGCCAACACGCTGATCAATCCGTGCGCGTAGGCGGAACCGGTGAGCACCATTCCGTACTTGCCTTTGAAGTATTCACGGTACTCCTCCAATTTCGGAGCGATACGCTTATGCTCGCTTTCGATATACTCCTCAACTTCCTTCTCCTTGCCCACCACCTTGGCGATGGCGCGCAACCAAGCGTCTGTTCCCTTGATACCGTAAGGTTGTGGGGCGTCGATCTGTGGCACGCCGAACTGGTCTTCAAGCGCCGCACCCATGTATCCACCGAGCGTTTCGCAGAAGGTGGTGGTGGCGACTGCCTCCGAAGCCTGACGGATCTCCTCGAACGAAGCACAGTCCAAAAGGTAGTTCACCCGCAAGCCAAGCGGTTTCAACAAGTCGGTGAACCAGTCCGTACCCCACAAGGCGATGATATTGATTAAATCTTTCTGTTTCTTTTTCGGATGTCTTTCAACAATCTGTCTCAAAACACCATGGAAAGCCACGTCGAAACCGGTACTCCAGTGTTTGCTTCGGAAGCCCTCGCAGTGCAGTGGGATGATAGGCACACCCACCTCTGGCTCCAACTCCTCCGCCACGCTGTCGATATCCTCACCTGTGATGGCCGTCGCGCAGGCCATGGCGATGAAGATAGCCTTCGGATTGTAACGCTCCTTGGCGATGCGGATGGCTTGTCTCAGCTTGGCCGCGCCACCGAACACCATGTCTTTCTCTTGGAGGTTGGTACTCATGTTAAGTGTGTTCTGCTGAGGCTTGCCACGACGTTCCAATCCCTTGTGCATGGAGAGGTTGAACTTCGCACATTCACTACTACATCCGATAGGCGCATGGTCAATCAAGACACAATCGGTAAGGTTACCGATCTGACACTGTACGATGGCATTGGAGCACATGGTCTCTTGGTTCAGCGGGCTCTGCAATTCGCAAAGCCTACAGCCTTGTCCGGCGCCCTTGCAGCCTCCGTGCTTCTTTACGCTTCGCTCGTCGTAGGCAGACTGTTCGATCAGCTGCTTGGCCGAGCCGTCCCACCCGATGATCGTGCCGAGCCGCAACTCGCGGTTCTCGACGGTGGTCATATTTAAATTGATTCTATTCGCCATAATGAATTTTTATTCTTCTTGATTTTTAAACTTCAGCTTCCTCTCGTCGATTTTGTAGTAGTAGGCGACGATCTTCTCCAAGGCCTCTTTGATAGGCATTTCGATGTCAAAAACCGATATCGCCTTGCGCTCGAACTGTTTCAGAATGTTGCGCCCGATCTTTTTGCAGATCACACATCGGCAATCGGAAAGCAACTCCACGGCTTCCGACTTTCCTCCGTTGTCGCAGCCGTTCTTGCTTCCGCAGCCGGTGCCACAACCGGAGTTACAGCCGTTGCCATTATTTGTGCCACAACCAGTCTCGCCACCGACATTGTTGGTGCTCGGGAGAACCTGATCGTCTGAGGTTGGGACATCCCTGGTCTCTGTTTTCAGGAAGTCCGTATCGTCGACCGTGTAGATGTCGAAGCTCCGAGCCGACCCAAAATGCAGGTCTACATTCACTCCGTCAGATGTGGCAACCGCAATTTTGTACCTCATAAACTATCAACTTTTACCTTTAAACTCTTAACTCTTAATTAGATCCTATAGTCGTCCGCATTGTCTATCAAACCATACTCGAGCAAGATCTCTTCCAGACGCTCTTGGGTCATTGGAGTTGGGATCACGAAGCTTGTGTTATCGATGACCGCCTTGGCGAGGTTACGATACTCCTCCGCCTGGTCTGAATCAGGCTTGTATTCGATGACCGTCTTCTTGTTGATCTCGGCACGTTGAACGATGTTGTTACGAGGCACGAAGTAGAGAAGTTGGGTGCCCAATTCCTTCGCGAAGGCGCGGAGCAAGTCCAACTCGCGGTCCACGTTCCTTGAGTTACAGATGATACCGCCCAAGCGTACACCGCCGGACCTTGCGTAGCGCTGGATACCCTTGGCGATGTTGTTCGCCGCGTAGAGGGCCATCATCTCACCCGAAGCCACAATATAGATCTCCTTGGCCTTTCCCTCACGGATTGGCATCGCGAATCCACCGCAGACCACGTCGCCCAACACGTCATAGAACACATAGTCCAAGTCGTCCGTATAGGCGCCCAAGTTTTCCAACATATTGATGGAGGTGATGATACCACGGCCTGCACATCCCACGCCTGGCTCCGGACCACCGGACTCCACGCAGCGTGTGCCGCCGAATCCCTCTTTCATGATCCTATCCAGGGAGATGTCCTCACCCTCGTCACGAATGGTGTCCAACACTGTTTTTTGAGCCAATCCGCCCAACAGGAGACGTGTGGAATCAGCCTTCGGATCACAGCCTACCACCATCACTTTCTTACCATGTTCTACCAATCCGGCCGTTAAATTCTGGGTGGTTGTGGATTTACCGATACCACCTTTTCCGTAAATTGCTATTTGTCTGATTTCTGCCATTGTGCATATACTGTTTTATGCCACGAAATGTGGCGGGTGAATAATTAAAATAAGTTTTGAATTTCGTTGTAAGAATAAATTTTGTCTAAAGCGTCGGTCAGCTCGCCCGGCAAGGCCATCGCCACGATCCCCTTCTGTGTCAGCAGGGCGCTGGCTCCTATTCCGATGCGTGACGCGGTGACGTATTGGCAGTCGGAGAAGAGTTCCACCCGCTTCTCCATGTCGTCCCTGGAGTGTACTCCGTTCTGACAAACCGGGGGTGCCGTGCGTCTCTCCACATAGACCCATTCTCCCTCGAAGAACTGGTAAATGTAAAAGTCCGTGGCTCTGCCAAAGTGCGTGTCGACCGTGTATCCGTCCGTCGAGGCCGCCGCTACTCGAAATGCGTTGTACTGCTTCTTGTCATCCATGTGAAAAAGTGTCTGATACTACAAAATCTTCTGAATAGACCTCCTTGGAGAACTCGCTCACGCCTGGCACGCCCACAGCGTCCGCGCGACAGCGGTTGCAGTGGCGGAAGACGTCGATGTACTTCCCCGCGCTCTTCCTCGCCTCCTCGATCTCGAAGCAGAAAGGCGCTTTTTCGTCTTTCAGTTCGTAGGTCGGTATCAGCGGGATGATGTTGTAGATGGAGGCGCCTAAGGAGGAAACCGTCTTGGCGATCTGCTCGATGTGGCTTCCGTTGATCCGCGGCACCAGTACGGTGTTGACCTTTACGGTGATACCGCTCTTCGCCACCTTGCGGATACCATTCAACTGGTTCTCGATCAATATCTTGGCACCCTCGTAAGCGTCGTATTTCTTCCCATGGTAGAGGACGAACTTGTTCAACTTCGCCTCGATCTCAGGGTCGATCGCATTCACGGTCACCGTCAGCGAATCGATCTTGGACGCAATCACTTGGTCCGCCTTCTCGTCGAGCAGTAATCCGTTGGTGCTCATACACTTGAGCAGGTGCGGGAACTCTTTGTCCACTAGGCGGAAGGTCTCCAAGGCCGTGTCGGTTGCCAGCGTGTCGCCCGGTCCAGCGATGCCTGCCACTTTGATGTCTGGACATATCTTCAGCGCCTTTCTAAGGATGGCGATGCTCTCCTCCGGTTTGATCACCTTCGCCGTAACACCTGGGCGGTTCTCCGTGTCGTTCAGCACGCGGCTGCAAAAGCGGCAACCGATGTTACATGCCGGACTGACAGGCAAGTGAATCCTTCCCAGATTGCCCGGTTTAGAGGCGAAACATGGATGGTTATTGCGTAATTTCTCTTGGTTCTCAGTCATAAATTTTTGATATAATAATCCCCCCTCCGACAACTTTTCAGCCATCGACGCATGTAGAAGATATGTTTGAAACGATGTGTTAACTAATTGTAGGCAAGGCCGCCGGGCATGGAATGTAATCCCCCTTCCCGACGGCCTTTTTTGCCATCGGCATACGCTGAATGTATGCGAGATTCAGTGGTTAATTATTTGAGAACAAGGCGGTTGACAAGTATCTGTCACCAGAATCAGGCAGGAGAACCACGATGTTCTTCCCTTTGTTCTCAGGACGTTCTGCCAAGATCGAAGCAGCCTTCAATGCCGCACCTGAGGAGATACCCACCAAGATACCTTCGCTCACCGCGAATTTCCTTCCCTCGGTGAAGGCGTCCTCGTTCTCTATGGCGATCACCTCATCGTAGATCTTCGTGTTCAACGTCTCTGGAACGAAGCCCGCACCGATACCTTGGATCTTGTGTGAACCAGCTGTTCCTTTCGACAAGACAGGTGATGTGGCAGGCTCCACAGCTACTACCTTCACGTTCGGGTTCTTGGATTTCAGGAATTCGCCCACACCTGACAATGTACCGCCAGTACCTACACCAGCCACGAAGATGTCCACCTTGCCGTCTGTCTGGTCCCAGATCTCAGGACCTGTGGTCTCGCGGTGAATCTTAGGGTTGGCAGGGTTCACGAATTGACCCAAGATAACAGAACCTTTGATCTCCTTGTTGAGCTCCTCCGCCTTGGCGATGGCACCCTTCATTCCCTTTGCGCCTTCGGTCAATACGATCTCCGCACCGTAAGCCTTGAGAAGGTTTCTACGCTCCACGCTCATCGTGTCAGGCAAGGTCAAGATCGCCTTGTAACCCTTAGCGGCTGCTACTGCGGCCAAACCGATACCCGTGTTGCCGGATGTTGGCTCGATGATGGTGGCGCCTGCTTTCAGAACACCTTTCTTCTCCGCATCCTCGATCATCGCGAGGGCGATACGGTCCTTGACTGAACCTGCAGGATTAAGGTACTCCAACTTCGCCAAAAGCGTTGCGTTTTTTACACCTGCGTTCTTAGAATAATTGTTGAGTTTCAAAATCGGCGTATTGCCAATCAACTCCAATGAACTTTCAATAATCTTTGCCATTTTCAAATCCTCCTATTCGTTATGTTATTGTATTCTCTATCGTTTTGCTATCGTTTGACATTGCAAATTTACTGTAGGTAGATTAATTCACCAAACATATTTAAAATTATGGATAAATTATCTATATAATAAATATACGATGGAATGGTATGCTAATATTGGAATCCGCCGATAGGTTTTTGTAGATTTTTATTCTATGAAGGGGTGGGAAGGGTAGATGCTATAACTGATATTCTATGCAAAAACGAAACAGGAGGCCATAGTTAAGGCCCTTGAATATCTAAGATAATTGCTTGAATGTTATTCTTGGATCATATTCAGGAAATACTGGTGAATTCTCGTGTCCTCGTTCAGCTCAGGGTGGAACGATGTGACGAGTTGTTTGCCTTGGCGGGCCGCAATGATATGTCCGTCGTGGCTGGAAAGCACATCGACGCCCTCGCGTACCTGTGTGATGTAAGGGGCGCGGATGAAGGTCATCGGCACGTTGCCTATTCCTTTGAACTCCTCGTCGACGAAGAAACTGCCGAGTTGCCTGCCGTAGGCGTTCCGCAGCACGGAGATGTCCATGGTGGCGATCCTTTCCCTCGTGTCGTTTTCCACCTCCTTCGCCAGAAGGATCATGCCGGCGCAGGTGCCGAAGGCGGGCAAACCGTTGGCGATCTCCTGACGGATAGGGAGGAGCAACTCTTCGTCCTTCATGATCCGGAGCATCGCGGTGCTCTCTCCGCCGGGGAGGATCACACCATCTTTCGGTTGTTGCCAGTCGCTCAGTTTCCTTACAAGGAATGTCTCCACATGTAAAGAATGGAGCATTCGTTGGTGTTCCTCGAATGCTCCTTGTAATGCTAATATCGCTATTCTCATTTTCCTCTTTCAGCCATTAATAGTTGGATTTCGCTCTCGTTGATACCGACCATGGCCTCGCCAAGGTCTTCGCTCAACTCGGCCAAGATCTTAGGGTTGTTGTAGTTGGTCACGGCCTTCACGATCGCCTGCGCGCGTTTCACAGGGTCACCGCTCTTGAAGATACCGCTGCCGACGAAGACGCCCTCAGCGCCCAATTGCATCATCAAGGCTGCGTCCGCTGGGGTAGCCACACCACCTGCCGCGAAGTTCACGACTGGGAGTTTGCCGTTGTCGTGCACGAATTTCACGAGGTCGAAAGGCACACGCAATTGCTTAGCCGCCTCGTAGAGCTCGTCGTCGTTGAGCGAACCGAGTCTTCTGATCTCGCTCTGCATCATGCGCATGTGTCTAACGGCTTGGATCACATCGCCCGTGCCAGGTTCACCCTTGGTACGGATCATGGTCGCGCCCTCGTTGATACGGCGCAATGCCTCGCCAAGGTCTTTCGCACCGCAGACGAAAGGCACTTTGAATTTACGTTTGTCGATGTGGTATACGTCGTCGGCTGGTGAGAGCACCTCGCTCTCGTCGATGTAGTCGATTTCGATCGCCTCTAAGATCTGTGCCTCGGCGAAGTGTCCGATACGGCACTTAGCCATCACAGGAATAGATACGGCCTCCTGTATGCCTTTGATCATCTTAGGGTCACTCATGCGGGATACACCGCCTGCCGCGCGGATGTCAGCCGGGATCCTTTCCAACGCCATGACGGCGCATGCGCCCGCCGCTTCAGCGATACGAGCCTGTTCTGGGGTTGTCACGTCCATGATTACACCGCCCTTCAGCATCTGTGCGAGGTTGCGGTTAAGAATTGTTCTGTCTTCCATCTGTCCTTTGTTTTTATGAATTTCTTATTTTGGGTGCAAAGGTGGACAGAATGTGCTATTTGGCAAAATAAGTATTCCTATTTGGTAAAATATTGTGCTTAAAAACACAAAGAGGAGGATTTCCTGAACTGGGAAGGGGATACTTTTTCGTAGTGGCGGAAGAATTTGCAGAACATGGCTTGTGAGGTGAATCCTAATTTGTCCGCCACCTCTTGGATGGTGAGGCGGGAGGTCTCCAATAGTTGGATGGATTCTTGTATCAGGTAGTTGTCTATCACCTGCTTAGGCGTTTTGCCCACTGCCTTATTGGTCACTTGGGAAAGGTACCTTGGGGTGATGGATAGCTGGTCCGCATAGTAGGCCACGTCGTGTGCGTGACGGTAATGCTCGGAGATGAGTGACATGAGTTGGTTGTACAGGTCCGCGTTCCGGTAGGCTTTGTCGGGGGAGGGCACGGCGTAGACCACTTGGCTGTGGATGTAGTCGTGCGCGTTGCGGATGGCGGTAGGGATATCGTCGCCCAACGCCAGCCTCACAGCGATGGCGGAGGAGAGCGCCCCGCTGACTCCATGCTTCTGCCAGCCGTCCATGTTGTGGGAAGAGAAGAAACGCTTCCTTCCCTTGTGGTAGAGCAGGGTGGTGATGCGTCCCTCGGTCTGGTGCCCGCCACGGAGCATGATGGCCTCCGCCCCCATGTCGGAAAAGGCTTCGGCTGTCGCCACCATGTCATCGTCTGTGAAGATCTCCTTGCCTAGTAGGAGCTTGGCCTCCTCGCATTTGATGATGAGCAGGGTGGAGATGGGTATCAGGTGTTTTTTTATCGCTTCGAGGGTTTCCTTGCGCACTAAGGGGATGCCGTCGGAGGAGATGATACCAGGGTCGCAGACGATGGTCTTGCAGGCGATGACTTCATTCCTCAGCCGTCGGATGGCCTGGTCGTCTCGTATCAGCCCGATCTTGATAGCCTTGGGTTTCGCCTTCTCGATGATGGATTGGGCCTGCTCCGTGACGATCTCTACGGGCAGGTCGAATATCCTTCTGGAGCCATCGCCCTTTTCTACGGATACGGAGGTGATGATGGAGAGCGGGTGGCCCCCCAGTTCCGAGATGGTCTGGATGTCGGACTGTATGCCCGTCTCGCCAAAACCGTCTGATCCGGTGATGCTTAGGATAGGGGTGTCGCTCTTCATAGGCAGAGGGGACTCTCCGTTGGGTTATATTCCCGCACCGTCGGCGAACATCTCCTCGACCGCCCTTTGCTGAACGATCTTCGAGTATGGTCTGACGCTCTGGGTGACCCAGATGTTACCGCCCACGATGGTGTCGTGTCCGATGGTGATGCGTCCTAGGATAGAGGAGTTGGAGTAGATAGTGACATTATCCTCAATGATAGGGTGCCTTGGCGTGTTGAGCAGGACACCCTGCTCGTTCTTGGCGAATTTCTTGGCGCCGAGCGTAACACCTTGATAGAGTGTGACGTGGTTGCCGATGATGCTGGTCTCGCCGATGACGACGCCTGTGCCGTGGTCGATGGCGAAGTATTCACCGATCTGTGCGCCCGGGTGGATGTCGATACCCGTCTTGGAGTGCGCCAACTCCGTGATGATGCGGGGCAGTACAGGCACACCTAGTTTCAGGAGGGCGTGTGCCACGCGGTAGTGGAGCATCACCTGTACGATCGGGTAGCAGAAGATGATCTCTCCGTAGGCGGTGACGGCCGGGTCAGCTTTCGCCATCGCTTCGATGTCCGTGTACAGAACCCTTTTTATCTCAGGGATGGTGTCGATGAACTGCAAAACGATTTCGTCGCTCTTGTCCTCTTGGATTTCCTCCCCTTTGAAACTCTTGAAACTGAGGCTTATCTGTTCCTTCAGGTATTTCTCCAAGTTCTCTATGCTCACGCCCACGTGGTAGTGGCGGCTTTCTGTGCTACGGATCTCCGCACCGAAATAACCCGGGAATATGATTTGTTTGATTGTCTCTATGATTTTCTCGATGACAGGAATAGACGGTTGCTTGCCGCCCTCCGTCTTCATGAATTTTTCCTGGTCGGTGATTTTTGCGAGGTTTTTTACTATTTCTTTCTTATTCATTTCTACGTTTTTGTTTACGAAAATGCAAAGTTATTAAAAAAAACGCAAAAGGGAACTGTTTGTAAATTTAACTGTAAATTTATCCTTCCTTTTTGTGAGTGCTTGTGCGTCAGTTGATTAGCACTTTGCATTCCCCATATAATTAAACAATAAATAGCCTCAATGTGGATGCCTGATTTGCTTATTGGGGTTTCGACACGAACTTCCTCTTCTCATCTCGGCAAATAAGCTGTATCGCCCATTTGCCGGACTGAACAGACGGGGGAATGCCTCCGCCAGGGAATAACCATTGTCCGGCTAAGTAGAAGTGGTCCAGGTTCGGTATCCGCTGGTCCAATTGGTCGATCACATTTTTAGGTGTCGGTATAAAGCCTTCGTAGGACCCCCTCCATGCCCCGGTGTAACGGATGGTGGTCAGTGGGGTGGCGATGTCACACACCTCGATGTGCTGGGAACTGCCGGGATAATGTTTCTCCAATATCTTCTTGGCATCCTCTTCGATCCTCTTTTTCTCCTCGTTATAGGCTTCCTTGTCTAACTTTTCCCAAAGATCATACGGGCTGTCGAATCGGATGATGATGCAAGATTTGCCTTCCGGCGCCATCGTCGGATCAAAGTTGTAGTTCAGGATCCTATAGTTGTGCTTGAGCTCCGTGCTTCCGATCTTTTCCCCGCACGCTTGTACGACTTGTATGCTGTAATCGGTGTGAAGCTCTTTGTTGATGCCGAAAGAGACTTGCACCATGGAGGTGAACAATATCCATTTGGAATAGACATGGTCCAGCTTAGGAGATTTGAATTGACCTTTCAGCAGTTTGAAGAGCGTGGTGTAGCCATCGGCGGCGCTCACGACGTAGTCGGCTCTCAGGATGGTGCCGTCGGTCAGTTTCACCCCTTTGGCGGAACCGTTCTCCACGATGATCTCCTCCACCTCTTTCTTGAAGAGGAATTCACCCCCTAATGATTCGTACTTGCTCTTCATCCGCTCCGCCACGCCTAGGGATCCACCGATCGGGTAGCCTGCGTTCTTGCGGAAATACCATCCCATAATCAAAAGGAATGCGTAGCAGGCGTAATTGCCTTCCCCATAGATGTTTAGAAGCTTTTTCTTTAAGACGTCGCTTTTGATGTTGAGCGACTCGATATATTGGGTGAAGTTCTTCCCCCTGTGCCGAATGGCTATATACAGGGAGGGAAAGCAGTGGAAGAATGCTTTGGTATATTTAAATGCGGTACGAAGCGCGGGCGCGATGTCAAACGGTTGGAGATGGGAGGCCCAACGGATGTCGCTGGCCAATTTATGGATGGCCTTCTTGTCTTCAGGGGAGATCGATAAAAGATACTCCATCCAACGGTCTAAGTCCGTGTAGATGATCAGGTCCGATCCGTCTTTGGCGATGTTCCGGTTGTGGATCTCCGCATTGATGATCTGCACTTGGTCGTTTATGATGTTGGTCTCGCACATTGTGTTATGGAAGGCGCCTTCCTTCGTGCCCACTAGCCATTGGATGCTGTAATCGAACCTGTAATTTTTGCGGTACCATGCTGTGCATATACCTCCTGCAATGCTATGTTTTTCAATGATTTGGGATTCAAAGCCGTTTGTCTGCGCATAGATGCCGACAGACATGCCTGACACACCTCCGCCTATGATGATAATCTTTTTCTTCTCCATTCACATAATCAGTTATATAAATATCCGCCTTTCACGTAGTTGATGTTTATTCGACGGAATCGCTGTTGCTTGAATTTATTGAATATTTACAAAAATGTATACGTTGCTGACTCTCGGTGTTTTGTCATGGATACGTACAAAATCGGCGCAAATTTTGGAAAAAAGCTTGGGATATGCAAGTAATTCGAGGTGAAACGATTGACACAGACTCGGAGACGAATCTAAATCCCTTTGAATGAGTGGTGTTAGCGCCTTCTGTCGTGGCGGGGGCTTCCGGCGTGGAGGACGTGAAATCATGGGATTCCTGGTGTGAACTGCGGTGGTGTACATGAAACGTTTAAGAAAAAGTTTGTGAGATAGTGCCCCTAAGGGTTTGTGTTTGCCAAGAAAAAACCTATTTTTGTTAGAAAAACCTTAAAGAGATAATATCATGGAGATAACGATGATGATTTTACAGCTGTTGGTGGTGCTGATGGCTTTGTATGTGGGTTCACGCTACGGTAGTTTGGCCTTGGGTGCCATCAGTGGTATCGGCTTGGCCATTTTGGTGTTCGGATTTGGACTAAAACCAGGCAATCCGCCTACGGATGTTATTTATATCATCATCGCCGCCGTCACTTGCGCGGGTATCATGCAGGCGAGCGGAGGTATGGATTGGCTGATTCAAATTGCGGAGAGGCTGCTGCGGAAACATCCGAAGTACATCACCATCTTAGCCCCTCTTTGTACCTTCTTCCTGACCGTATTGGTCGGTACGGGCCACGTGGTCTATACGTTGATGCCTATCATCTGTGATATATCGTTGAAGAAGGGTATCCGTCCGGAACGTCCGTGTGGCGTGGCCAGCATCGCTTCGCAGGTGGGCATCACTTGTTCGCCTATCGCGGCGGCGGTGGCCTCGTTCGTTATCATCTCTAACGAGAACGGGTTCGGCGTCAATAATCTTGGTGTCATCGCCATCACTATCCCGGCCTGCATCTGCGGATTGATGGCTGCTGCGGCGTGGTCCTACAACAGAGGCTTGGACCTTGACAAAGACCCTCAGTTCCAGGCTCGCCTGGCGGATCCGAAAATGAAGGAGTACATGTATGGCAGCACCGCCTCCGTGCTCGACAAGGAGGTCAGTTCTCATGCCAAAGCCGCCGTCTACATCTTCTTGGGTGCGCTTGCCGTCATCGTGTTGTTCTCCGTCATGCAGATTGCGGAGCATGATATCCGTCCTGAGTACAATGGCAAACCATTGGGTATGAATATCATCATTCAGATTGTTATGATCGCGGCGGCTGCCTTGATGATCCTCTTCTGCAAGGCTGAGCCGAAGAAGGCGGTGGCGGGACCGGTGTGGCAGAGTGGTATGGTGGCGGTGGTCGCCATCTATGGTATCGCTTGGCTGGCGGACACCTATTTCTCCAATTACCTTGATGTGATGAAGAGCGGTTTGACCGGTATTGTCAGTGAATATCCGTGGAGTATCGCTTTCGCGTTCTTTGCGGTCTCTGTGTTGATCAATTCGCAGGGGGCGGTGGTCGTCGCCATGTTGCCGTTGGCCTATTCGTTGGGCATTCCTGGACCTGTCTTGTTGGGTGTTCTGCCAAGCGTCTACGGCTACTTCTTCATCCCTAACTATCCAAGTGACATCGCCACGGTGAATTTCGACCGTTCAGGCACCACCGTCATCGGCAAGTACCTGCTCAACCATAGCTTCATGATCCCAGGCTTGATTTGCGTGACCGTCAGCACCCTAGTGGCGATGTTTATGACGAAGCTGATTTATTGAGGCCTTTTCCCCGCTTGCCTATGTTTTGCCGTTAAACGTTGAACATGTGGCTTATCTCGGTGCGTTGTTGTAGACCGATTGAAGCGTGTAATTCGGATCCTCGTTGTAGTATGCGTTCACCATGATGTCGACCACCTCTTTGCCGTTGTTGAGGTAGGCTCCTGTCGCATGGTCGATCAGTCCGGACTGCTCTTTGCCTGTGCCGGCTGAACCGTTATCCCAGAAAAAGAGGGATAATCCATAATCTTTGGCGGCCTTGCAGACGTATTCGAGGTAATATTTGCGGAATGCTTCGGCACGGTCGGTGCTGCGGTGTACACAGCCGAATTCGCCGAGGTAAACGGGAACACCGTTGTCGACAAATTTTTTCTTCATGCGGTTGAAGTTGTCGATCACATTGTCTTCGTCTCCCCATTCTTCCTTGTCTCTGCCGGTGTGTCCCCATTCGGTCTTCTCGTTGTTGAGCGCATAGGTGTAGGGGTCGTAGAAGTGTACAGCGACAAGCAATCTGTTCTTAACTACGTCTGTGGGCAATTTCAACTCACTGATTGTGAGGTCTATGTTGGTGACGTAACCGGGGCAACCCAAGTACCTGTATCTGTTTTCACCCCCGGTGGAACGTACTACGTCGACAAATAGTTGCAGCCACTCGTTGTATACGCGGTATTGCGCGCCACCATCGGTTCTGTTTTCGCCCCAACCCCAGTTGCCGTCGTGGATTTCGTTCATGGCTTCAAAGATCAGATAGTCCCCTTCGTATTTGAATCTTTCGGCTATCTGTTTCCATAATGCGGAGAGCTGGTTTTTCACTTGTGTGTTGCGTTCCGCGCTTTTTGAGGCGCCCAATATGTCCAGCCAGTATTTGCTGTCGGCTCCGTCGTGGTGTATGTTGATGATGGCTTTGAGCCCTACCTCCTTTGCGTAGCCCACCACCTCAGCCACTCGGTTCATGTATTTCTCTTCGATCTTATAATCAGGTGCGCTGCCGATGTGGCCCATCCATGTGATAGGGATGCGCACGGAAGAAAAGCCGGCGGCCTTTACCGCTTGGAATGTCTTCAATGTCGCGGGGCGGTTCCCCCAAGCTGTCTCACTCGAGTATCCGTTGTTTTGAGCATCCAAGTTGTTCCCCAGATTCCACCCTAATCCAAGGCTTTGGGTGATGGTTTGTACGGATGTGCCGTCGATGGCGTGGTCCTTCTTGAACCTGATATTGCGTGCGTTCCCGTCGAATGCTATGGTCTCGCCCTCTTCGGTGGTGATGGTGAAGTTGTTTCCTTGTTCGAAGCGGATAGCCTCGACGGAAGAGGTCGGATAGGTTTGTGTCGTACCATCTTCCATGGTGACCTCAACCCTGTTCTGTGCGTTAAGCGTAATCGAAGAGATAGCTAATGCTAAAAGAATGAGCCTTTTCATTTGAGTCTGGTATTGGATGCTATTTTTTAATGATTTTCACGAATTGGTTTCCCGCCTTGATCAGGTAAGGCGCAGGAGACATTTTGTCTGTGTTTATTGTCAATTCCGATTCTTCGGCGACTGTCGAGAAAAGCACTTTGCCGTCTGTACGTATGATTTGTACCTGGGAACCTTTCTCGAGCCCGGATAGGAGAATGTGGTCTTCGACGAGCGTATTGACCGAAAAAGTGTTCGTCGGAACTCCATCT
This sequence comes from Paludibacteraceae bacterium, assembly GCA_016285885.1. Lineage (GTDB taxonomy): Bacteria > Bacteroidota > Bacteroidia > Bacteroidales > Paludibacteraceae > UBA1181. The sequence goes on from JAEERP010000002.1 coordinate 230,352, forward strand.
GTGCCACTTGATACGGAGAAATTGATCTCCACCGTTTCGATGTCCAGTTTGAATGTGCTGCCGTCGGAATATTTCAGTTCAAGTTCATCTTCGGCAAAGGTTATTGTTGACACGTCGTCCCGTTCCGCCTTCTCTCCGTTTATCATCAGTGTTTTCCCCGCATGGACAAACGTGGAGAATCCTATGGCAAGTATTAATGAAATGAGTTTTCTGGTCATGCTTTTATCTGTTTAAATTGTTCTATTAATGTGTCGCAAAACATTAAAAACACACGTACAAGTTTTGCATTTGGTTGCAAATATAGATATTTTTTGACAAACGGAGATTTTTGGAGATGTTTTTGGGAGATTATGTCTGAAACTATTCAGCCATCTATACAATTGCGCCGTAGAGAAGTCTTACGAAACCTCCCTACGACGCCCCCTTAACTAGTATAAAAATTACAAACGAATTCTTAATTCAAAATTCTTAATTCAAAATTCTTAATTCAAAATTCTTAATTCAAAATTCTTAATTCAAAATTCTTAATTCAAAATTCTTAATTCAAAATTCTCTAAATGTCCCTCTGGTCCTTCTCCGAGTAATTCTCGAAGTACTCAGCTATCTCCCTTTCCGCGCTGTCGCTGAAAGCGTAGGACTCGTCGTGTTGGCTGACATCCAGACCCATGCGCTCCGACTTGACGCTGACACGCATCGGAATCATCTTATTAGTGACCCAATAGAGCGCGAAGCTGACGATGAACGTGTAGGCGACGACAATGACGACGCCCAAGACACTGTTGAGGAACTCCGTCCAGTTGCCGTGGATCAGGCCCGTGTAGGAGAAGACGCCCGTGAGGATGGTGGCGAAGATACCTCCCATTCCGTGGGTCGGGAACACGTCGAGCGCATCGTCGATGCTTGATTTCTCCCTCCAATGCACGGCGGTGTTGCAGACGAGCGTCGTGAGCAACGCGATGATGAAGCTTTGGCTCGTCGTCACCACGTCCGCACAAGGTGTGATGGCCACCAATCCTACCACCGCACCGACAGCCGCGCCCATGCCGGAAGGCTTTCTGCCACGCAGGCAATCGATGAAGATCCAGCTCATCATGGCCGTCGCACCAGCCGTGTTCGTGTTGAGGAACGCCTTGATGGCGATACCGTCCGCCGCCAAGCTCGAACCACCGTTGAAGCCGAACCAACCCAGCCACAGCAAGGCCGCACCCAATAAGACGAAAGGCACGTTGGCAGGGATGTGGTTCTCCGAGCGTACGTTCGTTCTGCGACCCAAGAAGAGCGCTCCGACGAGTGCCGCCACACCGCTGGAAGCGTGCACGACGATACCGCCCGCGAAGTCGTGTATGTTCAGCCATTTATGCAACAAACCATCCGGATGCCACGTCCAGTGGGCCAGCGGACAGTAGATGAAGATGCAGAAGAGCATCATGAAAACCATGTAAGCGGAGAAACGCACACGCTCCGCGAAAGACCCTGTGATAAGGGAAGGAGTGATGATGGCGAATTTCATCTGGAAGATAGCGTACAGCGCCAACGGTATGGTGGCGGTCAGGTAAGGTTCAGGCTTGGCGCCCACATTGTGGAACATGAAGTATTGTGTCGGGTCACCGATCAGACCCAGTCCGCCCAAATCGTTTCCGAAAGCGAGGGAGAACCCGAAAATCACCCACAGGACACTGATGATACCCATGGCGATGAATGATTGCAGGATGGTGCTGATGACGTTTTTCTTTCCCACCATACCACCGTAGAAAAAGGAGAGACCCGGAGTCATCATCAATACGAAAATCGTGGCCGTGATCATCCATGCCACATTGCTCGACGTGCACTCTTCCGTCTCCACAAACTCCCATAGACCCTGTTCTTCAGGGATGAAGATGCCCAATGCCGCTATGATAGCCATGAACGACATCATGATAATCCATCTCTTTTTTGTTTTCATAATAACTGATATTAAATATTGTACATAAATTATCTTTTGTTGTCGATTTTTAGTGTCTAATTGCTCTAAAAAATCGTATATTCATTGCATATTGTATTTAATATTTTATATTTTCAATCATAATGACACGCAAAAATACTATTTATCTTTCAAATAGCAAGTCAAAATACAATATTTTTTACAAAAAGTTTCTTATTCTTTTGTTTTAAAAACTTTTTATTGTTTTTACTTGCGTGTTTGTAGCAAAAAGATTTACTTCGCGTATGTTTTGTAGTTTAATTGTCAACAAGAGGAGGATTTATGGAGACGCTACGTCATGAATGCGGCATCGCTATGATTAGGTTGCTGAAACCATTGGACTATTACCGCCAGAAATATGGTACGGACGGTTATGGTTTAGGCAAGCTCTATCTAATGATGGAGAAGCAGCATAACCGAGGTCAGGAGGGTGCGGGTGTCGCGTGTGTGAAGCTTCATTCCACACCGGGGCACGAGTATATGTTCAGGGAAAAGGCGGAGGGCAAGGATGCCATCACCAAGGTCTTTTCCTCCATCGGCCACTTGTTGGCCACACCGAGCGAGGATGACCCATCAGGCACACCACCATTTCAAGGTGAGTTGCTGATGGGTCATCTTCGTTATAGCACCACAGGCAAAGGGGGCTTGCGTTATGTGCACCCGTTCCTGCGCCGCAACAACTGGCGAGCGAAGAACCTTTGCATCTGCGGTAACTTCAACATGACGAACATCGACCACATCTTCCAACTCCTGACGGAGCAGGGCCAATACCCGCGCATCTACAGCGATTCGTACATCATGCTGGAGCTGATGGGCCATCGCCTGGACCGTGAGGTGGAGCGCCTCTACCGTGAGGCGAAGGAGTCGGGTCGGGTCAATACGGAGATCACCGATTATGTGGATACGCATGTGGACATCAGCAACGTGTTGTCCTCCACCATGCCTCACTTCGACGGAGGCTATGTGGTCTGCGGTCTGACGGGTAGCGGTGAGATGTTCTCCATGCGTGACCCGTGGGGTATCCGCCCCGCCTTCTTCTACCGGAACGATGAACTTGTCGCGGTGGCGAGCGAACGTCCGGTGCTTCAGACCACCTTCGATCTCTCTTGCGACGAGGTGGAGGAGCTGAAACCGGGTCAGGCGCTGATCGTGGGACAGAACGGAAAGCTCTTCCTGAAGTCCATCATCGATCCGAAGCCTTATTCCCCTTGCGTCTTCGAGCGTATCTATTTCAGCAGGGGAAATGACCAAGACATCTACCAGGAGCGCAAGATGTTGGGTAGGCAGTTGCAGGACGCTATCCTGAAAGCGATAGACGGAGATGTGGAGAACGCGGTCTTCTCCTATATCCCTAACACGGCGGAGGTGGCCTACTACGGTATGGTGGAGGGCTTCCGCGAGAACTTCTCCCACGTGCGTGCGGAGAAGGTGGTCTCCAAGGACATCAAGCTGCGTACGTTCATCACGGAGGGAAAGAGCCGAAACGACCTCGCCGCCCATGTCTACGACATCACCTATGGCAGCGTGCGGCCTGGTGTGGACAACTTAGTTGTCATCGACGATAGCATCGTGAGGGGAACCACCTTGCACGAGAGCATCATCAAGATATTGGACCGCCTCCATCCGAAGAGCATCGTCATCGTAAGCTCCGCTCCGCAGATCCGTTACCCGGACTTCTACGGTATCGACATGAGCCGAATCGGCGACTTCATCGCCTTCAAGGCGGCTGTGGCGCTGCGGAAGGATAGGGGAGAGGCTCTGATGCTGAAGGAATTGTACGATTCGTGCGCGGCCGCCCTCGCTGATGGTGGCTGGAAGAACGGAGAGAATGTCCTGAGACAATTGTACGATGGCTTGTCCGTCGACGAGCTGAACCAGAAAATGGTGGAGATCCTCTGCCCAGAAGGGGTGACGACACCAGTGAAATTGGTCTTCCAAAGCATTGAGGGACTGCACCATGCGATCCCGAAACATCCAGGCGATTGGTACTTCACGGGACATTACCCGACGGAGGGCGGACTTCGCATGCTTTACCGTTCGTACATGGATTGGTATGAGAGTGGAAAAAAATAATGGATAATAATTGAACAAAATAGTATGACAAGGTATATCTTTGTGACAGGTGGTGTGGTCTCTTCCTTAGGGAAGGGAATCATCTCTTCCAGTATCGGTAAACTGCTGCAAGCGCGTGGCTATAGTATTACTATCCAGAAGTTTGACCCGTACATTAACATCGACCCGGGTACGCTGAATCCGTATGAGCACGGAGAGTGCTACGTGACGGTCGATGGCATGGAGACGGACTTGGACTTGGGCCATTACGAGCGTTTCACGGGTATCCATACGACGCGCGAGAACTCGATCACGACCGGACGCATCTACAAGACGGTGATCGACCGGGAACGTCGTGGCGACTATTTGGGTAAAACCATACAGGTCGTGCCGCATATCACGGACGAGATCAAGCGCAGGATGTTGCGTACGGACGGTACGGAGGAAGGGGAGAGCCGCTTGCCTGACTTTGTCATCACTGAGGTGGGTGGCACCATCGGAGACATCGAGTCCGCTCCTTTCATGGAGGCGATCCGTCAACTGCGTTGGGAGTTGGGCAAACGTGCGGTCTGCGTGCACCTTACCTACGTGCCTTACCTGAAGGCGGCGGACGAGCTGAAGACCAAACCGACCCAGCATTCCGTCAAGGAGTTGCAGGGAATGGGTATCCAGCCTGACGTGCTGATCCTGCGTACGGAGAAGCACTTGTCGGACGGTGTGCGCCAAAAGGTGGCCTCCTTCTGCAACGTCGATTTGGAGTGCGTGGTGCAGAGCGAGGATTTGCCAAGCATCTATGAAGTGCCGGTCAACATGCAACGGCAGGGATTGGATGCGGCTTTGTTGCGTAAGTTCGGCATCCCTGTGGGTGAGACCCCTAAGATGGAGCCTTGGCACCGCTTCCTTGCGTTGAGCAAGTCCGCCACGAAGGAGGTCAACATCGGTCTGGTAGGCAAATATGACCTGCAGGATGCCTACAAGAGCATCCGTGAGAGCCTTGCGCTCGCCGGCATATACAACGGCGTGAAGGTGAAGCTGAAGTTCATCAACAGCGAGACGCTCGACGCCTCCACGTTCGACTGGAGCCAAGTGGGGGGCGTAGTCATCTGCCCAGGCTTCGGACAGAGGGGTATCGAGGGAAAAATAGATGCTTTGAAGTACTGCAGGGAACACAATGTGCCGACGTTCGGTATCTGCTTGGGTATGCAGATGATGGTCATCGAGTTTGCGAGGGACGTGCTGGGCTACAAGGACGCCAACAGTGCGGAGATGGACCCTAATACGGCGCATAATGTGATAGACATTATGGAGGAGCAGAAGACCGTCACGCAGAAGGGCGGTACGATGCGTCTGGGCGCATACGATTGCAAGTTGAGGGAAGGCTCGCGTGTGAGACAAATCTATGGGGAGGAGTTGATACGGGAGCGCCATCGCCATCGTTATGAGTTCAATGACAAGTATTTGGGCGAATACGAGGAGAAGGGGATGCAGTGCGTGGGTAGGAACCCGGAGAGCGGACTGGTGGAGATCGTCGAGATCCCAGGCCTCCGTTGGTTCATCGGTACGCAGTTCCACCCGGAGTACTCCAGCACGGTGCTGAATCCGCACCCATTGTTTATGGATTTTATAAAAACGATTATAGATGAATAAGAAAGCGATTTTACGGCTCAGCGACGGCACTGAGTTTCATGGCGAGAGTTTCGGCTATGAGGGTGCCGTGGCAGGTGAGGTGGTGTTTAATACTGCCATGATGGGTTATCCTGAGAGTTTGACGGACCCTTCCTACGCTGGGCAAATCCTTGTGATGACGTTCCCTCTCGTGGGAAATTATGGTGTGCCAAGTGAATCTACGGAGCAAAACGGACTATCTACCTTCATGGAGAGTGACAGGATACATGTCCGCGCGTTGGTGGTGAGCGACTACTCAGTCCATTACAGCCACTGGAACGCTAAGGGCTCTTTGGCGGAATGGTTGAAAAGAGAAAAGGTGGTGGGTATCACGGGAATCGATACGCGTGAGCTCACCAAACGTCTTCGTGAATATGGTAGCATGAGCGGTGTGATCATCACGGAGGGACAGCAGGATATTCCTTTCGAGGATCCTAACCTTGTCAATCAGGTGGCGCTCGTCAGCACGAAGGAGGTGGAACATTTCGGAAATGGTAGCAAACGGGTCTGCTTGGTGGACATGGGTGTGAAACAGAATATCATCCGTGAGTTGCTTAAGTTCGACGTGAGCATAACGGTTGTCCCTTGGGACTATGACTTCACGTCGGAGGAGTACGACGGACTCTTCATCTCGAATGGTCCGGGCGACCCTAACCTCTGCACCAAGACGGTGGAGCATGTCCGCAAGTTCATGCAACAGAGCAAACCTATCTATGGTATCTGCATGGGTAACCAGATCCTTGCGCTTGCGGCGGGTGCCAAGGTGACCAAGCTGAAGTATGGTCACCGCGGACATAACCAGCCTGTGCGTCTGCTTGTGAATGGTAAATTGACCAACCGTTGCTTCATCACCTCCCAGAACCATGGTTATGCGGTGGATAATGATACGATCCCTGCCGATTGGGAGCCTCAGTTCATCAACATGAACGACGGATCGAACGAGGGTATCCGTCACAAGACCAAGCCTTGGTGCTCGGCGCAGTTCCACCCGGAGGCTGCCAGCGGTCCTACCGATACGGAGTTCATCTTCGGACAGTTCTTCAAGGCGATGTGTGACCCTAAGTCTATGATGGTCGCCGAGGCGCAGGAGACGTTCGAATCGTTTGAGAAGCCTAAGAAAGTCCTCTTGTTGGGTAGTGGCGCCTTGAAGATCGGTGAGGCGGGCGAGTTCGACTACTCAGGTTCCCAGGCCTTGAAGGCCTTGAAGGAAGAAGGTATCCATACTGTTTTGATCAATCCTAACATCGCTACGGTGCAGACCTCCGATGGTGTCGCCGATGAGGTCTATTTCCTCCCTGTGACGCCTTATTTCGTCGAGCGTGTCATCGAGAAGGAACGTCCGGACGGAATCCTGCTCTCGTTCGGTGGCCAGACGGCGCTGAACTGCGGTGTCGAGTTGTATAAGAACGATATACTGAAGAAATACAATGTGCGTGTGCTGGGTACGCCGGTGCAGGCGATCATTGATACGGAAGACCGTGAGCTCTTCGTGAACAAGCTGGACGAGATCAATGTGAAGACGATCAAGTCACACGCTTGTGAGAATGTGCAGGAGGCTCGTGAGGCGGCTAAGGAACTGGGCTATCCGGTCATCCTCCGCGCGGCCTATGCCTTGGGCGGACTTGGCTCAGGCTTCTGTGACAACGAGGAGCAGTTGAATAAATTGGCTGAGAAGGCCTTTGCGTTCTCCCCGCAAGTGCTCGTGGAGAAATCGCTGAAGGGCTGGAAGGAGATTGAGTACGAGGTGGTCCGTGACCGCTTTGACAATTGCATCACGGTATGTAACATGGAGAACTTCGACCCGCTTGGTATCCATACGGGTGAGTCCATCGTCATCGCGCCGTCACAGACGCTCACAAACAGTGAATATCATAAGTTGCGTGCGCTTGCCATAAAGATCATCCGTCACATCGGTATCGTGGGTGAGTGTAACGTGCAATACGCCTTCGACCCAGTGAGTGAGGATTACAGGGTGATCGAGGTGAATGCCCGCTTGTCCCGCTCCTCCGCTTTGGCAAGTAAGGCAACGGGTTATCCGTTGGCCTTCGTGGCGGCTAAGTTGGGCTTGGGCTATGGCCTCTTCGACCTGAAGAACTCGGTGACGAAGACCACTTCCGCCTTCTTCGAGCCTGCCTTGGATTATGTGGTATGTAAAATCCCTCGCTGGGACTTGGGTAAGTTCCGCGGCGTGGACCGTGAGCTGGGTAGCTCCATGAAGTCGGTCGGCGAGGTGATGGCCATCGGACGTACGTTCGAGGAGGCTGTCCAGAAGGGCTTGCGTATGATCGGTCAGGGTATGCACGGATTCGTGGGCAACAAGGAGTTGGAGATCGCCGACATTGACGGTTCATTGAGGGCGCCAACTGATAAACGTATATTCGTCATAGAAAAAGCCTTTGAGATAGGTTATTCCGTGGCGCAGATCCATGAACTTACGAAGATCGATTGCTGGTTCTTGGATAAGCTGATGAACATCCATTTGGTCAACAAGGAGTTGCAGGCTGTCTCTTCGCTTGAGTCGTTGCCGAACAACCTTTTGAAGCGTGCGAAGGTATATGGCTTCACCGATTTCCAGATCGCCCGCGCGTTGGATATGGGTAGCAAGATGGATATCGAGGACGCTGTGCTGGTCGTTCGTTCGCATCGTAAGCAATTGGGCATCTTGCCTTTCATTAAGCAGATCGATACGCTGGCGGCTGAATATCCTGCCCAGACGAACTATCTGTACCTCACATACTCCGCCGTTAAGAGTGATGTGGTGTGTGAGCGGGACAACCGGACCATCATGGTGTTGGGTTCCGGCGCCTACCGTATCGGCTCCTCCGTGGAGTTCGACTGGTGCGGTGTGCAGGCGTTGAACACGATACGCAAGGAGGGCTTCAGAAGCGTTATGATCAATTATAACCCTGAAACAGTCTCCACGGATTATGACATGTGCGACCGCCTCTACTTCGACGAGCTGACGTTCGAACGTGTGATGGATATCATCGAGTTGGAGTCGCCTAAGGGTGTGATTGTCAGCACGGGTGGCCAGATACCGAACAACCTCGCCATGAAACTGGATGCGCAGAAGGTGCCTATCTTGGGTACGCAAGCCAATTACATCGATAACGCGGAGGATAGGGATAGATTCTCGGCCATGCTCGACCGTATCGGTGTGGACCAACCTGAGTGGAGCGCCCTGACCTCCATGGAGGATGTGAACGCCTTCATCCAGCGTGTGGGCTTCCCAGTCTTGGTGCGCCCTTCGTACGTGCTTTCGGGTGCGGCGATGAATGTTTGCAGTAATCAGGATGAGTTGGAGCGCTTCCTGACGTTGGCGGCGAATGTCTCCAAGAAACATCCGGTCGTCATCTCCAAGTTCATGCAGAACACCAAGGAGGTGGAGATGGATGCGGTGGCGAAGGATGGCGAGATCTTGGCATACGCTATTTCAGAGCACATCGAGTATGCGGGTGTCCACTCGGGAGACGCCACGATACAGTTCCCTGCGCAGAAACTATATGTGGAGACGGTTCGCCGTATCAAGAAGATATCCGCTCAGATCGCTAGGGAGTTGCATATATCGGGACCATTCAACATCCAATACTTGGCGAGGGAGAACGAAATCAAGGTGATCGAGTGTAACCTCCGCGCCAGTCGTTCCTTCCCGTTCGTAAGTAAGATTTTGAAGGTCAACTTCATCGATTTGGCGACCCGTGTGATGTTGGGCTTGCCTGTGGAGAAACTGAGCAAATCGTTCTTCGACTTCGATTATGTGGGTATCAAGGCTTCTCAGTTCTCCTTTAATAGGTTGCAGAAGGCCGACCCAGTGTTGGGCGTCGACATGACCTCTACCGGTGAGGTGGGTTGCTTGGGTGACGATACATCCTGCGCATTGCTGAAGAGCATGCTTTCCGTCGGACATCGTATTCCGAAGAAGACGGTGCTTCTTTCCACCGGACCTGCGAGGGACAAGGCCGCATTGCTGGATTCCGCCCGCTTGTTGGTTGACCATGGATATGAGCTCTATGCGACACCAGGCACCAGCCGCTACTTGACGGAGAACGCCATCCCGAACACGGAAGTCTTCTGGCCAAGCGATAAGGAGAAGACGCCACAGGCATTGGATTTGTTGCATCAGCATAAGATTGATATGGTGGTTAACATCCCGAAGGATCTGTCCACGGGAGAGTTGACGAACGGTTATATCATCCGTCGTGCCGCTGTGGATCTGAACATCACGTTGATCACCAATTCACGATTGGCTTCGGCCTTCATCCGCGCCTTCTGCACCACTAAGTTGGATGAGTTGGCTATCAAGAGCTGGAGGGAGTACCGCTAAGCCTCTTTTCGGACGATTGTTTTACACCCCGTAGGTTCGAGACCGTTGGTCTATCCTGCGGGGTTCTTTTTTTGCTCTCTCGGAAGATTTTTGTCGAATAGGGTAGGATGCCACCCCCTCGTGTATGACACTTTCTAAACACACGGGATCCCCTTTCTTGTGCTCCCTATACAAAAAGCGGGCTGTTCCACAGCATAGAACAGCCCGCATCTGTTTTAGGATAGGTTGGATTATAGGTCAATCAGCACCTTTTCGTGACCTACGATGTAGTAGGATCCCTTCTTTAATCCATTCAAAGCCTCAGACCTCTTGACGTTGGTTTTTACGATGATACCGGAGATCGTATAGACGTTCACCATCTCGTCCATCTCTGCCGCAGGTTGCGTCTCTACGCCTACTTCCTCGGTAGGTGCGCACATGTAGATTTGGATGTCGTCCAATACCAAGTCGTTCCCATTCTTATTGTAACTTTCACTACCGCCGCCATAAGAAATGACGGACAACTCTATACTGCCACCTTCCCACAGTTCGAAATCCAATCGGGCAACGGCCCAATTTTTGCCGTCAGTCGAGGATTTCTTCACACGCACTGACTTGTAAATGTCACCAGTTGTCAAATCCTTCACTTGGATGTAAATATCCACAGGATTTTCACCGTTAGAGAATGTGTTCACATGGCAGAGTGCCGTGTAGTTCGTTTCGTACAATCCGTGAATTCGTCGCGTGTAAATTACATGGTCTCGTTCGTTGTTGCAGTTTAAGAACAGCATGCCTCCATATGCGCTTGTACCATATGTGTGGTCTGGAATGAATGTCCATCCATTCTTTTTCGGACTTTGCCCGTTTCCGAAATAGGCTTCCAACCCCCATCGCGTACCATCTTGAACGCTGTCGTGAGCACATGTCACGTTAGCGGCGACGCAATATTTGCCTTCTGTAGACGGAATAGTGTCACATTCCGCATGAGCATATTGGGTTAATTCAACGCATGTCGTCCACTTGTTTGCATTGTTGTAGGATACTTTTATTGGATTATCAATGTCGCTGTAGTCCCACATCCAATACTCTGTCGCAGAGGTAAAGGTGCCGAAGTCTTCCTGCCAGATTAGTTTCAGAGGTGTTTGGTCACCGATGTTGTTCTCACAACACATTTGGTCTTCAACGGTATGACTTTCGGATTTTATTGCTACTATGTTTCCTTCCTCATCAGGGACATTCATCTCATAGTAGTAAGTGTGTTTCCCGGGTGTATTCCCGGAAATATGGGTGATTTGGGAACCTCTCTCTGAAATTACAGTCCCATCCTTGTACCATGTATAGGCGGAGTCTGGGTAATTGCGATATTTTTTAGCCACGGAAAGAGTGACGGTTTCGTCTCCTGTACAAACGCTTTCCTCTCCTTGAATTTTGGCGTCCACCACCCCATACACCTTTATGCTCTTGATCATGATGGCTTGGCCAAGGACACCTTTTGCCGCGCTAATGTGCAAATTTAGCGTTCCACCGCTTATCGGGTTAGAACCTGTGCTGTTTGGCGTGACAACAAGTGTACTTGTGTGTCCCGATTTAATCATGTGGCTGTCAAGATTTTGGCTGAGTTCTCCGTTTGTTGTGTTGTTGTAATCTGGGTTGGCTATCGCACGCAACGTCACATTATAATGGGAGGATTGTATCTCATTATCAGTTAATGGCACAGAATATTTGATTTCCACCTTGTAGTCGCTCTTGTCCTTGAGTCCATTGACAATCATGTTTAAAAGGACTTGTTCTGATTTGGTGGTGGAAGTGACAACCCCCCATCCTTCCTCATCAATCATTCTTATTTCATCCAATTTTTTAGGATTAGAGGTGATGGCGTATTGTGCTTTGCTGAGGAAATCAGACTTCTTCTCCGTGGAACGTGTTGTTGTCGCCAGCGATAGGCTTGTCAATAACCGTGGTTTTATCAAAGAATTACCAAATCCGTCCACCTTGTCTATTGATGCAAAATTGGACGTGGATCCTTTGCCCGAACAAGAAAAATCCGTCTCTGCCACCAATACCATGTTTGTGTTCCCTTGTGCAAGGAGATTCCCTACAACTCCTAATAGGAACACAAGAAGAGTTAATCGTTTTTGTAAAAATATCTTCATACTCGTCTATTTTGATAGTCTGAGTTGCTATTATAAGAATGTCTAATTTACAAGGTACTTCAATTGCTTCTGGTTTTTTCAATCATGCACATATATGTAAATCTATATTTTGTGCAAATATAATTATTTTTAAGTTTATCTGATTCTTGTTCTGTGTAAATGGTGTCCATTCTTAGGCGGGTTTAACACTATTTATTAAAGGGGATATATTCTATCTATATTTTAAATGGATTGTGTGATAGTCTGATTTATTTAGCTCCGTCGAGTTGATGGTTCCTGCTCTTTCTATCTTTCTTCCTGTTATTCAGGTGTTTTTCCCTTGCTAATGGGTCGATATCTATTTTGGGGAGGAACTCAATTTCAGCTCGTTATCATAGTGATATTCCTCGTCGTTTCTTCTTCGGCCGATTCACCTTCTGCGAATCCGTTTTCTGTGCCTGTGTTTCCTTCGGTGGAGACAGCCTTCCCGCTGAGCCCGCCACGACGCAGTTGAGGTCCTTGTCCAGTTTCACGTGGGTCTGCTTGTAGGCGATCGTCTCTCCGTTGAGGAGCCGTTTGCGCTCCGTGTCGCCTAGGCTCATCTTGTCCAATGTTTGGTCGAGGCTCTCTTTCGGTTGTTTGAGGAAGAGGTGTGCCTTGTTGCCCAGCATCATCAGTTTGGCGGTATGCCCGTTCTTCATCTGCAGTGGCTCGGTCAGCTTGCCGTTTTGCGCCGAACGTATCTTCCTCACGGACCTCTCGTCGAAGAGTTCGGATAGGCGATACTCCTTGGCCTTCCCATCGCAAGTTGGCAGGGCGATGCCTTCCAGCGTCTGATAATTGCGGGGTTGCAGGTCCACTTCCGCCATCACCTTTTGGCACTCCTTGTTGATGCGGTTGATGTTCATGACGTCCACCAGGTCCTGATTCTTCACGTCGATGTCGTTCCAATTCTTTTTCGGGTCATACTCGTCGATTTTCTTGAAGAGGTTCTGGGCCACCATCTCCGTCTTGTCCACATCCTCAACCGTCACCACGTTGAGGCTCGCTTTCCCCAGCACCGCCGCTGTCGTCTGTTTGGAGGCTTGCTCCACCTTCGCATTGCCCAACACCAGCACATTTTCCTTGCCCTCCCGTATTTTGATCTCCTCCGCCAATTGTTTGTTGAGGCTGTCGTAGAGAGGCGAGGGGACTTTGCCGATTTGTTTTATTGAATTCTTAATTTCACGACTGAGTTCAGAAATGTCTTTTCCTAATTTCTTGAGATTCTTTTTCGCCAACTTCACATCCTCTTGCCTTGGCGAATTTTGGATGATATCCAACGTGTCCAACTTCGCCCGTTGTGTGCAAAACAGGTTGCGTCGCATTTGAAGCTGGGACTTCTGTTTCATTATACGTTCATATTCCTCAATGTCAATTGTGTTATTGTTAAGGATTTTGGCACTTGAGCCATTCTCGAATAGAGTTCTCTCCAATCCATTTTCTTTGTCATTGAATAGAGTTATAAATTTTTGTTCGGGGATGTAATATTGCGTCATGCCGCCCATTCCATACGCAGTGTTTTCTGAAGTTTTTCCCGTTTCAACCTCCAAGTCTCTCTTTAACGTAAACTTAGCGATTTCGTTACGATAGGAGCACTCTTCCGTTCCAGTTTTCTTCCAAGGCGCAATTTGCAACATCCGATTCAGCAACACATCGTCATCCTTGACGATTTCAAGCGCATTTTTAGGGAACAAATACGCACAAGGACACATTTCCCCATCTTTATATGATACAAGGGCACAAAGTTCTGTGCCCGCTTTTAGCACCACCTTTTCATACGAGTCTATACCCGCATACTTGTCGGTGCCTTGCCATTCCGAGGCAGATTTCAGGTTTTCTTCCATAGTGTTTTATCCATTTAACTCCAACAAACATCATCGGGAATTTCATCCAACCGTTTCTTGTCTTCTTCTGTTAGGTTATCATATCTTATGGTGATTGAGATGTCCGGTTCATGCATCAGACAAATATTCGAGCTGAAAGTGCCCCAATCCGTAAGATAATCGTTGTCATACTTCTCTGAGTCGATGTTAGACGAACTTAATCCAACTTCCTTCATCAAGAACTCATCGTGCATTCGCTTGATGTCGAAAGCAGCTTCCCTCCAATTCTCATCGTAAGGTCGATCGTGGAATTCAGCGGATTCCTTTGACGTTAGTATAATTTCTTGCACATAACCTTTTTCTCCATATTCAAGAAGAATACACATGTACATTTCATATCCGTCAATGTTTATCGATTTAAAATTATAGATGGTTCTCTCCATCTTAAAATTTTCTCCCTTAATCAAATACTCCGAATTGAACAGCCCCGATTTTTGGAACTCCTCCTTTGTCATGAACGGGTGCACTTCCCACCCTTTTTCTGCGTCGATGACGAACTTGCCGGTCTTTAGGTCTAACATATTGCCTCCTTTTTTATCGTTATTTGTTTTTGATTTGTTTTACGCAAATGTAAGATTTTAATCATGATCTTGCAAATATATTTGTGTCAAAAATACTATTTTATTCACTGTTAATCGTTTGCGAAATATTTTTGTGTATTTTTAACTTCACTATTGTTTCGTATTAATTTAAATGTTATTTTTGCGGAGAATTTAAGAAAGTATTGACCGAAATTGCCTATTCAATCGCAAGTTGTGGTTTATTGATATAGCACGTATTGGATGAAAAACATAGAGGATTTGTGTTATAGGTGGCATACGGGAAGTGTTATTTAAGTAGGTTATAATAGAAAAAAAAGATGAAATGTAAAATCACAAGGATGGCGACATACAAGTTGTTGAGTCTGTCAGTCGCACTCATGTTCTATATAACGAGCATGGCGGAACCCATCAACCAATACGAGGCCGTGACGCTCTCACACGTAAAGGGATGCCAATCGGTCGGCCTCCGGGCGGGACACGGAACGAAGAACATAATCGACTTCGGACTAACCTATGCCTATTGCTTCAACACCAGGATGTCGCTCTTGGTGGAACTGGATCATGAGAGAGCTTACTTCGGTTACACTGACTTCATAAACACAATACTCGTATCTCCAGGCTTTGAGCACAACCTGATAAACTCCACCAAATGGTTTTATTGGCACTGGGGGATAGGTCCAGCCATCGGATATGACAAATGGCTTTGTGACCGAGTCAATGTGCAAGAGAAAGGTCTATGCTTCGGTGCACAAGTAGGCACAGGTGTGGAGTTTATCCCATGGACGAAGGTGTCATTCGTACTGAAAGCACAGCAATACGCACTGTTCAGCAAAGCAGAGAATTACTTGAAACCCAACTTCTCTTTGGCTGTCAGATTTAACTTCCACAGATAAAATTGAAGGACATGAAAAAAATAATATATGTTTTAGGAATTATCGCATGTGCAATTGTCTGCGTATCTTGCGACACTCGAGATGACTGGTTCAAAGAAAAAAGTTCCGAGATTAAATTCTATATAAACTATCCAGACCACATTGATACGGTAGATGCCCATTACCCCACAATGCAAGAAATCACAATACGTACTGAAAAAGTTTATGGAAGTACTATCGAAACCGATGAAAGCGGATTCAGAGTATATCGTGAAATGTTGGGGCAAATTGATTTCATCAAGCCATGGAGGGTGTATCTAGATCCCCAAAACCCCGGGACAGGAGACGCTCAAAAATTTAACATAGGATCTTCAAGCACACACAAAGAAAACGACTACACATTGATCAGTGGAATAACCCATGATGAAGTTCAATTGTTCGATTCGGACACATCTGCAAGACAATTGGGATATCGTTATTACATAATCGTATATGGTGACCTCTTTTGGAATGAATATCCAATAAGAGTAAAGGTTAATATAATTGGGAATATAGCCCCCATTCCAGTAATAGCAATATCAGGAGAAGGAATGGAAAGGAAAATCGATTTAGGAAACAGCTACGACAAAGATGGCAGCGTAAGTAAATACGAGGTGTGTATTGATGGAAATATCATAGAATACAGGAAAAACGAAAATCGTTACGAACAAAGAGAAGGATATTGGCAAAGCGGCAAAGCCGCATACGGAGGAACCTATATCACCGCCACATCCATAAATGTTTTCAACCACGTATTCCAAGAACCAGGTAAGCACACCATCTACTATCGTTGTTTGGACAACGAAGGAGCTTGGAGCACTTGGGGTAAAGAAACGGTCGAGGTGAGAGAGTAATTCATTGTATTTGATTTGAAAAAGCAAGCAAAATGAAGAAAATAAAGACGTTGATATTATTGGTTTTGATGATGTTGAATGCATCATCTGTTTCTGCCGAAGATTACGTGTGCGAAGATACTTATTGGGACTATTCGAATGATTGTTGCCATGTGAATATTCCTTCGAAAATATGGAAATATTATGGTTTAACATATACGCTTACGGACAAAAAACAGCCCATAAGAATGTATTGTGCTAGAAAAGAAGTTAAATCTGATGGGGTCATTCCTCTCATAAGAGGAGAATACATGTGCTCGATTTCGGGGAAAGGCAAGCATGGCGCATGGGGGAAGCTCAAAGAATATTTGGTTTACAGCGTAAATGGAGAAGCCTGGAAACCCGTTATGGCTGACCCCTTATATGAAACGAGTTGGGATTTGGTAGAGGGAATGTATCATCATGATTTGGTGGATTCAAAATCCATTAATGTGTCCGTGTCAGGTCTTGTGGACGATAAAGATTTTGAGGGGAAAGATTATTGTACAATCCGATTTAAAGTGGTTGTGAATGTTCATGCAATTACAAGGTCAGATGATTGCGAAGATCCCCAAAAGAACATATGTACGGAGATTATATCGGTAAAAGTATATAAATGTGATGGCGGTCAGATCCAAGGCGGGAAAGGGTATACTAGTACGCAATCTGCTGATAGTGATATACATAATATCTATGCGGTGGATGATGGGAATGGATTGGAGATTTTGAACAAGGAACTCCCTACTATTTACAAATACGAGCCTCAGACTTGGATATGGAAGGTTTCTAACGTCTTCCAACAAGGTTCATGCGTTGTGGGTGAAGTGAGAAGTAGTGAAACTCCTCAGTATAATTATGGGAAAACCATATCTTATGATCAGCTTATAGGCATTTGTTCGGATTTAAATTTAGGGAACGAGGATGGTGGAGGATTAAAACCAGGGTCTGAGTTTTATGTGGAACGTGTTAACTATGTGAATGCAAATATCAACTGTTCTAGTAATAGCTTGCATTTCAAGGTATATCCCGAGGTGTTTTTACCCGGGTTCGACTATCAGAAAGATACTGTGATATGTGAGCAGATTGGGAAAACACAGTCTTCGGATCAATGTTTTCGTGTAGAGGGCCGTAATGTAAATGTGCCTAGCGGATTTGATCCCAATGTATACGGATTCTCGTATCGATGGGAATATAAAGTAGGGAGCCAGAGTTGGCGAGAGTTGCCGATGGCAACCAATGGAGGATTTCAGTCTCTTTCTAATGATGAGTTGACAAATTACTCGGAGACATTTGGACATGACCCGTCTCACCTTTATTTGAAAAAGGAAGAACTGAAACGAGGCATTCAATACAAATTTCGCCAAAAAGTAGTACTTGCTTCGTTTGGAAACAGGGAATTATATGCCTCAAATGGATTCGGGGAGATTAGGGTTCGTGTTTACGAAAACATAAAACGATCAGACTTCATTATGGCGGATTTCCCGAAGGTGTGTCAGAATGCGATGGTCGATACAGCGGTGAACATTCAGTTTAATCCATCCAACGATGATAAGTCCATTTATTCGATTCGGGATTTCGAGAACAATCGAAGTGGATTTAGGTATAGTATGTCTGCTGTTGGACTTTTGGAGGGTGAATTGTCTGAGGTGGCAAATGCAGAGGACTATCGTTTCCGCCTGAATGGCTCAGTGTCGGATAATGTCATTATTCGTGTGCGTGTGACGGACGGTTGTGGTACGAATGTGGATTTGAGCGACACAATGTGGATGAAAAAGAAACCTATTTTCCCTCCTTCCATGATTGAGGGGCTTAACTGCTCCGTCACGACTGCCAATGATAGAGTATACATAGCTGTGGCACAGGGGCAGAGCTCTGCAATGGTTTCAATAAATGGAACCGACGAGGACTTCGACCGCAGCAAGTATTACATATCATTGGGGAAGGTTAGTGATAATGGGGAAATTATCTATGATGATTGGATCCTTATGAACAAAACGGCGGGCTATGCTATCCAGCCTTCTGTCTATAGTTATGTAAAGATGAAAAAAGAGACTAATGGATGTGAGAGCGATGAGGTGGATTGCTTGATACAGAATTGCGAGTCTTGGATTAATCAGATAGGAGTGGGCAATTCAATGGAAAAGGAATATCGGATATGTAAGGATGAAGGTAATCCTGCCATTCGCAATAGTCAATTGAGAGGTGCGTACGGGGAAGAGAGTTATTCTTATAATTGGAAATATAGTAAAGATGGTGATGTGTGGACTATTATAGAGGGACAAACAGAGAAGAATCTGCCCGAGAATGTGATTAATCCTGTATCAGACACTTTCTATATTCTTCGGGAGGTGACATCGACGATGGGTTTGACCCAAATTAGCAACGCAAGCAACAGGGTGATGATTGTTAAGTATCACATGCCTTTAATTCATATATTGGTGAACGGATCGGACCAAAGGGAGAGAAAGTTCTGTTATGGGGAGAAGATAAAAGTCACGGTTGAGGAATTTCTCCCTGACGGCGCAAAATCAGAAGGTGGTGATATGCGTTTCAACGTGTGCCGTCGGGATGCTAACAATAGATACAAAACTATCAACGACACATGGACGAGAGAACTAAAGGATTTGCCTCTCGAACTCACTGAAAATGAGACGTTGTATGGTGCGGTGGTGATGTGTGGCGATACTGCGTACACCGAGGCGTTGAACATAGCTGTAGGTAGGAGATTGGATGATTTTAGGGAGTCAATTGGAGCATGTAAGGTGAAAGGCGACAGCGTATTGATCGTCCTGCCGAGTATGTATGGTGTCTCGTACAGTTTCACATACGGAGATAAGGTATATCCTCCTACTGTGGATAGCCTATATGTGAGATTGCCAGAGGTTGGTAACGCATACTATGCCGTCACAGCGAGCGATGACGAGTGCAGTGTGAAGGTGCATAGGGAAATCATTGCGGAGGATATGCAAGAAAGGCTTACGCAACATCCTCTGTCGTTGGACGAAGATTTGATTGACGGCAAAGTTTGTGCGGGGAGTAGTGTGACGATAAAAAGTGTGACTTTGGACGAAAGACAGGAAAACATGGTCTTCACTTGGTATGAAAATGGTGATAAACTCAAAGGTTCCTCTTCTTTGTACAGTTATGTTCCTCAACAGCCTGGAATGAGCAATATAATCGTTAGGCAGACCGATTACTATGTCATGGGCGCTGTGAGTAAAGAACTGTGCATGACCAAGTATGATACAATTCAGGTACAGACAATCCCACCTATAAAACTTGGTCCGTCTAGTGTGAGCGGAACAAGTTTCTGCTATGGTGACACTGCCACTTTGTTGATAGGGAAAGCTACTGGAGGTGGAGGAAAGAACCAGGAATATAATATCTATAAGAAAAATGAAGAAGCGAATGTTAGTAATTGGGTGGCGAGAGTGGAGACCTTCTCCGTAGACCAATATCAGAAAAAGGATGCGGTATATGCTAGCGGGATGTATAGTGTAACGGTTCAAGATCAATATTGCAAAAACAAACTATATTCTGACAGCGCTGCGATAGGTATAATCAGTGTGAACAAGAACGAGGAGTTTACGCTGAGATCGAATAAACTTTATGTAGAGGAGAGTGAGCTGGAGGATGGAAGAACCGCAAACATTGTCTTGACTTCTCCCGAAATCGAAAGCGATCCAACCTCTGTTGAATTGATATATAATAAGAACGGTGCGAGTGATACTACTGTGAATTATGTGAGAGGAAGTGGATTCACCGTTCCTGTTAGAGAACCTGATTTCTTGGATGGTGTCTTGAAAATTATTGCGACGAAGGGATCGTCTTCTTGCAAGTATACTACATTTGCTGAGATATTTTATAGTAAGGGGTTTGCCGCACAACCTGTTGTGAAATGTGAAGAAGGCAAGAATGACAACATGGTGGAGGCTTGTCGTGGTAATGAGGTGCATTTGTACGTTGATTCTTTGAATATGCCTATGTACAACGACGGCGAAATGGATTTGAAACGAGTTAAATATCAATGGTATAAGATGGGCAATCAAAGTGTCGTACAATTGAATGGCGCGACGAGTAGTGAATATGTTGCTCAAGTGGGCGACTCTGCCGCATATAGATGTCAAATTATCTATGACGCAGAGGGTACGGGAAAGAACCTGAAAAGAGTATATTCCACGACTTATGCTGTCAAACCAATCGATGTGGCTCGTATCGGAACTGTCTATTTCGGAAAGGCTGGCGTCTACTCCAAATATGCGTGCGCTGGCTCTGCAAATATGGTCACAATCGATTCGGATGTGAGGACGAACGTCATGACAACGGAGATGGTATGGCAAAGTAGTACGGACGGAAAAAACTGGAGCGACCTGTCTGATGTAGGTAGTAGTGTGATTGGTGCGACAACGGCAAGTTGTCAGATTAGCACAAACCTGTGGAGTGACAAGGGTGTCAAGACGGTATACTTCCGCCTTAAGGTTCATAATACGGAATGTGATGAGACGATCTATAGTGAAAACACTATTGTGTTACGTATAGAGGATCGCCCGAAGATGGATCTTTCAAAGGTTAGAATGGATGGCAACGGAGTCATCGAGGAGACATTGGAATCTTTGAGTTTCTATACGTATAGGGATGGTACCTTCAAGTATAGTTGGAGCTATGGCAATGACGAGAACTTCGAGACGAATGAATTATACACTATTAAAAACAGTAAGGGTTTTACTGCTGGAGAAGATTCCATATTCATTTTCAAGGAGAGTGAAAACGGATGTGTCAGCGACACTGCTAGTTATCATTTTAATTTATATGATGTTTTGAGCGCTGAATGGGTTAATAAACAATATCAACCATTATGCCTTGAGTCTGGAGGAACAGAATTGACAATCATGTCGATCAAGGGAGGTACTGACAACATTTCAGATTACCGTGTAGAATGGCAATATCGTACAAGTCAAATGTCATCGTTTGATGTGGTAGATGAAAGAAGCAATATTCCTTTTAAGTATCAAACGTCAGAGTTGATGTCAACTATTACAGATGCAAGAACCTCTATTATTTTTGCAAATCTTACCGATAGTTTCGATGTTCGAGCCATCATATCGTGTGACAACTATCCAGGTCCAAATTTGGTATTGCCACTTCAGCATATAAGGATGATTCCTCGTTTAGAACAAGGGTGGATTGATGCGAATGAGGTGACAATATGTTACGACGAGGCGTTTGTTTTCATTGAAGGAGAACCGGCGATAGGAGGAAGTGGTAGTTACTTGTATCAGTGGCAGTGGAGTGAGGACAAGGAGAATTGGACGGATGTGAGAGAGCAAACGGGATGTGTGTTCCGTGGCAGGGTAGAGCAATCTATGTACCACCTCAAAAACACAACTTATTTCCGTAGAATTACGAGGGATAAGGATTGCTCATCTCTTGCGGATACGAGTAAGGTAAAAACTGTCCTTGTAATGCCTAAAGTTGAGGTCCCATCCAATGTGGTGAACTACTATTCTGCCGTGTTAAGTGGCGAACGTGTGGTATTGCAGCCAAATTATAGCGAGTATGACTATGTCTGGAGCAAAGTGGGTGAACTGGGTGTGGAGGACACTACATATGGTGTGGAGAACTATGGACGATTCGTTTCCGAACCTTTATATGACCAAACTTCATATAGGTTTAAGGTGAGGTATCAGAATACTCCATATTGTGAGAGCGATTGGGATACCGTTACTGTTAGTGTGCTTCAGACGAGTGGAGTTGAACTGTATTTTGATAGGCATTTAAGCAATGAGAGTCGTTACAATATTGATGGTAAGTATTGGATTTGTAGTGGAGGTGAAGTCGGTATGATTCGTGCTAGCGGTTCGAATGGTAGTGTAAAACATCAATGGATGTACGGCGTAAATGGAGGGGACCTTCAAAAGATGTTCTATATGGATGGTAGTGCCGCTAATGGGGAAATCGTTGATGCGGATGAATGCCAAAAAATAGCGAATGCCGTGAAAAATACAGAGACGACGGCTCCTGCGGATAAATATGTTTCATTCTGTCGTGTGGATACATTCTTTGCAGGTAATCGGTCCATCGTAGTGCCGAGTGACACTATAAAAGTTTATATAGTTCCTCAATTGTCTTTGAGTGCGGACGTGTGGAACTTGAGCGATAGTATTGCGGGGCAATTGATTAGTGGACAACGTAATTATTGCATGGGTGAAGATCCACAGAGTATTGTGCGTAATGTTTCGGACAAGATCTCCGATTTTTGGATTAGCAATAAGGTCGGCCCGAAGATGTATGACGCACAACGTCCTAGTGACTCGTTGCGGATTCGTTGGGAATATATAAATCGTAAAACCTCGAATGAATGGAATAAGGTTAAAGAGGTGGGTGTTACGGACTATTTGGGTGCGGGAGCTTTCGACCTTGGAGATTATGTCGAGAATCCGAGTGGTACGTACCAAGTCCGTTCAACATTGAGTGATGGCTGTAGCGATGTTTCCTCGAATTTGGTGAATTTGTATTGGAGCGATGTACGGGTAGAAACCCAGGATGTGCGAGTGTTTGCTGTGATTGATGACGACAAGGTGATTTCGAAGGGTATTGAAGTGGGCGACAGCATCATACTTCAGTGTGCCACCAATGAATATCCTTGCTATTGGTTCTTGGATGAGAAATGTACGGACACGATTGTGGCGGGCAGTAGAACATGTGGATTTATCCTGAATGGGAACATACTTAAGCATCTGATGAGTGATCCTCATATTTATTTGAAACGATTAGATGTACTGACGGAATGCATGTCGTCGTCCACACCAATAGCTATCCATTTCGGTACCAAAAGCGGTGGTGGGAAAATAGGTTCATCGCAAACAATTTGTGAGGGAGATAAGTTCCGAGGAATAACAAGTAGGGTAGGTGCTTCCGGCAATTACATATACCCGTCAGAGGAGAAGATGAAGTTCACTTATTCTTGGCAATATTCTACGGATGTTGACATGGGAGTTTGGGTGAATATAAGTGGAAACTCAAGTCCAGATTTGTCTGCCGATAAGGTGGATAGTGTTGTTGGAATCCTACATGAATCCGTTTATTGGTTTAGGAGAATTGCCACGAATGACAGCGATAGGACTTCGTTCTCTGATACTGTTAGGTTGGCGTTCTATGATAAACTCAAACCTGGTGTATTGAGTTTGTCTACTCCGAATGCGGCATTTTGTGAGCCATATGATTTACCTTATGTGAGGACAACCAATCCTCAGGGAGGACACACCTACAATGATGACTATGACTATAGTTGGCAGGTCAGTGTGAATGGTGGTGAATATATCACTGTAATAAGTGCTACATTGGATAGTGTTAATTTGGTCTATTGGGATTTAGACTCATTGAATAGGGCCCAAGACAACAAACTTCGAATCAGGTGTGTTTACTCGGATTTTTGTGGTAGTGTTAATAGTAATGAGGTGGATGTTTTGCTTTATCGGATAAATGAATCACCTCATATTTATGAAGACAATAAGTGTGGTGCGGATACTGTAGTGGTGAGGGTGGAAAGTGAATCCATTGAAAAAGTTTACCATTGGTATGCATATGATGGAGATGGTTCTGCTATTTGGGTTTGGAAGGATGTTGATTATAAGAAGTTATACCGTGTCTGGGAAACCCAGAATGAAATCGTTCAGTATAGTGTCCATTCCGTAGATGTTGAGACTGGATGTTCGAGTTTGCCAGTATATTTCAATATCGATTCCATGCCTCCTCTTGTACAGGAACAACTGACCGCGCTTAATAGGGTATGCTACGGAGAGGTGGCTACAATTCTGGGAGGTTCTGTGAGTGGCGGTTCGGGGAACAAATCCTACCAATGGCAATATTGCTACGGTGATGATGTGTGGGTGAATGATCAGAATGGAACTTTTGCGGATTATGTCACTTCTAAGATGACGTTGCCAAGACGTTTCCGAAGGATTGTGACGGATGCGTGCTATTCTGACACAAGTGAAGCGGTGGAGATTATACCGATGGATAAGGTGGAATTTCACAAAGGAGATCTTGTGTTTGAAGACTTCAAATGTCCACTTCGTCTTATTTACATGAATTGTACAGATTCTGTATCTTCGATTTGTACGGGTGCGGATAGATGGGAATTCTTCCATGATGGGAATTTGATCCATACTTCTTATTGGAACAAATTTGCTGCATTGGAGGGATTTGAGGACGACTCCATGACCTATCAGGTTAGGCATGTTCGGGAGATCGACGGTCTTTTCTGCCAATCGGATTTTGTTGATGTGACCTTGTATAATTCTCCTGCTGTGACCGCGAATGTCATAACAACGGAAGTTTTGTCCCCTTGTGAAGGACGGCTTACAAATGTCAAATCCTCTGCCATGGAATTGGATTACTATGGAGGAAAAACAAGGAGTGAAATATTAACGACCAAGTGGCTTGTAAGCAAAGATGGTGTAACGTGGGGCGAACAGGCATCGAAGGCAGATGGCTCGCTTTCTCTCCGAGCAAATGGCACCATGTATGTCACAAGGATAGCAAACAGTGGTTGTGTGAACGATTCTAGCAACATTCTTGCTATTGTTGCTCAGGATGTTGAACCATATGATTATGTGGAACAATTATCTTTGAATATAGTCAGTGATATGCGTGATAGTTCGGTTGCCTTTAATGTGATTGATGGGAAGAATTTCTCAAATCAATATTACTTCCTTGGTGATGGCGATTTGCCGAAGGTGGAGGGAAATGCTGTCTCTCTTCCGTATAAAACAGATGTTTATAAAGATAGCCTGTTGCAGCTGTTGGTTGCCAGTGATGTGTGTGTGAGTCAATATGACGTTAATCCATTGAGGGGTGGGGTTATCAGTTTTGATGGAGAAACGGAATTGTGTGGAGGTGGAGAGATCCCTGCAATTGTGGCGACCGATATGGAAGGCGGAAAGGGTAACTACACTTATCAATGGCAATATACTAATGTATATACGGCAGACTTCATCAATATCGAAGGCGCAAATGGCAAGGTGTATACTCCTACGACTGTATCCGTGGGCACTACCTATCGAAGGATTACGACAGATGGTGAATATACAAGCATTAGCAATGAATTGACTGTTTCCATTAGACCATTGCCTTCTGTCGCTAGAATCACTACAAACTATAGTGAGCATGAAATGGAAACTCGTGGGCTGGAATATACGCTGACGAGTGCACAAAAAAATGTGAATATGATAATGACCCTGAGGGATAGTGCCTTCAATGTGGATAGGGTGCTGTGGCAAAAAAGTTATGACCTTAATGTTTGGGAAACAGTGGAAGAGATGGACTATAATGTCGGAAACTTTTACGAAATGGAGATAATTGATACCTCTGCTATGGTCTACTATCGCATTGTGGGGGAGAGCTCTTGTGGCGCAGATACTAGCAAGTCGTTCTTGGTGAAGACCGATTATGCTCCGATCATCACTGATGATGAATTAATTTTGACGGATACTATATGTGCTTCTGATACATTTGTGAGAATCGCTTATAAGAATCCTAAATCGGGTATATATCGTTATTCTTATTCATTAAGTACGAACATGTATGCAGAAATTTATTGTGCGAATAGTTTGTTAGAAAACAGAGTTCTGACACCTGGGAATACAACTCTGATTAGTCAGGATTCCTTGGTGACGGATGGTATCATCGTTACTTATCCTAAGGAATCATTTGATGTGACCATTACAAGGCACTCTGTTGCGACAGGAGCTACTTCGAAGAAGATTGTGCATTTTGAAGTGGGTGGGCTCTCCTCCTCTTTCAAATATGTTGTAGATGGAGCCGTTGAACATAGGATGGGTGAACCTGTCAATACTGTGCGTCTCAATCAAGGTAGTAAGGTGACGTTCTTTGCCGAGGCTAAAAGTGATTTGAAGGATGTTTCTGACATCTCATACAAGTGGCACCTGATAGAGCCACTCAATCTTAATTACTACAGTACATTTGGCGGAAGTGTAGGCATAGAGGGTCTGACCAGCAAGTCGCAATCTCCATCATGCTACTTCTATAATGCCGGGACTTACAAGATAGTACTGGAGGTGACGGATGGCATATGCAAATCCACAATGTCAGACTCCGCTCTGTATATCGATAAGAGCACGGTGCGGTCCTACAAGGTCGCCGCCGCATTCGCAGATGAGGATGATGTGCTTGAGAACGAGGCGGTTGCTGGGCCTCTCTATGTGGATGTGACGCCAACACTGGTGAAGACCTCTTTAGAAGTCTACACCAATACGGAAGAGGGTCTTCCTTATGAGGTGATCGACGAGGTTGGCCTGAAGGTGAAGGAGGGTATCCTTCTCAAAACGGAGCGGATTGATGCGACCGCATGGCGAAGCGGTGTGTATATCGTGAACGTGAATGGCATGATCTTCAAGGTCATCAAGATGTAGAATTACTTTTTTCTTTGCATAAGAGAGCGCCTTCAGTCCGAGAGGATTGGAGGCGCTCGTCGTATGAGGCGGGACGTTTTTTTGAGGTCGCTTTCTCCTGTTGTGTGGGGTGACGATACCTGATTCATGTCGGAAGTGCGATACAAAAAGAAAGGAGATATATCAAGCTACACCTCCTTCCCTGACTATAATAGATTCACTACAGCGATATCCCTCGACCTTTTTTCTTCGGTTGCTTCACCTTCAGAGAATCCATTTTCTGCGACCGCCTTTCCTTCGGTGGGGAAAGCCTTCCCTCTGAACCTGCCACGACACAGTTGAGGTCCTTGTCTAGTTTCACGTGGGTCTGCTTATAGGCGATCGTCTCTCCATTGAGGAGCCGTTTGCGCTCTGTGTCGCCTAGGCTCATCTTGTCCAATGTTGGGGCGAGGTTCTCTTTCGGTTGACCAAGGAAGAGGTGCGCCTTGTTGCCGAGCATCATCAGTTTTGCCGTCTGTCCGTTCTTCATCTGGAGCGGTTCGGTCAGCTGTCCGTTTTGCGCCGAGCGTATCTTCTGCACAGACCTCTCATCGAAGAGTTCGGATAGGCGATACTCCTTGGCGTTCCCGTTGGAAGTTGGCAGGGCGATGCGCTCCAGTGATTGGAAGTCACGAGGCCTCAGCGCCTCCTCTGCCATCACTTTCTGACATTCTTTGTTGATGCGGTTGATGTTCATGACGTCCACCAACCCCTGATTCTTCACGTCTATATCGTTCCAATTCTTTCCTGGGTCATACTCGTCGATTTTCTTGAAGAGGTTTTGTGCCACTGCTTGCGCCTTGTCCTCTTCGATGGTCACCACGTTGAGGCTCGCATTGCCCAGCACCACCTCTGCCGTTTCTTTGGTGGCTTGCTCCACCTTCGCATTCCCCAGCACCAGCACGTCCTCCTTGCCCTCCCGCAATTTAATCTCCTCCGCCAATTGCTTGTTGAGGCTGTCGTAGAGGGGGGAGGGGACTTTGCCGATTTCTTTTTTAGATTTTTCTATCTTGCTTTTAATCCCAAGAATGTTAGCATCCAAGTTCTTTAGATGTCTTTTTGCCAATTCCACATCCTCTTTCCTTGATGAATTTTGGATGATATCCATAGTGTCCAACTTCGCTCTGCGCACACAAAATAGATTACGGCGAAGTTGAAGCTGAGCTAAACGTTCCATGATAATATTGTGCTCTTCTTTGGACATCCCATTGTTAGATAGAATTTTGCTGTTCTCTCCATTTTCAAATTTGGACATGGTTAGTATGTCATTGAACGTTTTCCCTTCGCTTGGAATGTAATACTGCGTCATGCCACCTTCCCCGTATGCGGTGTTTTCTGCCGTTTTACCCGTCTCCACCTCGGTCTCACTCTTCAGTTTGAATACTACTAACTCTTTTTTATACGAACACTCTTTTGTCTCGGGATTTTCCCAAGGGGCGATCTGCAGCATTCTACTCAGCTTTGTCGCATCCTCTTTTGCCATTCCCAGTTCATTCTTAGGGAAGAAATATTCGCATGTGTTCATCTTCCCCGCCTTGTTATAGGCGATAAGGGCATAGAGCTCTGTCCCAGCCTTTAATTTTATCTTCTCATACGAGTCTATGCCAGCATACAGGTCTCCGCCTTGCCATTCCGAGGCGGATTTCCTCAAACAAACTTCATTTTCCATAGGTGGTATTATATGTTATAAGTCTTCGTCTTCTTCTGCTAATCGTTCAAGTTCTATTCGTTCTTCTTTTGTGATATTATCATAACTTATTGTAATATCGAGAACGGGTTCATACCTTAAACTCATACTGGAATGGAAATCTCCCCATTCTACGGTAAACCAATTTTCGCTCTTTTCGGAGTCTATATTCCCCTTGTCTAAGCCCACTTCGCGCATCAGGAACTCGTCGTGCATACGTTTGATGTCGTGCGCCGCTTCCCTCCAGTTTTCGCCGTAAGCTCCTTCGTGGAGTTCGTACGCCTCCTTGGATGTCAGAACTATCCTTTTGACACAATCATGGCTGCCACCCACAAAAATGGTCATGTACATGTTGCAGCCATTCATTAGAATGGGTCTAAAACTGAAAAATGGGTCGCTTAGTTTGAAATCCTTGTCGATTATTTGATACTCCGAGTTAAATAACCCCGACTTTTGGAATTCCTCCCTGGTCATGAACGGGTGCACTTCCCACCCTTTTTCGGCGTCGATCACGAATTTGCCGGTCTTTAAGTCTAACATAATGCCTCCTTTTTTATCGTTATTGAAATTTATTTATGCAAAGATAAGCAATAATTTCAACGATGCAATATTTATGTGTTAAAAATACAATAATTTTATATCTGCAATAATGCTACTGATATATATGGATTCAAAAGAGCCCTTGTATGGATGATTTTCTAATCTTTGACCTAAACATTTGGGCAGTCAGACGAAAACGAGTTATCTTTGCATTTGATTTGTTTATTATACGGAAGTGGATTATGGCTTTGATAGATAGCATCAAGAGATGGATCGAAAACATTGTTCCTGAAACAGATTCTGATATTGAAAGAAGGTATCAGATAACCTTTATGGTGAAGGGTACATTTGATTGGGATGGACTGCATACATTGACGATACCTCTTTCGGGGAGGTACACGGATGAGAAGGCGATTCTCCATATCCGCAGGGCAAACGGAGTGGAACGCTCGGCGAAGGTGGAGATCAAGGAAGTGAAGGCGTTGTGACCCCCTGATTCTTCGGGTGTTGTTCTTCCTTTCCCTATTGTTTTGTATATTTGTGCATTGGCGTATTTTTTTTGATTTATGAAGAAACATATATTGGACTTGAACCTATTGTCTAACGAGAAGTTAGGCGACAAACATGTTCTGATGAGACTTACCTCGTCGGCTCCTCTCCCTGAGATGCGCCCGGGGCAGTTCGCTGAGGTGCGGGTGGACGATTCCGCCACGACTTTCCTCCGCAGACCGATTTCCATCCATTACGTGGACAGGGAGAAGAACGAGTTATGGTTGCTCATCCAACTGGTGGGTGACGGTACGCGCAAACTGGCCACGTTGAAGGCGGGCGATTCGCTGAACGTGGTGCTTCCTTTGGGCAATGGCTTCTCCGAGCCTCTGCCTTCCCAGCGTTCTTTGTTGCTGGTGGGTGGCGGTGTGGGTGTCGCCCCATTGTTGGATCTCGGGCGGCATCTGCGTCAGAAGGGCTATGAGCCTACATTCTTGTTGGGCGCCCGTTCCGGCAAGGATCTACTGCAGATGACGCAGTTCGAGCGTTTCGGACGTGTCTGCGTGACCACGGAGGATGGCTCGTTTGGCGAGAAGGGCTTCGTGACCAATCATTCGTTGCTGAACAAGGAACGTTTCGATAAGATCTATGTGTGCGGACCTACTCCGATGATGAAGGCGGTGGCTTCGTTCGCTAAAAAGAGTGACATCGATTGTGAGGTCTCGTTGGAGAATAAGATGGCTTGCGGCTTGGGTGCATGTCTCTGCTGCGTGACCGAGACCCAGTCGGGGCATAAGTGTGTTTGCTCCGACGGACCAGTATTTAACATAAAGGATTTGACATGGCAGATTTAAGCGTTAATATAGGCGGGTTGCGGATGAAAAACCCGGTGATGACCGCGTCCGGCACGTTCGGGTATGGTGAGGAATATGCTGATTTCATGGACATCAGCCGTATCGGTGCCATCATCGTGAAGGGTACGACCCTCGCACACCGCGAAGGAAACCCGTATCCACGTATGGCCGAGACCCCTTCCGGCATGTTGAACTGCGTAGGACTGCAGAACAAGGGTGTGGATTACTTCGTAGAGAACATCTACCCACGCATCCGCAAGGTGCAGACGAACATGATCGTGAACGTCTCCGGGGCTTGCGTGGAGGATTATGTGGCTACGGCCGAGAAGATCAATGCTTTGGAGGATATCCCCGCCATTGAACTGAATATCTCCTGCCCGAACGTGAAGCAGGGCGGTATGGCTTTCGGAACAACCTGCGCAGGCGCCGAATCGGTAGTCTCTGCTGTCCGTAAGGCCTATAAGAAGACATTGATCGTGAAGCTCTCCCCGAATGTCACGAACATCGCTGAGATAGCCTTGGCGGCAGAGGCGGCGGGTGCGGATAGCGTCTCACTCATCAACACTTTGATGGGCATGGCGATCGATGCGGAGCGGCAGACACCGATCCTCTCTACGGTGACGGGCGGTTTGTCGGGTCCTTGCGTGAAACCAGTTGCCTTGCGCATGGTATGGCAGGTGGCCAAAGCGGTAAAGATACCGGTTGTCGGCTTGGGAGGCATCATGAACGCTACGGACGCTGTCGAGTTCTTCCTGGCGGGCGCTTCCGCCATTGAGATCGGCACCGCCAACTTCATTGACCCAGCCATCTCCGTAAAGGTGGTGGAGGGCATCAACGATTATTTGGAACGTCATGGATGCAAGTCCGTGAAGGAGATAATCGGAGCGTTAAAAGTATAAGGTGGGTCATAACATTCATCATATCAACCATTTAAAACAATCGGGCATATGAAAAAATACGTGTTATTCATCATTTTGGCATTGTGCGCACTTTCCGCACTGGCCGTGGCTTTCCTGAACGGCAAGGGAGACAACCAGGAGAAAAAAGATATAGAATGGAAATACCTTTCCATGCGGAGCGTATGTTATATGTCCGTGGAGTGTGTGACCCCGGATTTCTCTCCTGTGCAGGAGTCCATCTATGCGAACCGTCTGATGTATGGTGAGTTGCCGATGTCCTTTTTGCTGAACTTGGAGACCAATGCGGACAGTGTGCAAGCGCTCACTTGCCTGGTGGAGTGTGAAAACGTGAAGATGGAGGCTGATCTGAAGGAGTTGCGATTGGATGAGACGGCGAATGGCAAGGTGTGTTCGGGCGTCTTCGTCTATAACCTGTCTGAAATGGCCACTGAGTTGGGCGTTCCAGCCATCATGAATATGATGAGGGTCTTCCCGGAGCGTGTGGAAATCTCCATCAAGCCGACTTGCGGAGGGGAGAAACCTGCCAAATTCATAAAGGTGAAGAAGAAATGATAAAAAATATTGTGTTTGATTTTGGCGGGGTCCTGATAGATGCTGATCTGGAAGCTGTTTTGCGCTCTTTCCGATCGATGGGCATCGATAACATATCCGAATACATAAACCTATACCGACAAAACGGCCTCTTCCTCGACTTGGAGGATGGCACCAAAAACAAGGAGGAGTTCAACGAAGCCCTCTGCGCCATGACCGGCAGGGGTATTCCTGACGAAGCCATCGCATCCGCATGGCTGGTCATCGTGGAACGTGTGGATCCCAACAAACTGTTGTACCTGGAGGAGTTGCGAAAGAAATACAAGCTATATCTCCTCAGCAATATCAATCCGTATGTTTTCGAGTGGGCCGAGACCCCAGCGTTCTCCGAATTGGGGCAACCGATCCACCATTACTTCGACAAGATGTTCGCCTCCTATCAATTGAAGATGACGAAGCCTTCCCGGGAGATCTTCGAGCACGTGTTGCGCACGGCAAGCATCAAGGCGGAGGAGACGCTTTTCGTGGACGATGGTCTGCGAAACGTCGAGACGGCGAAGACCATGGGCTTCCACGTCTATCAGCCACAGAACCGGGAAGACTGGAGGGGTGCGGTCGCCCAAATCCTATCGGAGCAGAACGGAATATAGGACGATGGATGATTCGCATGGAGGGATATCCATTCCAAATGAATCTGTAGGTGGAAGAGGGTGATTGGTCGATGAAATATGCCATTTCGTCGATTTTTCCTTTTGTGGTAATTGTGCTTTTATTACCTTTAATCGATTAATGTGTATGAATAAAATATTATAATAGATGGACAAGAAGAAAATCCTTTTGATTGTCGGGATACTGCTGTTGGCTGTAGCCGCATATTTTTTGTTTTTCGGAAAGAAGAAGATGCCTCAAACCATCGTGAAGACTGAGTTGGTTGAATTGGGGACGATTTCCAATTCTATTACCGCCACGGGAAAGGTGGAGCCAGTCACGGAGGTGGAAGTCGGTACGCAGGTCTCCGGAAAAATCGACAAGATCCATGTGGATTATAACTCGAAGGTGAAGAAGGGGCAGCTCTTGGCGGAGTTGGATCGTTCTACCTTGTCCACCTCGTTGGAGTCTGCCAAGACGGATTATTCCAACGCTATGAATGAGTATGCCTACTACAAGAAAGTATACGATAGGAACGTGGCCCTTCACGAAAAGAAGCTGATCAGTGAGGCTGAGTTCGAGGAGATTGAGTTCCAGTACATGAAGGTCTCCAACTCTTTGCGCAAGGCTAAATATGAGGTGGACAGGGCCAAGACCAACTTAGGCTATGCGACCATCACATCGCCAATCAACGGTGTGGTCATCTCCGTTGAAGTGGAGGAGGGCCAGACGGTGGCCGCCAGTATGACGACCCCTACGTTGTTCATCATCGCGGAGAACTTAGTGGATATGCAGGTGGTAGCCAACATCGACGAGGCGGACATAGGTCAGGTCAAAGAGGGTCAGAAGGTGGAATTCACGGTGGATGCCTACCCGAACGACAAATTCGCCGGTGTGGTTCGCCAGGTACGTTTGGAACCTACCACAACCTCTAACGTGGTGACCTACGAGGTGATCGTCGACGCCAAGAACCCAGACCTGAAGCTGAAACCGGGACTCACGGCTAACATCACCGTCCTCACCCTGAACAAGGATAGCATCATGACCATTCCTAACAAGGCGTTGCGTTTCCAGATGGACGAGAAGATTTTGCCTCCAGGCATGAAGGTGAAGTACTTGGATCCAGCGGAGATAACCGGTCCTACCGTTTGGGCGATCGTAGACCGTCAGACGGCCGAGCAGCGTTGCATCAAAACAGGTGTCAGCAACGGTACCCGTACGGAGGTCTTGGAGGGCTTGAACCTTGGCGAGCATCTGATCGTCTCTTCCATTGAGACGGCCGATATGGATTTCAAGAAAGGAAACATGCCACCGGAGGGAGGCAAGGGAGGCAACAGCCCATTCATGCCGAAACGACCAGGTGGTGGTAAACGTAAATAAGGGACTCACATGGAACAGAAGTACGAAAAAGGCAGGCCTATCATTGAATTGCGCAATGTGAAGCGTGATTTTGTGGTCGGTGACGAAGTGGTCCATGCTTTGCGCGGTGTCTCGTTCTCCATCCACGAGGGCGAGTTTGTGACCATCATGGGTACGTCCGGTTCGGGTAAGTCCACCCTGCTGAATGCGCTCGGATGTCTGGACACCCCTACGTCAGGTGAATATTACTTGGACGGTGTGGAGGTGCGTTCCATGGGAAAGAACGAGCGTGCCATTCTGCGCAATCGCAAGATAGGGTTCGTGTTCCAAAATTATAATCTATTAGCCAAGACCACCTCTGTGGAGAATGTGGAGCTCCCTTTGATGTACAACTCGTCCATTTCGGCCGAGGAACGTTATGAAAGGGCGGTGAACGCACTGAAGGCGGTTGGCTTGGGCGAACGTTTGAACCATAAGTCCAACCAGATGTCGGGTGGTCAGCAGCAGCGTGTGGCGATTGCCCGTGCGTTGGTCAACGATCCTGTCATCATCTTGGCGGACGAGGCGACGGGTAACTTGGACTCCCGCACCTCCTTTGAGATCTTGGTGCTTTTCCAGGAACTACATGCGAAGGGTAGAACAATCATCTTCGTGACCCATAACCCTGAATTATCCCAATACAGCAGTAGGAACATCCGTCTGCGGGATGGTCAGGTCATCGAGGACACGTACAATGATCATATAGCGTCGGCGAAGGAGGCTTTAGAGGCATTGCCTCCTCAAAAAGACTAACAGGGAATAGAGAACGTTATGAATCTTTCGAATTTATTTAAGATTGCGCTTAGGGCAATCAGCAACAATAAGTTGAGGTCATTCCTGACGATGTTGGGTATCATCATCGGTGTGGCCTCCGTCATCGCCATGCTGGCGATCGGACAAGGCTCCAAGAAGAGCATTCAGGAGCAGATCTCCGAGATGGGTTCCAACATGATCATGGTCCATCCAGGCAACAACGACCGTATGCGAGGGGGTGGGGCACGTATGAACTCTTCCGAGATGCAGACGTTGAAGAACGCCGACTATGAGGATATCGCCAACAAATGTACCCGTTACGTGGCGTATGTCTCTCCGACCGTGAGCGGTAGCGGACAGATGATCTATGGTAACAATAACTACCCTACATCCGTTACTGGTGTTTCTTTGGATTATTTGGAAATCAGAAAGTTAACCATCAGTAAGGGTGATATGTTCACCGAGCAGGACATCGCTTCCTCCGCTAAGGTGTGCGTCATCGGAAAGACCATCGTCGACAACCTCTTCCCGGACCAGGAAGAACCGATCGGGAAGGTGGTGCGTTTCGGCAAGATTCCGCTCACCGTGGTGGGCGTGCTCACCGCAAAGGGTTACAACAGCATGGGACAAGACCAGGACGCTGTGGTGCTGGCCCCTTACACGACGATACAGAAAAGGGTGAGCAACATCACCTACCTGAACAGCATCTATGCCTCCGCCAAGTCGGAAGACCTTACGAGCAAAGCGATTGAGGAGATCTCGGAGGTGCTGAGGACGAACCACAAAATCAGGGAGGGTGCGGAAGATGATTTCTCCGTCCGATCCCAAGAGGAGTTGAGTTCCATGATGACCTCCACAACAGATATGATGACCGTCCTTTTGGCGTGCATCGCAGGCATCTCCTTGGTGGTCGGTGGTATCGGTATCATGAACATCATGTACGTCTCCGTGACAGAGAGGACCAGGGAAATTGGTCTGCGTATGTCCGTGGGAGCGAGGGGCATCGATATCCTCTCGCAATTCTTGATAGAGGCCATCCTGATCAGTGTGACGGGAGGTCTGATAGGCGTGGTTGTCGGTGTCGGAGCCTCGTACGCCTTGCAGCTCGCATTGGGTTGGCCCATCTACATCCAGCCATACTCTGTGCTGCTCTCCTTCTTGGTGTGCACCATGACGGGTGTTTTCTTCGGCTGGTATCCGGCGAAGAGAGCCTCCGAGTTGGATCCTATCGAGGCGATCCGATACGAGTAGCCCGAGAAGTTCGTGGGAATATTGAATTGAGTTATTTATCAGTTATTTAGGGAATTATAAGATGAAAGTTATGTTGTATTCTAGGTTGTGTTTGTGGCTCGTCATGATGGCAGTGATGAGTGGTTGTTCTTTTTTCGAGACACCCAAGGATGATCGGTCTAAGGCTGGTCTAAAGGGGGATGTGAAGGTCTTCACCGAGTATGAGGGTGTGGTGGTTTCCGGTAATTTGACTCCCGGTAAGATCGTGTGTCGTACCCAATACGATAAGCGAGGCAATCAAATCTGTGTGGAACTTTTCAATGAGGAGGGACATGTGTACGAGACGAGAAGCACATCCTATGACGAAAACAATCGCAAAACGGTCTCACAGGTACATGATGGGGAAGGAGCCTTGGAGAGGTCTCTGATCTTCTCGTACGATGAGCATGGCCATATGACCGAGTGTGAGGATTTTAATGGCAGGGGTATTCTGATGTATAGGGCTAAAAATGCTTATGATAGTTTGGGGCGATTGACGTCCAATGTCATCACCCGGCCTGATGGAAAGTTCATCAGCAAGACCACTTTCGCCTATGATGAGTTCGGAAATGACACGTTGGTTTGTTCCTACGAGAAGGAGGATACGGTATCCCGCAAGGAGTATCGTGACTTTGACGCGGACGGTAACATGGTGGAACTGAATGTGTATGATGCGTCAGACATGCTTCTTTCCCAATCCGTGTATCGTTATGATGCAGAGGGTAGGCTAGCCGAATCCAGCTCCTATTCGGGTTATGCAGTCATGGAGAACCGGTCCATCTTCCAATATGACGACTCCGATTGGTGTGGCAACTATCGCAAGATCCTTCTGTACGATAAGGATTCTGTCCTTATAGGCGGTACGCTTCGGAAGTTTGAGTATTATTGATCGGGACTTAAAGATTGATGCCCGGCGATTTGTCGCTCTGATAAATTTTATCTACCTTTGCTCTATCTGTTTGCGAAAGAGCTTTTTTGCCTGTTTTCGTGAAGGTTTACTTGTTAATAATACGTTGAAAAAATGTTAGTGAAAACTTTTGGCGCGGCTGTGCAGGGCATAGACGCTACGATTATCACCATCGAGGTGAACGTGTCGCAAGGAATCCGTTTCATGTTGGTCGGATTGCCTGACAATGCGATCAAAGAGAGTCATGAGCGGATTATCTCCGCTATCCAGTTTTGTGGAATGAAATTTCCTCATTTTCAGGTTATTATCAATATGGCACCCGCTGATATCCGCAAGGAGGGCTCCGCCTATGATCTGCCGCTCGCCATTGGCATCTTGGCGGGGGCGGGCGATATCCTCTCGGACGAGTTGGATCGGTACGTCATCATGGGCGAACTCTCGCTGGACGGAACGCTACAACCTATCAAGGGCGCCCTTCCCATCGCTATAAAGGCTAGGCAGGAGGGCTATAAGGGGTTGATTCTGCCTGCCGAGAATGCGAACGAGGCGGCGGTCGTGAATAACCTGGAGGTGTATGGCGCGGTGAACCTCATGGAGGTGATCGATTTCCTGAACAAAAAGCGGGAGATCACGCCAACCGTCATCGACACCCGCAAGGAGTTCTTCTCTCATTTGGGCCAGTTTGAAATCGATTTCTCGGATGTCAGGGGTCAGGAGAATGTGAAACGCGCCTTCGAGGTGGCGGCGGCTGGCGGACATAACCTGATCCTCGTGGGACCTCCCGGTGCGGGTAAGTCCATGCTGGCGAAACGTATCCCTACCATCCTGCCTCCCTTCACGCTCTACGAGGCGTTGGAGACGACCAAGATCCATTCCGTGGCGGGTAAGATAGGGAAGGAGACCTCCCTCATGACGGAGCGTCCGTTCCGCTCTCCGCACCACACTATTTCGGACGTCGCACTGGTGGGCGGTGGCGGCAATCCGCAGCCTGGGGAGATCTCTTTGGCGCACAATGGCGTGCTCTTCCTCGATGAGCTTCCGGAGTTCAAACGAACCGTTTTGGAGGTGATGCGTCAGCCGTTGGAGGACCGTAGGATCACCATCTCCAGGGCCCGCTCCACCGTGGAGTTCCCCGCCAGTTTCATGCTGGTGGCGGCCATGAACCCTTGTCCGTGCGGTTACTACAACCATCCGACCCGTGAGTGTGTCTGCGGACCGGGCGTGGTGCAGAAATACCTCAGCCGCATCTCCGGTCCGCTGTTGGACCGTATCGACATCCACATCGAGGTGGTGCCAGTGCCCTTCGAGAAGCTGTCGGAGTGCCAACCATCCGAAACGAGCGAACAGATACGTGAACGGGTCATACAGGCTAGGAACATCCAACTGGAGCGCTTCAAGGGAGAAAAAGGGGTGCATTGCAACGCACAGATGACCTCCAAGATGTTGCACAAATATGCGCAATTGGGCGATGAGGCCGCCGCCAAACTGAAGTCCGCCATGCTGAAACTGAACCTCTCAGCCCGCGCCTACGACAGGATCCTCAAGGTGGCCCGCACCATAGCGGATCTGGATCACTCCGAAAACGTCGAGGCAAGACATATCTCCGAGGCGATTAACTACAGGAACTTGGATAGGGAAGGATGGGCAGGATGAGGATAATTAAGAATTAAGAATTTTGAATTGTGAATTATGAATCCGTTGTGTGTTTCGGTTCTGTAGAGACGCAATATTTTGCGTCTCTACTGCGCCTGACCGACAAACACCGGATGCCTAGGGCACCGAAAAAACATTAATACATGGTGCGAATTATGAAACGTTAGTTCGGTGTAGTCAAATTTGAATTTTCTTTCTAATTTAGCATAAAGAATTAGATGCAGATAAATTTTAAGTATCATGAAGAAACTATTCTTATTTTTATTCCTCATTCCTTTATGTTCCTGTGGCGGGAAACAGGACAAAGACGGTAACACGGCAGAAACCATCACGGTAGAGCTTGAGGAAGAGACAATGGACAGCAAAGGGGGAGGAAGGACGTATGACACCGAAGAGACAGAGGAGTCCGACAGAACGGCAGAATCTCCTTCTCTAGAAAAAGCCGTTTCATTAATCGACACTTTCCATGCCAACTATGGGCCAGCATCGTCTAAATCAATAGAGACGACCATCAATGCCTACAATAATGATTTGTCGGGGCTGACCGACTCGAACATAGAGGAGATAAAGCAATACATATCCCAACTAAGTGAAGGTCAATCTTTTGACATCAGCCTTTCATACGAGGTCGAACAACATCTTATTTTCTACAAGACCATCACGGAATACGCAGAGGTTTTTGAAATGGAAGGAGAGACATCCACGCGTGAACTCATCGCTAACGAATATGAGAAGTGGAACAAACTGACTGAAAAGATCAACGACATAGGTGCTTACATCATGGAATTAAACTATTTCAACGGATCCATGGCGGGTATAGCATGTTCCAGTTTTCTCGTGTCAGTCGCACAGGTTAGCCACTACAATGCCCGTGTATTGAAATGTTGTCTGTCAAGGAACTGCGAAAGATTCAAGAACGGGATACCTGCAGCAGCTGCCAAAGAAGCTCTATTGAAGACCATCGATATTATACTCGTGAGACTCGACGATATAGATGGTCATAATGGAGAGTCTTACGCTAACACATACAACAAAATAAAAACAGGGCGTGATGAACTTGTCGTTTTGATCGACAATTGGATACGCGCCCATTTAGCTTTAAGCGGGAAAGTCGACCACGATGGTTATAGTCCATGCCACGATTCGATAGGTGTACTCCTGATAAGTCTGGCAGAGGCGATTAACTCATGACACGTAGCATATAACCCTCCTTGGAAATGCAAGTTTCACCACGCATGATGGTTCCCGGAAAGAGGAGGAGATGGCAACAACCGTAAGGGAAGAAAAAGACAGGGGATGTGCGGAAACACATCCCCTGTCTTTTTATCGATGGATCACCCAACATCAGTTGTTAGGCTGTGGGGTGGAGTCTGTCTGTGTAGTAGCAGGTACGGTGGAAGGCTTATCGTCACTGGTGTTCGAGGCAGGAACTGCAGTCGTGTCTTTAGCCTTTGTGTTTGTGGTCGTATCCTTCTTCTCGGAGCTCTCCGCAGGCGCTTTGGATTTGGAGAGGGCAGCTTTCACCTGACCGTAACGGTTGGATGCGTTCCAAAGGATCCACTCGTCGTATCCGGCGTCATAGACTGCCTGGATCTGTTGCTTCACCTGTGCGCTGCCATAGTTGATGTGGCCCGGAACCCAAGGGGCGGAGAAGCATTGCAGCCAAGCCCTCACCCTAGCCTTCGGAAGAGAATCCTTAGCCAGCTCGTCCTGTGACAATTGCATCGCCTTCAGAATCGTCGTGTACGGATGCGCATCCGGCACGTCCAAACCGAAGGTCCTCGACGCATAGTGCGAAGGATAGACCATCGGGCAGATATTATCCGTCATGGAGGCGATCTTTACGTAGTCTTGTCCTGTGCTTTTCCTATCCGTAGGGCTACCGATGACCGTACCGAAGAGGTCGGCACCGAAGATGATCTTCTTCTTGTGCAAACGTTTTTCCACGTAAGAGAAGAAGTCCGTCAAACCCTGCTCTTTGGAGTAGGTGCTGAGGTTCACACCATAGACCGCTTTGTTGGCGCTGCTACCGATAGGGAAGCGAACGTAGTCGAATTGTATCTCGTCGAAACCGTCCAGGGTCGCTTGCTCCGCCAAGTCGCAGATGTATTCCCAAACACCCTTCTTGAACGGATTCACCCAAGGGTTGCCCTTTCCGTCTGTGACAGGGGTGCTGTCTGGTTGGCAGAGCGCCAGATCAGGACGTTTCCTCGCCAATATAGGGTCTTTGAAGCATACAATACGTCCGATGACATAGATGCCCTTCTCGTGGAGTTCTTTGATGAGAGCCGGCATGTCCTTCACGTAGCGGACGCAGGCGCCGATCTCCTGGGCTTGGGCGTTATTCATCTTGTAGGTGACATTACCGCCATCGTTCTTGATGTCGAGGACGATAGCGTTCATCTCCGTCGTCTCCACCAATTCCACGAGGTTCTTCATGTTCTTCGTGCCCGCCATCGCACCCGTGATGTAGATACCCTTCACTTTGATGGGCGGAATGAGGAGTTTGCAGCTGTCAGGGCTTCCTCCTCGGCTCTGAATCTGTATGGAATCTTTGCAGAAAGGTATCTTCTCTAAAGCGATAGACGTCGAGTCGGTGCGGGCAGAGTCCGCCGTGACGGAGTCTGTCGCAACAGAATCCTTGGGGATGGAGTCATTCTCTCCCTCAACATAAGTACCTGTTCCTTCTCCCATGGGACGGTGCCCACTATTCGCACATCCAATCATATTACACAATGCCACCAAGGCCATCGCTCCTAAGCAAAACTTCCCCCTCTTCATCTCTATTCTGGTATAATCGACTGATATATAAGAGTCTATGACTCTATTTTTAATCTATTTCTATTTCTTATTATTTTCTGTAAAAGTAACTATTTTTCTGGACCGCGCATCAGAAGGAACCCTTTTTTTTCAGTAGAAAATAGACCTTTTTTGTTTAATAGCTAAGTGATGAAATAGCGTTTTGTAATATATTGATAATAAGTTAATTATATAATTTTGAGTGGCAAAAAAAAGTGCGGTAGAGGTGACCCTGCCGCACTTGTCAATCTGCCTGAGAAGACAGAGAGATTGGTTCGTCTTGTTTTACTTGTGTTTCTGGTAATAATCCAGGGCGATTTGGACGTTCTTGATCACGGCTTCGCTGGAGAATGTGGCACCCGACACAGCGTCAACCTGCGTGATCGTTTCCGCGTTTTTCCCCTCAAGTTTAGGCAACAGTTCATCTGTGACCATTTTGAAGTACCCTGGGGTCTCTTGGTTCTCGAGCGCTTCAACCTTGACGACGCTACCGTTTGCGTCGATGGAGACCTTCAGCGGCGTATTGCCTGCGAAACCGGTCACCTCCTTGCCCAACTCTGTTGTTTCCACCACATAGTTGCCCTTCGCATCTTTCTTCATGTTCGCATCCGTGCAAGCGGAAGAGAGCGTGAGGACCGAGGCCATTATGCATGATAATCCAATTAATTGCTTCATCATCTTAAAAAACTAAAATATAAATTAATATTCATCATTCTATTCATGCGAGGAACAACCTGTGAGGGTTTCCCTTAGAAATTATCCACGTGCACTTCGAAGTAGGCTTTCGGGTGGGCGCATGTAGGGCAGATCTCTGGCGCCTTGGTTCCCACTACGATGTGTCCGCAGTTGCGGCACTCCCACACCTTCACTTCGCTCTTCTCGAATACTTGGGCAGTCTCCACATTCTTCAGCAGGGCGCGGTAGCGCTCCTCGTGGCGTTTCTCGATGGCTGCCACCAAACGGAACTTTCTGGCGAGGTCCTTGAATCCTTCCGCTTCCGCTGTTTTGGCGAACCCTTCGTACATGTCGGTCCATTCGTAGTTCTCTCCGTCAGCTGCGGCGGCCAGGTTCTCCGCAGTCGAGCCGATGCCTTCCAACTCCTTGAACCAAAGCTTGGCATGCTCCTTCTCGTTGTCTGCCGTCTGTTGGAAGATGGCCGCGATCTGTTCGAAACCCTCCTTTTTCGCCTTCGACGCGAAGTAGGTGTATTTGTTACGTGCTTGGCTCTCGCCTGCGAAGGCGGCCTCTAAATTCTTCTCAGTCTGTGTGCCTGAATACTTGTTTGCCATAATGATATAATTTTAAGTGATCTTCTTCTACTTGCCACAATGATGGATGCCTTTCTCCTCGTTGTTGAAGGATCTCTTTCCTAAAGGATGTAGGATGCTTCGTCTTCTGAAGCCTCTTTTTGTCGCTGGTAGGCAGAGTGTATGAATCGTATGGATGGGTGAATTTCTTCCCATGCACTTCGCAAATTTAATGAAAAATTACTTTTTGACAAACAAATCCGTGATGGAAGAACTTTATTTCTCCGAAATGGGGCCGCCCCTTGTCGAAATGTTTCAAAATATGCGGTGATGAGGGCTTGGTGATTGGTTGAGCGTTGCGTGAAATGTTATGAGTTTAATTTTTTAAGTATTTGATGTTTAGTGAATTGTATGATTTTTATATAGTTCTTGAATGGCTGGAATAGGGTAGTCATATATAGCTATTTATAGGGATGTTATACCTAATGTTAGCTATCTAAAAAGAGCCTTCCACGCATTATTTTTGTGGTCTAAATGATAGCTTAGGGAATTATGGCATCTAAAAGGAACGATATTTGCGTCGAGTGTGCGTCGCATGTTGTTTTTTCGCTGTATCTTTGTGAAATTTTTGGAAGGGTAATGGCGAACCGACTTCTACCGCAGGAGAAGGGGGCCTGTTCTCTATGTTGACAAACTAACAGAGAGGCATGAATTGAAATATGAGTTGGAAGGAGAGTGATATGAAAGAGGACGATATAAAAACCTTGGCGGATGTCCGCGAGGGGGGCCAATGTGTCATCGTGAAGGTGAACGGACATGGTGGCTTCCGCCATCGTGTGATGGAGATGGGCTTCGTGAAGGGGGAACGTGTCACGGTCTTGAAGAATGCTCCTCTACAGGATCCTATCGAATATAAAATCATGCAGAGCCACGTCTCATTGCGTCGTAGCGAAGCGAGCCATATCGAGGTTGTCGCGATGGATGATGTGACGGAGGGCATCGTGCCTGATTCCAATGGTACCTTCTCGGAGTCTGTGCAACGCAGGATCACGGAAAAGACCAAGACTATCACGGTAGCCTTGGTGGGTAACCCTAACTGCGGAAAGACCTCTTTCTTCAACCATGCGACGGGACTGCGTGAACACGTGGGCAACTACAGCGGTGTGACGGTTTCGTCTAAAGTGGGTACCTTCTACAAGGACGGTTATACGATCAATCTGGTGGACCTCCCTGGCACCTATTCCATCACGGAATACTCGCCGGAGGAGCTCTATGTGCGTGAATACATCACCGAGCAACACCCCGACGTGGTGCTCAACATCGTGGACTCCTCCAATCTGGAGCGTAATCTTTTCCTCACCACACAACTGATCGACATGAACGTGCGCATGGTCATGGCGCTGAACATGTACGATGAACTGGAGGGGAAGGGCATGGCCTTGGATGACGCGCAGCTGGAGAAGATGTTAGGCTTCCCTTGCGCTCCGACCAACTCCAAGACGGGCAAGGGTATCGATCATGTGCTGGACCACATCATCTCGGTCTACGAGGAGGCGGACGAGGTCACCAAACATATTCATATCAATTACGGAAGCGAGGTGGAGGGCGCCATCGGCAAGATCAAGCCGCTCATCATGGAGCATGCCGAGGTGGCGGTGGACTTCCCGTTCCGCTATGTGGCGATCAAATTGTTGGAGAACGATTCCGTCACCTATAAGCATTTGGAGAAACATATCGGCGACGTCTCCTCCATCCGTCAGGTGGTGGACCAGTGCCGGACGGAGATTGAGGCGGAGTATGGCGAGGACATGGTCAGCGTCATCACGGGCATCAAGTACGGCTTTATTCGTGGCGCCTTGGCGGAGACATTGACAAAGAGTCTGGACGATTCGTCAGACGGTGCCTATGATGTGGATAAGATATTGACCAACAAATGGTTGGGATTCCCTGTCCTGATATTTTTCCTATGGCTGATGTTCCAGGCGACCTTCTCTTTGGGTGCTATTCCGCAGGGATGGATTGAGTCTGGTGT
The DNA here is from genome assembly GCA_016285885.1 of Paludibacteraceae bacterium. Classification (GTDB taxonomy): domain Bacteria; phylum Bacteroidota; class Bacteroidia; order Bacteroidales; family Paludibacteraceae; genus UBA1181. The sequence goes on from JAEERP010000002.1 coordinate 274,892, forward strand.
CGAATGGTTAGGCGAGACGATGCGGAACCTTTTGGGGGAGGGAATGCTCTCCGACCTGATTGTGGATGGTATCATCGCGGGTGTGGGAGGCGTGATTGTCTTCTTGCCTAACATATTGATTCTCTTCTTCTTCATATCACTTTTGGAGGATACGGGTTATATGGCCCGCGCGGCCTTCATCATGGATAAGCTGATGCACAAGATGGGTCTGCATGGCAAATCCTTCATTCCGCTGCTGACGGGCTTCGGATGTGGTGTCCCTGCCATCATGGCGACGCGTACGTTGGAGAACCCTAAGGATCGTATCATCACGATGATGGCCATTCCGTTCATGTCCTGCTCCGCCAGGCTGCCGGTCTACCTCCTCTTCGTGAGTGTCTTCTTCGAGAACCATCAGGCGTTGATTCTGCTGGGCATCTATCTGCTGGGCATCATAGTGGCGGTTCTCACCGCGCTCTTGCTGAAGAAGACGAAGTTCAAGAACAATTCCGAACAGTTCGTGATGGAGCTTCCTCCATACCGTATACCGACGGCCCGCAACACCCTGCTGCACATGTGGGAGAAGGCTGTCCAGTACCTGAAGAAGATGGGTTCGGTCATCCTGGTGGCTTCGGTCATCATCTGGGCGCTCTGCTATTTCCCTACGCACAACGAGGAGACGGATAAGATCGATGCCTTGGTTGAGGCTACGGAGAGTGATTCGTCGTTGTCGCAGGAGGAGAAGGAGACGAAGCTGGGCGAGCTGGAGCTGAGCCGTGCGTCGGCGCAGAAGGAGAACTCGTATATAGGCCAGATGGGCAAGTTCATCGAGCCGGTGGTTCGTCCGTTGGGCTTCGATTGGAAGATGGGTGTCAGCATCCTCACGGGTGCGGCCGCGAAGGAGATCATCGTCTCGTCGCTGGGCGTCCTTTACCATGCGGACCTCTCCGCCGACGAGGAGTCGGAAGGGTTGAAGACCGCCCTTGCCGCCCATCGGGACAGTGACGGGAACCCGATCACACCGTTGGTGGCGTTCGGTTTCATGGTCTTCGTGTTGCTCTATTACCCATGCGTGGCGGCGGTGACGGCCATCGCCAAGGAGTCGAACCGCAAGTGGGCGCTCTTCTCCGTGGCCTATACCACTATGGTCGCATGGGTGGTCTCGTTCATCATCCATCAAGTCGGTCAATTAATCTTTTGAGGAGGGTGTACGATGAATGAGACGTTGCAAACGGTTGTGGTGGCGGTGATCCTCGTGGCGGCTGTGGCATGGAGCGTGAGGCGTGCGCTGAGGTCCAACCGGGGCGGTTGCGGCTGTGGCTGCGGAACCTCCTGTAAGTGCGGAGACCATGGGTGCGAGGGGTGCCATCAGTGCGACGCTGAAGAGAAGAAAAAAATGTAGAATTAAAAATACAGGGAGGAATCGGAAATGTTTATAGCAAGACAAAAGTTTTCAGACGTTTTAGACGTGAATCCCCAGTTGATTCTAATGTTGCCGCGTTTCGGCATGAAGCTAGGCTTCGGGGAGAAACGCATCGAGGAGATTTGCAGGAGCGAGGAGGTGCCTGTCTCGTTGTTCCTGATGCTCTGCAACGTATATACGTTCGATGACTACATGCCGTCGGACGAGGAGATTCAGGCGATAGAGGGCGAGTGGCTCGTCCGTTACCTGAAAGCCTCCCATGATTATTATATCAACCATCGTTTGCCCCATATCCGCAAGCATGTGGAGCGCATCGCTCAGGCTGCGGGCGAGATCGGTGCGGTGCTGATGGACTTCTTCGGCGAGTACCAGAAGGAGGTGACGAACCATTTCGAGCAAGAGGAGACCTCGCTCTTCCCTTGCATATCGGTTGGAAAGGAGCGCTCCGTGACCTCCAAGGATTCCCACGAGATGACTTATATGCATGACAACATAGGGGACAAGCTGAGCGACCTCACCAATATCATCATCAAGTATTTGCCGGCGGAGATCATGCCTAACGAGCGGATCGGTGTGTGGTTCGACCTTGCGCAACTCTCCAAGGACCTTGACAAGCATGCCATCATCGAGGAGAAGATACTGATCCCTTATTTCAGCAGGAAGGAAGGAGGTGAGCTATGAAGACGCGGAACATCGTGCTCATGGAATCCTCCGTGATCATCACGGAAGGTCTGCAGAAGATCATCAACGAAACGCCTGAACTGAAGGTGCAGAAGGTCTATCGCTCCTACCCGCAGGTTGTGGGCAGAAGCGGGGCGGATATCCTTGTCGTCAATCCCAAACTGCTCAGGGAGGAAGAACTGGACAAACTGTTTCAGGACTGGAAACGTGAGAACGACGAGGTGGTCGTGCTGGCTCTCCATACGGACTACACCTCCGCTGTGGTCTTGAAGATGTTCGACAATGTCATCGAGCGGGACGATAATGTCTCCGTCATCCTCAACAAGCTACGGACCACCCGTTCCAAGAACACGGACAAGGGCTCCACGCAAAGCTGCGAACTCTCCGCGAGGGAGAAGGATGTGCTGAAATTGGTGGCCAAGGGGTTGACCAACAAGGAGATAGCCGACGAACTGAACCTCTCCGTCCATACGGTCATCACCCATAGGAAGAACATCACGAGCAAAACAAACATCAAATCCATCTCCGGTCTCACCATCTATGCCATGCTGAATAAGTTGATTCAGCAGTAGGGGAGTATTGTTTGCGGTTAATCTATCTGAGAGGACGGTCTGACTACCCCTTTATACATTTCTGAGCGAAAAAAGTTTGTTTCCCATAATTTTGACTATTTTTACAAACAGTAAAATTAAAAGAGGATTTGAGATGAAGACAAGAACGGAAATACTACACTTGTTGAGCCTCTATAAGCCAACGGCGGAAAGCAGATATGGCCTGACACGGTTAGGTGTTTTCGGATCTGTGGCCCGTGATGAGCAGACGGAGGACAGTGATGTTGATGTGTGTTATGAGGGTAGGGTTCCATCTCTGTTTACACTTGATTTGATTCAGACCGATTTGGAACAGTTGTTGGGCAGCCGGGTCGATTTGGTGCGTGTCCGTGATGGTATGAATAGCCTCTTGAGAGAACGTATTCAAAAGGAGTGTGTATATGTATGATCGTGAGATAGTGATAGATAGCTTGCAAAAAAAATCGCAAGACTATTGAAACGATTTTAGAGAGGGTCTCTTCTGTCGGTGATCCTAATGAATTGCTTCGTTCTCCCGAAGGATCAATGCGCCTTGATGCAGTTTGTATGAACTAATAGCTTTAGGAGAGGCGGTGAAGGACCTTGACAAACAAACACACGGGGAATTGTTCCCTCATTATCCAGAAGTGTATTGGAATGGAGTGATGCGGATGCGTGATAAAATAGCTCACCATTATTTCGAGGTTGATATTGATGTGGTTTTCCGAACAGTTCGGGAAGATGTGCCTTTGATGAAGGATGTCGTTGATAGAATGCTTGTTGACATGGATAAGCAATAAATCTCTGTATAGTCTCAACTATAGAGTAGTGATTTAATGCCTGCCATATCCTAACCATGAAGAAAACCCCTTACTTCCCCAATAATTGATTTCGCCGAACTGGCAATTCTTAACTTTTAACTCTTAATTTTTAACTATTTGAAATCCACCGAATCTTCTTTTTTTGTATTTTCGCATAAACCTTCGGGTTCGTGTATGTTTATGTTATTAACTTTTTAAATATTAATGTGTAATGAAAAAGTATTTAGCTGAAATGGTAGGAACCATGGTCTTGGTTCTTATGGGTTGCGGAACTGCTGTAAGTTTGAGTTGCGGTGTGGACACCGCGAGTGTGGTAGGTACTGCGGTAGCCTTCGGTTTGGCTGTCGTTGCGATGGCCTATACGATTGGTGGCATCAGTGGATGTCATATCAATCCTGCCATCACGTTGGGTTGTCTGCTCACCAAGAGGATTTCCACTAAGGATGCGGGCATGTACATGTTGTTCCAGGTGATCGGAGCGTTCCTTGGCTCCACGATCCTTTATCTGCTCACTTCGAACGCTGGTTTGGAGGGAACAGGCGCGAACAGTTTGCAGTCTGGCGTGAACACGACGGGCGGACTCCTCGCTGAGGTCTTCTTCACGTTCGTATTCGTCTTCACCGTGTTGGGCACCACTGACTCCAGCAAGGGAGCAGGTAACTTCGCAGGCTTGGCGATCGGCCTTTGCCTCGTATTGGTTCACTTGGCATGTATCCGTTACACGGGCACATCCGTTAACCCGGCTCGTTCCATCGCTCCAGCCTTGTTCCAAGGAGGCGATGCATTGTCCCAGCTCTGGATCTTCATCGTAGGTCCGTTCATCGGTGCTGCTTTGGCGGCTTTCTCATGGGGCTTCGTGGCAGATTGCTGCAAGAAATGATCGCTTGAAGTGACATATGTATAATAGACAAGAAATCCGATGTCGCATGTTGCACTTCGGATTTCTTTTTTTATCTTCGCGGAAGATTCAATAAAACATAAAAATATATCAAATGGCTGAAATGAATTTTGGCGGTGTAATCGAGAATGTTGTTACCCGCGATGAGTTTCCTTTAGAGAAGGCGCGTGAAGTTCTGAAGAACGAGACGATCGCTGTCATCGGCTATGGCGTCCAAGGACCAGGCCAATCTATGAATCTAAGAGACAATGGCTTCAACGTGATCGTCGGACAACGTCCGGGCAAGACGTTCGACAAGGCAGTCGCTGACGGTTGGGTGCCGGGCGAGACCTTGTTCGGGATCGAGGAGGCTTGCAAAAAAGCTACCATTATTCAATTGCTTCTTTCAGATGCCGCACAAATCGAGTGCTGGCCTATGATCAAGAAATATTTGACCCCTGGTAAGACTTTGTATTTCTCTCATGGCTTTGCCATCACTTGGAACGATCGTACGGGCATCATCCCTCCGAAGGATGTGGATGTCATCATGATCGCCCCTAAGGGTTCCGGTACTTCCCTCCGTCGTTTGTTCGTTCAGGGCCGTGGCTTGAACTCTTCCTACGCTATTTACCAGGATGCGTCCGGTAAGGCTTGGGAGAAGGTGATCGCACTTGGTATCGGTGTTGGTTCGGGTTATCTCTTCGAGACCACTTTCGAAAAGGAAGCCACTTCCGACTTGACAGGTGAGCGTGGTTCTTTGATGGGTGCCATCCAAGGCTTGCTCTCCGCTCAGTATGAGGTGCTCCGCGAGAACGGACACTCTCCTTCAGAGGCCTTCAACGAGACGGTTGAGGAGTTGACGCAGTCCCTCGGTCCATTGTTCGCTGAGAACGGTATGGACTGGATGTTCGCTAACTGCTCCACTACCGCACAGCGTGGCGCTTTGGACTGGATGGGTCCTTTCCACGACGCTATCAAGCCGGTTATGCAGAAGTTGTACAAATCGGTTATCACAGGTCAGGAGGCGCAGATCTCCATCGATTCCAACTCTAAGCCGGATTACCGCGCTAACTTGGAGAAGGAGTTGGCCGCTCTCCACGACAGCGAGATGTGGCGTGCCGGTGAGGTGGTTCGTAAGCTTCGTCCTGAAAACAACTAATCAGTTTTCCCTTATAGGATGTAAGGCGGCTCTTGAGGGGGCCGCCTTTCTTTTTCCCTCCCGATCTTAATTCAAAATTGACCACGTCGAACTTACGTTTCAAAATTCGCACCATGTATTAATGTTTTTTCGGTGCCCTAGGCATCCGATGTTTGTCGGTCAGGCGCAGTAGAGACGCAACATTTTGCGTCTCTACTAACGTTTCTTAATTCAAAATTGCCTAAATTCTCGATGGAATCGTTGTTTTTTGAAAAATCATGCCGATTTTATCCCACTATTTGCCGAATAAATGCAAGTTCTTCTTGCTCCATTTCCCTATATTTGCAATGTTGATGATAGGGAATGAAAAGTTCATGGCGTTGAACCTTCCCTTTATGAATTTGATTCTGGAATAAATCGACATATATGCTTACATTAATACAATAGTCTGCTCATTAATTGACAATCGTAAAGGCCTCCCCGTTTTATAAACCTTGGGGGAGGTCTTTGTTTTTTTGTTTTTTTTGTACATCGTATTGGGATTTATTATATATTTGGCACTTGAAGACCAAAAACGAGCAGAATGAAAACCACTAAAACAATCATCACATTGCTTCTATTCATGATGGTTTCCCCAGTGTGGGCGGCTGTTTCAATGGAGGTGAGACCTGCGACAACTTACCAGTCTGTCGAGGGGATTGGAGGTGGTATTGTCTATTATCTGGACTGGATCGCCAAGCATGAGAAGTGTGAGGAGATCTATGACACGATATATACTGGTTTAGGTCTTTCCGCCTTACGTATGGGTAACTGGGCGCAGGAAGAGGATGCCGACCTGACGTTGGACTCCCTCATCTATGCGGCCGCCAAGAAACGTCTGGGCGATGATTTCTATCTGAGCCTCACATCATGGTCTCCGCCGGCTTCGTTGAAGTCTAACAATGACATGAAGGGTACGGACGGAAACGGACACAGCTCCTTGAAGTGGGCGAATGGTAGTTTCCAGTATGACCAGTTCGGCGCATGGTGGAAACGCTCATTGGAGCAGTACCGTGCCGTGGGCATTTACCCGGATTACGTGAGCCTGCAGAACGAGGTGGATTGCAACCCTTCCTATTATGGCATGGAGCTCGAACCGGACGAGAGCGTCAATGGGGTCGCTTCCTATGCGAAGTGCCTGACCGCCGCTGCCAAGGCCATCAACAAGTTGGAGAACCCGCCGATGATCATCGGACCAGAGGTGCTGGGTATCGGTTGGGACCGTGTGCAGAACTATCTCTCCAAGGCGGACACGAAGCTTCTCTCCGCCTATTCGTTCCACTATTACCATAGCGGTAGGAAGGAACACGAGGCGATAGAACAACGTTATGCCTATCCTGATGATTTCAAAGAGGCGATGAGCGGCCTCTACGATACATACTCTAAAGAAAACAAACCTTTGTTCATGACGGAGAATAGCCCGTTGCGCGATCCTGTCGAGATGGACCCTATCTATACGGCTTGGTTCATGTCGCTCGCCTTCACGGTCAACCATGTCTCTTCCTACACCCATTGGAACCTGATATGGGGCGATAAGGGTGACGCTTGCATCAACATCGACACGTTGTTGGTCGACGGAGAGTACCAAAAAATCAAGGGTGGTTATCGTGTGAATGGTGATTACCATGCGTTGCGCCACTTCTCTAAATTCGTGAAGAGGGGCTGGCGGTTGTTATATGCTACAACGTCCGACGCGGATGTGCTGATTACCGCTTTCAGAAATCCAGATGATGATGAGTATACCGTCATCTTGGTGAACAAGGGCAGGAGCGCTAAGTCGCTCGAATGTTCCTTCTTCCCTGAACATTGCAGGGCTATGGTGATTCAGTCCGATGTGCCGAACAAGAAATGGAGCGAGGTGCTGGGTGTCTACGATTCGTTGGATGTGGTCGCCTTGCCTGCCAATAGCATCACGACCATCGCCTATACACCAAAGAACTCTAAGTATATCTACGGGTCTGACACGCTTTCTTCTTGGAATGAACCGACTTCATGGACGCCGGAGGGTGTTCCTTCCCGTCGTGATACGGCTGTGATTGGCAGGGGAATGGTTTTAATGCCTGTAGACCTGCATGTCTCGTCTCCTGTCTTTATTGAAAATGGCGCCGTCGTCTACTTGGATGGCTCGAACCGCATGGATCGTGTCGTGTCGAATGGTGGCGGGTTCTTGGCGAGGACGAGTGGCGAGCTCACGTTGGATACCCTTGAGGTGAATGCGATGACTACCATTGGTGTCATGTCGCCCGACACGAGCGCCTTGATGGTCATGAACGGTGCGGTCAAGGGCTCGGAGCCTTTGGTGAAGATCGGTACGGACACGTTGTTGCCTCGTGTGGATGCCTCCGCCTTCGAGGGTGGTTGGATCGTCTCGGGCGGTGCGTTCCGTCTTGAGGATGATAAGGCATTGGGCGCAGCCGGCATCGATGTGGTGCTGGGTACGATGTATGTGGATTGCGATGCGGTTACCCGCCATCTCTATATTGGTGATAATGGCAATGTTGTTCTGAATGGCTCGATCGAGGTGAAATCCGCGATGATCGGTCCTAACAATATCTACGGAGGTGTCTACCATGCGGAGGATTTCCCTGAATACCTCTCCGGCGAGGGTATGCTCATCGTTGATGCGCCTCGTCCGGTGTTGACGAGGACGGTCCCTCACGATACGGTTCAGGTGCTTACGACGAATGATTCCATCAAACCGCTTGTCTTCCATTGGGAGAACGCTTCTACCGTCGAGGTGGATTGGAACCCGATCCGTCCGCGCGGAATCAATGTGTCGATCGACGATTCGTCGTCCTATGCGACTATCTCAGGAAAGTCCGATACGGTGGGTACGTTTATTTATGAGATCTCCACGGTGGGTGAATATGGGCCTGTAGCCAGCGATAGCGGACGTCTCGTCTTTAACAGACCGGGTACCAATTCTTCCGAGGATGTTCAGGCTTTGCCTCACTTCTCCGTTTCATATCAGGATGGTGTGGTGTCCATCTTCTCGGATATCTCTTACGATGTGAACTGCTATGCGACGATCTCGGATATGTCGGGTAGGGTAGTCGGCGGAAACACCATTGTCCTTCTTCCTGGAGCCAACTCCTTTGACGTGGATGCGTTGGAGTGCGGTGTCTATTTGTTGCAGATTCGTGGCAAGGGCATATACAAAACCGTCAAAATGGTGGTGGAGTGACCCCTTGACTCTTTTTTACAATCGTTTGACGTATATTTCTTTCTTTTTACAACTGAAAAGGATTTTTTTTGCATTCGTGGATCGATTGGTCCGCTTGAATGTGAAACGTAATATGTCTTGAGATGAAAAATGTTTTTAGGGTAGTATTACCATTCCTTTTCACCTTATGGTGTGCGGATCTCACCTCCGCCACGCCTGCCTTCCCTGGCGCCGAGGGCTTCGGTATGTACGTCACGGGCGGTCGTGGAGGTAAGGTTTATCATGTGACTTCCTTGGCGGATGACGGCTCGAAGGGTACGCTGCGCTATGCGGTCAACCAGTCTGGTGCGAGGACGATTGTCTTCGACGTATCGGGTACGATCGAACTGACCTCCCGCCTGAAGATCTCCAATGGCGACCTGACCATTGCGGGACAGACAGCCCCGGGGGACGGTATCTGCCTGAAGAACTACGAGACATATATAGGGGCGGACAATGTGATTATCCGTTTCATCCGTTTCCGCTTGGGTACGGATAAGCCTGACGTGAACAGTGACGGCTCTGTCACCCTGGATAGGGATGCTATATGGGGCCGTAGACAAAAGGATATCATCCTTGACCATTGTTCCATGAGCTGGTGTACGGATGAGTGCGCCTCTTTCTACGACAATACGAACTTCACGATGCAGTGGTGCTTGATCGCCGAGAGCCTGCGTGGCTCCATTCACCCTAAGGGATACCATGGTTATGGCGGAATATGGGGCGGAAAGGGCGCTTCGTTTCACCATAACCTAGTGGCCCACCATGACAGCCGTACGCCCCGTCTCTGCGGTAGCCGCTACTCGAACGAGGCGGGCAATGAACTGGTGGACCTCCGCAATAATGTATTCTACAATTGGGGCGCCACGAATAGCGGCTATGCGGGCGAAGGGGGTAGCTATAATTTTGTGAACAACTACTACAAGTCTGGTCCCGCCACGAAGTCCTCTATCAAATACCGCATCTTCGAGGTGTGGGCGGATGATGGCAAGAATGACCAACAGAAGGGCGTCTATGGACATTTCTTCGTGAGTGGCAACTATATGGAGGAGAAGGGAAACAACTGGGACTGGAGTGGTTTCGACATCAATAACTCCAACAATGGCTCCATGAACCAGAACTCTGTGCGCTCCAATGTGGAGTATGCGGTCACTCCGGTCTCTACCCAACGGGCGGATGTCGCCTACGAGAAGGTCCTGAAGTATGCGGGAGCCTCTTTGCACCGTGATGCGGCGGACGATCGTGTGGTGAACGACACGAGGAACCGTTCCTATACCGCCAAGGGCTCCGTGTTGGGTGGCTTGGGTATTATCGATAAGACCTCGGATGTGGGTGGTTGGCCGAACCTCGCCTCCGCACCTGCCCCGACGGACTCCGACGGTGATGGTATGCCTGACGAGTGGGAATCCTCCTATGGTTTGAACCCTTATGACGCTTCGGATGGCGCACAGTTCGCTTCGGACGGTAGCGGTTATACGAATCTGGAGATTTACATGAACTCGCTGGTCTGCGAGATGATGGCGGACGGTGTGGCGGATGCCTTGAACGAGGCCTCTTCCATCTCTTGCGACCTGCCTCAACAACAGGGTCCGTCGGGCGACACGACGAGCACGGGTGACGATCTATACAATCCTTCCCCTACCGCCCAGCATGTGAAATATGACTTCGTTGTAGGCGTCGACGGTGACTTCGCCGCCGCTAAGGCTGCCGCCGAGGCTTCTTCCTCTTCCCGCTTCATCATCTTCTTCCCGAACGGGGAGTATAACCTTGGAAGGTTAACGGGCGACGAGAACCAGAAGACCTCTTTCGGCAAGGCCAACGTCTCCTTCATCGGACAGAGCGCGCAGGGGGTGACGCTTTACAATGCGGCGCAGTCGGAGGGCATCAGCGTGACGGCCACACTCTGCCTGAACACCTCCGCTAAGAATATGTACTTCCAGGATCTGACGTTGCAGAACCGTGCCTATAACAATCCGAATGCCAGTGCGAACCGTTTCGTGGCGCTGCAGGACAAGGGCGACCGCAACATCTATAAGCGGGTGCGCCTGCTGAGCACGCAGGATACCTACTACTCGAACAATACCTCCGGCCGTATCTATTGGGAGGAGGGTGAAATCCATGGTACGGTCGATTTCATCTGCGGAGGCAGTGACATCTTCTTCGACCGTTGCCTGCTCTTCCTGGAGAATCGTTCGGGTGACTGCATCGCGGCGCCTGCCGGCACGGGTCAGTGGGGCTACGTCTTCCACGATTGCACCATCGACGGGTATGATATCTCGAACAAGAACTATACGTTAGGTAGGGCGTGGAATAAATCGCCTCGTGCGGTTTACCTGAACACGACGATGAAGAGGCTCCCGACGGATGCCGCCTGGGGTAACCCGATCAACGATGTGATGCCGGTCCTCTTTGCGGAATATAACAGCCGTGACGCGTATGGCAATGCTGTGAACCTCTCCAATAGACGTTCCTACTACGAGAAGAACGGTAATACAGCCTACATCAATCCAGTCCTCTCCGATGCGGATGCTTCGAAGTACACCTTGCGGAATGTCTTGTCGGGTAGCGACAACTGGCATCCCGACGAGGAGGCGAGGCTGGTCTCCGCTCCGCAGGTGGTCATGCGCAACGATACTTTGCGTTGGGTGGACAATGATTCAGCGCTTTGCTACGTGATCTTCAAGAACGACGTCTATGTGACGAACGTGGCGACCAACTCGTTCGCTGTTCCTGTAGGCTCATCCGAACAGGATGTTTTCACAGTGCGTGCGGCGAATAAGATGGGCGGATTGGGAGACGCTTCCGAAGGCCTTTCCCTCCGCGACAATGTCATCACGACAGGTGTGACGACCGTGATCCCGACGGTTGAGGAGGACGATGCGCCTAGCTATGATCTGTACGGCAGACCATTGAATGAGCCGAGGCGAGGTACCCTTTTCGTCAAGGGAGGCAGACTTTATTGGCAATGTAGATAAATGAGCAGATAATTGAAGTTTTATGTAATGGTGTGTACGCGGGGCTTCTGTGTTCCGCAAAAAAAAATCCCTGACCGAGTTGGCCAGGGATTTTTTATTTATCCAATGAATTATTTCTTCTTGAAATAGGTTGGGGTTGCGCCTGAACTGATTTCAGAGTTGCTTGCAAGCGTACCATCGATGATGACAGTAGAACCTGTTTGGTTACCCTTCAAGCAGAAAAGCACTTTTGATGGGTTGGCTTTCGCATCAGCTGTTTTCCACTCTTGGAAGTCCTCGCTCAAGTAAGAAGCACCAGCGTCGCTCAAAGTCTTTTGTGCGCCATTGATCTTGATGACAACCTTTCCGTCCGTTGCTGAAACCACAGTGAATTCCTCGTAGATGTTGGTTAATGATCCTTTAGCCTCTTTCGTGTAGAGGATCACATCACCTGTTTTTACGCTGATTGAGTTCTCAGTGAATTGGAAGAAATCGTCTGAAGAGTCGTTGCCTTCGTTGTTCTCTGTGTTTTGTTGATTTTGGTTGTTGTCGTCCTCATCATCGTCACCACAGGAAGAGAATGTCAAGGCCGTAGCCAAAGCAGTAAGCATAACTGCCCATTTGAAAAAATTCTTTTTCATTTTTCTAAAAAATTAGTTGTTAAACAATAAAGTATTAGTGAATCAAAACATGTTTCTTTTATTGTATGTTTAATGTCACACAATTCAAAGTTAGTTAGAATATTTTTTTGCGCAAATAATTCTTACACAAAATCGTCCCTGTTTGTTTAATTAATGTGAAATCCGGGAAAGATATTTCCCGATGGTCAGTCCTTCCATGGAAACGCACCGAATCATCATTCGTAAGTGGGGAAATGGTAAAATCGAGACTTCCTCTAATTCTCTTTTTGTTGACATATCTTTTTTCTCTGTGATGATAATAGTCTCCATGGCGTTTTTTTTCGTCTGAAAATTTGCATGGACGTTTCTTTTTTGCTATATTCATATCGTTACACATTAACACTGAATGTAAATTTACAAAGTATGTCTGGGGTGAGACTGCTTGTGATAAGTGGTCTCCCCTTTTTAAAAAAGTACTTTGGGTGATATATGATATGGTCGAAAGGCCATCAGGCTAAAAGCCTTTATTACACGACACGCCGGGAACCCGGTTCACCTTAGGACTGAATCGCAGTCCTAAATCCGACGAAATGGAGAGATAGCGGCGCAAAGCCGAAACGGAGGATGGGCCCCATGGCTCGCGGAGTCGCCTTTGGGTGCGGTGGCATACTGCCTCTCTTCAACGTATATTCGACGTCATCAACCTAAATCCCCATAATTTAAAAATCAAAATTCTAATTGCCAATTGTCTATTTCCCGTGATGAAAATGTTCCACACGATGAAAAAAGTGCCCGAAAAGTTTGCATACCCGAATCATTTTTGCTATATTCAAGTATTACACATTAACACTGAATGTAAACTTACAAAGTATGTCTTGGCGGAGACTGCTTGAGACAAGTCGTCTCCCCTTTTTAGACACTTTGAATGATTATAATACATGACCGAAAGGTCATCAGGCTGAAAAGCCTTTATTACACGACTCGCCGGGCGACCGGCATTCACCTTAGGACTGAATCGCAGTCCTAAATCCGACGAAATAGAGAGTGAGCGGCGCAAAGCCGAACCCCCTGGACGCTATGTCTGTGGCCACCGGACGGACGCATGTCATGCGCCCTTTCGCCTTTTTTGTATATTTTTCAAAAAAAATCCTTTGATAAATTTGTATTTCTCGTTTATTTTTCTTACATTAGTACATATTCACATTACACTGATGAAAGTGAATCCGTCTGTTGGTCTGTCCGTTAAGGTGTTACGTCGCAGGCTGTTAGGTGTTAATATTGTGCCGTGGCTGGCTCGGCGGGTAACAAGTGGGTAACAGAAACGAGAAAGGACGGGGTGCTCTCCCGTCCTTTTCCTTTACTCTCATCTCTCTTTAGAATTTCACGTTGAATTTCTTTTCTAAAAGCGCTTTGCAGTCCATCTTCCCAAATAGTCCGTTTTGGATCTCGCTCAGTTCTCTGATGGAACGATAGAACAACATCCCGACCATCATCTCATATTCATCCATCGACTTGGTCTTGTAATAATGATGTCCCGCCCTTATCCATGCCTTCAACCATCTTGGATTATCCTTGAAGAATTGCACTCTATTCTTTTGGCTCATCAGCGGACATCCTTCACATCCCAGTCTCCTCTCAGGATGAAAGACTCCATCCTCATCGTAATAGTGTGGATGGCACTTGATTCCTCTATCCTCAATAAAATCTGCGACATCCTCAGCGGTCCAATATAGAATAGGGAAAATTTGCTGCACCTTCTTTGTTTTCGTGTAGACTCTGCAAGCGGTTGGCTCTTTGTATCTTTCCTTTCTCTTTCTGCTCTCTTCTGCTCTTATTCCAATTATAACAGTATTGCTGTCAGTTGGATATTCTTTGAGCCTACCGCAGCATATTCTGTGATATCTGTTAGGATAGCCAGATATTTTTATAATATCAAAAAAACTCATGGGTGGTTGCAAAATCTCGACTCCATTATCCTTGCAGTGCTTTAATGTTCCTGCGGGGTCAATAGTTGTATTTTTGTAGCGGGCAGTGAATTTTATTCCCGCCTCCTTCGCTAGTTGAAGAATGACATCAGAGTCTTTCCCTCCGCTGTATGCGAGTTCTACATCATCTTTATCTCTGCAAGTTGATTGCAGCAACTTGATTGATTGATTGATTTTCTTTCTCAATTGTTCAGTCATATTCTGTCCTCCTATTCCTTTAATCCGGCATGCGTATTTCGCCTTGCGGAAGCCCTCGGTATATCTCCTCTGCGTCATCCTCGTAGTCGGACTCGTCGGGTGGAACCCGCGCCCCCGATGGAAGAGCTATCCTGTCCCGATCGGCAGTGTCGAACTCGTCCACCACGTTCTCCTGGACGACTCCCCATTCGCCACGCATGAATGCTCGGGCGGCTTCGGGGCTGTCGAAGTCGGCGGGCATGTCGTCTCCATTTATTGACCTCTTATACCTCATCACGTGCCAGCACCCGTCGTGTTCGGTGAACTCCTCGACCACGTATCGGACATCCGTCCGCTCCATCCCGCCTTTCATCTCGCCCCATCGGGTGAGCTTCTTCTCTACTACTCTTCTCTTCATAGATCCCTGCATTTATTGTATTTGTTGTTTCCGTGCTTGCATTCTTCGCATTTCTTCCCCTTGTTAACGCACACCAGCCTATAGACCGTTCTGCCTGAGCTTACCCATTCGAGTTTGAGGTGTGATTGCGATGTCGTTGGCTTCACTTCGCTCATCACATCTCCCCCTCCCTTAACACTTTGACATATTCCTTTTCGAACGTGGTGCAGTACGGGCATCGCTCGAAGTCGATGATGTAATTCAAATTCTTTATTTGACCGTTATCATCTCGGCTTACATCCCGCACACAGAAGCAGATATTTTTACTGCGTTCGCATCGTATCTCGGCTTTTCCGAAGGGGCATTGCCATATCCTCTTTGGCTCTTCATTCAGTACTATTTTTGCCATGTTTCAATTGTCTTTTCAATTAATTCCTTTAACATCTCCGAGCGGTATTTCGCCTCGCATGAATCATTGACTGACGACCATCTTTTTAGTTCGGATTCGAGCAAATCATTGAATTTTTCATCCTTCCATTTTGCCATATTGATTGCGGCAGAGTAAATGTGTGATTCCCTTTCAATGTTAACTCCGTAAACTTCGTTGAATAGGCTACATATATCCCTTGCCTTTTCTTCGTTCGTCATATATCAATCTCCTTTTCAATTCCGCATAGCCTAAAAGCGTGCTGAAGTTCGTGAACATACTTTCCGCAGTGGCGTAAAAATGAAGGATCATCAGTATTAGTATTAGTATTAGTATTAAGATACGCGAAATATCTACCATCTCCAGTTAAGTCAATACTTGCATATCTTCCAATTCTATATGAGCCTTGCGGATTCAAATTAATTCCATTCTTTTCAAGAATTTCCGCAGTGAGCTGTATTGGCTCGATGCTGTCGTAGCCGTGATAGAACATCTCACCCCTTCCGTCAAGGAATCCAGCCTTCACTGTTCCAAGTGCGGCGATGCGCATCGGTGTTCCTGAGACTGACACCCAATCGCCTAACATTAATCCTTGTTTTTTCATCGTTTACCCTCCTTTCTTACCAGTTCCACCTCGATAGGCTCATCCCCCCATCTGATTTCGGGGAAGTCGGGGTCGATGTCCTCGATGTAACGGAATAGATGATCCGCCAGCGTGCGGCTGTCCGCGTCCCTGGGAAGTCCGCCCTTGGCCCTGCTGAAGTTCGTGCATTCCAGCGACGCCCACAGGACCACCTTCGCCTCGGGGTACTCCGTCCTCATCCTGCCGAGGTGGGAGACGAGCTCCGTGGTGTCAAGCGTCCGTATGTCCTCAATGAAGTGCAGCACGTCCTTATGGTTGGCCATGTGCGACGCTATGGCGTTCGGGTCGTGGTTCACGCAGGCGACCACCTTCGCGCATTTCTCGCCCGTCAGCCTCGACTCCTCGACGCCCGTTGTCGTCCCTCCCGCACCGCAGAAGAGGTCGACGTATAATAGGTTCACCATATCCTTTATTTTTAGTTGTTATTTAACATTTCCTGCACCGCGATCAGCCCGCACTCTCCAAGCGCGAAGGCGACGAGAAATCCTATCGCCATCGCAATGCCCGCCACTATGAGGCGGGCTATTTTGTTAATCCTTGTTTTCATATCTTTCTTTTATAATTCAAAGTCTTCCTCATCTATCAACGGTTCTCTCCACTCCCCGCCGTTGGAGCGGATTAATATGCTATCTACGGGCTCATTTGAACGACTTGGAATGTAGTCGAAGACAGAATGTACTACTCTGTGTTCCTTGTCGTTGTCGCCTTCAAGGAAATATATAAACTCCCTATGTTCCTCGGGGGCATCACGAAGCCACCAGCTAAGTTCCTGATTCGTCATTCTTCGTGGCGTGACGGGCTCCTTGAGGCAGAAACATGCTGTTTCATTAAAAGTTACACCCTCTTTATCACAGTAATGCGTCTCTTCGAATCCTGTTTCATGTCGAATTAATGCTACAATAGGATACCCACGAGAACTTCTGTCGGTGCAAATTATCCTAACGTCTTTTCCGCCTTCCGTCACCACCTCCAAGCCATCAGGATTGGATGGTGTCTTTGCCCTTTGAATGTCAAAGGGTATCAGCTTGTAATTTTTTTCCATTATCTTGTCTTTTTAATGATGAAACTTATTTCGTTGGGAATTGCACCCCATTCTTCTTTTCCTTTGCCAATCTTGATTTCAGGGGATCCGTCGAACATAAGATTTCGTTCTTTGTCCCCTCCTTTCGGATAGCCGGATTTTAGAACTAGTCCGTCGAACTTCTTCGGCCTGAAATAGGGGCATATTTCTCTGTAAAAGCATGGAGTTTTTATCTGACTATCAAACACCGTCGTACAAAATCGATCGTAGTTGTTGCAAAGCCTTTTCGCCCAGTATTTCGTTATTTTTCTGTAGTCCCCCGGCTTCTCCCCGGACTTCCACATGTCGAACCAACGTTTTTTTAGATTTAGCGTTAGATTATTATTCATTCCTTTAGTCTTTTAACTTAACCTCACTTTAAATTTCACGACCTGATATTCCCCTGGGTTCATCTCGTTTAACTTTTCACATACGAGATTTGGCTCCTCCTCCTCGTAGTATATCTTACGAACATATTCGTGCGTATACCTCTGCGTGCTGACGACTACCCATCTATCCTCGTATCTTGTACCCTCTTCGATGAATAGATCGTATTCGTCCTCCTTTTGTGAATCAGGCGGGAGTATCCTGACCGTTCCCTGTGAAGTCCATCTGCAAGGCATCTCCTCGCCGTTTTTTTTGTATACGACCCCGACGATGGGAAACCTGTATTTTAAGTCGTAATCGTGTATCTTCACATGGAGTCCCTTCCTCGTCACGACGGTAGCGCCCGCTTTCGCCTTCTCGACGCTAAACGGAATGTACCGCAATTCGCCGAAGAACTCCTCGGATTGTCCACGTTCCGCCGAGCATAAAAATTCAGCCATCTTTTCCGCCGCTATCTTTGCCGCTCTGTAGACGTTGTTTTCCTCGCAGGCACATGGATCCATATCCCGCATTCTTTCCTCAGCGAGTTCTTTTATCTTGTCTTTTAGTTGCTTTATTGCTTCCATATTCATTCCTCCTTTAAAGTTCCGAGGGGATGGTGGAGACACTTGCGGGGGTGTAACCCATCACGCTCATGAATGCGAACACACTCCTCTTCGCAGAGGTTGTACCAAGAGTAGTCGCCAAATATATCTTTTGCTCTTTCATGCCATCTGACTACATACCTTCCCATCCTTCGCTTTATTTATATTCCTTTACTAAGTCTTTAAGCATTCCTATAAGCGAATCCTGCGCCCCCGCTTTGCGGTCTATGGCGGCGAGTTCCCTCTCGTCCACCGTGCCGGGGCACACTAGCCTGTGCACCATGACCGGGTGTTCTTGCCCTTGCCTGTGTAACCTGGCGTTCGCCTGCTGGTATAGCTCGAGGTTCCACCCCGTGCCGCACCACACGATCGTGTGCCCCCCGTCCTGCATGTTGAGCCCGTAGGCCGTCGACGCCGGATGCGCAAGCAGGACGGATATCTTCCCGTCGTTCCAGTCCCTGAGGTCCTTGTCTCCCTCGTAGGCCCTTGCGGACGGTATCGCTTTCAGTATCCTGTCGAGGTCGTGACGGAACTGGTAAAAGACCAGAACCGGGCCCGACGAAGCCTCGACGATCTCCTCCAGCCTGCTGAGCTTCTCCCCGTGCACCTCCACGACGCTGTGGTCGTCCCCGTATACAGCGCCGTTGGCGAACTGCGCCAGCTTGTTCATCAGCCCGGCGGCGTTCTCCGCGGTGACCTTTCCCTCCTCCATGTCCTTGCGGAACTCCAGCACCATGCCCCGCTCGAAGTCCTTGTACCTCTTCAGCACGGTGGGGCTGAGCATCACCTCGTCCGTCACCTCTATGCGGTCGGGCAGCGTGATGTAGTCCTTCGCCTGCATCGTCAGGCAGATGTCGCCGATTCGCCCGAGGATAGCGCTCTCCGCCCCCTCCTTCGGCACATACTTCGTCGCCACCTTACCTATCGGAACGGCGGTGAAGTAGGCCTCACGATACCGGCCGATGAACTTGCCGAGCCTCTCCCCCTGATCGACGCAGTATATCTCCGCCCACAGATCGAGCAGCGAGTTCGGCACCGGTGTGCCTGTGAGCCCTATCACCCTGCTTGCGCAGGCGGTCATCTTGCGCAGCGCCTTGAAGCGTTTCGCCTGACGGCTCTTGAAGCTCGTTAGTTCGTCGATCACGATGCAGTCGAACAAGGGCCGTGTTCGGAGGAGACTGCGGGAGTAGTTCTCAAGGAGCCACACCACGTCGTCGCGGCTCATCACGTAGATGTCGCCCGAGCCGTCCGCCATAGCGGTCTTGCGCTGCTTCTCGGTGCCCATCACCTGAACGACCCTCAGCCCCCCGAGATGTCCCCATTTGCCCGCCTCCTGGCTCCACGTCGACTCCGCCACCTTCTTCGGGGCTATCACAAGGACCTTGCGGACCTCCGCCTCGTCGATGAGGTCGGACAGGGCGGTGAGCGTGCTCACCGTCTTGCCCAGTCCCATGTCGAGGAACAGGCAGCATCTCGGGTGCTCCTTGACGAAGCCTATCGCCCTGCGTTGGTATGGATGTGGATTGAATTTCATGGATTATCGTATATCTTCATTAGTCGGTCAACCGCATCGAATGTGTCGACGACATGCACTTTCTGCCCGAGGCTAACCAATCGGTCCATCCTGATCAGTTGGATGTTGCGCGGAATTTTAGTCGGTGCTTTCACTTCCACCCAGAAGAGCACTCCCCCCGGTAAAAGGCATATCCTGTCGGGATAACCGATCTTCGCCGGATTGAAGTACTTGAGGCATTCGCCCCCCCTCTTCTCCACTTCACTCACCAGCCTCTTCTCTATGTCCGTCTCCTTCAGCATCTTTGATCCCCTTGTAAGTCCAATCTTCGTTCTTCGTGTAGCCCGTCATGACTTCCGTGCCTTCCGCCCCCTGCGCCCAGTGCGAGAAGTCCGTCCGGCACCGCCTCCACCTCCGCATCTCGTCCCTCATCTTCTTCTCGAGGTCACGGACGATCCGGATGTGCTCCGTCCTCGCAGTGGCGAGCCATCCCGCGTAGAGCTCGTATGGTATCTTCACCTTCTGCCGCTTACCTTTCTTCTTCGGTTTCGCCTGCGCGGGCGCCTTCGTCTGTGGCTTCTTAGGCTCCTCCTTCACGGGCTCCTCCACCACCGTCTTGACGATGATGCCGAGGCGCTCCGCCTTCTGCTCTGGCGTCTCCTTGCGTCTCGCCGCTACCTTGGCGGCGTACTTGCTCATCTTAGGGGGTTCGGTGGACACCGCCACCGCTTCTCCGATTCTCGCTCTTTTACCCATCGCTCTACTCTTTTAATGAAATTGTAGCCCTCGGCGCCTTCTCCACGCGGGGGTGGATAGATGTACCATAACCCGTTTGTGTGCAGACGAGCGTTTGAGACAAGTGATTGTCGTCCCGCGGGGCGGCCTTACCGAGGTGCTTAACACAGAAATAAATTAAAAGATAATATAAAAGTCCGTCGCCATCTCCGATCCGGTCGCCATGAGTTAAATTGATTTAACAAAAGAATTATTGCATGGAATATCGAATCGGCGGCATTAGCGGGCCTAAAGAAAAATTTTCGTCATTATCATGGAATATTTAGAACTCGTTATTTTTGTCTAGCCCGTGCCCGTAGCACGTTGCGGCGCTTAGCGGCCGCCCGCTTATTCTTCTTTACATTACGGAATATCCGAAAGGGCATGCTGTTCATTGACATTCCCGGATGGGGATTCACTAATGCCGCCTGGTCTTTGGGATTCGTTAGTGCCACTAATGCCGCTATTTCTTCTGCTGGCGTTAAGTCTTCTCTCTTCTTTTCCATTGTCTTTACTATTTTATTTTAATTGTTAGTTATTCATCTTCTTCCTTGAAGCCCTTCAAGACCCATCCCCTTTGGCGGCCATAACCCGCCACACGGACACGGCCGGCGCTCCAGCCTTCCTTTTTGCGCATTAGTTTGTTCACCTTGCGCAATACGTAAGGGTATTCCTTTGCGTTCTCCGGCATGCCGAGTTGCTCGTATACGAACTCCCCCGCGAAGAACTTCGTCCTCTTCAGTGTCTCGCTCGCGAGAGGGTCGGGGTTCTGGATGAATGCGCGCCTGTGCGCCTTCTCCTTCGTGTACCAGTCGGCGGGTAACAACGTGCTCAGATATTCGTCCAGCATTCCCGGCATTGGGTCGTCGTTGTCGATGTTGGCCTCCTGCTGGCGTATCCTCGCCTCTTTCTCCATGTCGGGATCCAAGTAGAGCGTCTCGTTCTCGTTGAATCTCACCATGGCCTCCGCCCACAGCTGGTCACGGTCTTCCCGAATCGCCTTGAACGGGTCCTTGAAGGAGCACTTCGACGCGTCCACACGCACGACCCAGAATCGGCGGTTGCCCGTATCACCCTTCAGGAAATCGTCCTCATTAGTCGTGCCGAAGAACACGCACTGACGGGGGTAGGGTTGAACCCTTTTTCCGTAAGCCTGCCGATACACGTCCTCCTTCTTGGACAGGAAGTTCTTGACCTGCTCGACATCAGACCTCTTGATGGACGCCAGCTCGGCCAGCTCGATGATCCACGCCCCTCGGAGCGACTCCATGCCCTCCTTACCTTCCGTCGTGACGATCGAGTCCGAGAACCAGTCTCCGCCCATCGTGCTGAGCAGGGTGGATTTTCCGATGCCCTCTCCGCCCGACATGATGAGGCAGTAATCGAATTTCGTGCCCGGGTTCATGACCCTGGCCACAGCGGCGGTGAAGATCTTGCGTGTCATCGCCCTTGTGAGCGGGGTGTCCTCGGCTCCGATGTAGTCGATGATGAGCTTGTCGAGCCTCTCGATGCCGTCCCATGTCAGGCCACGCAGATACTCCACTATCGGGTGCCGCTGGTTGTCGACGAACACGGCGGCGAGAGCATCGTTTATCCTCTCCTTGCCTGTGAGGCCATAGACCCTCTCCAGGTACGCACGGAGGTTCGAGTCGTCCATGTCCGTCCACGTCTTCGTCATGCGGCTCCACGGGAGATTGTCGGCGCAGTCGTAGCCCGTGAACCTGTCATGCCACAGTCTGCCTTTCAGCAGCGGGTCCCCCTTGAGGGCGACGATCACATTATTGATCGACTGGCGGACGTTCCCCTTCGAGTCCCTGTCGAGCCTCGACAAAACCTCCGAACCGTCCTCGTCCGTTATGCCGCTGAAATCCTCCTCTATCTTCTTCCTCCTGTCCTTCATCACCTCGGCGTTCGTGCGCTTGTCGGAGCCTGCGAAGCGCATCATCTCCACGTAGGACGGCAGTTTCGTCACTTCCGCACCCTCGTCCTTGCCCTCGTCCATGACTCCGAACTTGTGGATGCGGACGATGTCGAAGGCGTTGCAGAGCCTGCCGCACATAGGGTCGGTATCGTGGTGGGAGTAGGCGAACTGGTGCGAGTAGCAGACGAGTCCGCCCGACACGGAGCCCTTGCGGTAAGTGTATCGGCCTTCCTGTGCGGTCGGTTCGTACACGTCTTGCAGGAACGTGTCTATCGCGTCCTCGATCGTGTATGCCCGGCAGAACGCCCCGATGATTCCCTCCTTCTCGCAGGGGTTGCCCGCCTTCTGGCGCTCCTTCCTCAACACCTTGTCCTCCGTGGCGCCGTACGGCCACTCGGACGCGTCCTTGGCGTTCGTGTACGTGGCGAGTATGGCGTCCACGTCTATCGGATCGCCCTTCTGCTCGTGGAACACGTACTCCGCATCCGTCGGGCTCGAAGGCCAATAGAAGAGGCGGGGGAGTTCGTAGGTGGTGTGGTCGAAGAGGTCAAGTCCGAGGGTGAAAGCTATGCGCCTGCACACCGGTTCGTACTCCCACGGCTCCACCTCACGTGAGAAGGGAATCACGAGACGGTACCTCGGAGCCTTCTCCGTATGCTTGTGCGTCGAGTAGAGGAAGGCGGCGCAGGAGAAGTTCATCGTGAAATCTTCCCAAACGTCCGTCTTGCCGTGGTCGATGTCCAGCGTCGCCACGCTGCGGAAGCGGACATGTCCGTTCCTGCGCAGGCCGTCGTTGAGGTACCCGCCGACGAATCCGCCGACGTCCTTCCTGTTCGACTGCGTCTCCCTGTCCATCTTGGCGTACTCCGCCACCGTCTCGCCCGTGCGGATGGTCTCCCTGCACTTGTCGACCAGTTGGGACCACTCCCACGTCACATTCGTCCAGGCCTTCGCCTTCCTGCTAGGCGCTATCGATATCTTGATTTTCATGCCTTAACCTTAATCTTTCTTATAGTACGGGGTGGTGTAGCCTGCGCCCTTCAGTGGCAAGCCTTCCGCCCACTCAACCGGTTCACTGAATATCTTCTCCACATCCTCGAGCTTCACCTCGTTCGGGTCCGCCTCGACGATTATCTCGTCATGCACGTGAAACACGACGGGTAACCCGTCACGCTCCGCCCTGAACATGACCCATGCGAGTATGTCCCTCGCCGTCGCCTGGACGATGTTCTCCACCATCTTGCCACCGTACGTCTCCAGCCGTCCCCACTTCTTTGTAGTTTGATTGGTACCCTCGTAGGTGATTGCTTCCGTCATCTCCTGACGATCGAACTTCGTCTTCATGTATTCCTCGACCTTCGCTCTCGGGTAGATGAGCTTTCGCCCGCTTGGCAGCTTGATTGTCAGGCAACCACGCTCGAATCCGAACTCGAGACCCATGTTCGCCTTGACGGAAGTCCCCGTCACGATAGCCCTCTTCGCCGCCCGCTCCACGACATCCCACAACTTCACGATGTGGGGGTTTGCGGCTCGCCATTTGCTGACTATCTCCGCCTCGTCCTTCTGCGAGAGCCCCATGCGTTGCCCCCCCATGTTATCGAGGGCGGAGACACCGCCTCCGTAACCGAGCGCGAGCGCCGCGATCTTGCCCTTGGCCCGCAGTTCGGAGTTCACGCCGTGCTTCTCGACAGGCACGCCGAACATCTGCGAGGCGGTGGCACAGTAGATGTCGCCCCCTTGACGGAACACATCGAGCACCCACCGCTCGCCAGCCAGCCACGCCGTCACCCTCGCCTCGATGGCGGAGAAATCGCACACGTGGAACACCTTGCCGTCTCCCGCCACGAAGGCGGTGCGGATAAGCTCAGAAAGCACTTGTGTGGGGTTGCCGTAGTTCAGCGTGAAGTCGTCGAGGTCTCCTGCTTTGACGAGTCTCCTCGCCTCGTCGAGGTCCTTGAGGTGGTTCTGTGGAAGGTTCTGCACCTGCACGAGCCTTCCCGCCCATCGCCCCGTGCGTGCGGCTCCGTAGTATTGAAGGAGCCCGTGGATGCGCCCGTCACGGCACACGCAGTCGAGCATGGCGGAGTACTTCTTCACCGAGGTCTTACCCATCTCCCTGCGTAGCTTCAGGACCTTACCCGCCACCCCATGGAAGCCTACCGCCTTCTCGATGTCGTCCATTTCGGCCTTGTTAAGGCTCGGCACGATCACACCCGTCTTTTCCCTCAGCCAAGTCTTCAGCTGCGCCGGGCTGTTTGGGTTCTCGAGGCCGGTGATGCGCTTCGCCTTCTCGAGGAGCTGTGCGGTGTACTCGTCGGCCAGGCGGTCGGCGCATTCCACGAACCGGCGATCAATTAGCACGCCCCTGTCGTTGATGCGCTGGTCGATGGCATAGAGCGAGCTCTCCCAGCGGGGCTGCGTGAACCTCGTCACGGCCAACCTGATGGACTGCTCCACCTCGACATCCCTCTTGCAGTAGGCCTTGAAGACCTCCCACGCCTCGGGGTCGTCCTCCGGTAGCGTGCGCTCTCCCTTCCTGTTAGGGCAGGAGAACTTGCGTATCAGCGCCTTGCCCTCCTTCATCTTGCCCTCGTCCTTCTCGTCTAAGCCGAGTACCTCGCCGCACTGGGCGAGCGATAGGGGCAGACCGCATCTGGCGGCCGTCACCATCGTGCAGTCCCACTGGTCAGGGTCGAGGAACTCAGACGAATTCAGGAAGGCACGGTCACGCAACCACCTCGACAGACAGACGCGCTCGAATGTAGCGTTGAATGCCGTCTTCGTCACGGTCGGGTCCGTCAGCGCCCAGAAGATGTCCTCCGGCAACCTCTCGCCCGTCGCTATGCTCACCACCTCGACCGGTCCGTAGTCCACGGCGTAGGCGAAGAGCAGGATACGGAAATCGGGATGCTCCGCGTATCGGTACACCCCGCATTCCGCAAGGTCCGCTCCGCTGTAGGTCTCTATGTCGATGCTTAATGTCTTCATTTCTTAGACGTATATTTCTGCAGCCTCAAGAATTCGCCCTCGTCAGTGACGAAGAGACGGAAGGCAACAGCGTGTAACTTTTCGTCGATGCAGAGGTATGTAACCTCACGCCATGTGCGCCTTGTCTTGTTCTTTACCTCGACAAGGCTATACTCCTTGCCGTTGTGCTTCAGCACCATGCGGTCAAAATCCACACTCATGAAGTGGGTTTCGAAGGCGCTCACCTCGATAGTGAGGAATAGCAGTAATATCGTAACTATCAATCTCATGATATATGGGTTTAAAAAGGGGAGGGGCGAGCCCCTCCCGATTAATTAAAGATCATCATCGTCATCACCGCCGAATCCATCGAAATCGGTGTCGGCGGATACTCGGCCTCCGAGTCTCTCATCGTCCTTGTACTTCATCACGTTATTCAGACCGCAGGCGATTCCCTTGTTGCCGTTTTTGTCATATGCAAAGAACGTCACGGAGACGTACGCCCACATGCCTGAATAGACCTCCTCCTCGTCCGTGATCGGATTCTTGAACTTGTCGACCACTCCGGGGCGTGTGCTGCTCTTCGCATTAAGGTAGAAGCTATTCGCATAGACTTCATCGTCCCTATCCTCCCCGTCATGCAGAGGCATCTCTAACTTTTTCGGCTCCTTGCCGCTCCATTTGCTGACCAGTCCCGCTTTCTTCGCCGCCTCAATGGCGGACTCGATGGCCTTCACCGTCTTGGCCTCACCCCTGGGGATGATGACATTAGTACTGTATTTTCCCTCGCTCTCCCCGTCAGGTGAGTGCTTCGTGAGCAAGTGTGTGTAACTCAATCGGCACGGGCCGAATATCACTTTGGCCTCTTTAACTATCGGATCTTTCATGATTAAAAATATTTAAATGTTAATATTCAGTTAATTAGTGTTTTAGGCCGTTTCCGCGAATCCCGCGAAGTCCTGCGCTATAGGGTCGATAGCCGGGCGTTTATCGTATTCGGGAACCAGTGTAGGCTTTCCCTGTGGCTTCGTGATAGTGTCTCCCGCCAGCTCCGCCAGCTCCTTCTTCCCGACGAGCTTTTCAAGGTCTGTGATGCCCTTCAGCTCGAGCGGTTTGTAAATCTCCGTCAGCCCCATCTCACGAAGGATGTGGCCGAGTCTCACGGGGTCCGTGACCTTCCTCAGCGACTTCCCTTCGACGATCTTGTAGCCTTCGTAGTGCGTGCCGTTGAGCGCCTTGCCGAGTGCGTACTCCTCCATGGAGGCAGCCCATTGCTTCACGATGCCGAGGCTCGGCAGGATCTCTTTCGCCATTTCGTCATCTGTTATCTCCGCTTTCCCGCCGAATTTCTCCGCGATCGTGAGGCATTCGCCAGCCAACTTGGCGCACCTTCCCCTGATTGCGCAGAAGCGGCACCATTCTCCGCATTCCTGCTTCCCTGTCCCGCTCATGGCCTCGGCGGCCTTCGGTGCGAGGATCGTGTCCGCCCACCATCCGAGGACTTCGACGGGCAACTCGAACTCGCTCAGGTTCTCAAGGCGTGGCTGGATGATCGTCATCCGCACCTTCTTGATGTTGTACTCGTCCTCGAACTCGGCCAATGCCCCGAGGGCGTATATCATAATCTGGGGATTCCAACGGGCTGAGACCTCGACGCCCTTCCCGTACTTGAAATCGACAACCTCCATCGTGCCGTCGGTGATGATGATGGCGTCTCCCGTTCCAAAAGATTCGGGTATCCATCTAGTGAAGTCCAAGCGCTTCTCCACGAAGAGCTGGCTGTCCTTCACCTTAATCTTCGCCTTCGAGAACTTTTCGCCCACGATCGTGACGTAGGTGGTGACATGGTCGAACATCTCGGCCGTTAGGTACTTGTCCTTCAGTTGCTCGATTTCCTTGTCCTCGCTTTCCGTAGTTTGGCCGAGCATCACCTTCAATTCCTTGGCGCAGTATGCGTGCGCCAACGTGCCTTCGAGGGTGTAATCGGTATCTTTCCTCGGCTCCTCCGCCTCCAGGTGTGGAGCCGCCGTGCAGTGCATCCATCTGTGGCTACCGCTCGGGCTTAGCAATGCGTGCGTATCTGGCATAGTTGTATCCTCCAGTTGGATTAGAATGGTGTGGATCTGAGAAGTCCGTCTTCGCCGATGATGATGTCGGCGCACTCGTCGATGAAGGCCTTGCGGAGCTCCACAGGCAGCTCGCTCGGGCGGTCGTAGCCGAGGCGGGCGGACAAGTTCTTGAAAAACGCAGTCAGGTTCTTGTGCCACTTGGTGTAGCCCTCCCCCTGCGGATTGTCCTTGTAGTCCTCTCCCTCGATGCGGCATCTGCACTTGTGCATAGCCTCACGGACATCCTCCTCCGTGTATGTCGCCTTCTGTGGCTGAGGTTGCGCCTTAGACTGTTCCTCCTGTCGCGGTTGCGGCTGTGGTTGAGGTTTCGCCTCCTGCTTCGGCGCTTCCTTCTCCGCTTGCTTGGCCGCCTTAGACTCAGCCTTCTGTTTCACTTCCTTCACGACGACCACGCTCTCCGGCGCCGCCTTTCGTGTTCCGAGAAGGCTCTCGGCGAGAGCCCTCAACTCGGGTGTCACCCCGATCTCGATACTAATCTTTAAATCCATAATAACACTTTTTTAAAATTGTACATCAGTGCGCGACGGAGGGGATTCGAACCCCCCTTAACGGGCGCAGGGCGATATCTTCATACGCTAAGGGCTATTAACATTGAACTATTAACTTTTTAAAAATTCACTTATGAAAGTCATACATAACATGACGCCAGTATTGGTGATCGCAAAACAACCCGTTCCTGTTCTCCCCCGCTCTCTTGCGGCGGACATCGCTTCGTGGGAAAGCGAGGATTCGAACCCCGCACAGTGGAAGGCGCGCAGAAGTCTTTACGCAACATACGCCCCGCCGTTACCCTTTCGGCGCTATTCCCCAAGTCGCCTCTCTCTGCCCTCACGGGTGAAGAGGCGTGGAAAAGTTTAAAATTGCATGGTGTGTAACCATCTCAAGGTTGTGGGTCGCATGGAGTCGAACCATGCCACGGACCATCTCCCCCGTAAAAATGTCATCTGTCAGATTACTTTATGACCGACGGATGGCGTGCCCGAATCGTTATCCGGGCGGAATTTCTTTATCTTCTTATCGTGCTGATAATGTGTATCTATAAGCCTCCTGCTCAATCTCGTCTATCGTCGGTATCCTATCTTGTAGCATCCAATCCTCCAGCTCCGACTTCCTGAAGAACACGTTCGCCCCTTTCTTGTAGTGGGGTATCAATCTGCCATGCACCAAGTGCCTGACGCGACTTTCCGACAGACCGAGAAACAGCGCCGCCTCCCTGACGTTGAAAGCCTCCTTCGAGCTTATCATTACGAGGCGCTCTATGCGCTCCAGCCTCTCGGCGAGTTCAGCCGCATGTTGTGCCATAGCTCACCCCCCCCCTCTTTTCATTCGCTCATCGTATTCCTCAAGATGACGCACTAATAGAGCCAGCTCATCGATAGTGATCTTCTCATGCTTGACTGACGGCCCGCCATCGTTGTTTATGCTATATGCCGTGGCGGTATCGTAGCACATCCTGAGCTCCAGCCTTCCGTCCTCCGTCTTGTAGACGGGATATGTCTTACCCGAAGGCTGCACTTCCGAGGTCTTGGCCTCGTAGGCTATCTCGTCCATCGGGCGGTTCTCCGCCATCATCTTATCCACCTCGCTCATGCCTCACCTCCCTTCCCGTTGAATCTTCCGTACCATCTGTCGTATAGGCGCACGGCCAGCATCGCCGCTCCTACGCCCACCGCCTTCGTGAACAGGAAAGAAGCTGTCCACTCGGCCAACGGCATGCCCTCGTCCGGTGCGGAGAAGACCCCCACGACGGCCACGAGGGCTATTATCAGAATCGTGATCGCTTTCATGTCTTATTCCTCCTTCTTGAACAACTCGTCCTCCGGCACGTTGAAGTAATCGCTGAGGACTTTTTTCGTCAACTCGTCCGGTACAATAGCACCGGATATCCAGGTGCGAACCGTGTTCTCCGACTTCCGGGTGACTTCCGCCACCTCCTTTATGAAGTTCTGACAAGGCGTCAGCTTCGTTTTCTCCCTGTTGTAAATTTCTTTAAATGTCATAAAATTTATATGCATTAAAATTTTTTCTACCTTTGCCGTCGATTTTGGTTTAATTGCCGTAACAATTACAATGGCAAATATAGACTAATAATCTACAATTACAAAATTTTTGTAGAGAAATTTTAGACTGCAAATCGAAAAAATATGGAAACAACTATCAATCAAAGGTTTACGGAGTACATTAAGAGCCTCGGAATGTCCATCCGGAAGTTCGAGGCCCTCAATGGCTTGTCAAACGGCTACGTGAAGAGCGTCACTAGGGGAATCGGAGAAGATAAATTGAGGACTATTAGTCTACAAAACCCGAAACTGAACATAGAGTGGTTGCTGACAGGCAAAGGCGAAATGCTGAAGGATGACCCGGAAGTCTGCGAAAGCGAAGACGCGGACGATGGTGTTCTGATGCACCGCACGAAGGTCGCCCCGCTGGTGCCTGTAGACATCATAAGGAAGCCGAACGTGCGTGTGTGGGACTTTGTGCGCAGGCACCACGAGATCTACGACCGAACCCCGGACCAAATGATGCCGGAATTCGACTTGGCCTACACGATGTACGGAAACGCCTTATCGCCCATCATCGACAGGGGCGACACGATCTATCTGCAGTGGCAGGAGCTGTCCACGGACTCCATCGTGAATGGGCACGTGTACTGGCTCGACACGAAGAAGAACGGCATACTCATCAAGAGGGTATATGTCGAGAACGGGAAGCTGCAATGCTATTCGCTAATGGGCAAGCAACCGGTGAAGGCCTTCTCCCTCGACGAGCTGTTCGACATCTTCTCCGTCGTGTCCATCCTTAAGAACTCAATACCGAACCTCGACGCCACAAGGGAGAAAGAAAACCTCCTCGGGGAGGTCATAGAGCAAAACGGGGCGCTAATAGGAGAGCTCTCCGCACACCGTAAACTCGTCGAAAAACTAATCGATAAGAAGCTATGAGCAACACGAGGGTTTATTCGGAAGATTCGAAGGCTACGATGGATAGGTACTTCCTCGCCTTCGAGAGATGCAGGGAACTCGGCCTGCTGACGAACGCAAGCGAATACTTCAAGGAGATCGGAGTGGCGAAACAGAACTTTTACACGCAAAGGAAATTCAGGGGGCGAGGCTACTTCGAGGTGGGATGGCTGACCTCGCTGGTGGAAAAATACCACGTGTCGGCATACTGGCTATTGACAGGCAAAGGCGAGATGTTCTAAGACAAAAAAAAGGGGAGAACCCTTTCGAATTCTCCCCCTCCGTTAGTCGGCTCATGCCCCGACATAGTCACCGTATACATCCCTCAGGTTCGCCCCGATGAGCCTCGCCGTTGCGAGTTGCATCCTGGAATCGAGGAACGGGTTCTTGTGCACCTTGCTGTGACAGGCGTCGCATAAGACCTTGACATTGTTCAGGTCAGTGGCGTACTGTGGGAAAAGGCTTATCGGCAACACATGGTGAGCCGTAAGGCCTAAACCGTAGCCGCACATCTCGCACACGCATCGCCCTTGCTCCTTGCACGACCGCAGGAGAGTCTTTCCGAGCTTCCTTTGCGCTTTCTTCCGGTTCTTGTCGGCCTCCGTACGCCTTCTCGTCCTCATCTGCCCCCCCCCCCTCTGCGGAGGAAAACGTGGATGGAAAAAAGTTTGATATGCCTGTATGTCTGCCCCGGCAACTTCGGATATATCTTGATCATCTCGCACCTCCTTTCTTCCCGAAGAGGTAGTCGGGCTTGATGCCCTCGAACTCCGCGCGGATCCTTCCGATCTGGAACTCGAGCGAGGATATCGCCTCGTCCACCGTTACGCAAGCCTTCGCCACTTCGGGCAGCGTGCCGCCTTTCTCCATCCTGTCGAGCCCCGACACGAGGTCGGAGACAGCTCCGGACATGTCGTCCAGGGCGCTCCTCATCTCTTCCAGCTCCCTCATATCTCACCTCCTTCCTTTCCGCAGACCACGAGGTCGTTTACGCTGTCGGATATATGGGCCGACAGAAATTCCCGCAGGGTTTCCTCGCACTTGGCGAAGTGCTGCCATTCGGGTATCTTCTGCATCACCTCTGACAAGTCCTCACCGAGGCATTCATCGAGCATGCTTGTCACCTCGACGCGCAAGGCGGTCGCCTTGTGCAGGGCGGACAAGATCTTCTCGGTCTTTCCGCCAAGTGTGTAATTAGCCTGTGCGCTCATAGTTCGTACCCTTTCTCCCTTAATTCGTGAATAAGCCTCGTGAACGCCTTATCGTAGTAGAGCGGGTGGTATCTCCCGCTCACGACAAATAGCTTGTTGCGGCCGAACTTCTTGCCTTCCTCCGTGAGCCTCATGCACTTCATCTCATGCCGTCTATCCTCAGCATTGGCGTAGGATATCACCTCAAGGTACCCTTCCTTGACCATGAACGCATTGAACTTGGACACCCGGCATCGGATCTTGCGCATCTCAAGCAGATCGCTCGCTCCACGCAGCCCGTGCGCCGACCATCGGCTACCCGTATATGCGTCCGGGTCGAGGGGAAGCGCATTCGCGTCGACTGCCACGGGCTTCGCCGCCTCCGCCTCGCCGTACAGCAGGCGGTTCGCCTTCTCGAGCGCCGCCGTCGATTCCCTGATCGCCTCCTTGATGGCCGCCAGCGTGCCCTTCGCCGCCTTCAGCTCCGCGTCCTGCCTCCTCATCGTGGCGTCCGCCACCTTCAGCGCCTTCGCCATGATCATCTCCGGCGTGTCGTCGGGCGTAGTCGCAAGATACCCGCCCGTCTTGCGGATCTCCTTCAGAATAACCTTCACTCCCTTCTTGAACTGCTTAGCGATAGGCTTGCGGCTCTGCATAAGAACTTCGTAGAGTCCGTCTTCCGTCAGCATCCACACGCCATTGCCTCCGGTTCTTCCGCCAATGTAAAGATTGTTTACTTTGACTTTTTCATCGTCATCAACCATGTTGACCATGACATCTGCCTTGCTGTGGTCTATTACATCTGCGACTTCTTTAGCCAGGAAGAGCGGAGAATCCGCGGTTCCATAGATTGTGAACTGGTGTCCAAGCAGTTCGGATTTTGTAAGGACTTGTAATGCTTTCTCCATCTTTGAGACTATTTATATTCAGGCAAACAAAAAAAGCGGTTGCCAATAC
This sequence comes from Paludibacteraceae bacterium, assembly GCA_016285885.1. Classification (GTDB taxonomy): domain Bacteria; phylum Bacteroidota; class Bacteroidia; order Bacteroidales; family Paludibacteraceae; genus UBA1181. Next base: position 307,266 of record JAEERP010000002.1, read on the forward strand.
GCTGTCTCAAAGATGGTATTCACTCGTCAGAGCAAAATAATCTACGTACGGCAACCGCTATGCGGTATCTGTGATATGTCAGGGGCATAAAAAAAGCCCACCTGGTGAGCATTAACGCAGCTCCGGCGAATGGATAAACCACCAATGAGACACCGCAAACATAACACTTTTTTTTCATTTGGCATAAAAAAAGTGCGAAAATTTTGGTCTAGGAGCAAAAAAAAGCGTAATTTGCGGTATGTTTAACTAAATTCTTGTAAAGATATGAGAAGATTATTGTTTATATTCATTCTAGCATTGATCCCTTGTGTGTTCACGTCCTGCGAGAAGGGCGATAGCGAAGAACTCGAACAGGAAGAGACAAGGTACAGCCTTAAGGGTACTACTTGGTATACCAAAGATTCGCCGATGACGATACTTTACAGCAACGCCACGTACTGGTTTGATTTTGATTCGGAGAATGTGGAGATATGGTATTCGAAGGACTCCGCTGGAACGTACTACAAGACGCATGGAACCTATAAGTACACGGTCAGCGACAATACATTGCGTATTAAGAACTTCTTCAAGGACGAGGGCATAGACCTCACATTCGAGATCCTGACCAACGGAAATCGGATGAAGAACACAAACGAGGGATACGAATATTTGAAGGTACTAACGAAGAAGTAATACGACACAACGACAAGAGATAAGGGGCGATCCGGTTGCGGGTCGCCTTTTTTGCGTCGACTCGCCAGGTGGTCACAAAAACGGACACAATTTGCCCTGAAAATTCACTCCAAACTTTTCTACTCCTATTATATATATTATATATATACATATATACTTTTTATTAAATAATTATTGTATATTGTGACTATATGTATATAAGGCATTAAGGATTAAGCGGTTAGGTCGGGACAAAACGACGGTCAAAAATTGGGTACGATTTCGGGATTTTTCGAATCGTGGTTAATCGACAATTTTTTGAAAATCCCTTTTTTTGCGAAAAGTGGTACCATTTTCGGAATTTTGAGGGAAAAAACTTGAAACGCTTGCATATAAATGCCGAAGGGGGTAATTTCAACTTACCCCCTTCGCCTCATTACACTATCCTCGTGTTGATCGAGCTCTTGCCTCTCCCGTCTATGACCAGCACGCCCGTCTCCTTGTAGATGGAGAGCACTTCTTCCATCGTCCGGTCCTCGGGCTTCTCGCCCACGTCATATATGACGGGTCGCCTGTTCGTCATGCACATCATCTCGAGCATCTTCCTTACGCTCTCCTGCGTGTCCTCGGGGAGGGATGCGCCTTTTTGTTTGTCCGTATCCATTCTTGATTTTTTTAGTTGATAGAATCTTTTAGTTTCCCGCAATGCGGGCAGAAGAGTATGGAGACCGCGGGGAACATGTTCCTCGCTATCTCGCCCTGAAGGTACGCCGACTCCTCGCTTCCAGGATCCACTCCGTAGAATTCCCCGATGTGCTCCGTGGCGTGCTTGATCTCGTGCTGACACGTGTCGTAGAGCTGCGACGGGTCGATGGATTCGCCTATCACCATGATGGTGAGGTGGTCCTTGAAGTTCGTGAAGGTGTAGCCCGTGTTCCTCCTCGACAGCGCCATGCACGCCTCCCTCGCCTGGTAGTCGGGGCAACCCGCCGCCATCAGCGCCTTGTAGACCTCGGCGAGGTCCTTCTCCGTGCGCACGTCGTACTGGCACATGACGTACCAGTCGCGGTCGCCTATGTGGAATCCCTGACTGATCATAGGTATCTCTCCCAATGTATCGTCACTCCGTCCTCTATCATCTTCGCCTCGAAGCATTCCAGGACGGATTCCGGGTGCCCGTCGGGGTCGCATAGCGTCTCCTCGACGAACAACGCCCTGCGCTTGTCATCATCGCACGTCTTAGGATAGTCGGCTACTGCCATGTTGAAGAGGTACCATGCCGTGTAGTCGAATGCCTCGGGCAACGCGACCCCAGCCGTCGTCAGGGCCTCCTTTACCTCCTCAAGGCTCCTCGGCTTTAGCTTCTTGAGCGCCCCGGTCGTCGGGTCCGTCACCTTCATGTTCGAGATCGCCCATTCCGCGAGCCTCTTGCTGAACATTCCTTTATTGTTGTCTTCGTAGAGGGCCCTGCCCTCCGATATATGGTGTCTCATATCGTCTTCCTTTTTTAGTTTTAACTTGTATGAAAAGAGGGAGGGGCGGAGTTACCCCCTGCCCCTGCATTCCTCCTTGCGGGATCACATGTAACGACCCCTCGAGTCGCGTCTGCGGTAGCCCTCCGCCTCGTCCTCGCTGTCCTCCCAGCCATGCCTGTAGCCCTCTCGGTATCCGTCCTCGAAGCTACGGCCGGACTCGCCTGCGGAGCGCCTGTTGCCCCGCATGTTGTCGCGCATCTGCGAGCGGAGTTGCTCCTTGCCGCCTCCGCTATCCTTGTCCATGAAAATCCATCCCATAGTCGTGATTTTTTAAGGATTCGCCTTCTTCGGTGTCGGCGAGTCCAGTTTCTGCAATATCGTTAGGATGCTATCAAGTTTGCGCTCTTGCTCGCCTACGTGGTCTTGCAGTTCCTTGATGATTCGTGCCTGCCTCTTACCCTCCGCATAGGAAGGGTTGAGCGTCTCCTTCATCTTCTCGCCCTCCTCCTCGACCGCTTCATGATAGTCCATCATGCTACGTGCCTTTCTTGACACGTGCATCATCGAGTCTATTTCCTGCAACGTCGCCTCACGGGAACAGCTCACGAAGGTGTTGCCTCCGTTGTAGGTCGTGCTTTCGCCCGTTGTGGGCAAGTTATTGAACGGAACGTCCGAACCGTCCATGCTGACGACAATATCAAGCACCATTCCCGCTTGTATGAGGTTCGGAGTGTGCGTAGGATATGCGGAACGTGGCTCGTTCTTGCTCTTCACCGAGCCGATTTGCATCTTCGGTCGCGTCCCACCTTTTGTTATCACATATATAGGGCTTCCGACCGCCAAAGAATTGAAATCCATGTTGTTGAAAATTAAGTTTACTTATAAAGTTAGTTGCGCCTTGCTATCCGCTCACCTCAGATGTGAGGCGAGCAGGATCACGCCGCCGGAGTGGTGGTCGTAGGCGTCAAAGCGGTCGCTATGCGGTCCACGATGTTGTCCGCTACCGCATTCGCCCAGATGCTCGGTACCGCCGTCATGCTGTTGTTAGGCAGCGTGATCGTGGATGGCTGGCAGCGCTTGATGGCGTCCACTTCGGAGCGGATGCCCGCAAGTTGTGCGGTCAACGGGTTCACCGCTTGGGCGATCATCATGCCGATTGCGCTGTTCTGGTTCGCCTGCGAGATCTCACCGGCGAGCCTTGTGTTCTCCGCCCTGCTTGCGTCGAGCTTGTCTTGCAGGCTTTGAGTCTGCATCTCGGAGAGCTTGCTGAGGATCGCCTGCGTGTTCGCGTTCGCGCCCGCCTGAAGGGTGTTCGTCTGCCTTTCCGTCGCCAGCTGCTGCTGACAACAGCATTGCTGGAATTGGCTGATAATCGATGCATTGCCCGCTTGGATCGCGTTGATGATCTGCAGCGCGTTCGTGTTCTGGTTGTTCGCGATGAGGTTCAGCGAGTTCTGCATATTCATCACCGCCGAGTTGACGAGGTTGAAGTCCTGACCGATGGTCGAAGCCAAGGTCTGAATCGCCGTGCGTTGCGCCTCGCCCTGCGATGTTATCGCGTTCATGATCAGCTCTCGTCCGCTGTCGTTGTTCAACTGGTTGGAGATGAATCCCGCTCCGTTGCCGTTGCCGCCGAATCCGCCTCCAAATCCGTTTCCCCCCCAGCCGAACATGCTGGCGATGATAGCGAATCCGAAGAGGTCGACGAGGCTGCCGCCTCCGTTGCCGAAGAGTCCGCCGTTGTTGCCCCCTAATGGTATCGAGAACGGAATGCCGCCGGCATTCGCTCCCGCGTCTGGAATTTGATAAATTTCCGCCATTTCTTTAGATGTTTTTGGTTTTTACTTGGTTTTCTTGTCACTTGTACGTACATCGCAAAGGTCGGAAAGGGTGGGGAAGGGCGCAAATAAAATGGCGGAATGCCGCTGACACGGCTTGTCAGCGCAAAAAAAAAGTAGAGGTCCCTATACGTATATGCTCGAATACGTATAGGGACCTCTACTTATGTTCTGGTTTAGTTCCTTATTCCTGTAATCTTAGTATTTTCCACCACGCCTTCTTCAGCAAAGATTTGATCCCGGTGTTTCTTCGCCAGGGTCTTTCCGATACCCAGGGCTTCGGGAACTTCGGAAGAGGCATCCACCACTTGATTTCCTCCGGAGGGTAGAATCCTCCCCTGTCTTCGCTAAATGATTCGAACTCGCCATCCTTGTAGCGCATGACCTCGCACTCTCCGCACAAGGCCCACGGAATGAAAGCGAGGACCAACGTGCCCTCTTCAGGGAGCTTCTTTTTAACGCTTATCCATTTTGCCATATATCGTTTTAGTTTTTTGTGAATATCTCACTTCAGCTCCCTACTGAGGGACGCGAAGACGCGGTAGAGGGTCCGTTCGCTCACCTTGTGTCGATCTGCGATCGTGGACATGATATAGGTGATCTTCTCGCCCCGGTCCCTCATCTCCAGGTACTCCTCGTACATCGGTATGTAGTCGAGGTCCTCCAGCCTGACGCCGTTGTCACGCAGTCGCTGGAGTAGGGGCAGGCAGAGGCGCAGGGCTTCGTGGACTCGCATAGGGTGGTCATTTGATGATGTCTATTTTTGTTGCCGCCGTTATCCGGGTGTGCGGGTTGGAGCATGTCACCTCCTGCCGAATCTCCTTCGTCCCGAATCTGAAGAATAGGAACTTGCGTGGAATTCGGTGCACTATCGCCGTGATGGTGTCGAATGTCTCGATGTCGGCGGTGTAGATGCTTGCGGAATCTGTGCAGTATGAGAATGAGAGATAAGGGTCTCGGTATTCCGAGCAACGGAGGGTGTCGAACGCCCCCCTGTCACGCACGTAGACGATGCTGTCACGTACCTCGCCCTTGATGACGTATTCCGTGTGTGTCCCCGCTTGGCTTATCGACTGCGCACGTTTGAGTTTGATGTTTAGGTCTTCGCATGTCTTGACCAGTTCTGCGTTGTACTTCTCGAGTTCGTCCTTCTTGAGCGTAAGGACCTGCACGGATGAGGCGTTCTTCTCGCTCTCCGTGCGGTAGTTCCTCGCCTGCTCGATGAGGGCGTTCTCGTTGCGTTGCAGGCGGTCTTTCTCCGCCACCGCGTCACGGTACAGCCCCCACAGGATGAGGATGATTGCGACGATGAGGATGAACCAAGTCAAGCCCTTGATGTTTCCCCATATCTCCTTTATTACTTCTTTCAAAATTGTTAGTTGTGGTATCATGGTATTAATGTTTAAGTGGTTCGTTTCTCTCCTCGAATCGGACGCACGTAACGACATACTTGAACACTTCCTCGCAGTCGCTCGAATGTGCGCACCTTCCGCACCTCTCCCTCGTCTTCTCTTGCTCCGTTGCCGTCTTGATGCGTTCAGACAGCTCCTCCGCCGTCTCCTTGATTAGGCGGATGCGCAGTTTCTCTGTCGTGTCCGTCTCGTGCTTCTCCGCCTCATTGAGGTAGAAAAGGACGTCGCCCTTCAGGAACGACAAGGCGGACTTTAACGCTGATTTCGTTTTTTCTTCCATATTCGTATATTGTTATTGCAGATTATAAAAGTCAATGATTGATTAAAATGAAGGGCCGGGTTGGCGGACGGAAGCCGAACCGCCTCCCCAGTATGCCCTTCGCTTTTTTTTTGAAACTCGCCCGAAAAAGTGTGTGGCAATTGACGAAACTCGCCCGAAAAAGTGTGGTTACTCTCCTTCGCCTTCGCCCTGTTGCGCCTCGGCTTCGGCTAAGCGGTCGGCTTCCGCCCTGATAGTCTCAAAGACGATTGCCTCGTCCTCGTCGATTGTGCCGGCCGCCGAGCGACTGCGGATGATGTCGGCATATACCTTAATCATGTCGTCCGTCAACGTGACTGCTACGCGTGTATCGGGGTTCTCAGTGTGGAATCCCGTCGAGTCCTCGACGATAAGGTACTGCGTCTTCTGTTGCGACGTGAATCCGACCAACTTCTGACGAATGGCTTTAACTTGATTCATGATGTGTAGTGTGCCGTTCTTCGGCAACCTCTCGGCGAACTTGATGCGTTCGCCCAAACTCATTGAAATCTGCATAATTTTCTGATATTTGTGATGTTAATACTAAGGTTCTATCATTGCCATGGGTCTTGCGGAGCTCTCCAATCGCCTGCTATGAAGACGAAGTCCATGTATCTGCCTGTGACGATTATCTTCCCCGATACCGACACATCGTTCGTCTCAGCGAATATCGTCACCCGCTGACCTTCCACGCAACCGCCTGTGCCGAGCGTCAGGCTGACCGTACCCGTGTCGTTCCATCTAATGCGGTAGATGGACTTCGTGATATTGCCGAGACTTCCCGACTGCTGGTTCATCTCGATGGTCTGCGTACCGCCAACGTAGCCTGCGTTGATGACCATGCGCTCGTTCGAGTCGATTGTGAGGATGTTGCGCCGTTGCGTTTCGCCGTTGCCGTAGCCGACTTGGAAGCAGTCGCTATCGCTCAGTACGTTGTACTGACCGACGACCGTCTGTCGTGGGAACATAGTGACCGCCCCGCGACCGAGCGCGTAGCCTCCGTACGACCTCGCGTCGTGACCGAGTGCGCACCCCTCAGCGGTGAAAGCGGCGGCGTATTCCACGAATATCCTTGCGTTTGAGACTTCCGACGTGTCGACGTATGCAAGTGGCATTTGTATGTCTATAGCATATGCGTTCAGTCCTGGAATGTCCGTGATGGTGTACGACGCGAGGTTGACGCTTCCGTTCATCGTATCGTAGTACTTTCCATCGAGGAGTATTCCGTTGAATATCGCTGTGATGTTAGGCGCGGTAGCGTCGTTCACGATGAAGAGAGTACCCTTCGACACATTCACCGTGGCTGTCTGTCCTCCACTGAACGTGACGGTCACATCTCCCGCCGTCGCGGGTCTGTAGAACTTCCTCTTCTCACCGTCTACCGTGAAGGACTGGAGGTTCATCTCCTCTGCCCTTGACACATAGTCTCCGCCATTATCCCACCTGCACACCTTCGCCTTCTCGCCTATCGCAATGGAGTACTCGTGAGCGGTACACGCCTCGTTACCTATCGAGACAGCCCCGTTGCCGAATGAGTTGGTATCATTGCCTATCGTGACGGAGTTCACATGCGTCTGCCCGTATGGAATTTGGATATTCTTTCCTATCGCTATCGCCCCGTCCGACTCTGAAATCGCATTCTGCCCAATCACGATCGAGTTTGCGCCTTCCACTTCGTTGACTCTTCCGATGACAACGGAGTTCGTCGCTTCCGCATTAGAGCCGTAGCCTATCACGACCGAAGATGCGTCCGCGTACGAACCCGCTCCGACCGCCACCGCATAATTCTTCGCAGTTGTTCTTGCGTTGGATTGAGTATGAGTACCTCCTATCGCAATACTATAGTAGCCGTCCGCCTTCGCGCGCGCACCGAAAGCGCTCGCCCCTATCGCATTAGCGACTGAACCATATCCTAATGCCGTTCCGTATGTTCCGCTCGCCTCGGAATCACCGCCCACGCAGGTGGCGGAGTTGCCAGATGCCGTCGCATCCTTACCTATCGCCACGTTATTGGAAGCCGTGTCTGCGCTCGCCCCTTCACCTATCGCTAACACCCTGTGCCCGACCGTTGATGCCCATTCGTTATTCCTCACGAGGTCGGCGGGCAACTTCTCCCAGTTCACCCGCACATCTGCGGTGCTTCCGTCGTACTCGATAATGTTAGAGCCGTCGGAGGATTCGATGCCTGCCGACTCCTGCTCATAGAGCCATCCGTCTGCCGTATTGGAGACAGCCGTTAAGGTGATGGTGTCGCCCGCATTGACATCACCCGAGATGGTGCAGTACGCAACGTTGGATTGCTTGAACGTGACCCCACCCGTGATGTTGCGTGTGAAGACGAAGCGGTATATCTGCCCCTCGGTAGCACCGCTCATGGTGACGACGACTCCGTTGGTGGCTTCGGAAGTCATGTTACCGAGGAAGTCGTTGTGTCCGCTCATGCTTACGCTACCCGCACCGCTGGAGTTCACGTTGAACGACACAGCTCCCGTGGTGATGGGCGCACGATACACGATGCTCGGCTCTTTCGGAGTCGCCGTGATTGGCGACGCGTCCGTCACAGCAACGATGTCGGACATAGGGACTGAGGAATGCGCTATCTGAAAGGTGTACGACTCCAAAGGCGTGTTTGAGTTCTTCGGGCATGCGAGGACGAGGAACACGTACCCGCCGTCGTGGACGAACCTCACCGAGTGGTTGCCGAATAGCGAGGTGTAACTATCGCCCATGGACGATGACGAGAACCACAGCGTGGAGGTGGCATCTGAACCCATCGCCGTCTTCTTCATGTTTATGACCAAGTCAGCGCCCTCGGGGAATCGCAAGACCTTCTGCCACTTGCCCACGTTGCCAGCCGAGTAGTCAATCTGCGACGCCGTGAAGTCGGGATGTAGGTTGACCTTACCGTCTATCGTGCCTTCCTGAATGCCGAGGACGGTGGAAATCTTGCCTTTTATCCACGTCCACACATTAGACAGCTCTATCCATCTGAACACGCCGTTCGATGCGCTCTTTGTTTGATTGCACAATGCTATCTTCCGCGTGTCGCTCAGCGTCGTGGAGATGTCCGCCACTTGGTTCAGTATGTTATACTCCGCCCCGATGGCTGTCGTCGCCCCCGTCCCGCCCTTGTTAATCGGCACGGGAATAGATAAGGTCGTTCCGTCTGCAAGAAGTGCCTGAGAAGCAGTCCCGCCTCGCATTATAAATTTTGGAGCAGTGACATTGCCATACAATTGCTGGTCAACAGCATACTTAGTCACTGCAGACATTTCAGTAATTCCTGAACGGAAGCCGATGAAGTCTATATTCGACAGATGTACACCTCGCCCATTTCCTGCTCCAATTGTTCTTCCTTGGATTGTTATTTCTATTTTCTCAAGAAAAAGAGCGGTCTCTTGATTAAGTACATACTGAAACACTGAATTCGCTGGTTTAGTTGGAGCAGTTAGTGTAGTCCATACCTTCTGTCCACTTCTTCCTCCATAAATTCTAATGGTTGGTGCTACTGATGGATACGATGTATTGTAGAAAACAAGCATCAATCTACCATGCCCGTATGAACCTTGAATTATCTTTGTTTGTCCGTCTTTAGGCTCAATAGTTATAACATCGTATTCACCATCGACTGGATGAATTCCGTAATTTTCAGCATTTTCGTTGAAAAGTTGCGATTTCATCGTATCTGTGGCTTCGTACACTACCTCTTGCGTCTGTGAGTTGTATGTCTTCCACGTCACTACAAATCTTTTATCCGCACCCCACCATAATCCATGGACATGTGCATCGAATCTTCGGTTGTTTGAATAAAATGTGTCGTAAGGTAAGTTAATCAACCCATACAGCCAATCGTTAAAATATCCTCTGACTGTTTGCATAGTCATGCGCAAAAATGACGTAGTACTTGTTGAACCACTATTTTGCATAATTATATTAGTAGTATCAACTGGAGTCGTATCAGAGTTGGTTATTGATATGCTACCCTGCTTACCGTCCAGCGCAGTCTTGACCCCTCCCGAGGTGACTGCCTTGGTGGAGTTCTCAGTAGGAACGGTGTCCATCGTCTCCCATGAAGGTGCGTTGCCACTGCCGTTGCTCTTCAGGTACTGCCCCGATGTGCCACCCGCCGTCGGTGCGTATGCGGTCGCAGAATCCGCACCCTTGTCCGTTCCGTTCAGCGTCAACTTCGTTCCACCTGCGTATTGGCTTCCAGCCGTAGCCTCGCCGTCCGCATCAACGTAGACGGGGTGCGTCGTGTCTCCAACCGCCGTGCCAGCCGTCGGCACTTTCACCACGTTGGCTAAGTCCGCCTTCGTCGTGCCTATCTTCTCGAAGTCACCGTCCACGTAGATGTACTCGTCGTAGATGTCACCGCTCGGAGAAGTCGAAGATGGAACAAGGTATATCGTGCCCTCTACTCCCGTGGTGGGAAGTTCGTCCACGACCTCGTACCTCATGCCAGCGGACAGCATGTCGTCTATCTCCGCCTTGGTATAGAAGTAGGCGGTTATCTTGTCTATCAAGGCTTTCAGCCCGTTGTGGCTTAATAAGTGGAATATGCTCATATCTTTATCTTGTTAGGTCGTTGGTATTAGGTAGTCGCCCGACTGCGTGAAGGAGAGACCCGACGCAGTCAGCATCGAGAGCAGGGCTGTCACGACGGAGGCGTCGCACCCCGTCACCTTGATCGAGTTAAGCGCCGAGCATCCCCCGAAGACGTTGTCCATGCTCGTATTCTGCGGATCAATGTACCACCCCGACAGGTCTATCGTCTGTAATGCTGTGCAGTTCCTGAACATTCCGTTCATGCTCACCACGTTGTCGCAGTCCCCGAGGTCGGATAGGTCTATCGAGGTCACAAGGTAGCAGTTGAAGAACATGAACTGAAGGTTCGTCAGGTTCGTGGCGTGCTGGTATCCGTTAGCTGGCGGAATGATGGTCGCCGCCGCCCTCAGGTCGTAGAACATTGACGACATGTTCGTAGCCGATGAAGTATCCATCTTCGAGCAGTCCACGCTCGTCACGTTACGGCAAGACGCGACCATCATCGAGAAGTTCGTGCAGTTCGCCGTATCCACGTCGAAGGTCACGTCCTCCACAGCCGCCGTCTGGTTGTAGATGCACTGATTGAGGCTCGTTATCGTGATGTTCGAGCAGTCGAGCTCGAAGTACTTGTCAGCGTCGCTCGTGACGCTGTAAGATGTTCCGTTGACCTTGATCGTCACGGCATTGTTGGCGAACCTCGTATGCCCGTATATCTTATTCGACAGGGTCGGCTGAGGCGTAGGGGATGCGGAGTAGATTAACTCCGTCCCTTTGTATATCTTCGTGATTTCGGTGCTACCTCGGTAGACCTTCACGATGTTATCCGTGCCTTTTTTTATCGCCATAGTCTTTAAGATTGAGGGTCTGCTGTTAAGTAGTATATTAGTGTCGGGTCTACCGATTGCAGGTTGCTGTATGCGGACTCCGTCATCACGAACTGACGCACCTCGAAGGCATACGTGTTGCTCGTCGTATTGGCTGTAAGCACTACATCGAAGCCCATTGCGTCGTTGCGGAATCGCACCTCATGCGCACCCGTCCCGTCCTCGTAGAACGAAAGCATCGGGTTACGATAGTAAGTGCCCGCTATCGTGAAGTCTATGTCCATAGCCTTCTTCGACGTGAGCGCCTCCATCAATGATGCCTGCGTCGTTCCGCTTGCGAGCGTGACCGCACCCGTGCCTGCGTTGTACTCGGCATGAATCACGAAGCGCACCGTGCTTGCGTCCGCCTTTCCCGCCAACGCCGTGAACACACCGCCCGAAGTGATAACCTTAGCACTCGATTCCGTCGGTGTCGTGTCCATAGTTTCCCATGTCGGGGCATTCCCGCTACCTCCCGATTTTAGGTATTGCCCAGCAGTGCCATCCGTGGCTGGTTGCCTCAGTGTCGGCTTGTTCTTGATGTAATCAACTGCGGATGTGTTCGTCTGATTCCAGTCCGCCTGAACCTGACTTCCTCCTCCGCCCGTTGCGCTTATCACGTTATTATCGATGCTGATGCCCGTGCCTGCCGTGAGCGAGTCCTGCTTGCCCTCCAATGCGTTAGTAAGGTCGGTATTGTCACCGATGTCGCCCGTTATGTCGCCCCATGCCACGGATTCGCCACCGCCTCCCTCGCCTTCGGGCGATACCATGATGCCTTGAAGGTAGGTGACGAGGTCCGCGAAGTCTAACACATCACCGCTATACCCAGCATCCGAGTCCGTAACCTCTATCTGCTCCGCCTTTGCTTCAAGAATCGGAGCCCAGTTCCTCCATGCCCTGTCGGTGAACCTCACCTCCTCGGTCTCCGAATTGAACTGGCAGGCTACGTTCCCGCACGAGCCTATCACGCCCCATGGGCATTCATTGCTCTCTATCTTGTAGTTGCTCCCCGTGATGGTGAGCGAATAAGTCTGTATGCTCATATCGTGTATGTTTTATTCGTTCCTATATGTTCGATGTCGTCCCCCACGCCTCGTCGCAAAGTCTCTCCACCTCCGTGGCGCTTATCACGTGGATGACTGGCACTTGCTCCATCGCCTGCTCCAGCTCATCGTCCACGAACTTCTTCACCTGCTCGAAGAAGCCGTTGCCCTCCCCTTCCATCGTCACGGATATGACTCCGTCCTTTATCTCGATGCCGTCACCAGCCTCGTATCCTCCGATGACTTTGTATTTGCCTTCATTGGGGTCCCAGCGGTGGACGCTTCCCGCCTCCCTCGATATGTACAGGTTGGCTGCTTCACCTTTTTGCGGGAAATCGCCGTACCACTCGTGCACGTGTATCTCGGTCTTCTCCTCGATGATCGTCTTTATCTTCTCGTCGATGTTCTCCTCCTTCGAGAACGAGCCGAAGCGGATGCACTTCACCGGGCTGACGGCGAGATAGATGATTCCGCTCTCGCTCGAGCCCACGTTCACCCCGTCCGTGACGAAGTAGACGCACCCGACGATGTAACGACCGCCGAGAGCCGAGAAGTCGCCGACGGCGCCCCTCCAGAAGTTGACCCGTTGCTTGTTGTCCTTTATCATGCCTCATCGGCGCCCGAGCGCCACATTAATGCGTTAGTGTTATTGTCTATGCTCTCCGTGTTCGTCGTTGTCTGGTCACGCTGCGACCTAAAGCGGGAGTACATCACCCGCTCGTTGCGGCTCAGCCTTCCGGCCATGTCGGAGAGCCTTGAACCCGCAACGAAGTCCGACAAGGTCACTTCCGTGCGTCTGCGGTGGAAGGTGTCGTCGAAAGGGTAGGTGATGACCTTCGTCACCCGGATCCGCCTGCCCAGTCCCAGCTTCTCGTCGACGAGTCGGACGGACTGCGTCGGCCGGAGGTTCGTCCCGGTCTCCAAAAGCCATATCGTCGAGACCGACACGGCTGCGGTCATCTTGTCGTCGCACTTGTCCCGGAAGTAATCCATCGCCTTCTCCCTCAGCTCCAGCTCCGCATTGCGGATGTACTCGTCCGGCATGCGGATATCGAGCAGCACGTATCTGTCCCCCGGCTCCGCCTTCATGGACTCGTTAGGTATCACCACGTCGCCCTCCGTCTGCTGCTTCAGCTCGATCATGCGCCCAGTATGGTTGTAGGACGCTATCTCGAACTCGTAGCCGACCAGCTTTCCGCTCGTGAAGGCTATCTTGGCGGTATTGTCCGTCAGCTTGTCGTTGATGTTGAAGTCGAGGTTTGCGTCCATGACGAAGTGAATGCCCCTTGCGTTCACGCTGACGCCCGTGATGTGGCTGTTGCGGCGTGGGTATATTTCGTCGAACACCTTGCACCGCTCCTTCACGTAGTCGCCGCCCTCTCTCGTCAAGTATTCCTCGCCTCCGCTCATCATAAGCCGGTCATGTCCGTAGTCGCTCGGTATGTTGCGCTCACCCCCGAAGACGAAGAGCCTTGTGCAGGTCTCCGAGTCGTCCTCCCGACTCAGCTTCACCGGTGAGAGCAGGTTCACGGGGTACATCAAGGTGACGCCTGTGATGTCACGGAACTCCCTCGCCACCTTCAGCACGCCCCCCTCGAACTTCCACTCCAGCTCGTACTCCTCGCATATCGCGTTGAGGGCGTCGAGGCAGTTCTGCATCGAGAAGGTGATGTTCCTCAGGTCGTTGCGGTCGATGCCCGTGTCCGCCACCTCGTAGCTCCATCCGTCCGTCAGCACCCTGTTCATGTTGCGCACGACGAGAGAGAGGAACTCCTCGATGTTGGCCGTGAGGTCGAAGTCCGCCGCCGTGGAGTAGATCGCCTGCTGGCTTCCGTCCTGGTCGAGGAACATGAACATCACGTCCTCCATATAGCCGGACTCGTCCTTCAAGTGACCCGTGTATCGGTACTCCCCGTTGCTGAGCTTCTCGACGGATGGCATCTGCGTGAAGATGAAGGCCTTGCCTCCCACCTCCACGTAGTCGCCCCTGCGCACGTCCATCGGATCCTTGCCCCTGAACTCGCACGTCAGCTCGGAAGGCTTCGACACCTCCTCCGTCAATGCGCTCGACTCCATGAACTGAGCCGTGTACAGGCGCTCGCCTCTCCGCAATATGTCCGCTCTTACCCCCATGCTATCAAGGCTTTAGCTTCATGATGTAGCAGAATGAGACGAACGGCTGGACGGATAGCTGGCTGTAGTTGTACCTATTGCTATCGTGAGACTGCGGGAATTGAGCGTCACTTGCCTGGTTCGACCCTTCCGTATCGGTCGAATATGTCGGATTCGCGTTGGTGACGCGGTAAGCGTCATCGCTGCTGGAATATTTCACTTTGCCGCCTCGCTGAAGTCCCGTGAAGTCGTGGCTATGCGATGACATCTGTGATTTATCCTCCTGCGTGACCTCGAACGAACCGCCCTTCACGCCGACCGTCTGTGGCGCTTTCCATTGCCCGCCCGATGTCCACTCAGGCGTGGCCACGCCGCTCGGATTATAAAGGCCCGTCGGCAGGCACTGCGTGTTGATCTCCGCATGATTCGCCGTCCCCTCGACATTAGCGCCGAGCGGGAAGCGACCCCTCATGTCGGGGATGCGGAACTTCGTGTCGTCGTACGATACCTCCGACGCTGGCGTGTACGAGTGGCCTATGATGCCGAACAGCTCGGGATAGGCCGACACGCTCAACTGACGTCCATCGCACACCGCATAGTTGAGGTTGCGGAGGTTGGTGGACACGGCGTCCGTGGCGCTCGGGTCCTCTATGTTCTTGTGCCATATCTTCATCGCGCACCATGTCGGGTCCGTCATGGATGGTATGTCGCCCGTTCTTGCGTAATCGCTCGCCGGGAAACCACCCAACTTGGCCGAATCGGCCGCCGTGGCCGTAGCGCCGAGGAACTCGTCGGGAGTATGCCCGTCGAGCGTCTGAGCGTCTGATACTTGTTCGCCCGCACGGACGAACTTGCTCGCCTTCACCTTCTTGGTCGCACCCTCCTGCACTATCATGAGGAGGTCGTTATCTCCTACGGAGGAAGCCTCCGTCATATCCGATACCTTTACATCTGCCATATTCCGTTAGATTGTTTGGTTTAACACTATTATTCGATCACCGGTTTCCGTCAGCACCTTATCGGAATCTTCCGCCCCCAGGAAGTTGGATTCCCGCACATTCGCGGGGTCGGGTTCACGGAATGTGACGGTGAACGAGACGAAGACATCTCCGTTGTGTAGGTTCGATATCCTGCTCAGCGTCGAGCAGTTCTTGTAGTAGAGCCCGTATGTGCGGTTGTAGAGCGTCAACTCGAAGTCGAGCATGCCGGACTTCAGGAGGGAGAAGAAAGCGTCACGCCTGCGCCACAGGATCTGCGCATTCGGTGCCGTGAGTATCATGCTCACGGAGATGTCCCGTGCCGCCATGCGGGTGTCCGCCACGTATGCACGCTCCCCGTCCTCCTCCCTGCATGTCTCGGTGAGGTACTCCTTCACATCCGGCAAGCGCATGAATGCATCGTTCGCCCCCTTCCTGAGGAGCACCCCGTACGTGTCGGTGATGTCTATGCCGTTGATCTTCCAGTTGCCCATATCTATCGTACTCTTACTCCGTTATTGATCATCTCGTTGCGCATGTCCGCTATGCTCTCGTCGATGCGCAGCAGGTGCGCCGTGTTGTCCGCTATCTGGTGAAGGGCGGACAACGAGCGCCCCATGATGGATTGGTTTTCTTCCATAAGACTCCGCACGCCGGACATCTTCGTGTTGATCTCCATCGCCGAGAGCTTGAGGCCCATGAAGTTACCGTTCAGCTTGTTGGCGGTATCCTCGCTCATGCTCGCTATCGAGCCCCTCAGCGCCTCCTGCGAGTCGGTCGGGTTGAACATGTCCCAGTCCGGCAGCGCCTCCTGCGCCTGCTTCATGAGGGTTCCGTATGCGCCTATCAGCTGCTCCGTCTTATACGGAAGCTCACCGAGCAGGCCGACGAAGTCCACGTTACCCCCGGTGAGGCTGTAGTTCTCCAGCGCCTCGTTCACCTTCGCATCGAGTCCGTCGAACATCTTACCGAAGACGGCGTTGTATATCTTCGAGGAGATAAGGGTCTCCATCTGTTGCTTCACGTAGTCGTGGAAGTCGTGCACGGACTGATAAAGGTCATCGTTGCGGAAGGCCTTAAGGAGAGAGTCCGCCAACGCATTACCGATATCTCCGAACATTTCCGCCGCGAACTGCTTGAATTCCTCGCTGGCCTCGTCCATCCTCTCCTTGAGTTCCTTGTAGTTGTCCACGAGCTTCTTTGTCCTGTCGTCCAACTGGTCGTAGGAGGCGAGTATCTCCTTGTTGATTTCCAGTGTGTCGGGGTCGAATACCTCGCCGAACTTCGACTTGAGGTTGTCGAACACGTCCACCATCTCCTTGTTCTTAAAGATGCCCGTGATGAATCCACCAACGGTCCCGACTATCGCTCCTACGGCTGTTCCTACTGCGTTGCCGATGCCTGGTATCACCGTTCCAGCAGCGAATCCCGCCATTGCGCCCATAGCCGCTCCCGACAGGGCGTCTTGCGCCACTCCGGCCACATCCTCTTTAGCCCTCTGCCCCGTCTTTATCATGCCTTCGTTGGCCAATCTCTCCAATGCGGTACGTGTAGCCTTGCTGGCCTCCTCGTACTTCTTAGCGTTGTCTTGCAGCTTCTTGTAAGGGTCTTCGACGCCGAATATGTTCTGTTGCTTGTATTCGAGTTCGTCGAGCTTGATCATCGTGTACTCATGCGCCACGTCTTCCACGCTCTGTTTCCACGCATCGGCGCTCTCCTTGAGTCTCTTTTGCGTGTCCGCTATGGCGGTGCCTTGGCTGACCATGAATTGAGCGAACTGCGCCATCGAGGCAATAGCGTCCGCAGGAGACATCTTCTCACCGTGGGAATATTCATATATCTTCGATGCCGTATCACCTATATCCGCAAGCCCCTCGCTGATCTTACTCATCGAGTTGTCACCTAGATTGTCCGATATGGCGGACCCTATGTTGCGGAATCCGTCCGCAAGCTCGTTAAGAGCGTCGACGCGTTGCTTGTCCACATCTATCGCCTGCACCACAACGCCTTGATAACTTGCCTCCGCATCCTTGGCCTTCTGCAGTGCGACCGTTTTCTCCCACAGTGCGACATTCGCATCCTCCAGCGCCTTCTGCTCCTCGTGCGTCCACTGCACGCCATCCCTAATAGCGTCCTCGCTCTCCTCGTATTGCTCCTTCTGTGCCTGTAGGGCGTCCACCTTCTGCTGTGCGAGCTTCAGGTCCTCCTCCGCCATCTGCACGTTGATCCTCAGCTCGTCATGCTCGATTTCCTCGTCGGTGCGTCCGTTGCGGTTGTCGTAGAGCCTGTTGCGCTCCTTCTCGATGCTAAGCAGGCGTTGTTGAATGCTCGCCTGTCGCTCCAGCTCCTCGTTGTGTTTCTTCAGAGCCAGGTCCTCCCTCTCGTTACGTTTAGCCGCAAGGGTAGTGTTGAGAGTTCCCATCTCCCTCTTCTCCTCCGCCGATAGGCTCTTCTGCGACCCTAGCATGGCGAGTTTCCTCTGTATGTTGTCTATCTCGAGGTCAAGGTTCCGGAGTTCCGAATCCGCAAGCCCTCGTATCGTGTTCTCCTGCCTCTTTAACCCGAGGATGTGTTCGAGGATTTCCGTCTGTTCCTTATATGCAGCGTTTTCTCGCTCCACCTCCAGTCTGCGCTTCTCTAATTCGAGCGCCTCGGTCATGAGCCTTTGAGTGCGGGACACCACTCCGTTATTGTTGAGATATTGTATCTTAGCGGCGAGAGTGTCAATCTCCGCGCCTAGCTTCTTCGTCTGCTGTTGCTCCGTTCCGCTTATCTCAATGTTCTTTTTCTTCTTCTCGAGAAGTCTGTCGTATTCGCGCAGCGTCCATCCCCTGTTATCGTTCCTTAGGTTAGTCGCAGTGTCGAGGTTGTCTATCGCTGATTGAAGTTTCGCCCAGTCCGTTCCACCGATATCCTTAAGCCCCAAATTGGACATCTTCTGCCTCAGGTCCCCAAGTTCGTATGCCATAGTCTGAGAGGACAGGGTATTCTCTATCTGCTTGCGCTTTTTCGCTATCTGCTCGTAATACTTGAGCGTCTCGTCGTACGCCTTGTTAGCCCTCTCCAAGTTATTCTTAGCGTCTGTCTGCTGAAGGGCTATTGCTCCATACGCATCCTCCTCAAACCCCGCAACCTTGTTCCATTCATCCAGCGCCTTGTTCACCTCCTTCTGCTTGTCGGATAGTTGAAGCGCCTTCTCCAACTCGAACTGAAGGTCGTCGAGTTGCTTTTGACTCATCTTCTCGACCGCTCCGGCGTCGGACATCGTCTCGAAGTATTTCTTCACGGCTCGCTTGTTTGCGTCTCCGCTCACCATGTCGAGGACGTCCTGTATGTCCTTCGCTCTTGCGCCCCCGAAGAAATGGAACTCCCGGTCACCCACTATGTTTTTGAACGCATCATTGACAGAAGCTTTCCGCTCCATTATTGCCCTCGCCTTCGCCAAAGGTGCGTTAGCGTCCTTCTGTGCCTTCACGTTCTCCTGCAGCGCCTTCGTCTCTTCGTTTATTGCGTCTGTACGCCTCTTGATGCTCGCCGTGAGGGCGTCCTCCTCCTTCATGTAGCCGAACAGAACCTTCATCTGGTCCTTGAAGTCTCCCCACTTGAGGCCTATCAGGGTTTTGTTCCATTTGAGTAGACCTTTGAAATAGGCGAACAGGGCGATAAATGCCGCACCCACGAGGCCCCCGGAGAAAGCCTTCGCTATGCTCCTCGCCACCCCACCGAACGAACGTGACGCTAAGTTGGCGAAGCTTGACAATTTCTTACCCGCCTTTTCTGGAGTTTCCGCCTTATCCTCCTTCTTACCTCCCGCTTTGTCTATGATCGACTGATTCTTAGCGACCTGCTTAAGGGCTTCGTTGAGGCTCTTCAGGCTCTTCGTGTCCTTGTCGATCACCTTCTTTTCGTCAAGCCCTTTTTCAATGCCATCCTGAAGCTCCCGCACCTTGTCGAGGAATTCTCCCGCGGATATCTCGCCAGCCTCGTAGCAGTCTATGACCTTGTTAATCTGCTTGCCTGAGAACCCCCAATCCTTTGCGCTGAACCAGTCCTTACTGCCCGTGATAAAATCATTAGTCGCCCTGCGTATCGCACTCAGGGCGTACTGCTCCGACTTCGTTATGTGGTCAAGCAGGTCGCTTATGCTGTCCTTCGCCCTTGCGCTTTGCTTCGATACGTCAAGGCTATCTCCGACCACTGATATTTCTACGGCCTTGCTCTTAAGCTTATCCAGCTCACGTACGAACTCTTCTACCGATATCTTTCCATTCTGGAAATCAGACATGAGGCTCTTGCCGTATTGTCCGAGGCTCTGAGCGCCCTTATCGGACGACTCCTCTAGCCTCTTGAATATGGCTTCAAGCTCTTTGGCGCTTCCTTTAGCGCCGTCGGTGTTGATTATGACATCGTATGTGAGTTCCATAGTTCTTTCTTAAAGTAATGCATCGAATATGTCGTTGGCGTGTTGAGGCTCCTTCTTGCCTTCCTTCCCGCCTTTGCCATTATCTTTATCTGCTGATTTATAGGATGGTATCGAGGCGTTGAGCAGCAGGATGTTCTTGTAGCTTCGTTTCTTAATTATTTCCTCAAAGTCCATCCTGAAGTACTTCATCACACCCTCGACTAACCCCCAAGGGCTGTCGCTTCGTCTCTCTCCTCCTTCGTCCTCTTCATCCCTCGCAGGAAAACGGTAGCGGTGAAAAAAAAAGCGAAGTCGAAAGTATCTTTCATGTGCGCCACGCACTTCTTGATTGTGTCGGAATCCAAGCGTTTCTTCACGTATCCGCCTAACAGAAGACGCATGATCCTGCTGCGGAACAACGATATGACGAGGACTTCGCCCAATGCCTTGGCGCCCTCCACACGCTTGAACACCTCCGACGTGATCACAGGGTCCGTGTCTTTGATCTCTGACATCCCCTCAACCACTTCGCCTATCTCCTCCACTTGCAGTAGGGTGAGCGGTCTAGCGTAGATGGGCAGGATCCCTATCCTGATGAACTTACCCCTCTCCGATATCGTGTCCGTCGTCTGTTGTGTAGTCGTGTTCAGTTTCATTCTTATTTAAGTAAAAGAGAGGAGGCGTCGTCACCTCCTCTCGGGTTGAAATGATAATATTAATCTGTCACGGGCTCCCACTCGGCGCCGCTGATCTCATTTCCGTTGGCGTCGTAGTTCGCCAACTTGGTGAATTCGAGCGTGAAGGTCGGGAAGGTCTCCTTACCCAACGTACCGGAGCTGGTGACGCGGAGGCTCATGCGAGCGAAGCGGTAGATCTTCGCGGGGTTGGAGCCTTGCTCCAACGTGCGGATCTCGACGCATTGGTTCGGAAGGGTGAAGCTGATAGGCTCACGCAATTTGTCGCCCTCCTTCACGTAGCCAAGGAAGTACTTGAACGCCTTTTCGCTCTTATCGTAAGTCTGCAACGTGAATCCCTTGCTACCGTTATCCGTCTCGATAGTAGCGTAGTAGTCGTCGCTATCCTCTATCTCCACGTTAGTGACAGACGGAGGGGTGTCCGTGTGTTGGAAGGACCCTTTCGCAATGGCCTCAACGGTCATCGTAGGTAAGCCCACGATGGTGTCGAAGTCGATGAAGGAGCCGATAGGGATGCTGACCTCCTTCACGTAGTCGTTCACGGCGAGCTCCTTCGCCGACTTGTAAGGAGTCACGGACGTGATCTTGATCTCGCCTTCTCCAGGAGTGGCGTTCGCCGCAACGACCTTCAGCGCCCCTGTCGTGGTAGAGTCCACCTGATAGTAGCCGCTCAAGTCTTTCTCTGCGGCCGGAGCGAGCTTCAAATATTTTACTCCATAATCTGATTTAGCCATAATTAGTTGATTTTCATAATTAGTTGATTTTTAGTAGTCTAAATTCAAATACTGATATCGTATCCGACATGCTATAACGAACTGCTTCGTGTCCGGGTCGTAGTCGACCCGTGGGCTTCCGTCCGTCCGCAGAGAGTAGCCAGTTACGGTCGCACCCCCATCCAGCATGTCGTAGAAGAGTCTCTCCAACGCTCCGCACCTCGCCTCGTCGTTCGTGTTCGTATTGTCACGAACATTCGGCGCCGTGTAGATATTGAGCCGAACGATGCCCGTCTGTATCTGGTCGTCGATTCCGGCGCTGTGCCACAGCACGATGTCCTCATCCCTTGATTCCGACGGGCGCTTGTTGCGGCGATAGACATCTCCGCCTATAGCCTTACCCAGTGCGCTCGCTTTCACGAACTGGTACATCGTTCTTTCTATCTCGTTAGGTGTGAGCATTGTCTTAGTGTCTTGTGAATAGTTCCTTTACCATCTCCTCCGCCTGTTGTTCCGTGTCGAGCTGTGCGCTTGTCAGTACGTCCAGTCCGTGAACGTCCTCCACGAAGGAGGC
Source organism: Paludibacteraceae bacterium (assembly GCA_016285885.1). Taxonomy (GTDB): domain Bacteria; phylum Bacteroidota; class Bacteroidia; order Bacteroidales; family Paludibacteraceae; genus UBA1181. The sequence continues at coordinate 328,867 of JAEERP010000002.1, forward strand.
GTAGTTCATGCCTGCGCAGACGATGAGGACGAGTCCCGAAGGGTACTCAGACCTCAGTTGATCGAGCAGCGCCTCCGCCACTTGGACACCCTCCTTTCCGTCCCCCTTGGGCCCCGAGAACTGCCTCGACTCCCCTTGCAGGACCGGCTCGCCGTCCCTGAGGATGACATAGCCGATGGATGACCGGAGGTTACCCGTCACGTTGTTATAGCTTCCGTTGTCCCTCGCTATTGAAACCGCATGTTCGCCTATCGCCGCAAGACCCGTTATGGTCTCCGCAATGGCGTCCTCGATCTGTGCGTTCGCATCCGCCTTGATCTGGTCCAGCCATCCCTTGGCGAACATCCTCACCGATGCCTTCCGCTTGCCCATCAGACCACAAGTTTGATGCGGCCCTGCGTCGACACCAGCTCGGAGGTTATCACCTCGAATTCCCCGAGGTCTTCCCCATGCCGCTCAAGTCTCACCTTGTTGCGGCTCCTGAAGTCGAACCCCGACGAAGCGGGCAATAGCACGATGAATGAGCAGACCCGCTCCACGTTATCGGCTGTGCGCCTCACATTATCGTTGCGAACGGTCTGCACGGAGCAACTTATCGGCTCGCTCCAGCCGTCCGTTCCGACGGGTTCCGTTATCTCCCCGTATTCGTTCAACTCGGCGTCTCCCGAAGACTGGTAGTATCGTATCGTGCCGTTGTATCTCATATCGTAGCCGATTACCAAAGTTTGGAACCATCCTCTACCACTCTCACGAAGCTCGAGAGTTCCTCGTCAGCGTCGAGGCCGTAGATGCCGCACCAGTAGCTAATGCTCTGCTTGATCCGCTCGGAGAACACGCTTGTGGACACGCCGTTCTCAGAACGGCTACCCTCCACGTATCCGACCACGAGCGACAGGGCAAGCCTGAAGTTGCGGACGTCCTTCGGCGTCGCCTCGGCTGTGGCGTCCACCCCTTCGTTGAAGCACATCGTGTTGATGGTCTCATCGTCCGGGTAGAACGTGTTAGCCATGGCGTTGGCCAGGCCTCGTATCACTTCGGAGTTCTTCATATATCAGGCCTCCGTCTTGAGTGTGTAGATACCCTTGATCTCATCGATGACAGGCAAGGAGTAGGACTCAGCCTTCGTGTGCTCCACGTGGTTGGATCCGTCGCTCTCGCCCTTGCACCACTTCTTCACGATGACCCTCTCGTACTTGGATACGGAGAGCCCCGGTTCAGGCATCACGCCCTTCAGCTCTGTGCTGTCGAGGGCGTTCTTGATGGTTCCGAGCTTGCCAGCCGGTACGAAGACGATGTTCTTAGTGTTCCAAGGCTTCAACTCCGTGAAGGACCTGCCGTTCTGGATTTTCACGGTCCTGCGGATAGACTCCAGGATTGGATAGTCGTTTTCTTGCAAATAGCTGTTCACGTCCTTCAGGTTCACCATCCTGCTAGACTTGTCGGTTCCCCAGATGAGTTGCTTCATCTTCTTGGTGCGAAGCATGTAGTGCAGCTTCGCCGGGGACAAAAGGATCTTAGCGAGATCCACCTTGTCGCTGGCCAACTCCATGACCTCCTGGATGTCCTCGAAGCAGTCGACGGTTTCGATGTTCGCATCCGTCCACTGGATTGTGGCGCTCACGATGTTCTCCGCCGGCTGGTTGTAGTTGATGGTTCCACGCACACCGCCCTCGGGGTTGTTCGTTGCGTTCAACTCGAACACGCCCTCGTTGGACAATGCCCCCAAGAAGATCAGGTCAAGCTTAGCGTAGACGGACGCCACAACGGTATCCACGTCGCCGAACATCAGCTTGATGAGCTTCTGCTTCTTAACCTCGTCAGTCAAAAGGCCGGAGGCCATAATGGACAATACCTCACGCTGATCCTTCTCCTTCATAGGGAGGTCGAGCGCATGATGGAGAACCTCCTCCTTGAAGGTCTCCAGCCCCTCGGAACCCAAGACGGGCTCTTTGGAGAAGAGTCCGATGGTAGGAGCCGCTACGCTGATGTTGTACTTGCCGAGGATAGCCTCGAAGTCAAACTTCTCGCTAGGAGTATCCCAGTCGCAGTACTTCGTGATCTGCACTTTGTCGAACAGCTTCTTATTCTTCTCCGACACGGCGTCGAAGTAGAACTGTATCATTTCGGTTAACTTACCGAACAATGAAGAATATTTGAATTCTGCCATGATTCACCTCCTTCCGTTATTGCTTGATGAACTTGATTTCGTGGTTGTTCTTGAGGCAGCAGCCTCCGTCCAGCCACTTGTCCGGCACCACGTAGAGCAGGTTCGGACGGATCACTAACGCCTGATAGGCCACGTCGAGGGTAGGGATGCCCTTGTCGGAGTACTTCAACTCCTCACCCACGACCATGTTAGGCGTGCACAACTCCTCGGCGTTCTTGAGGATGACATAGTCATTCGCTGCGAGCGTTTTGGAGCCGTGGTAGTTCGCATTGGCGACCGACAACTTTATCTCGCCCGTATCAGGCGTCGCATTGTTGGCCACGACCTTCAGAGCGCCTTCGTCCGTGCTCTCGGCGTCGTAGTAGCCTTGCGCGGTGGCCTCGACGAGCACATCGTCGGTGGTCAAGCCCGAATACTCTGCGCTCAGCGTGAGCGTGTCGTACGAAGCGTTGGATGTGTCGATGGCGGAGATGGAAGGGGATGCGCTCCCGCTGCCCTCCTTGGTCACCACGTCGCCTACTGCGAAGAGATGACCCTTGCCGATGCGTGGCTTGGTGGCCGTTCCGCCCGTCAGCACGACAGCCCTCTTGGCCACCTTGGCCGTGAGGTTGGAGAAGTCGACCTCGACGAGTGTTCCCCTGCGGATCACCGTGCCGACGGAGATGGTGCTGGTCAGCTTGAAGCCGGCGGGCAGCATCTTGCATTCGCCTCTCCAGATCTCGGGGAAGCTTCCCCCGAAGGATTGTCTTGCAAAAGAAATTCCCATGTTGATATCTGTTGAAAATTACAGACGCCTGTTACTTGTTATCCGGCAGCATGTCCGCCATCTTGGCGGCCATCGCCTTCATCTCGTTCGAAGCTTCCGCCTGTACCTGAGCGGCGTCCTTTGGCATCAGGTTGCTGGCTACGAGCTCCTGCTTCAAGCCCGTCAGTTCCTTCTCGATGTCGGCGTCGTCCGCTATGCCCAGCTTCCTGACAAGGAAGTCCGGCAAGCCGAGGTCTTTCGCCTTTGCGGCGATCTGCGCCGACCTCTCCGCTTTCGCCCTCTCGGCCTTCATCTTCTCGTTCTCCGCCGAGAGCTTCTCGAGCTTCTCGTTCAGAGGAGCGAGCAAACCTTTTATCGTCTCAGCGAAATCGTTAGGATCCGGCTTGGGATCTTTCTTCGGTTCCGGCTCAGGTTTCGGTTCGGGCTTCGGCTCCGGCTTAGGTTCCGGTTTGGACTTAGACATCTTCCTGGTGATTTCGCCTTGCATGGCTTTGGCGAATGGCACTAGTGAATCTGCCATTTTTTTGATGTCATCATCTGATGACGTCTCGGTTAGGCCTTGTACTCCGATCTCGCAGAGCGAATCAATGCCATTGCTCGTCAATCCCATGTCCTTGCATGCCTCGGACAAGAGCTTGCGTAATTTTTCACTTAACGTACTCATTGTTTTTTCGTGTTGGTTAATGATGAACGCTACAAAAATAAAAGGTCTTCGTTAAATTCCAAAGAACAAAACAATTTTTTTACGTTATTAGGTTGAAAAATAATGCGAAAGCCCTATATTTGTGTAGCGAAACAAGACATTCAACAGATTATACGAACTGCTGGAGAAAATTTTTTTCATTCAAATTCTTATTATGTGAATCAAAAAAGCCGGGAGAGACCTGATCGGGAGATTGGGTCTCTTCTTTTTTTTTGCGTCGACTCGTCAGATGGTCACAAAAAAGGCGGGACAAAACGGACAGGACACGGGCTAAAAACTTTTCTACTCCTATTATATTATATATATATATATATACATATATATTTTTTATTTAATAATTATTGTACATTGTGACATATAGTATATTGGACGTTGAAAATCAGTCGATTAGGTCGGGACAAAACGGCGGTCAAAAATTGGGCACAATTTCGGGTAACCGTTGAATGTTCCCGAAATCCGTTTTTTTTGCGTTTTTCCCGAAATCCGTTTTTTTGGTACCGGTTTTCGATTTTCGATTCCGAATCGGACACAAAAAAACTCTCGAAGCAGGAGGCGAAAAGTCTGCTCCGAGAGTTCTGAATGGCCTTTTGAAAATGATTTGTGACGGATTAATCAATACGTATTCAGGTATTCGACATAAGTGCATACCGCATACTCTCCGTGATGCCTGGTGCCTTTCGGCATGCGAAAAACCTCATATACGTACCCGTATCTTTGATTGCGCTCCTCACATACCTTATTCGCCTCTTTTCGTGTCTTGTAATATTTCTTTAGTGCTGCCATATCTTTGTGTGTTGTGCGGAGGCTTGCGCCCCCGCTGGTTAGTTATAATAAAATGTTGCCTCTCTTATCCCTTAATTGGTACCACGCTCTAGTGGTATTCTCCATTCTGTAGAGCTTCGTGAAATACTTCGCAGCCCTTAATCCTTCGACCTTGTTTATCAGAGTGCCGACTCCGTATCTCGTGCCGTCCTCTATTCTGTAGATGTAATATGTTTTCATAAGCGTAGATATTAAAAGCGAGAGGAATGTCCCAAAAGGATTTGGCGGAATCGATAGGGGTAACGCCGCCAGCCTTGTCTCAATCATTAAGCGGTAATCCTACTATTGGAATGCTTGAGAAAATAGCGGGCGCCCTGGGCGTTCCCCTCGCCGAGTTGTTCGCCGATTGGACGGATGGGGAGATCGTCTGCCCGCATTGCGGTGGCAGGATATCCGTCGAAATAAAGAAAGGGGGCAAGTGATGGAACGCATACGGTTAAGCGAAGACGAGAAGAAGGTGCTCAGGCTCGTGAATGATGGGAAGCGACGGCCTCGGGGATATCCTCCGTCTCGGTATATCAAGGCAATCTCCACGTTAGAGGAGAAAGGTCTCGTCAGCGCTGCCTGGACGGAGACGGAGGACGAGCCATTTAGCGTTGGCATGACTGCGAAGGGTGACGATTACATGTCGAGCAACCCGAGTCTGAGGAACCCTATAAACTGGACCGCCGTAGGCGCTGTGTCTGGCCTGTTGGCGTTGGTGGTGTCTTTGGTGGCGTTGTTTGTGGCTTGTGGAAGTATTAACTAAATAATTTTACGGATATGGCAAAAATTGAAACAATATTCGACCATAACCCGACCGATGAAGAGCTTATGCGGTGGGGAGGCCCGGAGGCTTTTGAGTACTTTAAAAGCAAAGGAATTGATTTTACCGATCCCGTACATGAGGATTCTAACTACTATATGATAGGACTCTTATATGCAAGCAGGGGAGATAGAGAAACTGCCAGAAAGTACTTTTCAAGAATAAAGCATAGGGATATGTTGTCAACCCTGACGGAGGATTTTTAGGCACACGCTATTAAAGGACTTTGGGTATAGCTCAATCATGCCAAATGCCCATTTTAAATCACCTTTCCCTTTGTACATTTTAACGAGTAAATAAGAGATTCTCTTGTCTATTTCGGCATAGTCCTTCATTAGTATAGCCTCTGCCTCTTTTATAAAATCCCTTTCGTTGATTCTTGCTGTCTTCAGAAGCTCTCGTAAATTTGTGACTGAATCATTATATGAATACCCATTGGTCATTATCCAGTCTTTAAATTTGGCCTTGCCTCCTATTTCTCTTAAAAACTCATCGTAAGAGTTTCTGGCGATGAGTTGATTAATAGTCTCTGCCGTAGCCCTTGTGAATCCTAATCCCTTGTCTTCAAGGTGGGATAGTATAGTTTTATTCGCCGATTTATTGTGTAAGATTTCATGCCATAGCTGCTCTATCGAATATTCCTCCTCCCTGCTTATTGCTTCCCCTTTCTTGATCCTTTTAATCGCCGAGACAAGGCTTTCTCCGGCATTGTAACCAAACTTGTTAGATGCGAAGTTTATCTTGATGAGGCCGTCCATAGAGGTCGACATATATGCATGATCTTCTGAAACACCTTTGAGGCCTTTGAATCCTCTTTTAAAATATTCAGGATGCCTGTCCACCACATTCTTAAGTACATCTTCGACTTCCGAAACGTCCTTAATGGGAGTAGGCTTTAATCGTTCGGATAGACTGGACGATAGAGCGTTAAAGTAGTTTTCTCTTTCCTCTAATATGTTATCCACCACTTCGGCATTATCCCTTACGAAGTATGGTTCCTTACCTTCCGCCCTCTTCCTTGCTATGTATTCAGAGTTGTCGGACACCCACTTCCTGAATCCTTCCGGATACTCCGTGACGGGCCCTCGTGACGGCTTGATGGGCTTACCTTCCAGCTTGGCCCTCGACATCCTGAAGACCTCCTTGGGCTCCAGCATGATCGGCGTGCAATAGCACATGCACTGGGGGTGCCAGCCAGTGAAGGTGAAGTCCTTCGGGTAGTCTCCCGCTAGGTCGTCGCAGAGGTCCTTCTCCTTGTGGTTCTTAGATGTCTTGATACGCTGGCCAATGACGAAGTCGAGGCGCTGCCACCTGTCGTGGTCCGCCATTCGGTAGGCCATGTTCGTCTCCGTCCTTGTCACCCTCATTGCGTTCATCGTCGATGACTTGTAGTAGCCTCTTCCGACCTTGTAGGAGTCCTTGTCGTAGTCCACGAACTTGTAGCGGCCCGTGGCCTCGTCCTTTACCCTCTTCTTCCACTTCTTGCGGTAGATGGGGTTTCCCTCCTCGTCCTCTCCGGCCTTGTAGCGGAAGCGTCGGAACATGAGGTCGGGGTCGTTGAGGTAGTTCCTCACTTTCCGTGACATGGACGCCGCCGATTCTCCCTCGCCCATTGAGACGGTGACTGCCACCTCCATCTCCTCTCGGAGCTGTTTGACGGTCTTCCATATTCGGCCCGAGAGGTTGAGCCCGTTCACCTTGCGGTTGATGAAGGCGTTGCGCGCCTGGTTGTTGCGCTCGAACCATCCCGCCAGCTCCGGGTTACCCTTCACCACGCCCGTCATCTGCTTCACCAGTTCGTCGTTGAACTCCTCGCTCTTCAGCCATTCCGCCTTCATTCCGTCTTCTGTGATCGCCTTCGCCACGGAGTGTAGGTGCCTCAGCCTCTTCTCCACCTCCTCCCTCTTCGCCTGCGGCAGCGAGTCGAACGAGAACATGACGCCCTCGTCCGGGAGAGTGAAGCCCCTGATCACCTTCAGCAGCTCCTCCACCGCGGACATGAACGCCATGCCTATCTTCACCGCATACTCTTTAATGCGGCTGCTTCTCGCTTCGCTCGCCTTCTTGTAGTCCTTCTCGTCCATGCGCCTACCACGTCACGTTTATTCCTCGTCTCTTTCGTCGTCTTCCCGGTTATCCCCCTGCTCCCCCTTATAGATTTCCATCTGTTGCTGTATCGCCTGCTCCCGCTCCTCGTTGAGCTTCTTGAGCTCGCCCAACGGGTCCGTCACCAGCGGGTTGAGGGAGATGGCGGTCTCCCTCGACATGATTCCTCCGTCCACGCTGCCGACTATGTTCTTGATGGCGTCCATGACGTCCTCCCCGAACGGGTTCTGCCATTCGTGAGCGACTCTCAGCTCCTTGCATTGTTTCATGAGCGACACATCGAGTACGTTGCCGATGATGGATATCATCAGCGAGGCTGAGCGGTCCATGAGCTCGTCGTAGATCTCCTTGTTGTTGTTCGCCTTGATGACGCCCGATAGCATGAACATCTGCAACGCCTTGGCCGACATCTGCGATATCGACTTTAGGGCGTCGTATGTGAGGTTTGGGGTGAATGTCTTCTGCATGAATTGACTATCCAGCCACTCCATCTCTTCCTTCTTCGCCTGCGGTGCGTTGTCCCACGTGAGGTACTTCGCCACGTCGTTCACGCCCGTCTGCGAGTTCGCCACGATGGCCTTGCCCGGCTGACCCTTCTCCGGCATGTTCTTGATGATGTCGGCGTTCATGATCATGATAGGGTCGGCGAAGTAGTCGTTCGTGTCGGCCGATGTTGCGGCTTGGTGCTCTATTCTCTTGCGAATAGCCTCCGCTCCGTGCCACTCCTTCTTCTGCCTTACGTAGATTGCGAGTATCTTGCCTACTGGGTTGACCTCCTTCTGCACCTCCCATCCGAGTTTGCCCCGCGTGCAGTGGTAGATGGTCTGCGCTGTGTGGATGTCCACATGGTACTTCGTGTTGTTGTCGGCCTCCTTGGTGTGGTAGCCCCAGGCGAAGGCCTTCAGGTCGTTATATTGGTCGAAACGGGTGTATATCTCGTCTCCCTTGCTCTTCGCCAGTACTCGAATCTGGCACTTGGCCTTCCCGTCGTCGTCCCTGTAGAGTCTGTAGAGCATGGCGGACTCCGTCTCGGAGCCTGCGCAGCGCTTGAATTCGCGCGCCCTTGCGTGGTAGTGCGTCGACTCGAGTAGATCGGTGTACGCCTTGAAGGCGTCGTCCGTTCCTTTCGATAATTGTGACCATTTGAGCTGCCGGCCGAAGAGGAAGACGAGGGCCATCTCATTTGCGTACTGCTCGTAGGGGATCGGTATCTTGTTCATCTCCACGGTGCCCTTGATGTTGCCTTTCTTGTCGTAGATGATCTTGTCGGGTCGGTCGTTCACGGCGTGTTGCTTGTAGTCGTACTCCTCGATCGCTGCGATGACCTCGGATTCGTGTGTGTCCATGCGGGACTTCACTCCATCGATGTCTCCGGCGTCGAGGAGCTGCTCGAATGCTTGGTTGATGCCAAGCACCTTGTTCACAAAGTTTGATAAGTTGCTCATATCGTTGGATTTTGATTAGATTCTATAGCCCGAACATGCCCTTGCTGACCATGTCGTAGTCGATGTCGTCGTCCTCGTAGAGGTCGTTGATGGCGTATCCGAGGATGTCCACGAACTCATCATGTTCCGCATTCGGGAATGCGCATATCTGGTTGAGGAAGTCCTCGTTCCAGTCGCCACCGACGAGGAAGACCCTGCCGCACTCGATGCGGGGCGACACCACCTTGAAGCGGGTCACCTTGGAATCCGTAGGGGGCTGCGTCTCCCTCACGTTTAGGGTCGATATCGTACGGAGCATCTGAATGACGCTCTTGCCGTTCGCCTTCGGCTCGACATGCAATATGCTCTGCTTATCGCCTCCGTGCGCCGACATGTACTCGGGTATGAACCTTAGCAGGTCGGGCATCTCCAGCCATGCCTGCTTGGCGTTGTAGATGTATATGTATTGCCCTATCCGGCAAGCTGCCAGGATGCCGGAGGGGTCGTTACCCGTGCTCTTTTTCCGCTCATAGGCGGTGTCGAGGTAGAAGTGCATCGGCTCGTTGAACCGCATCGCAGTGAATTCTTTGAAAGATATCGACTGGAACCATTCCCGCTTGACGATGTTACCCCCCTCGATCGTCGGTCGCTGCTGGTACAGCGCCGAGAATGTCCTTGGGCTTCTCCTCTTAACGTCCATCAGCCTCTCTGCCGAGTGCTTCTCCTCCCATAGCGCCTCGCCCTGTTGCCTCGTGTCTTCCTCGGGGCCCTCCGCCGAGTCCTTGATGGCGGGGATGCTCAGAACCGTCCAGCTATCGCCTTCAGTCCTGAGAAGCCTGCCCGCAAGGTCGTCCTCGTGCCATCTCGTCATGATGAGGATTTGTTTGCTTCGGTTGTGCAGACGGGTGAGGAAGACATCCGTGTACCATGCCCAGACGCGCTCCCTGAAAACTTCGGACTCCGCCTCCAACGCGTCCTTCACCGGATCGTCGATGATTCCGAGGTCCACGCTAGTACCTGTCAATGACCCTCCCGTTCCGACTGCCTTGTAGAATCCCCTGTGCCCGACTATCTCGAACTCGTTGTCGTGCTGGATGTACTTCCGGGTGTCCGTGCTTTCTCGGTCCTTCTGGCTGCTCAGCCTCGTTCCGGGAAAGACCTCCCCGTATTCGGGGCTCTCCATGGTCCGCTGTATCGCCCTGGAGAATGTTTCGGCAAGATTCGCCGAGTAGGATGCGCCGACTATTTTCGTGTTCGGGTATTTCCCGAGGGTCCAAGAGGGCAACTTGCGGGAGACAATCTCCGACTTTCCGTGCTGTGGCGGAACGAATATCATCAACCTCGATGTCGGCAAGGTCCCCTCTATGAGCGCCTGGCATTTGTCCGCTATGAGTTCGTGGAACCATTGCATGGAGTAGTCCTTGTCCGTGTAGTTCAAGTATGTGCTGAACCGCTCCGCCGCCTTCCTCCTGAACAGCTCCTTCTTCAGTTCATATAGTCTCTCATAGTCTGTCATCCAGTTTCTCGCTTAACTTCCTTATCTCTTCCTTCAGTTCCTCGTCCGACATCTTGGAGGCGGGCATGAGGTCTTTGCCTCCGGCGCCCGTTATCTCCGTCCGTGTCACCCTGACGTTCAGTAGGTCGTATATCACCTCCACCGCCCTGATGTCCCCCTTCACCGCCTTCTTGATCACAGCGGTGTCTATGGCCTCGCCCACGGACATGGCCTTTCCCGTGATGGGCGATTTTATTCCGTGGCCCTCGTTGTCCGTCATTGCGAGCTGGAGGAGCAGGGCGAGGCGTTCACGGCTGGTCCTCTTGTCCCGTCGTACTATCCCGCTTTTCCTTCCCCCGTTGCGGGCTCTCTCCTGTCTCTCCTCGGGGGTCATTTTGTTCGGGTCGAGAAAGTTTTGTGGATTGCCTCTTTTCGTCGCCATTTTTTTAAGTTCATTTTAAGTTTTTTCGAAGTTGCCGGCTATTTAGTTTTACGAGCCGTGTACTTATATCCGTACTCCTTCGCGTTTCTTCTCAGCCACCAGTCGGCGCCCTCGTTGTACCCGAGGTTCTTCGGCCATTTGGCCTTTTTCACAGCCTTTATGAACTCTTTCGCCTTGAACTTGTTCGTCTTTACGAAGGAGTACGTCTTCTTTGATCCCACCGCCACGATTCCCTTGCTGGCTTCTTTAGCGGTGTTGATCAGATCCAAGTCGGAGAAGTTACCCCCTCCCGGGTGGTTGTGCAACATCATCTCACCCTTCTTCGCCACTAAGGAGACTGAATGGGCCCCTCCCTCGACATGCTTGTGCACGAATCCGTCGTCGTCCACGGCGACGCCATACTCGCGGTCGGCGTTCTTATATTTGTCGGCGAATATCTTCAGTGTGTCGCCGTACGATTTCGTCGTTGCGTTCACGGCATTGAAGGAAGCGGGGTACAGTGTCTTATCTGAGCCCCTTCCTTCAATGCCCGCATGTCCGAATCCTCCGCCCATCTCTCCCGAAGACGATCCGGCGCCCCTGCCTCCGTCGAGTGTGACGGTGAAGTCGTCCTTTTCGTCGTCGACGGCGGTACGCACCTCCTCCTCGGCGTCCCACATCTCGTCGAAGGTCACGTATTTGCGCGACTCCTCGGTGAGGGCGTTGTACACTTCGAAGTCGTTGAACACGAAGAGATCTTCCCGCACCTCGACGCCGTTGCGCTGTTTCAGTAATTTCCTAAAGTATTCTTTCTCCATGGCTATTCAGTCATTATGCTTTTTATAAAAACCTTGCGTATTTCCTCGAGTATTTTCTTTTTATTCCTCCGCCGTAATCAACTTCTACTATTTCAGAAGTCATCGACACAACCTTTCCTTCCCTTCCAGTTCTTGGTTCTTTAATGATTGAACCAACCTTGTAACCCTTGTTAGATTCCGCTACGGCTTTTATCCTTTCCTCACGTTCTTTCCTTCTCTGCCTTCTTGCGCTACGTGCCGCTCTTTGGCGGGCATTCAGTTCGGCAGCTTCCTTCGAGTTGTCTTTGAATATTATCCCGTCTTTCACGACTTTATTATCATACGCCGCTTTCGCCAAAACGTACGCTTGCTTTTCGCTGAATTTCGCGCCATATCGACTCCAGTAAGGGCTGTCCACCGCTTGTCTTGCGATAGTCGTTGCGAGGCCATAATCGCCGTTTGCAAGGTCCTCGACAAGCTCCGTCGCTTGGTCATTAAAACCAAGATGGTACTCGTTTGCCCTGTTCCAGCGGTCTATCTTCGCATAACTCATCAGAGCGCCCTGGATGGATTTTACGGTGACCCCGAGTTCTTCATTATATTCGGCGGCGGTTTGTACTATGCCGCTATTACTTCCTCTTCCTCCCATTATCCAAACCTCCTAGCTTCTATGTATTTAACTTTAACGTCCCCGAATTCATAGTCGATCTTGCTGCCGTAGCAAATGACGCAGCTCGGCTTGAGCCTCTTAATCGCCTCATCCATTCCGCTTCGGAAGACTTCTCTTGCGTTTTTGTCATTCATCACACCAACGGTGCTGACCGCCACCACCCCTCCGGGCTTTAAGCCGTCAAAACAGAAGCTGAATGTCTCGGGTTCGGCCCATGATAACGTGGGGATAACTTTCATACCGGCGCCTTGGCACATCTGACCGAATAGACGGCTTCTGTATACGTTCCAAATCTTCATCGCCATCGGCATGTCCATGTATAATGAGAAGTCCGGCGTCAGCGTCGCGGGGAAGTCCTTGAGCCTCTCAATGGACACGAGGGGATTATTCCACACCCTCTCGAACTGGTAGTCGTCGATGAAGAAATGAACGGTATCTTTATGCGCCGTGTCACTTTTCACATAGTTGAACCCTATGAGCGACTCTGGGACATAATCGCAGGGATCAATTGTTGGTATCTGATAGAACCCGTCACACCGCTTTGCGTCGAACTCCCTTAGATTTACGAGGTTGTACGTTCGCTCCCTTTCGTCGCCGTAGTATCTGCCGTCTTCGTCCTTCTTATCGTCCGTTGCGGTCGTGGCCTCGGTGTCGAACTCGAACGGGGAGCCCGTGTCTCGGTCCTCGAAGCCCTGGAGCTCGACGCCCCACCGTTGCAGCTCGTCCGTGTCCCACTCGTCCACCAGCGCCCCGAAGTCGTATTGGCCGAAGGACTCGTTGTCCTTTATGGCGTACTCCCTCAGCTTGTCGACCGGCGTGCCGGGGTCGAGCACCTTGCACGGGAGCTCCGCGTATCCGATGTCACGGCAGGCCCTGAGCCGCATGTTGCCGCCTATGGCCACGTACTTACCCTTGTGGGGGAAGACCAGCAGTTCACGCAGGGACAGCATCTCGGGCGCGTCCTCTATCGACTTCCTGAGCGCGTCGAACCGCTCGTCCCTGATGAACCTGGGATTCTTCGGCAGCCCCTCCAGTTGCCCCGTGTTCGGCGATATGTCCTGCACACGTATGTTCCTTATCTCCATTTTGTCGGTAATTTGTCGAATGCCATTTATTGGCGGGTTGATGGGCGTATTCGACACGTAACGCATTGTATGTGTAGCGTGTAAGCCCGCATCCGCGCAAATATAAAAAACATCTGTTAAATACCAATTTTTTTGCCCGAAGTTTTTTATATTTGCGACCGGACATTACCAACCACAAAAAAAGGAGGTGAGCATGCTAAGCGACAACATGTACCTATACGTCATCTCCCCGATGGTCGCCGCCATCATCGGAGGAGCCAGTTTCCTGATCAAGTACATCCTCGGAAAGAGGGACAAGAAACACGAGGAGGAGGTGGCGGAAAGGAACAAAAGGCGAGACGAGATAGAGCAGCGTCTCACGAAAGCGGAAAAACGGCAGGAGCGCACCGAGAAGAAGCTCAACTCGGTGATAGCCATGGCGGTGGGTTGCAACAACCCCGAATGCCCGACGAGGTCGAAGCTCGCCGAATGGTTAAGAAAGGAGGAGGAAAGTCATGGAGATTAGTTTAGACCGGAAATACAAAAAGGAGGGGTACACGATCAGTAACCTGTACGTCGGGAGCGAGGTCTTCTGCAACTCGCTGGAGGACACCGACCGGGGTCTGAAATCGACGGACAGCCTCGAACGCATCAGGGCCGTAAAGGCCAAGTACCCGAAGAAGACCGCCATCCCTTCGGGGAGGTACAAGGTCACGTTCACCTACTCGCCGAAGTTCCACGATGAGCCGTACGCCGTCAAGGGCATGATACCGCTCGTCAACGGGGTAAAGGGGTTCTCCTCCATCCGCATGCACGCCGGCGCCAACGCAGGCTGGACGGACGGATGCGTGCTGGTCGGCCGAAACACCGTGAGGGGAGGCCTAGGACCGGACACGAAGGAGGTGTGCGGGAAGCTCTTCCGCCGCATGTTCGACGCCTGGACGAGGCGTGAGGACATCTGGCTAACGATCTGTTAATTATTCACACTTATACATTAACCGAATCGAAGATTACGAGACAATACTCAGTCTAGGTAAACTCAGGGGAAGCCTTGGTCGTGAGACCGGGGCTTCTTTTTAGGTGAAAAAGAAAGGCGCACCGTTAAGATGCGCCCTTATTCAAAGTCGGGTTTCCTTCGGATGCCCAGTTCGAGGCCCATGGCGTCGAGCAGCTTATCGAGCGTATCGAGCCGCAAGCCCGCACCCTCTTCTATTCTTTTAATGGAAATCTCCTGCACGCCAGAGCGCTTGGAGAGCTGGTATCTCGTCCAGCCCTTCGCCTCACGCAATGCCTTGATCTCTCTCGCCACCCAGTTGTTTATCTCTTTTGTCATATCTGCCCTGCCTCCTTTCATACCAATCTCCTAAAATTTGCGAACATAAAGTCGCCGATCTCCCGAAGCGCCGTGGCCTCGTCCAGGGCGCTCAGCTCCTCGCTCCCGAAACGCACGATGCGCTGCGTCTCGTTGTACATGCCGTCCTTGAACTCTACTCGGATGCCCTTCTTCATGTTCGCGACCATGTGCCACCCCGGCTTGTTGAGGATCGCCGTCACGACGAAGTCCTCGTTGCTGATTGGCTCGATGTCGATCGGCTCAGAGTATTCGGCCACGACGTCCCCGCACTGGCTGGCGAACTCCTTGTATTGCTCCGTCTCCTTGACGCGCCTCAGCGCGTCCTTTCGGTTTCGTGCGTCGACCCTGGCCTGCACCTTGTCGCCGTTCACGAAGTGGATCTCTACCTCGTATTTCTTCATAAGCTCCTCATTTAAAAAATTCGCAATGCGCCCGTTGGGGCATATTTTGTGTTATATTTTTCGTCAATTTTGGCGATATACGCCTCTATCTTTCTGTTCATGTCATCCCATTGCTCATGAATCATGAACGTCTTATCAGTATACCATTCTTTTCTCTCTTCTTCGTCCTCCGGCACATCCTCCATCTCTAAGAGGGCATCAATGTAATCAATGCTAGCGAACTCATCAGAGGTATCCAACGGTACGAAGTCCATTGGTTCAAGTCCCGAATCCTTCAATTCTATGTTAAGATCTATGAGCTCACTTAGTTCTTTGGAGCTATCATAGACAAGATGTTCTATATTAGAATGAAGGTTGTGGCGCATCGAACATAAATCGCTGATAAGTTCGGCTTGCTCCTGCGTCATACCATTCGCCACTGCCACCTCTTCATTCTTTATGTTGCGAGCCACCGCATTCTCTCTGCGGCGCTCATATTGCTCTTTCTTTAAGTATCCCATGATTTTTCGATTTGTGGGCGGTGGTTAGCCGCCCCGTTAGTTAATTATTTAGTATTGATGTCCTTAAGCATGCAATCCCATAAGTAAGACTCAGAAGTCAGCAGTCGGCAGAACATCTTCGACTTGGTTAGCTGAAAGTGCGCCTCTATGCCGTGTTTTTCAAAAATCTTCGCTATTCTCTCGGCGTCCTCCAATCCGAGAACGTCAAAGCATACGCCTTTTCTTTTGAATGTTTCTATCTGAGATTTGGTTGTCGGCATCATTCTGCCGAATATCATATAGCCCTTATAGTGTTCGCCACGCTTTAATTCTCTTGTCATTGAGATCTTTGTTAACTCCCTAACCTCTCTCAATTCTGTGATATTCAATGCATTTTTCATACGCTTTGTCGCCCGTTTTATCCAGTCGGCTCGTCTGTTCTATTGTTTTAACCTTACATTGCGAATGTACTATATTATTTTATAGTATGCAAGCGTTTTGTAAGATTTTTTTTGCGAAAAAGTGTAATTGGTTGAAAATCAACGAGAAAAATTTCACTTCAGCAGGTCGGGTATTCCCGCCACCGCCTCCTGCTTAGCCTTGTCGAGGATCTTGGCGTACACCTGCGTGGTGGTCAGCTCACGGTGCCCGAGCAACTTGCTTACGGTGTAGATGTCCGTCCCTATGTCGAGCATCAGCGTGGCGAAGGTGTGGCGGGCGCAGTGGAAGGATATGTGCTTGCGGATGCCAGCACGGGCGACCCACCTGCGCAGTATGAGGTTCGTGCGTGCTGGCGACACCAGCCCGGGGAAGACGGGCCCGACGCTCCGCTCGCCCATCAGCGTGGCCGCCTGCGGCGCTATATCCAGGTACTCCTGCCCGCCCGTCTTCTTCTGTGCGAAGATGAGGCGGACGAGCCCGTCCTGGTCGTGGACATCCTCCCACCTCAACCGCTCCACGTCGCTTCGCCTTAACCCCGTAAGGCAGGAGAAGAGGAAGGCCCTGCGCACGGTGCCGTTCCCGCACGGGGTGGCCGCCAGCCGCCTCACCTCGTCCTGCGTGAGGTACATGCGGGCGCTGTCCCTTCGGCGGAAGCCATCCACCTCGTCGGCGGGGTTGGTGGGGATGATGTGTTTTTTCACGGCGATGCCCAGTGCGGTCTTCAGCTTGTTGAAGTAGCCCAGCTTCGTCGTTTCGGACAGGCGCTTCGAGCCTCTCCTCTCCACGCCGTAGCGGGACCACGTGACCGCTTTCTTGTCGAGGTACTCCCTGAACTTGCGCACCCAGTCGGGCGTGATCTTGGCGAACGTGACGGAGTCGTCCCGCTCGTACACTTCGAGATGGCGGAGGCACGACATCCAGTGGTCGTAGCTTCCCCTGCTCCCCTCCTTCCTCTCCTCCTCGCAGCACGTGCGGAAGAAGTCGAAGAAGCGCACCTTCGTGGCGTCCTTCACGTTGGCGAACCCGTGGGTGTTCGACTGCGCCTCCACGATCCGCTTCGCCTTGATGGCGTTCGCCAGCTGGAGCGTCTGCCTGTTGTGCTCCTTGTCCACCCTCGACCTCTCGGGGACGAGATATAACTTCAGGAATTCGTACGACCGTCGGCCGTTGACATATATGTCGAGATATAGGCTCACGTTCCCGTTGGCCAGCTTCTTTTCACGGAGCCTCACCGGCTCCTTCACCGTTCTATCCATCATGCGAATCAAATTACCGTTACCCGAGTAACAAACGGGTAACACAAATGTAGCAAATATACGACATACCCACAACATACGCGGAAAAACTTTGGCGCTTGGGAAAACGGCTGATATTTCGCCCTTTATGTCTTGGATATGTCGTGCGTATGTCGTATATTTGTTACTGCCGTTTGATACGGCGAGTATATTCACATTACACTGATGTAAATTTACAATTGTATGTTTTAGGAGGAGATTGCTTGCGATAGGTGGTCTCCCCCTTTTTTAATTAAGAATTATGAATTAAGAATTGTGAATTTGCCATTTACTTTTTGTTGTTTTATTTCCTTTCTATAGGCGTGGAACGCAAAATCGGTTTTTGCTTTGTCTGTATGAATTTTTCGTGGTGGGGGCATGCATGTTTGTGGATTTTAGAATTATGGGTTAAGGATTTTATTTTATCTTTGTGCTTGAGGCCATTACTTATGACCATTAATGAGTTGTTTTACATCTAATTGTATGAATATGAAGCATTCTAAGATTTTGAAATTGTTGTGTTTCGGTTTTGTGCTGGGCATGTCTGCCTGCTCGCACGATGACGAGAACGAGCCAGTGAATAACGGTCCTAAGGAGGAGAATACGGAAAAGGAGGAGAAGGTGGATAACTCGGCCTACAACTTCTACGGTGCGGAGGTCTTCACGACCGAGACATTCCAATACGGACGTTTCGAGGCGAGGATGAAGATGGCTTATGCCCCAGGGTGCATTAGCTCTATGTTCCTCTATTACAATGATTCCTATATGGGGAACGGTAAGAATTGGAATGAGTTGGATATTGAGGTGATCGGTACGAATCAGTCTGGTTTCCAGTCTAATATCATCACGGGTACTGCCTCCAGCAAGGTGACGTCGGAGATAAAACACTCCCTCTCTTATCCTGTCGATGGGGATTATCATGTCTATGTGATGGAATGGACGCCTGACTATGTGGCTTGGTCGATCGATGGAACAGAGATGAGACGCACGAATGTGGGTGACACGAGGAACCAGGTGTCTGCCTTGGTGGAAAAACAGAGCCTCCGATTCAATCTTTGGGCCAGCAAGGAAACTGGTTGGGTAGGGAAGTTGAACGCAAAGAATCTCCCTGTCACCCAATACATCGATTATGTGAAGGTCTCTTCGTATGATGTTGATAGCAAATCGTTTACGGAACTTTGGACCGATGATTTCGATTCGTTTAATTCTTCTCGTTGGGGGCGTGGCAATTGGGCGATGGACCTTGTGACGGAGAGGATCACGAATGTGGTGGTCGAGGATGGCAACCTTCAGTTGAGACTCACGAAGGAACTGAAAAAATAAGGTAGGTCACATGGGCTCGACGTGGCCAATGGACAATAGAAAAATAAAGGAAGCGGGGATGCGCCAAGGGTGGTGCATCCCCGCTTCCTTTGTGGAGACGATGTGCACATCGTCTCTACCGTAACCAACTGACAATCTAATTCTTAATTCAAAATTGTCTCCTACCAACTGATTCCCTTATTCTTCAGCACCCTTTGCGAGGAGGTGTCTCCTTGTTTGGCGGCCTTCTTGTACCAGTTGATGGCCTCTTTGTAGTCTTGCTCGATGCCGTAACCATTATCGTAGCAGACGCCGAGGTTGTGTTGTGCGCTGACGTAGCCTTGCTCCGCCGCCTTTCTGAACCAGACGACGGCCTCTTCGTAGTTCTGTTGGATACCGTTGCCCTTGTAGTAGCATACGCCTAATTTGTATTGAGACTTCGCATCTCCTTGCCGTGCCGCCTTCCCGTACCACTTGGCCACTTCCTCTTCGTTCGATTCCACCCCGTAGCCGTTTTCGTAGCAGTAGCCGAGGAAAGATTGTGCCATGGCATCGCCTCTCTCCGCCGCCTCCTTGTACCATCTGATGGCCTTTGGTATATCCTTCTCCACACCAATTCCGTTGTAGTAGCAGGATGCCAGGTTGAATTGTGCGGTGGCATAGCCCTGCTCCGCCGCCTTCTTGTACCAGTTGATGGCTTCCTCTGAGCTCTGTTCCATGCCCATTCCGTTGTAGCATAGGTTGCCGAGGTGGAACTGAGCCTCCGCATACTCTTGCTGTGCCGCTCTTTTGAACCAGAACGCCGCATCCGAGTAGTTTTTGAGGACCCCATCTCCGCGCTCATAGCAGGTGCCGAGGCAACATTGCGCCATGGCGTTGCCTTGCTCTGCCGCCTTCTTTAGCCATGAGATCATCTCTGTCTGGCTCTTTGCCACGCCTTTCCCGTTCTTATAGCACATCGCGACGCGGCACTGCGCTTGGGCATCGCCCTGCTCCGCTGCTTTCTTGTAGCAGTTGAGCGCCTCCTCGTAGTTCTTCGTTACACCGATGCCCTCTTCGTGGCAGATGCCGAGGTGGCATTGCGCTTCCGCATACCCTTTTTGGGCAGCTTTTTGGTAGAGGTTGAACGCCTCTTTCTCGTTTTTGTCCGTTCCGATTCCTTGTTCGTGGCAGATGCCTAGATCGTTCTGCGCTTTGGTCAGCCCTTGCTCCGCTGCCATGCGGATCCAGCGGAAGGCGAGGCGTGGGTTAGGGTCTGTGCCGACACCCTCCTTGTAGCAGTTGCCGAGCGCACATTGCGCCTGCGCATACCCTTGGTCGGCCGCTTGTCGGTACCAATGTGCGCCCTCCTCAGGGTTTCTGACAGTGCCTCGTCCGTACATGTGACATTCGCCTAGTTTGTATTGCGCCTCGGCGAGACCTTGCTCCGCCGCTTGGTTATACCAGTTGAGCGCCTCCTTGAGGTCTTGCACCACGCCTCTCCCTTCGGCGTAGCGGTCTCCCAATATCTTCTGTGATTGGCTATGTTGTTGTCCTGCCGCTTTCTTGTACCATTGCAGGGCTTGTGCCGTGTCCTTCTCGACCCCAGTTCCCGCCTCTAGACAGAGGGCGGTCTTGTATTGGGCTTCCGTCACTCCTTGCTCCGCCGCTTTTTGGTACCATGCGAGGGCTTGCTTAGGATCGGACGTGGTGCCTTTCCCTTGTTGCAGGCAGTTGCCGTATTGGTATTGGGCTTGGGCGTGTCCCTGCTGGGCTGCCTCCCCGAATCTGGTGAAGGCGGTGTCGTACACCTTTCGTTGATAGTACGCCTCGCCCTCTTTGAAGAGCTCCTCCGCGGACTTTATGACGGTGTCGGGTGCGGAACCCTCTAAATCATTCGCATTTCCACAAACACAACAGGAGATGAGACTTAGCAACGCTAAGATGTGCCTTTTGTGAAAATCGCTATTCATAATAATGGTATTGCTTTTGGTTAAAACTCGGCACAAAATTAATTAAATCGATTGAATGCCAAAATATTATGATTGATTCTTTAGACAAATGCCCCATTATTGACGGTAAAATACCTCTTTTTTTTAATATTTGTCCATTATCCAGGAACGAACGGCCCTTGATTGTTCATTCTTTTTTTACCTTTACAAAAAATTGCAGGCATGGATACGGAGAAGATAAAGGAGATATTCCAGAAATGGGGGAAGGAGAAGCTCCTGACGGAGGATGGTGCGTTGACGGTGCGTAAAAATGGAATTGGAGGACCACTGTTCAAGGCTCTTTCCGTGATTGTGCTTCTTGTTGCTCCATGGGCTGTTTTTCAGTTTGTGTCGCATTTTGTGGATTTGGGGAAAGATGGGGGTATCATTTTTGTCGTGTTTGTGTACTGGGTCCTTCAGATTGGAGTCATGCTTTGGACCTTTTCCGCTGAGTCCCTATTTTATAAAGATCGTTTGGCTCGCTACGCTCCTTTTAAAGGAGGGAAAATTGTTTTCCCCTATTCCGAACTGATTTTGGTGGATTACCACCTGGTGGTTACTGAGAAGTCCCAATATATGGCGCTCACCCTTCGTTTTAAGCATGATGAGGCGGAAGAGGCGTTTGTATACCGTGATGAACGCTTGGTTCGTTTGTTTAGTACGTGCTTTAAACCAATCTTTAGGAATCGTTTTTTTTATGACGATATGTTCTGTCTGTTTGCCAATGTGATTTGTTTGAAGCAAGATGATGCGTATCGTGCGAAGGGGCTCGAGGCCGCATTGAAGTACCTCTCCCCCCTTTCCGAATCCAAGTATTGTGTGTCTGATTGCGAGGAGCATCTCCTCCGTTGCATGGAAGAGACGCATCAGGATTACATTGGCACCTGTCTCTCTATCTTGAAGAATAAGGGGGTGGACTATGCCGACCGTCTGGAATTGTTGTCCCACCTCTTCGAGTGCGCCTATGCGAGCGATGGCATGGTGGACGAGGAGGAGCTGAAGTACCTCTCTAACATCGCTTTTTATCTCAGAATCAAGGATTGGGACCTCCTCTCTTTGAAGTGTCATTTCGAGGCGATGAAGCAAAACCAGTATGACAGTCAGACCGAAAGCGAGGAGCAAACGAAGCAACGTGAGCGTTACCAATCCGCCTGCTCCAACCGTACGAAGGAGGCTTATAAGATACTGGGATTGAGCGAGAAAGCCTCGTTGGAGGAGGTAAAGGCAGCTTACTGTGCGCAGGTGAAGAACTGCCACCCAGACACCCTTCCGCCTACCGCCAAGGATAGCGAGAGGGAGGAGGCGTCGATCCGTTTCCGCACGATTACGGAGGCATACGATTTCTTGTGTGAGGAGCTGGTAGTGGAGCCAGTCAGCGTGACGAAATGATGTTCCCCTACGGCCTGAAAGGCCACTACATTATTTAGCCCAGGGCAACGCCCTGGGAGCGGGAGGAGGCGTCGATCCGTTTCCGCATGGTCACGGAGGCGTACGATTTCTTGTGTGAGGAGTTGAGCGTGGAACCAGTTAGCGTAGCGAAATGATGTTTCCCTACGGCCTGAAAGGCCATTACATTATCTAGCCCAGGGCAACACCCTGGGAAATGTGGAGATGAACGATGTGTCGGACGCCCCCGGAGGGGGCAAAACAGATTTAATTCGAAGCCATGCGCCGTCGTATTTCCATAAAAATGTGCTAAATTTGAGACTATGGACACGAAAAGATTAGATAGTTTATTCGCAGGCTGGAAGAAAAAGCATTTGTTGACGAGGAAAGGAGCGTTGAGTATGGGGCGTAGTTTGATCCCTTATGTCTTCGGAATCCCTGTCGGATTTGTTTTTTTTGCGATTTCATGTGTAGTGACCGATAGGGTGAGCACCATTCATATGCCTATCTCCGTCACTTGTGGGGTGTTTTTCTTCCTCTTGTTTGTTCAGTTGTTTTCCGTCAAGCGTTTTTACAAGGATCGTGTAGAGGTGTTTCGTCTATGGGGACTCGTAAAACGCAAGTATTTTTATGCCGATTTGAGAAAGACTGTCCATTCCACTTATTACGATCAAGATTCGGCGACGTGGGTGAAGTGCCTTTCTGTCTCATTCAAGGGCCATTCATTTAATTGGAATACCGATAATACGTCAAACACAAAGTTCAACTGCTTGACGCAATTGTTTTCCTGTTTCAAATCCTCCTTCGTCAATCAATTGTATTACGATCAGATGGTGAAACTCTTCGCGTATGTGATAACGTTAAAGGATGATCTTCCGTATCAGTCTGTTGAGACCCGATTGGCGGAGAAGTCCATTTCGGAGTTGTCCCGTGGCCGTTATGATGGCAGATCTGCCCTCTCTGATGAAAAGAAACGCTATAACAACTTCAGACGAAGGAAGGCACTGCCACAGGAGATGGGGTACGTGAGTGTTTGCCTCTCTATCCTGAAAAATAAGGGCGTGGACTATACCGACCGTATGGAGCTATTGTCCCACCTCTTCGAATGTGCCTATGCGAGCGATGGTATGGTGGATGATGATGAGTGGTTTTATCTTTCCCAGATCGCTTATTACCTCTGTGTCAAGGAATGGGACCTCCTTTCGTTGAAGTATCGCTTCGAGACGCAGAAGCAGGCTAAAGGCCATCGACAGGAGCAGGAGAATACCCAGCAACGTGAGCGCTACCGATCTGTCTGCTCCAGCCGCAAGCGGGAGGCCTATAAACTGCTGAATTTGAAGGAGAATGCTCCGTTGGAGGAGGTGAAGAGTGCCTACCGCACGCAGGTGAAGACCTGCCACCCAGATACCTTGCTGCCCACCGCCACGGATAGCGAGCGGGA
Organism: Paludibacteraceae bacterium; assembly: GCA_016285885.1. Taxonomy (GTDB): domain Bacteria; phylum Bacteroidota; class Bacteroidia; order Bacteroidales; family Paludibacteraceae; genus UBA1181. The sequence goes on from JAEERP010000002.1 coordinate 352,155, forward strand.
GGAGGCCGCCATCCGTTTCCGTGCGGTCACGGAGGCGTACGATTTTTTGTGTGCGGAGTTGAGCGTGGAACCGGTTAGCGTGACGAAATGATGTTTCCCTATGGCCTGAAAGGCCATCCCATTATCTAGCCCAGGGTAACACCCTGGGGAATGTGGATGTGTGGTGTGTGTGTCGCCCCCGGAGGGGGCAAAAGAATATATAAATCCATGTTATGCATCATTGCGTTTCCCATAAAAATATGCTAATTTTGAATCTATGGATATCATAAAGATAGAGAACATATTCAAGGAGTGGCAAAAAAAGGATCTGCTGACGAAGAAGGGTGCGCTGCGGGCGGACCCGAATTTTGTGTCTATTGTTAGAATGTTGCTTGGCATGCCGGGAGCCCTTCTGGTGGGTGGCCTTTACCTGCTTCTCTTTGTGGGCTTTTTTGTCGTCGTTATTATTGGTCCCTTATCATATGCTTCCTGGTTGTCAGACCACATGCATTGGGGAAGAAAAGTAGGATCTGATCTCGGTTTTATCTTCTTGTCTGTGATATGCATTCTTCTCTATTGTGTTTTCAAGAATGGAAGGCTTTCAAGAATGCTTACTTTTCTCCTTTCCGTGCTGACTAAAAGTTCCAACATCTCCGAGTCGATATTTTACTTCTGTTCTGAACCATCGCTTTTCCCTTTCTTGTATTATAAGCCTATCCATCTGTTCCATAAGGATCATCTAGTGGTTTCTTCTGGTTGGATTAGTCCTGAAGAAAAATGCTATTATTCTGACATAGAAAATATTACGTGCTCCTATTTGAATAAGAAAGAGTTCCGCCTAAGGATTCTGGTCAAGGGTTGGGAAAAGCCTATTGAAGTGGTGAACACGCCTAAGTTGGATGAAGTGCTGCATCTCTTCGGTTCCGCCTTTCAGCCGATCTTTGTCAATGAACCGCTGTGTGAGGATATGCTACGGCTCTATGCGGATATGATCACCTTGGGACGTGACCCCAAGAGCCAACAGGATGGACTGCAATGCGCCATGAAATACTTCTCGGAGCCGAAGTACAAAGACTATGATTACACTCGAAGGCTCACGGAACTGGTTGACACGTTCAATCAGTACAGGGCACAGAAGCGTATGCCTGGAAGCGAGGATTACATCAACAGATGTTTGTCCATTCTGAAGAACAAAGGGGTGGACTACGATGCTCGTTTGGATCTCTTGTCGCACCTCTTCGAATGTGCCTATGCGAGTGAGGAGATGGTGGACGTGGTGGAGCTGGACCGCCTCTCCCGCATCGCTTACTACTTCCGTGTCAAGGAGTGGGACTTCCTCTCGCTGAAGTATAGTTTCGAAGCTATGAAACAACAACGGAGCAGGAGGAATGGCAAGGAGAACGCCCAACAGAGCGAGCGTTACCAATCCGCCTATTCCAACCGTCTGCGAGAGGCCTATAAGGTGTTGGGACTGAAGGAGAAAGCCTCGCTGGAGGAGGTGAAGAGCGCCTATCGCACATTGGTGAAGAGCTGCCACCCCGACACCCTTCCGCCTACCGCCAAGGATAGCGAGCGGGAGGAGGCGTCGATCCGTTTCCGCATGGTCACGGAGGCGTACGATTTCCTATGTGCGGAGTTGGTTGCCGAACCGGTTAGCGTGGTGAAATGATGTGACTTTTTTGCCGCATGTCCGCATGTTTGCGCATGAAAGGCTTCCAACCGCTTCCGTGCGATTGCAAAGGCGTACGATCCCTTGTGTGCGGAAATAGCTTTTTTATTTCCTAAACTCATTTTCTCTTAGTATATTTACATAACTATTTTTGTAAAAAAGGATTTGTTATGGATACGGGAAGAATAGAGAGAATATTTGAGGGATTCAAGAAGAAAAAGTTGTTGACGGGAAAAGGTGCGTTGAGTATGGGCGGCAATATCATGCCCTATGTTTGGGGATTGTTCGCTGTTTTAGTCGTATGGACAACCTTGAGTAAAAATGAGGTTCAACCACCTCTTTTGTATGTTTTGCCAGTGCTTGCCTTCCCTGTGGTTATGCTATTTTTCCCTACTAAGAAATTCTACAAGGATCGTATGGAGCTCTCCTATCTGTGGGGCCTCTTTAGTCGTAAGTTTGATTACAAAGATCTCGAGGGGATTCATCATGCCACTTATTACAACCAGCAGAAAGGCTCTTGGGTGAAGACGCTCGAACTCAGGTTCAAGGAGACCTCGTTCCTGTTGAATGACCATGTCGGGTCAAAGACAAAATTCGATTGCGTGACACGCCTGATGTGCTCTGGTTTTAAGCCGATCTTCGAGAATGAACTCTACTATAAGAGCATGATACAACTCTTCGCGAATGTGATAGCGCTAAAAAAAGATCCTCAGTACCAAGCGGTGGAGACGCAGTGCGCATTGAAATATTTCTCGGAGTCTAAATATCGTAATTATGTTTTCAAGTATGATCTTTCCAACGAGTTGAAACAGTATCAAGCATACGAGGGAAAGAATCTTCCTGCGAAGATGGGGTATGTGAATATTTGTACGTCCATCATGAAGGATAGGGGTGTGGATTATGCCGACCGTTTGGAACTCCTGACCCACCTTTTCGAGTGTGCCTATGCGAGCGATGGTGTCGTGGATGATGAGGAGGTGGAGTACCTCTCCCGCATCGCCTTCCACTTCGTCATCAAGGATTGGGACCTCCTCTCTCTGAAATATCGGTTCGAGGTGATCAAACAGGAGCAGTACAGCGCTCAAAGCGATAGCACTGAATATACGAAGCAACGTGAACGTTTCCGCACGATCTATGTCAGCCGCAAGCGGGAGGCCTGCAACCTGCTGGGCGTAAGCTCGGAGGCCACGTTGGAGGAGGTGAAGAGCGCCTATCGTACGCTGGTGAAGAGCTGCCACCCGGACACGCTGCCGCCTACCGCGACGGAGGCGGAACGTGAGGAGGCCGCCATTCGTTTCCGTGCGGTCACGGAGGCGTACGACTTTCTGTGTGAGGAATTGAGCGTGGAGAAGGTTCATGCCTGAATCTGGCGGGTGGATTATCTTTTATATTCACTTTTATGACGATAGACCAAAGGAAAATAGATAGTATATTCGACAACTGGAGACGTAAATCCTTTATCAGGGGGGATGAATTTCTTGTCAGAATGAACCAAGAGAGGCGCATCTTGTTCGTGTGCTTGGTCACCGTTTTGGCTGCTATTATCCTGATTATGCTTTCTGTAGATCTCCTGTTGAACATCCCGTTGGGTATAATCTTATGTGGAGTTGTGACGGGCCTATATGTGCGCTACCGTGATTACTCCTTTTGCTTCCGTAGAACGAAACTGATGGTTAATGGGGAGGAATTTCCCTATTCACAGTTGAAACGTATCGAATATGGCTGTGAGTATAATGCGTATGAAAGTAAACCTCGTCTTGTGCTCTATGTCGACAACCACAAGTTTGTCTTGTATTCGGAGAAGGTGCCGGAAAAGAAAATGGACGCTGTGCTCTATCTGCTAGGTTCGTGTTTCAAGCCAATCTTCATCAATGAGCTCCTCTATGAGGATATGATACGGCTCTGTGCCTATATGATATCTCTTACAGGCAGTCGCAAATCCCGGCAGGAGGAGCTGCAATGTGTGCTGAACTATTTCGCGGAGTCAAATTTCGCCCATCATAATTTCGCTCGTGACCTTTCCCGGCAAATTGATCTGTACGATTTGTATAATGCGCAGGAACATTACCCTAAAGGAACAGGATACGTGGACATCTGTTTGTCTATCTTGAAAAATCGTGGAGTGGACTACGATGGACGGGTGGAACTCCTGTCTCGCCTTTTCGAGTGCGCCTATGCGAGTGATGGCATGGTGGACGAAGCGGAGCTGGAACGTCTCTCCCGCATCGCATTCTACTTGCGCATCAAGGATTGGGACTTCCTTTCGCTGAAGTATCGCTTCGAGGCGGAGAAACAGCAACACGCGGAGTCGAAACAACGAGAGGATCCTTCTGGTGATCAACAACATAGCTCGGAGAACCAAAAGCAACGTGAACGCTACCAGTCTGTTTGCTCCAGCCGCAAGCGGGAGGCCTACAACCTGCTGGGCTTGAAGCCGGATGCCTCGTTAGAGGAGGTGAAGAGCGCCTACCGCACGCAGGTGAAGACTTGCCATCCCGACACCCTGCCGCCCACCGCGACGGAGGCGGAACGGGAGGAGGCCACCATCCGTTTCCGTACAATCACGGAGGCGTACGATTTCTTGTGTGCGGAGCTATCCGCCGAACCGGTTAACGTGACGAGGTGACACGGTTCTTTTGCCCCTTTGGAACGTATGTTCGCATGGTCGCGTATGACCTAGGGCAACGCCCAGGGAAATGTGGACATGTGGGGTGTCGGACGCCCCCGGAGGGGGCAAAACAAATTTTAATCAATGTCATGCTCCATTGCGTTCCCATAAAAATGTGCTAATTTTGAACCTATGGACAAGGGAAAGATAGATAGTGTATTCGAGGACCTGAAGAACAAGAAAATGCTGAAGAAAGACGGGTCTTTTTATATGGGAGATTCAGTCGCCGGCACGATAGAAGCAATCTTCCTTGCTCTGTTCTTTTTGGCTGTTTTTGGCTTCGGAATCTCCTGTTTATGGATTTTGGATGGATGGCGTAAAATATTGGGGATGATGCTTTTTTCTCCATTCCCCCTTTTGTTTCTGTGGGGTCTTTGGGTGCTGCCTGCTCGTCTATATTGGTATAGAGACCGCCTTGTGACAAAAAATTCCTTCGGAGCTAATGTGCATGAGTATAGTTATTCCGATATCAGTGAAATTAAAAGATATTCGAAATATGACGAAAAATCGAAGACGTATGAAAAGAAGATAGGCATATCCTTCCGCAAACGCGGTATGGATTCTATCTCGATAGATGATAATCCACGTGCGTGCGAATTCTTTCGCTCTTGTTTTGGCGATATCTTTTCCGAACAAGAGGATGATGTGCATGATGATGAGTATGATTTGAGGATGAAGCTCTTTGCTAGAGTGCTTAAAAGAAATGCTACCGAGTGCCGTCCGTATGTGAAGGAACGTCAATGTGCGGTGCGTTATTTCACTAGTTTAAAGACGTATCGTGGTCGGGGGGATGAAGAGCGTTACTTTACAAATCGTCTTACTTATTGGTTGAAGCAATGCAAACGTGACACGAAGGAGAAATGTGTGGAGGATTGTCGCACGCTGGGCCGTGAGATCATGAAATCTAAAAGCATGGTTTATGAGGAACGTCTGGCGTTGCTTACCTATTTCTTCGAATGTACCTATGTGGAGGATGGTCTGGTGGATGAGTGGGAGCTGGAACTTCTCTCTCAAATCGCCTTTGTCCTTGAAATCAGATCATGGGACTTCGTTTCCTTGAAGCATCGTTTTGAAGGGAAAAAACAGGAGGAGTCCAAGCAGAAGGGGGAGGAGGATACCCGACAGCAGAACCGCTATCAACAGGTTTGTTCTAATCGTAAGCAGGAGGCCTATTCCTTGTTGGAACTGAAGCAGGGCGCCACGTTGGAGGAGGTGAAGCGTGCCTATCGCACATTGGTGAAGAGCTGCCACCCGGACACCCTGCCGCCTACCGCCACGATCAAGGAGCGAGAAGAGGCCATCATCCGTTTCCGCTCGGTCACGGAGGCATACGATTTCTTGTGTGCGGAGCTGAGCAAGGAGCCGGTTCGCGTGGCGAGATGATGCTCCCCTCCGGCATGAAAGGCCACCACATTATCTAGCCCAGGGCAACACCCTGGGAAATAGATTTCAATGCCATGTACCATAGCATTTTCATAAAAATACGCTAATTTTGAGACTATGGATACGATAAAGATAGAGGAGATATTCAAGGAGTGGCAAAAAAAGAATCTGCTGACGAAGAAGGGTGCGCTGCGGGCGGACCCGAAGTTTGTCAGGTGTCTCAGATTATGTTTTTCCCTTTTCCTGATTATAGCCCTTATCTCTCTTATTTCCGTGATTCTTTTCCAGTTGACGATCTTCCTAGCTGACGCCGCCGCAGAGGAAGGGTTATATGGTATAATTTTGATGATACATTTACTTCTTTGGCCATTATGGTATTATCTTCTCTTTTCCAAGTCGGATAAATTGACCCATATATGCGAATCGGCGTTTTTCGCCTTGACGGATCCACTGCTTCTCCCGTATCTTCGGGCTAACCCTATCCTTCTGTTCCACAAGGATCATGTAATGGCTTCTTCAGGCTGGATAGGGAAGAAAAATACACTCTATTACACTGATTTAAAATCGGTTAAATATCCTCTTCCAAAGAAAAAAGAAATTCGTATCCAGTTACGATTCAAGGGAATGGATAAGCCTTTCGTGGTGGAGAAGAAACCAGCGATAGATCAGGTGATGCATCTCTTCGGTTCCGCCTTTCAACCAATCTTTTGCAATGAGCCTTTGTGTGAGGATATGTTGCGGCTCTATGCGGACATGATCACCTTGGGAAATGACCCCCAAAGCCAGCAGGACGGACTGCAATGCGCCATGAAATACTTCTCGGAGCCGAAGTACAAAGACTATGATTACACTCGAAGGCTCACGGAACTGGTTGACACGTTCAATCACTACAGGGCGCAGAAACGTATGCCTAAAAGCGAGGATTACATCAACAGGTGTTTGTCCATCCTGAAGAACAAGGGCGTGGACTACGATGGTCGCCTGGCGCTTCTGTCGCACCTCTTCGAATGTGCCTATGCGAGCGAGGAGATGGTGGATGTGGTGGAACTGGATCGTCTCTCCCACATCGCTTTCTACTTCCGTATCAAGGAGTGGGACTTCCTCTCGCTGAAGTACAGTTTCGAAGCCATGAAACAACAACGGGGTAGGAGGAACGGCACGGAGAACGCCCAGCAACGTGAGCGTTACCAATCCGCCTATTCCAACCGCCTGAAGGAGGCTTATAAGATATTGGGATTGAGCGAGAAAGCTACACTGGAGGAGGTGAAGAGCGCCTACCGCACGCAGGTGAAGAACTGCCACCCCGACACCCTGCCGCCTACCGCCAAGGATAGTGAGCGGGAGGAGGCGTCAATACGTTTCCGTACCATCACGGAGGCGTACGATTTTTTGTGCGCGGAGTTGTGTGCGGAGCCAGTCAGTGTGGCGAAATGATGTTCCCCTACGGCCAGAAAGGCCATCACATTATCTAGCCCATGGCAACGCCCTGGGGACAAAAGAAATTTAAATCATGGCACCATCGCATTTCCATAAAATTGTGCTAATTTTGAAACTATGGATACGAAAAGATTAGATAGTTTATTCGCAAGCTGGAAGAAAAAGAATTTGTTGACGAACGGTGCGTTGGTTATGGGGCGTAGTTGGATCCCTTATGTGTTCGGACCCCTTGTCGGAATGGCCTTTTCTGGATTTGCATGCGGGGTGACCGAATCGATATTCTCCTCCCCCCATTTCCCCATCTCCATCGCATGTGGCGTGGTTTCCTTCCTCCTATTTGTCCAAATGTTTCCCGTCAAACATTTTTACAAGGATCGTATCGAGTTGTTTCGTTTGTGGGGGCTTGTAAAACGTAAGGCTTATTATGCGGATTTGAAGAAAATAGTCTATTCTTCTTTTTATGATTATAAATCGGACTCTTGGGAGAGGGCTCTTGTCATTTCGTTCAAAAAGATGTTGTGCCGAGTGGATTGTGGCTTTTTCATTGATAAAAACTTCGATTGTTTGTTGCAATTGTTTTCTTGTTACAAGCCTCTATTCGTCAATGAGTTCTATTATAAGCAGATGGTAAATCTCCTTGCGTATATGATAACGCTAAAGAGTGATCCTCAATATCAGTATGAGGAGACTCAGTCCGCGGTGAGGTATCTTGCGGAGGTGTGTGGAAATAGTTCTACGGATTATGGGGAAAAACTTGCCTCTGGAATAAAACTATACAATGCGTATAGGCAGGAGGAAGACAAACTTCCTGCGGAATTGGGGTATGTCTCTGTATGCCTCGATATTCTGCACAACAAGGGCGTGTGCTATGCGGACCGGTTGGAATTGTTGTCTGCTCTTTTCGAATGTACCTATGCGAGTGACGGTATGGTGGACGATGTGGAGCTGGACCGCCTCTCCCGCATCGCCTTCTACTTCCGTATCAATGAGTGGGACTTTCTCTCACTGAAGTATCGCTTCGAGACGGAGAGCCAGAGCAAAAAACAACGGAATGGCACGGAGAACGCCCAGCAACGTGAGCGTTACCAATCCGCCTATTCCAACCGTATGAAGGAGGCCTATAAAATACTGGGATTGAGCGAGAAAGCCACGTTGGATGAGGTGAAATCCGCCTACCGTGCGCAGGTGAAGACCTGCCACCCCGATACCCTTCCGCCTGCCGCCAAGGATAAGGAGAGGGAAGAGGCATCGATACGTTTCCGCACGGTCACGGAGGCGTATGATTTTTTGTGTGTGGAGTTGGCCGCAGAGCCGGTTAGCGTGGCGAGATAAATGTTTTAATCTAATTTTTCATCGTATGAGACGTTACGCTTTTTTACTTATTCTTTTCTTTCTTCTTGCCTCGATGGGCAGGGCGGCGGATCCGCTTCGCCTCACGGCCGTGGAGAAAGGGGTGATGGTCTCTGTAGCGTCGTATGCGGGCAATCATCCTTCCCTGGAGTATTCCCGCGATGAGGGCGCTTCGTGGTCTCCGCTGCGTTTCCACCCGAGTGAGGATGGGGAGCCCGTGAACACCATGTCGGAACTGATCGAACTGCGGCATGCGGGCGAAACGGTCTGCTTCAGGGGAGACAACCCGAACGGACTCTCCGGCTCTACCTCAACGAATGATAGGGGCTTCCATCGGACCTGTTATACCGCTTTCGTAATCGAGGGAGCGGTCTATGCGGACGGCGACGTGATGAGTCTGCTGTATGGGGACGCTTCGCATGCGGAGATCCCTTCCGAATATTGCTTCTACCGCCTGTTCGAGAATTGTGAAGGCTTGCGCCGGGCGCCATGCTTGCCCGCCACGACGTTGACCAAAGGGTGCTACTCCCACATGTTCACTGGCTGCAAGGGGTTGAAGGAAGCCCCTGCATTGCCTGCCCTGAACGTGTCTGACGGTTGTTATGCGAATATGTTCGAGGGGTGCGAAGGTTTGCGCCGTGCGCCACGTTTGCCGGCCACCGAGTTGGGCGTGGGGTGCTACATGGCTATGTTCTCCGGTTGCAAGAAGTTGAGGCGTGCGCCACGTTTGCCGGCGGAGAAGATGGCGGACTATTGCTATTACCGTATGTTCGCTGGGTGCTCGTCGCTGAAGAGGACGCCCGATCTCCCCGCACGCTCTTTGGCGTCCTATTGCTATGGGGATATGTTCTCTGGTTGTTTCCGCCTGAAGAGGGTGGGAAAACTCCCTGCCGAGGTGATGGCGAAGGAGTGTTACAGTTCCATGTTCGCGATGTGCCATGACTTGCGGGAGGCACCTGCCTTGCCTTCTGTCCGTTTGGCGAATTCCTGCTATGCGAGTATGTTTAGTTTGTGTAGGCGTTTGAAGCGTGCGCCTCTATTGCCTGCCGATACGCTGGCGGAGTATTGCTATGCTGGGATGTTCTCGGGCACAGGTTTGACCGAAGCGCCTGAACTTCCTGCCATGACGTTGGCGAGATTCTGCTATTTGAGTATGTTTAGTTCGTGTGGGCGTTTGAAGCGTGCGCCTCTATTGCCTGCCGATACGTTAGCGATGCATTGCTATGATGGAATGTTCTGGGCTACGGGTTTGACTGAGGCGCCTGAACTTCCTGCCAAGACATTGGCGCGAGCCTGCTATGCGTACATGTTTGGTGAGTGTAAGCGTTTGAAGCGTGCGCCTTTATTGCCTGCCGATACGTTGGCGAAGCGTTGCTATGTAGGAATGTTCTCGGGCTCGGGCTTGACCGAGTTGCCTGAACTTCCTGCCATGACATTGGCGGAGGATTGTTACCAATACATGTTCTCGAAGTGTCGTTTGATAAAACGGGCCGTTCCACTGCCTGCGCAGAACTTGTCTCCTGGCTGCTATGCCTTTATGTTCTCTGAATGCCCAGGGGTGGAGGAGGCTCCCGTCTTGCCGGCTACCGTGATGCGGAATCAGTGCTACCAGGGAATGTTCGAGGGCTGTGAGTCGTTGCGTCGTGCGCCGTCATTGCCTGCGACGGAGTTGGCGGATGGATGTTATAGTAGCCTGTTTAGGGGCTGTAAATCGCTGACGGAGCCTCCGGCTCTTCCCGCCAAGGTTCTGAGTCCTTATTGTTATGCGAATATGTTCGATGGTTGTGTGCGCCTTTCCGTCATGTCCTCGCTTCCCGCAGAAGAGATGAAGACGGGTTGCTATTTGGGTATGTTTGCGGGTTGTGCCGCATTGGAACGGGCGCCTGAGTTGCCAGCCGTCTCCTTGGCGGAGGATTGTTACAAGGGAATGTTTCGTGGTTGTACCGGTCTGAAGTACCTGAAGGTTCATTTCAACAGTTGGTTGGACTCCACCTTTTCTGTCGCCACGAGCGGTTGGTTGGATGGTGTGGGGGAGGAGGGCACCTTCGTCTGCCCTGAGGTGCTCCCGGTTGATGACGGGACGAGCGGGGTGCCGGAGGGTTGGAGAATTAAGAATTAAGAATTTTGAAACGTCAGTTCGACGAAGTCAATTAAGAATTAGGGTGGTGTTCGTGGGAATACAGTTGTGGGTAATGAACCGATAGTTCGACGAAATCGATTGAGGAGAGCGTATCTATGCACGATGTGCACATTCCAGCCCTGAAAGGGCATAACATATATAGCTTAGGGCAACGCCCTATGGGAATTAAGAATTAAGAATTGAAGGGTGTGCATTTCCTTGCATGATGCGCATAACTGAGCCCTGAAAGGGCGAAACATTATTTAGCCCAGGGCATCGCCCTGGGGAATTATGGATGCCCGTCCGGTTCATTGCCAGCCCTGAAAGGGCGAAACATATATAGCCAAGGGCAACGCCCTAGGGAATTATGACGAAAAAGGGCGAACAATATGTCCGCCCTTTTTCGTTATGATCATTTGATAGGTTAGAATCAGAATGCGTTGATGATGCCGCAGAAATCCTCAACCTTCAAAGAAGCGCCACCGATCAAACCACCGTCGATGTCTGGCTTAGCGAACAACTCAGGGGCGTTAGAAGCCTTGCAAGAACCACCGTAAAGGATAGAAGTGTTCTCAGCAACTTCCTTGCCATATTTGTCAGCTACGCAAGAACGGATGTATGCGTGGATCTCCTCAGCTTGGTCAGCCGTAGCGGTCTTGCCAGTTCCGATTGCCCAGATTGGCTCGTAAGCGATGGTGATCTTAGCGAAATCCTCAGCGGACAAGTTGAATACAGAACCCTCCAACTCAGCCTTAACGACTGCGTTCTGCTTGTTAGCCTCACGCTCAGCCAAGCTCTCGCCGATGCAGAAGATAACCTTCAAACCGTTCTTCAATGCCAAGAGAACTTTCTCCTTCAAGATCTCTGGAGTCTCGTGGTAGTACTCACGACGCTCAGAGTGACCCAAGATAACGTACTCCGCACCTGTGGACTTAACCATAGCGGCGGAAACCTCGCCAGTGAATGCGCCAGACTCTTTGTCTGCACAGTTCTCAGCGGAAACTGCGATCACCTTAGTGTCGATGGCTGCAGCTACGCTTGCCAAGTGGATGAATGGAGTGCCGATGATGACATCACAATTCAGTTTCTTACCCTTCAAAGCGGCGTCCAAGCCCTTTGCCAACTCAAGACCCTCTTGGAGTGTCTTGTTCATTTTCCAGTTTCCTGCAACGATATTCTTTCTCATTGTAATATTAATAAATGATTATGATAATGTTTTATTTTCCTTTCTTCTTGCTGATGGAGGATATGAGCCAATCGATGGCGAAGACGATGGCGATGACGACAAGGAAGGCGATGACGGACATCGTCACCATTCCCCATTCGTTAGGCTGCTGTACCTCTCCCATTTGCGATTGCTCCAATGGTGTGTTGAACTTCGGCAAGTTCTTGTTGCTCCATTTGTTCACGACCACGCCGTTCTTGATCAGCACGAGACCTGGGTTGGAGCGTACGATCGTCTTCAAAGTGATCTCGTCCGTGTTGACGAATGGGTATCCTCCGCCTTCTGCGTTGTGTCCCATCTCGTTCTTGAACTCCTTCATCTCGTCCGTCTCAAGGCCTGTGGCGGTCATGCAATAGAATCCGTAGCCATGTTCTTGTGCGTATTGGTAGATGTCGTTGATCTCCTTACGCTTATTGGTCAATGCTTTCTCAACTCGGTAGCATACCATCAGGAAGGTGTAGCCCTCTTTGTTCAACACCTCCTCCGTGATGTCTCCGTCGTCCGGATGTTCCATGGAGAAGTCGTGGATCGGTGGTTCGAATCCTTTCTTGATCAGTTTATGCTTTGAGTCCACGAAGGTCCATGTGCTGTCGTCCTTCGGGTAATTCTCCAAGGAGAACTCTTGTTGCACACCATCCTTCTCGTAAACTAGGATGGTCTCGAATTGATCCTCCTCCGCACCCTCTGGCACCTCCATTGATTTGATGATGTCCGTTCCGTTCTTGTAAGGGCGGAAGTCTATGATTGGGAGGTTGAAGTAGCAGTAGATGGAGAGCAGGATAGAGAACGAGCCTGCGCAGATGGCTATTAGCCACTCGGTGCGGTCCGAGAAGAGTTTCGGACTATATTCCCGCCATTTGTACACTAGAACCGCAAGGGCGAATAGTACAATGTTTTTCCAGAATGTTTGCCAATTGCTGATGACCAAGGCGTCACCGAAGCATCCACAGTCCGACACTGGATCGGCGATGGCGATCCATAAGGTGAGGGGTGTCATGAAACACATCATGAGGATGGCTAGAATGGAAGTGGATTTGATGTTGGTTCCTAAAACCAGGCAGACACCGATCAGGAACTCGAGGGCGGCCAATCCGATGCCGATGACTAGGGCGATCGGAGCGAAGAAGTCCAAGCCCATCGCCGCCATGTAATCTTGGATTTTGTAGGTCGAACCGAGTGGGTCTACCGCCTTCACGTAGCCGGAGAAGACAAAAACCAATCCTAAGAGTATTCTCGCTATGACAACTATCTTGCTTTTTACCGTATCTTTCATGCTTCCAAAATTACTAAAATATTTATTCGCTTAATCCTTAAAATCTAATTTTATTAGTCCGAACAACGCATAATTCACCATGTCCATGTAGTTCGCCTCTATTCCTTCGGAGATGATCGTCTTGTTTTGATTGTCTTCGATCTGTTTGGTTCGATAGAGCTTCATGAGGATGAGGTCCGTGTAGGAGGTGGTGCGCATGGAGCGCCAAGCCTCGTCGTAGTCGTGGTTCTTCGCCAACATTAAGTCGACGGTCTTCTTCATGTACTCGTCATAAAGTTCGATGGCCTCTTGTGGGGTGAGGTCAGACTCGTCTGAATAGCCCTTCTCCAACTGGATCATTCCCATGATGCCGTAGTTCACGATGCCGATGAGCTCCGGACGTATGCCTTCGTTCACCTTTGCCTCGCCCTTCACTTCTAGGGTGCGGATTCGGTTCGCTTTGATGAATATTTGGTCGGTGATGGATGCCGGACGCATGATGCGCCATGCGGCTCCGTAGTCCTGCAGCTTCTTGCTGTAGATGTCCTTGCATACGGCTATTACCGCCTCGAATTGTTCTTTCGTATCCACTCTTTTCTCTTTTTTTCTGTTACCACGGCAAATTTACCCCTTTGGAGATTAATATCCTTGCCTCTTGCCGGAAAAAATGTTAACTTAATTCAAAATTCATAATTCAAAATTCATAATTCCATAGGGCGTTGCCCTAGGCTATATATGTTATGCCCTTTCAGGGCTGGGGTGTGCGCATCATGTAAGGAAACGCACTCTCTACAACTCTTAATTCTTAACTATTGGTTGAACATGTCCTTGTTGTAGAATGCCAGCACCTCCTGTATGGCGTCGTAGGCCATGCGGGCGGGCGATTCTGGGTTGAGGTCCATTGCCGCTTGGTACTCGTTTAGCGCTCTTTCCCAGTCTTCTCTTTTACGGAAGAGGTTCCCTAGGAGGAAATGTCCTCCGTCATCGTTCGGATTCTCCTCGATGTGCCTTTTCAGTCGCTCTTCGGCTTCTTGGAATTTTTCCTCCGAAAGCAATCTCTTTATCTCTTCCAAATTACTCATTTTGAAGTTTTTATTCTGTACCTACATCTGATCTTTCCATTGATCATGTTGGTGATTTTGCCACGGTTCATTTGCCTTCTGATGGGTGATATCCTATCGATGAATACTTTCCCCTCCAAGTGGTCGTATTCGTGCTGGATGACTCTCGCCTTGTACTTCTCGTACACCTCGTCATGAGGTTGCATATCCTCGTCAAGGTATTGGATGCGTATCTTGGTCGGACGTTTCACGCTCTCGCTGATGCCAGGCAGGCTGAGGCACCCTTCGTCGCACGACTCCATCTCCTCTCCGTATTCGACGATCTGAGGGTTGATGAACACCTTCTTGAATCCTTTGAATTGCGGGTCGTCCTCCGCCAATATCTCAAGATCAATAACGAACATGCGGATGGAAAGCCCGATTTGAGGGGCTGCCAGCCCGATGCCGTCCGCATTGTACATCGTGGCGAACATGTCCTCCGCTAATTGCTTGATGTTAGGGTAGTCCGACGTGATCTCTTTCGTCTCTTCTCTTAACACGGGACAACCGTATACGACTATGGGATATATCATTTTCTTATAATGTTTTGTTTATTCTCACATTGTGAATTTCTTGCTCTCCATGTAGGATTGCAGGATGATGGTGGCGCTTATCTCGTCCACCAAGGCCTTGTCTTGCCGCTCCTTTTTCTTTAACCCTCCATCTAGCATGGCCCTGTGGGCTAATACGGAGGTGAAACGCTCGTCGTGCATGACGATGGGTATTTGTGGCAATCTTTTTTTCAGGGCGTTGATGAAGGGGGTGATGTATTTCATCGATTCCGATGGCTCGTTTTTCATTGTCTTGGGTTGTCCCACCACGATAAGTTCGACCGACTCCTTCTTCGTGTATTCCTCGATGAAACGGAGTATGTCGTTTGCTGGAACGGTGCATAAACCGTTCGCAATGATCTGACAGGGGTCGGTCACTGCGACGCCCACTCTCTTCCTCCCGTAATCTATGGCCATTATCCTACCCATACGCCCGCGAATTTACGAAATTTTGCCGTATTTGGTTATTTACTATTTAACTATTTACGATTTACGATTTCATAAATCCCCAGGGCGTTGCCCTGGGCTATATGTGTTATGCCCTTTCAGGGCTGAGGTGTGCGCATCGTGTAAATCCCGCTCATTAATTCTTAATTCTTAATTCAAAATTCATAATTTCCTAGGGTGTTGCCCTGGGCTAGATAATGTTATGCCCTTTCAGGGCGGACATTGAATGGTATGGTTCTCATTCTTAACTCTTTACGTTAACAAGCAACAGACAAATTCTTAACTCTTAATTCTTAACTCTTAATTCTATTTCACCGTCCTTGGCGTATACCCGAAGAACTCCTTGAATTTCCTTGTGAAATAGGCTGGGTCGGTGAATCCACATTCGTAGGCTATTTCGTTGATTTGCAATCCGTCCTTGTTCTCCTTCAGAAGGGCGAGCGCTGCGTTCAGACGGTACTCGACGAGTATCTCGATCGGGGTCTTCCCTGTGATGGATTTTATCTTCCTGGCTAATGTCGATTGGCTCACGTTGAGCGTTTCCGCCAGGGTCTCGATGGAGAAGTTGCTCTCCTTGTAGTTCTTGGCGATTTCGTCCACCATCCTCTGCAGGAATGGATTCATCTTCTCCTCTTTCTCCTCTTCTCCCTCTTTCCTGGCTCCTTCCTCCTTCTCACTTTCCGAGGACAACGTACCGATATTTTGTTGCAGGATGCGTATCTGTTGCTTCCTGCGGTTGCTCAGGATATTGTTGATTTTGATAAGTAACTCGTTTGAACTGAATGGCTTAGGTATGTAGTCCACTGCACCGGTCAGGAGTCCCATCAGGCGGTCTGACTCGTCTGTCTTGGCGGATAGGAAGAGGAGTGGCACACCGTAGAGGTTGTCCATCTTGGCCATCTCTCGGCTCATCTCTATACCATTCATCTCTGGCATCTCCACATCGCTTAGGATGATGTCCAATTCGTTCTCCTTGGCTATGCTGAGCGCTTCGGCTCCGTTGCTGGCCGAGAGGACGGTCATGTGCCGCTCTAACGTGTGCTGGATGTTCTTCCGTATGAGCGGGTCGTCTTCCACGATCAGGACAGTGTTGCCGCCCAAAAGATCTTTGTCTATCAGGTGTTCGTCTCCTCCCTCCTCCTTGTGCAGGATGGCCTCCTCGGCTTTGCGCTCGGATGCTGGTACGGAGATGGTGATCTTGGTGCCTTGGCCGAGTTCGCTGGTGATCTCCATCTCTCCGTTGATGCGTTTGAGGTAGTCCTTGCAGAGCCCTAATCCGAGGCCGGAGCCTTTCTCTTCCTGCGTTCCCAGGGTGCTTTGCACGTGTCCGTTGTTGCGGATCTGCTCCAACGTCTCTTGGCTCATGCCGACACCGTTGTCTTCGACGCTGACGTATATCTTCCCTGCGCTTTGCCATGCCGTCAGGGCGATGCGACCTCCCTTCGGGGTGAATTTGACAGCGTTGGTGATGAGGTTGCGGATGATGGTGCTGAACATCCTGGAGTCGACGTATGCGCAATTCTCTGTCTGCGAGGTGACGTCGAGCGTCTGTTCCTTGCTGCGGATGAGTCCGCCTAAGAGCAATCCTAAGTTCTGCAGCGTGTTGCCCACGTTGACATCCTCGTGCTTGCACTCTATCTCCTCTTTCTTGGCTTTCGCCCATTCGAGGAGGCGTACCATCTCGTTCTGGAGCGTCTCCGCGGATTGGTGCACGTCCCGCAACGTCTTTTTGTATTCGTTGTCCGCCTCGATCTCCTTGTTGTTCAACTGCTCCAACGTGCCCACGATGGCGAACATCGGGTTCTTCAGGTCATGGGCGATGACGGAGATGAGCCGGTCTTTGTCTTGCAGCACTAAACGGAGCTCGGCGTTCTTCTCGTCTAACTCGTGGGTGCGCTCCCTCACCTTTTCTTGCAGTTCGATCTGCTCTTTCTTCAGCCGCCTGATGCGCAGGTTGAGGATGGTGCCTATCAGTATGGCGAGTAGGAGGGAAGTGCCGATCTTGAACCAGATGGTCTGCCACCATGGCGGTAGTACGGTGATTTGTACATCCCTCACCTCTGCGGATTCCTCTTCGCCTGATAGGTAGTTACGCACGTGTAGGATGTAGCTGCCTGATGGTATGAAGGAGAAGTTGATGCCCCTGTCTGTGTTCACTTCTGTCCATTTGTCCGACAATCCTTCCAGCATGTACTCGCAGATAATCTCCTTGGGGAAGTAGTTCACGAGGTCTACTCGGAAGGTCAGGTCTGTTTGCCCGTATTTGACCGTCATCTCTTTGATGGAGCCATCCTCGTCGGTCTCCTGCTTGATGTCGGTCTCCCTGTATGGAATGCTGTTGACGGTCTCGCAGGTCACACCGAAGTGGTGTGTCTTGGCGCCTTCCCCTTTTTGGTTGAGGTTGACGACGATGAATCCCTCCTTGGTGCCGAAGAGTATCCTTCCGTCTTTCAGGACGATGGAACCGTGGATGCGGAAACGTCCTGTTCCGCTGGCGTGAAACTCGTACGGATAGATGGCGTATTGCTTTCCTTTAAGGTCGATTCTGTATATGCCTTTGTTCCCTCGGGCTATGATTTCTCCGTTGGACAATAGTTCGAGGGAGAAGTAGTTGTCTTTCGGAATGAAGTCCAGCGTGTCGCAGTGCTCTCCGTTCTCAGAGAACTTCAGAATGATTTGGTCGCATCCCACGTAGAGGTTCCCCGCCTTGTCGCATGCGGCGTCGTTGATGCAGATCGGGTCGTGTGTCTTCTGCTTGGATATGTCTGCGATCAGAGGCTTCCGGTTGGTTCCGTTGACCCTCCAGATGGAGCGTGTGGTGACGATCCAGCGGGTTCCGTTGATGCCCTCCGTGACACCGTAGGTCCACATGTCATATTCGTTGCCGCCGAAAGGTAGCATGAACTTCTCCCAATGTCCGTCCGTTCTCCGCACATAGAGCCCGTCACCTCCCGTGCAGATCCATATCTCGTTGTTTTTCATGATATTGACGGAGAAGAAACAGCTGAGTGTGGATTTGAGTTCCTCGAATCGCTCTTGCTTGAAGGTCTTGCTTGCCGGGTCGTATATTTGGACGCCGCCGCCCCAAGTGGCTATCCATATCTTGCCGTTGTCCTCTTGTGCGATGCTGAGTGCGTTTTGGTTGTTTTCACCCGCTTTGCCTGGTATCTGTTCGAATGTCTTGAGGTCGTTGCTGATCCATGAGAGCCCGCCGCCATCGGATACGGCGTAGATGCCCCCCTCTTCGGTCTCGATGAAGTCGGAGCACATCTTTTCGGGGAAGGGGATGTCTTGTGACGACATGATCAGGTTGCTCTTGTTCTTTTTGTATCTCCAGATTCCTGTGTTTTGGGTGCCGATCCATAGATCACCGTCTTTCGACTCTAGGATGCAATAGAGCTTGCTGATGACGTCGCTTGGGTATCCGGCTGGCTTGATGTTCACGAAGTCGGTATTTTCCGACAACTCCTCGTCCGTGTACCATAGCCCGTTTCCGTCCGTGGTGAACCATATTCTGCCGGACCTGTCCCTCAGTACGCTGGTGGTGTTGGAGAAAGGCAGCCTGATTCTCTCGGAACCAATGATTTGCCCGTCGTCCGCCAGGGTGTATTCGATCAGGTTGTTGGAAAAGCAGGTGATGAGGAGATGATTTTTGTCGAGGGAGATGATTTTGCTGGCATACATCTCTCCTAAATCCAAGTTGTCCTTTCGGATGAGTTTTCCGTCGGGTTGTATGATTTTCAGAGAGTTGTAGGTGCATATCCAGATGCGGTTGTTCGGGTCCACGTACATGGAACAGATGAATGTGTCCTTGGTCATCTCGTAAATCGGTGTTTCGGAGGTGAATATACCCGTCTCTTTGTTGTAGAGGTAGATGCCGCCGGACGTCCACATGTAGGTTTCTCCCTTGACGTTGGAGCAGAATCCTGAAATCTGTTTGTAGTAGGTCTTTTCAAACTCCTTGGGGGCGACAAAGAGGAAGGTGTCCTCGCAAGCGTCGTATTTCAGCGCCACACCGAGGTGGCTCCCGATGAGCACGGAACCGTCCTTTTGTGTTGAGGCGCAGAAGAAGTCGCTGCGTAGGAGGGAAGGGTATTCCGCTTTCTCGAAACGTTTGAAACGGCTTCCGTCGAAACGTGAGAGCCCGTAGTCCGTGCACACCCAGATGTGCCCAAGAGAGTCTTCCGTCATGCCGTGCGTCATGTTGGATGATAGTCCTTCCGTCGCCGAATAACGCTCCATCCGTTCCATGCGCTGGCTGGTGCCTGCCCGTAGTTCAGGCATGCAGAGCATGAAGGCAATGAGGGTTGCCAATATGTGGACGAATGACTTCTTGACAATCATTTAGCCTGTGTTTTTCGGTTTTAGCGTTGCAAATATACACTTTTTCATTGGAATATATTGCCGAACTTCTCTTTTTTGTGATGGAGGGGCTTCATCCAGAAATGATGAATCTTGCCGAATCATTACTTGTTCCGAAGAAAAATATTGCTTAGATATTTTATTGGCAATTGGATAAAAGGATTATCTTTATGGAGATTTTTGATTGTTTTCGGTGTCTTGCTGTTTGTCGGTCGGCCACCGTAGAGACGCAAAGCATCGCGTCTCCACAAATGGATTTGAAATATATTCAAAGGTCTCACGAAATGAATTTTTAGAACCTGCCTTAATTTGGACAATATGAGGAGATTTGTACTATTTCAAATATTGCTATGGGTGCTGTGCGTTTCAAATGGATTGGCTGGAATTCGCATCACGGAAATCATGACGAACAATGTCGCTACGGTTGTCAGTGATAAATACAACTATGACGGTTATGTGGAGTTCTATAACGATGGAGCCGCCGTCGACCTGAAGGGCTGGACTGTGGTCAACGAGAAGGAGGGCCAGACGGATTGGAGCGTGGTGCTGGACTCTTCCCATGTCATACCCAACGGTTATTCCTTGCTGTTTTT
Organism: Paludibacteraceae bacterium; assembly: GCA_016285885.1. Classification (GTDB taxonomy): domain Bacteria; phylum Bacteroidota; class Bacteroidia; order Bacteroidales; family Paludibacteraceae; genus UBA1181. The sequence continues at coordinate 372,290 of JAEERP010000002.1, forward strand.
CGGCGATGAGGAGTCGGGTAGTGCGTCTGCCATGCGTGTCCATCCTCGTTACGCTGGTAGCGTGGGTCATAAACTCTCTACGGATAGGGGGATGATTTCTTTCTCAAACGGTGGCGAAACGCTGGAGTTGCCTTACCCGAAACAATATCCGCACATCGCCTATTGCGAGGATGGTTTTATGCACCCTACGCCTGGTGAACCGAACGACGAGTTGGTGACGTCTATCTCTGATCGGGTGACGAAACCCTTGTTCAAGAGCGGGAAGCCTGGATTGTATGATGGTGCGTTGAGCGTCGAACTGGATTGCGAAACGGAGGACGCGCAGATCTATTACACCCTGAATGGCGACGTGCCTACTCCTGAGACCGGCACGAAGTATGAGGGTGCCATCTCGATCGAACAGACTACCGTCGTGCGCGTGAGGGCATATATGGAGGATATGTTGTTCAGCGAGATCCTTACGGGCTCTTTCATCCTCCCTGATAAGTTTTATGAGGCTTGCAAAGGGGCGGGGAGTAGGCTCCCTGTCGTCTCCCTCTCCGCCAACAACGGGGATGTCTTTGGCGATAGCCTCGGAATATATGTGGAGGGAACTAACGGATCTTTGGGTGGTTGCTATGATTTTCCCGCCAACTATAACCGGGAGTGGATGCGCTCTGCCAATTTTGAATATATGCTGGACGGGGAAGTGGTGGATAATCAGGAGGTTGAGATTGGTGTCTATGGCGGATGTACAAGGATCCATGTGGCGAAGAGCTTGAAGATCAAGGCGAATAAACGGTCGGGAAAGGCTAAGATGCAGTACGACAACTTCTTCCCTGCGCGTGATTACAAGAAGTATAAGAGCCTTGCCTTGCGCAATGGTGGAAATGGTTACTCGTATGTCCAGCCTCGATGGAGGGATATGTTTATCCAAAGCCTAGGCGAAGGAATGAACCTGGATAGACAGATGGCTCAGCCTGTGGCGTTCTATCTGAATGGTATCTTCTATGGCATGATGATCCTGACGGAGCGCACCAATGAGGATTACGTCTACCACAACTATGGACTGGACGAGGACGAAATTGATTTCTTGGGCGTGGGTTATGTGTGTGAGGCGGGTACGAAGGATGCCTACAATAAGATGATTGACTACGTCAGCAAGAGTTATGCGAACGATGATTTCTATGACCATTTGTCGACGATGATGGATATTGATGAATATATTGACTATCAGATCCTTGAACAATACGTCGGCAATACGGATTGGGTCTCTAATAACATCAAAATGTGGAGGAAACATGATGGCGGCAGGTTCCGTTGGATTCTCTATGACACGGATTTCGGCTTGTCCAAGGCGACCTCTGTGGACAAGGACATGATTAAGTTCGCCACGGAGGAGAAGGGTGTCGAGGCGATGTGGGTGCTGCTCAGGTCTTGCCTCAGGAACGAAGACTTCCGCTGGCAGTTCTTGGACCAATACCTTGACCGGCTGAAGAACCAGTTCACTGATGAGCGGATTGACACGAAGCTCGACTCCATCTGGGATTTGACGAGGCTTGACATGTGTGCGACGATTAAGAATTCAGCTTTCTTGGACGCTCCCGGCAACCCGAGCGCTTTCGATGAGACGGTGGAGCAGATGCGTTCCTTCGCCAAGGAGCGGAAAGCGTATGTCGTAGACCAACTGAAGGAGAGGTTCGGCTTGGGGAATGATTCCGTGATTGTAAAGATTAGAACCGTCTTCCCTGATGATGAGTCGCCTGATTTTAAATTCCTTCTGAACAAAAGGGAGTTTAACTCTTCGAAATACAATGCCTGGCGCTATTCCGGGGAGCGGGTGAAGGTCGAACCGATTGTCCCTGCTGGCTATAGGATACAAAGGTGGAACCTCAACGATACGACGGTCAGGAACGATGACAACAGCAAGTACCTCGGTGGGGCGCTGACTGCCTGTGCGAAGGGGAATGAGCTGAAGGTCACGATGTTCTTTGAACATGACCCTAATTGTGTGGAGCCGTCGGATCTTTACTTGAATGAGGTCTGCGCATCCAATACGACGCTTGCCGATGAGAAGGGTGAATACCCGGATTGGATTGAGGTGTACAATGGTGGAGATAGAGACGTGGATTTGGCCGGAATGGTCGTCGAAAACGTGACGAAGGAGGTGAAATGTACCATCCCTAAGGGGTCCACGGAGACGGTGGTGCCTGCTCATGAATATAAACTGCTTTGGGCGGATAAGGCGCCTGAGAAGGGTCCGCTGCATCTGAATTTCAAGCTAGGTGTCTCCGCTGCGGAAACTATTACGTTAACTGCTTTTTACAGGGGTGACGAGATCCTTTTGGACTCAATCGCTTATGAGCCTCACGGAACGGATGAGTCGTTCGGTCGAGTGCGTGACGGACTCTCCGACATGACCATTTTCGGAATCTGTGTAGACGCTGACGGGGACACGATGCGCACCGCGACGCCTCTCGCCCCTAATGGTAGCCAGACTTGCGAGACCGTCTTTGTGGAGGAGATATTGGGCGAGGAATCTATGGCCCAAATTTATGTGCATGGCCAAACCATATCCTTGCGGAATGTGGAGAAAGGTGAACTGATTGAAGTCTTTTCCACCGTGGGGACTATGGTCGCTAAGGAGACGGCGGCTTCTGATGCGGTGGATATCGTTATCCCTGTCCCTGGGGTCTATATCGTCAAGGTCGGGACGAAATGTGGCATCGTCTATATAAGCACGAAAACATTGCATTAAGTTGTGGAATCGTAAGGGGTTAAGAGCCAGCTCGTTTGACCCTTTTTTCGTCTTTTTTTGGCGTATCCGCCGAGAAATTTATCTTCTCAAATGTTGGTTTTTTCGAAAATTTATTTATATATTTACGAATACATGTTTGTAAGGTGTTTACGTAATAAGGTGTTTAAAAGGTGTTTTTAAAAAGGAATCGCATGAAAAAAAGTTTGTTTTTGTGGGGCTTATTGTCCTTGTTTGTTTTGACGGAATGTCAAGAAGAGCAGAAAAGTGTACCTAATGCGATGGGATTGAAAGGAAACGTGAAAACGCTTCATTCCCAGACGTATGATGCAAGCGTTGTGTTTGATAACGTGATGGAGGAACGTATATGGAACGAGTTCTACAACTTTAACCGTAATGGAGGTCTTACCGAGCAACGATCTTATGACATTGACAATCGCTTGAGCAGCCGCAGCGTGCATAAGTACGAGAACGGTATCTGTGTGAAGGAGACTAACTTCAATCAGGAGGGAGAGGTCTCTGGTGTCAACGTGAATGTCTATGACGGCGAAGGAAACAAGAAGGAGGAGGTGCGCCATGACGAGAACGGTAATGTCTCCGACCTCTATACGTATGAGTATGACCGTAATGGTAGACAGAGCGAGTACAGACATACCCGCGCGAATGGCGAATTGGTATTCAAGCGTGTGTATGGCTATGACGAGAAGGGTAATCTGACCTCAGAAACGGACTATAATGAGAAGAATGAGGAGGTGGTGAAGAAAGTGTCCGAGTACAACAGAAATGGCTTGCTGAAGGAGACTGGCCATTATTTCAATGGTGTGCTGGCCTATAAGATTTTGTATGAGTACGACGATAGGGGCTACCTGATCTCTTCCCTGACCATCCCGTATGGCGACAAGTACTTGGCTGAGGCTAAATGTGTGTATGAATATGACGACCATGGCAACTGGGTGACGGAGACGATCTATGACGTTAAGAAAGATCAGGTCCGTTTCATCACAAGACGTGAGATCGTCTATTATGAGTGATGAATCGTAGCTTTTCCGTCGGTGCACTCTATAACTATAAAAAGCAAATAGAATAAAAAACGCAAAGGAGTAGCTTCGTAAGGGGCTACTTTAAATAGAACGGGGGTTGTCCAGTTTCCACTGAGCAACCCCCTCTTTTTTTGTCTCTATCCTCTCGATTATAGATCGCTATAAGGAAGTTCGAATAGTTTGTTTCCTTCGGAAATGTTAGCTCCGGTAGCACCCTTCTTCAGCCAGCGGGAACGTTGTGCGGAGGTTCCGTGGTTGAATGATTCTGGTACGGTGTAGCCTTGAGCCTGTTTCTGCAAATAGTCGTCTCCAATTCTTGAGGCGATGCTCAAACCCTCTTCGATGTCTCCATCTTCCAACGACTGGAATTTCTGGTGGTCGTTGTATGCCCAAACTCCTGCGAGAAAGTCTGCCTGCAACTCGAGACGCACGCTGTATTGGTTGGATTCAGTCTTGGAGACTTGGCTCATCTTCTGATGAACTTGACCGAGGATGCCCAACTCGTTCTGCACGTGGTGGCCCACCTCATGCGCGATGACGTATGCGTATGCGAAGTCGCCCGCTGTTCCGAATTGCGACTTCATTGTCGTGAAGAATTGTAAGTCAATGTATACGGTTTGGTCTCCGGAACAATAGAACGGACCTGTGGATGCACTTGCAGCACCACAACCTGAGTTAACCGACCCATGGAACATGACGAGTTTCGGTGCGTGGTAGGTCTTGCCCATCTTCTGAAATTGATCTGTCCAGATATCCTCTGTGCCCGCCAAAATCTGGCTGGTGAATGTGGCCAACTCGTTCTCTTCCGCTGTTGGCTCGTATGAACTGTTGCCTCCGGATCCTGATGATTGAACCACTTGGAAACCTGTGGTTATCGCTTGACCTAGGTTGCCAGTCGTAAAGTAGGTGATGGCTGCGATCAATAAGGCTCCGCCTATTCCTAAGCCTGCCTTCCCTGCACCGCTTTTTCGGCGGTCGTCCACATTGGAACTTTCTCTTCTTCCGTTTAATCTCATGTCGTTTAGTTTTAAAGTTTCGCAAAGATAAAAATTTATTCTAATCGGTGGTTTCTTGCTTTATTTTTTTGAGGGGAATGATGCTCTGTTTCCTCATCAGACCTTATCTGCAAATCGTTGAACCTGAGGATAGAAGGTCATGCTTTCTTCTTTTTCTTCACCTCCGGCAATTCGTCGTACATGGACGTGATCAGATCCTCAAGGAAATCACGGTTGTCCACATTGTCCACCAACAGCATCTCCTTCGCACCCTCGTAGGGCAGTTGGTAGGGCGCCTCTGGCATTCTTTCACGCGCCGCCTTTACTGGCTTCACGAGGAAACGGTCGTCGTAGATGCCCCCGATGACTTTGTCACGGTAGTAAAGGATGTATTCGCCCATCATCTGACGGGAAGCGATTTCTGGCAGTCCTGAGAGCTGTTCGAGGATGAAGTCTGCGTAGGATTTAGAGGTCGGCATAAATATTCTTCTTTAGTTCCGCACCTCGGAAGAACCTCTTCCGGATGCTGATTGACACAAAGATAGTATATTTTCTTGGAATGGGAGGTGACGTTTCGCTAAAACGCTAATTGTAAGCGGTCGGGGACATTCCTGCGGAAGGTGTTCGCTCGGAACGCTCTCCACTTGTGAGAGTCCAAGAAGAGCAGTATCTTTGTGCCCCGATAAACGGCAAGGGTGAAACGGATGGTCAGCCGTGTGTGATGATCTCCCATCCTTGCGGAAATATGGACTTTTCGGATGAACAAGAGAATTCTTAAAATCGCTATTCCTGCCATCGCGACCAACATCACGGTTCCTTTGCTTAGCTTGGTCGACTTGGCTATCGCGGGACATTTGGGCAGCGTCGTGTATATCTGCGCCATCTCAGTCGGGGGCACGTTGATCAATATGCTCTACTGGACATTCGGCTTCATCCGCATGAGCACCAGCGGACTGACCGCCCAATCCTTCGGGGCGAAAAACCATTCGGAGTCGATACATCTGCTGCTTCGCTCCATCCTTATCGCACTGTCGGCCTGCCTCTTGATCTTTTTGATGAAGGGCGTCATCCAGAAGTATGCCTTCGCCTATATGAACACTGCTCCTGAGGTGGAGGAGGCTGCGGCTTATTACTTCAACCTTTGCGTGTTCGGTGCCCCTGCGGTGATGTGTATGTATAGCGTAAAAGGTTGGTTCATAGGTATGCAGAACTCTGTCTATCCGATGATCATCGCTATCTCCATCAATGTCATCAACATCCTATGTAGCTTGGTTTTCGTGATTGGCCTTGATCTGGGGATCACCGGTATCGCGATGGGTACGCTCGTCTCCCAATACAGCGGACTGGCGTTGGCCTTCTTCCTCTGGAAACATAAGTATGGCGACCTGGTGCCGTTGATCAGCAAGCAGGAGGTCCTTGATACGTCTAAGTTGAAACGCATTGTCTCCCTCAATGGAAGCATCGCCATCCGAACGGTCTGTCTTACGGCGGTCACCACCTTCTTCACGCTGGCGGGTGCCAAGCAGGGTACTACATTGTTAGCTGTCAATACGTTGCTGATACAGTTCTTCTCGATCTTCTCCTACTTCACGGATGGGTTCGCGTATGCGGGAGAAGCGCTGACCGGCAGGTATATCGGGGCGAAAGACCCTGCCAATCTGAGCAAATCCATCAGGTACATATTCCTATGGGGATTGGGCTTGGTCGTCGTCTTCACCCTCGCATATAAATTCTTCTCCATTGATTTCCTGCACTTGCTCACCAATGAGACTGCGACGATCCTTGCCGCTGAAGATTACCTGATATGGGTTGTCGCCATCCCTATCTGCGGTTTTTCCGCCTTCCTTTGGGATGGTATCATGGTGGGTGCGACCATGGCGAAAGGAATGGTCACGGCCATGGTCTGTGCCACGATCCTATTCTTCCTGTTGTATAATCTTCTCATTGGAAGGATTGGGAACGATGGCCTATGGATTGCCTTCCTCGCCTATCTCTCCATGCGGGGAATCGTTCAATTCATCTATTTCAAAACCAAGCAGAAAGGGCTGATAAAGTATTGAGGAAGGTCTCCACCTTCACATTTTCTGGGGAGGGATGATACTATTTGTCGGTGGCCGCCATGTCGGAACGGTTGCCCGCTAACGCATGGATGAAGTAATGACCGACACCCCTCCCAATGAAGTCAGTTCTTGCCCAATTCTACATGCATTTCTCTGATATTCAGTATTGTTGATAATTTGTAAAGCTACACGTCTGATCTCTTCCGAGGTGAACTCCGCAACGGTCAATTCTTCTCCCGCTCCCGCTTTCACGATGCTCTGTGCGTTGTACTTCCGCTCGAACACCTTGCCTGCGCAAACGAGGAGCGGAACACCATAGACCAGTCCGTCCGCAATGCTGTTTTGTCCCCCGTGGTTGATGAACAACACAGACTCCGGGAGGTATGCGTCGAAGTTGAAGAACGGTGCGATATGTATGTTGTTGAAGGTTTGCTCCTTTAATCCTTGTCCTGCGATATAGACTTGGTATTCAGTGTTTTCGAACGCACGGGAGACCTCCTTCACCATCTTCCGCTGTGAGATGGTTCCATTGCCCATGTAAACGAGTACCTTGTCGCGGACGGCGGAATTTGCTTTGACATTGCTCTTGAATGTGCCGCAGAACGAGACTTTCGGGTCCTCCATCGGCTCCAACTCTTTGCAGCTCGGTATGAATTTCTTCTCCGCCAAATCAAACAGTTCGAGACATGAGGCCAATGGTGGCAAGCCATATTCACGAAGCAGTTTGTTTAAGCCCTTGGCATATTTCGGGTTATGACTGTATTGGTGTTGCGTCGGGAAACTGGCGGAGATGTACAAGGTCACCTTCTCCAGCTTTGCCGCCAGCATGGCAGAGATGTTGAACTCGGAATAGACGATGTCGGGCTGAAACGCCTTGATGGCCTTGCGGATATCCTTCACGCTCTGTTTGAGGTAGGCGTAGTCGGTGTTTCCCGTCAGGTGGAGCACCTCATCGAAGCTATCGACGCTCCTGAAACGGTTTACGCCCAGCTTTTGGACGATAGGGAATATATGCGTGCCGACGAACGAGGGCATACCCATAGGCGAGGGTACCGTCAGGTAATAATTGTCGATGCCTTCAATCGGCTTATAATTAACATCTTGTGCTTGGCAGGTGGCAACCACCAGACCCTCTTTTTGCATTTCTCTTGCGATGCACCGAGTACGATACGAAGGCCCCGCTGTTGGTGCCATGGCTGCCATTGGAACGATTAATACTCTCATGCCTGTTTGTTTATGTGAGCCGTTATGATAGTGAAACTGAACGAGTTGACCGTAATGATGATATCATCTATTTTGCAATAGTAGTTCTTCCCTTGCTTGGTGATTTCACAATTCGGAGAAGCGATTTTCTCCTTGCAATAGGTCACCACATCCCCTTCCGACAAGCGTAGATTTCTCTTTATCCTCTCAACACCCATGGGGGTGGTGTGGATTTGTGAAAGGGATTGAAGGAGGGTTTGGCGAGGAGTGCCGCCATCCATTGGTGTGTTTTGTTTGGCATTCATTATTTTATATGATCTATAATTCTATTATAGCTGTCTTTGCCTAACATATTCTCTGATAAAACTTGCTTAGCTCTATAATTCTTATTTATAATAAGTTGTGGCTGCATATGACACCAAACATCCCTGTCAAGGAGTTTTTCCCATTTTTTCGCACCTCTCATTATGACAAATAGTGTGTCAGGCTTATTGTAGGTTATATATCGAATCAAATCTTTAGTAAACTCCTGAGAAGGAAGAATTTGAGGGACTTCCTCGAATTTTTTTGATGTATAAGCGCAATATTGTATCAATGCAAAGTTTTCGAAAAAGCGACATTCATCTTGCTTTAATTCTTTGTTAAGTCCACGGAGACAGTCATACCAATAAAAATCACCAATAACATTCATTGCATCAGCTCGGCTTTTTACACCATCTTTCTGAATCATAGATTTCTTTGAGTATCCGTTGGACTCATAAGGCAAGAATCCCCAAGCATTAAATTCTAAAGTTCTGGCCTTTTCATCCCAGATACTTTCAATATATCCTGGAGGTAACCCAAGGGCTTTTGTTTTATTACATTCTTCAACATAGCCAGGATTAAGGGTTAAAATAATTACTTTTGCATCTAGTGGATTTCCCTGCCAAGGCTCGGCAGGAACACCTGTTACAAACTTATAATCATCGCCTTTTGCCTTTCCATTGAAGTCTTTGATGATATCATAATCTTCAGGATAGATATGTTCTTTTGTCTCTGAATACAAATCATATTGGTTATAATTCTTTATTAGTTCCGTCCAAAGGTTCTTTTTTTTGAGTTCATCTTCTGTAATATCCTTGTAACCTGTCGGTTTGACCATGATTTTTTTTGTTTTCTCCTCTCCATATTCTTTTTCTAACTGCTTTATGCTTGGCCACCTCATATAATGTTGTGTCACTTCAACCTCTTCCCCTTGTATGTTATAGGAAAATCGCAAATTCAGTTCAACAACAAGCAATTCTATTGCATCCCTAAGATTCAACTGTTCACATAAAATTAGATGCATAACGTCTATATCATCCTTAAAATGTTTATCTTCACTATATCTGAGTGATACGATGTATCGGCAAATCGTGCATGTTATTTCAGACTCATCAATATATGAGTGATCCTTCAAATATGAAGCGACTTTCTCGTATAAATCATATCCTTGATGGACAGCAAATCCAAGATGAATCAATTTTGTTTCTTTGCTTATTTCTTTATATTCATGACAAAAACTATCTACATAAGCTTTTATATGTTTAGGCAGAAGAAACTCTCCACCACAATAAAAAGAACCTAATTTCATATACTTTATCGTTAAATGTTCATAAAAACAAAGATATAAAATATTAGGGGATAGTTGCGAATATCCATAGCAAATGATATAGAGCAATGTATCAGACTTTCTAACACTAAATCTATCATAGAATTGAGTCCTGCCTATCAAGTACATTTTACAGATAAATCATCTGTCATCTAACATGGTTGTAAAAAACAGTCAAAAATTTGCATCAAGTTAACTAATTAGTTATCTTTGCTAAAATTTATCGGTATGCCTAAAAGAAAATATTTGAGGACGATTGTGGCATATAAAGATGATTTCAAGGATTTCAAAAAGACGATTTCACAACAAGCTCTAAAAAAAATCTACGAAATTTTTCTTTATATTATGACAGTGGAAGTAATACCAAGTATTTATTTTCGCGCAATTGAAGGAGTAAAAGGTTTATTCGAAATTCGTGTCGAAGAAAGCGGCAATATATATCGAATATTTTGTTGTTTTGATGATGGTCAGCTTGTAATTTTATTTAACGCCTTTCAAAAGAAAACACAAAAAACTCCTCAATGCGAAATTAATAAGGCAAAACGATTGATGAAAGAATATTTTGAAACCAAAAAATCTCAACAGTTATGACACGCGAAGAAATGAATCGTCTGAATTTAACACCGATAGAGGATCTCATTACCGAAGATTTCGGCGAATTAGGCACTCCTTCAAGAACTGAGTTTGAAGCAGGTGTAGATGCTTTTATCTTGGGCGAAAAAATTAGAGCGGAGCGACAAAAAGCCGGATTGACACAGGAACAACTTGCCCAAAAAATCGGCACTAAGAAAAGTTATATTTCGCGTATCGAAAACGGCCACGCAGATATACAATTGTCAACCCTATTCAAAATCTTTCAAGGGTTAGGACGTCGAATCAGTTTTTCTGTGCAATAGCTATTCACTCATAATATAGATGGGGAAAGCTGGGATTGAAATGTTTTGAAAAAGTAGATTTGTGAAAAAAATAATTTGTTCTTAATATGAATATTGAATCTTTAATTGGAATAGTTGGTGGCATAATATCCATTGTTACAGCAATGATAACGATAGGGATATGGGTCTGCAAACGTTATAAAAAACAATCATTAACGGGGTTGATGAAACAACTTGTGGATAATAAAATGTCACAAGAAGAGCATAGGAAAACTTTAAAGAAAATAAAGTTTTTTGAAAGACGTGTCAGCGACGAATACATTCAAGATTTTGCATTGAATAACAGAAAATTAGAAGAGGTGTTCAAAGATATTTGTGTCAAAAATAATATAGAACCAACGACAGAAATATGCAAAAAATTTCTAGGATATGACAGTCGAATAACAAGAGAATATTACAACAATAGCAAAAAAGAACAACAATAACACATCCTGCGAAATAACATCATTAACTAATTATCACTCAACTATGGATAACAACGAGCAAACCGTCTATATGTCAGAATTACTAATGAGCAAGCATCCCGAGACATGCAAGACTCTAATCGGAATTCTTGAAAAACATCGTGTGAATTACTCGTTCATAAAAGGTACTAAGGACATTTGGTGCCGTGATTATATGCCAGTTCAAACAGAATCGGGCAAATTGATTCAGTTTAAATACGAGCCAAGTTATCTAATTGGAGAGAAGTGGGATGATGTTCGTACTGATGTGCACGAAGTGTGTAAAATGAACGGTTTGACCCCACAATTTTCGGATATAAATTTGGATGGGGGGAACGTACTTATATGCGAGGGAAGAGCAATTTTAACGGATAGAATTTTTGATGAAAACCCAAATATCGGAAAGGAAACATTAATAAATGAGTTGGCTAAATTGCTTGAATGCGAGATAATTATAATTCCTTCTCTAAAATCTAAAGAAGAAGATTATACTGGACATGCAGATGGCATGGTTAGATTTGTGGATAGAAACACTATATTGGGAAACAGATTGTCCGACGAATACAAGTACATACAAAAGGGAATACAAAAAGTTATTAATCAATATGGACTGAAATATATAGATGTACCATTCTTCATCAACAAAAAACACCCAGATAGTGCAATTGGAATATACGTGAATTATCTGGAAGTCAACAATTTGATTGTTCTACCAATCTTTAATAGAGATGAGGATAACCAAGTTCTTGAAATTCTTCAAAAAACATTCCCTAAGAAACATATAGAAACAATAAATTATAATGATATTGCACAAGAAGGTGGTTTACTAAATTGTACTACATGGGTTGTAAAAAAAAAGATAGTTTCATAAATAAGTCCATCACTCGTCCTTCAGCCATTTCAAAAGGCCTGCAATACTTGAATGATCGTGGATGGTCAGAACTCATTGATTCTCGATGGACGATTGACGTGCGAGAAGAGTTGGAGCAATCTGGTCTTAATTTGACTGAAGATGAGATTATAAAAATTTGCAATATAGTTATCGTTCCAGAGCCAGACTGGAACACGAAAGAACGATTGAATAATTTGTTATGACCCCCACCAACACCCCCAATAACTCATCCGAGAAGACCTTATACAGCAAACTGACAGCCCTGACCAAGGACAAATCCGTTTGGCAGGAAAACATACCATATGTCGGTTCACTGCTTGAAAACCAATCGCCGAAGATTACTGCCAAGGCGCTCTGGCTCTTGGGGGAGATGGGACTGCAATATCCGGAGACGATTGCGCCATACGTCGGCAAGATCGCTTCGTTCACGGATTCACCCAATGACCTCTTTCGTGAACGGGCGCTGAATGCACTGGGCAGAATCGGACGGGCTCGCTTTGAACTCGTACAACCCCATTGGGAAAAGATGTTTAGTCTGGCTTCAGATAGTATACCACAAGTCCGCCTGAGTTTCATCTGGGCGTCGGAGAATATTGCCACCAATATGCCCGACCCATACGAGACGCACATGCCCCTGTTCGCCAACTTGTTGAACGACAACGATGACAAGGTGCGGATGGAGGCTCCGGAGATGTTTCGTGTAATGGGCAAACGTCGCCCGATGATGGTCAAACCCTATTTGGAGCGCTTGCAATGGCTGGCCGAAAACGATGCGAATCCAATCGTACGGATTCATAGTGCAGGGGCGATTCGGGTTGTAAAACAAGGGTGATTATAAAAATTATTACCCATCCACAACTCACTATTTTTTCGAGTTATGGCAACTTATAATCGCATTTTCAGTTCGTATATGAGGATGTGATTTTAAGCAAATTATATTCTATCGGATGTAAAATTACACGGATACATATTTTTTATATGCGATATGATATAAAATGATGTGATTTGTATAGATTTGTATTCGATATGATATAATTTAATTCTAGTTTTATGCTATTCCACACATACGGAAATAAAGAGAAACGAAGTCTGCTGCTGATCCACGGATTGGGAGTGTCTCATGAGATATTCCTGCCACTGATAGATTTGTTGAAGGACGACTTCTACATCGTCGCAGTGGGAATTGACGGATTTCTGTTGGGACAGACCTCGCAATATACCTCTATCGATGACCAAGCCATGCAGGCGGCTCGGTATGTTAGAGAGAACTTGGACGGACATTTGGACGTTGCCTACGGTCTCTCCTTGGGTGGAAAGATTCTGTCCCGAATCTTGGAACGGGATGAGATAGTAATCGACCATGCCATCCTAGATGCGGCGCCATTGTTGCCTCTTCCTAAGTGGTGCGTGGATCCCCTTCGGTATTACCAGAGTTTCAACGTGTGGACCTGCTATCACTGCACGGGCTTTTGGAAGTTCGTCTTCCATTCTCACTATTTCGACGTGTTGTTGGACGAATGTAAGAAGGTGTGGCCTTATGGAAAGGGCAAATCGGTGCGCGACGGCTACAAGGATGTCTATACCCATAAGCTAGAATCGATTCATGGGGCGGATATCCATTTCTGGTATGGCACCAAAGAGGCTTTCGTGGCGAAACCACAGGCGAAGCATCTGTGCGAAATCCACCCGGACACGCACGTCGAGGTCTTCCCCGGTATGAATCACGGGCAACTATTGGTTGATCATCCAGAAGATGTGGCCAAGAGGATTCTTGGTATGGTGTAAATGATTAATTATAAGTGATATGAATATACAACTTCGCAAATGGATCCTGTTTGACAAAGAGAGCCTGAAGACATTGTGCAATACAGTGGATAGGCAATATCTCTCCGACCGTCTGCCGTACCCCTACACCGATTCCGATGCGGAATGGTGGCTGAACATGGTGACGGAGGCAGAGGGCAAGAGCGGACTGTTCCGTGCCGTAACGGTGGACGATCAGGTGGTGGGTAGCATCTCGGTGGAGCGTAGAGAGGATGTCTATCGCATAGACGGCGAGTTGGGCTATATGCTACTGACGGACCACTGGTCGCAAGGCATCATGACGCAGGCCGTGTCGCAAATCACTCGCCTAGCTTTCGAACTGCTTGATATCCAACGCATCAGCGCACATGTGTTCGCTCCCAACATCGCCTCCGCCAAGGTGCTGGAAAAGAACGGATACGAACTGGAAGCTACCATACGCAAGGGAGCTATCAAGAATGGGGAGATCCATACGATTGTACAGTATGGGTGGGTGAAAAAAGATTGCTAGTAGAATATTCAATCAAAAAGATGTACATTTGGGAAACATTATTTTTCTAATATGGCAAAAAAGAAGGAATTGATAGAGGAACCGCTTGAGAAGCAGCTGTGGAAGGCTGCCGACAAACTCCGCAAGAATATTGATGCGGCTGAATATAAGCATGTTGTGTTGGGTTTGATTTTCCTGAAATATATATCTGTTTCATTTGAACAGCTCTATAATCAGTTGGTGGCACAGCAGTCGGAAGGTGCAGACCCGGAAGACCGCGAGGAATATGCTGCCGAAAACGTTTTTTATGTTCCCCCCACTGCTCGATGGAACTATCTGACCGATAATGCGAAGAGTCCGCAGATTGGCAAGTATATTGATGATGCGATGGATGAGATCGAACGTGAGAACAGATCGCTGAAGGGTGTGCTGCCCAAAGTGTTTTCACGACCTAACCTCGACCCGACGAGTCTTGGAGAACTGATCGACCTAATTGGCAACTCCACCTTACAGAACACGAGCACCAAAAGTGCCGACCTACTCGGTCACGTCTTCGAGTATTTCCTTGGCGAGTTTGCCTTGGCGGAAGGCAAGAAGGGTGGCCAATTCTACACGCCGCGCAGTGTTGTGGAGTTACTTGTTAACATGTTGGAACCCTATAAAGGTCGTGTGCTCGACCCATGTTGCGGCTCGGGTGGAATGTTTGTGCAGAGCGAGAAGTTTGTGAAGGAGCACCAAGGCAGGATTGAGAACATTTCGGTTTATGGGCAGGAGAGTAACCAGACCACCTGGCGGCTGTGCAAGATGAATCTTGCCATTCGTGGTATCGACGCTTCGCAGGTGAAGTGGAACACCGAAGGCTCTTTCCTCAACGATGCGCACCGTGATGTGAAGGCAGACTATGTGTTGGCCAATCCTCCTTTCAACGATAGTGACTGGAGTGGCGACCAGCTGCGCTCCGACGCCCGTTGGCAATATGGTGTGCCGCCTGCAGGCAACGCTAATTTTGCTTGGATTCAGCATTTTATCTACCACCTTGCACCAAACGGACAAGCTGGTTTTGTATTGGCCAAAGGCTCGCTAACTTCAAAGACGGGCGGCGAGGGCGATATCCGCAAGACGTTGATTGACAAGGGACTGATTGCCTGCATTGTCAATCTTCCCGCCAAACTCTTTTTGAACACACAGATTCCCGCCTGTCTTTGGTTTGTGACCCGGAACAGGACCAAACGTGCCGGTGAGATTCTCTTTATCGATGCCCGCAACGAGGGACACCTCATCAATCGACGCACCCGCGAACTCTCGGAAGAGGATATTCAGAAGATAGCCAGCACCTACCATCTGTGGAAAGAAGAATCGGCTGACTATCAGGATGTGGCGGGATTCTGTGCCTCAGTGCCCGTGAGTCGTGTAGCCGAATTGGATTATGTGCTTACGCCTGGCCGCTATGTGGGATTGCCCGAAGAGGAGGACGACTTCAACTTTGCCGAGCGTTTCACCGCCTTGAAAGCCGAGTTTGAGGAGCAACTGAAGGAGGAAGAACGGCTGAACAAGGTGATTTTGGAGAATTTAAGCAAGATAGAGATATGAGCAAACTCATCAAGATAGATAACACCTATGCAGACTGGATAAAAGACCTCAGCCTACGCTTCCGCCAAAGCCAAATAAAGGCAGCAATGAAGGTGAACAGCGAGATGCTGAAATTTTATTTCTCGTTGGGTGGCGATATTGTGACCAAACAAGCAGAGAGCAAATGGGGCGATGGTTTTTTCCGCAACCTAAGTATGGATTTGCAGGATGCATTGCCTGGGGTAAAAGGTTTTTCGATACAAAACCTTTACTATGCCAAAAAGTTCTATGTGCTTTATAACCAACTATTTGCAAATTTCCCCCAACTTGAGGGAAAATTACAAGGAAAGGATTTGTCCATAAAATTGCCTCAAACTGGGGCAGAAATATCAAAATTCCCCCAACTTGGGGGAAAAATAGAAAACCGTCCACAAGATATGGACGATTTTGGATATTTGTTCCAGATTCCGTGGGGCCATCATAAATTAATTATTGATAAATGCGATAATAATATACAAAAGGCTCTTTTTTTTGTAAAGCACTCAGCAGAGAACAACTGGAGCCGTGCTGTTTTGCTGAATTTCCTTGATACCGACCTTTATGAGCGACAGGGGAAGGCTATAACCAATTTCAAAACGACCTTGCCGGCAGTTGACAGCGACTTGGCGCAGCAGTTGTTGAAAGATCCGTATTGCTTTGATTTTGTGCAGCTTACCGAACGTTATAACGAAAAGGAACTGAAGGATGCATTGGTGCATAATGTTGAGAAATTTCTGTTGGAGATGGGTAATGGCTTCGCCTATATGGGACGGGAGTATCGCATCGAGGTGGGCGACACAGAACTGTTTGCAGATATGCTCTTTTACAACACCCATCTGCATTGCTATGTGGTAGTGGAGGTGAAGACTGAGAAATTTGACAATGCCTTCCTCGGACAATTAAGTGGCTATGTGTCGTGTGCCAACCACGTGTTGCGTCGCGAGGGTGATAGTCCCACTGTCGGCCTGTTGATATGCAAGAGCAAGAACGACGTGATGGCGCAGTACGCCCTCGAGGGCTATGCCCAGCCCCTCGGCATCTCAGAATATGAGTTGTCCAAACTCTATCCCGCCGACTTCAAGAGCACCTTGCCGAGTATTGAGGATATTGAACGTGAATTAAAAGATTGAGCCTATGACCGAGTGGAAAGAATATAAGTTTTCGGATTTTGTTGAGATAAATCCTTCTGTGAAGATTCCAAAAGGAATTCCTGTCTCTTTCGTGGAAATGAAAGATTTGGATAGTTCGGTCAGATATTGTGAGGGTTCGCAAAAGAAAGAGTTGACGGGAGGAAGTCGATTCATAAATGGCGATACATTATTTGCCAGAATTACACCTTGTCTGGAAAATGGAAGAATCTGTCAAGTTAGAAATTTGAAAAATGGTTATGGGTTCGGCTCAACAGAGTTTCATGTATTTAGAGGCAAAGAAGGCGTTTCGGATAATGATTTTGTATATTATTTGTCGAGATGGGATGAGGTTCGTGATTTTGCAGAACATAATTTGGAAGGTAGTTCAGGAAGACAACGAGTTTCAAAAGAGGCGTTTGACAATTTATTTTTAATTCTTCCCCCTCTCCCTACCCAGCGCCGCATTGCATCCATCCTTTCTTCTCTCGACGACAAGATAGACCTTCTGCACCGCGAGAACGCCACCTTGGAGCAGATGGCGGAGACGCTTTTCAGGCAGTGGTTTGTGGTGGAGGCTAAGGAGGAGTGGGAGGAAGGACAGTTGGGGGATATTTGCAATTATGTTAACGAAAAAATAGACATAGGCAACGTTGAAACAGGTGATTACATTTCAACGGAGAATATGTGCCCTAACAAGCAAGGAGTTGTTCTAGCGTCTTCCGTTCCAGAAAACGGTAAAGCAACAAAGTATCGTATTGATGATGTTTTACTTTCGAATATCCGTCCGTATTTCAAAAAGATTTGGTTGTCAGACCGAGAAGGTGGATGTTCGGCTGATGTTTTATGCATTAGAGGCAAAAATGAACTATACGCATTTTTTTCATACTACACGATCAGACAAGACGAGTTTTTCGATTACGTAATGTTGGGCTCTAAAGGTTGCAAAATGCCAAGAGGTGACAAATCGCATATTATGAATTGGCCAATTATAATTCCGCCAAAAGATGAACTTTTGAAATTTAATGAAATAGCCAAACAAGGAATAACAAAGATTAGAAACAATAATAAACAAATCCGCACTCTCATTCAGATGAGAGATGGGTTGCTGCCGAGGCTGATGAGTGGGGAGGTGAAATTGTGAACACGCGTGTGCAAAATCTGCAGTAACGATTGGCTACCTTTACAAATCGATTTGAATATGACCAAACTTTTGGAATCCGACATTGAGCAGATGCTCATAGATAATGATATTGATTTTTCTGTGGCAAATTACACGAGTCTTAATTTTATTTTGTATTTTTGCCACGGATAAGCAATCTCCATTAAAGTAATAATAAAACAACAAAAGTCTTTTATGAAAACTGTTATTGGAAGAAATTTAAAATCCTTACGTACAGCCAATGGCTATACGCAGGAGAAGGTTTCGGAGTTCTTGGGAATCAACCGTTCCGCATACGCCAATTATGAGAGTGGTGAACGCGAAGCACCTCTTGAAGTTCTTGAAAAAGCCGTGGCATTATTCGGTTGCGAGCTTGGCCTTTTGTTCGAGGAAGACAAAAATGTCGTCGATGAGATGTTGACCTGTGCCTTCCGTGCCGACGACATCAATACCAGTGATATGAAGGAAATAGCAGAGTTCAAAAACCTTGTCTTGAATTATTTGAAAATGGGGAAACTTCTTGCGGAATGAAAAAAATTGATTTTGAAACAGCTGAGAACCTTGCCGCAAAAATGCGTGGTGAATATTTACGGATTTCAAGCAGCGAACCCGTCAATATGAAGACCGCTCTCCGTCAGCTTAATATTATGACGGTTTATCGTCCGTTATCAGACAATCTCTTTGGCCTCTCCTTGAGCTCCACTGACGGGAAAAACCGCTTTATGCTTGTCAATAGTAGTATTACCAAGGGAAGGCAGCATTTTACCATCGCCCACGAGCTGTATCATCTTTATTTCGACGAAAATCCGCAGCCTCATTTTTGCGGGCAACTTCAAATTACAGATCCTGTGGAACGCTCTGCAAATATGTTTGCTTCCGCCTTCCTGATGCCCAAAGAAGGTCTGCTCATGAATATTCCTGCGGAGGAATTGAAAGATAAACAAATCAGAATTGATACCGTTATCCGATTGGAACAGCTTTATGGCATTTCACATCAAACCATGGTGGTGCGGCTAAAGGAGCTACGAATAATAACTCCCAAATGTGCAGAATCGCTCTTGAAACTTAGCATTATAAAAGAAGCGGCATTGCGCGGCTACGAAGATCGATTGTACAAAAAAGGGGATGGAGAACGGCTTATCATTGGCGATTTCGGTTCTAAAGCAAGACGATTGTTTGACGAGGGAAAAATTTCCGAAGGACATTATCTTGAATTGTTAAATTTAATTGGGTATGAAGGTCAAGATAGTGCTGGATGCTGATGTGCTGATTCATTTCTCTAAAGCCAATATGTTGAGTCTGTTGCCCGAAATATTGACGGAATACGACCATGTTGTGCTTAGTACGGTTTACGAGGAAACAGGGACTATTCAAGGTCAGCTCGACAACCAGATCCACTTCTTGAAGAATATAGTATTGGAGACGTTCAATCCCACAGGAGAAGTTTTGAAAGAATATGCAATGTTAAAGAACACGTTCGGAAAAGGTGAAAGCGCCTGCATGGCTTATTGTAAGTTTACCAACAATGTGATTGGCAGCAGTAATCTGAAGGACATCAAAGCATACTGTGAAAGGGAAAGCATAACTTACTTGACAACCCTCGATTTCTTGTATTATGCTTATGAGAGAAAAAAACTCTCATCTGCAGAATGTTCAAAATTCATTACCGATGTAATCTCCAAAGGAAGTAAATTACCTAACGTAGATATCACGAAATATATTCCTTCTGTTAAATTGTAAAGTTATTATGCCCCCACTCCACGAATCCGACATAGAGCAGATGCTCATCGACCAACTGAAAGCCAAAGGCTATCAGTACCTGTATGGTCCCGACATTGCACCCGATGGCGAAACGCCGATGCGCGGCAGCTTTGAGGATGTGGTGCTGCGCGAGAAGTTGGAAACTGTTGTGAAGCGGCTCAACCCATCGTTGCCGTATGCTGTGCAGGAAGAGGCGGTGAAAACCATGCTGCGCATCAGTTCGCCTGATGTGCTGGCCAACAACGAGGAGTTCCACCGCCTGTTGACCGAAGGCGTTCCGGTGTCGGTTCACAAAGACGGTATGGAGCGTGGTGCCCGAGTCTGGTTGATTGATTTCAACGACCCGTGGAACAACGAGTTTACAGTGGTCAACCAGTTCACCATCATCGAGAACGGTCACAACCGTCGCCCCGATGTGCTGCTGTTTGTGAACGGTCTGCCGTTGGTCCTGTTCGAACTGAAAAATGCAGCTGATGAGAACGCTACGCTGCAAAGCGCCTACCGTCAGATTCAGACCTACAAACAGCAGATTCCGTCGCTTTTCACTTACAACGCCTTGACGGTTATTTCTGATGGTCTGGAGGCACGGGCAGGTTCGTTTTCAGCAGGTTTCAGCCGTTACACAGCGTGGAAAAGCACCGACGGCGAAACCATCGCTTCGCATCTCGTAGGCGAACTGGAAGTGCTGGTCAATGGTATGCTAAACAAAGACACCTTGCTCGACCTCGTGCAGTCGTTCACCGTATTCGAGAAGCAGAAGCAAGAAGACTTGAAAACAGGGCTCACCATCATCAAAACGGTGAAGAAAATCGCCGCTTACCATCAATATTACGCCGTCAACAAAGCTGTGGAATCCACCTTGCGCGCCACAGGAATCAACATGGATTCGATGGTGGCGGAATCTCCTGCCCACTATGGCTATCAGACTGTTCAAGACCAACGAGCTGGTGACCACCGTGCCGGAGTGGTTTGGCATACGCAGGGAAGCGGCAAATCACTTACCATGGTGTTCTACACGGGCAAAATCGTACAACGGCTCAACAATCCAACGGTTGTCATCATCACCGACCGCAACGATTTGGATGACCAGCTCTTCGATACATTCACAGGTGCAAAACAACTGCTTAGGCAGACCCCTGTTCAAGCCGAAAGCCGCGAGCAACTGAAAAAACTTTTGGCGGTGCAGGCCGGTGGCGTCATTTTCACCACAATACAGAAGTTCCAGCCCGAATCAGGGAATGTGTACGACACGCTTACCGAGCGTAGCAATGTGATTGTGATAGCGGACGAGGCACACCGTACACAGTATGGATTCAAGGCTAAGACAGTGGAGGTGCGTAACGAGGCTGACGAGGTGGTGGGCTCCGAAATCAAATATGGTTTTGCCAAATACTTGCGTGACGCGCTTCCCAATGCCACCTACCTTGGATTCACGGGAACACCGATAGAATCGACCGATGTGAATACACCGGCAGTGTTTGGTAACTATATTGACGTGTACGACATTGCACAGGCTGTCGAAGATGGAGCCACCGTGCGCATCTTCTACGAAAGTCGTCTCGCTAAGATTGAATTGAGCGACGAAGGGCGACAATTGGTGCAAGATCTCGATAAGGAGTTGGGAACCGAAAACATGAACGATATACAAAAGGCCAAAGCCAAATGGACCCAATTGGAAGCGCTCATCGGTAGCCCGAATCGTATAAAAAACATTGCAAAAGACATTGTGGCGCACTTCGAAGAACGCCAGAAGG
The DNA here is from genome assembly GCA_016285885.1 of Paludibacteraceae bacterium. Lineage (GTDB taxonomy): Bacteria > Bacteroidota > Bacteroidia > Bacteroidales > Paludibacteraceae > UBA1181. The sequence continues at coordinate 393,927 of JAEERP010000002.1, forward strand.
TGTTTGAAGGCAAAGCAATGGTTGTCGCAATGAGCCGTCGAATCGCTGCTGATTTATATGAAGAGATTGTCAAACTACGCCCCGAGTGGCATTCCGACGACCTGTCGAAGGGTGCCATCAAGGTCGTTATGACATCCTCCGCATCCGATGGAGCAAAAATTGCTAAACACCATACAACCAAGGAACAGCGACGCGCTTTAGCAGAGCGTATGAAAGATCCCGACGATGAACTGAAGCTTGTCATTGTGCGGGATATGTGGCTGACAGGCTTTGACGCTCCGTGTCTGCATACGCTATACATCGACAAGCCTATGCAAGGACATAACCTCATGCAGGCCATAGCCCGTGTGAACCGTGTTTATAAAGACAAACCAGGAGGATTGGTGGTTGACTACCTCGGTATTGCCTCGGATCTGAAGAAAGCCCTGTCGTTCTATTCCGACTCGGGTGGCAAAGGCGATCCGACACAGCAGCAGGAGCAAGCCGTAGCCATGATGCAGGAGAAACTGGAAGTGGTGGAACAGATGTTCTATGGCTTCGAATATAAGCAATATTTCACCGCCGACACTTCGGGTAAACTCTCGTGGATATTAAAGGCTGAAGATTTTATCCTAGGGTTGGACGATGGAAAAAAACGTTTTGTGAATGAGGTGACAGCATTAAGTAAGGCATTTGCCATTGCAATTCCCCACGATGCGGCGATGGATGCGAAAGAGGAAGTGGCATTCTTTCAGGCCGTGAAAGCCCGACTTTGCAAATTTGACCAAACAGGAATAGACCATACTAACGAAGATATAGAAACCACCATCCGTCAGGTGATTGACAAGGCATTGGTGTCGGAGAAGGTCATCGACCTATTTGATGCGGCTGGCTTAAAGAAACCTGACATCTCCATCCTTTCGGAAGAGTTTATGATGGAGTTGAAAGGCATGGAACACAAAAATATCGCCTTGGAGGTGCTGAGAAAACTATTGGAAGGGGAAATAAAAGCACGTTCAAAATTCAATGTGGTTGAGGGACGGACATTGATGGAGATGCTGGATAGTTCCATCACCCGCTATCATAACAAGATCCTAACTGCCGCCGAAGTTATCGATGAACTGATTAAACTCAGTAAAACCATCGTGGAGAAGGACAAGGATGCGGAAAACATGGGATTGACCACCTACGAATATGCCTTCTATTCCGCTGTGGCTGACAATGAGAGTGCGAAAGAGTTGATGGGAAAAGATAAACTTCGTGAATTAGCAGTTGTGTTGACCGAAACCATTCGGCAGAACACTTCGATTGATTGGACGATTAAGGATAATGTCCGTGCGAAGATGAAGGTGGCTGTTAAACGTCTGTTACGTAAATATGGTTATCCACCAGATATGCAATTGCTGGCGACGGAGACGGTTTTAAAACAGGCGGAAATGATGGCGCAAGAAATTGTAAATATGAATTTATGAAACCATCCAAGCCCCTCATATTCACTATTCTGCTGCTTCTGGCAGTAAACACTCAGTTTCTCTGGGCGAAGAAGGTGTGGGTGTTCATCCTTTATGCTTTGGGTGCTTATTCTCTATTGTTTATTTGTGTGGTTGCCCTTCTCGTCTGTTTCGTCAGGAAAGTTTATCGATTGATAAAGGGGACGGATCGCACGAAACAGAATGGAATTGAGTGTTTAGTGATGGCTGCAACGCTCTGCCTAATCGTCGCTTATCCGTTGGGGATTGTCAGAGGTCCGCAAGAGGAGGAGGTGCCCACTAAATTCAAGGCCTTTTATGAAGGGGGAGGCGGATGTGGTAGTACACTATATTTCAGGGAGGATGGCAGTTTCGTGGCTCGATACGTATGTTTCGGGATAGAAGAAAAAAAAGGGTCGTATCGCATCTCCAATGACACGATATATTTTTCCTGTGATGATTTTGCGTTTGACTATGCGGTGATGGATTCTGTAACCATCAGAGTGCATCGCAAGGGGGCGTTGGATGAGCGTTTGATGCCCTTCCCCTTTTATAGAATACGCAAGGATTAATTGTGGTTGAGAAATACAAAAAAAGATGTTTCTCTTGTTGGTATTTTGTGTATATTTGCCGTATTATAAAAATGATTTACTATGTCACAATCGCTTGCAAAAGTTTATCTGCACCTGGTTTTCCACGTGAAATACACCTCTGTTGTCATTCGAGAAGAAGATAGACCAAACCTATACTCCTACATCGATGGTATCATCGTCAATAAGAATGCGATGGTTCTTCAGATTGGGGGAACTTCTGATCATGTTCATATTCTATGTACCCTTCCTCGCACAATTTCCATGTCCGATTTAGTGGAAGACATCAAGAAGTGCAGCAGTTCATGGATTAAGACCATCAATCCGTATTATTCCCAATTCGCATGGCAGAGTGGGTATGGCATATTTTCGGTCAGTTCCTCTATGGTGGAGAGTGTGAAGATGTACATTATAGACCAAAAGGAACATCATCGCAAGAGAACATTTCAGGAAGAATATGAGGCATTTTTGAAGGCCTATCATATTGGATATAACCCCGATTATGTGTTTCGGGATTGAATGGGGGATGTTGATTGGTAAAATTATCATATCCCAATTTGTGGAAGTGCGAATGAGGACGGGAAGATTGATTTGTCCCAGCCCTTCAGGCTGGTGGAAAATCTACTCCACCTCCTATTCCCAAGGCGTTGCCGTTGGGCTAAATGTGTTACAGCCTTTCAGGCTGAGTGGTGCTGGCAAAGAGAGTTTCCCGTGGTGTTTGCTCCCCGAGCCTGAAAGGCTCCCACAAATATAGCCTATGGCAACGCCGTAGGTATGGCATCGCCGTAGGTATGGCGTATCCCCCAAAAATTGTTCACGAGCCTGAAAGGCTCGCACAGATATTTGTTTGAAAAATTATCATATCCCAATTTGTGGAGGGGAGAATGAGGACGGGGGGGTGATTTGTCCCAGTCCTTCAGGCTGGAGGGAAACGGATTCGTCTCCTGTACCCAAGGCGTTGCCGTTGGGCTAAATGTGTTCCAGCCTTTCAGGCTGAGTGGTGCTGGCAAAGGGAGTTTCCCGTGGTGTTTGCTCTCCGAGCCTGAAAGGCTCCCACAGATATAGCCTATGGCATCGCCGTAGGTATGGCACCGCCGTAGGTATGGCGTATCCCCCCAATATTGTTCACGAGCCTGAAAGGCTCGCACAGATATTGATTTGTAAAATTATCATATCCCAATTTGTGGAGGTGCGAATGAGGACGGGGGGATTGATTTGTCCCAGCCCTTCAGGCTGGTGGGAAACGGATTCGCCTCCTATACCCAAGGCGTTGCCATTGGGCTATATCTGTCCCAGCCTTTCAGGCTGATGGTGGGTGACGGTGACGAATTCGCCTTTTATCCAAGGCGTTGCCGTTGGGCTATATCTGTCCCAGCCTTTCAGGCTGATGGTGGGTGACGGTGACGGATTCGCCTTTTACACCCAAGGCGTTGCCGTTGGGCTATATCTGTTACAGCCCTTCAGGCTGATGAGGTTTTATACACCACTCCCCAACGCATAAGCCCGCCGCAGAGCGTCCGTCAAGGTGATGTCTCCCTTCTCCTTTACGCCCCGCACCAAAACACGTCCCGCATCCTCTAAGTGGAAGAAGTTGAGGCAAAGCTGGTACTGTGCGAGGATGCTGTCGAAGAGCTCGGGAAGCGTGGCGGCACCTACCAAAAGGAGCGCCATCTTCTTGATGTTGAAGGTATCCCGAATCGGGTTGTGGCAACGGTCGATAACCGCCTTCAACTGCGCACTTAACCCGTAGAAATAGACGGGTGAGGCGATCACCAGCATATCCGCCTGCTTCATTTTGTTGTAGATATCTATCATCTCGTCTTTCTGCACACAGACGTGCTCTTCGCTCTTGAAACAGGCGTTGCAACCCATGCAGGGCGCCACCTTGTGGTCGTGGACGGAGACCACCTCCACCGTGTGTCGTGGCGACGCACCCCTGACGAATGCCTCCACCAATTGATCCGTATTGCCACCCTTCCGTGGACTTCCTGATAGGATTAGTATGTTCATGTGATTAGCCTATTTTTCTCCCTCATTGATACACCGCTGCAGCTCCTCCAAAAACCGTGCGGCATCCCCGCCATCCATCTGCGTGTGATGGAACTGGAACGAGATGGGTAGGGTGGTCTTGAACCATCCCTTGCGGTATTTCCCCCACATCACCATCGGGTTGTTGAAGACTCCACTGTACTGGTTGACGATGCTGTCGAGCTCCGTTTCCACCATGGCGGAGGTGCCAATCACCATGGCATCCTCTATGGTGATGCTCTCGCAGGATGCGCTTACCTTCTGAGTTTGTGAGAGGTAGTCTGCATTGAACTGCTGCAAATCCTCCGTGTAGGGAATGCTGCAGGAGTTGATGCCTCCCGCACGGTTGCTCACGATCACGTCGATGGCTAGTTGGTCGTATCGGTACAGTTTATCACCTTCGGGCAGCATCCGAAACTCTTCGATGCGGCTGGCCGCCTTGCCGATGCACCAGCATAGGAGCATGGTGAATTTCCAGCCTCCCCGCTTGCTTCGCTTGAGAAGGCGGGTCACGTCGAAGGTCTTGGTGAGCGTCACCATTGGCATGGGCGACTTCATCCACATCTCGAAGGCATACGCCCGATTGGTCTCTTGGGGATTGATCTCCTGTTTCATAATCGCTTCGTTTTCCCACTTAATATCTTGTTCCTGACGCATTTGATGGCAGGTGTGTAGTAGTCCATCTCCATCGCCTCCAGGGTGCGTTTCAGTTCCTCCATCAGTTCGGGGTAGAACTGGCACATGCGGAAGGCGAGTTTCAGACAGAGGGACTGGATGCCTGGGAGTTCCCGGACGTCCGCCATGTGCTCCAGGCAGAAGTCGAGGAAGTCGGTTCGGAGATCTTCTTCCTCCATTTTGAGGCGTAGCACGATGTTCAGGGAGAGGCGCCTGACGGATGAGTCGCCCGTCCGCATGGCGAGGGCGGTCAACTCGTGGAACATTTCCTGCAACTGCGCCAGCTCCGCATCCGTCGCCTTGGTGAGCACCCACAGGGAGTTGCGTGCCACATGGTGCTCCGTGCTGAAGATGAAACGCCGGGCGAAGCCGATGAAATCGTTCGATTGCTTCAGTTCGTGATATACCGCCTGCGCCGCTAATTCGCTGTTCGTGCCTGCCAAGCACTCTTTAGTCAACACCATTTTGCGCTCAATATTTTGTCAATTGCTTGTCATCTCCAGCGATTCTGTCAGATCGGGTCATTCCTCTTCAGTAGAAGAACCATCGCCGCCAATATTGATATCGGCACCACCATCCTTTCGGAATATTGTAGAGGAACCAACTTTCAATTTGTTGTCGATGATTTGATTGGCGTATTTCACCCATTGTTCATAAGAGGTGCTTTTCAATTCACTAAAGGTTTCCCAATAGGTTCTGAATCCATCCTCGCTGAGTGTAGCCATGACAGCCATCTGTGATTTATATTGGCCCAAAATATCCAAAACATACTCCACACGGATATTGTACATCCATTCGCGCGTTTGTGCATTGTAAATCTTGAACAAATACTGAACTGACATGTGTCCCGCTTCTGTAGGGTCAAAATATTCGTAGACCTGAGCGATCACGTCGGAATGATTATACTCATCTATGCAAATTGTTTTGTCTTCGATCTTCTTTTTCTCATGTAGTTTGAAAGCTGTTTTCTTATATGCGTCTCCCTTTTTATAAAAAGATCTCGAGTAATATTCTTTTGTGGCGAATGCTGCCATATTGTAATCCGATGAGCCCAAATCCTTCTCCATGTTCTTTATGGCTTTGTCCAATGATGAATTCGGGGTGTTTTGGATAATCAACGAGTGCGCTCGAAAGCGATCTTCGTAATCTATATTTTTGATTTTCAGTAATGTATTGTATATGCCCATTGCGCTAGTTGTGTCTCCTTGGGAAACATAAATACGGGCTTTCCGGAAATGAAGGCCCGCATTCTCCGGGAATTTCCCCAACGCATCATTAATCAGTGCTAATGACTCTTCTTGGCGAGATAAACCGTCCAAAATATAGCTTTGGTTCATGATGGCAGTGATATTGTTCGGGTCCATGCTTAACGCTTTTGTGTTGACGTTCAATGCCTCCTCGCCACGGCCACACCTATTCAATGCGCTAGCCTTCAGCATATATCCGTTGATGTCTTTGCTGTCAAGTTTGATCATGTTGTCGGCACATATCAACGCACTGTCATATTGCTCCTTCTCCCAGTACTCACCCATGCGGTCATACCAATATTCTTTCGTGACGGTGTCTACAGGCACCGATAATTCTTCCACGATAGTGTCTATAGGCACTGTAGGCATAGTCGCCTGGCTTGCGAACATAGGCATACAATTCAGGAATATGCCTAACAATAAATATCCGAATTTTTTGCTCATACTATTCATGTAATTAGTTTGTGTGGAATTCAAATATATAAAAAAAATAATAAATAACAATTTCTGGGCCCCCTTTTGCCACACATTGGCGATTGTCTTGGCGTTTTATCATGCGCCTTGGTGGATGGAATGAGCTATTCAACCCCCTTTAGTAACTTAAGCGAATAGAGTTTGTGCCCCATCGAATCTAAAACAACCACAATGTAGATCTCCTCGTTCTGCCTGAAATCACGCAGCTCGGAGTGGTTGTATTTGCCGATGAATACGCCTTCCACACTGTAAACCATGTAGATGAGATCTTCCGGGGCGCGGCTCGCCAAGACCGGTTCGACCATGGTCGTGCCATTGCCGACGTAGCCATCTGTGATGTATACGTTCTTCGCACCGCTTGGGATCTTGTAATGTAGATTTTCGTTGGCGTAATGCTCAGAAATGTGTTGGCCTTCCATATCGTATATGACGGTCCAGCGAGTGGCTGCCGAATCGCTCGTCTCAATCATTTCGCCTAAATACAAGTAGTTGATGTCGTTTGTGTTAGGTGCTTCAAGCCCATATAGGTCAAGTGTGTTGTTGTGGGTCAGATATAAATCCCTGCCTTCAAAGAAGAACCCGTCAAATTTGTTTTCGATCAACGGATTGTTGTTGAAGAAGATAAGAGAGTCCTCCTGCCTCGAACGGATGGTTAGCTGAGTGGTATCCCCCAGTCCAAAAAAGTGGCCAAGGTCGTAATAGTAGAAACTATTTTTGTTCTCATTCCATGTCCGAATATATTCTACTTTGTCAATATAATCTTCTAATTCATTCATTGTCAGCGCCAATGACATGTCCTCGACAAGGCTATCCAGCATATAGGTTATGTTCTCCTTTGAGAATGCCGTGCCAGCCAAAACGCAGGCTCTATCGATATATGGTTGTTTGAATTTCTCCAAAGAGAACATCTTCTGGTAGACCTTGCAAGCCACTTCAGAGTTGGCCCACTCGTCATCTTCAAATGGTTCTACTCTCAGGAGAAAATTGTAATAGGAGAAGTTAAATGAATGGATCGTCGCGTCAAGGTCCTTCAAAATCCAACGCCATTTTTTCGTTCCTTGCTTGTCATACCATAGTGAAACATTGTTGTAAGGGAAGTCGGTATTCGAAAAATAGGCTTGAGTGGTGACGAAATTCATGAAGGCGTTTATGTCCAGCAAATCCGCCATCTCTTGATAGGTGCTGTTCGGTGACTTAAATGTGTTTTCGAAATGGATATAGTTGGGAAACTCTTCTGGGGACAATAAATCATTATATATCCCGTCTTTTGTTTCCAGCGCCTCTATATCCGTGACATTATGATTCGCCCAAACGTAATCGTCGTTGTCACGCTCCTGCAAATGCATGATTTGCTGAAACTCTCCGTTGATATATAGCTGCACATTGCGTTGCGCTTGAAAATCAACGTCATAATATTTTGCGAATCGACCGATTGCTGTTTGTGATAGCATGTCCCTAAGCGCGAACGACTTGTCGCTTGCATTGCAGGACCGGATTGTCATGCTTTTCTGTTTGTTGGCATCTGGCTTCAGGTGTTCCCAGAATGCCCCTTTGAAATGCTTGTCTCCAAAGCGTTTGTTGGCATACACGACTAAGGATTTCACCTGTGCTTCATGGCGAGATATATTGCCGCTGACACGTGTTTCCGACAACTGATTAAAATCGACTCCCAATCCTCCCGAGTAATATTCTATATTAATTGGTCGACGCCAGTCGTAGAAATAGTTTTGGAGCCCCATCCATGAACGCCATGGCAGGTTGTCCGGGTGAGTTCGAGCATACTTTTCGGAACTTGACATGATGCCTATTTGGTTGCTGTATAGGTAGGATTCGTCGCATGCGATGCTGATGATAGGCATCTTGTCGTCTCTGTCGAAAATGTATGTTTGTGTCTTGCTGATTTTGCTGATGGCGCTGTCGCTGAATGGCTTGGTTCTGATCACTGTGTTTTTGTAGATGGGAATGGAATCGCGGAAGATATTACTTGTGTTATTTGGTTCACTGCCATCCGTCGTGTATCGTATGACCGCATCCCCGGGGTAGTCCCCTTTCATGCTCAACTTCAGGTAGAATGCTTCTTTTTTGACACCTCCGTCAACCGAGAAATCGACTTTCTTTAGTATCCGCTCTGTGTGGGTGTTGTTATTCGCTTCTCCTGGCGTGGCTATTCTGAAGTGGGACAAACTGTCTGGATTGTCGGATAGACGGCCCCATGACACTTCAGGAGAAATCATCTCTGGATAGGGCATGGAATCTTGTAGGACGCCCTGGCTATCCCATAGATAGACCGTCCCTGGCTTGTCTGAATTCAGTCTAAAGTCTGTATGCTGCTTGATATTCTCCTTGTCACAGTATATGAGGGTATATCCATCCGCAGGTACGGACAACGATATAGGTATTGTGTAGGCGGAATCAATATTGTTCTTCTTGGAAATGGAGTATCCATTTAGATCGATCCCTTCACTTCCTGAATTGTGGATCTCAACCCATGAGTCCGGGAACTCATTGTAGTAGTCTATGACTCCCCCGAAATTACTCTGCATGATCTCTGTTATGCGAACTCCCGCGTACGTCTGCCCCGTACAAAGCGCTAGCAGAAGGAATACTTTCCCTCTTTGCCCTAAATGTTTAAATATTGATTTCCCCATTATACAAATATTTTAGTATGATAAAATGTAAATAAATCATTAACGCTCAAAGTGTGTCGCCACTTCGGTGGTAGGACTGCCAAAAACACTATATTGAATACTTAATGCCCACCAATGATACACAAAGTTATAAATCTTTTTCAATAATCAATCATTGTAACTGCAGTTCTCAACTATAAATGTTGTGGTTTTTATTAGGGACCATACTTTATGTTTATGATTATAATAACAATCTCATGGGAAAACATAGTGGGCTTTAACCTAAAGGATGGGAGGATGGGGGAGGAATGATGCCACTTCCCGATAGTGACAATTTTTTGCTATTTTTGCCAAAACGGATTTTAAAGGTTGGTCAGTTATGTTGTTGTTACAGTTATTAATTTTAATATTAGCATTGACGGCATTATGTGCTGTGTTGACCTGCCATGTAATCTCCAAAATCAAAGGTTTCGAGCGCCTCAAACAGAAAAGTGGCATCGTGTTTTTGTTTCTCATTAATTCCCAGATCATTTACTTTATAAACGTTGACATCGTTGAGGGATGGTTCGGCATTCAAAATTCTTTTTTTGACGATGAAGCTGTAATCGAAGTATCTACCCCATACGGAAAATTTTCCACAGTTAACGAGGAACCTGTATATAGTTTCTTCCGATATGATGATGATAGACCATGTTTTTTAAGTGGTGGCATTGACTCGATAGCAGAATACGACCAGTATATTGTTATGGCTGCTGACAGTTCTTATTTACTCATCGATCAACGAGTTAAAGGGGAAAAAGCCATCAAGATATTATCACTCACCGACTTGCCTGTGGATGTGCAACAAATGAGTTTTGTTTCAGCTCCAAAATATATCAAAGATTTATATTGGCGTATCCACCACGATAATCATCTCTACGTCATCAAATTCCTCCTCGCTTTGGCGTTATCCGCTTTGGTTACTGCTCTGGGATATTCCCTGCTCAATGGGATAAGGGCATTGGTTAGGAAGCTTTTCCGAAAGGAGAGAGTTGGCGACGATTGACCCATGATAAGTGATGGTGTGTTTCGCTTTTAAGGAGGAGGATTGCGTGATATATGGACCCCCATCCCATAAAGGTAGGCTATTAAGCGTTAAAGAGCCTTTCTTATGATGGTTTCATGTTATTGAAAGACAGTGAGTTGCATAATGATTGAACGTGGCAAAAAAACAAAATGTTTCAAACGGGAGGATACTTTGGTCTATTTTTGTTCCAAACGGGAGGATACCTTTCCCCCGATAGTAACAATTCCGTTATTTCCCGTAAATCACTCATAATGCCTGATGCGGACCTCTATCCCCTCGTCCTTCAGTTGGGCGGGTAGTTGGCTGACGTCCGTCTGGCTGTAGTGGTAAGGGAATACCACCTTTGGCTTGATTATCTTCGCCGCACGCACCAGTTGGTCTGTCGTCATCGTATAGGGTTGATTGCAAGGCAAGAAGGCGATGTCTATGTTTTTGATGTCCGCCATCTCCGGGATATCTTCCGTGTCGCCGGCGATGTAGATCCGCAGTCCGTCGATGGTGAGGATGAAGCCGTTGTCCCTCCCTTTCGGGTGGAACTGTTGGTGGCCCTCCGTGGTGTTGTAGGCTGGAACCGCCTCGACCGTGATGTCATCCGTTAGGCGGAGCGTCTCTCCGTTGGCCATCGCCTGGCCCTTGCCGAGCATCTCGGCGCACCGTTGGTTGGTGATGAGTTTGGTCTTGTCGGAAGAGAGCGTGGCGATCGCCTCCTTGTCGAAGTGGTCAAAGTGCTCATGGGTCACGAAGATATAATCCGCCTTGGGCATGGTGGCGTAGGGGATTGTCCGCTCGCCCAGCTTGGACACTGGGTCTATCTCAATCTCCTTGCCGTCGTATTGGATGCGGATGCTGGCGTGGACCAGCGCATGGAAGGTGACGCTCTTGCCACTCTTCGTTTGAAACACATCCACCTCCTCCGTTTTCTGCTGGCTGCAGGCTGTTGTCAGTCCTAAGGTGGCCAATAAGCATGTGATTATCTTCTTCATGATCTGTTGGTTGTTGTGATTGAATATAAATCTATCCATAAAAATCTTTGCAAGATACAAAAAAATACGGAAACGGTTCGGGGCAGCTTGTTTTGTCCCCCCGCTTTCTTGAACGCGCCTTCCTTGGTATTCGCAAATGGTTAAATGTCCAATGTGATAGGTGAACCCGCCATTGGAGAAGGTCTTTGTGTTTTTTTTCTTTGAAATTGAGTGGAAATGTCTATTTTTGTGTCGTGAAATTTAAAGTAAATTGATTTCCGGATAATATTTTACAAAAGCGGTGGATTCTTAGCGTCTGCCTTCAAATTATTGTACCATGAAACATTTAATGATCGGTTTTTTGAGTCTGTGTATGATTGGCTGCGCCCAACCGAAACAAGAAGAGTCGAACGCCCCAGTGGCGGAGGAACCCCAAGCTGTCATGGAGGAACAAGGCGAACTGACCCCCTTCAATGTGCAGGAATCGTTTGAGAAGAACGGTTTCACATGGTTCACGGAGAACCTTATCCTCTGTTGTGGCGACACGGCGCAGAGCAATGCGATGACCATTGGGTGGGGCGGTATCGGTAATTACCTCGGACATGACCGTCCGGCGGTGACCGTCTATGTGGCACCCGCACGCTATACTTACGAATTCATGGAGAAACATCCTCGCTTCACGGTGATGCAGTTCGATAACCCGGAGGTGTGGAAATATATGGGTTCCAAAAGTGGCCGCGACGGTGACAAGGCGGCTGCCCTTAACCTACATGTGGCCTATACTGAGCACGAAACCCCTTACTATGAAGAGGCTTCCATGGTCCTCGAGTGTGAGACCATGACGGCTTGGCATCAGACGGAGCAAGACTTTCGGAACAATACCCCAAAGGAGTGGTACGGCAAATCCAATGCAGGCATCCATACCATCTACATCGGCGAAGTCATCGGGGCTTGGAAAAGGAAATAGGACGTTTCGTGGCTCCCTTTATAGCTGGCTTCCGTATAGTTTAAAACGTTTTTTGGAGGGAATACCTTTCAGGAAAGGATGTGAGACAATTGGGGAAAGATTGTCTTGACAGAGGATGAGTGTGTGCGAGCTTGGGACATACTTTGGAAAAGAGCGTGACTAGTAGTCGTGGCGTCGTGAATCTTCAAAAATTTTTCCCGTTGATTCACAGCTATTTGTAAAAAATCACGAAAAAAAGATGTGAAAACATTTGGTTGGTAAGCGGAAGTGGCGTACTTTTGCACCCGCTTTCGGAAACGAAGGCACCCCACCGAAGGGACGGGGAACGAATAAAGAGAGATCTTTGAGGAAATGGCGATAGACGAAAAGGTAAGACAGGAAAGCATAGCAAGCAAGTAAGTCAATTCAACATACGGATGTCCTAGAGCATAAAGAAAAAACAATTCATACAACGGAGAGTTTGATCCTGGCTCAGGATGAACGCTAGCGACAGGCCTAACACATGCAAGTCGAGGGGTAACAGGGAGCTTGCTCCGCTGACGACCGGCGCACGGGTGAGTA
>JAEERP010000003.1 GCA_016285885.1 Paludibacteraceae bacterium
CTTCCAGCGTCCTTCTATTCTTCTGTCCTCCCTACGGAAAAGTACCGCAGGCGGGACTTGAACCCGCACGAACATTTCTGTTCAAAGGATTTTAAGTCCTTCGTGTCTACCATTCCACCACTGCGGCATCCTTAGAGCGAAAAACGGGACTCGAACCCGCGACCCCGACCTTGGCAAGGTCGTGCTCTACCAACTGAGCTATTTTCGCATTTTCTCGCTACTCTCGCTTCCCATCAGTGCCGCAACTCTCCTTGCCAAGGTCGGAACCGTTCCCTATTATCAGGGGACAAGGTCGTGCTCTACCAACTGAGCTATTTTCGCATTTTCTCGCTACTCTCGCTTCCCATCAGTGCCGCAACTCTCCTTGCCAAGGTCGGAACCATTCCCTATTGCTAGGGGGCAAGGTCGTGCTCTACCAACTGAGCTATTTTCGCATTTCTATTTCAACACTTCCGAAAGGACTCTCCCTTTCCTTTTTTGCGTTGCAAAGATAATAATAATTTTATTTCCCTCCAACAATTTTTTTAATTTCATTCAATTTATTTAATGCTTCTATCGGTGTGAGGTTATTTATGTCCAAATGATTGATCTCGTCACGGACCGCCTCTAGGATAGGATCGTCCAATTGGAACAAGCTAAGTTGCACTGCCTCAGGCTTTTTCTTCGCTGGTTTAGAACCATCTGAGATAGGGCTCTTGGAATTGCCCACCTCCAACTGCTCCAGAATTTCATTGGCGCGGTTGACCACCTTATTCGGCAATCCGGCCAATTTCGCCACATGAATACCGAAACTATGCTCACTACTACCCCTCACCAGTTTACGCAGGAAAATCACTTTACCATCCACCTCCTTCACGGAGACGTTGTAGTTCTTGATCCTAGGGAAAAGTTTCTCCATCTCGTTCAACTCATGGTAGTGCGTGGCGAAAAGGGTCTTCGCCTTCGCCTTCGGATGCTCATGGATATACTCCACGATGGACCAGGCGATGGAGATACCGTCGTAGGTGCTGGTTCCCCTACCCAACTCGTCGAAGAGCACCAAACTCTTCTGCGAGAGGTTGTTGATGATGCTCGCCGCCTCGTTCATCTCGACCATAAAGGTGGACTCACCCATGGAGATGTTGTCGGACGCCCCCACCCTCGTGAAGATCTTGTCCACCACACCAATCGACGCAGCATCCGCAGGCACGAAACAGCCTATCTGCGCCATCAGCACGATCAAGGCGGTCTGCCTCAACAATGCGGACTTACCCGCCATGTTAGGACCCGTGATCATGATGATCTGCTGGGACTGCGAATCGAGCGTCAAATCATTCGCCACATACTGCTCCCCGATCGGGAGCTGCCGCTCGATGACAGGGTGACGACCCTGCTTGATATCTATCACATCACTATCATTAACCGCCGGACGCACATAACGGTTCTCCTCCGACGTCTTCGCGAAGGACATCAGCACATCCAGCTTCGCCACAAGGTTCGAATTGACCTGAATGGCCGGTATGTACTCCGTCAGTTCAAGCACCAACTCGTTGAATATCTGCGTCTCCAGAGACAATATCTTCTCCTCCGCACCTAAGATCTTCTCCTCGTACTCCTTCAGCTCCTGCGTGATGTAACGCTCCGCTGCCGTCAAAGTCTGCTTGCGGATCCAATCCTCCGGCACCTTGTCCTTGTGCGTGTTGCGCACCTCGATATAGTAGCCAAAGACATTATTGTAGCTCACCTTCAAGCTCGGGATACCCGTGCGTTCAGACTCACGCTGCTGCAACTGCAAGAGGTAATCCTTCCCCGAGTGGGAGATGTTACGTAGATCATCCAGTTCGGCGGATACACCGTTCGCGATCACACCGCCACGGTTCAACATGTTCGGCGGATCCATCGTGATGGTACGCTCTATCTTCTCACGTATGTTCGGGCACGGGTTCAACTGCTCGCCGATACGCCGCAAACCATCGTTATCGCTCGCCAGGCAAGCCTCCTTAATCGGCAGGATAGCACCCAAGGCCACCTTCAGCTGCACCACCTCGCGAGGAGTGACGCGCCCCACCGCCACCTTGGAAATCACACGCTCCAAGTCGCCGATAACCGACATATTCATGTCGAGCGTCTCCTTCATGTCCGGGCTTCTGAAAAACTCGTCCACGATATTGAGGCGCTCCTCGATCGGCTTCACATCCTTCAACGGGAAGGCCACCCAACGCTTCAGCAGGCGGGCGCCCATCGGGGTGATGGTACGGTCGATGATGTTGACGAGTGTCTTACCGCCCTCATGCATCGTGCCATAAAGTTCCAGATTGCGGATGGTGAACTGGTCCAACCACACGTACTTGTCCTCCTCGATACGGGACAAATGGGTGATATGGCTGATCTGCGTATGCTGGGTCATGTCCAGGTAGTGAAGGATAGCTCCGGAAGCCACGATACCCAGCTTCAAGTTCTCCACACCGAAGCCCTTCAGGTTCTTCGTCTCGAAATGTTTCAGGAGTCTATCGTGAGCAGCCTCGGAGGTGAAAATCCAGTCCTCCAGTTCATAGGTGAAGAAGCGGGAACCGAAGTTCTCCTCGAACTCCGCCCTTTTGGTCCGCTCGAAGAGGACCTCCTTCGGCATGATACCGTTCAGCAGTTTATCCACATATTCGCAGGTGCCCTGAGCCGTCAGGAACTCGCCCGTGGAGATATCCAGGAAGGCGACACCCGCCATTTTCTTCTCGAAATGGACCGCCGCTAGGAAGTTGTTCTCCTTGTGGTCCAATATATTATCATTGACAGCGACACCCGGCGTCACCAGCTCCGTGATGCCACGCTTCACCAGTTTCTTGGTCAGCTTAGGGTCCTCCAGTTGGTCGCAGATGGCCACACGTTTACCCGCGCGCACCAGTTTCGGCAAATAAGTATCCAACGCATGATGAGGGAAACCAGCCAGTTCGACCGACTGGGCCGCACCGTTCGCACGCTTGGTCAGCGTGATTCCCAATATTTCGGAAGCCATCACCGCATCCTGCAAGAACGTCTCATAAAAATCGCCCACACGGAACAGCAGGATCGCATCAGGATGCATCGCCTTGAACTCCAGGTACTGCTTCATCAAAGGCGTTTCCACTACATTTGCCATTTCAGTATCAATTTATCAAATCATAGGTAGGACTGAGAGGCATACATCCTCACGTCACCCACTGTAATTTCATTACCGCACAATATAACCATACGCTCCACCGCATTCCGCAACTCACGTATATTACCACCCCAGCGATACTTCTTCATCTCCTCTTTCGCGTCAGCGGAGAAGATCTTTGTCGGAATACCCTGCTCGTCGCAGATCACGCTTAGGAAATAATCCACCAACTCTGGGATATCTTCCAAACGCTCACGCAGAGGCGGCACATGGATGAGGATGACGCCCAAACGATGGTACAGGTCCTCCCTAAAGTTTCCCTTTTGTATCTCTTCTAATAAATTCTTATTGGTTGCGGCAAAGACACGCACGTCCACCTTCAGGCTCTTATCGCTACCCACACGTGTGATCTCGTTCTCCTGCAAGGCGCGTAGCACCTTAGTCTGTGCGGATAGGCTCATGTCGCCGATCTCGTCCAGGAAGAGCGTACCACCATTGGCCTGCTCAAACTTGCCGATACGTTGTTTCACGGCAGAGGTGAAGGAACCCTTCTCATGACCGAACAGCTCACTCTCGATCAACTCAGAAGGGATAGCGGCGCAGTTAACCTCCACGAAAGGATTGTTCGAGCGGGCGCTGGATTTGTATAGCATCTTCGCCACCACCTCCTTACCCGTTCCGTTCTCTCCCGTGATCAACACCTTAGCGTTAGAGGCCGCCACGCGCTCGATGACCGAGCGGAGATGTTCCATCGCGGGGGAGTGACCGATCATCGTCACGTCCTTGGATATTTTCTTCTTCAGGGTCTTGGTCTCTTGCACCAAGCTCTTACGCTCCATACCGTTACGCACGCAGACCAATAGGCGATTCAAATCCAAAGGCTTCTCGATAAAATCGAAAGCACCTATTTTCAGGGATTCAACCGCCGTATCGATGGTGCCGTGGCCGGAAATCATCACAACCGTCTGGTCGGGGTTCTCCTTCTTGATATTACCCAGAACCTCTATACCATCCATCTTAGGCATCTTAACGTCGCAGAACACCAAGTCATAATGCTCGTTTTTCAGCTTGTCAAGTCCATGGATTCCATCCTCCGCCACATCGACTGAGTATCCCTCGTTCTCCAAGATATCCTTCAGCGTGTTTCGTATGCTTCTTTCGTCATCAATAATTAGAATATCCATAATAACTTAAATAAAAACTACTTGGAAACAACCGAGGACATAGGGTATTTCGTGTTACTTATGTCATTCAACATGACCTTCACGTAACCCACCTTGATCTTAGCCTCGATATACAATGGCACATGGTTCTCATCGTTCGAGACATAGATCGACATCGCGTCCTCCTCTTCGAAGATATCCCCAGTGACCAATTTAGGCGTAAACTTAAGCGCCTTATATTTCTTCTTGTTCTTCAGCTTAATAGTCTCCTCTCCGCAATATTTCACAGTGAGGTCATATATCTCTTTATCCAACACCAAGCGGAAAGGGATCATCTGTCCCTTCTTCACCTTCTTCATGTCCACGCTACGGATATGGTAGCAGGAGGTGATCAAATCCAGAACACCCCTTTGGATCGGCAGGGAGTCGTACGACATCTTGCCACGCTTGTTGAAATCGAAATAGACCTTCGAACCCTTATCGTTCTCCTTCCAATCGAAGCGATAGCGTTTGTCGCTAAAATAACTATCCTCATGCTTCACCTCCTTGTAATAGAGTGGCAGAAGGCCCTTCTGCTGGACCGTCACGGAGAAGGTGTCACGGATACAATAGAACCTATCGAAAGATTTGATCGTGGATCCCGCCAGTTGCAAGTCAAAAAGGGGCACGTTCTTATCCACACGTTCCTTCACGGAGAAATTAACATTCCCCGCATGGAGCCAAATCGGCCCCAAATTGAAATAGATGTGGTAGGTGGCCCTCTCCCCGCCCTTGAAGGCGATTTCGTCACTCATGAACTTGTCGGACGAAAACGCGGACGGCAGAATGAACAGCAGCGATATAATGAATAACAATGTCTTCTTCATAATCCAAAAATTTAAATTGTTCATTAGATTGGCTGATGAGGATCACCGAGTAACGCACACACCCGGAACGTCTGCCGACGCGACCGTCCGATTAATCCGCATGCACCCGGGTGAACATTCTGCTCCACCGGATGTTGAACGGGAAGGACTTATCCTCATCAAGAGACAACCAGATGAAAATCGGTTTTCCGACGATATGGTCCTCTGGAACATAGCCCCAGAAGCGGGAGTCCGCCGAATTATGTCTGTTGTCACCCATCATCCAATAATAATCCATCTTAAACGTATAGGAATCAGCCACCGCACCGTTGATGAAGATCTGTCCGTTCTCGACCTTCAGTTCATTCCGCTCGTAATTACGGATCATCTGCTCATACAATGGCAAAGTAGCCAAGTCCAAGTGAATCTTATCACCCTTCTTAGGGATGTAGATAGGGCCGAAGTCATCCCTCGTCCAATTTTTCTCCATGGTATATGGGAAGGTCGTACCGCCAAAGGAAGCCGGTTCCTCCTTGATGGAGACGACGCCTGAATACTTCCTCATCTCCGCCACAGACTTCTTCGTGAGCGGCAATCGGTAGAGGTAAGGCACCGCACCCGTCGAGTCACCATAGCCAAGGCTCCGCACGCTTATCGGATCGATCAATATCCTATCCTCTTTGCGCACCTCCAGTTTCTCGAAGAACTTAGGGGTGATGGTGGAAGTGCACTCCACCAGATAATTAGCCTGCAATCCAGGGATCTCCTTCTCCGGTTTGCCGTTCGTATAGACCACTCCTCCGATGATCTGCAAAGTGTCACCCGGCAGTCCGACGCAACGCTTCACATAGTTTTCGCGGCGGTCGACAGGTCTGGCGACAATCTCACCGAACTCACGCTTGGAGTTCCACACCCTATCTCTTCCGTAGGACTGCACCAAAGAGTAATAGTCACAGTTCTGCCTATTCAGCGCCACGGTGTCACCGGCAGGGAAATTAAACACCACAATGTCACCCCTCTCGACTGACTCGAATCCCTTCAGACGTTTGTATTCCCACTGAGGATGCTCTATGTAGGACTTGATGTTCAGTATCGGCAACGTATGCTGCGCCAACGGGAAGGAGAGCGGTGTCATCGGGCAGCGCGGACCATAGTTCATCTTGCTGACGAAGAGGAAGTCGCCCACCCGCAACGTCTTCTCCAAGGAAGGAGAAGGAATTTTATAGTTCTGGAAGATATAAAGATTAACGATATAGACCGCGACGAGTGCGAAGATGATCGCATCCACCCACTCGGCGAGCCACTTCAGAACCGGGTTCTCAGAGTTTTTCCAACCACCCCAAGGCACATACTTGGTGATGTAGATATCCAGCGCAAAAGGGATGAGCAACAGCAGCCACCATGCGCCCGACCAAATCAGGAAAGCCAAGATCAGGAGGACCACAAGAGCGAACTTCACCCATTGTCTCGCACTTGCCGAGAGAATGCGTTCCAAAAATGTTTTTTTCTCTGACGATGTTTTCTTCTCTGATGACATAACTCTTTCCTTTAGAACTTAAACATGTCCGACATTCCGAAGAAGCCCTTCTTTCCAGCGGCGAATTCAGCGGCAACCACTGCGCCGAGGGCGAATCCTTCACGGCTCTTCGCATCATGTGTCATGGTGATGCTATCCACTTCAGATTCGTACCGGATGGTATGTATGCCTGGCACCTCACCTTCGCGGATGGACTTGATGGCGAGGTCCGTCGGCTTGCTCTCCACCTCCTTGGTCCATGCGTTTTTGCGGTCCAAGTTAGCGAGGATACCCTCCGCCAACGTGATGGCAGTGCCACTTGGAGCATCCAATTTGTGGATGTGGTGAACCTCTGTCATCTCCACATTATAGTTAGGGAATTGGTTCATAATCTGGGCCAGTTTCTTGCTGATAGCATTGAAGACATAAACACCGATGCTATAGTTAGAAGACCAGAAGAGCGTCTTCCCGTTCTTCTCTACTTCGTCCTTCAGGGCGGCGGCGTTCCAACCCGTCGTGCCGCAAACCACCGGCACATTGGCGGCGAAACACCTCTTCACGTTCTCCAAGGCCGTCTCAGGTCTGGTAAATTCTATGGCGACGTCCGCACTCTTGAAAGCGGCGGATTCAAAATCCTCCAAGTTGTTAATGTCTATAGTGGAAACGATCTCATGTCCTCTCTCCCGCGCGATACGTTCGATGATGTGTCCCATCTTACCGTAACCAATTAATGCAATCTTCATATGTCAAAATATTATCGTTTTTGGCAAAGATACGAAAAAAGCGCATAGAGAATGCGCCATGCGTCAAAATATACATTCGGGGAAAAACTTTTTCACCATTTTTAACCACAAGCGATCCGCCCTGACTCGACGTCCGATTGGCACAAAAAAAGCGGTGAGACCGAAGTCACACCGCCCTATTCTTGTCCGACCCCGGGAGTGGGATCAGTTATTTACTAAGTTCCTCTTTGGACATTTGGTCAGGCTCAGGGATCTTCCCTTCATTCTTCTCGTACTCATCCGCTTCTTTGGCCTGCTCCTTGATCAGTTCCCTGCGATTCAGCAGCACACCCATGTCGTACTTCATCGTATCCTTCACATTGCCGGCATCGTCCTTCAGCAGCCAGTTGCCGTGTTTTTTCCCGCCAACATACAATCCCTCAATGACAGGGAAGTCATGGCCCTCATATAGTTTGTAAACACCATCCTCGACACCCATCTTGAAAGGAGACTCCGAATAGAGTTTGCCATCTTCCAGATAACGGCTTTGGAGGCCATCCATCTTACCGTTCTTGTAAGGCGTCTTCTCGATCAGTTCACCCGTTTTGGCGAACGATTTCACGGTATCCACGAGGACACCCTTCGCATAGTGTTCGATCAGGGAAACCTTACCGTCCACGTAATAGATCCACTCGCCCTCTTTTTCCTTGCCGATATAAGCGCCTTGGGCAGCCTTCGTCAGACCATCGTTCTCATAAATGACGATAGCGGATGTCTCATTCTCCCCATATTGTTGGATAGACTTCAACACCCCATTTTCATAATATCTCTTGAAAGTGCCGACAGGTTGGCCGTCTTTGAACTCTCCCTCGTACATGAAATAACCATTGCCGTAAGGTTTCTTCCACACGCCCTGTTTACGCCCCTTCGAATCCACTTCGTTGATGGAGAAAACGGAGGAGGAGAGTAAGCTAACAACCAATAAAAAGAATATTCTTTTCATAACTCTAATTAATCTAGATCGCACGCACAAATATATAAAAAAACGGATTCAAATGATACGTTGAAAAAGAAAAAAACGGGGATGAAAGAATTCACCCCCGTTAAATATCCAACGATCTATCGATTATTCAGAAACGACCTCGAAGTTGATCTCGGCAGAAACCTCTTTGTGAAGTTTAACTGTCGCCTTGTAAGAGCCAAGCTCCTTAACATTGTCGTTGATATAGATAATCTTTCTGTCGATATCGAATCCTTGCTTAGCCAAAGCCTCAGCGATTTGGATGTTATTAACAGAACCGAAGATAGTGCCAGTAGCGCTGGTCTTCGCACCGATCTGCAATGAAACACCGTTCAACTTAGCAGCCAAAGCCTCAGCGTCTGCCTTGATCTTAGCCAACTTGTGAGCGCGTTGCTTCAAGTTCTCTTCCAATTGTTTCTTGGCAGATGGAGTAGCCAAGATTGCCTTTCCCTGAGGAATGAGGTAGTTACGGCCATAACCGTTCTTTACCTTCACAACATCGTCCTTGTAACCCAAGTTCTGTACGTCTTGCAATAAAATGATTTCCATTGTTCGTTCCTCCTTTTTTTATTTCATCAAATCGGTTACAAATGGAAGCAACGCCAAGTGGCGAGCTCTTTTCACTGCTTGAGCGACCTTCCTTTGGTACTTCAAAGAGGTTCCGGTGAGACGGCGAGGCAAAATCTTACCTTGCTCGTTCAAGAACTTCTTCAAGAACTCAGGGTCCTTGTAGTCAATATACTTGATACCGCTCTTCTTGAAACGGCAATACTTCTTCTTCTTAACATCCACCGTCGGAGGAGTTAGATATCTGATTTCTGATGAATTTTGTGCTGCCATTTTTAAGCCTCCTTTTCTTTGTTAGATTTTAAACTTCTTCTTTTTGCCGCATACTCAACAGCATATTTGTCGAGCTTAGTGGTAAGGAAGCGAATCACTTTCTCGTCACGACGATACTGGGTCTCCAACATATCGATCGTAGCAGGCTCTGCCTTGAACTCTATCAAGCAATAGAATCCAGTGGTCTTTCCTTCAATAGGGTATGCCAAATGGCGAAGGCCCCATTGCTCCTCGCTGATAATCTCAGCACCGGCGTCCGTCAAAACGCCTTTGAATTTTTCCGCCGTTTCCTTCATCTGATTGTCAGATAAAACGGGAGTCAAGATGAAAACGGTCTCGTACTGATTTAACATAAAACTAAATATTAATTAATTACTAATCCCAAAAGGGAACGCGAATATAGATATTATTTTCCATACTCGCAAAAATATTGCCATTAACTTTTTTCACAAGCACTCAACGGGTTACGTCCGGCCCCCGCCGGCTACCCGGCAGGGCACCGGGGAAAATCAAGGCTCAGCCTCAACCTCAACAGCAGGAGCGTCAACGCTGACATTCTCCTCCGCCGCCCAATTCTTTTGGGACATCTGGAACTTCATGGCCGCGGAGACGCCGAACTTCACCGCCTCCTTTATCACTGTGGCATTGACCTTGGAGAGTTTTTTGCCTACAGGAGATTTATAGAAATTCACCAATGTGCTGAAGTCCTCTTCCGTCATCGTCGGATAGCCAGCCTCCATCATAAGCGTACCCATGTTGTCGGTCAGATATTTCGTCGAGGCTTTCACGTACTCACGATCATCCTTATCTTGGGAGGCGGACAATGAGACGACTTGCTTTATCATCATATTTATAGATTCGCCCAAACCCGAGATTTTACTATACTCCTGGAACATCTTCTGATAGCTCTTAGGCAAGGTGGATTTAACATCCTCAGCCTTCTGTCCCATTGCGATTTTCAGGATATTAGGGTATAATTTCTGCTGCAGCACGGCCTGTGACTCTTCGCTGTCATAAATAGCGGAATGTTCCAACGCTGATTTTCCCGCACCTTCAGAATAGAATGCTATCACCTCCTTCATATCCTGTTCCGTAAACACCGGCTTATAGATATCCAGCAACCAATCTATGTAATCCTTGGTGAGCACTTCGTCAAAATACTTGGCAGTTCTCTGAGCGGCCAAATCCTCAGGGCAACCCATGCCAACGAGGATCGGGGAAAAACTCTTCACCACTTTATCCTTTTTCTGCATGAAAGAGTTTGTGCTGCACTTTTTAGTGAGCTCCTGCAATGTCTGCAAATAAGAATCCTCAGCATCCTCCGCGAAACAGGAGGCCAAACTTCCCCCCATCAATATCGATATCAAGGAAACAATTCTGATTAAAAAAAATCTTTTCATACTACAATTCACTTATTATTATACAATTAAACATTATCATTTTCACACGGGGTTGTTGTCCTCCACCGGTTCATCTTCCGGCGTCGCCTCCATCACCTTCGGAGGATGTTTCCCATATTCCTCTTCCAAAAAGATATCCACTCTTTCTCCCAGCGTCAAGTAATAGTCGTCAATGTTCGAGAATGCCTTTTGGCCTATCCGACAGAACTTCCCGCCCAACTTGGACGAGTTGAAGTCGTGCATGAAGCGAAGATCCTCCAGCGTCACTTTCGGATATGCGAGTTGCATCAACACCACGATAACATTACTGGACATATATTCCAAGAAGAGTTTCTCGAAACCTCCATTCGCCCTATCTCCCATGAAATAGAGGGATTCGGACGCTAAAGCGGATTCATCGTGAATAGAAGAACGGATAAAGGAGCGGAACAACTTCTGATACTCCTTGGGCAAATCACATTTTTTCTTGGTCACCTTCCTTTCGACAATTATTTCCGCTATATCGACGCAGAGGCGGTCCTCAAATTTCTTTCTGAATTCTTCCGACTCAAGATAATCCAAGTCCTCCTTGGCTCGCACACCTTGATCTGACTCGAAGAGAGACAAGGCGGTTCGCATATCCTCGGCCGACACTTCCTCGACAAAATATTGCTCGACGTATCCGAGGAAAAAATCATAGTAAAACTCTTCAAAAAAACGGTTCATAAGTTTTTGGGCCTCCAGTTCCGAATAGTCCAAATCCAACGCCTTATGCTTATAGGAGGAGCGCAATCCCTGAGAATCGTCAAATCCCTCAAAATTAACAATATGGCTGTTAATGCACTCTTTCATCAAATTCGTATAAGTGGAATCTTCCGCCGCCCATACGCATCCAAACGAACAGAACATCACAACAAACAGCGTCCAACAGTATTTCGTATATCTATCCAGTCTTGTCATATGCGATTGATTATACAAACAAATATAAGAATTTTTGCACATATCTACGGGTCTCATAAAAAAAATTTGGGCGACCCTCACGGGCAACCCAAACATAACACTGTATTACTTTTAAAATACTACCATTGAAAAACACAATATCTAAACGAAGCAACTTAAAAAATATTGCATCGTACTTCTCATATTTTTTTAATCAGTAGGTCAATATCTCCAGTCCGTTCTCCGTCATCACAAAGGTGTGCTCCCACTGTGCGGAAGGCAATCCGTCGCGCGTGGTCACCGTCCAACCGTCTATGCGGCTGAAATT
Organism: Paludibacteraceae bacterium; assembly: GCA_016285885.1. Lineage (GTDB taxonomy): Bacteria > Bacteroidota > Bacteroidia > Bacteroidales > Paludibacteraceae > UBA1181. Next base: position 11,866 of record JAEERP010000003.1, read on the forward strand.
GACCGGATATTTACCCATATTGATCATCGGCTCGATGGTGAAGACCATACCTGGCACCAAGAGCATACCCGTACCTGGCTTACCGTAATGGTCCACCTGCGGTTCTTCGTGGAATGCGAGTCCCACGCCATGTCCCGAGAGATCACGGACAACAGAATAACCATTCTTCTTCGCATGCTGTTCGATGGCGAAGCCTATATCCCCCACAAAACCGTAAGGCTTGGCAGCCTCCATGCCTATTTTCAGGCATTCGCGGGTAACCTCCACCAACCGCTTCTTCTCCGGGGAGACCTCACCGATGCAGAACATACGGGAGGCATCGCTATAATAGCCATTCAGGATCGTGGAGACGTCCACATTGATGATGTCGCCCTCCTTCAGAATCGTTCGCGGATTAGGAATACCATGGCAGACCACCTCGTTGATGGAGGTGCAGACGCTCTTCGGAAATCCTTCGTAGTTGAGCGGCGCAGGAATGGCACCATGAGAGGTCGTATAGTCATATACAAGCTTGTCGATGTCTTCGGTGGACATTCCCGCACGGATTTCACGTTCCACGAGGTCCAGCACACCCGTATTGACCACACCGCTTTGGCGTATACCCTCAATCTGTTCAGGCGTTTTTATCAGTTTACGAGGCGGCACTAAGAACCCGCGACTCTCGTAAAACATCACTTTTTTCTCCATTTCAGTGGCTTCCCGGTCTTTCGGGACGAACCACAATCTACGACCTTTCCCCATAGAACAAACACTTTCCGTGCGCAAACAGAACGCACATCCGCAAAATTACACATAAAAAAGTGATTCTGCGAACGTGCGACCTAAAATTTTTCCACAAACGGGCGGATTAACCCTCCATGATCTTCATCTGTTGACGGACAGACTCCGCATGGATGGCCTCGAAGACCACCTTCATGAACTCGTCGTCCATCTCCATGGCGGAACCAGCCTCCACACGCTTGTTGATGATCTCGTCGTAACGTTGGGTTTGGAGGATGGCCATCTCATGCTCCTTCTTGTAGATACCGATTTCCCTCGCCACACGCATACGTTTCGCCAACATCTCCGTCAAATCCATGTCGATCTCGTCGATTTGCTTACGCAGCTCCGCGAGGTTCTCCGTCGTCTGGTTGGTCTCCCTGATCACGAGGTTGTTGAGGATGAGGGAAAGGACATCCGGTGTGAGTTGCTGGGAAGCGTCGCTCCATGCGTGGTCAGGATCGCAGTGAGACTCGATGATGAGACCGTCGAACTGGAGGTCCATCGCCTGCTGGCAAAGTGGGGAGATGAGGTCACGTCGACCGGAGATATGGCTTGGGTCGCAGATGATCGGCAACTCAGGGATGCGGCGGTGCAACTCGATTGGAATGTGCCACTGCGGAAGGTTTCTATAGAGTTTCTTGTCGTAGGTGCTGAAACCTCTGTGGATAGCGCCCAAACGCTTGATGCCCGCGTTGTTGATACGCTGCAAAGCACCGATCCACAATTCGAGGTCAGGGTTGACAGGGTTCTTCACGAGGATAGGCACGTCCACACCCTTCAAAGTGTCGGCGATCTCCTGCACAGCGAATGGGTCAGCCGTGGTACGCGCACCGATCCAGAGCAGATCCACGCCATACTTCAGAGCCTCCTCGACGTGCTTAGCGGTAGCCACCTCGGTAGCGACGAGCATGCCCGTCTCCTTCTTCACCTGCTGCAACCATGGCAAAGCCGTCACACCGTTACCCTCGAAGCCCCCCGGCTTGGTACGTGGTTTCCACACACCTGCGCGGAACACCTTGATACCGTTCTTAGCCAACTGCTTAGCAGTATCCATCACTTGTTCTTCCGTCTCCGCGCTACATGGTCCCGCGATCACCAAAGGACGTTTGTCTTCAACACCCTTCAAATTCAATTTCTCTAATTCCATAATCTTTGTATTAAACTTATTATTAATTATTTATGTTATTTCTCAAATCGTTTGTCTACCTACCTCGTATTCACCCAACACACGCATCTCGTTGGTCAATGGCCTGACGGCGGCGAGCGCCTCCTGGTAGCGTTGGTACTTCTCGAATTGCAGGTCGATATAGAACTGGTACTCCCACTCCCTACCGATGATAGGGGTAGATTGGATTCTTGTCAGGTTCATCTTGTAGAAGGACAAGATGGAGAGGATTTGGGCGAGACTACCCTCCTCATGGGAGAGCACCAGCAGGAGAGAGGCCTTGTTCGGGAACTTCCCCTTGTTCATCTCCTCCACCTTCGCTTCGTCGGCGACGACTAGGAAGCGGGTGAAGTTACGTTTGTTGGTCTCGATGCCCTTGGCAAGGATCTGCAGTCCATAGATCTCAGCCGCCAGTTCGCCGCAGATAGCCGCCTTGCCCATCAGTTTCTGCTCGGCCACCATCCGTGCGCTCGATGCGGTATCGTCGTACTCCACAGCCTTGAGGTGACGGTTCTCTTTGAGGAAGTTCTGGCACTGCATCAGGGCGATGGGGTGCGAGTAGACCTCCTGGATATCGGCGAGGTCCTGATCAGGAAGGGCAACCAAGTTGTGCTTGATGCGCAGTTTCTGTTCCCCGGCGATGCGCAACCCGCTGTCCGCCAACAATGTATGGTTCTGCAACAGGCTACCCGCGATGGTGTTCTCGATAGCGACGATGCCTATCATGTCCTTATCGGCGCAGACCGTCTCAAAGAGTTTGTCGAAGTGATCACATGGTACGATATCGACCTCTTCACCCCTGAAATACTCTCTTGCGGCAATGTCATGGAAACATCCTGCAATACCTTGAATGGCAACTCTCTTCTTCATATTCCTAACTCTATTCATTAAAAAGTCCCACCTCGTTTACCAAGGTGGGACTCAAAATTTCAACAATAACGAACCTCACCTTATGAACCTCATAAAGTAAAAAAAGTAGTAATAATAAAAACACCAATTGTTCGTCATCGCTTTATTCTTTTAATCTCTGTAACAAAAAAGTCCCGCATTTCTGCGGGACCTTATTTCGATTGATTGATTACTCATTAATAAAATAGAAGTCCCGCTCTTACCTCACAAAGTAAAAGTAGTAAAAATAATATGAGAAAAAATTCTTCATTGTTCTTCTATTTTGATGTGCAAATTTACAAAATTTTCCGGAACACAAAACGATTTGTCACATTTTTTTCAAAATATTTCACAGCATGTCACGAGGAGGGGTCTGGCAAACGGCTGTTGGGATTTGCTGATTTTACTATTTGACGATTTACGATTTACAAATAGGGACGCCAAACACATGACGGGGCCATTAGTTTTTAAGGGCGGTATACATACCGCAGAACTGAGGGAACTTTAGGTGGAGACGCAAGATTTTGCGTCTCTACGAGGGGAACCGACCGCTATACAATATGCGTGTTCATGGGAAAGGGAGCGCATGAAATAGGGACGCAAAAATTGACGACACCATTGGCCTTTAACGGCGAGGGATATGTATAATCGCAGAAACGAGGCTACGTTAGGTGGAGACGCAAGATTTTGCGTCTCTACGAGGGGAAACCGACCGCTATACAATATGTGCGTTCATGGGGAAGGGAATGCGCATGAAAAAGGGACGCCAAACAAATGACGTCCCCACAATTCTTAATTGACTTCGTCGAACTGACGTTTCTTAATTCAAAATTCAAAATTCTCAGATGCTCCACTCGAAGCCATCCTTAGTATCCTTCACGTTGAAGCCCAAGGCAGCCAATTCGTTGCGGATCTTATCGCTGGTCGCCCAATCCTTGTTCGCCTTCGCCTGCTTGCGGATTTCGAGCAAGAGGTCGACAGCGCCCTTGTAGGCGTCGCTATGGCTATCGGCCGCAGCGGAGAGTCTCAGTCCGAGGATATCGACAAGATAGAGTTGGAACAATGATTTCAGCTCCTCCAAGTCGGCGGCGGAGATGGTACCCTTGCCATCGGTCACCGTATTGATCGCCTTGGCCACCTCGAAGAAATAGGAGATGACGATAGGCGTGTTCAGGTCGTCGTTCATCGCCTCCTCGCACTTCTCACGCAAGCCAGCCACATCCACGGTCGTTGTGGCGGCCGGAGTGATCTTTTGCAGACGTGCGTAGGCGTCGGTAAGACGTTCCAGACCCTTCTCGGAAGCTTGCAAAGCCTCGTTGCTGAAGTCCACCGTGCTACGGTAGTGCGCCTGAAGGATGAAGAAGCGGATGGTCATCGGCGAGTAAGCCTGCGTGAGCAAAGAGTGGCTACCCGTGAAGAACTCGTCCAAAGTGATGAAGTTACCCAACGACTTACCCATCTTCTTACCGTTGATGGTGATCATGTTGTTGTGCATCCAGTAGTGGACCGTCTCCTTGCCAAGCGCGGCGGTCGACTGGGCGATCTCACATTCATGGTGCGGGAAGACCAAGTCCATTCCACCACCGTGGATATCGAACTCCTCGCCGAGGTATTTCGTGCCCATGGCGGAGCACTCCATGTGCCAACCAGGGAAGCCGTCGCTCCAAGGGGAAGGCCAGCGCATGATATGTTCAGGTTGCGCCTTCTTCCACAGAGCGAAGTCTAAAGCGCAATGCTTCTCGTCCTGTCCATCCAGCTCACGGGTCGTCTCCAAGAGGTCATCGATGTTCCTTCCGGAGAGTTTACCGTAGTGGTGGTCCTTGTTATATTTCTTCACGTCGAAGTAGACGGAGCCCTCGCTCTCGTAGGCGTAGCCAGCGTCCAGGATCTTCTTCACGAACTCGATCTGTTCAATAATATGGCCGGAAGCGTGAGGCTCGATGCTAGGAGGCAAGACATTGAGGGCCTCCATCGCCTTATGGTAGCGGTTCGTGTAGTACTGAGCCACCTCCATCGGTTCCTTCTGCTCCAAGCGGGCCTTCTTGGCGATCTTATCCTCGCCCTCGTCGGCGTCATGCTCCAAGTGGCCCACGTCCGTGATGTTACGCACGTAGCGCACCTTATAGCCCAATTGGGTCAGGTAACGGAATAGCACATCGAAAGTGATAGCTGGGCGGGCATGGCCCAAATGGCCGTCGCCATATACGGTCGGACCGCAAACATACATGCCCACGTGGGGCGCATTCATCGGCACAAACAGCTGTTTCGTTCTTGTCAGCGTATTGTATATCCTTAATTTATGTTCCATACAATTTCTCTAATTTTCCACAAAGATACGATTTATTAGTTAAGAGTTAAGAATTAAGTGCTAAGAATTATTAGGCGTTGAAGAATCTATTTAACGAGCATAGTCCGCCCCATAACAAGGCGACACAATGACGGTTAAAGAACGCTTTTCACCCCTTCACCATCTCACTCCAACATCTTTTCGGATTCAATCAAACCATAATAATAGAGGGAACAAGGGTTTCCCTTTTCGTCCGTGCCCTCCCACGTTATTTCATATATGTTATCCTTCTTCTTCACCTGCACGGCGGAGGTGTGAAGGTCAGTCATCTTATCGTAAGAGAGAGCCCTCGTGGTGGAAGACCCGCCCTTGGTCACGATGTAATCACCGCTCCAATCGTCCGTGTTGGAATAGACATTGATATACGTGCCGGTCATCAAGCGAGAGGCCTCATGCTGTCCCTTGTCGAAGGCAGGGATCTCCACGTATGCGCCCTCCCTCTTGAAAGATTTGTTCTCCGAGCAAGTGCCATCACCATTCATTTGATAGTAGCCGAACGTAAAGAAATGCAGCAAATGGGTCACACCCCCATCCGACAGCGTGTAACCATCCAAGCACTCGCCGATAGGCATAGAGATCGAACCGACAGTGAATTGGTTGTTCTTTTTTCTTGTCAAATTCTCCACATCACTCACATCAGGCGAATCGGAGCAGGATGCCAGGAGAGAGAACACGAGCGGCAACAGCCACCCTAACAAATACGCTTGCTTCTTCATATTCATGGTCATATACATGTTAATCAAACAAATTCGCTTTCCCTACAAAATTAAAAATAAATGGGTGAAAAACAATATCGGGAATCGTCACAAAATTATATAATTATCATCGTGTCGCACATCCCCAGGGTGTCGCCCTGGGCTAGGTAATGGGGTGGTCTTACAGGCCGTGGATTAGGTACGGCGCATAGTGATACGCATCCCCAAAAATTAATTCTTAATTGACTACGTCGAACTAACGTTTCAAAATTCTTATAAAAAAGGGGGGTCGCCATCATTTGACGCCCCCCAATTCATAATTCAAAATTCTTAATTCCTAATTCACTTCACCAGTACCTTTCTGAACTGGTTGTTGATTCTCACGATATAAGCGCCACGGTAGCGAACCGGTATAGAGAAGCTCTCCGCATTGGACTTGCCGATGAAGAGTGTCACACCGTCGAAGTCCATCACTTGGATATCCATACCCTCCGCGCGAAGGACGACGATCTCGCCCACCTCCGTGTAGACATCCACCGTAGGAGTCTCGACGAGGTCAACACCCACTGGGCTATCCGAGAAGACAGCTCTCAGGTTCAGGTCTTTCTCAGGCATCAAGCCATCCGCAGGCATGCCATCCCAACGGATGAAGTAGAGACCCTCCTTGGTTGGCTCCTCAGGCAATGGGATCACATCGCCGTACCTCATGCTATTGTTCTTAGCATATTGAACATCGTCGACGTAGAAGGTGACTGTGAAGTTAAAGTAGATCCAGCTAGCCACCAAGTCGATGTTACCAGAGTAGTCACGCGGATTGATTCTGTTAACCGTTCTTCTTCCATCGTACCAACCCTTAAACATCTTACCAGGGCCTTCGATCGTAGGCAATGCGATAGACTCGTCGAAGGTGGTATAGTAGATGGTATCCAGCGCCACACCCTCGTTTCTCAGAACGATAGAGTAAGTAGCCACCTTATAGGTTGCGGAGACGGTGACATCGTGCGCCGGCATCGAAGCAGGTAGGCCATCCCACTTATCGAACTCATAGCCTGAACGGGCAGGAGCCTTAGAAGGTGAGATCGCCGCACCATACAGATAGTGCGTTGTCTTGAAGACCTCTCCGTCGATGGTATAGATCAAGTTATAACCACCCAATTCAAACCTACCCGTGATTGTGAGATCTTGAGCCGGCATGATATCAGGCGTTGCGCTCCAACCACTGAAGGCGTAACCATCTTCCGTGGTCTCAGGGTCAGGGATCTTAACCAAAGGAGCACCCGCTTGGATAGTATCCCTTGCATATTCGATACCATCCACGACGTAGATGATCTCGAACGACTTAACACCCCAAGAAGCGGTCAACTCGAAGTCCTCCGCAGAGCTACCCGGCTTGATCTCCAAGTAAGTGTTGACACCATCCGTCCAGCCGAGGAATACCTGGCCATCCCTACCCTCATAAGTAGGAAGGACGATACGATCCTCTATGGTGTAACTGATTCGTTCAACCTCCTCACCGTTCTCATCCCTCAACGTGATAGAGTAAGTGACAGGCTTCCAAATCGCATTGACAACCAAGTTCTTTCGAGGCATCGTCTCAGGGATAACCATATCCCATCCGTTGAACATATAGCCTCTCTTATTCGCAGGGTCTTGAACGGAAGCGGCATAAGCCTCGGTGCTCTCACCCGCATTGATCACGAAGTTCTGGTAAGTCACGCCATCCACCTTGTAGACGAGATTGAACTCGTTCGACACCGTCGTCCATTTAGCGGTGAGGGAAACAGTGCCCGCCACGATCTTAGGGAAGAAGACGTACTTGTCTTCATTCTTGTCATAATCGAGCAATTCACCGTTCAACATCCATCCATCGAACCGCATACCCTCACGGTCTTCCATCTTATCGATATAGAAGTAATCATCCTCCACAGTGTATTCATAAACGCCTACGACTTTGCCGTCATCCTCCAGCGTGATTTGGTAGGTGATGAGTCCCCATTGAGCGGTAACCGTCAAACCGCCCTCAGGCATGGTCGCAGGGATCTCCGGGCTCCATCCATTGAAGGTATAACCCGTCCTCGTAGGATCCGCGATTGCAGGGATTGGGTCTGCATAAACGACAGGAACCGTCTTCAATGTCTTACCATTAGAGATATACGTTATGTTGTACGTAGCGATGTGCCAAGTAGCAGTGAGTTCAACAGAACCTGCATCGTCCGTGCTGATGGAAGTCACGATCTCGCCGTTCTGATCCCTCCAGCCCATGAAGTCATAGCCTTCGTAGTAAGGGATATGATCATTCAAGTCGATGACCTTATGATCCTCCACCGTATAGGTGATGGTCTCGAAGGTATCGAGTTGGATCTCATATGTGACGAGATCCCATTGAGCGGTAACCGTCAACGTATCCAAAGGCAACAACTCCGGCAATTCAGCATTCCAGCCGATGAAGTCATAACCCTTCCTTACAGGATCATCCAACTTCACGTATGGTTCATCAGCGAATCCAGAGGTTGTATCGGACTTCACGTCATATCCATAGTTGTACACGATAGCGGTAGGACGCTTCGTGATGGACAATGTGCCATAAGTCGTTTCGATAACATAGTTGATGGCTTTCGTGTTCTCATTCAACTCATATGTGAACTCATTCGCCACAGAGCCGAAGTTAGTGATCGTACCGCTCACATTGAACGTTGCGCCCTCACCTTCCGCAAATCCGTTACCGCCGATCGTCACCATGTTGTTGGTCAACGGTGTTCTATCGTATACCTTCGTATCCGTAGCACTGGTTAGGGTAACCGAACGCCTCAAGATGCTCAACAGACCAATCCTTGGCTCGTCGAACGTATAGTTCTTGGTGACATCATTCTCGCCACGAACCACCTTATAGCCCGTCACCTTATTGGCGGTCGAACCGAAGTCTGTAATGGATCCCTCGACATCCACAATCAGCTCATCGCCTTCAGCCAACACATCCGGCGTGAAGGTAAAGCCATTGTCGGTCAGAGGAGTTCCGTTGTACATCCTATCATTGCTATTCGCAGTGATGACGATAGGAGTCTCGATCTTAGTGACGGTCAACGTACCCATGATCACCTCGATATCGTAGTTGCCAGCATCCGTATTGCTTTGGAGCGTATATGTGAACGTGTTATCAACCGTACCAATCTCGGTGATGGTACCCGTCACAGTGAATTTAGCACCCTCGCCACGTACGAAGCCTCTACCCGTAGCGGTAGGTGTAACCTCAACCGTGTTATTCGTCAAAGGAGTACCGTCGTAGACCTTCTCGTCCGTAGCGGAGGTGAAGGTCACCGGACGTTTCGTCACGGTCAGCTTACCATCGACAGGTGTAGCGAAGGTGTAGTTCTCCGTCACATCCACACCGTCACGAAGTACTCTATAACCCGTCACGACATTCGGTACAGAACCCACATTGATGATGGAACCCTCCACATCGGCGAACAACTCATCACCCTCGACCAAGATGCCTCTGGTGTACTTGAAGTTATCATCATACAACTCACCTCCGTCATAAACCATCGTGCCAGAGTATGCGGTGATGGTGATGGTGTCAAGGATTGGAGTGATAGTCAACCAACCATCGCTGACGAGGTTGAAGCTTACGGTGAAGTTCTCGTTCACATTCGTGAACTGACCTACCTCCAGACCCATCGGGTAAGTACCGATGGTCGTACCCGCTGCGACGCTGTCGTTCACATGGATGAAGTCGTCTTTCGTGTACAACGGAGTGTTCGCATTCCAATCATAGTCATACACATACTGAGTCAAACCATTGTAGGTGAGCGTATCTACATGACCGGTGATGTCCACAATCACGTCAAGGCGATTGATGGTCAACCAGCCGTCCGTCACGTCGAACGTCACACTGAAGTTGTTGTTCGTGTTCATGAACTGATCATTCTTCAAGCCCATCATGTAAGTACCGACGGTCGTACCCTTAGCGACGCTGTCGCCCGCATAGGTGAAGTAGTCCGCAGTGTTGTACAAACTGTCTGACGCAATCCACTCATAACCAGGGATGGCCTGCTCTGAGCCGTTGTAGATTACGGTATCCACATGACCGGTGATGTTCACGAGGACGTCGAGAGGCTTGATCGTCAACCAACCGTCCGTCACACTGAACTCAACATCGAAGTTGTTGTTCGTGTTCTTGAATTGGTCTTTCTTCAGGCCCATCATATACGTGTTAACGTCCGTACCCGTCGCCACGCTGTCACCTTCGTAAGAGAAGTAGTCCGCAGTGTTGTACAAACTATCTGACGCATTCCACTCATAACCATAAACGGAATGAGCCAAGGCGTCGTAGGTCACAGTGTCCACATGACCAGTAATGTCTACGAGGACGTGGAGAGGATTGATCGTCAACCAACCGTCAGACTTCACTTCGAACGTCACGTTGAAGTTGTCGTTCGTATTCTCGAATTGGCCTTCGCTCAAATTCATGTAGTAGGTGTCAATGGTCGTACCCGCAGCCACGCTATCGCCTTGATGGATGAAGTAGTCCGCTGTGTTGTACAACTCCTCTGTCGCTTTCCACTCATAACCGTAGATGGCCTGCTCTGAACCGTTGTAGATCACTGTATCCTTGTGTCCGGTGATTTCCACGAGAACATCCAGAGGTGTAATCGTCAACCAACCGTCAGACTTCACTTCGAACGTCACGGTGAAGTTGTCGTTCGTATTCTCGAATTGGCCTTCGCTCAAATGCATGTAGTAGGTGTCAACGGTCGTACCCGCTGCCACGCTATCTCCTTGATGAGTGAAGTAGTCCGCTGTGTTGTACAACTCTTCTGTCGCTTTCCACTCATAACCGTAGATGGCCTGCTCTGAACCGTTGTAGATCACTGTATCCTTATGTCCGGTGATTTCCACGAGGACATCCAGAGGTGTAATCGTCAACCAACCATCAGACTTCACTTCGAACGTCACGTTGAAGTTGTCGTTCGTGTTCTCGAATTGGCCTTCGCTCAAATTCATGTAGTAAGTGTCAACGGTCGTACCCGCAGCCACGCTATCACCTGCATAAGTGAAGTAGTCCGCAGTGTTGTACAACTCCTCTGTCGCTTTCCAATCATAACCGTAGATGGCCTGCTCTGAACCATTGTAGATCACTGTATCCTTATGTCCGGTGATTTCCACGAGGACATCCAGAGGATTGATCGTCAACCAACCATCAGACTTCACTTCGAACGTTACGTTGAAGTTGTCGTTCGTGTTCTCGAATTGGCCTTCGCTCAAATGCATGTAGTAGGTGTCAACGGTCGTACCCGCAGCCACGCTATCGCCTTGATGAGTGAAGTAATCCGCAGTGTTGTACAACTCTTCTGTCGCTTTCCACTCATAACCGTAGATGGCCTGCTCTGAACCATTGTAGATCACTGTATCCTTATGTCCGGTGATTTCCACGAGGACATCCAGAGGATTGATCGTCAACCAACCGTCAGACTTCACTTCGAACGTTACGGTGAAGTTGTCGTTCGTGTTCTCGAATTGGCCTTCGCTCAAATGCATGTAGTAGGTGTCAACGGTCGTACCCGCAGCCACACTATCGCCCTGATGGATGAAGTAGTCCGCTGTGTTGTACAACTCCTCTGACGCTTCCCAATCATAACCGTAGAGGGTCTGCTCTGAACCGTTATAGATCACTGTATCCTTATGTCCGGTGATTTCCACGAGAACATCCAGAGGCTTGATGACCAAGCTGTCATTGCTGTTGACCTCGAACTTCACATCCTTGAAGTTATCGTTGATGTTCTCGAAGAAGGTCTCGTCGAACGTCATGCCATAGCTACCGACGTTGGTACCCTTGGCGATTGAGTCAGATTCCGCACCCGTGAAGTTCATGTATGATTCGATGTACAACGGATCGTTGCTGTCGAAGTCGTAGCCGCTCACCATATGTTCCTCGCCGTCGTAAGTGATGGTGTCAGAGTGCTTGGTGATGGTGATGACGACGTTCTCACGAGGGGTGATCACCATCGTGTCTGGTACTACCACGAACTTCACATCCTTGAAGTTAGCGTTGTCGTTCTCGAAGTCCGTCTCCTCAACTGGCATCGAGTAGCTACCAGCATCCGTACCCGTGATGGTCGAGTCGCCACTGAAGGTGAAGTCAGACTCCTTATACAAACCATTGTTGATTGCAACCTCGTAACCGCTCACCGTATGTGCCTCGCCGTCATAGACGAACGTGTCCGCATGTTCGGTGATCGTCACCACAACACCCTCCAGAGGCTTGATGACCAAGCTGTCGTCGCTGTTGACCTCGAACTTCACATCCTTGAAGTTAGCGTTGATGTTCTCGAAGTAGGTATCGTCGAAGCTCATGCCGTAGCTGCCGACATTGGTGCCCTTGGCAATCGAGTCAGATGCTTCTCCGTTGAACCTCATATAGCTTTCGATGTACAATGGATCGTTGCTGTCGAAGTCGTAACCTGTCACTGTATGCTCTTCTCCATTGTAAGTGATGACATCGGAGTGCTTGGTGATGGTGACGATGACGTCCTCACGTGCCTCGATGTCCAGAGAGCCGTCCGTCACCTCGAACGTCACGCCCGTGAAGTTAGGGTCATCGTAGCTGAACTGCTCGGACTTCAAGCCCATTGCGTAGTGGCCGACGTTCGTGCCGCTGGCTACTGCCGTGCCCGTGAACTGAACCTTGCTCGCGTCGTAAAGGGTGGATGCGCAACTCAGGTCGTAGCCCGTCACGCTCTGCTCTTCCCCGGTGTATGTCTCCGTGCCGCTGTGGCCCGTTACCGTGATCGTCAACGTAGCAGCCTCGATGTCCAGAGAGCCGTCCGTCACCTCGAACGTCACATCAATATTATCATCCCCATAACTGAACATGCTCTCCAACAGACCCATGTAATAGGTGTTCACGTTGGTTCCTTTAGCCACAGCTGGATTTGAGCACGTGATCTTTGATTGGGAGAACAATGCCTTAGCAGCATCCGTTCCTTCTAAAGAAGTAACAGTCCAACCTGTAACGGACTGTTCGTTTCCGTTGTATGACTTGGTGTCGGTATTACCTGCTATGTTGATCGTCAACGGCTGCTTCGTGATCTCCAACACCCCACTCACCATCGCCGTGTCATAGTAGCAGGTGACATCCTGGGTGCCACGCATGATCTTGAATGAAGTCACCTTGTTGGCTACTGTTCCTACATTGGTTATGGTTCCACTAACCACTACATCTTTGATTTCATCACCTGACTCTAGGGCACCTGTAGTGGTGTAACCAGCATTGGTCAGTGGAGTACCATCGTATGTCTTGCTATCACTCTTAGCCTTAACGGTTATCTTTTGCGTCAACTGTGCGATAGCGGTATTCTGGGTATTCTGGCATCCATTCGCATCAGCTACTGTAACAGCATAGGAACCGTCTGGCAAACCCTCAATCTTAAAGCTTGACGCATTCGCCTGAGATACACCTGCAGCACCTGACCAACTTACGCTGTAAGGCGCTTGACCCCCTTCAATCGTTCCCTCTATCACACCATCAGGGGTATTCTGACAGCGGGACTCGACAGAAGTGATGGAAGCTTTCAACGTATTCGCTGGCACAACCACTTTCACCTCCTTGGTAGCCTCTGAACCACAGGCATCTTTCACTGTAACAGTGACAGAAATTTCTTGAGCAACATTTGTCTGCTCATAAGACGTTCCCGCTTCATAACTTTGGCTCACAAACGACACATCACCGCCACATTCACTGGTAGTTTTACCCAACACAATGGAAGAGAGGTCTGGCATCGTATAGGTACATCCACCCGCTGGGGTAGCCGTCACATCATCAATGTCATCAATCGTTGGTGCGGCAGCTTCTGTCCATGTGTATGACACAACCATAGGGTCCGCCTCATTCCCGGCAGCATCTTTATAGTTTGCCGTCCATGTTTTCGTAATCTGACAACCATTACTACTTTGAGAAGAAGTGACGTCTGCCTCTGGCACATTCCCCTCTCCGTCGCAATTGTCAGAGAACGTGAATTGTGGTGCCACAACGGTCGGGTTACAACCCCAGTCGTATCCATTAGGTTTGCTCTCTGTGTTCAACGCTATCACCGGCTTCGTCCCATCCTCCACCCTAACTGTCTGCGTGCAGGTGGAGAAGACGGATCCGCTGTTCCGTGCCTGCCATACGATCGTGTCGCCGTCGGAGAAGCTGGAAGTAACGCCTTCCGTGAATTCCGCAAACTCTCCATCGTTTATCTTATAGAAACAAGACATGCCTTCGCCTAATACATTTGACGCAACCAACGTATACGCCGCCGTGCAGTCGGTGGCATCGTCGGCGGTCTGCAGCGTGATTTCCTCACAGGAGAGGTTCACCTTCAGGGTACCTAACGTCTCCGTGATGACATAATTGCTTCGCTTAGCGGTTGCTCCTTCAGCACCATCCTCACCCTCAAAGGCAATGGTGTAGGTGTTATCGCTCTCGCCCACCTCGGTCTGACTACCCGTAATCTTGACAGTGGCAGTCTCACCATTCACATATCCTGAGATTATGACATCGTTATTGGTCAACGCACTTCCGTCATACACCTTCTCATCACTTCCCGTCTGAATGGTCAACTCAATAGGATTAATCTTCAATGTGCCATAGATAACGGTATCGATCACATATTTATTCGATTTGTCTTTCGTGTTCTTCAACACATAACCGGTGATCTCATTCGTGTACTCGCCAGCATCCGTTCCCGTAACCGAAGCATTCACACCGGTAAACTCGATACCCGTCACCTCCGTATTATCCTTCAAATAAGCCTTATAGCCCGAGATTGTATGCGTCTCACCATCATAGTCTATCGTATCGCTGTTAGCAACCAACGTGACGCCTTTGTAACTGCACACATGAAGTGTCGCCCTATAGTTCGCATGGTAGGCTTTTGTCCAATTGGCCACCTCCCAATCCGTCTCCGTATCTAACCATCCTAGAGGATTCGTGTACCAACTTTCGTCCTCATGCATTCGATTTTCAACACGAATTTTTTCATATGTAACCGTGAAATATGGCTCGTAATAAGCATCCGTCGGAGCCGTGGCCCGATATACATATTCCACCGTATCATTTTGCGTACCAGCAATACGAAGTTTCAAATTGCTGAAATCATACGCCTGCTCATCTGGAGTGCAGGTATAATGCCATGTATTCTTATTGACATCACCGACATTCAACAATGAAGCCAAAGGCCCGTAGATATGTGTCCTGTTCAGACGGTAATACGTCGAACGATTTCCTATTTGAAGGAAATTATACAGGATTTGATCCTGGTATATGTTATGTAAAATTATAGTATAATCACGGTGGAACCCTGACGTGGTATTCGGGTCATCGTATCTTTGCTCCTCAGAGACGAGCCATCTAGGCGTATTTCCATTCATTCCACCGATCTTATTCTTCACAACCGCGATCAGCGGATTCGCTTCAACCGTGTAATAAAGTATCGGGGCACTCTCATCAGGCACATAATCGATCGGCTTATACACATACGTGTTTCCTCCGACAGTAATCTCAGGCAAGGAAGTTTCAAAATCATACTCATCCGCCTCGTACAGGTCTTTCGCTCCAAATTTATATTGGCTGCCCGCCGTGGTTATGTTTAGACTATCCAAGTACTGTTGGGACGACTTCATCGGCAGGATGGTCGTCTTCGCCAAACGATAGTAAGTATTGTCGATTTTTGCGATATTATACAATGGTTCCGTACCATCCTTGATAGTGAGCGTACCTGGCTCATAAGTGATGCGATAGTTACCCACCTGCTCAGCGCCCATAGGGGTGATAGCATAGGTACCCACATCTTCGCCCTCTTCGCGGGTGAAATTATAGGCGAGTCCGAGCTGTTCCATTGTTTCGCCCGCCACAAAACCCGTCACCGTCGCCGTCCATTCCGGATCTGACGCCCCGATATAGTTCGTTTTCTCCTTGTCGTCCGCCTTGACCGTCAGCTCAGCCGGGCAGATACGCAACTCACCGTCTCTCGGATAGAGCGTCACATCATAATTCATATCGACAGGAAGGCTGAACATCTCCGCCGTGATTGGCAGGATGTAGGTATAGTCTTTTTCCGAAGGACCGGCATCTGTCTTTGTCAGTGTAATGCTTTCTGCTTGTGCACGCAGATCATCTCCATATTGCTCATCATACAAATCATCGGAAATGTTGATTTGAGAGCCATGATCACGGAATCCAATCGTTCTTTCTACACCATCATAGCATGGTCCATTCGTCCAACGATCCGCATCCATATTGATGGTCACCGTCCTCTGATCAATCTTCAACGTTCCCGACACATACTCGATGTTGTAATAATCGTCGTCACACAAACCATCGATGACGGCATTCTTCGGAGTCGTGAACACGACATTCTCCGACACGTTGGTCACCTCACCATCATAGCTGATGGAAGAAAGGGTATGTCCCTCCATCAGACCTGACACCGACACGTCCGACACGCCATTGCTGCTAAGCGGATTGCCATCATAGGTCTTATTTTTAGAGCTAGCGGTGAGGGTAAGGTCTTTTTGGAATATCGCTTTGATCTCCAAAGAGGTAGGACCATCAGGTGCTACCCAGTAGACCAGTTTACCACCTGTCCCTTCATATTCCGTCGTGTTGTTTCCATCCCATATGAGAGCCTTCTTGTAGGTATAACCTGTCAAGCTTGTATTGAACTCATAATCCATGTTGGGTTGGATGGCCACCCTAATCGGAGCCACGTTCGGAATCGGCACCTCACAAACATCCACACAACTGATGTTGAACATCACGCTCTCATAGTCGAGGTAGTAGATTGTGAAGACGTTCGATTCTCCGTCCTGACCCAATTGGAAAGACTTCGAAGCCTCTTCCGGATAGTAATCCTTCACCAACAAATCGCCCGTTGCGCCATGACCCTCCATCCACGTCTTATCCACATTCTCCGCCATGACGGTCACACTCGTCGTGTTACCAGGCACTTCCACCCAATTACTCTCCTCATGCACTTCCACCTCAGGATGGTCCTTCAGGCAGTAACGCACTTTATATTTGTTATTCTCGGGCTTCGTCACATAATAGAAGGTGATCATGTTGCCCTCGTAATCAAGCGTTACATTCTTTTCCGCTTGGTCTGGCAAATAACCTGCAATGGTCATCGCCTGTTCCGTAATCACCTGTCCGTAGGCTAATGCCGCACTCGTCACCGCCTTCTCCGTGAAGAGCGGAGTGTCAGTACCATCCTCCAAATACCTCACCGTATAGCTCAACGGAATGAGTCGCCAATGCGCATAGAGGGTCTCATTCCCTGTCACCTGCGTACCAACCGTATAACGTGTGCCTCCGACAGGATCGGTGTACCAACCATTAAACTCATAGTGAGCACGGATTGGCTGTTGCAGATCCTCCACAGACTTGTACTTCTCCACCGTCTGCGTGTTGTATGGTTCGGAAGCACCCTCGTAGTTGTAGTTAAATGTGACCGTATATTGTGGAGCTTGCCAGCAAGCATACAATGCCAGATCGTTGCCTGGCATCACATCGAACACATAGTCGTTCTGTAGCTTGGAATCCGCCTTCCAACCACACCAAGTATAGTCTTCCTTGCCGACAGGAGTGCTTGGGGTGTAATTGTAGGTGGAGGTGTTGATGTTGGCACCGAATTTCACATCTGGAATAGACTGAAGGACCTCTCCATTATAGATATAATTGATGTCGTATGTGTTTCTATTATAATAGAAATTATAGGTGGTTGCTTGCGTACCAGAATTCCCGTGATCATAGACGTATCCAGGAATGTCCTTTGCAGACAACGTCGTTTGTGCTGGAGTCTTGAAGGTTTGACTGTATTTATCCGACTTCACATACTCATTATCATCAGCATTTTGGAACCAATAGTTCACCGTAATTGTATTTCCCCCATTTATCCATTGCGCCGTATAGGTAATCGTAGTGCCAGTAGTAGGCAACATGTCCAAATCTACCATCAAACGCTTGGTTGAATATATCGTAGAGCTTCCCTCAGGCAGCCAACCACGAAAATTCACATCTGTCCTTTGGTTCCCATTCCTCCTATAATATCCCGTCACCTCCATCGGCCAAGAAGTAGAAATATCCTGACCCAATTTCACCGTCATGGTATAAGACAATTGGTTTTGTTGATTGGTCACATTATGGCCAACCAAGGTGGCAGAAACATTATAAGTTTGACTAAACCATCCACCTGTCTCATACGTTCCAGCATTAAATCGGAACGTATACTCTTTCAATTTATAATAAACATAGAGTACGGCAGATCCATCCGCCTTCACCTCGATACTTGAAGAGGCATTCCGTTCATTATCCTTTTCCCAGCCAGTACGAGTCTTGTTAGGGATGCTTGCGTCCGTCGCCGTGACGGTTGTTCCTACAACCGCTTGACGGGTCTCCGAATTATCATAGACGAAAGAGGTCGCTGTGCCCTCTGCATTATATTTCTCGAACAGATAGATAATAGTATAGTCCACCGTCACACCCGACCACTTCGCATGGAGCGTTTGGTCCGCCTCGAGCAAAACGCTCGAACCAGCCGCTTGAGTGCAAGCCTCGTCAAGGTACCACCCCTCGAAGTTGTAACCAGTGCGAGTCGGGTGTTGGATACTGGAGATAGAGACCGATGTGCCATACGGCTCTTGAATCGCATTGACAGGTGTCCCACCCGTAGTGTTGAAAGTGAGCAAGAACTTCTTACGGGTATACAAGACATCTATCTCCTGTCCCGCGGCCTGCGTGATCACGGTTGGCGTAGTGCTCTCAAAATCAGCGAACGGGAAAGACTTCACATCCGCCGTGACGGTAGAATTCAAGACGCCATGCACGTCATCCACCCTTGAGCCAGCTATTTCCGTATAACCACTTCCCGTCAGATCCTTCAGTTTATAGACATACGAATAGGTGGCTGTATAAGGGACATACTTCACACGTTTCAACAACTCGCGGTTCTGATTCGCCGATGCGAGATCACTTGGCGTGATGGATATCGACAGCTGCTCCGGATAGAAAATATTACCATCAGAGGCATTGGGTGTACAACCCACCACCTCACTTGGCACCGCCGTTTGTGCGGGAGAGACGATCGTGAACGGATGTTCCGCAGTCACCTTCGTGCCATCAATAATATAGTCGGCGCGATCAAACACAGAGTCCTTGCCTTGGACGCAATCATCATACCAATACTCTACCTTAACCGTATAAAGATTAATGCTCTCGAAAACGGCATGTATCTTCATATCACCATTCACCGTTGTAGTAGTGGAGACCATTCTGTCAGACTCGTCCGCCCATCCCAGGAAGTTCTTTCCCGAGCAGAAAGGATCTTGAGGTAAGAACATGAAAGTACTACCGGTTTGACGGGTCATCAACGCATGTTCTTGTTCCCCTTGGCCACAATCATAGACGAAGCGCACCGTGTGGGCGGCAGCCTGAGCAGGAGCCAAGGCGGTAACGAGAGAGATGGCGAAGAAGATTGAGAGCAAACATCTCGTCATCCAGCCCCTTCGTTTCCGATTCAACACTGAAGACATAAGATTATATATAGTTTCCATAACGGTAAATATTTACGTACAACAAAATAAGAGAACAGAACACCCCGCAAAGGTGGCATACTACAGGGAAAAGATACCTTTTATTTGTGCTCATACACCCTATCTATCTATAATACAATACTTTGCGTCATAAGTCTAGTTCTCCGAGATAATACTCGTTGCAAAGTTAAATATTTTCAGGCAGAAAGAATGGAGGAATGTCAAAAAAATCACATATTTTAACAAATGATAAACAATAAGAAGATTTACGTCGTATCGCAACATCCGATGCGTGTCGGCGGTACAGACTTTTATTCTGATAAGGGGAAAGTATTAAGAAAAAGCAAAACAGGGCGTGTAGACTCGGAAGATGGGGGTGGCGGACCATAAAAAATCGGGGATGAGTATGGTACCCACCCCCGATATAATTATTCCTTTACGGAAATTTGATTACTTTACAATAATCTTAGCGAACTTAGAGCCTTCAGCAGAAGCAACCTCTACGTTGTAAACACCAGCTGCCAAGTTGATGGCGAGTTTAGATGTACCCTCGATAGAAGCGCTATAAACCTCAGCGCCGACCAAGCTGAAGATCTTCACGTCAGCCTTGCCCTCAGCTGCTACATTGATGATACCATCAGCAACTACTGAAGGGTAAACGATAGCCTCAGTGTTGTTCAAGATCTTATCTACAGAAGTGATAACCTCCTCTGGATATCCATCGCCTGTCCAAGGCTTCTCAAATTGGAAGCTAAGACCACCGATACCTGCATGACCGAATGGGAACGCCATTCTTACGACAAACTTTCCAGCCTCCTTGAAGAGGATACCGTCGAATGTCTCTGTGTCACCGAATTCAGGATCTCCAGTAGTACACCAAACCTTATCGTTAGCATCTTTTGGCTTGCTGCCATATACAGGAGCATCTACATATGGAGCGAATTGCTCTGCCTCCATGGCAACTTCCTGTGTATTAGTGGACTTCTTGTAATCTACCATGAACGGTTGAGAAGCGTGGTCTTTCAAAGTAAGAGTGAAACCACCTGCACCGGTGTATGTACACTCACCCTTTGCGTTACAAGAAACCTCACCCATACCAGCAGTCTTGTCAGGGTGAACAGCCATGTGCATGCTATAGTAACCAGGATCCTTCACGTCGAATGTGTAAAGCAACCACTCACCTGCGCAAACCCAGCCCAAGTTGTAGAGACCGCTACTCCAAGAACCTTCAACACAAGCACCCGTTACGTCCACACACTCATCGAAACGGAAATCACACCACTCACGACCAGCGTAGCACTTCAACACATCTCTCTCCTCACCAGTGTTCGCATATGCGGAAGAAATAAGTTCCTTCTCATTGTAAGTAGTTGCGGTTGCTTCCGTATAACCCTCTTCGTCGGTGTTGTTAGCGTCATAATAAGTAATACCTGAACAACTTGCCAAGTCACCATCTACCTTCTCCGGATTATCATCATAGTAACCAAGGTTCAAGATAGCATCATCGTGCTTGCTCTCAGCAGAAAGTTTGAAGCAGCTACCACCGTAACATGCGGTAACAACTGGCTTCAACTCACCACCCAACATCTCCTGGATGAATTTTCCTGAAGGTGAAAGGTTTGAACCGCAAGTACCCTCAAATGTAGAAGCACCCTCTCTCTTGTTACCATATGACCAGTTCATCCAGCTGACGATCTGACCGCAACCATCCAATCCTGCACAGTGAGTCAAGAATGTTTTTGCGAAAGCAGTGTTAACATCGTCATAAGAAGCTCTCTTCTCTGGTTGAGCGGAACTCAAACCCCACTCAGACACGAAGATAGGAATTCTTGTAGATGCAGGGAGGAACTCAGAGCTCTCCAAACCTACGTGAGCAGGCTCATTGGCATACAAGTGGAATGCATACATCACATACGCATCATTCGTATTGATCAGGTTACCTGTGCTGGCTACCTGAGAGTAGATGTACTGGTCCCAGTTTGGCGTACCAACAATAATGATAGGCTTGCTCTTGTCGATGCTAGTGATAGTTTTAATCACATCCTCAGCATAGCTCTTGATAGTACCCCATTGAACACCAGAAGGCTCGTTACAAACCTCATAGATAATGTGATTGTACTTCTTGTCAGCTACCTCTTGCGCTACCATACGGAAGAAGTTCTTCGCTTCGTTAGCGTAATTAGCAGGGTTACCTTTCCCATTGGCTGCCTCCAATATGTGCCAGTCGATAACACAGTACATACCCTTCTCAGCAGTCCAGCTCATCCAGTTCTTGATACCACTATCATCAATTGAACCGAAATCAGTAAGATAACGTGCGATACGAACACAGTTGGCACCCGCACCCTTCATAGCCTCCAAATCATTCGCTGTACGCAAACAGTTCTCGCTATAGAATCCGAACGAACTCCAACCTTTCAATTGAACTGGCTCGCCCTTCTCGCTGGAAAGCTGAATGCCCACCAATTTCAATTTACCCCACTTGTCAATGTAATTGACACTTGCGTCAACCGCACCCGCCTGAAGCCAAGCGAAAGCAGCGACTAAAAGGAATAAAACTTTCTTCATTTTTTTATACAATTAATTAAACATAAAATAATCTGCGTCTAAACTCAGCGCACAAATTTAGTAAAAGAATCTGAATGGCGAAATGAAAAGTGTTAAAAAAGAATTCATGGGAGCTCCTCCACTACCCCTAATGTCAAGCAGATGGAGAATTTTTGATTAGTAGACATCATGGAAATCCACCCGACCTGAGGAACGGGACTTCACATCCAGCGGATGCGCTCAACTCATTCTTACAGAAGCAATAGGGGACATGACCAACGCCATGTCCCCACTTTACCTATCTATAAAAGAGGCGGGGAAAACTCCCTTTCTATCCTCTCTTTTAGCACTTTTTATTCTTCCTTCTCTGGAGCAGCCGCTCTTTGTTTCTCAAGAATCTCCGAGTTGCGCTTGATCATATCCTCGTCGATCTTGTAGAAGAACAAGGCAATGATGGCGATTATAGAGCCAACCAACGGCAACAGTGAATATATGTTCTTGATCGAAGATATTATGTCAGCGGCGAGTTGTGTGTTGGCCACGAATCCAATGGTAGCCAACGCAAACGCAGGGATAGCGTTCGCCAATGCCGTACCCAACTTCTGAGCCATTGTGGCAGACGAATAAATCAAACCTGTCGCACGACGGCCTGTCTCCACCTCCGCATTGTCCGCAACGTCCGCATACATACTCCACATGATGTAACCACATGGACCGATGGACAAAGTGAACAACAAATTCAGAAGCAAGATCAACGAAACATTCTCCTTAGGAACGAACATAAAGCTCAAGGAAAGAACCGACGCCAAGATGAAACATCCGATCCATGTAGGCTTCTTGCCAAACTTGCGCACAACAATTTGAATCAACAATGTACCTATAATGGTGAGGATTGAGCCCAATCCCAAAAGGATCGTGGACACCAACTCCCAGTTCAACTTGATGCCGAAGATAGAGCCGTTCACCTCGAACGTGAAGTAGGAAATTCTATCACCTACCATAGGAGTGGCCTTTTCGTCCTCCGTTCCCCTTATGACATCAATACTTGCATACTCACCTTTCTCATTTTTTGTCTGGAACATTCTTTCCGTACCGAACATAACTGCCTTCCCATCCTTGACGACTGGCTTTCCATCCTCCATCAAAGGGAACTTTATACCATTCGAAATCGTGTCTATGACACCATTCTCCAACACATATGCGAAAGGCACCATCTTTCCGGCCTCGTTCGGTTGCTCGATGATCTGCGTGATATGCTGTTCGTCATGGATCTTAGTGTCCGCCACGTAGTACTTAGCATAATATGGCACCAAACCATTGTGGACGAAAACGAAGAACAAGAACGCAATACCTGCGACAGTCAAAGATATCCATGGCACATTATGACCCAAATCCTTCATGTCCTCCGACAAGTTGGAGGTCTCCTTCTTCACTGGCTCAACACGTTCCCTCGTGAAGAAGAATGTACAGAACAACAATATCGCAGCGGCCACAGCATATATCAACGCAGTAGTTGCAAATGCCTCCTGACCTGATTGCTGATACTTCTGACTGATGGTGCGGACAATCGTGAACACGAATCCATAACTCAACAGACAACCCACTTGCGCCAATACGTTCCTATAAGATGATACAACATCTCTTTCCTTCGGCTCCGCTGAGATGACACCCATCAACGCACCATATGGCACATTGACTACGGAATACATCAGACGAAACGCGAGGAACGTCAAATAGGCATAAATGATCTTGCCTGAATCACTGAAGGCTGGTGTACGGAATGTCATATATCCGATCACACAGAACGGTATCAAACCGAACAATATCCACGGACGGAATCGACCCCAACGGGAATTCTTTCTGTCGGCGATAGCGCCAATCACAACGTCGAAAGCGATATCAATACATGAAATGATTAATATCATCGTTCCCGCCACCTTCGCATCAATGCCGAAATAGTCCGTATAGAACACGGTGGCAACACATATCAATCCCCAGAAGAGGTTGCATGCCAAATCTCCTACACCATAGGAGAGTTTCTCTACGATAGAGAGTTTTTGATTGTTTTCCATTGTATTAAAGTTTTTATTGATTTTCAATTATTTAAGTGCGTCAGGATTCAACTTCACCGGCGATTGCGCCGTGAATGGTATCTCGCCGCACAGGGCTCTAACCACCGCCGTTTGCGTGAAAGGATCGATGCTGTAGGCATTGACCTTCAATGGCGCAACTCCCTCGTAACAATCGTTCAGGTACGGATTGCTGTAAGAGATGGCGATACGTTTCTTCGGATCCGTCATGTTGACAGTCCACACGCCGAACGACTCCTTGTCCTTGAAGAACGGTGTGCCCAATGGCGAGAAGTAACGGTTCTCGAAGCAGACGATGATCTTATCGTAGTAATCCAACGAATCGATGCGATAGCCCCAATCGTAGAAATGTGGGTTAACCATCACCGTCACATCGAAGCCACGCTTCTCGAACTCCTGTTTCGTGACGCTGAACTTGCCCTCGTCCAAGCAATAGCCTACCGGCACGATCAGCAGTTTTTTCGTGATGTCCGCCTTCAAAGGGATGTCTCCGTTGCGATCCTCCTCCAAAGTGACAGCGGCCTCAGCCAACTTGGTGCCGGTCTCCTTCACGAAGGTCTTCGTCTCCTCGCTCATCGGAGTGCAGAGGGAGTCCGGAGAAATCTTTTCCAACAGACCAAAACGCTCGCGCAACGCCCACACGCGGCTGACAGCGTCATCCAAGCGGGACATCGGGATCTCTCCCCTATTGATCCTCGCCTCGATGGTGTCCATGTACGCCAAGGAAGGCCAAAGGACGATATCCGCACCCGCTATGAAACATTGTACGGAAACCTCCAACTCATTTTTGTAGTAGCCTGCGCAACCACCCATATTGAGCGCATCGGTGATCACCACGCCATTGTATTTCATCTTGTTCTTCAACAGGTCCACCATCAACTCCTTGGAGAGGGTTGCAGGCGGCAATTGACCGTTGATCTTTTCCTTCTGGTAGAAAGGCAATCGGATATGTCCCACCATGATAGAGGCCGCCCCGTCATCGATCATCTCGCCGAAGAGCTTGCCGAAGGTCGCCTTCCACTCCTCCTCAGAGAGGGTGTTGGCGGTCGTCACGATATGTTGGTTACGCATGGTGACACCATCGCCAGGGAAGTGCTTTATGGTAGAGATGACGTTCTGCTCGTGGATACCTTCCATCTGTTTCTTGAGAATAGGAATCGCCTTCTCCACGTCGTCAGAGACGGAACGTTCGATGACCAACTCCTGCAGAGGGTTCATGTTCAGGTCACACACCGGGTGCAGTAACCAGTTGAAGCCCATCTCCTTCGCCTCGGAAGCGATCGCTTTGCCGAAGTCGTAGGCTAAGGATGGATCATTGGCGGCGCCGAGCGACATCTCGGCTGGCATATGCGTATACTTCGGATAGGTCTCGCCCAAGCCACGCTCGAAGTCCTCGCTGAAGAACAACGGATACTTGGCCGCCGCAGCGTAGTCCTTCATCGCACTTGCGATCAAGTTCTCCGAAGGGATGTTGTATTGTTTCTGGTAATTGTCGAAATACCAGCGGGCGATGAAGAAACCGCCAATCGGGTATTTCTCCATGAAGGCCTTCATGTCCCCGCCACCGATCTTTTTCTGATCATAGTATTGAGAGACCACCATCATGGTCTGTCCGATCTTCTCACGGACGGAAAGATTTTTCCAAGAGGTATCAATCGCGGCGAACTTGTAGCCTACGTTCTCTTGAACTACTTTGTTAGATTTCTCATTCGGGGATCCGCATTGAACAAACGTCAATGCGCCCAAAGCCATCACAAATAAGCTTTTTACCATTCCGTTTCTCATACCTCTTGCAAAACCTTTTAAATAAAAAAAGGAAGCACCCCCGCAAAGAGGGTGCGTTCCATGTTACTTCGTATACAAATTAGACTGCTTCAAAACAGTGGTATCAACTCCGCCCTTGTTTACGACAGAGAGAATTCGCTTGATGTAGTCACCCGAAGGAGTGACGTCGTTCCAATCCTCTTTGGCGCAAGCCCCTGGATTGAGGGCCGACGAGGAACGCTCGTTGTCAGAAAAACTCCAGTTACAGAAACTTACTACTTGTTTCCCCGCATTGTTGCCGCTCAACAGCAACAACCATTTGTCGGTACGGTCAAAGTCCAACTCGCCGTTACCGTTCGCCTCACAGAGACCGAACTCGGAGCAGAAGACAGGCAATTTACCCAACACATCATACATATAGGCGTACATGTTGTAATAATCAGGCTTTCCGTCTTTCTCGAAGCCCTCGTTATGCTCTTTCGCATAGAAGTGGAAGGCATACATGACGTTGTCATGCTTCAGACGAGCGTCGCGGGCAGGCAACGAGTCGCAAAGGTCTTTGCCATTGCCCTGGAACATACCCTCCTTCAGACATGCATCCACCAGCTGGTCCCACTGTGGAGTGCCCACGATGACGATAGGATGGGAAACCTTAAGCGAATCGTAATTCGCTTGGATGGCAGGAATGATCTCGTCGGCATAGTCGGCGATCATGTCCCAAGTGACATTGGTCTCCTTGGTGCAAACCCAAGGATGGATCGGGTCACCTTTCTCCAAGCAGTTATTAGGCTCATTGCATATCTCATAGATCAGATGCTCCTTGTTCGCATATTTCTGCGATATGAAGCTGAAAAATTCTTTGGCGCCGCCATACTTGGAATCCAACGGATTGCCCGGTGTCAAGATATGCCAATCGACGATACAATAGATTCCGAGTTCACCGCAAATATCGATCATCTCGCACATTCTCTGTTTAAAACCGATAGGGTTCGTGTTGTAACCACCCTCCTCGACGTACATCGCCAGACGAAGCACATTGATGCCCCACTCCTCGACCATCGTCTTGATGGACTCCTTGGTGTAGCAGTCACCGCACCATTGCCACCCCATTGTACTCATACCAGCCAATTGGACAGGATTACCATCTTTATCGCAAAGTTGTAAATCCTTGACCTGCAGTCTTCCATGCTTAGCCACCGGAGAATTCACAGGATAAGGGGAAACATTCTTCTTATGTTTGGCGTTATTGTCCCCTCCGCCACACGAAACCAGCATGGCGAGAGCCATCAGCGCACCAAAAAACAATCTCTTCATTTATCGAAAAATTTATGTTAAAAAGAAAATAGGGAAGCCACCCCCTTAGAGTGGCTTTCCTTTCAAACATCTGTGTTATCCCATAATAACCTCAACCACGTTCTTGCTACCCTTAGGTTGCATAGGAACGATGTTGCCGGCGATTTCTTTTCCGTTCACGATCAACTTCTTGACGCCCTTCTGAACGCCAGTGTTGGTCACCTTGATGCTATAATCAGCGTCGCGGAACTTACGATTTACGGAATATCCCTTGATATCAGCAGGGAGGCATGGGTTGATCTCCAAACCTGTGTACGCAGGCTTGATACCCAACAAATATTGGCTAACCGTCAACCACATCCATGCGGCCGTACCTGTCAACCATGAGTTCTTACCCTCACCTGGCTTAGCGGCGTCCTTACCGGCCACCATCTGACAGTTCACGTATGGCTCAACCTTATGGAGCGCCTGATCCTTCAAGTACATAGGAGCGATCTTGCGGAACAAATCCCAAGCGTCGTTACCACGTCCGGCAACCGTCTCACCGATGATCACCCAAGGGTTGTTGTGGCAGAAGATACCAGCGTTCTCCTTGTATCCTGCAGGATAAGAACTGATCTCACCCATCTCGACATGATATTTCGTGTAAGCAGGGTTATTAAGAACCATACCGTGCTCACAATCAAGATATTTCTTACAAGAGTCGATGGCCTTGTCAACCATACCCTCTTCCAAACCGATACCTGCCATCGTACAGAAGCCCTGGCTCTCGATGAAGATCTTACCCTCCTCACACTCGTGAGAACCGATCTTGTTTCCGTCGAAGTCGTATGCGCGGAGATACCACTCACCGTCCCATCCATGCTTCTTGACAGCCTCGATCATTGAATCAATGCACTTCTGAGCACGCTCAGCCTCAGCGTTCTCGCCGATCTGCTTACAGAGCTCAACGTAATCCTTTCCTGTCACAACGAAGAGACCTGCGATCATCAAAGACTCTGCCTTGCTACCCTCTGTTTTGTTCTCTGTCGTCTGGAAGGACTCGTTCGGATCCCAAGAGAAGCAGTTCAAGTTCAAGCAGTCATTCCAGTCAGCACGGCCGATCAATGGCAACATGTGAGGACCGAGGTTGTTGACAACGTGGTTGAAGGAAATCTTAAGGTGCTCGAAGAGAGACACTTCCGTGCCTGGTTTGTTGTCGAACGGAACTGGCTCTTTCAAGATGGAGAAGTCGCCCGACTCCTTCACGTAAGCAACCGTACCGAAGATCAACCAACATGGGTCATCGTTGAATCCACCACCGATGTCATTGTTACCACGCTTCGTCAATGGCTGGTACTGGTGGTAGCAACCACCGTCAGGGAATTGCGTGGAGGCGATGTCTATGATACGTTGACGGGCACGGGAAGGGATCTGGTGTACGAAACCGACCAAGTCTTGGTTGGAGTCGCGGAATCCCATACCACGGCCGATACCGCTCTCGAAGAAGGATGCCGAACGGGAGAAGTTGAAGGTGATCATACACTGGTATTGGCTCCAGATGTTGACCATACGGTTCAACTTGTCGTCGTCAGACTTCACCACATATTTATCGAGAAGCTCATCCCACATAGCTGCCAACTCGGCGAAAGCGGCATCCACAGCCTCAACAGTCGCGAAACGGTTGATGGTGGCAAGAGCCTTCTTTTTGTTCACCAAAGTAACATCGGAATCCTGAGAGGAGATGAGTGTTCCGTTCTTCTTACGGGCGATATCCTCCTGAGAGAATTTCTCCTCACGCGCATTCTCCACATAACCGAGGACGAAGATGAAATCCTTGCTCTCTCCTGGTTGCAACTCAACCTCAACGTAGTGGGAAGCGATCGGAGACCATCCGTGTGCGAGCGAGTTGCCTGGCTTGCCAGCCATTACGCACTGAGGATCAGCAAATTCGTTATAGAGTCCGATGAATGACTCACGGTCAGTGTCGTAACCATCGATCTTCGCATTGGTCAATGCGTAGTATGCGTAGTGGTCGCGACGCTCCTTGTATTCTGTTTTGTGATAGATCACACTGCCATCGATCTCCACCTCACCGGTAGACCAGTTACGTTGGAAGTTCTCCATATCGGTGGCGGCGTTCCAAAGACACCACTCAGCGAAAGAAAAGAGTTTGATCTTCTTGGCATAGGTTGTCGTATTTCTCAAGGTAACCTTCTGTACCTCAGCCCAAGTCTTCAACGGAACGAAGAAGAGCACTGAAGCCTCAATACCGTTCTTGGCGCCCGTGATGCGGGTGTAGTTCAAACCGTGACGGCACTCGTATGCGTCGAGCGGAGTCTTGCATGGTTTCCATCCCGGATTCCATACGGTTCCATTATCGTTGATATAGAAGTAACGTCCGCCATTGTCCATTGGCACACCGTTGTAACGGTAACGTGTAATACGACGGAACTTAGCGTCCTTATAGAAACTATAACCTCCCGCAGTATTAGAAATCAAACCGAAAAAATCTTCATTTCCGAGGTAGTTGATCCAAGGGAATGGGGTTGCGGGATTGGTGATGACAAACTCACGGTTCGCATCGTCAAAATGTCCAAAATTCATATTCTTTTCTTTTATTTAAATTTTATTTTCTCAAAAGACGTATCTACATACATCGTACAAATATACTACAATATTTGGTTTGCGCAACATTTTTTAGGAAAGGTTTTCACAAAAATGATTGTCAAAAAAGGGAGGAGACTGTATGGCCTCCTCCCCATCTTTCCCTGTCATGGATATGTCGCTCGAAGTGGGACATGTCTCCCACCCGACATCTTCCCAAGAATTATTTTTTTGACTCGTTCGCTACACCCTCTTCCGTCTCTTCCTCCTCTTCGTCGTCACCGTTTCCGAACGTGAAGTCAAACCCGAATTTCAGCCCAACGTATACATCGTGGTAATCACACTTCGTCAAACCGCACATCTTGCGATACTCCTCATCCTTGTCCTTGCAGCCGAAGCGGTTAAGCACCACCGCCACGGAGAAGTTCTTGTACTGCACACCTGCCTCCAACTCGAGGAAGAGTCCGTTGTTGTCCGTGCTGATACCAGGGTCATTTCCTGCGACCCTGAGGTTGTAGTCCGTCAGACCCACCGCATAACCCAATCTTCCGTCCACAAACGGAGTGAGCTTTTTAGGTGTGAACTTCCACCGCCCCATGATATAAATCGGAAGCATGTAGGCTTTGTCCTCATACTCATCCCTCAACGTAGGATTCCACGACATCAACTCGTCAAAATTTTCCATCTGCAGACTGCACATGTAGAAAGAGACACCCCAACCAATGGACAAGTTGGTATTCAACTGATAGGCCAGGTTCACACCAACAGAGACATCGTAGTTCGGTCCCTTGTCCACCCTGTTGCTATACATCATCTTTGCACCGCCCAACTCAGGACGGAAGAAAAGTCCCTCACTAAAAGGAACATACGGTTCGGTCGTGTCCGCGGCGACAGAATCGGCAAGCGCCTCTTCCTCATCGACCAAGTTTACGGCAACAGAGTCAACCTTCTTGGCCACAGAATCTAATACAGCTTCCGACTCGCTCACTACCATTATCTCATCCACTACTCTTATCTCTTCGTCCTGTGCATAAGAAACTGATGCAATCGCCATCAGCGTCAACAACGAAATAATTTGCTTCTTCATCTATTTTTTACAATTTAAATTAGGCTAAATGTGTTTCCATGGATTTCTTGGAGCTATCCGATCAAGGCTCCACGCCCTGTCCCCTGTAGAGTTTCAGCATCCAACGGTCTTTCTTCGTGGCGTTGCGGAAATTCTTGTAGTATGCGGGATAACCGGTCACGATCACTTCGATCTCCGTCTCAGAGGCGTGCACTTCATAACGTACACCAATCATGACGTCGGCCTTGTATTCTTTTTCCGCATGGGCTAACGCTATATCCTTGTATCTCTGAATCTTCTCCTTCGCATCTCCATCCATGTTGACACTGAAGGTCTCCTTGTAGGTCACCTTCTCGTTCCCGATCATCTCGAGGTCGGCGATGAGGGGATTCATGATGATGCCATTGGCTGGCTCCATCGTATTCGAGTTACTACTCTCCTCATAGGAAAATGGAACCTCCTTCTTTTTACAATCGGCGGTGGAAACGCAACATATCACCAACGCTGAAACGCACAAAAGTTGTTTAAAAATTCTACAATTCATAAGTGTCAAAATGAAATATCGCACAAAAATAATTTTTTTTTCAAATAAACAAAAATGATTGTGAGCAAGAAGCGCTTAAAAAACGGCGGACCTACCCGCTAAGGAATAGGTCCGCCGCCTAATATACATTATCCATCACTCTTTTACGATCTCATCCACGATCAATCCCTCCGTGAAGAAGATCTTCACGCAGTAGATTCCCTGCGATAGGCTAGAGATGTCCACCACCTCTTCCTCGGATTCAAGCAGGAAGCGTCCGGTGAGGTCGAAGAGTTGTACCTTCGACAAGCGCATTCCCCCTGGCACAGAGACGTTGAACTCGTCCTTCGTAGGGTTCGGATAGAGGATAATAGGCTGTTTTTCAAGAAGATTATCCTCCACGCCATTGATGCCGTCACAAGGTTCGAATTCCTTTGGTTGGCTCAACTTCTGCTTGATGTATTGTCCGGACTCGGAGACCAGGTTCCAATTTTTGCTTCTGGAAGCGCCTGGCTGCAAGGCGGCGGAGGATTCATTCTTATCGGCGAAGCTCCAGTTCACCCAACTGATCTTGCGTTCGTTCATCCACGCCATCCATCTATCACACTCGTCAAGGAAGACACCTCCGTTTCCGGAAGCCTTCGTCGTGCCGAACTCCGTCACAAAGATCGCCGCACCATTGTTGAGCGCCGTTTGTGCCTTATCGCGCAAACTTTGGGTATGGTCTCCGGAGTAGAAATGGAGCGTGTACATCACATTGTTGTACGACAACGGATCCTGAGACGCGTAGTCCACATCCTGGCTCCACATCGGGGTGCCGCAGATGATGATCTTATCCGGGTCATTCGCGCGGATCACAGGGATCACCTGATCCGCATATTCCTTCACGTGGGACCACCTCACCATGAATCCGTTCGGCTCGTTGCATATCTCGTACAAGACATGCTTGTCGTCCTTGTGCTTTGCGGACATATAGTCCCAGAAAGGTAGCGCGTCATTCAACGTGTTTTTCGGGTTCCCGCTTCCTTCATTCAACACATGCCAGTCGATGATGCAATAGATGCCCAGCTTGCCGCAGATATCCACCAAACTATCGATGTATACGTTATAATCTTCCTTGCTCTTCCACTGTGTGGTGTCCGTCTTGCAGTACCCTCCGTTCTCATGCGTGTAGACGGCCAAGCGGAATATGTCTATGTGCCACTCGTTCACCAATACGGTCAGCGATTCCTCCGTGTAACATTGGGGGAACCAAGCCAAACCATGGGAGCTCATACCTTTCAGCTGTACGGGCTTCCCGCACTCGTTCACCATCTGGGTGCCTTGTACGGAGAGTTTGCCATTGATATAAACCGGGGAACCTGCCGGATAGGTGCGGACCGACTCCGGCGCAGAGAATACTTGATTCTTCATCTCTTTTCCATTTTGATTATGCCCTCCCGCATAAACAGACGTGCCGGCAAAGAAAACCATTGCCGTAAGCATAATCACTCTAGTAAACATTCTTGCTTTCATAACACTTACACTTTAAATTCATTAATACAAATACATTAACAACATAATAGTGCTCAAGTCGGCGCTTAAAGCATACCCGACATGCGGTCTTCGGGCGCAAATATATAAAAGTTTTTTACACAAAAAAAATCCATGACTTAACGTCTGGACACACACC
Organism: Paludibacteraceae bacterium; assembly: GCA_016285885.1. Lineage (GTDB taxonomy): Bacteria > Bacteroidota > Bacteroidia > Bacteroidales > Paludibacteraceae > UBA1181. Next base: position 44,830 of record JAEERP010000003.1, read on the forward strand.
GCCAGATACCACAAAAAAGAAGATTGTTGCAAGACTAGCCTCGCAACAATCTTCTATGAACTTATCGGTTTTTATATCACACGTATTATTCCTTCACGATCTGCGTCACAGCCACCCCATCGGATAGGAAGACTTTCACGCAGTAGACCCCTTGCGAAAGGCTGGAGATGTTCACCACCTCCTTCTCGGACTCAAGCAGGAAGCGTCCAGTGAGGTCGAAGAGTTGCACCTTCGCCAGTTTCATTCCTTCTGGTATAGAGACGCTGAACTCCTCCTTTGTAGGGTTCGGATAGAGAACCACCAATTGCTTGTCGAGCAGGATATCCTCTACACCATCCACGCACGAGTGGAAATTATTAGGTTCCGACAACTTATCCTTGATGTAATCTCCCGCGGCGGATGTCGCATTCCAACTCTTCGTGCTACAAGAGCCGTAGAGCAATGCCGAGTTTACGTCCGAACCGTCTGCATAGCTAGCGTACGCCCAGCTGAGGCCTTGCATCTTCATCCATTCGATCCAAGTTGTTCCATCCGACGTGTTGATGGAACCACCGTTTGCCGAAGAGAGGCTGAATTCGGTGACGAACAGCGGCAAGCCCTTGGAGATGGCCGTGTTGGCTTTTTCACGCAAGGCCTGGCCATCCGAGCCGGCGGAGAAGTGCATCGTGTACATGATGTTGTTTCCCACCAAAGGATTCGCCGCCACGGCCTCCCATTCACGGTCAGACGAAGGGGTTCCGCAGATGATGATCTTCTCGTTGTCGAACTGGCGGATGAGGGTGATGATGGAATCGGCGTAGCTCTTTATCGAGCTCCAATCCACACCATTGGTGTTGTCGCATATCTCGAAGAGCACATGATTGTAGTTCTTGTAGCGTTGCGCCATGTGACGCCAGAAGATAGTAGCCTCCTTCATGTTGACGTTCGGGTCGCCCTTTTCGGTCAGATGCCAGTCAATCACGCAGTAGAGACCTTTGTTTCCGCAGTGACGAACCAGTTCGTCCACCTTGTCATTATAGTTGTACATGGATAGTCCCTGGTCGGACCCGTTTACGCAGTATCCACCTTCGCCGTTCGTGTGGACGGAGATGCGGAACAGGCTGGCGTTCCAGTCGTTGAGCAGGGCATTGAGGGAGCTCGTCGTGTAACACTTCGTGAAGGTGGACGGGTTGTTCGAGCTTAAGCCTCGAAGCTGGACATCGAAGTCACACTCGTTGGTCAGACGTCCGTTCTGCACGTGAAGTTTGCCGTTATGGTAAACTGGGGAGCCCTTCGGATATTTTATGGCAGCCAATGGGCTCACGTTCTCCACATATTCGGGCGTGGTGATCGAGTCGCCGTTGCATGGCTCGAAGTTCTTCGGTTGGCTCAACAACCGTTTGATGTATTGTCCAGACTCGGAGACCATGTTCCAGTCGCCGCTGTTGGATGCGCCCGGCTTCAATGCGGCGGAAGATTCCGACTTGTCCGCGAAACTCCAGTTCACCCAGCTGATCATATGCGAGTCCATCCAGTTCATCCACGTGTTGCACTCGTCGAGGTAGACGCCACCGTCACCGCTCGCCCGGGTCGTACCAAACTCCGTCACGAAAATCGCCAAACCCTTATTGATCGCTCTATCCGCCTTGTCCCGCAAATATTGGGTATGGTCTCCTGAGTAGAAGTGAAGCGTGTACATCACATTGTCATACAACAGAGGATCCTGCGCCGCAATGTCCACATCCTGGCTCCAGGTAGGCGAACCGCATATGATGATCTTGTCGGGGTCGTTTTCACGAATCACGGGGATAACCTCTTCCGCATAATCCTTGACATCGGACCATGCCACGTTGAATCCGTTCGGTTCGTTGCAGATTTCATACAAGACATGCTTGTCGTCCTTGTGCTTCGCGGACATATACGCCCAAAAAGGGATAGCGTCATCCAGCGTGTTGTTCGGGTCGCCGCTGCCCTCATTCAGAATGTGCCAGTCGATGATACAATAGATGCCCAGTTTGCCGCAGATATCCACCATATTGTCGATATACGCGTTGTAATCGTCCTTGCTCTTCCACTGGTTCGTGGTATAGCCGCCCCACTCGTGCGTGTAGATGGCCAAGCGGAATATATCTATGTGCCAATCGTTCACCAATGCGGTCAGCGACTCCTCCGTATAACATTTAGGGAACCATGCCAGACCGTGGGAACTCATGCCCCTCAGTTGGACCGGCTTGCCGCACTCGTTCACCATTTGGGTGCCTTGCACGGATAATTTACCGTTGTAATAGACCGGAGAACCCTCCGGGTAGGTGTATCCCGCATTAGGCGCAGGAGATACTCGTTGCTCCATCTCTTCTTCGTTTAAGTCGTACCCGCCAGCATACGCCGACGCACCGGCAAAGAAAAACGATGCCGTAAGCACAACCATTTTAAAAATCATTCTTGCATTCATAACCATAACATTTATACTTTACAATAATACATAGGTGAATCGATAAAATTAGAAAACTCAAACCTGGCGACGGCGCACAAAACGCATCGAAGCCATCCATCCGCAAAAATAAGAGGTTTTTTTCTAATAAAAAAATACCGGGGGGGTTAGCGGAACCCCTAACTCTTAACTCTTAATTCATAACTCTTAATTCCCACGAGTGTTTTTTTTGCCCAAAGATATTGGGACAAATGAAAAATTAAGATAGTTTTGCAAAATCATTTAGACGAATAGTATGGTACACTCGCATCGAAGCGGAAAGGTTTTCTATGGGAGATTTGAAATTACTATGGATTTGAAACAGAATGAAAAACATATTAATAACGAATAAATAATGGGGTATAACACAAAACATATAATGAGACGGTTACTGATCGGAATGGTTCTGCTTTTCGCGAACGGCATGACCGCTTTGAACGCCCAATGCGTGGTGGCTAGCACTAATTTTGACACGAACAAGGAACTCTGCTGTCCAACAATGACTTCTGACGAAGATGGTTGGTATGACGAAGATCTTGATTGGGACAAGCTGTGCAAGACGGACATGTTTATCGGCCCTGAATATGCTAAACAAGAGGGTATCGGTGGCGTCTTCTCCAGTGAATCCAACAATGACATGAAGAAAATTAATGATATCTTTCAGCAAAATAATGCCACGCAAACTGGAGGAAAACAGTATGGCTACTCTATCGTCACCGCACAGCCGAAACTTATTCATTCGTTTTGTAAGGCGAACGAAGCGCCAAACAATATGTATGTCAACATCGGTTCGTGTGAGAATTGTCCAGTTCTCTCCTATACTGTGTTTGGATTAACTCCAGGCTCTATGGTTGAGTTGTCTTTTACTGTGTATAACTTGTTGGATCCCACCTATTTCGACCACCTCGTAAATGTTCAGCAGGTTACTTCGTTGAGTAACTATATTACAAAATATAATTATTCTAACGCGGGTGAAATCAAGGGTAACGAATTGATTTTTGGTATAGTGTCGAGTGCAGAGGATCTTAAATACAATACAGGATATAATAATTCTTTTGAGCCGAGTAGTCTGACCAAAGCCACCACTAAAACAGTCGACTATGGCAAATCAGCCACGATGACCCACACGACAAAAGTCCCTGAAACAGGAAATATCACATTCTATTTTTACCGCACAAATGATTGCTTCCAAATTCCTGTCGGCATCGACGATATAAAGGTGACCGGCTCGATAAAACCGATGATTTCAACAACGGGCAATCCTTGTCCGGAACAACCTTTGCGTATCACCGCCAAACAAAGTTACCCAGAGGGCACCAAATTTTTATGGAAGGAATCGAGAACGGGCCAAACCTCTACTGATTTTAGCTTCAACTTCGTGCCAGATTCAGCAGAAACAGACTATAATATTACCCTTCAGGTTACTATGCCTGGTTGTTCTCCCGCCACGTCGGATCCACTGTTAGTTCATTCGAATACTTGCTGTACGAGTGATGATGGTGCACCTATGGCAATGACCAATTTGTTCTATGATGATTTTGGCAATTTCGTATCAGATGATACATACGAATGGACGGACAGATATGGTATAACACATACGGAAAAGATTCCTTCAGGACAAGTTCACACGGCGCAGTCTCATACCGGAGATCTTAAAATTCCATACGTAAAGGCATATAACATTGAGTCAAGTGGCGCTAAATTGTCTGTGCCACTAATAGGTACTGTCCCCAATAAAACTGAATTGTATGACTGGGGTGTATATGTCGTTTCTATGTATGGTGGTTATCCAGGTGGCGTTCCATACGATAATTCTGGAACTCATACGGGTGGTATGCTTCAATTCGACCTCTTGGATGACGGAACGCAGGATGATTTCTTCGAAATTGACATCGACCATATCTGCACTGGCAAGGAGGTCTATTTTGGGGCAGACTTTGCGTCCATCGGTCCACATCCAGGATCCATTGAAGTTCGTTTGGAATATAAAGGCAGTGTTTTGGAAAGTGAGTTCAAATACTTTGAAAATGGAGATGATGGTTGGAAACATGCTGGTAAGCCTTTCAAAATCATGGCAAATGAGGTAGGTGACACAGACACATCGGAAGTTACCATAAAAATGAAGGTGAGACACTATGGCTATAAAGAGGATGGAACTCCAATCTATGGTCAAACACGTGACTATGGAATCGATAACATCATATTCCAGGTTTGTACGCCTCCGGATGTGAACATGGAATCTTCGGTAAGCACGGGCAAGGATATCCTCGACCTATGTACGGAGGATGTGTTGACCCTTACTTCTGTAACTTCTGATGCAGTAAAACGATTCTACTTATATACTGGGAATCAAATCGATCCAAACAAGAAAGTGGGTTATGTTTATCAGTATACGTTCCAGGATCCTTCTACTGAAAGTGATACTAATCCTATCGAATGGAAAACACTTCATCAAGAAGATGTTGTGGAGACAGATCATTTTGATGTACCGGTAGAAGATTATTGGGATAATATTTTCTCTCAATTGGAAAATGATCCCAAACACGAGAAACGCATCTATTTCCGTGTGGTCGTAGGTGAATATTCTGATTTGTTGTCAGACAAATCATGGGAGAAAACTTCAGCGTTCACTCCTTGCCGTAAGATATCTATTTCCACCATCCCCGTTATCGCTGGCCTGAACTGTGCCGCATGCGAAAAGGTGAAAGAGGCCGCAATCATTTCGGCAGATCCCGCCACCGTGGTGACAACTAACGCGACGGTGAAGGAGGTGCAACTCTGTCCGGGCGAGATCGCTAAACTGACCACTAAGAAATTCGCTCCGACGGATCCTTCCGTCATGGGTATTACGGTCGGTCCGGACGACGAGCCGCGCAAGTATGTGGCCTCTTGGCACAAGGGATCCAAAACAGCCGCGGGTACTCCTGGCGCCAACTATACGGCAGGTGACGAGACCTCTTCCCTCAACGTGACGTGGGAGGATGCGGATTGGTACTACCTGCTGGTGAAGGACATCGAATTCCCTGGCGACGACGGAAAGAGTTGCTGGGTGTGGGATAGTATCCATGTCATCGCGAACGCCAAGCCTGACGAGACACTGACCGACCCGGACCCATTCTGCGAAGGGGAGCTCAACACGGAGCCTACGAAGGCTATAGCCGACCATGACATCATTTGGTACACCGCCAACGACACCTTGCAAAAAACCTCTGAACCTGCAGTGTCCGCTGTGTTGGCAGGAGACTCCCCGAAGACCTTCTACTATGTCGTGAAGGATAAGACAACGGGGTGCCGCTCGGATGTGAACGAATATACCGTCACGGTGAGCAGAATCCCTTCCGTCGATCTGGACGGAACAGTGGCTGATTTCTGCGCATCGGTGGCCGATCCATCCAAGCAATCGCCGGAAGCGACCGCAATCCCTTCATTGCCGAAGCCTGCGGACGCAAGCCTAACCATCGATTGGTACACGGATAAGAATATGCAATCCGCAGCACAGACGGACCTCTCCTCCTTGGCGGGTAGTCTCACCCCTTACACCTACTACTACAAAGTGACAGGGGGAGGATGTTCGGACACTTCCCACATCACCTTCAACGCCAAGCCTACAGCGATGGTTACCCCTGCCGCAGACCCTGTCTGCGACAAGACGACCTTGAGCGTGACGACCGACCCGGCATCGGCATCGGTGAAATGGAGCAACGGACAAACCGTGACGACATACGACATCACAACGGCGGCGGAAGCTGGTGCCCTTACGGTAACGGCTGAGGCCACGGGCTATTGCGCCAGCGCCGCGGGAAGCATAACGGCTGACTTCTACGAGAGCCCCGCCAAGCTGACTACTACCACCGTGCAATACCTGAAGACGGAACCTATCACGGACATCCTGACACGAAAGTCTGATGCCGTGACGGGTAAAACGGCTGACGGCACGATCATGTGGCTGGGCCAGTTCAATGACGAGACGGAGCCTTCCTCCACCTCTGGGGCATCATCGACTACCCCTACCCCTACGGCAAAAAATCTGGCTTCCACTGAAGATGAGACTTACTATTATTGGGTATTCCAACAAACCACCAACCCGGACGGCACGACTTGCCAAAGCGGCCTGACGAAGCTGACGGTGATGATCTTGGGCGCACCCGCTCCTCTCGTGTCGGATACGGTTTACTGCCTGAACGACACCCCGGCGGACTTGACGAAGAACGCCAAGATCAATCAGATGGATCCTAACAAAACATACGAACTGCTCTGGTACGACGCACAGACGGGAGGAACAGGCTCCACCACACCACCTGCCGTTTCGACAGCCACCGAAGGTGAAACAACCTACTACGTGTCGCAACGTGACGCAAGCACCGCCAGCAACGAGAGCTCGCGCATGCCTATCAAGGTGACCGTTTACAAGGTGCCAGCGCCTAACATCGATCCTATCGCGGATTATTGCGTGGGAGACATCGCCTCTCCTTTGCCGACCGATTTGACAAAAGACGAAGCCAAATTCCTAATGGCGGATAGAATGGTATGGTCCGACGGCTCAACCACGGGCACCACCTTCACGCCAAGCACGACGGTCAGCGCCACAACCACATACACCTATTCGGCTAAGCAATACTACAAACTGTCGAGCGGAACGGAGTGCGAAAGCGAGGAAACCACTATAACCGTGAAGGTCAACTTCACCCCTGTCCCTGGCAATGCCACGGTTTCATACATCGCGGCGGAAGTGGGAAGCGATAACAAGACATTCCCTGCCATCACCACGAAGAACTGGGTGGAGGAAACAGGATACACTTACTACTACGCTTTGGAAGGGACGACAAACTTCCAGAAGGGGGCGCCTAAGCCTGAGTTCGATGTCAGCAGCCTGAACGGTGGCACGAAGAAGATCCAGTATAGCGTATACCGCGTGGATGATGCGACAGGCTGCAAGAGCGAGACTTCAACCATCACGGTGACCATCAGCGACGCATTCCCTCCGATCGTGGAGGATGTGCTTTACTGCGAAGGCGAGGCATTGGCAGACCTGACGGCGAAGAGAAACCCACAGGGCAATAAGACGGAGGCGGATTACACGCTGATCTGGTACGGAACGACCCAACCGAGCTCGACGACCGACCCAGGCACGGAAGCGGACACCTACCCATTGCAAGGAAATGCCACAACTTCTCCTGCGGGAGAGGTGACGACCACGACATACTATGTGGCACAGAGAGACGATAACACCGGAGCGGTCAGCCCTGCGCAAGAGATCAAGGTGATTGTCTACCCGACGCCGGTATTGTCCATAACCACCCCTGATGCGGTCTGTGAGGCGAACGTGAACCTGGCGACCGCAGTCACATTGACGAACGAGGTGCCAAGCATGATTTACAACAAAGATTATTTCACGGATGCGAACGGAAGCACTCCTTTGACAAGCTCTTTGGTATCGGAGTCAGGAAGCTACGGTGTCCAGTATGCGTACGACGCAAAAGTGAATTCAGGAGAGTTATGTAAATCTAAGATCGAGGCAATCAATGTCACGGTCGACACCCTACACGTCTTGGCGGATAATGTGACCACATGCCCGGACACGTCCGCAATGTTCACCTCAGAGGTGCAGACAAACGCATCGACTGTCACATACGAATGGGTAGGCGATGGCGGAGACAGGGGCAGTGCGGCTGACTTCGAGACCATGAAATTCATTGGAGGCAACTACGGAGACCACTATCCATACACGCTAACCGTGACGGCAGGGACATGTAGCGAGACCTTGTCATTGGAGGTGGTATTAGGCCAGGGCCCTGTCGTCGGAACATTGACAATCGCAGACCCTACCAATACGGAGGTGCCGATAAAGACATACACCAATTCGCTGACATCGGAGGAGTACTTCTTCTGCGGTGGCGATGTGACGGTCACACCAGCATACAACGGAGATGGTGATTATGTGTTGACGACTCCTTCGGGATCCGCCCTTTCCACCAGTCCGTTCACCGTATCGGAAGCAGGTGTTTACACCTTGTCCTACACGAACGGATGTCCTACCAGTGTAACCTTCAAGCTGACCGATGCGCAAATCGCCCTGACGAACACGACACCTTCGTTGGGATTGTGCGAGGGAGATAAATTCACCTCCTCCTTGACCGTCACGCCTGCGAGTGGTCCTGACTACACCCTCACATGGAAGAAAGACGATGTAGCCATCGACGGGGAGACCTCTTCGACCTACACGATCAACGGAGCGGTGGCAGAGAATAGCGGGTTCTACACGGCAGAGGCGAACCGCAAAGGATGCGTCTCCACCACGGAGATAGGCGATCTGAAGGTGACAGCGGCCATCAGCGTCACTTTGCCTGACGAGCCTACGATCTGCGAGGGAGAAGAGACGGAATTGGTCATCACCGACATCCAACCGGACGGCACAACCCTCGAGTGGCAGGCGGATCCGACAATCCTGACCGCGACCAACAGTGAGCGTGTGACCGTTCAACCGACCTTCAGGGAAGACGACGGACATCAGTCCACCTACACATACACCGTGACCGCAAGCAACTCAGGCTGCGCACGGACCTATCAGGTGAGTGTCAAGGTGGATGAGGCGTTGGAGGGCGACCTGACCGGTGTGACAACAATCTGCGAAGGAAATAAAACCACCCTATCGGCGGAGTCGTACGAGGCCACCACATACGCATGGTCTCTAGGGAACGAACCTGTCGCTTCCAACGCCGCCACGACCGTGGTCCCGGAGTCCACCTCCACCTATAAGGTCGATATGACACGTGGCGCATGTACCGCTACCGATGAAATAAGGGTTGTGGTGACCACCCATCCAATCATCCTAAGCATGGATTCCGCAGGCATCCGAGACCGTCAGATCGTGATGGAGCCTAACAGAGGCTCAGGGGTATTCACCTATTGGATTGATGACGATGTCGCCCACAAAACGACCAATACAATGATTACGGACCTGACCTTCGCGACACATGTCATCCATGTGGTGGACGAGAACGGATGCGGCTCAACCTACCAATTCACGTTGGATCCGCCAGCAATTTTCATCCCTTCCTATTTCACCCCTAACGGAGACGGAATCCATGACCGCTGGATCATCGGAAACCTAGCTGAGACCTATCCGAATTCCGTAGTCAACATATTCGACCGCTATGGTAAATTGCTGGCACAGTACCTCGGCGCCAAATCGGATGGATGGGACGGAACGTATCAAGGGAAAGTTTTACCATCCACAGACTATTGGTATATCATTGAGATTGAGGAGATCAGCAAACAATTTACAGGTCACTTCACATTGATAAGGAGATAAGAGTCCTATTGTTCAAAAACTATGGGGTGTTGTGCGGTTCATGGATCCACAACACCCCAAAATATTTTTATTCGTCATAATATTCGTACTCTTTTATTACGCTAGCATTATTCCGACAAAAGGAACTTCTCCATCAGCCTGGAAACCGCATACTCTCCCAGCCGATTCTTTTCCACCTCGATGTAGGCAGAATCCTTCCTGCGCAAGAAACGTCCCTCCGCATGGAAAAAGGTGGCATGGATGTTTTGGTGGGTCAACACGTGCTTCTTCATCACGGGTCCGCCAATGACATGCAAGTCCGAGAAATCCTGCTCCAAAGGCTTCATCCAGTCATTATCCACATTTTCGGACAGAGGTGCGGGAAGTTCCACCATCGGGTATTCGTACAACCCGTTCCATATATCCTTTCCCTCCCTGCGGCGCAGGTAAGTCTTCGTGCCATCCTCCACCGCCAAGTAGACAAAATAACGGTCACGCGAGGTGATCTTCTTCCCCTTCTTCGGGTACTCCACCGCTTCGGGCATGCCCCCCAAGGCGCACCCCTTCCTCAGCGGACAGGCTTCACAATTCGGGGAAGCGGGCAGGCAGATCGTCGCCCCAATATCCATCACGGCTTGGTTGTACAACGCAGGACGTCCCTTATCCATCACCTCCAACGACAGCTGCGTGAAGAGGCGCTTGCCTTGCGACGTGTCGATGGGCTCCTCCACACGGAAGAAGCGTGACAGCAAGCGGTAGGCGTTGCCATCCACCGCAGGGTAAGGCAGGTCATAGGCGAACGAACAAATCGCGGCGGCCGTGTAGTCGCCAACACCCTTCAACGAACGCACCTCTTCGTATTCTTTCGGGAAAACACCTCCGAACCGTTCCACCACCTGACGGGCGGCCTCCCGCATATTACGGGCTCGGCTGTAATATCCCAAGCCCTGCCACATCTTCAGCACCTCATCCTCCGAGGCGGAAGCCAAGGAAGCCACGTCCGGGAAGCGTTCCATGAACCGCAGGTAATAGGCCATGCCCTGCACCACACGGGTCTGCTGCAGTATGATCTCGGAGACCCAAATAGCGTAGGGGTCACGGGTCTGCCGCCAAGGCAAATCGCGACCATTCCATTGGTACCAGCTTATCAGTTCATGGGAGAAGTCCATATCACATATTCAAGTAAAAATCAGAGGTGAGCGCCTTGTAGGCTTCGGAGTAGTGTAGCGGACCGCCATCCTCGATCACCAGTTCATCGCAGGCGCACTTCCCCTCCGTGAGCGAGAACTCCGCCATGACACGCTTCGAGGACGAAGTGGGGGTCGAATAGACATCCGTGCGGCGCACGCAGTAGAGGCCCTTTGCCTGCGCCAAGCCCTCCAAGCGGGGGAAGTCCAGCGTGGGGATGATCACCGAGAAACGTCCCTCCGGCGTCATCAACGAGACCACCGAGGAGACCAATTCATCATACGGCAACACATCCGCATGACGGGCCATTGAACGTCCCGCCACGGGCGATTTCTGCGAGTCCACAAAGTAAGGCGGATTGCTCACCACCCGATCGAAACGACGGCCCGACGAGGAGGCATACGCCTGGATAGCGGAGCATACGATGGAGACCCTATCCTTCCACGGAGAGCGCTCCACGTTCTCCACCGCCTGCGCGGCAGCCTCGGCATCCAGTTCAACGCCCACGACCTCGGCGGACGAGCGTTGCGCCACCATCAAGGAGACCAAACCCGTACCCGTACCGATGTCCAGCACGGAGGCGGCGCCCTCCAATCCGCACCATGCGCCCAGCAGCACACCATCGGTGCCCACCTTCATCGCACAGCGGTCTTGGAATACCGTGAACTGTTTGAACCGGAAATAGGGATTCGACATCAGTTAGCGGATTCCGTATTTCAACTTCAGGTTAGTCAGGACACGCTTCGTATCCAGTGTGAAATCCCCCTGCATCATCCACGAGTAATAGCCAGGATCTGTCAGCAAGACCTCCGCCACCTTCCTACCCTTGTATTTGCCGAAGTTGATGATTTCCTCCATCTTCTCATTGTAGATGAAACGGCCGGCAAAATCCACATTACTATTGTGGGCGGAGTATTCAGACAAGAAATCGATATCGTTCTGCAAGTCAGGATAACGGTCGAGTTGCGCCTTGAGCACCTCATAAGTGGCGGTGATGTCCGCCTCGGCGCCATGGGCCCCCTCCAATTCCTTGTCACAGTAGAAGCGATAAGCGGCGGTCAGTGTGCGTTGCTCCTTCTTGTTGAAGATGACCTGCGCATCCACGAACTTGCTCTTACGCAAGTCAATGTCCACGTCAGCGCGAAGGAACTCCTCCGCCAAGAGCGGCACATCGAAGCGGTTAGAGTTATATCCACCCAAGTCGCAACCCTTCAGCCACTCCGCCAAGGACTTTGCGATCTGCTTGAAAGTAGGCTTGTCGGCCAAGTCGGCATCCTGAATATGGGTAAGATCCGACACCTCCTTCGGCAAGGGAATTTGGTTGCCAGCGTCGTCCACAGGCTTCAGCCGACGGGTCTTGACCTCTTGGTCACCATTAGGCATTATCTTGATAGCGGAGATTTCTATAATCCTATCCCTAGCGATATTCAGGCCCGTAGTCTCCAGGTCAAAAAAAACGATTGGTCTTTTCAGATTCAGTTCCATACAAAAAACTCATGAAAAAATGAAAAAGAGAGATGCGCCACAAGAAGGGCGCATCTCCACCTATAACAAATGTGCACACGCACGATTAATCATTCAACATCAGCGGCATGATGAGCATGCGCACCTCCTCGTTCTCCTCCTGCTCCAAAGGCACAACCAAGCCAGCCCTTGAAGGGTCAGCCAATTCGATGACCACCTCACCGCAAGAGAGGTTGGAAAGAATCTCGATCAGCAAGGTAGACTTAAAGCCAATACGCATCGGCTCACCGTCATAACTACATACGAGGTCTTCCGTCGCGGAGATGGAGAAGTCGATGTCCTGAGCCGAGATAGTCATCTTGTTCGGGAAGAGCTCCACCTTGACGAGGTTCAACGCCTGGTTGGAGAAGATGGAGATACGACGCAAGGTGTTCATCAACGAAACACGGTCCACCGTCACCTTATAAGGGTTATTCTGTGGAATCACAGAGTTATAGTTCGGATATTTGCCCTCTTGGAGACGACAAACCATCACATAGTTATCAAAGCTGAAAACAGCGTTCTTGCTATCGAACTTAATCTCCAGATTGCCAGCCGTTTTTGCGAGAACGGCACGCAGGAGGTTCGTCGGCTTCTTCGGCAAGATGAAACTGCAGTCACTTTCGCCACGGGCAGAGATCGTGCGCAAGCAAGAGAGCTTTTGAGCATCCGAGCCTACAAAAGTCACATCATTCATTGTGATATCGATGTAGATACCATTCATAGCAGGACGGTTCTCGTCGTCCGCAGTGGCGAACACAGTTCGGTTCAAGCCAGTGTTCATGACCTCCGTAGGAATCGTGAGCGAATTCGCCTCATCCGCAAGCGTACGCATCTTAGGGTATTCGGCGCCATCCTCCGCCACTAGATTATAAACACCCGTCTCCGACTTGAAGGTAGTGGCAAGTGTACCATCCTCCACATTGAAGACCAAAGGCATATCACCAAACTCCTTCAATGTGTCCAAGAGAAGTTTAGAACCCAATGCGACAGAGCCAGAGCCTTCCGCATCCTCCAAGTCGATGAACGTCTGCATCATGGAATCCATATCTGCAGCAGTCAGCGTAAGTCTCTTCCCTTCCAATGTAAAAAGGAATTTATCCAAAATAGGTAGTGGACTTTTAGGGTTGATGACACGGCTAATCGTCTGAAGATGAGTCGACAAAGTTGAACTTGAAATAGTAAATTTCATATTAATATGTATTTTGTTAAATCAATTTATTATTCGCAAAGATATAAATTAAGAGTTAAGAGTTAAAAATTAAGAGTTAAAAATTTCTACATGAAAGCACGTCAGCAGAGACGATGTGCATTTGAGACGATGTGCACATCGTCTCTACCGACGGAATAATAGATTCAAGAAATATTCATTATGTTCAATATATTTTCGTATATATTTTGTGTAATTTTCATGCAAATATATTTTTTTATATGAAAAAAAAGTTTACATTTGCATTCGATTGTATAAACAATAAGTTTAACGAAGAATTAAAAAATTTTAAATCTATGTCTGTTAACAAAGTAATTTTGATTGGAAATGTAGGGAAAGACCCTGAAGTGCGCTACGTGGACAAAGACGTGGCAGTAGCCAATTTCACCTTGGCGACCACAGAGCGAGGCTATACGACGGCCTCGGGTCAAGTGATTCCAGAGAGGACGGAGTGGCACAACATCGTCGCATGGCGAGGGCTGGCCAAACTTGCGGAGAATTATATCAGAAAAGGCACCTCCATCTACGTGGAAGGCAAGATCAGGACCCGCTCATGGGTGGACGAGAAGAACGGAAGCGTAACCCGTTACACTACTGAGATATACGCTGACGAAATGCAATTGTTAGGCAAAAAACCAGAGGGCGGCGTCGCACCATTGTCCACCACTCCTTCCGCCGCCAACAATGCGGTGGAGACACCTCCGCCACCTGTGGAAAATTCGAAGGACGATTTCCCTTTCTAGAGGGATAGGCCAACGGTTTGTTACGGATTTTTTCTCCGTAACAAATTGGGGAACAAATAGGTATTAATCATTATTTGGAAGACAATCCACGATTTGTAGAGACGCACGGCCGTGCGTCTCTACATTTTTTTGATCCGTTCCCAACCCATGACATCCTGCCGTTCGCCAATCGGGTACCACCGTAGAGACGCAAAATCTTGCGTCTCTACAATCACAACGCAACGCATTATGGAACCGGAGAGGCAACGCATTGTGCATACGAAGACCTATTTTTAACCGTTCCACCCTACGATACCCTTAACCGTTCAATCATGCACCACCATAGAGACGCATTGCAGAAACAAAGACGGAAACAAAATCCCACGAAACAATTTAACAGCCCCCCCCAAAATCGTAAATAGCTAAATTGTCAAATAGTAAATAAATGGCGCATTCAGGATAACAAATGACACCACCACGCCCCCTCCGCAATAATTCTTAACTCTTCATTCTTCATTCTTAATTCTTTTTTTTATCTTTGCGCTCGCGAAAAATTTTTAATTTTCTAAATATAAATAGAATGGTTAATTACAAAGATCTTGGCTTGGTGAACACGAAGGATATGTTTGCCAAAGCAGTAAAGGGAGGTTATGCAGTTCCAGCATTCAACTTCAACAACATGGAGCAATTGCAAGCCATCATCATGGCAGCAGCAGAGACTAAGTCTCCAGTAATCCTCCAAGTATCCAAAGGCGCACGTAACTACGCAAACCAAACTTTGCTCCGTTACATGGCAGAGGGTGCTGTAGAGTACGCTAAGGAGTTGGGTTGGGCTAAGCCTCAAATTTGCCTCCACTTGGATCACGGTGACTCTTTCGAGCTTTGCAAGAGCTGCGTGGACATGGGCTTCTCTTCAGTCATGATCGACGGTTCTTCTCTTCCATACGACGAGAACGTAGCCTTGACGAAGAAGGTATGTGAGTACGCTCACCAACACGATGTTACCGTAGAGGGCGAGTTGGGAGTCTTGGCAGGTGTTGAGGACGAGGTTCAAGCTGAGGAGTCTCACTACACCAAACCAGAAGAGGTGATCGACTTCACTTCTAAGACTGGCGTTGATTCATTGGCTATCTCAATCGGTACTTCCCACGGTGCTTACAAGTTCAAACCAGAGCAGTGCACCCGCGACCCTAAGACTGGCAAGCTGGTTCCTCCTCCGTTGGCATTCGACGTATTGGCAGAGATCGAGAAGAAACTCCCTGGATTCCCTATCGTACTCCACGGTTCTTCTTCCGTACCACAAGACGAGGTTGACACGATCAACAAGTTCGGTGGTAAGTTGCCAGACGCTGTAGGTATCCCTGAGGAGCAATTGCGTAAAGCTGCTAAGTCAGCCGTTTGCAAGATCAACATCGACTCTGACTCTCGTTTGGCTATGACGGCTGCTATCCGTCAAACCTTCGCTGAGAAGCCAGGTGAGTTCGACCCTCGTAAGTACCTCGGTCCTGCTCGTGACAACATGAAGAAGATGTACATGCACAAGATCATCAACGTGCTTGGATCTAACGGAAAGGCTGAATAATCATAGCTTCCATATTTCATCAAAAGGCTGTCCTGATGGGCAGCCTTTTTTATTGATATCCACTACACGGGGTTTTATTTGCCATGTCATACATTTACAATTAATTACGATTTAATTATTTACAATTTACTATTTCATAGACGCAGAAATACAAATCGCATCTCGACTGTCTTAATGGAAATTATGCACATCCGTAGTTTTTTCCTTTTAAATATCAGGGGAAATCATTATATTTGTTAGATTTTTGTTCCAAATAGATTGATGAACCGTCCACCGAACAAACTTCAAACAACGGAACCACACAAATTATGCTTATGGATATAAAGAAATTACTCATTTTAGTCTCTTTGGTTTGCGCTTGTTTTCATGTACAAGCAGACAATGAAGTAAATTACATCGAACAATTTGGTCGACCGAAATTAGTGGGCAACCAACTCTCCGACGAGAACGGGGATCCTATCCAACTGAAAGGATTCACCGCCTACAGCCCCGATTACGACAACTGCCTGAAGTCCAAAGAGGACCTCGTCAATCTGCGGGAAATGGGCGTGAACTGCGTACGTATCGCCCGCCAAATCTCCGGAGAGGAGATAATCAGCGACGAGCAGGTTAAGCAATGGATGGAATGGACCTACGAGGCGGGCATGTACTGCATCATCGACTGGAACTTCATGGATAAGTTCAACAAGAAAAAGGGCGGCAGCGGCGAACCGAACGACTACATCGAAGAAGCCACTGAATTCTTCCAAATGGTGGCGCAGGAAGTGGCTGACAAGCAATACAAACACGTCATCTACGAGATATGCAACGAGCCTTCCCAAGTGAGCTGGACAACCATCAAAAAATATGCGGAAGCGATCATCGGCACCATCACTGGCATAGACACGAAAAAACCAATCATCATCGTAGGTACCCCGAACTGGTGCCAGAACATCTACTCTCAAGTGGCTACAAGCGATAACAAGATCACCACGAACAAGGCGGGCATTATGTACGCATTCCATTTCTACGCTGGAGAGAATAACCACATCAGTCTTGAATCCGCGGAATTCCTCCTTGCGACGAGGTATCTACCCATATTCGCAACCGAATGGAGTCTCGGCAGAGTACCTGAACTTGCCACTGCGGCAAACAATACTATCAACACCCAAAGCGGTGCTAAATTCATGAACCACTGCTTAGGGGCGGATGGCAGCAACCAAATCGTCAGCTGGATATACAACTCCTACGGTAGCGGAGGAAACGGAGCCGCTATGTTCAAAGAGGAGTGTGGCGGGGATTTGACAGAGGCCGGAGAATATATCGACAAGTCATTTAGGGGAACCTGCTGCTCTGAACAATACTACGTGAAGAAATGGGGCCGCCTGCAACTGGTGGGCAACCAGCTCTCCGACGAGAATGGCAACCCAATCCAATTGAAGGGTTTCAGCGCCTTCAGCCCCGATTACGACAACTGCCTGAAGTCCAAAGAGGACCTCGACCAAATGAGAGCCTGGGGAATGAACTGCGTGCGCATCTCCAAGGTACTCACGGAAAACGGCATCAGCAATGAAGAGGTCAAGAAATGGATGAGCCTGACCCGAGAGGCGGGCATGTACTGCATCATCGACTGGCACATCCTCGAAGAGGTCAACGGCAGCGGCAACCCGAACGACTACATCGAAGAGGCCTCCGCGTTCTTCCGCATGGTGGCCCAGGAGGTCGCCGAAAAGGAGTACAAGCACATCATCTACGAACTGTGTAACGAGCCTTCTGGAGTGGCTTGGGCAACCATCAAGAGCTATGAGGAGGCCATCATCGACCTCATCACCGGCATCGACACCCTCAAGCCTGTCATCATCGCAGGTGTGCCGAACTGGAACCAATACATCAACACCCAAGTGGCATCTTCCAACAACCTAATTGAGACTGACAAGGCACATGTGATGTACGCCTTCCACCTATTTGCGAACGAGCCTGCCCACGTTGGGATAGAGAGCTCCGAGTTCCTTCCTGCGACCAACAGGATCCCCGTATTCGTCTCCGAATGGAATCTCGGCAGAGTCCAAAAAAAAGAAAATGACGACTATCCTATCAACCTCAGTTTCGGAAGCACATTCCTCACCCACTGCGCCGGACTGGACGGATGCGGTCAGCTCGTCAGCTGGATCTACAACGCTTACGGTAGCGGAGGAAACGGTGCTGGTGTCTTCACGGACGAATGCGGAACACTGTCGGCAAGTGGACAGAGGGCTATCGAATGGGTCGCTCCAAACTGCTGCGGGCCATTAGTTACCTTCACACTCGACAACGAATCGGAAAATGAAGTCTTAAACATGGGCTACTACGATGAAAATCCGAACAAGCAAGACGGTGAATTAGCGAGTGGCTCCGGCATCACTTACTATGATGTCAACAATACCCCTGACGAGCAACAGGATGGGGCCAACCCATCCAATTACGACGAGAAGGCAACCGTAATGTCAGTCAACCAAAGCACAGGCGAGGAACGTGAAGCCCTAGTATGTTATGCTGGACGTGAGTACTGCGACTTCCGCTCCGACGAGTGTGTGGATATCTTTACCACAAGGATTGAAGGCTCATGGTCAACAGGTCTTTATAGCCTCGATTGGATAGAACCAGGAGAATGGTTACTCTACACCGTCAAAGTGAATAGTCCAGGATACTACAGCTTGCAGATGGCTGTGAACCCGGAAAAAGTGAAAACGATCGAATCCGCCGGATTCGATCTGTCCCTACCTCTCGAAGATTACGAGACGTTTATGGTGGATATCGACAAGTCCACCGAGACACAGGAAGTGGGTCTGGCTTGTCACAACAAAGGCGGATTCATTCCATACCTGGAAGAATTAGAGAAAGAGGCCGAAGATGAATACGACAAGGTCTGGTGCAACACGGGAGATAACTGCTCTTCTACCCACGAAAAGAAGAACTACGGTATTCTTTTCAAAAAGAAGGGAACATACATCATGCGTTTATCCTTCCCATACGGACACGCAGGTTTAGGTGGCTTACGGTTCACCTATGCGAAGGCATGGAGAACCTCCGAGGCCAATTCCGTCAACACGAACCTGGCCTCCTCCGCCAACATCTATCCAACCATCGTGGAGAAAGGTCGTTTCACCGTCTCCGTACCGGACAAAGCGAACGTATCGATTTATAACGTGACTGGAGCCTTGGTACAAGCCGAAGAGATAGACGGCACATCCGAGATCTCCACGCAACTGGCTCCCGGCGTATACAACGTACAGGTCATTTGTGAAGGATACACAGACGTCGCTAAGATAATCATCAAATAATAAATAAAATTCACGCTAACCCATCTACAAGATTTCTGATTTCTTTGTAACTTCGCGGTCTAATTCAAGGAAAGGCCTAAAAAGTTGGTAATGAACGAAAAGAAAAGGAATTTTGTGGATGGGCTACGCGATGGATTCCCTATCGGGATGGGCTATTTCGCCGTGGCATTCTCCTTAGGATTCATCGCCAGAAAAGCGGGGTTGACCCCCATAGAGGGCTATCTCGCCAGCGTCCTCAACCACGCCTCGGCAGGCGAATACGGTCTTTACACCTCTATCACGGAACTGGCCACATACGCCGAAGTGGCGCTCATCACCTTCATCGCCAATGCACGCTACCTGCTGATGAGTTGCTCCCTCAGCCAACGATTCGACCCTAACGCACCATTCTTCCACAGACTGCTCGTGGGCTTCGGCATCACGGACGAGATATTCGGCGTCTCCATCGCACGTCCCGGCTACCTCTCCCCCGAACATTTCTACGGCGCCATGATCATGTCCATCCCGCTATGGGGACTGGGCAATTTCCTTGGCATCTGGCTGGGCAACCTGCTGCCGGGGCACATCACCAGCGCACTCTCGGTGGCTCTCTACGGCATGTTCATCGCTATCATCATACCACCGGCCAAGAAGGAGAAAGTCATCGCCGTGGCGGTCTTCGCAAGCTTCCTGTTTAGCTATTTGGCGACGCAAACACCCTACATCAAGGAGCTATCGGCAGGCACACGCACCATCATCCTGACCGTCATCATATCAACCGTGGCGGCCCTCGTGAAACCGGTGAAAGAGAGTGAAATCAATCAAATGGAGGGAAAGGAATGACACACAACGCGATCATATATATCCTAGTCGCCGCTCTGGTCTCCTACATCATCAGAGTGTTACCGCTGACGCTGATACGGAAGCCTATCACCAACCAGTTCGTCAGATCATTCCTCTACTACGTGCCCTACGTGACCCTCTCGGTGATGACCTTCCCGGCCATCACCGAAGCAACACAATGCCCCATGGCGGGATTGGCCGCACTGCTGACCAGCATAGCGGCGGCACTACTCGGAGCAGGGTTGTTCCCCGTGGCATGCGTCAGCTGCCTGACCGTGCTCGTCTCTGAATTTCTATTGGGATGTTAATCACGTATGTAGAGACGATGTGCACATCGTCTCTACAAAAAATCAAAACGAATTCAAAAATTCCAAAGCCCAAGAAGGGTTATTTTTATCAAATTATTTCATCCACTTCTTGCAGCACTCCCTCGCCTCGGCGATGATGCGTTCCTCGTCTTTCACCTTGCGATCCTTCATGACGATCTTACCATCGCAGATAAGCGTGTTGAAGGCCTCGTTGCTGGAAGCGTTCACCAAGTTGGAGTTGAAGTTGTAGCAAGGTACGAAACGCTCGTTGTCCAAGTCGATCAGCAAAGCGTCCGCCACCTTCCCTACCTTGATCTCTCCACCATTGATGCCAAAGGCCTCCGCACCGTTCTTGGTCGCCCAATCCACCGCCATATCCACAGGGAGGATCTCCGGACCGTAGTTGCACTTCGCGATCATGGAGGCGCACTTCACCTCCTCGCGCATGTCCAAGTTGTTGTTCGACGAGCAACCATCCGTACCGATGGTCACCCGGCAGCCCGAATCGATCACCATCTTCGTCCGAAAGAAGCCGGAGGAGAGTTTCATGTTGGATATAGGGTTATGGGCGATCGTCACGCCCCGCTCCTTCATGATGGCGAGCTCCTCCGCATCCACATGCACCACATGGGCGGCGATGCAGTCGGGTCCCAAAACGCCCAACTTATCCAACCAGCGAACAGGCGACAGACCATGTTCCTTCACGCAATCATGCATCTCCTTCTTCGTCTCGGAGAGGTGGAAATGGCAGAAGGCATGGTGCTTACGTACCGCCTCCACCGCACGGAGCCAAAGCTTCTCGCCGACCGTATAGACGGCGTGCGGCGCAAGCGACATCAGGATGCGGGAAGAACGTCCCACATACTTCTCAAACACGTCGAAGGAGGCCTCGATACGCTCCTCGCCTATGTTGTCAATTAGCGTGACGCCCATACAACCACGGATCCCCATGCGGTCCAAGACCTTCCAAGTCTCCTCCGTGTTCCAATACATATCATTGAAAAAGACCGTACCCGACTTGATCATCTCCAGCACGGCCAACTCGCTACCGATGCGGATATCGTCCGCCGTCATCTTCGCCTCGAAAGGCCAAATATGCTCGTTGAGCCACGTGAAGAGCTCCATGTCGTCGGCATAGCCACGCAGGAGCGTCATGGCCGCATGTGTGTGCATATTGTAAAACGGAGGCACGATCGCCATGTTCTTCATCAGGTCCGAATGGAAGATCTCATCCCCGGGTTCCGGCTTGACATCCTTGCCGACGCCCGTGAAAACACCATGCTCCATCCGCACATTAACATACTCGCCATCCAACAGGACATGGCCTATATACAACGCCTTACTATCACTCATAATCATCTCTGTTTTGTTATACCTACATTAAACAACTCCCCATAGAACCCAGCGTTCAAAAGGAATAATTCCAAATTAATAAATTTAAATGATATTTTATGCAACAAATCTGAAAAAATATGAGGCAATTTTTTAACTTTGCCATGTTATGGTAAAATGGAGATGAAAACGGGCGCAGAATGACAGCCATAAATTCTATAGAATTATTATGAAAATATGAATATGAATATGAAGTATTGCAAGAAATTAGGGTTAATGCTACTACCCTTGTTAGCATTGCCATTCAGCAGCTGGGCCATTGAAAAAGACCTACAGATGGGCATCGACCAAGTGACAGTCTACCGTTCGGGAGCCGAAGTGGTGCGTTCCTCCGACGTCAATCTACCCGCAGGCGTCACCGAGTTACGAATCAGATCGCTCTCCCCTTCCATCGATCCGAAGAGCATCCTGGTTAAGATGAGCAACGAAAACGTGAAGCTGATTTCCGTGACCCACGAACTCGACTTCGCCAATCAAAAGAAGATATTAGAGGAGACCGCCAAGATTCAGAAAATCACAGAGGCACTGAAAGATTCCATCGCCCAGACAAACAGTCTGTTGGAAGTGTACGCATCCGAAAAGGAGATGATGAAGTCCAACAAGAGCATCAAGGGTGTTGAGGGTATCACAGCGGACGACCTCTCGAAGATCACCACCTTCTACCACAAGAAGATGACGGAAATCGAGAACGAGCAGAATAGGCTGAAGAAGAAAAAGAAGGAGTTCACCAACCAATACATCACGATGACCCAGAAGCAGATCGCTCTCAACCTGTCCGCCAACGAGTCATCTTTCACCATCAAAGCCATGGTGCAGGCGGAAAAGGCGACAGACACGAGGATCAGACTCACCTACTTCGTGACGGAAGCCGGTTGGAACCCAGTCTACGAAGCCCGCATCACGGACAACAAACACCCTATGCAACTCACCTACGCCGCCAGCGTAAGACAGAACGTGCACGAGGACTGGAGCAACATCTCGATTCGCATCTCAACGGAGAACCCGATGGAGGACAATGTCTCTCCAACCATCTCCAGCGACAAACTGAACTTCGGCAACTCGGCTAACTACGTGACGAAAGCACAGGCGAAGGTCAAACCTCGCACGAAGACCATCAAGGGTATCGTATCCAACTTCATGCAACCTCTCCCATACGTCTGCGTCGTGGCTAAAGGGACAAACTTCTACGCCATCACAGACCAAAACGGATACTATGAGATCAATGCGCCAGAGAATTGCGAAGTGGAGTTCTCCCACCTCGGTTACACGACCCAAAACATCCAAATCACACCTGCCTCGGGGGATGTGATCAACATCAACCTGACCGAGTCCGCAGAACTAAAGGATAACCTTAACGAGATACTGAACAATAACGAGGCTAACCGCCAAGAGCAAAACGCATCAACCGCTCCTGGCGTCACAACTGAATCCTCAGAAAAGAAAGTCACCAACCTCAACCACAAAAACTTGAGACCGACCCACCTCGCAGAAGCAGAGATGGATTTGGAGGAGGAAATCGTTCCGGGATGGCTGAATCTGGCGCCTTTCACCGTGTCCATCCCTAACAAATACACGATTCCTTCCAACAACATCCCAACACTCATCCTTATTAACGATTACACGATCAACGCAACATACGAGTATGTGGTGTTGCCTAAATTGGAGAAGAAGGCCTACATCTCGGCTTTCATCCCTGACTGGACGAAATACAAATTGCTGGACGGACCTGTCTACATCTTCTGGAACAACGAGTTCAAGGGACAAAGCTACCTCTCCACCAACGCCATGAAGAATGACGTGGAGCTTTCCATCGGCGCGGACAAGGGTATCACCGTCAACCGTGAAATCGTACAATCCAACTCTTCCAAGCAGGTGCTGATCTCCAGCAACAAGGCTACCCGCACCTGGAAGATCACCCTCAGCAACACGAAGGACACGCCAGTGGACATCGCAGTGAAGGACCAATACCCACTCTCCAACGACGAGGATATCACGGTGGATCTCCTGCAGAGCCAAGGCGCTTCGGTGGACAAGAGCACGGGTATCCTCACATGGCGGACTACCCTCCAGCCAGGAGAAGAGAAGAAATTCGAATTCACGTACAGAGTCAAATACCCAGTGGGTAAGTCCCTGTACTTGGAATAATGGCCTTATCAGGTCAACCATACACCAAATCTGTAGAGGCTCGGACTCCGTGCCTCTACATTTTGGTTTAAAAGGAGTTAGTCATTAACATTCACCCATTCAACTGAAAATCAAAAGATAATACAATGGGTTGGAAATTTTAAGGAACCCATTCGAACAATAACAGCGGAAATGCAAAGAACAGAAATATCCACATTGGGCGAGTTCGGGCTCATCAAGCACCTCACCCAATCCTTCGAGCTGAAAAACAGTTCCTCGCTCAAGGGCATAGGCGACGACGCGGCTATCTTAGACTACAAAGAGAAACAGGTGTTGGTCACCACTGACCTCCTGCTGGAGGGTGTGCACTTCGACCTCACCTACGTGCCGTTGAAGCACCTAGGCTACAAATCGGCGGTCGTCAACATCTCCGACATCTGCGCCATGAACGGTAAACCCAAACAGATAACCGTCTCCCTCGGCGTCTCCAAACGGTTCTCCGTGGAGGACATGGAGGAGCTCTACGCAGGCATACGGTTGGCTTGCGACCACTACGGAGTGGATCTGGTAGGCGGCGACACATCCGCCTCCATGACGGGCCTGACCATCAGCATCACCTGCATCGGCGAAGGCGAAAAGGGGAAGGTGGTCTGCCGCAACACTGCCCAACCCAACGACCTCATCTGCGTGTCGGGCGACCTCGGCGCAGCCTACATGGGACTGTTGCTCCTCGAACGTGAGAAGAAAATCTTCGCCGGAGACAATTCCATCCAACCCGACTTCGCTGGCAAGGAATACATCATCGAACGTCAGTTGAAGCCTGAGGCTCGACAGGACATCATCGAGTCGCTGGAGCGCATCAACGTGGTGCCGACCGCCATGATGGACATCTCGGACGGACTCTCCTCCGAACTGTTGCACATCTGCAAGCAAAGCAATGTGGGTTGCCGCGTCTACGAGGACAGGATCCCGATCGACTACCAAACCGCCGTCATGGCGGAGGAGTTCAACATGAACGTCACCACCGTCGCCCTGAACGGAGGCGAGGACTACGAACTGCTCTTCACCGTACCGCTGTCGATGAACGACGTGTTCCAGAACCTGCCGGGCATCAAGGTGATCGGACACACGACCGACGCTTCGTTAGGCTCTTGCCTCATCACACGCGACGGCCAGGAAATCACCCTGAAGGCGCAGGGTTGGAACTCCCTCGAAAAATAAAAGTCAGTATTACATTCCCAAACACAAATTTAGACCGGAGCCGAATTAAGAACACCTATAGGTGTCTGAATCGAGTGGAAGTCTTTTGTCGTAACGGAAGCGCCACCACCACCCTCCCAATGGAGGAGTGAAGGAAAGAATTCGCCAAATTCCCTCTACTTATTTGATGTATTTCTTACAAAAAACTTGCAAATATTAAGAATTATTCAGAAATTTGCCTCGAATTTGTAAGCATAAACATGGATATACTATTTATCAGATTACAGATACTCAAAAGAACGACTAAACATTTGACTTCTAATTTATGAGAAAAAAATTACTATTAACGTGTGCCGCATTGTTCCAAATGTGGGTTTCCTTTGCGGGAATCGATCCAAGCACAAAAACACTGATCATTGAGGAGGGGACGACGGTTATCCCTGCCAATTCGTACAAAAACAACACGCAATTCACGTCGATTCAATTTCCATCGACGTTGGAGCGTATTGGCGAAAGCGCCTTCATCGGTTGCGACAGTCTGGAAACCGTGGTGTTACCAGAGGGCGTCTATGTGGAGAAATATGCGTTCCAAAACTGTAAGGGATTGAAGAAAGTGGTCTTCTCGGACAACGTTAATGTGGGGGAACGCGCTTTCCGTTATTGCACATCCATTGAATCTATCCAATTGGCGGAAAATGACTCATTGGATTATGGGGCGTTCGCGGATATCACGCCTGTCAAAAAAGTGGTTATCCCCAGCTCCACTTACGTGTACTCGTGGGGTATCCCGAGTGATACCACTTACTACATGGGATCGGTAGAGGATATCTTCCGTAAATTCGTTTGTTTCCATAAAGGAACGGTCTTATATGTTGATAATGAAAAAATGGATGGGAACATCGTGGTGCCTGACTTTGTGACAGAATTGTCTTACTTGCAAGTGTGTGCGCTGTCAAGGTCGTTCACCACATTCACTGTAAAACCTCAATCTATTAAACTCGATCATAATGAGTGTCCGATAGACACTCTGAATTATTTAGGCACATTGGCCCAATATGCTGATGAGGAGCAACCGATTATTGCGAATACTGTTCTTTTCAATGGCAAACCATTTGATGGTATCTTACCGGAGGGTATTGACTCTTTGGGGTGTGAAGCATCCAGCTCAATGATGAATAACAATCAGGAAAAGAAGGTCTTATTGCCTTCCACCTTGAAATTTATATGCACGGTTGTAGGTGCTTATGATTCCGTCTTGAATGTCATTTCATATGCCGAACAGCCTCCTGTCTTGAATAGTAATTATTACATGCAAAAATACGATGTGCGTCTATATGTCCCTTGTCAAAGCGTTTCGGCCTACCAAGAGGATAAGATGTGGGGCGCCGCGAAAACCATTAAATGCCTGAGCGATACGACAGAGATTATTCCTCCGGTCATCAACGATACGACTGTGATAGACACGACAATCATACCACCAGTCATCATAGACACAACTGTGATAGACACGACGATCATACCACCAGTCATCATAGACACGACTGTGGTCGATACCACCGCACATATCCATGACTTCACCTATGGTGATTGCTCTTGCGGTGTGGTAGACAGCGTGGAGCAACATTGGTTCGACATCTCCACCGTGGAGGAATTGTATCAATTCGCAGACCTTGTCAACAGTGGTCATAAATGGCTGAACGGTAGATTGTTGGAAGATATTACTTTGAACGACACGATTATCCATCGTCAGGTCGAGTACAATAGGAAGAGAGAGGTGTTCGGTGATACTTCGGTGCTGAAGAAATGGACGCCGATCAGGAATTATTCCGCCATATTTGATGGAGGAAATCATGTCATCAGAGGTCTCTATTTTGAGCGTGGACCGTTAAATGGGGATGGCAATTATAGCTTCATCTGTAATCTTGAGAATGGAGCGGTACGCAATCTGGCCATTGAAAACGCATTCATCTTCAATAACTGGGAGGGTGAAGTAGGTATTATCTGCTCGTATGCGAAAAACTCACGATTCGAGAACTGCCATGTCTCCGGATTCGTCGGGGCTCTTTATGGCCTGGCAGGCGGTTTGGTGGCTAACGCGCCTAATTGTACCTTTAGGAACTGCTATAACCTCGCCTCTGTTTACGGACAAAACGCTGTGGCAGGTATCGCTTCCGTTTACGACGGAACGCAGGGCAAGAACGACTATTTGCTAACCATCGAAAAATGCTGGAACATGGGTGACATTTCCGGCAACCAATACACTGAGATCGTGGCGGGTATTGCCTGCACCTATTTCGGCAAACTGGACATCCGCAACTGTTACAATACGGGTTCGGTCACATCTCCCGCGAAGGAGAATGTGAATTTTGGCACAGGTGGTATCTGTGGCGGTTCCATGAAGAATGTACGTGTCTCGGATTGCTTCAACGTGGGTAAAGTGACCGCTTCCGGATTGGTGGGCGTCATCGCTCCTACGACCACGCGCGATTGCAAAGTCAGCAATGTGGCGCAGCACAACGACAGCGCAGTCTTCGTGAATGATTCATTCTACATCCACAACTGCTACGCATTGATCGGTTCCGTCGAAGGAAATCCAGCAGGGGATTCCGCACTCTCTGAGCTGCACATGGTGATTGGCGAACAATTCGCTTCGGGTGAAGTTTGCTACGGATTGAACCACGGCGTGACGGACGGTACCCAAGCCTACTACCAAAATCTGAAGGATGTCACTCTCCGTGCGGGCGGTAACACCGACCTAAGCATCCCGTCTTTGGACACTACCCTTCGGACAGTTGCCTTCGACGGCACGGTTTACTACAACATGAAGCAGGAAGAGGTGGGTGAGAAGATATTGACCAGCGGACGTGGCGTATCAATCGTCTCCACAACCGACGGAATCGTTGTCGAAAATGCGGCAGGCATGATTCGTCTGGCCGACATAAACGGCAGGGTGCTTTTCATCAGGAAAGTCGAGGATGCGCAATCAGTGGAGATCTCCATCGGCAACAAGGGCGTTTACCTCCTGTCAATCGATGATTACACCTACAAGCTCATTGTACGGTAATAGGTTGACCCTAAAATAGGTGTGAGGCAGAGTCGTTGATTCGATTCCGCCTCATATTTTTACGGGAGGAATCTTCCCTCGCTGCGCACCGCCATATTTTCCGCTAATCGCTTGCAAATCTTAAGATTTTTTTCGAATTTTGTAACATATTTACGCACGTCCGTAGCTATGGCACTTGATTGTTTTTACAATAACAATACACTAAAAATCAAAGGAATACATAACCTTCAGGTGTCTATTTTATAAACTAATTCAACCAACGGGTTAAAGACATTATCTCAGACATGATTCGACTAACAAAATACCTCATCGGAATATTGCTCCTCTCCCTATTCAGCGGATGCTCCGTCAAGTCTAAAATCAGAAAGGCGGACAAGAAATACGAGATCGGAGAATACTATAACGCGGCGAACATCTACAACAAAGCCTACCCTAAGGTGAAACTCAAGGATAGACAACTGAAAGCGTACACCGCATTCAAGTTGGGGGATTGCTACCGACTCACGAACCTCGATGAAAAGGCCGAACGTGCCTTCGCCAATGCGGTGAAGTTCAACTACAAGGATTCCATCGTCTTCCTGTATTACGCCGACGCGCTGAGGAAGAACCAAAAGATGAAATATGCCATCACGCTATACGACAGCTATCTGGCGACCCACCCCGACGACCAGCGCGCCCTCAACGGCAAGCAATCCGCCGAGGAGGCCGCGGAGTGGGAAAAGAACCCTACCCGCTACATCGTGAAGAAGGAGGAGTTCTTCTCCTCCAAAAAGGCGGAGTTCAGCCCGGCATTCCCTGGTGGTGACGGTGAGATCGTCTACTTCAACTCCTCAAGAGAGAACAAGGAGATCGGGGGCGGAAACAGTAAGATCACAGGACTCCGCAACAACGATATCTACACCGCCAAGCGCAACGCCTTGGGGGAATGGGACGACATCACACCTGTGGAGGGTGACATCAACTCCGACATGGACGAGGGTTCCGCCTCCTTCAGCGCGGACGGTAAGACGATGTACTTCACCCGCTGCGTCTCGCAAAAAGGAGAGAGCCGCGGCGCACAGATCTGCTACGTGACCCGCTCCGGCGGCAAATGGGGCAAGGTGAACGAGGTGAAACTATCCCCGGATAGCTCCATCACATTCGCCCACCCGACCATCTCGCCCGACGATAGATTCCTCTACTTCGTCTCCGACATGCCAGGCGGCTTCGGCGGCAAGGATATCTGGCGAAGCGAGAAGACGGGCACCTCATTCGGCGCACCGGTCAACCTGGGGCCTTCCATCAACACCAGCGGAGACGAGATGTTCCCTTGCATGAGGGAGAACGGAACGCTCTACTTCTCCTCCACGGGACACCCTGGTTTCGGCGGACTGGACATCTTCTACGCCAACGAATTGGAGGATGGCTCCTGGACGGTCACCAACATGATGTACCCTATCAACTCCAACGGAGACGACTTCGGCATCACCTTCATCCAAGGGAAAGAGAAAGGACTCTTCTCCTCCAACCGTGGGGAGAAGAAAGGATACGACAAGATATACTCCTTCGAATTGCCTGAGATAGAGTTCCTTATCGACGGCAAGGTGACAGACATGTCCGGCGAAGCGCTGGGCGGTGCCACGGTGCGCATCGTGGGTGACGACGGTACCAACACGAAGGTGCAGTCCAAGAAGGACGGAACCTTCAAGCTGAGCCTCAACAAGGGCGTCAAGTACGTGCTGTTGGGCAACTGCAGGGGCTACCTCAACCAGAAGGAGGACGCCGTGACCGTGGACTTGGAAGACTCCAAGACCTTCCCTATCAACTTCACCCTCGCCTCCCTCAGCAAGCCTGTGGGCTTGGACAACATCTTCTTCGAGTTCGGCAAGGCTACCCTTACCCCGGAATCCTCCGCCGCCTTGGACAAGCTGGTGAAGGTATTGAACGACAACCCTAACATCACCATCGAGATCGGAGCCCACACGGACCGTATCGGATCCGCTGACGGCAACCTGCAACTCTCCGGCAAGCGTGCGCAATCGGTTGTAGACTACCTCATCAAGGGGGGCATCGAGGCGGAGCGTCTGACCGCCAAAGGGTACGGAAAGACACAGCCGGTCGTGGTGGACAAGAAGCTCAAGAAGAAATACAACTTCCTGAAGGAGGAGGCCGCCCTCGACGAGGAGTACATCGAGACCCTGACGGACGAGCAGAAGGAGATCGCGGACTCCATCAACCGACGCACCGAGTTCCGCGTGCTGAAGACCACCTACAAGATGTACTAACATGACCCGAGGCAGAAGCAGGAAAGCAGTAGGAGGCAATCCGAAGAACCCGTTCCGATTCAACACGAACAGCAAAAAAACTTCGGGCGGAAAACGAATCGGCAAATCCAAGCCCGAAAAGGCTAATAATATGCTGAATAGGAGGGTGAAGTGAAAGAATCACAGCGTTAGCTATAATAAAAATAGAATCAATGAACAATAAAGACTTTTGGAACGATATAAATTCGATCATAGACGAAGGATTTTCGTCCGAGGGTCTGTCAAAATTGGAGTCCTATGCAGAACAATTCATCAGCGGAAGGCTTGTATATCAACGATTTTCACCGGCAGAACAGCATGGCTGCATTGCGGGAGGTCCGACGCATGTCATTGCATCCCTACTCGCGGGAGCAGAAAATTGGACAAATAAAGATGCTGGAAAAGGAATCGGGGATTTCAAAAGAGAAATTGAACGAGGAAAGACGCAGGCGGCAATTATAGAGCAATGGGCAAGAAAAGTCGGTTGTTGGATTGAGGATGTGGATAAGACTCTCCCGCAAACGTTGGGAGAACTTATTGCGGAAGGAGGAGAAGCAAAAGTTTATGACAACGGATACTTGCTTGTAAAAACAATTGGTCTAGATTATTTTATTCAGCCGATTTTAGCATTAGATCGTGTTTCTTTGCATAACACACTCTTTCCTGAAACTTCGATGGAGGTTATTGGCTTTGGGAAAACATCTTCGCAAGATTTCAACATCATCGTGAATCAACCCTTTGTCGAAGGATCACATATTACTAATGCTGCCATTTCAGAATATATCCAGAGATTAGGTTTTCAGCTGATAAACCCGAGGAATTGGACTTTTGCGACGCCCGAAATCTATTTGAGTGACCTTCACGATGAGAATGTGATTCTTTCCAAAGAGGGTAATGTGTTTGTGGTAGATTGTGACGTGCGCATCAACATACCAGAGCTGCGTTGCGGTGGCACACGGACACTGACAACGAATGTTGAATTTAGATGAAAAGGTTTGCCTGAATTTTCTGGACAATGTTTGGAAAATCCACATTGAGACAACAAAATATTTTTACGGAAGAAGAAATAGTGTACGCAGTGCGTACACAATTCAGTTGGACGCATATACGTTCGCTTTCCGCTTTGACAGACCCACTTGCTCGTCAGTTTTATATGGAGATTGATGGCAAATCACTGGAAGAGGTCTTGGAACGCTCTTATATTATCACTTTGAATTAAGTGTTGAATCATTATATTCTGATGAATTTATGTATCTTTGTATACTGAGATGAGTTTTTGTTGAACCAATATTAATAAACAGGAAACAGAAATATTTTAAAATAACATATTATTAATCATAGCAGCATCAGGCTATCATTGTGGTATTCCAGAATAAGCGTCCAAATTTTATTACAGAATAAAAACCACAGCAATGATGGTTGGCTTTGGCGTATTGCGCCCGTATGAGCCAATTCAAGTATGACGATAGAAGATGTCTTGCGCCCGAAAGGGTGTGGGCATTATTCTTATACTTGAAGGAGGTTCAGAAGGGACGCTAGCCTCGGGATACCGTAGGAAGAAGCTCGCACCTTCTTTTTTTGGCAAGTTCCGAGACACGTTGCACAACACATTAGAACCGATAGTATTGAGCGCTACCCCAAATACTATCAAAACATGTCCAAAATATATGACAATATAGGTGATGGCAAGAAGTTTAGAGAAATACTGGAAACTGTCGTCACTGAACCAGGCATCCAACGCATGGATTTCTGCGTCGGTTACTTCAACCTACGAGGCTGGGATTTCATAGCCGATTACATCAATGAATTGGATGGCGAATACATCTATGAAGATGACGAGCGTGTGCATCGTACTGCCCGTTTGCTTATTGGTATGCAGAGAGCACCTGAGGAGTTGGTCCGATTACGATACAGCAAGGAGAAGTTCCTCCCAGACGCTGATTACGTTCAAAAATGCAAACGTAAAGTGGCCGAAGAATTTCGCAAGCAATTGCTTATCGGTAGTGCGACAACACAGGATGAGATTACCCTAAGAACCCTATGCGCCCAATTAGAGGATAAGAAAGTGTGCGTGAAATTATTTCTCCGCAACCCCCTTCACGCAAAATTATACTTGGCCTATAATCCTAAAAGCAACCTCCGTAAAGTTTATGCTTTCATGGGAAGTAGCAACCTCACCTACAGCGGATTAACGGGACAAGGAGAATTGAATGCGGAGATGGACGATACTGGCAATGCGGAATTCCTTGCCCAATGGTTCAATGACCGTTGGGAGGACAAGTTCTCCATAGACATTTCCGAAGAGTTAGTGGAAGTTATCAAGAACAGCTGGGCGTCGGAGAATGACATATCCCCCTACCACATCTATCTGAAAACGGCCTATCTCCTAAGTCAGGATGCCCGCACGGGTATAACGGAATACACACTTCCGCCGATGTTCAAAAAAGACCTCTTCGAGTTTCAGGAGACGGCAGTGAAAATTGCCGCCAAACATC
The DNA here is from genome assembly GCA_016285885.1 of Paludibacteraceae bacterium. Lineage (GTDB taxonomy): Bacteria > Bacteroidota > Bacteroidia > Bacteroidales > Paludibacteraceae > UBA1181. Next base: position 77,761 of record JAEERP010000003.1, read on the forward strand.
TCAACAATGATAAACGTGGAGGTGCGATGATTGGAGACGTGGTGGGTCTAGGAAAGACTATCACAGCCTGTGCGATAGCCAAAGTCTTCGAGCAACAATATTATGCCAGCACATTGATCATTTGTCCTGCCAACCTGCAGGAAATGTGGGAGAAATATATAAAAACCTACGATTTGAAAGCAGATGTCACTTCCATGCAAAAAAAGTTGGACATCGAAAACATGAGGTACTATAAATTGGTGATCGTGGACGAAAGCCACAATCTTCGCAACTCGGAGGGAAGTCGTTACCACAACATCAAGGATTTAATCCAGCGGATGGATTGCAAAGTCCTGTTGCTGACAGCCACCCCCTACAACAAGGATTTCTCCGACCTTTCCAGCCAGTTAAAACTATTCCTTGACCCGGACATGGATTTAGGCATTCGCCCGGAACACTACATCAATGCGCTTGGAGGTGAACGACAGTTTCTCATGAAACACAATGAAGTCTTCATTCGTAGCATCCGTGCTTTCGAGCAAAGTGAGTTGGTGGAGGATTGGCGTGATTTAATGAAACTTTTCCTTGTGCGTAGAACACGAACCTTCATCAAAGAAAACTATGCGGCGACAGACCCAAGCAACGGGCGGAAGTACCTGCAATTCAACGACGGACACCGCAGCTATTTTCCAGACAGAAAGCCAAAGGCATTGAAGATGCCTGCCTCCGAGCAGTACTCCCGCTTGTATAGCGAAGATATGGTGGATACAATGAGGGAACTGAAATTGCCTCGCTATGGCCTTTCAAAATATATTGACGAGAAAAAAATTGAAAATGCGAACGCCAACGACAAACAGTATCTGAACAACTTGTCCCGTGCGGGCGCAAGAATGATGGGCTTCTGCATGAGCACATTCTTCAAACGTATCGATTCCTGCGGATATGCTTTCTTGCTAACACTTTACCGTCATATCCTTCGTAACATGATCTTTATCTATGCGATAGAGAATAAACTCAAATTGCCGATCGGGGATGAAAATGCATTACCTGACGATTTTGTCGAGGATGAGGACCAAAATCAACTATTTGAAGAGGAAAGGGAGGAAAGTATCCTGTCAGAAAAGGATGGCTTCATAACAGTAAGCACCGACCGTAACTTGTATATGAAACTGGCGGAAAAACACTATAAGTTTATCATCACCAAAGGAGGAAGTTCCGTGAAAATGCTGGACTCTTCATATTTCAAGAGAAGTCTGAAACAACAACTAAACGCAGATTGTGAAATCCTTTTCAAGATGATTGAGATGTGCGGAGCTTGGAAGATAACGGAAGATGAAAAACTGAACGAATTGGAAAAACTCCTTGAGAAGAAACACAAAAAGGAGAAAGTACTAGTCTTCACCCAATATAGTGACACAGCGAAATATATCTACCGCCAGTTAGAACAGCGAGGCGTAAAGAATATCGGTTGCGTAACCGGCAACACCCCGAACCCGACGGAGTTGGTGGATTCCTTCTCTCCTAATAGCAACAAGGCAAATCTCGGAGGCGCAGCTGAATTACGTGTCCTGATTGCGACGGACGTACTTTCCGAGGGTCAAAATCTTCAGGATGCCCACATTATCGTCAACTATGACATGCCATGGGCGATTATACGCCTAATCCAGCGTGCGGGCCGTGTGGACCGTATCGGGCAGGAGGCAGAGTCGATTCTGTGTTACTCCTTCTTCCCCGCAGATGGTGTGGAGAATGTCATTCGACTTAGGCAACGCCTTAATGACCGCATCAATGAAAATGCCAACGTGGTGGGAAGCGATGAGATATTCTTCGAGGGCAATGCACAGAACTTACAAGACCTATTCAACGAAAAGGCTGGAGCTTTGGATGATGAGGACGACGGAGATGTGGACATGGCTTCCTACGCCTACCAAATATGGAAGAACGCCACAGACGCAAATCCCGAGTTGAAGAAGATTATTCCAGCTATTCCTGAAAAAGCATACACCACGAAACAGAACACAGGTCGCACAATAGACGAGGGCGTGGTGACCTACGCCAAGACATCCAACGACAGCGATATACTCACATGGATAGACAACAAGGGACGCATCGTCACTCAGTCCCAACTCACTATTCTAAAAGCAATGGCCTGCGATAGCCGGACTCCTTCATTGGAACCGCTCGACAACCATCATGAACTGGTCGATAAGGCACTCGATGCAGTAAGCAATATGAACTTCAAGACAAGTGGTGTCTTGGGTAGTCGGTTCAGCACGAAGTATAGAATCGTGACAATGATGGAGGACTATATGATTCAGAACCCACTTTTCGCCACAAATGAATTGAAAGAGGCCATCGACCAAATCTACAACTACCCGATGCGTGAGCAATCAAAGTTCACCTTGGGGCAAATGCTGAAACGTGGCGATATGATTTATGACTTTGCAGATTACCTAGTGGAGATGTACAAAGCGGACCAACTCTGCATCGTAGCCGAAGAAATAGAGAGCAAAGAGGCGCGCGTCATCTGCTCCATGGGATTGAAGAACCCAAACAATACCCCCAACGCTAATAATTGACCAGCATGAAACGTAAGGACTTTGACCAACTGATTGATAGGGGCGCATTCAGAGACCTCTTCGTCACCGAGATGGGATGGAACAATCCCGACAACAGTCAATCGATTCTCATCACCATCGACGAGCAAGACTTCGAATTCGTGCCCGTGGCCGACAAACAAGGGTTTCACGTCTATACTTGCGAAACGGATGAGTTGCCCGCCACCACCGATTGTAAGAAGTTGGACAACAAACTCCGTAGTTATGGTTATGACTATATATGCATCTTTGTCCAGCGGGGCACGTCGCACCACCTTTGGCTTACTCCTGTGAAGACCAACGAGAAACGTGAACTTGTGAAGACCGAGTACATCGGTGGGGCTAAGGCTGATCTTCTTTTCTCTAAAGTGGATGATCTAACCTTTGAACTGACAGAACAGGTGCTTATCACCGACGTGAAGCAACGTGTGCAGGGTTCCTTCCACCTGAACAGCGAGAAGGTGACAAAAGACTTCTACACGCAGTTCCGCAAAGAGCATAAAGCCTTCGCTACACATATCGTAGGTTTCAACAGTGACAAGGACCGAGACTGGTACACTTCTGTCATGCTCAACCGACTCATGTTCTGCTACTTCATCCAGAAGAAGGGATTCCTAGACATGAAGGTCAACTACCTGCAAGATAAACTCAAATGGGTTAAGGAACGGCAAGGAGAAGACCAGTTCTTCGGCACATTCTACAAAGGTTTTCTTTGTTCGTTGTTCCATGATGGATTGAACTCTCCCCGCCATGACTCTGAAGCTTTTTTGGCGAAGTATGGACGAATACCGTACCTCAATGGAGGTATGTTCGACGATCATCAGTTGGAACGTGAGAATCAGGGGATTGACATCGCCGACGTGGCTTTCGAGAACCTCTTCAATTTCTTCGACAAGTGGAACTGGCATCTCGACACCCGCCTCACCGCTTCAGGCAAGGACATCAACCCTGATGTCTTGGGCTACATCTTCGAGCAATACATCAACGACCGTGCCGCCATGGGCGCATACTATACCAAGGAGGATATCACCGAATATATCGGCAAGAACTGTATCATTCCTTTCCTCATGGACAAGACCGAGGAAAAATCGAAAGATGAATTTAAGACCAACGGAGCTATCTGGGAACTATTACGACAGAGCGGTGACACGTATGTGTACGATGCGGTGAAAAAAGGCTATTCCTCCGATTGGCAAGACCGAATCCCTGATTTCATCAGCAGAGGGATCGAGCTCCACCCCGAGCAACACGATTTGCTGGAGCGCAGAAGCCGATGGAATGAGAAAACGTATGACGAGTTCGCCCTCCCTACGGAGATTTGGCGTGAAACCATCGAACGGCTACAACGGTGCGACTCTCTGCTCGCCAAGATTGCCAATGGAGAAATCCATCATATCAATGACTTCATCACCTACAACTTAGACATCCGAAGATTTGCGGAGGATGTTATACGTACCACCAACAACCATTTATTGGTAGCTCACTTCTATCAGGCGTTGCAGGGTGTCACCATCCTCGACCCGACCTGTGGTTCAGGCGCTTTCCTCTTTGCAGCCTTGAACATTTTGGAACCATTGTACGAAGCATGCTTAGACCGTATGGAAGAGTTCCACACGGTGAATGGCAAACTCTTCAAGAACGAGTTGGAAGAGATCAATGCGAAGTACAGCAGTAACCGCCAATATTTCATCTACAAAAGCATCATACTGCGCAACCTCTATGGTGTGGACATTATGGTGGAGGCAACTGAGATAGCTAAACTACGTCTATTCCTGAAGATGGTAGCTGTGGTAGAGGTGGACAAGCGCAAAGATAACTTAGGGCTTGACCCGTTGCCAGACATTGATTTCAATATAAAATGCGGCAATACGCTAGTTGGTTATGCAACAGAAGAAGAACTAAATAGTGCTCTAACTTATGGAGATATATATGCAAATAAGGAATTTAAGAATGACATTGATACAAAAATGGTTGTTGTGGCAAAAGCCTATGACCTTTTCCGTTCTGAGCAACTCAAAACATACGATGATAATGCAAGTATAAAAGTCACAAAGGAACAATTAAAAGCGAGACTTACGGAATTAAATGATTTGTTGAATCATTATATGCACAAAATAATAACTGGTGGCAATAATTATCCAGATTGGCTGAAGTCGCATCAGCCTTTCCATTGGTTGGCTGAGTTCTATCAGATCATTCATGGGAACGGAGGCTTTGATGTAATTGTTGGGAATCCACCGTATGTGGTATATAATGAAAAAAACTATAGGTACAAGATTACGGATTATAAAACAAAAGACTGTGCAAATCTCTATGCATATTGCGTTGAAAGAAGCCAACAAATACTTCATATGACAGGGAAATTTGGTATGATTGTACCAAATAGTAGCATATCGGCCAATAAAATGCTCCCGTTACAAAAAATTATCACCTATAATAGTACAACCTGGATTAGCAACTATTCATGGAGGCCATCAAAACTTTTTGAAGGTGCAGATATGTTACTAGCAATTATAATACGTTCTTTATCAAATAAGCCTATCGTACTTACAACCATATATCACAAATGGTATAATGAGTACAGAGAATGTTTGTTTAAGTGTATCAATTATACCGAAGCTACAAATAACATAATTGATGGTTCCATACCAAAACTTCCATCAAATTTTGTAGTGTCTATTCTAAATGACATGAAACAAAGGGCGGGGACACACCTACTGCCAGAAATGTTTCGTGAGACATCTTCTTATACTCTATATTATTTTAGGGCAGTCCAATACTGGTTCAAAACATTGGACCGAGAACCTGTTTTTGAGGAAAATGGAGTACACATGGTCACAGGTGAAATGAAACCACTAAAATTTGAATCTCTTTCTCAAAGGGATGCCGCAATTTCCATATTGTCCTCAAATCTATTCTTTCTTAACTATATTATATGGTCAAGCTGTCAAGTCGTTAATAGTCGTGATTTTAACATTCCAATAAATACGGAAGACTTGTCGAAAGAAGAAATGGAAGGGCTTTCCAACTTGGGGAAATCCCTACAAGATGATTACCAACGTCATAGTCATATCAAAGAAAGGAATTATTCTAAGAAAGGTAGAGTGTTTACTATGCAAAAACAACATTTTTTCATTAAATACTCCAAACCCATCATCGACGAAATAGACAAAGTCCTTGCCCAGCATTACGGCTTTACAGAGGAGGAGCTTGATTTCATCATCAATTATGACATCAAGTACCGCATGGGAGATGAATTAAGTACGGAGGAGTGATGGAGTATCTTGGCAACAAAACGTTACTTGACCTTTCGAAGCAAGGTTTTCTATGTTCCCGATGCACACGGAGCAGTGTGATTCTGCCATGTCTCGACTGGGCAGTGGAGCAGAGCCATGGGACGACCCCTATCATGAGCACGTTTCACAGCGAGATGGAAGCGGCTGTGCTCGATATTCTGCTGAAAGGCACATGTCCGCTGATTCTCGTCTTGGGAAGAAGCCTGTATAAGACACTTCCAGAGAAGCTACGTGAGCCCTTGACAAACGGTCGTCTGCTCATCATATCACTCTCCAACCAACCCCGCATAGACCAAAAATCATCACTGCTCTGTAACCAATACATCTGTCACAACGCCTCCTCCCTGGCCTTCGGGTACCTTTCGGAGACAAGTTCTCTCTATCCGTTGTATGAGGAGGCGAGGAAAAATGCAGGTATGGTTGAGGTGATCGAACGATAGGGCGAAGAATCTATCATCCAGTGTCCCCCCCCCCCTCGGGGTTCCTCGTCCGTACACCCGTTCCATACAGGGGTTGACACCCCTGCCTGTGATGTGGCATCCCTACGGGATTGAACATCACCTACGTAAAAAACGTTTCCCCTCTTCCGTCAGGAAAGGTTCTACTTCGTCGAGCGGGATGGCTGCTTCTGGACAGCGATCGTCTGTAATCTCATAGCGCTTAAAAACACTTAAAGAGCCATGATTTAGAGTCCCGAAGGGACGACACGATTATCTGTTGACCAGGGAATCAGTTCAAAAGCCAGTTATTCAAGGTGCTAATCAAGGTGTTACAAAAGAGACTAATCTTGATGGAAAAATTAATTTTGTCTTGCACACAAAACAAAATATACATAATTTTGTCTTGCACACAAAACAAAATAGAGAAATGTTAGATGTAAATCATATTAAAACAATCCTTCGATCCAATCAAGTCATGGTGGAGAATGTGAAGGTCGTACATCGAGATTTTGATTTCTACGATGGGGCTAATTTTGTGCTTGTAGGTGTACGACGCGCAGGCAAGTCTTTCCTTTTGTTCCAGCAGATGCAACACCTATTACGCATCGGGAAGACTTGGAGGGATATGCTTTACATCAATTTTGAAGATGATCGGCTTTTAGGATTTGAGACATCTGATTTCGAGCGACTGTTAGAGGCTCATAACTCTATGAGCGGTAGCGACGAACATCCAATATTGTTCCTAGATGAGATTCAAAACATTGATGGATGGCATAAGTTCGCAAGACGGCTAGCAGACCACAAATATCAGGTCTATATCACTGGTTCAAACGCAAAGATGTTAGGTTCTGACGTGCCGACAACCTTGGGCGGACGCTATGTGGTGAAAACAATTTTCCCTTATAGTTATCACGAATTCCTGAATGCCAATGGCGTTAATTTGTCTGACAACCAGATACGCCTGACAACTGAGAAAGCAAAACTGAATTGGTGCCTTGAAGAATATATGTGCTATGGGGGGTTCCCCGAATGTGCGACGTATCCTGCTAAAACAGAATACCTAATGTCTGTGTATCAAAAAATATATTTAGGTGATATCGCATCTCGTCACAAGATAGAGAACACGTTCGCTTTGCGCCTGATGTTCAAGAAATTGGCGGAAAGCATAAAACAACCCATCTCATTTTCTCGCCTCACATCCTTGATTTCTTCAACAGGAACAAAATTCTCAAAAAGTACGGCCATAAACTATATGGAATATTCCAAAGATTCATTCTTGGTCATGCCAATACAGAATATGGCCGACAATTTTACGGAGAGGGAAACTAACATGAAGTATTATTTTGTCGACAACGGCATCATCTCTCTTTTAACACTGGATAATCGAACCTCATTGCTTGAAAACATGGTTGCAACAGCATTATGGAGGAAATATGAGGCTTTCGAAAATACGGTTTTTTTCTATAACCATAATATAGAAGTTGATTTTGTCGTACCCGAACACGGACTTGCCATACAAGTTTGTTATGATTTAGGTGAAGAAGGGTCCGAAACTTATATCCGCGAGACACAGGCTTTGCTGAAAATCAGCAAAAAATTCAGTGCCTACGAAAGACTTATTATCCTGACCTATTCCGGCAAGGAGTATAAAATAAAAACGGACGACAAAACGATTGATGTGGTGAATGTAGGGAATTGGTTGTTGAGCAATGATTAATCACATTTTTTAGTCGCACTTTCTGTACCATCATTACACCTTTTAGTCGGACTTTTTGTCTGTTCGATACACTTTTTAGTCGGAGTTTTGACAAACCGAGCCACATCAAACATGCGCATATATTTCCTCAAATGAAGGGAAAATTATATATTTGCACTATCGGAAAAATTCCGATGTATTATGTTTAACGAAATTTTCAGTAATTGGATATACCACTTTTATCTTTTATGGAATGGGCCGGCACACCGGATGCTTGGTGGACGGCCACTCTTACGGCGGCGGTCATTGTCGCGATTATCTCTTTTGTGTTGCTAGCCTTCGTTTCATTCTTCGAATCGGAGTTCTTCTCCTTGAACAGCAATGAAATAGCTGAAATCAAGATTTCCAACGACAAGAAGTTCGAACGGCTGAAGAACCTCTCCGAAGACCCGCTCAGAACCTTAGGCGGCGTGATCTCAACCCGCTACATCTTCATCGTGACGGGCATATCCACCACCACCCTATTGCTATGGCATCTCCTCTCGGGCACCTGCGTGGCGCTATGGGGGAAATGGCTCATCGTCATCGCCACAATAGGCATCCTACTGACCATCTTCGCGGAATATATCCCGAAGAAAATGGCCAACAAACAAAGCCAGAAACACCTGTGCCGGAGCGCTAACATCGTCAGCCTGTTCGGCCTGCTATTCTCCCCGTTCACCAAACTGCTGATGCTCAAAACGGGTGTCGTGGAGCGCAGGCTGGAGTCGCGCACCCAACATAGCGCGGCCATAGAGGACATCTCAGACTCGCTGAACCTCTCCGACGCGGAGACGGCCGACGAGAAAGAGATCCTGCGGGGCGTGATGAACTTCGGCAAAATCAGCGTCGACGAGATCATGCAACCGCGCGTGGACATCGTGGACGTGGACTTCAACAGCGATTTCGACACCGTGCTCGAGATCATACGCGAGTCGGAATACTCCCGCCTCCCCGTCTACGAGGACTCCATCGACTATGTGAAGGGTATCCTCTACATCAAGGACTTCCTGCAATACACCGACCAGAAGAAAGACTTCAAGTGGCAGAACCATATCCGTGAGGCCTACTTCGTGCCGGAGAACAAGAAGATTGACGACCTCCTGAAGGAGTTCCAACAGAAGCATATCCACATGGCGGTCGTGGTGGACGAGTTCGGCGGAACATCGGGCATCGTCACCATGGAGGACATCATCGAGGTCATCGTGGGCGACATCTGCGACGAGCACGACGAGGAGGAGAAACAGATCATCCCGATCGACGCCAACACCTTTATCCTCGACGGAAAGCTCCTACTCTCGGACTTCTACCACATCAACGGTGTGAACAAGGAGGACTTCGGCGAGACGGAGGGCGACGCGGACACGCTGGCGGGTCTCATCCTCGAAATGAAGGGCTACATCCCTACCCCAGGCGAGACGATCGAGCTGGGCAGCAGATACCGCTTCGAGATCAAATCGGCGGATAAACGCAGAATCAAGGAAATAAAGTTCATCATCAATGAAGAAAAGAATGAATAAAGGCATATTGTTCCTCTTCGCCATGGTGCTGCTGAGCGCCTGCACGGAGTACATGCCTAAGCCACGTGGATACTTCCGCATAGACCTGCAAGAGAAGTCTTACAAGAGATTCCATACGGAGGGTTTCCCCTGCTCCTTCGAATACGCCGACAACGTCTCCGTCGTCAAGACAAGCGGTGTCGAGGCGGACTCGGTGTGGGTGGACATCATATACCCGCAATACAACGCGCGCATCTACGGCACCTACCGCAAGGTGGACGGCAACTTCGCCCAACTCTCGGAGGAGGCCTACAAACTGGTGTACCAGCCCCACGTCTCCAAAGCAGAGGGCATCAACACCTCCTTCTTCTCCAGCGACGAGCACAAGGTCTACGGCATGCTCTATGAGCTGAAGGGCAACACCGCGTCGAACATCCAGTTCGCCATGTCGGACAGCACCCGCCACTTCCTGCGCGGGGCGCTCTACTTCAACGCCAGCCCGAACAAAGACTCCATCGCCCCTGTGGTGGACTACATCAAGGAGGATATCATCAACCTAATCAACACGTTAGAATGGAAATGATAAAAAAGAGCATCCATATCATTCTCTTCATCATAGCGGTCATCGCTGTCTACTTCATCTCGGAGCGGCACTTCTTCCGCATCGACCTGACCTCGGAGAAGCGTTATTCCCTCTCCGACAACACCAAGAACCTCCTCGGCTCACTGGACGAGGAACTGGAGGTGAAGGTCTATCTGGACGGAGACCTCAACGCGGGTTTCCTGCGCCTCCGCAAGGCCACCAAGGAGATGCTCGACGAGTTTGACGCATACGCGGGAAAGAGGGTCCGCTACTCCTTCGAGAACCCTTCCGCAGGCGCCACCAACGAGGAGCGCGACAAGAAATACGAAGAGCTGGAGAAACGTGGAATGCGGGGCATATTGGTCCACGACAGGGACCAGGAGGGTCAGGCCATGCAAAAGGTGGTCTTCCCGTGGATCGAGATCCTCTACAAGGGGAAAAGCCGCCCCGTCAACCTCCTGAAGAACGTGCCGGACAAGTCGGGCGAGGAGAACCTCAACACCTCCATCGAGACGCTGGAATACGAGATCACCGACGCCCTGCGCCTCATGACCACGAAACAGGTACCTAAGGTGGCCTTCCTGGAGGGCCACGGCGAATGGGTGCAGCCGCTGGTCTACGACATGACCCAGGCCTTGAGCCACTACTACCAGGTGGACAGAGGCGCCATCACCGACGACCCCTCCATCCTGAACGACTACAAGGCGCTCATCATCGCCGGACCTACGGAGGACTTCCCCGAGAAGGATAAATACGTGATCGACCAATACATCATGAAGGGAGGCAAGGTGCTCTGGCTAGTGGACGGAGCCCGCATCTCGCTGGATAGCCTCTCCACTGCCTCGCAAACCATCGGCATAGAGAACAAGCTGAACCTCAGCGACCAACTCTTCAACTACGGCGTGCGCATCAACGCGGACCTCGTGCAGGACGTGCAATGCCTACTGATCCCAGTGAACACGGCGCGCATGGGCGACCAGCCTAAGTACGAACCGATGCCTTGGTACTACTCGCCTCTGGCGTTGGCAACCCCTATCCACCCTATCTCCAAGAACCTGGCGCCCGTGAAGACGGAGTTCGTCAGCTCGATCGATTTCGTGAACGAGGAGATGGACGTGAAGAAGACTCCGCTGCTCGTCACCTCGACCGGTACGCACGTGCAGAACATCCCTTCCGTCGTCAGCATGGATGTCATCAACGTGGAGAAGAACGGTTACTACTTCAACAAGCATAATATCATCCTCGGAGCCGTGCTGGAGGGCGTGTTCCCTTCCGTCTTCAAGAACAGAATGGTCCCTCAGGGCGTGACGACGTCAGACCCGATGCTGACGGAGAGCAAACCGACCAAGATGGTTGTCATCGCAGACGGCGACGTCATCCGGAACGATGTGCAGGGAAAGGGTGAGAACATGAACATCCTGCCGCTCGGCTACGACCGTTACATGAACCAACAATTCAGCAACAAGGAGCTGCTCCTCAATGCTGTGAACTACCTCACGGACGACGACGGATGGATGGCCCTCCGCTCACGGGAGATCAAACTGCGCCTCCTGAACAAACCCGCCATCATCGGCCAACGCACCTTCTGGCAGATCGCCAACATAGCGCTGCCGCTCGTCCTCCTCGGACTTTTCGGGGTATGTTTCAACTTTATCAGGAAGAAAAGATACACCAAGGAACTAAAAAAGTGAGTTCATCCAATCATTGGACGAACCCACTTGAACCATATATGAGGGCATTTCGCCCCGCCACACACCGTCACCCTACACGAGCGACTCGATGTGGGAATCCCTAAACCCAAGGAAATAGAGGATACCATCCAACCCGATGGTGGAGATCGCTTGTTGTGCGTTCGCCTTCACCTTAGGCTTCGCATGGAAAGCGATGCCCAAGCCCGCCAAGTTCAGCATCGGGAGGTCATTCGCACCGTCCCCGACCGCAATCACCTGTTCCAGTTCGATCTTCTCCACCTGCGCGATAAGGTTCAGCAACTCCGCCTTGCGCTTACCATCCACGATATCACCCACATAGTTGCCCGTCAGCTTACCATCCACAATCTCCAACTGGTTGGCATAGACATAATCGACACCGAAACGTTTCTGCAGATAACGGCCGAAGTAGGTGAAACCACCGGAGAGGATCGCTATCTTGAAGCCGCAACGCTTCAGCACACCCATCAGACGGTCGGCGCCGTCCATGATCGGCAGGTTCTCGGCTATATTACGCATCACAGACTCGTCCAACCCCTTCAGCAGCGCCACACGGCGACGGAAGCTCTCGCTGAAATCGATCTCACCACGCATGGCGGACTCCGTGATGGCTCGCACTTGGTCGCCCACACCGGCGCGGTCCGCCAGCTCGTCGATCACCTCCGTCTTGATCAGCGTGGAATCCATATCGAAGCATACCAAGCGGCGGTTGCGGCGGTAGAGGTCATCCTTCTGGAAGGAGATGTCCACATTCTCCTGCGAGGAGATCTCCATGAAACGTTGGGAGAGCGCCTCCTTGTCCAACAACTGCCCGCGCACGGAGAACTCGATGCAGGAACGCACGTTCTCCAGCTCCCGCACGTCCAACGAAGGACGACCGGAAAGACGCTTGATGGAGTCGATGTTGAGGTGTTGCTCCGCCACCGCCTTGGAGACCAAAGCCATCTGGCGCGCCGTGATCGCATGGCCCAACATCGTGACGACGTAGCGGTGGCGACCCTGTTTGCCCGCCCACTCGTTGTACTCGTCCGACGAGACAGGCGAGAAACGCACCTGGATGCCCAGTTCGGAGCATTTGAAGAGAATTTCCTTCATGATGTTACCCGAATCGTTCGAGTCATCGATCTTCACCAAGAAACCCAGCGACAAGGTATGGTGGATATCCGCCTGGCCCACATCCAAGATGGTGGTGCCATATCTACCCAAAATCTCCGTCACGGAAGCAGTCACACCAGGACGATCCTCTCCATGTATGCTAATCAATATAATCTCACTAACCATTAATCTCTCTTACTTAATTATTTAGGTTTATCCAATCATACCCTGTTAGACCAGAGTAGTTTCACAAACAGGGCGCAAAGGTACAACATTAACCGCACATATGGAACAATCAGCACCTGCCAAATTACCGCGGAATAGCCATAAATAAAGCGTTTTTTAACATTAGGAGGGAGGAGCCCTCTTGGAAGTGCAGGCGGATTCGCGTAACTTTGTGAAAACCGCAATACCTGTACGGATGAAGATGTACCCAAGTCAGGACATACATACGAAGAGATTGGGGGGTGTAGATAACAATAAAAAATTCACACAATGACAAAAGAAGAGCTATTCAAACTGATGAACGAACATCCAGTGATGTACGTTGCGACCAATGACAACGGGCAGCCTCACGTACGAGGCATATTGATGTACAAAGCCGACGAGGAAGGCATCGTGTTCCATACCGGAGTGACGAAGGACCTATACCGCCAGTTGGTGGCCGACCCGCGCGCCGAGGTGTGCTTCTCCTGCGGCAAGTACCAGATACGTGTGGAAGGCAAATTCGAGCTCGTCGAGGATAGAGCATTGAAGGAAGAGATCGTCAACCACCCGTCACGCCAGTTCCTCCAGCCTTGGAGGGCACAGCAAGGCGACGAGGCGTTCTTCGCCTTCCTTCAGGTGTTCCGCATGCGGCACGGCAAGGCGCACGCATGGTGCATGGAGGACAACTTCAAGCCAAAAGAGTACGTGATATTGTAAGAGAATGCCGCCCGGAGAGAGGCTTCGGGCGGCGATTCGTTGTGCGCCCACTTCAGCCAACCATTGACGAATTGGTTCCGCCTTCTTGGGAAGAAATCAAGTCTGTTGCGGATGTCACCTTCGTATGCAAAAAAGGAGACGCATGCGGAGAGGGAGGAAGTTATACTCCCCCATGCCCACACGGAGCACGGAGAGATTTGTTAATTAATCGAGCATATAGGCCTGACTCATATAGACCCTCTTCACGAGAGTTGTGCACAGCTTGTTTAACGCCTTGTTCAGGGATTTCTGCTCGCACTTGTCGAGGGCGGTGTAAGCACTGCCGTGTTCCTTGAGGAAATCGTCAAGCACATCCTTGGAGATAAGTAGAGAAAACAACCCCTGATCTCTTGCCAAAAAATCTTCCTATACTCCCTTTGAATGGGAATTATTTTCCTACATTTGCAAGTATATGCAAACATACAATCCACAAGATGTTGAGCGGGCAATAAAATTATGACACAAGAGAATAAAGAGAGATTGATTCAATTACTCAGTAAGCATCATGATCTGGGTATATCAAAACAGATAGACTATGATAAGTTCTATCTATACTCTCTTATTACCCATTCCACCGCCATTGAGGGCAGTACAGTGACCGAAGTGGAGGCTCAATTGCTGTTTGATGAGGGCATCACCTCAAGTAAACGCAACATAACTGAACAAAACATGAATCTCGACCTTAAAGCGGCATACGACTATGGATATGTATGGATTAAACGTCATGAAGAGATTACGGTTGAATCCCTTATTAATCTGGCAGCCAAAGTAATGGCACGTACAGGCTCGGTATATAACTCCCTTGGAGGTTCATTTGATGCTTCAAAAGGGGAACTTCGTAAACTCAATGTTACCGCAGGAGCAGGAGGACGTTCGTATATGAACTATCTGAAAGTGCCGCAACGATTGGAAGATTTTTGTAGGGAGTTGAACGCTCGACGTAGGGTTGTTGACTCGTCTGATACTTGTGCCATATATGAACTCAGTTTTTGGGCACATTACGAACTTGTCACGATTCACCCTTGGGCAGATGGCAACGGACGAACCAGTCGACTGCTTATGAATCTATTGCAGATGGAATATGATGTTTTGCCCACAAAGGTTCTGAAGCAAGATAAAGCCGAATACATCCAGTCTCTCATTGACGCACGAGAGAAAGAAGATATCAGCATCTTCCTTGACTGCATGGCACGCCTCCACATCGCTCATCTGCAACATGACATACAAAACTATGAGAAATCCATGCAAGACGAAGTGGACAGAAAAGGTGGACAGAAAACCCCTAAGGTGGACAGAAAAGGTGGACAGAAAACTCGTGATGCTATTCTGTCGCTCATCACAGAGAATCCACAAATCACCTCCATGCAAATGGCGGAGAGACTCGGCATAAACCGTAGTGCCATCTCCAAGCACCTCAAACGTATGCAAGCAGAAGGTGTCGTTCGTCGCATAGGTCCGGACAAGGGCGGACACTGGGAGGTGGATCATAAGACAAACGGATAAAATCCTCTTACTCGAAAAGAAGGAAATTATCATGTTGCATTACATCGTTCCTTAAGGTACGGCAAAAAAGTGATAGTATTACACACATTCGCTATGTAGGTAGCGGTTATAGTGGTTATTGGGAGGTGTTTGACGATAAATAAAAACACGAAATAAGGGAAGGGCCCTTGTTGAATAACGAGCGTACATACAAATACGAGAGTAAAAAATTGAACAAAACACAATAAAAGAGAAGAAAATCACATTCCTTTTGAGTGTATCTTACGTGGTTTTCATAATTAATTCGTATCTTCGAAGCACATCCAGACATACCTTCTCCCGAAGAAGATGTGACAACAGCTAACCAAACTCGCCACAATGTAAGAAATGCAAGAAATTGGCTTAAAAGGTAGACGTTATATACCTTTAATAGCAAAAACTTGCAAAAACAAAGGGCAATTCCTCACCTATTTCACCAAGCTATTTGTAGAGGAAGTTACGTACAATATTCGTTTCCTCACAGAACGAGGGAATAATGTATGGTGGTTCGATAGTGAGCGAGTGAACTTCCGCAGCGACTCAACAAGCAAGATCCTCAATCTTATGTATGCTGCCCCAGACATCACTATTCAGAGGCTATCAAATGAGGTGGGTATCAACGTTGCAGCCGTAAACAAGCAACTGAAGCAGCTGACCACCAAAGGCTACATACAACGAGTAGAGAAAGATGGCACATGGCGACTAATTATCACGCCATCGATATAAATTTAGCACGGAATACAGACATCATCCAACCACTTTCCGACCGGTCCCCAAATCCATGATCAATCCGTCTATATGATACTTGGAATTAAGTGCGGGAACATGCTTATGAAAAAATCACACGCAATTTCTTGATATTAAAAAATATACTCTAACTTTGTGAAGTATCTGTTAGGGATATACAAGAGGTTGTACCATCCCATCGTTCCATGTCGATGCTTTCATCCTAAAGGCAAAGTTGATAGCAAAATGGACAACAAGAAAGGAGTTTGACCGCCCAAGTAGAAAAGCTGATTTCTATAATGAATAGCAAGTATATTGACGTGCAAAAGATTATGAGTTTATGTGGTATTGTGAGACGTAAGACTATTCAAAATAGTTACATCACCCCTGCACTTCGAAAGGAAATACCCCAAAGCCTAAGAGCCCTAATCAAATGTGCCGCCTTACAGAACTTGCAAAAGAATGGGAAAAGAGTTCGGTTAAGTGACAATTAAGTAAATTGTGACAATCGTTATGGATGAAACTGCAACAACAGCCTTAAAAAAAGGCGATGCCTTTGTAGAAATGGCTCCACATCCTCTCGTTTTCATGGAGATAAACGAGGTGGACGGAGACTCTATGAACAAAGATTTCTGTATTGTAACATGGTATTCGCTTGACGAGAATGGTCTTAATGTTCAGCATCGATTCCCAATGGTTGCATGCGATGGGAAGTTTTGCAATTTCGAGCCAATCTCTCGCAAACTTCTTAAAAAGTCCCAAAGCATGATGCACCAATATGATGCGGAAGCGAAACAGCTGACAGATATGAAAAAAGCAAAATCACTGTGCAAGGAATATAATCGCAAATTGATAGAATTACTCCCTGATGCAGAAAAAAGACTAGCGACAATACAACAAAAAGAAAAGAAGATTATCACAAACAAATGGCTCAACTGCGAAGAAGATAATTTCTGGGTAGAAGAAGATCCTGAATGGAATGATATGTACATTACTCTTGTCTGTATAACCTCCGAATCATACAATGACAAGGGTGGTAAAAACATATCTGAACAATCTGTTTACTTGCGTGATAACTGTCCGTATGGTTGGGACACACTCGTGAGAAGTGGTGCCAAGTATATGATGATAGAGACACCAAAGAAGGGAGATCCTGCAAAGAAAATATCAGACCAAATGCCCAAATAACAACATGGAAGTACAAATTAAAGACAACAAGATATACGCTCCGCTTAAAGATAAGTGGTTAGTTGTAAAACCAGAAGAGGAAGTTCGCCAAAGATACATTTGTCGATTGGTAGATAGCTATGGTTATGACCTAAAGCAAATGGATCAAGAACTGAAGGTGCCGAACTCTCAGCGTGGTCAGGGTGCAGCCCGAGCAGATATTGTTATTTGGAAATCAGCTAAAGATAAGGCAGACAGTAAAAGTGCCTTTATTGTGGTTGAATGCAAAGCGGAAACTGTCACTATTCGCAAGGAAGATTATTATCAAGGCTATAACTATGCTGCATGGGCTGGCGCAGATTTTTTTGTAACTACCAACCTAAAGGAGACTCGTGTCTTCAAAGTTGTCAAAGGAAAGATACCCCAAAAACTCGAAGAAATTGTTGACATTCCTACCTCTGAGGCTGCCACAGATGAAAAGAAGGTAAAGGAGTTGTTGAACCAGACGAAAGCTTTCACCAGAGATGAGTTTTCTCGTCTGCTCTACAAGTGCCATAACATTATTCGAAATAATGACAAGCTTTCTCCAGAAGCTGCTTTTGATGAAATAAGCAAGGTCTTATTTATTAAAATA
Organism: Paludibacteraceae bacterium; assembly: GCA_016285885.1. Lineage (GTDB taxonomy): Bacteria > Bacteroidota > Bacteroidia > Bacteroidales > Paludibacteraceae > UBA1181. Next base: position 95,705 of record JAEERP010000003.1, read on the forward strand.
AGATATGAACGTGATAATACTGGCACTCAAATATTTTCAAAGGATGCATTCCTTAAAGCAAAGGAAAGTTACAACTCATATAAGTCAAAAGATGCTCCTGAGTTTTACCAATTCTTGTTTGAGAAAACAAAGGAAGATTTTGCTAAGGATAATCTATTTGACCCGAATGAAACTATACGGATTCGCGAAACAAGTTTTGAAAAGATTGTTGAGGAACTGCAAATATATAACCTTTCAACAACATCTGATGATGTCAAAGGTATTGCATTTGAAAAGTTCTTGGGACGTACATTCCGTGGGGAATTAGGTCAATTCTTTACACCTAGAACCATTGTGGAGTTTATGGTGTCAGTTCTTGATCCTCAGGAGGGTGAATATATTTGTGACCCATGCTGTGGTAGTGGCGGTTTCTTGATTCGAGCTTTTGAGTATGTACGTGAGCAGATTGAATCCGAATTAGAACAACGTAAAGAAGAGGTTAAGAAGCAACTCATTCCTGAAAATTATGATGATCTGAAACCTAAAGAGCAAGAAGCTATAGATGCAATGGTTTCTGATGCATTCTCAAAAATGAATTTTGAGGTGGATGTCAATAATGCGAAAGGAAGATTACGCAGCTTGTCTTTTGACTGCATTTATGGCACAGATGCAAACCCACGTATGGCGCGTACTGCGAAAATGAATATGATTATGCATGGCGACGGTCATGGTGGAGTACATCATCATGATGGCCTTCTAAACGTCAATGGTATATGGGATGGTCGCTTTGATGTAATCCTTACGAATCCTCCGTTTGGTGCTCGTGTAGACAAGGATATTAAAATCACTGAGGCTGATAAATTTACAGACGAGACTAAAATCAAAGCTTATGTTAAGCGATATGGTGAGGAATATCTTACTGCGCTAAAACAGGTTAATGATCATATTGGAGAATCTCTTCTTGATCAATTCGGAGTTGGTAAGATGAGCGGCCTTACAGAAGTCTTATTTATAGATCGTTGTCTGAATTTGCTTAAGCCAGGAGGACGTTTAGGCATCGTTTTGCCAGAAGGTGTGTTGAACAATTCCAACCTTCAGAATGTACGTGATTACTTTGAAGGAAGAGCAAAAATATTATTAATTGTTTCTATTCCCCAAGATGTATTTATGGCTGCAGGTGCGACTGTTAAACCTAGTCTTATGTTTTTCAAACGTTTTACTGAAGAAGAACAGGCGCAATACAATGGTATAAAAGCAAATGCATTTGCAGAAGTACGAGAAAAATACGTCGATGAGTTATTTTCGATAGAAACAGAATTGGCTAAAAGAGGAAAGGAGGCATTGCCTGCTACAGAGAAGAAGACTCTTCGAGCAAGGAAAAAAGAAATTGAAGCAGCGATTGATCAGGAAACAAAGGCTCTTGTCAAGCAGCGTTTTGATTATGTGATTCCAATCGCCGACATCAAACGTGCTGGTATCAACTCTATTGGAATTAAGATTGAAAACGATTTAGACCCTCTATTAGAAGAGTTTGCCAAATACCGTAAAGAAAACAATCTTTGGAATAAACGACATGCGAAAACATCGTATCAATATAATGATGGTGGCATGACCCGTATTCGAGAGTTCAATGGTATTGTCTGCGAACCTGAGGTGTTTTATGATAAAGATTAGTACTGCATGGCAAATATGATATATAAGTATCTACATCTTGCAAACTATAAGGACATTCCTAACTGGAGTGCCCAGTATGCTGATGAAGAAGATCTTGGATTTACCAAGAAATACCCAAAGGCAAGGATTGGGTCGTTTCTCGTTAAGAGCAAAGACATTATTGAAATCCAAGATGATTTTGAATACAAGCAGGTAACCATTAAAATCAATAATGGAGGTGTTGTTCCAAGAAACAATGGCGAAACACTTTTAGGCTCTAAAATTGGTACTAAGCGTCAGCATGTTGTTCATGCAGGACAGTTTATCATGTCAAAGATTGATGCTCGAAACGGCGCATATGGCATAGTTCCTGAGAAGCTGGAAGGAGCCATTGTAACCAATGATTTCCCTGTATTTGATGTTGATACACAAAAGATAATTCCTCAGTTTTTGGTTCTTATCTCTACAACCGAAAAGTTTGTAGAGTTTGCTCGTAAATGTAGTAGTGGTACAACCAATCGTAAGCGTATTGATATTGATGCATTCCTTAGTCAGCAGATTCCTCTGCCAAGTATTGATGAACAAGAGAAAATTTTGAGAGATTATAATACACATATGGAATCTGCGATACGAAAGGAATATAAAATCAAATCTTTAGCAGTTGATGCCCAAAAGTTAATTTGCAACATACTTGGGATCAAACAGAGAGTGTTCCAAGAATCGGAATCTCTTTTGCAATTTATTCATTTGATAGATACAGGTAGTAGATGGGATGCTCTTGTGGATACTTACGCAATAGAAAGTAAGTATCGGATTGAAAACTTAGGAAAGTTTATTACGCATATTTCAACAGGGACAACACCCCCAACCTCGCATCCTGAATATTTTGATGGTGATGTAAAGTTCTTTACGCCAGCAGATTTAGGCAACAATAAATATTTGGAGTATTCGTCAAGGACAATCACTGATATTGCTATTGATGACAAGAAGGCCAGGGTTTATCATAAAGGAGACATACTGTTTGTTGGCATTGGCTCTACAGTGGGTAAAGTAGGTATCATAAAAGATGAAATAGTTTCTTCTAATCAACAAATTACTGGTTTTTCTATTGATAGTAGCATGATAAATCCAGAGTATGTATATTATTATTTGTTACATAATAGAGATATAACAACGGCTGATCAATCAAAAACAACACTACCAATAGTAAATCAGGACAAAATATGTAAAATTCCAATTGTGGTGCCACCAACTAAAGTGCAAGATGAAATTGTATCATCGCTTGATAAAATGTACTTAGAAGCGAAGCAAGATGAAAAAGACATTGCATTATTGGAGAGAAAGGCTCTTTCGTCGTTCGAACATAAAATTTTTGATTAGGTATGAAGCTAAAGAGTTTATATATAAAAAAGTACAAGAATCTTTCAGGTACTTATAACTTTGAAAAAAGCAATGCCTATATTGCTCTGATCGGTCTTAATGGCTCAGGCAAGAGTAATTTGCTTGAAGCTATAAGTATTGTCTTTGATGGTATAGTCAATAAGAACGGTTCAGGAATTCCTTTCGATTATGAAATCGAGTATGAGTTAAATGGGCATGTATACACAAGAAAGAAGGGCCTGGCTAAGAAAGATGGGAAAAAATGCACTGCAAAAGAACTCGAATTCCCTTCATCTGTAATTGCTTGTTATAGCGGAGAAGACCTAAGATTGTGGCATACTGCTTTTGAGAATTATCATATGGATTATTTTAATGAGGCAGTAAAGCGAGCATACTCTTCTCCTAAGTTTCTTTATGTAAACAAATATTGCTGGAAAATAGCCTTGATTTCACTTGTTTGCTCTGATAAAGCAGAAGTGAAGAGTTTCTTGAAGAAAACTCTAAATATTAGCACTCCTATAGACGTTGAACTCGATTTTGTTATTGATGGTTCAAAGAGAGATGTGTTTCAAAAACATGCAGCATTGCGTTGGTTTAACCGTATCACCCAAGATGGATATACGGCCATAAACCTCAATATGGTGGCAACTACTGATATTTATGTGGATGGTAGGCAGATACCAGAAAATGAAAAGTCTAAATATATTTTCAATTTCCTCTATTTGTTGTCTCAACCAAAGAAAAACGATCGTAATAAGATAGACAAACTAATAGATGAGATTAAAGTTTCTGTCAATGTTGAAGGTAACAAGATTGATTTTGACGATCTTAGCGAAGGTGAGAAGAAACTAATTCTTATTGAATGTATAGCAAAGGTATTAGGTGTCGAAAACTCACTTGTTCTTCTTGATGAGCCTGATGCACATACCCATATTGCAATGAAGAAAGATCTCCTCAAACTTATTTCAGAGTTTGAGGGGCAAACAATAATGACCACACATTCACCAATGTTTCTTAATAAGCGCTGGGATGGTTTTGATGAGAATAATATTTTCTATATGAATGATGGCAAGATTGAGAGTTCAGAGCCGTTGAAACATCTCGCAGAACTAACAGATAATGAAATCGACTATTTTGAAGGTTCGTTTATCCTTAGTTCGAAATATATACTTGTAGTTGAAGGAAAATATGATGATAAATATCTGAGAAAAGCAATTAGTATTTTTGAAAAATCGGATTCAAAATATAGCAAATTGAATGATATTGCTATTATCTCTGCTAATAGCGCTAGTTCTGCAGAAGTAATATATAATCAGATCCTTTCTAAGTGTATTGCTAAAATTGAGAAAATCGTATTCATATTTGACTATGATGATGGTGGTTGGAAAGATGGATGGAAGAAGATTGATGCAATCTCTGGAGGAGGAGTGAAAATTATTCCGATGTTTTACCAAGACAGCTATTCTTCAGTGAATTATCCGACATCTGATGCCTCTATATCTGCTGCAAATGGCGGTCAGAAAACCATTAAACCAGATAAGACTTATATGGTTGAAGATATATTTGCTGAGAGTGCATATGTATCTGTCATTACACCAGTGATTAATTCTAGAAAATATAAGGATTTTAGAAATAACTCTATAGGAAATAAAGGGGCGGCAATAAAGGATTATATAGAGAAGAACTATAACACATTCCCTGATACTGCTTTTGATGGATTCAAAACGGTGTTAGATGAATTGATGAATGTTTTTAATTTTTAAATGGTTGATATGTCTCACAATCATACTTGGCTTGCCTTTGCCAATAGAAAAAGGTGCCATCATGCTGATGCTATCCTGAGTCTTGGTTTCATCAGTTGGAGAATGGGAAGAGCACGTTTTGCCATTGGAGATGTTGTGTACCTGTTTATGTCCGATGAACGATGTGTACGTTTCAAAATGGTGGTAACTTCAGACAACTGCAAACGTGAAGATCAAGCATATTGGGTAGAAACGCCTCCAAACGATATTACTTATAAGCTTAAAAATCTTCAAGCGTTACCTTGTGGATGACTTACCCAATAGCAATAGCCTTCACCCCAATCCCATAATGGTTTGATTCGTATCGGTATCTCTCCACGACAATGTGATAGTTGAGATGGTAGTCTGAGGATAACTGCGCAAGGCGCTTTAGGATATACTGATTCGACAAACTCTTGGTGCCTGCGGACATCAACTTGCTCCATATCTCCCTTGGGATGAGAATGTCTTCGGCGAATCTGTTCGCCTCTTTCTCTAGCTTGTTTTCTCGGGAATAGGTTTCGTCCGAAGAAATAAATATCGTCTCTTTGTCCCTATCCATGTGTAGCGCAATATGCCCAAGCTCATGCAAGACATTAAATATCAATTTACTCATGTCATTATAGCGGTGCGTTACCACAATAGCCGGATAATCAGTCATCTGGATGGCTACTGCGTCAATGGGTGTTTTCTCCAGCTTCGTAACCACCTGATACGATATACCATGGTTGTAAAGGATATTCTTTATGTCCACCTCCTTGATGCCTCCCTTGTGGGTCATCCTGGCTATCTCCATAGCTGCATCTTTGGCACTTGACCTTGAAAATGCCGCCTTCGGCCTGTCGCTTCTGGATGCGATGTAGGCCAACAAGAGTCACGTCGTCTGGTTCTTCTCCTCAAATATTCTTTGATATTTACTACAATTATATTTGTACTTCAACCAATTGCCCATTCTCAGGATTGATTCTCATAGGAACGTTGTCAACAATATATTCAAATCTTCCATCAATATTCTCTGCACCAATAGCAGGTCGAAGACTTATTTTGATATTTTCAAGTCGGAGATCTGTTGAAAATATGGCTTCGCACTTAGACGTATCAAATATAGTAAAATTGTAACCACCTTTATGTAATGAACTACTATACCTAATTCCATCATATCCCAAATGTCTAAAAAATTCCGCAATGATTTGAGTTGGAATATAGTCATCAGGATTATTGGTTGGAGAAGAGAATGCGGATTGTATGAAACACAAAATCCATTCATCCAAACTCTTTTCGTTTTCGGGATTCATGTCTATATCAACAGCAATATTGGAAATCTGCAACTGCTCTTTCACTTCTATTCCTGAAACATTAACAGCATTATATAACAAAGGACGAACTTCAAATACTGCTGTGGTTGGACTTTCTGCCATATATAAGTATCGGATGAACCTAGGATTGGAACGTCCATCTCTTATTACATCTGGATTCGGTGGAACATAAGAACCTTCTTTGGACAACCCTCTGAATTTGTTTGCTTTATTTCGATACCATTTACGAGTCTCTTCGGTTGAGTTTCTTCCATAGCATTTGGCAATCATATGTTCATTACTGGCGGCCTTATCATCTATTATTCTTGCGCGATAATATACAGTTCCTTGACTTAGTGTCAATTCACATCTTTTTGCAATTTCTTTCAGTTTGTCTAGGATAGGGTGAGATATGAAATATCGTTGATGGTACATAACGTTCTGGTAAAAAGAATGCCACAATTCTTGGGCTATTTTGTAATTTGCAGATGTCATTATATTTTTATTAAATTCTCGTTAATTATACGTGCTTAATGATTAATCATTTTTTGTGTTCTTTTGTAACAGCTCTATCAATTTGTAAATACTTGTGGATGGATTCTGAAACTCACACAATTTCTTAGCTCTTGCAACAGCAACATCAGTGTTGTCGTTCAAGAAAGACTTTTGAGTGTCGGTAAAAGCTGTCTTGGAATAGTTCTTCCATGTGGGAGCACTTTTCTTCAACTCTTTGATGAGTGCGTCAGTATTGATAGCTGTCTTTTGTTCTTTGGTATGTAGCAACAACCATATTTCAAAACAAGGATTACTCAGCAACATATCCGCCTTGCACTTCTGCAATTTCTCATTGATGGCTTGTACATCCATGTCATACATAAGGAAAGTGCGCACCTTGTCCCATGGAGAGATTTTGAGTTCCTTTGTTCTGTTATCTACAAGCGAAGGCGTTATCTTCGTTCCTTCTATATGCGAAACTATTCTAATAGGTGACTTGTACCACGTTTTCAAAAGGTTGATATAGCACACCTCTGTTTCACCCTCGCATATGACAAGGGCGATTTTCCGCATCTGCTTAGGTGGCGTCTTTTCTCTTCTGCTTGCCATAGTCAGCCCTCCAATAATTGCTTAATACTTGATACGGAAGAATCGACATAAGGAACGGCATCAAAACGTCCCTGTATATATCCCTTTTCGGCATCCATATTCTCACGGAAATCTTTGAAGTCATATAGTGAATAAACTTCCGTAGCACCTCGTTCTGACTTGTTGACAAAGACGATTTGGTCACGTCTCAGCCTTTTGACATCAATAAGATTCGTGTTATGGGAGGTGAACAATAACTGGCTGCTTTCTGAAGCGTGAATCAAGTCGAGGATAAAATCAGCCAAACGAGTGTGCAAACTTTGGTCAAATTCATCGAGCATGATTCCTTTTCTGTTTTTCACTACATCAAGCAATCGAAGTAATATTTGGAAAAGTTTTCTTGTACCATCTGATTCTTCCATGTCCATGTCAAACATCACATCCTTATTATTGCGGTGAAATGTTTTAAACTTCAAGACATCAATATGTTTTAACTCAACTTGACCTAACACGGCAACAGGTGCATAGATCTGCTCTTTCCTTGCTTCTATGTCAGTAATGTCTGTGTCACAGATTTCAAGAGCTTTGAGAATCACTTTTTTATAAGTATTGAAACTGTCAAGAGCCACCATTTCATTGACATTAACCAGTCCGAGTATGAACTGATTCATGAAATATCGGTACAATTTCTGGGCAAGTTCCCTGTTCATGGAACTTGCACGGCTGAGGAACAGGTTTTTATCACTTGTATTCAATACGACATCAGCAGGCTTATTGAAAACACCTGTGCCAAAACTATACTTACCGTTAGCGTCACGAACAAAGACTTTTGCTCGTCTGCCAACTGGATAATAGTATAAACTTTCTGAAAGAATACGATTCTTGGTCAACTCAAATGAGTATTCGTACTCCACATCATCACATACAAAATCAATCAAAAACTCACTAGGCTTATCCTGCCACCCGTCAAACTTAAATGGCTCAAAGTTAAAGACCACACCCTCATTGTGAAGATGTGAATCTAATATCATTCTACAACAGAAATTGATAGCTTTAAGAATGTTCGATTTGCCTGATGCATTAGGACCAAACAAACCAACGGATTTAAGTATAGGGACTCCTTTCCACTCCATCACATTATGACTCAATTCTTTTGTAAGAGCCGTATTGATGTTTGCTGCTCTGAAATCAATCCTCACTCTATCTCGGATAGAGAAGAAATTTTCAAATTCAATCTTTAATATCATTTCAATCTTGATTTTGTAGGAATTCTACAAAAATAGAAATTAAATCTAAATATACAAAGATTTAAAAACGAAAATATGGCGGCCTATTCACATTTTTAACAGTTATCACTCGAAATCATAATCTAATGTGGCTAAAATGACATGAACCATATACTTACATAAAGGGTGTCTTCCCTGAACTGATCAATTTGCTCTTACCAAAGGCAATATAGAAAGGAACTTTTACGAATTAAACAATCCATGCCTAAATATGGGCAAATAATTTTTATCACATACTTGAGTGTTTTTCCATAAAATTGTATATTTGTATATCGGAATCGTCAATAGATGGACTATTAATAACTATAGACGGTAAAAACATTAAAAAATTTGTGAGACATTGTCTCACAAATTGACGTGGAGCCACTATTTTGGGTTGTTGAGATGTGACGATCCTTTAGAATTTCAATTCTACTATAAAGAAGCCAAATTATTAGAATAATTATGGCAATCAATACCACGTTTACAGATTCTTCGGGCATCGAACGCAACGCCTCCGCCCCCGTCATCCTCTCCGCCAGCCGATCGACGGACGTGCCGGCGTTCTATGCGCAATGGTTCATCAACCGATTGCGGGCGGGCTACTGCGTGTGGTACAACCCGTTCAACCAGAAGCCAATGTACATCTCCTTCCAGAACTGCAAGGTGGTGGTGTTCTGGACCAAGAACCCTCGTCCGATACTGCCGCTGCTGCACGAACTGGACGAGCGGGGCATCCACTACTACTTCCAATTCACCCTCAACGGCTACGACCAGGAAGGCTTCGAACCTAACGTGCCCAGCGTGGAACAACGGGTGGAGACCTTCCGCCAACTCTCGGAACAGATCGGCAAGGAACGTGTCATCTGGCGCTTCGACCCGCTTATCGTCACCCCTACCCTCTCGCCCCACGACCTGCTCGTGAAGGTTTGGAACCTCGGTAACCAACTGCGTGGACTGACCGACAAACTGGTCTTCAGCTTCATCGACATCAATGGCTACCGCAAAGTGCAGTCCAACCTCGTGAAGGAGACCAACCAATTCTCGAAGGAGACCATCGAACAGGCGGAGTTCACCCAAACACAGATGAACGAGATAGCTGACGGTCTCGCTAAATGCCGCGACCGCTGGCACGATGAGGGCTGGGACCTGCAACTCGCCACCTGCGGCGAACAGATCGACCTCGACAAGTATGGCATCGAACACAACCGCTGCATCGACGGTGAACTGATGAAACGACTCTGGGCAGACGATAAGGATTTGCTCTACTACCTCAACTACGGCGAACTGCCCGACAAGAATTCCTTGTTCGGTATGGATTTCAGTCGTCCGCCCTTGTCGCCCGAAAAGATGAAGGACAAAGGGCAACGCAAACTCTGCGGCTGCATGATGAGCAAGGATATCGGCATGTACAACACGTGCAGCCACTTCTGCGTCTATTGCTACGCCAACACGTCGAAGGAGGTGGTAGAGAAAAACAGGAAGCTGCATAGCGGAGAGTCGGAGAGCATCATCCGCTAAGGGAAGAAAGCGCCACAAAAAAAGCACCGAAGGATTGCTCCAACGGTGCTATTACCCGCAGAAGAGAAAAAGCCTATCTCTCTTCCGATATCAGAATCTTTTTCACGGAATCACCATACTTCACCGTATAAACACCACGGTTCAGATCCACGCGTCCTTGACGAAGGTTGGAGCGAACGTAAACCACTCTTCCCAACATATCGGAAATCTCGACATCTGTAGGATCTGTGAATCTAAACACCAATGCGTTGCCATCCACATAGAGAGCATTGGAAGCGGATGCAAGGTCATTCGTTTCCGTCAACTCCGGCAAATCAGGATGTCTATGAGGTGCAATCCTTTGGGCCTCATTATACACACTAACAGGGTCATCAAAGCTAAACGGACAATCATAGTCTGTGCCCTTATGAACCAACAATTTACCCCCATTTGTTTTGAATCCAGGTTGTAGTTGGATAGAATTCTTCGCCACGAGGGAAAGCTTGCCACCATTCACAACCACATCGCCACTCCCATAAAGGGAAGTGACATTATTGCCGGCAATTATATCATTGGCAAGCACCTCCCTATTGTACTTAATGTTTTCGTCCTGAAGATAGCTTACAGAATGCTTCACGTATGGTTTGTAGTTATGCTTCGAAACAAGCACAGTGTAAGGGAATGTGACGTTCGAGAAAGAGGCAGAACCCGTATTCTCAGCCACATAGATCTCATCACCAGACAAACTGCTCAACACGATCTTACAGCCGTCGACACCATTCGTGTTCACCGAGACGGTGGAGCCATTCTGTACGATGGACGGGTCGAGACAAGCCGGTGTTTCCGTATAGATCTCCATGCTTGGGTCACCGAAATAATGATACATATAAATCATTATAGAATCAATTACTGCAGTATCACCAATCATCTCAACCATTTTAAACTTACCTCTCTGCATCACTTTGCCCATCTCATACGTGGGTTCTCCATTATCCACATACCTTGAGTCTAAGGACCATCCGGGATTATCATTTTGCCCAAAATTAGCTCTAATTCCAGGGTCTGGGTAAATCGAGTTAAACATACCGATGTTGAATGCTTCATTCCACAAGAAATGAGAGACCATCGACGCAGCCACGACACCCACACTTCCTCCGTCTTCCTTCCTCAACATGGATTCCGCAAAACAAGAAGGATGACCAAATGAACCTGACAAACAGGTCGCACTATACAAGACAGGCAGTTTGTTTCCATTCTCCAAACCGGCGACATCAGAAACAGTATAACCATGCCAGCCATTAATGCCGCCATGCCCGGAATATAAGACATAAAAACGGCCTTTGTTTATCTCCTCAGACAACGACGTATTGGTAGCTTGCCACACACTGGGATCCTGAAGATCTTCCGTCACCAAATATCCATGTTGATAGCAATAATCCATGTATTGCGTTGGAAGAGTATGGCCATATATATACTCCCGATTTACCGTTTTGCCCCAACCCATCATATAACTACGGATAATCTCCGAGTTAAGCAGAAAATAGTCACTCTGTATGCCATCACCCTTTTCATCCATCACATCTTCCGGAGCCGTATAATGTGTGGACGTATTGTAAAACGCCTCATCCTCAACAGGATACCTTTCGTAATTGATGATTTTATCAACCACCACTCCAGCCTCATACTCATTCGAGACGGATATTCTTCCATGAACCATGTCAGGCCGGAGTATGTGCAGAGGCGAACTCAACGTAGTGTATGGCACATCAGACAAAAAGTAGGGGACACCATGATATTTCTCGGCGCCTTCACATGCATAATGAGTAGACGGCACGTCCTCATTATCTCCGAATATCAACAAATAATTAGGTTTAACCGAATCGTATGTCTTTTTTATCTCGGAAAGAACCTCATCGCTGTTTGCCCACGATGACTTTGTTAAAACAATACAATTAAAACCCTGTATCGTTTTCCATCTGACAAATTTTGCGACTGCCGTACTATATTTATCTGTGGTTACGATCAAATAACCATTTGTACCTCTTGCGCTTAGGGCAGTAGGTGCAGGATGAACCATGGAAAGCCCATAACCGCTCGAATTACTCTCCCGCCCGTTTATGTCCGGATCACCCACAGAGGCGGTTACGGCCATAGACAAAGAAAGTAACAATAAAAGGACTATTTGTTTCATGATATAATAATGCTATGGTTATTTCTTCAGATTCTGCATCTCAGCCTTCAGCGCCTTGTTCTCCTTCTCCAGTTGGATCATATGCAAAGTCAATTCCTCAACCTTCTCCAACAACAGGTTGGTCATCTTAGAGAGGCTGACACCATCCTTCTCGATCTCCGCAGCCGAAGGAATACCTGGCAAATGCTTGTTTTCATTGACGTAAGCCTCCACTTCCGACAAGTTCTTCAAATCGTAGCCCTCCTCGAACACGTAGTCCGCCACGTCATTCATCTTAACGGTGATGTCATTGGTCTTTATATCGCTGGCGTCGATGCTAGCCACCTCGATGTCTCCCTTGCACAAAATCTTGCCTGCGACCTGCAACTGCACATCTCCGTCGATCACATTGGTTCCAATACCCATTTTGCCGTCAATGAAGAGCGTAGATGCCTGGATGCTTCCCCTCTGAATACTGTTTTGTGGGCCACGGAAAGATATCGTCGGAGTATAATTCTCCCCAGACATGATACTTACACCTAATGGAGCTTGAGTATTCGGACATACAAATAGCTCATCATACACCCTCAAAAATCCCTGCATGGTTACCGTCGTGTCGAAAACCGTAGGACCTCCAACGAAGGAGAACGAAGAAGCTTTGAATTTACCAGCAATGGACTGCATATCTTTCCCACCGAAACTTATGGTTGGAGTCATATCATCCGCCGAAACCCGCACATTACACGGTGCGCCTTTTATTGGGAATATGGTCACTTTATCTTGCAGGGAACATTCGCCTTTCACAGTTAACGTACTATCAATGCGAACCGAACCACCTATGAAATTAAAATCCTTGGAATGGAAATTCAAGGGCATCAACGTCCCATATTTCGACAAGGAGGCTATCGCAGGTATGATGCCTCCATAACTCATCTCATTACCAGATAGTTGAATGTGCTGTTCCATGTCGGTCTCGCCACCCGTATAGACAGAAAGAACGTTTTTCACTGTCCCTCCATTCTCCATCAACGTGTATCCCTTAATCGTCACGTTCGCATCGAAAATCTGCTCTCCATCAAGACCTTGTGCGTGGAGCATGAGGAAACTTGAGCATAACAAAATTGTTCCTGAAAATCTTTTAAAGTTCATAATTGTAATATTTTAAATAATAAGCAAATACACTAGAAATAATAGATAAATGCAAATGTATCGATTGTTTCCATACATTCCCAACAATAGGCAAAGAAAAATGTTTTATTTTCGAACTTATATTTTATTTGGACATTAGAATCCCATGGTTATATGTTTTTGAAGAAATCATTGACGATAAACAATTAACACAAAAAAGAAGAAGGAAACCGTCGAAGCGATCCGCCCCTGAACAGTCTCCTTCTTCATGCGAAAAATATAGCTGTGATATATCCACAAATTATTCCACGCTGATTGGCAAGCCCTCCAGATCCAGTTGGGCATTCTCGTCGATAGCGACGGTACCCGCCTTCTTGATGACGATCTTCACGCCAGGGTAAGCTTTGGCGCTCTCCTTGGCGCAAGAAGCGACGCAATAGTCGTAGCACAAACCGACGAGGTGCAGCTCCTTCACGTTGGTGAGGTTCTGCAGCACATTGATGCCATACTCCTCCACGCTGTTGTTCATGCCTTTATTGAGCGTCAAAGCCCTAACCTGCAGGTGGGCGAAGTCCGCATCGATCTCAGCGCCCTTCTCTCCCTGCACGCAGTGGTTAGGCCATATGCCCCCCTGCGCCTTAAAAGAGCAGTGGTTAGCCGGATGCCAGTCCTTCGTGAAGATAATTTTATCGTAGTCTTCTTGTTTCACGAGGTCGAAGATCGCCTTCTTCGCCTTGTTCCACTTCTCCACGCCAACGCCCATGCTACCGTCGATGAAGTCATTCTGCGCATCAATGATGGCCAACACCTTTTGGGAAGGAACGAACTTAGGCAGGTTCAGCAATTTAGTTTTCCAGCTCATGCCCTTGATCTTCTGCTCGATTTTCTGAGCCACCGCCGGGTCCACCTCGTCGAACTTCCCCCTAGCGACCCTTTCCACGTCAGCATAGGTGAAGCCGAGGTTCTCCTCGTCCGTCTTTCCGCACATACCGTCGGAAGGAGCCTTCCTGACGAATTTCTCAGGCAAGCCCAGCTCAAGGCCCAAGTTTATCACGTCGTTTACGTAGAGGTTCGCCAACGGAGCGAAATCGCCCGCACCGTCACCCCACAAGGTGAAGTAACCCATGAGGCACTCGGAGAGGTTGCCGTTGTTAGAGATACGACAGTTACCGATTATGGCAGCCACGCCATATAGGGTCGCCATCCTTAGGCGAGAAGGCGTGTTCGTCTTGAATTGGGGCGTCAGCTCACCACCCGTCTTGCGCATGATCTCGTTACTGATCCCCACATAGGCATCGTTAATATTGACCTCGTAGCTCTTGATGCCCAAGAACTCGATCAACTGTTTAGAATCCGCGATGTCGCTCTGCACACCGTTCGGCATCATGACACCCACCACTCTCTCTTTGCCCAACGCAGCCACGCAAGCCGCAGCCACCACCGAGCTATCCTTACCGCCGCTGATACCGATCAGCGCCTTCGTGTCCTTGTCTCCGTTCTTGGCGAAATAGTCCCTGATCCAAGCAACCATTTCATCTTTGATCCTCTTCATAACCTATCCTCCTTTAAAACATAAGAGTTACATTCTATTTTTTATCAAATATTCCGATGGCCAGCGCATGTTCCCATGCCAAGCGCATCATCGCATTGTAGTCGGTCTGATATACGATGGACTCCATATCACCCCTCTTAACGATAACTGGATCCAAGAATTCATCCTCATCCGGATGGCTCGCACCATATGCGTCCGCCACCACATGGTAGCACGTTATACGGTTCTCCATGAAGGCAGGGTTAGGACTCGCCGTGTACAACTCATTAACACTAAGCACATTATCCCTCTTGATACCCAATTCTTCATCCAATTCACGGAAGAGCGCCTGCAAAGCCTCCTCTCCCTTATCCACCATGCCAGACGGGTATTCCACCACATCCCGGTTGATGCCATGCCTAAACTGCTGGACCATCAGGAAGTCATCGCTACCAGCACCGAGTTGCACGATTGCACAAACCCAATCAGGAGCTTTCATGGAGATGTACTTTCTCGTCACCCCCTTCGGGTCTATCTTAGCCGTTGCATTGAAGTCGCCAATCGGAGATTTCAGCAACGTTTCCGTCTCTTTTATAATCCATCCCATCACATTCAGTCTTTTAAAGTTACACTTATCATTCCCTACATTTCCGCATGATTCATTCGCCAATCGATCGCCCTCTGCAGGTAGTCGACGTAGTCTGGATTCTTGCACATGCCCTTGCCTGGAGTGTCAGATATCTTCGCCACGTCCCCTCCGTTACAAAGGGTAGTCTTCATGACGATGTTGAGAGGTGGCACGTCCGTATCGTTCGCGATGAACGTCCCGATACCGAAGGCGGTCTTCGCCTTTCCCTCGAAGTATTTCTTCAGCTTCGTCGCCTTCTCGAAGTTCAGGCTGTCGCTGAAGAGCAAGGTCTTCGTCATCGGGTCGATACCAAGCTTTTGGTAGTGGGCGATGAGCTTGTCTCCCCACTCGTACGGGTCGCCGGAGTCGTGTCGCACACCGCTGAATACCGTGGCGAACTCCTCGTCGAAGTCGCGCAGGAAGCAATCGGTCGTGATCGCATCCGTGAGGGCGGTGCCATTCTGCACCTTGTACTCGTTAACCCAAGCGCGTAGCGAATAGAGGTTAGAGTAGGCCGGATTGACAGAGCGGTTGCCCTGTCCGACGCACATGATCCACTCGTGCGCCATGGTGCCCACGGGGACCAACCCGTATTTCTTGGCGAGGAAGACGTTACTGGTGCCTACGAATGTAGACTTCCCGTTCATCTTGGCCTCCTTCAAAGCCTTGACCGCCATCTCTTGACACTCAGCGGAGAGACGACGGCGCAATCCGAACTCAGAGAATGCGCCCAATTCGTAGATGTCCTGCTCCAAGAGATTCACCTTCTCGTTCAGCTTGCGAACGAACTGCTGGCGCAACTCGTCGTAGTTGTAGGCGTAGCGAAAATAGACCTCGTTCACGATCGCCAACGTAGGGATCTCATACATACTGGTGTTCAACCATGTGCCCCTCGCCTCGATGCTAAGACCGCACTCCGCATCGGCTGTGATCTCGAAATCCTCGTATCTAGGGCGCCAAATGCGCAGGAAGTCAATGTAAGAGCCTTTGATCCAACCCCTCTTGACGATGTTGCCGGCAGCGTCACGCTTCGCACCGATATTCTCAAGGTACGACAGTTCATCCTCCGTGAAACGTAATTGGCAATACTCCTGCAACTGATGCTTGATTTCATCGATCATCTCGGATGTGAACTTAACATCTTTGTTGCGGCATTTGAACGTCCACGTGGTTTTGTAACCAGGGAATTGATGAAAAATCGCCTGACCCATAGAGAACTTGTACAGGTCGGTCTCCAATAAAGATGTGATAATTGCTTTCATACGCTATATCCGTTTTTTTGTTTACGTGTCAAAGATACGCAATATATTTTACATAACAAAATGATTTCACAAAAAACACTATGAAAAAATATTAAATAGACATATTTGCGGCACATTAATCGTTCTGAATGTCATAACGCTCTCTTTTCCATGTAAAAATAATCTATTTTTTTCATTGAGTAAATATCCAAGGCGATTGATTTACGGTCGGCATGATATACAAAAGACGCTTCCGTTCAGGGAAAGCGTCTTTTGTATAAAATAGTTGAGAAGGATATATAGCAGATAGCCTATCAATCATCCAATTTCCTCAGGATTTCCCTCTCATAGACATTTTTGGAGACCTGCTCCCTCTCGTTAGGGAAATCATACAAATTCAACCACGTCGCGAATGCTTTTAATTGGCTGACGTTCTCCTCCTTCGACATGTAGGACTCATACTCAACAGGGAAGGCCGAACCATAGATGGCCATGTTGTAAGGCAGCCAGAAGCCAGCCTCGATAACCTTCTTATGGAATTTAAAGAGCGGGAGGGTATAGACAGAGCCGGCAATGCTATCGGCGACAGTCGCTCTGATTTTAGTGAAGAGGTCGAAATCAATCGTGTCCTTGTATCCATGGATCTTAGCGGCGATACCAACGTTTGCCTCATATGGCACCTCGAAAGAACTATAGGCGGACAAGAGGGCGTCCATGACGTCATTAGCTTTCGCCTTCTTAGGCATATAGATATTGTTTCTATGGGTCAATGTGACATGCAACGTATCATTCTCATTCTTTATATTTTTCCTAAGGGCCTCAACAACATGTTTGTTGAGCACAGCGCATTCCTGCGCTTCCGGATTAAGCAGGAATAACATCTCCGCATATATCATTCCCCATACTGGTTCGGAGGAACTTAAGTAAAGCATCGATGCCCTCAGATAGCCGGTCGTGTACATAGGATCCACCTCAATACTTTTCTCATAGTAAGACAAGGCCTCATTGTATTTCCGTTGGTTGAGGTAAAGGTTACCCTGCTCCACGTACAAAATACCCGAGTTTGGAAATTTCTTTAAACCATTTTGATAGGCCTTCAACGCCTTGCTGGGCTGACCCATATAATCGTAGGTATTTCCTATCATCGCATGAAGCCTAGCGGTCGCTTCCGGATGGTTTTCCAGACTCCTTAGGATTTTATTCGCTTTCTTGAACTCTCCTATTTGGCATAGGGTATAGGTGTACTCATAGTTGACCAAATAATTTTCAGGATATTTCTTTACTAATTCCTCCAAGATATAACGGGAAGAGTCTGCTTGCCCTTGGTCTGCCAGTTCAACGGCGTGGCCTAGCCTAGCGTTGTCCACCTCTGACATTGGATAATTTTTTGGGAAAGCGTTCAATGTGCAAAATATGCAGACCAACAGTGAGAGAATGGTTCTTTTAGTCGTGTTCATAGGCGTTATGTTTTAAATGGTTAGATGAAAACGGGACGCCACACATTTATGGGCGTCCCGATCTCTGGTTATTTCATGTTTTTCAATTCCTGCATCAGGATCTTATTCTCCTCCGGCTTGCCCACCGTGATGCGGAGGCAGTTGCCGCAGAGTTGCACCGTGTTGCGGTTGCGGACGATGATGCCCTTGCCGACCAGATGCTGGTAGGTCTTATTCGCGTCCTGCACCTTCACCAAGATGAAGTTGGCGTCTGTAGGGTATATCTTCTCGACGATCGGCAGTTGCGCGAGGGATTCTTGCATCAACGTGCGCTCGTTCAATAGGATCTTCACCCATTCCGCTATCTGTCCAGGATTGCGGAGCGTGTCCAACGCCTGCTTTTGGGTAAGGACATTGATGTTGTAAGGGTACTTCACCTTGTTGAAGAGCCCGATGATCTCTTCCGATGCGAAGGCCATACCCATACGGATGCCGGCGCTCGCCCACGCCTTCGAAAGGGTTTGCAGGACGATGAGGTTAGGGAACTCACCGAGACGATCCTTCCAACTGGCTTGGGAGGAGAAGTCTATGTATGCCTCATCCACCACCACGATACCCTTGAACGTCCGTAGAAGTTTTTCTATCTCTTTATCATCCAATGCGTTGCCTGTGGGGTTGTTCGGAGAGCAGAGCCACATGACACGTGTCTTGTCGTCCGCCTTCGCCAAAAGGCTCTCCGCCGTGAACTGGAACTGGTCGTCGAGCAGGACGCTGCGGTACTCCACGTTGTTGACGTCGGCACATACACCGTACATGCCGTAGGTTGGCGCGATGGCCACCACGTTGTTCTCCTTCGGCTCACAGAAGATACGGTAGACGAGGTCGATCGCCTCATCGCTACCGTTGCCGAGGAAGATGTTCTTCACCTCGACGCCCTTGACCTTCCGGATCTCCTCCTTCACCTTCAGTTGGAGTGGGTCCGGGTAACGGTTGAAGGAGTCGTTGTACGGATTCTCGTTGGCATCCAAGTAGACGGATGCCTCGCCCTTGAACTCATCCCTTGCGCAAGAGTAGGGTTTCAATTGCCAGATGTTCGGGCGAACTATATTTTTTAAGTCAAACATAATCAATCAGTTTTAATTCAGGAACATACGAATACGATGCGCACGTCGTCCCGCATCCATCATTTACGACGCAATATCACCGCGTTCTGATGGGCGAAGAGTTGCTCGTTGCTGGCCATGATCTCGATCGCGTCGCCGATGCGCTCCAACCCCTCCTTCGTGATCTCCTGGTAGGTGATCTTCTTGCGGAAACTGTCGAGGTTCACACCGCTGTAGGCCTTGGCGTAACCGTTGGTCGGCAGGGTGTGGTTGGTGCCGGAGGCATAGTCGCCTGCGCTCTCTGGCGTGTAGTGCCCCAAGAAGATGGAGCCTGCATTGTCGATCCGCTCCGCAATCTCCCGGTAACCATTCGCCGAGATGATCAGATGCTCCGGCGCATAGGCGTTGCTCAGCGCCACGGCCTCATCCATGTTCTTGACAATGAATATCTTACTGTTGGCCACGGACTTCTCCGCAATCTCTTTCCTAGGCAATTGCGCCAACTGCACATCGACCTCCTTCATCACCTTCTCCGCCAACGCTTCGCTGGTGGTGACCAGGATGGCTTGGCTATCCACGCCATGCTCGGCTTGGGAGAGCAGGTCGGAGGCCACGAATACCGGGTTGGCCGTCTCGTCCGCCAACACCTCCACCTCGGAAGGTCCGGCAGGCATGTCGATGGCCACGTCCTTGAGGCTCACCATCTGCTTGGCGGCGGTCACGTATTGGTTGCCCGGACCGAATATCTTATAGACCTTCGGCACGCTCTCCGTACCATAGGCCATGGAGGCGATGGCTTGTACGCCACCAATCTTGAATATCTTGCTCACGCCCGCTGTCTTGGCGGCGAACAGTACGGCTGGATGCACCTTGCCCTCCTTGTTGGGAGGAGTACAGAGCACGATCTCCTTGCAGCCCGCTATCTGTGCGGGGATGGCGAGCATCAGCACGGTCGAGAAGAGGGGAGCGGTTCCGCCAGGGATGTAGAGTCCGACCTTCTCGATGGCCTTCGCCTTCTGCCAACAGGTGACGCCCGGCATGGTCTCCACGCATGGGAGCTCTTGCGCCTGCGCCTTGTGGAACTTCTGGATGTTCCCTTTCGCCAATAGGATAGCCTCCTTCAACGCCGGGGAGACGATGGCTTCCGCCTCCGCCACCTCCGCCTCGGTCACGAGCAGGGAGGAGAGCTCCACCTTATCGAATTTCAGTTCGTAGGCCTTGACGGCCTCGTCGCCTTTCTCCCTGACATCGTTCAAGACAGTGCGCACGGTGTCGAAGAGCGTCGCGTTGTCGAACGTCGGGCGGGCGAGTAGCTGCGTCCATTCGGAGGCAGCAGGGTATTTATAGATCTTCATGACGATTGCGGAATTAAAGGATCATTTTCTCGATAGGAACCACCAAGATACCCTCCGCACCCAACGCCTTCAGCTGGCTGATGATGTCCCAGAAGGTTTTCTCCGAGATGACGGAGTGGAGCGAAGACCAGCCTTCCTTCACCAATGGAGTGACTGTCGGCGCCTTCATGCCTGGGAGGATCTCGCACACTTGCTTGATCTTATCGTTCGGGATGTTGAGGATGATATACTTCTTGCCCTCAGCGTTCTTGTAGGAGTCGAAGCGGAACAGGAGCTCGTCGAGGATCTGTTTCTTCTCGCCGCTCAATTGAGGGTTGCCGATGAGGATGGCTTCGGAGTTCAGGACCACCTCCACCTCCTTCAGGTTGTTGCTGACGAGGGTGCTGCCGGAGCTGACGATGTCGAAGATGCAGTCCGCCAACCCGATGCCAGGGGCGATCTCCACCGAGCCCGTGATGACGTGGATCTCCGCCTTGAGTCCGTTCTTGTCCAGGAACTGTTGCAGGATGTAAGGGTAGGAGGTGGCGATCTTCTTTCCGTTGAACCATTCCAACCCTTGGTAGTCCACCGCCTTAGGAATTGCCAAAGAGAGGCGGCACTTGCTGAAGTCGAGGCGTTTGATCAGATCGGCCTTCTCATGGCGCTCCACGTATTCGTTCTCACCCACGATACCTACGTCGGCGATACCGCTCGCCACCGCCTGCGGGATATCATCGTCGCGCAGATAGAGGATCTCGACTGGGAAATTGGAGGCTGGAACCAACAGGGTTCTCTTGCCCGAACTAATCTTGATGCTGGACTCCGACAACATGGTCATCGTCTCTTCAAACAAACGGCCCTTGGCCTGAACTGCAATTCTTAGCATATTGAATATTATTGTTTTGTTATTATTTCCTGAAAAAACAAAAGGCTCACCGAATCTCGGCAAGCCTCATTATATCGCACACACAACCGCTCACCGAACTTATCGTTGATAATGATGATGGTTATGATGGAACTTTGTATTAAACATATCCTGAATTACTTTACAGCGCAAAGGTACGTCTTTTTTTCCAATTAACACATATTTCCGCGGCAAATATTTTTCTCAGGGGATGATTGCCCGTTTTTAGGGAAAAAGAAAAAGGAGAAGATGCCTGTCGAGAGATCCCCTCCATAAGGTTTTAACTGCTCAATCTTCAGGCACGAAGTCATATTCACCCAAGAAGAGCAGTAGCCCCGTCTTTTTTTCACAGATGGCGAAGGCGAATGGACGGTTGCAGTCCATGTGAAATACTGGGTCTGGTTCATCCTCAACTTCACAAAGTGATACTGTTATGGAAGTGACTGCGGCCGCTTCGGTACCCTCTTCACTTACGGACAGGAAGAAGTCTTGGCGGACTTGCTCGACCTTTACGTCCTCCTTTGGATTAAGAACCGCAGGATAGCTGGAAAATATGTCATTGATGTTCAACGTCTTCAAGATGTGTTCGAATGTGTAAAAACCTCTGCTTTCGAATTTAGGCATGAACAATTCACAATTCATGGTTTTGAATGGGATGGTGTTCCATTGGATGGATGGCAGCACGTTGTCGAGCGTGTACCCCTTTTTCGGCAAGACGACAATCATGTAATAATCATCGTTGTAGTACAATTTGACGGCTTGGTAGTTGCGGGTCTCCGCACAAGCCAATTGGCAGTCGTCGCGGATGTAGTCGATATTCATGAACGTTGTCAGTTCCGGTTTTTTATTTGTCCCATAGAATTTACGTTTCTGAGGCATCAACTTAAATTTGCACATCCATTTCGCTTCGAAATAGCAAGCATTGTTAATCAGCAGCCGTGTGGAGTCCGTGAGGTCCACCCCTAATGATTGGATACGGTCTTTGGTCGCAAGTGCCGCCCAATGATCGATGGCGGACTTTGCGGCGCTTGGATTATTCTTGAAATCGAGGTGCCTGACGGTTGCGTAATACTTCTCCTTCGCGGCTTTTATGAAGTTGTTGCGGACTGGCGTTCCTTGGTTGACCCATAGCGCATTGGCGGTGTGCATCTCCGCATCATCGGTTTTTACATTGAGGGAGTTATAGATCTTCTGGTAGAAGTCGTTCATCTCTTCCAATGAGTTCTCGCCCTGGAATCCCAGGGCGTCCGTAATCTCCTTCGCACCCTTTGGGGAGGCTCCGTTGGCACATAAGCCTAATGCTATGTTGAGGCTGATGGGTGAAAAGAATTTGATGGAGGACGAATCCATTTTTCGTACTTGGGCGTAGCAATCCATGGCGAACTTGTTATTGCTCTTCACGAAAGCCTGCTCTTGCTCCGTCGTTTCAAGCGAGACCTGCTCGGCGGATTCGGGAGGCAACACCCATTCCTCCAAATGGCTGCTTGTGGTGTCTGAGTCCACCTCTGTTGCGGTGCTGTCCGCCTTTTCGCAACCAGCCGCATCGTTTTTCTCAGGGTTGGGTGACGTGCAGCAGAACAAGCCTATCGCCAGCATTGTCATGCCAAAAAATAAAAATGGAGCGTTGTTTTTCATGTTATCATGGGTTAAATCATATCCCTAAGATAGTAAAAAAATGGTGAGAGCAATCGTTTTTGCCCTCACCAATGAATATTTAGTCAAATCAGTTTTCTAGTTGTGGCACATCATCGTACTCACCCACAAAGATCAGGAGTCCGGTCGTGTTCTCGCGGATGGCGAAGGCGAACGGGCGGGTGCACTCCATTTTGAATTTTGCATCAGGCATCATTACTTTGTTATCTGCCACGATGGAGGTGACAGCAGCCGCTTCGGTTCCTTCTTCATCCACTTTAACGAAGTAATCCTGAGCGACTTGGCTGATGTACAATGACTCTGATGGATCAATGATTGCATTAGGATATCTTGAGAAGATATCGTTGATGTTCAATTCTGACAATACATTTCCCAACTGATAACTGTCTTTCATCTCAAACTTAGGCATTATCACGTTGCACGTCGTTTTTTGGAAAGAAATGGAGTCCAGCAGAAGTGCCGGCAATACCTCTTCAAGGCCGTGACCCTCTTTCGGTAATATCACCACCATGCTATAGGCAGAGGTTTGGGTCGTATCCGCTAAATCAAAGTCCCCGCTAACATAATCCAACGCAACAGCCTGGTAATTATCTGTTTCGGTGCACTTCATGTATTTGTTATCAATCTCCATGAACTGAGCTTTCTGGGTCTGACTTTGCATTCCCTTGAAAGTCCCTTCCCCGATGCCTTCGAAAACGAATCTCCATTTCGCCTTGAAATAGCAAGCGTTGTTGAGGACAAGCTGTGTGTTAGGGTTAATGTCTATTGAGAGCGATTTTATACGATCGTTAGTCATGAGGGCTGCCCAACTATTTATTGTATCCAATGCGCCTTGTGGATTACTGCCAAAACTCAGATGTCTAACCGTCGCGTAATATTTTTCCCTTGCCTGCGTCAAGAACTCATTATAGACAGCGGCTCCCTCATGCACCCATAGCGCGTTGGCGGTGTGGATGTCCACGCTATCGACGTTCGAGTTGAGGGAGAGGTATACCTTCTGGTAGAAGTCGTTCATCTCCTTCAATGCGTTCTTCGATTGGAATCCTAAGGCGTCGGTGATCTCCTTGGCGCCCTCAGTGGACGCACCGTTGGCGCAGAATCCCAAGGCCATGTTGAGGCTGACCGGCGAGAAGAAATGGAGAGATCTTGGCTCCGTTGATCCCGGCTTCACCGGCAACTTGCGGACCTTAGTGTAGCATTCCAGGGCGAATGCGTTGTTAGCTCGCACGAGCGCTTGCTCTTGTGCGCTTAACTTAAGCGGATTCGGCTTGGAGAATGTCGGAGGCATGGTATTCTCCAACAACGGTTGGTACACCTCACCCGGAAATCTCCTGAAGGTGACGCTGTCCACCTCATCGATGTTAAACACTTGTTGTTCACCGTTCTTCAGCCAAACCTGCATCCTGTTTGGCTCTTCGGCGAATGTAGCGGCACAGAATGTCAATGCCGCAAACCCTACTAATAACCCTTTTTTCATATCCATCTAAATTTAAGTTTATAAAAAAGTCTTCGCAAACATTTGCCGAGGAGGAGGTGCGGAGTGCCCGTGCCTCCTCCTCAACAGATTATCATACAATGGAATCCCTATGGAGTTCCAAAATCATTCATCGTCTGGTCGATAGGGGTATCCCCCTATCTGTTTAGCCCCCTTTAGGGCACAAATTATTCTAAATCATAAAGATAAGAAAAAACTTTTCAGTTTTCAGCGATTGACCAATCTTTTTAAGATAAAATTTTAATTGACCATATTGCGCTGATATTAATTCCCTTCCTCCTGTGGCACGAAGTCATATTCTCCCATGAAGAGAATCAGTCCTGTGGCGTTCTCGCGGATGGCGAAGGCGAACGGACGGTTGCAGAACATATCGACATATGGGGCAGGTGGCATTCCTGTGGTTTCTACGACCTCAACGGTAGTGACGGCGGCAGCCTCCGTTCCGAGCTCATCCACCCTCAGGAAATAATCCTGGATCACATTAGAGACCGCATAAGGATTGTCTCCCGGGTAAAGCTCTATCGCATTAGGGAAACTCTCGTATATGTCTTTGATGCCCATCGAATTGATGACGTTCAGCTCGGGGGTGGTGTCGTTCAGGTTATATCCCCCTTTGACCTTGATCTTCGGCATTCGGATTTCACATGATTGATATTGAAGAGGGATGGAGTCCCATTGCAAAGTAGGCAATAGCTCGTCAAGACTAAGGCCCTCCTTCGGCAGTACAACAATCATGCTGTATGCGGTGGATGATTCATCCTCCCAATCTGACGTATGGTTTCTTGAATAGTCCAGACTGACGGCATTATAGTTGTCCGTCTTCGCACACTTCATCCACGCATATTCGATTCTCATGAATTCTGTTTCCTCAGGATCTCCTACTGATCCGTAAAATAAACTCTTACCGCAAGGTTCGAATGGAATTTTCCATTTCGCATTGAAGTAGCATGCGTTGTTAAGGACAAGCCTTGTCCGTGTGTCTATATTGACGCTAAGGTTCTTGATGCAATCATTGGTCATGAGGGCGGCCCACTTGTTGATGGTGTCTTTTGAGCCTTTAGGATCCTCCCTGAAATTGAGGTGTCTAACCGTTGCGTAATACTTATCCCTGGCAGTCTCCAAGAAATTTTCGAGGACATTGTTCTTATTGTCCGCCCATAACGCGTTGGCGGTGTGGATGTCCACGCTGTCGACGTTCGAATTGAGGGAGCAATAGAGCTTCTGGTAGAAATTATTCATGTCCTCTAACGCGTTCTCCGTACGGAAGCCCAGCGCATCTGTGATCTCCTTCGCACCTTTCTCGGTGGCACCGTTGGCGCAGAAGCCTAATGCGAAGTTGAGGCTGGCCGGCGAGAAGAAATGGACAGGTCTCGGTTGAGCTTCCCCATCTGTCATTTGTTTTTTAGGAAGCTTCCTGACTATCTGGTAACACTTCTGGGCAAACTCATTATTTGCTCTGATGAACGCCTGCTCCTGCTCATTCACCACAAGCGGATTGGGCTGGGCGAACTTTGGTGGCATGAAGTTCTCTGTCAGCGGAGTAATCTCCGGATTCTTGTATGTGCCAAAGGTGACACTGTCCACTTGATCGATGTCGAAAATCTTTGGTTCCCCGTCCTTCAGCCAGACCTGCATTTTGTCTGGTGTGCCGGCGAACGATGCGGCGCTGATGGTTAGTGCCGCAAACCCTAATAGTAAAGTTCTTTTTTTCATAGGCTTTATTTTAAATAATTATACCACTTGTTTCTTAACTCTTAATTCTTAATTATCTAGGTGTCACCCTTTCAGGGTTAACACTGTTCGTTCATTCAAAAAACAGGGGTTAACACCCCTGCCTGTAATCAGTCGCCCCTATGGGGCTTAGGTTGTGCGCATCGTGTAAAGATACGCGTTTCCCATTATTTTCCCCAGGGTGTTGCCCTGGGCTATATAAAGGTTTGGCCTTGCAGGCCGTCGGTTGTGCGTATCGTGTGGGGATCCGCACATCCTGTAATCAATTCTTAATTCTTAACTTTTAATTTTAGTTTTCTCCGCTTTTTGGTACAGCATTATATTCACCCATGAAGAGCAGAAGACCCGTGGTGTTTTCGCGGATGGCGAAGGCGAACGGGCGGTTGCAGTTCATGAAGAACGATGTCATCACTGCTCCACCGGCTCCCACGATGGAGGTTACGGCTGCGGCTTCAGTACCGTTCTCATCCACATTGACGAAGTAGTCTTGCTGAACTTGTTGAATGAATATGTTTTTTTCATTCAATATGACGTTCGGATAATGGCCGAGTTTGAACATGTCCTCGATGTTAAGTTCCTTTAGAATATGATCTAGCGGATAACCACCCTTGGCTTTGAATTTAGGCATGTAGAGGTCACCCTTCATGTATTGGAAGGGGATGGAGTCCCATTGAAGGGTCGGGAGCACTTCGTCCAGGTCATGTCCGCTTTTCGGTAATACGACGACCATGCTATAGGCGCTTGGGTTCGAGGCGCTTGGTTGAGACCATCCCGACGAAGATGGTTTGTTCGCCTCCGTTCCGTAATCCAGCTTAATCGCCTGGTAATAGTCATTCTCCGAGTATTCCAATGATTCTTGTTCAATTGCCATGAAATCTGTGGAGTCTGAGGCGTCCGTCGCTCCGTTGAAAACCATCTTTCCGAGGGGTGTGAATTTCGTCACCCAGTCTCCTTTGAAATAGCAAGCGTTGTTGATGACAAGCCGAGTGTAGCCATCTATTTTTATTCCGAGGTTTTTGATGCAATCGTTGGTCATGAGCGCCGCCCAATGGTCTATCGTGTCCTTTGAGCCTCCAGGATCTTTCATGAAGTCGAGGTTTCTAACGGTCGCATAGTATTTTTCTTTTGCGGTTTCCACAAAATCCATGTTGGCTACGCTGCGTTCGTTGAGCCATAGGGCATTGGCCGTACGGACTGTCACGCTATCGACTCCGGAGTTGAGGGAGAGGTATATCTTTTGGAAGAAGTTGTTCATGTCATCCAAGGCGTTCGCCGAATGGAAGCCTAATGCGTCGGTGACCTCCTTTATACCTTCATCGGTAGCTCCGTTGGCGCAGAAGCCCAGGGCGATGTTGAGGCTGATCGGGGAGAAGAAGTACACAGCCATAGGATTTCCATCGGCGTCTTGGGTGGTTCGTAAAATATTGTAGCACTTTTTCCCGAACTCGTTGGTGCTCTTCACGTATGCCAGTTCCTGTTCCGACAGTTTGAGCGGATTAGGTGCGGCGAACGTCGGAGGCAGGGTGTTCTCCGTCAGTGGCTGGTATTCCTGTTGTTGGGTCACGCCGAAGGTGACGCTGTCCACCTGGTTGATGTCGAAAACCCTTTGCTCACCGTTCTTCAGCCAGACCTGCATATTGTCCGGTGTGCCGGCGAAGGAGGCGAGGCTGAGCGCCAACGCTGCAAATCCTATGAGTAATGTTCTTTTGTCCATGAAGTTTATATTTAATTCTTAATTCAAAATTGACTTCGTCGAACTAACGTTTCATAATTTCCTAGGTCGTTGCCCCAGGCTATATATGTTACGCCCTTTCAGGGCTGGGAGTTTGCGCATCATGTAAAGATACGCATTCTCCCATAATTCTTAATTCAAAATTCATAATTCATAATTTCCTAGGTCGTTGCCCCAGGCTATATGTGTTACGCCCTTTCAGGGCTAGGAAGTGCGCATCACGTAAAGATACGCATTCTCCCATAATTCTTAATTCAAAATTCAAAATTCTTAATTTTCCGGTGCGTAGTCATATTCCCCCATGAAGAGGATCAGCCCCGTTTTGTTCTCGCGGATGGCGAAGGCGAACGGGTGGTCGCATGTCATCGTAAAGCGCTGCTGTACGATAGCTCCGCCAAGAGTTCCCACAATGGAGGTGACAGCCGCGGCTTCGGTACCCTCCTCATCCACGCTGATGAAGAAATCTTGACGAACTTGAGAGATATAGATAGGGAATTCCTCAACAGCATTAGGATAGTCCTCAAATATATCTTTAATGCCTAGTCTAGGCAGTACATCCTTTTCCAAATCGTATCCTCCGTCGCTCTTGAATTTAGGCATGTACAAGTCTCCTTGCATGCTTCTGAAGGGGATGGAGTCCCATCGGATGGTAGGCCATACCTCGTCGAGGTCGTGACCGTTCTTCGGCAGCACGACAATCATGCTGTAGGCGGCGCTTTCTGTCGAGGCGCCTTGGAGTCCAGCAGTTTTGGACTCTTGTCCATAATCTAGCTTGATGGCTTGGAAATTATCCGTTTCCGAGTAATCCATATACCTGTCAAAGATACCCATGAATTCTGCGGAGTCCGTCTTGGTCGTTCCGTTGAATAGCGCCTTGCCGATAGGGGTGAATTTCGTCACCCAGTTGCCTTTGAAATAGCAGGCATTGTTAATCACGAGTCTGGTGTCCGATGTTATATTTATTCCAAGGTTTTTGATGCAATCGTTGGTCATGAGTGCCGCCCAATGGTCGATAGTATCTTTGGATCCTAGGGGATCGTTCTTGAAATCAAGGTTTCTGACGGTCGCATAGTAAGATTCCTTGGCGGTGTTCACGAAATTCTCCTTGGCCTTGGTACCCTCGTTGACCCACAATGCGTTGGCGGTGTGGATATCCACGCTATCGACCCCCGAATTGAGGGAGAGATAGAGTTTTTGGAAGAAGTTGTTCATATCCGCCATCGCTTTCTCTGATGTGAACCCCATGGCGTCAGTGATCTCCTTCGCTCCTTTTGCAGTAGCCCCGTTGGCGCAGAAACCCAAGGCGATGTTGAGGCTGACAGGAGAGAAGAAATGAACTGGTGTCGTGTCCAGTTTGCGCATGAGGGAGAAACACTTCGAGCCAAACTCGTTGGTGCTCTTGATGTACTTCAGTTCCTGGTCGTTCACCTCGAGCGGGATAGGGGCGGCGAATGTCGGTGGCATGGTGTTCTCGGTCAGCGGCGTGTATTCCTGCTGAGGACTATTGCCGAAGGTGACGCTGTCCACTTGGCTGATGTCGAAGACGCTATATTCTCCGTTCTTCAGCCATACCTGCATGTTTTCCGGTGTGCCAGCGAAGGAGGCGAGGCAGCTCGCCAACGCTGCAAATCCTATGAGTAATGTTCTTTTTTTCATGACGCTTATATTTAATTCTTAATTCTCAATTCTCAACTCTTAATTCTCTGCCTTTGGCACAGAATTATATTCTCCCATGAAGAGGATCAGCCCCGTTCTGTTCTCGCGGATGGCGAAGGCGAACGGACGGTTGCAGTACATGTTGAAACTTCTTCCCGAACCACCCCATTGGGATGCCACGATAGAGGTGACCGCCGCGGCTTCTGTGCCTTCCTCGTTCACATTGATGAAATAGTCTTGCCGGACTTGGCTGATGAATATATTTTCCTCCAATACGGCATTGGGATATGTCTCAAATATAGTTCTGATTCCCAAGTAGTCTTTTAGTAATCTTTCAAGATCGTATCCTCCATTGGCTTTGAATGTAGGCATGTAGATGCTGCCGGTCATGCGTTCGAAGGGGATGGAGTCCCATTGGATGGACGGGAGCACTTCGTTCAGGTCATGCCCACTTTTCGGCAATACGATGACCATGCTGTAGGCACTTGGGGTCTGGACATTTTGACTCCCCCATGTTGTTGAAGCCTTGTTTGCCTCCGTCCCGTAGTCCAATTTGATCGCTTGGTAATATTCATCCTCTGAGTATTCCAATGTTTCGCCTTTAAGTGACATGTATTCTGTAGAGTCTGCCTCATGCGTTCCGTTGAATAACGCCTTGCCGGCGGGGGTGAATCTCGTTACCCAGTTTCCTTTGAAATAACATGCGTTGTTAATCACGAGTCGGGTGTTTGAACCTATTCTTATTCCAAGTTTTTTGATGCAATCGTTGGTCATGAGTGCCGCCCAATGATCTATTGTGTCCTTTGAAGGTATGGGGTTTTCCCTGAAATCGAGTTTTCTAACGGTCGCATAGTATTTCTCCTTTACGGTTTTTACAAGATTCATGTTGACGGGGCTTTGCTCGTCGAACCATAGGGCATCGACGGTTCTGATTGTCACGCTATCGACGTTGGAATTGAGGGAGAGGTATAATTTGTTGAAGAAATCGTTCATGTTGTCCAAGGCGTTCAGGGCATTCTCCGATGGGAAGCCCATCGCTTGGGCGATCTCTTTTATGCCCACAGTGTCAGCTCCGTTGGCGCAGATACCTAGGGCCATGTTGAGGCTGACAGGAGAGAAGAAATGGATGGGGAAAGGGTCACCATTTCCCTTCTTGATTGTTCGAAGTCTCGCATAGCATTTTTTCCCGAACTCATTGGTACTTTTCACGTATGCCAGATTCTGCTCCGATAACTCCAACGGAATAGGGGCGGCGAACGTTGGTGGCATGGTGTTCTCGGTCAGCGAAGTGTATTCCTGCTGAGGGCTTGTGCCGAAGGTGACGCTGTCCACCTGGCTGATATCGAAGACGCTATGTTCTCCGTTCTTCAGCCAGACCTGCATGTTTTCCGGTGTGCCGGCGAAGGAGGCGAGGCTGGTCGCCAACGCTGAAAATACTATGAGTAATGCCTTTTTTTTCATGAAAACTATATTAAACTTTTAATCAAAAATATCCATGTTACGCCCTTCCAAGGCTATATTGGCACCCTTCGTTTTGCGCACAGGGGTTGACACCCCTGTCTGGAGGATGTCGCCCCGTTGGGGCTAGGGGGTTGCGCACCATGAAAAGACACGCACTTCCCCTAGGGCGTTGCCCTAGGCTATATATGTTACGCCCTTTCAGGGCTCCTTTTGCTCACTCATTCATCGCACAGGGGTTGACACCCCTGCCTGGGGGATGTCGCCCCTAAGGGGCTTAGGGAGTGTGCATCATGTAAAGACACGCACTTCCCTTAATTCAAAATTCAAAATTCAAAATTCTTAATTATCATCCGGTACCGAGTCAAATTCCCCGATGAAGAGGATCAGTCCAGTCCTTTTCTCGCGGATAGCGAAGACGAACGGGCGATTGCATCTCATGATGGTAGGAGGAGTCATATCAGGCTCGCCACTACTCTCCGCATCCATTATGATGGAAGTGACAGCCGCCGCCTCGGTACCGAACTCATCCACACTGATATAAAAATCCTGACGGACTTGAGAAACGGATATTTTACCATCTATCTCCTCGTCCTCAATAGCGTTAGAGAATTCGTGGAAAATATTATTGATGCCTAAATTCGGTAGGATTCTATCTATGTCATATCCATCTTTGCTTTTGAACTTAGGCATATACAAAGAGACCTTTTCATACTTGAAAGCTATGGAATCCCATTGGATAGTAGGCAACACCTCGTTCAGGTCATGACCGCTCTTTGGCAATATGACGACCATGTCATAAGCGTTGTGGAAGAGTGTGGATTCCGATATGGTGCCGTAATCCAAGTTGATGGCCTGGTAGTTGCTTGTTTCCGCATAATTCTGATACTCGTCAATAATGCTCATGAATTTTGCCGTCTGCGTTCCCTCTTTCCCCTCGAATTCAGCTACCGAATCCTCTGCGAAAGGGGAGATCCATGCGCCTTTAAAGTAGCAAGCATTGTTGATTACAAGTCTCGTCAATTCCGATACTCTTATTTGGAGATCATCGATGCGATTGTTGGTCATGAGCGCCGCCCAATGGTCGATGGTGTCTTTGGATCCTAGGGGATCTCCTTCGAAATCAAGGTTTCTGACAGTTGCGTAGTAAGATTCCTTGGCGGTCTTCACGAAATTCTCCTTGGCCACGGAACTCTCGTTGATCCACAATGCGTTGGCGGTATGGACATCCACGCTGTCAACCCCCGAATTGATGGAGAGGTATAACTTATGGAAGAAATCATTCATGTCTTCCACAGCGTTCTCCGATTGGAAGCCCAATGCGTTGGCTATCTCTGTCGCCCCTCCCTTTGAAGCACCGTTGGCGCAGAAGCCCAGTGCGAAGTTGAGGCTAACAGGAGAGAAGAAATGAATTGGGAGATTAGTCCCGTCTTTCTTTTTTGTCTCACGCAATTTTGCGAAACATTTCAATCCGAACTCATTGTTTCGCTTAATATATGCTAACTCCTGAGCGTTCACCTCAAGCGGAATAGGCGCAGCGAATGTCGGTGGCATGGTGTTCTCGGTCAGCAGGTTATGCTCCTGTTGCTGAGCCACGCCGAAGGTGACGCTATCCACTTGGCTGATGTCGAATACCCTTTGTTCACCGTTCTTCAGCCAGACCTGCATGTTGTCCGGTGTGCCGGCGAAGGAGGCGAGGCTGGTCGCCAATGCTGAAAATACTATGAGTAATGTTCTTCTTCCCATAAAAATATATTTATTCAAATTCATAATTCCTAGGGCGTTGCCCTAGGCTATATAATGTTTCGCCCCTTCAGGGCTATATCGACACCCGCCACATTGCGCACAGGGGTTAACACCCCTGCCTGGGGGATGTCGCCCCTTCAGGGCTAAGGGTGTGCGCATCATGTAAAGATACGCACATCCCCCCCAAAAAATTCATAATTCTTAATTCAAAATTCTCTATTCTTTAGACACTTCTTCCACCTCCGTCACCTTGCCCATGAAGAGCAGCATGCCAGTGGTCATTTCACGGATGGCGAACCCGAACGGACGGTTGACGAACATTTCGGCCATATCTTCCGGAGGAACGGCACCGGTCATCCCGATGGATGTGACAGCGGCGGCCTCCGTTCCCTCCTCATCCACCGCGACGTAGGAATCCTGCACGATTTGTGTTACTGAAGCAGGAGCATTGATGGCGTTAGGACAGCTTGAGAATATGTCTGTGATGCCAAATCCGGCCACTGTTTCATTTAGGTTAAGACTGCTGCGGATTCCGAATTTCGGGAAGCGGAGGAATACGTAGTCCCTAGCTAGTGGCAAGTTGTTCCAATCGATGGAGTTGAGCGTCGTGTCCAAGTTTTTGCCCTCCGCAGGCAAGACAATCACCATGCTGTAGGTACCCTTGCCGTTGTTGGATATCATGCGATCTGAAGGACCGTAGACGAGTTCCACCATTTGGTAATCGTCAGTTTTCGCATAGGAGTAAAAGTCTAGCGTTTGCATCATGTTGACGCTTTGGGTCTTATTTGGGGCGTTCCAGAACGTATCTGTCCTCGTCATGCGTTTTTCGATAGGTGTTCTCCATTTGCCTTTGAAATAGCATGCGTTATTGAGGACGAGGACGGTGGAATTGTCTATGAGGACACTCAGTTTCTTGATACAGTCGTTGGTCATGAGCGCCGCCCATTGGTCTATGGTGTCTTTCGCCGCAGCAGGATCAGACGCGAAATCCAGGTGTCTGACCGTGGCGTAGTATTTCTCATGTGCCGCCTTGAGGAAGTCATCGTACACGGCAGCTCCCCAGATTGGCCATGCGGCGTTGTTCACGCTTAGAATCACGCTGTCCACCTGCGAGTTGAGCGAGAGGATGACCTTGTTGAAGTAGTCGTTCATCTCTTCCAATGGTTTCTTCCCTTGGATGCCGAACGCGTCCGCTATCTCCTTGGCGCCCTTGTCGGTGGCTGCGTTGGCGCAGAAGCCCAAAGCGATTTGCAGGCTAATCGGGGAATAGAACGTATTAGGGTGGGTACTGTCTGTCTCGCAGATAGTGGCGAACGATTCCTTGGCGAATGTGTTGCCTGCGCGGACGAACTCCTTTTGTTCGTCGGAAAGCATGAGGGCGGTCGGGCTCTCAACCGTAGGAATGTAAGTCCAATCACATAATGGCTTAAACTCAGGTGTTAAGCGCTCCCCAAAAGTGATGCTGTCTACTTGATTAATATCAAATACTTGTTGTTCTCCATTTTTCAGCCACACCTGCATTTTGTCTGGTGTCTCTGCGAACGATGCCGCACAGAGCAATAAGGCTGAAACCCCTGTGATAAATTGTCTCTTTTTCATACGAAATCCTATTATATTTATAGCACTATTAGACTCTAAAATCAGACTCTAAAAATCGATTGTTGATTGTTAAACCCTTATGTAATAAATGGTCGAATGTGTGTCTTTCTATGCATTTCCCGCAGATCAGGCTGAGGGTCAGATCCGTTTTTCATCCTAAATAATACACTCCACCTGTTTTCTGCAAATATACAAATGATCGCATTATTTCCAAAGATATCATGTGAAAATGTTGTTATTTGCCAAAAAAACGCCTCAAATCAACATTTATAACATACTTGAAAAAACTTTCAAAAACATAGAGCGATATGTTTGGCGAAATCGATAAATTAATTAAATTCGCGGAACAATTGCCCAAGTGGTGGAATGGTAGACACGCTAGTTTCAGGGACTAGTGGCTGCAAGGCTGTATGAGTTCGAGTCTCATCTTGGGTACAAAATTATCGAGAGGTGGTGAAAACGCATATTCTTTCCATCATAGTCTTCCTTACCATTTCTTTTGATGTTTTTGCACAAAACTCGGATTTGGACAATGCTATCGCTCCAGTTTACGCTTTCTTACAGAAAGAGTTTTCTGTATTGAAGCACAACAAGTTAAGCAACGATAGTTCACTTCTTGATGCAAATAAAAAACGAATTGACATCTACTTGGCCAAGCCTTTGGAGGGCATTGCGTTGCGGGAGGAACTAGTGGACCGCATCTATGATTCCGTCTCCGCCAATCTGCCAAGGGCGTACAAAAACTACGACCTCAACCTCTACATCAATCGTTACGAATTACATGATTTGGTGCCAAATTGGACCCGTTCGGAGATGAAACTGGACAAGAACCGTTTCGAGAAGGAGTATTTCAAGGGCCATCAACTGGTGCGCAATATGAGCAAACCCTACGAAGTGACGAAGGGCTTGAGCAACCGTCACATCGCCATGTGGCCGAGCCACGGTTGGTACTTCGAGTCGAACACCAAGGGGAGCCAGTGGCAGTGGCAGCGGCCTTGCATCTTTCAGGTGGTGGAGGATACCTATACCCTGGGATATGTCCTGCCCTATATCGTACCGATGCTGGAGAATGCGGGGGCGACCGTGCTGTTGCCTAGGGAGCGTGACACGCAGTTCAACGAAATCATCGTCGACAATGACACCAACGGAGACTATCTCTACGAGGAGCTGAACGGCAAGGACTGCATCTGGATGGGCTGCGACTCCGCCGGTTTCGCCAACAAAAAGAAAATGTACGTGGAGGGTGACCATCCCTTCAGCATGGGTACTTGCCGCCAAGTGAAGACAGCGAAGGAGAAGAGTGCGGAGGCGCATTGGATCCCTGAAATTCCGGAGGATGGCGACTATGCGGTCTACGTCTCCTACCAATCCCTGCCCGAGAGCACAGCGGAGGCGCACTACAAAGTGAACCATGCGGGCGGATCCACGGAGTTCATCGTCAACCAACGCATGGGCGGCGGCACATGGATCTACTTGGGCACGTTCCGTTTCAAGAAGGGACTCCATCCTTCCATGGGTATGGTGGTCTTGACGAACCAATCCAAGAGTGGCAAGGTGGTCACCGCCGATGCTGTGAAGTTCGGTGGCGGCATGGGTAATATCGGTCGACCGGTGGTCACCGCGGAAGGCGACACGGTGGTGCAAGTCAGTGATAGGCTCCGTTTCCTGGAGGGCGCACGCTATTGGCTGCAATGGGCAGGATACCCCGACTCCATCTTCTCACGGAACGATGCCTTGAATGATTACAAGGACGACTACATGTGCCGTGGCGAGTGGGTGAACAACCTGATCGGAGGATCGCCTAGGGCGAAGGATCATCCTGGCAAACGGATCCCTATCGACGTGGCTTTTGGCCTCCATACGGATGCGGGACAACTCTTGCGTGACTCGATCTACGGAACGCTTGCGATATACATGTCCGAAAGCAACGGAGAACGCTCCTACTGGAACGGACAGAGCAGGCTATCCGGACGCGACCTGACCGACATGGTGCAGACCCAGGTGGTGGAGGATATCCGCCGCACTTTCCGCCCGAACTGGACACGACGCAAGATGACGGACGCCTCCTACTACGAGGCCCGCGTGCCTGAGGTGCCGACCATGTTGCTAGAGTTGCTCTCCCATCAGAACTACACGGACATGCGATACGGGTTGGACCCTAACTTCCGCTTCACAGCGAGCCGCGCCATCTACAAGGCACTCCTGAAATACATCGCCTATCAATACAAGACCGATTATGTGGTGCAACCCCTGCCAGTGACGAACTTCAGCACTGAATTCTACGATAAGAAGAATCGCAGCGTGTTCCTGAGCTGGGAACCTCAGGAGGACAGCTTGGAAGAGAGCGCCACCCCGACCCACTACGTGGTCTACACCTCCCGAAATGACGGAGGATGGGACAATGGAACGCTGGTGGATGCGCCACACTTCGTGATGCCGATTGACTCCGGCGTCATCTATAACTTCAAGGTGACCGCCCTAAACAGTGGCGGCGAAAGTTTCCCGACCGAGGTACTCTCTGTATGCAAGGGCAAATCGTCCCAAACAGCGCTGATCATCAACGGATTCGATCGTGTCTCCGCACCTGACTACTTTGACACGGGCGACTACTCCGGCTTTCTGGATAAGTATGACCAAGGCGTGCCAGACCACTATGACCTGAGCTACGTCGGCGAACAATATGGATTCCGCAAACGACAGAAATTCCGCAGCAATGCGGAGCCTGGGCACGGAGCTTGTAAAGTAGATTACGAGGGGGTGGTCATCGCGGGAAACACGTTCGATTTTCCTTTGTTGCACGGTAAATCAATTAAAAAAGCGGGCTATTCGTTCGTCTCCTGCTCCAAGGCGGCCGTCACGGAGGGCAACTACAACATCAGACGATTCGCCTTCGTGGACCTGATATTAGGCGAGGAGAAAGAGACCCAAAGCGGCATGGAGATGCGCTACAAAACATTCCCCGAAAAACTACAAGAGGAGTTGCGCAACTACCTTTACCATGGCGGAAGACTCTACGCAAGCGGCGCCTACATCGCATCCGACCTGATGGAGCGGGACTCCACTTGCGTCGAGGACGACATCTACTTTGCGGAGAAGGTGCTGAAATACACCTTGAAACAGAGCAACGCCGAGACGGAAGGCAGGATATCCAACTACTTCTCCGTCAACAAAGAATTCTCCAAGAAATTTTATAATTACAACAAGTCGTTAGGCAAGTTCCAATATGCCGTAGAATCGCCGGACGCGATCGATTGCGTGAACGGTTCCACGGTGGTCCACTCCTTCGAGGGGTGCAACCTGCCTTGCGCCGTAGCCTACAAAGGCAGATATAGAACATACATCTCCTCTGTCCCATTTGAGTCGATTGTCACGCAATCCGCCCGAGACACCTTGATGAAGGAGATTGTGGATTTCTTACTAAAAAAACGTAAGTAGCTTATGGTGGATTTTTTCTTGCCCTACGTGCATGGGGATGAGTCATCCTTGTCCACACTTGCCGCCGCCAAAGGAATCGGCAATGTCACGTTGCTCTATTCGGAGGGGATGCCTTCGGTGGAGGGGATGCGTTCGTCGCGTATCGACCGTCTGGACTCGTTGGACACTTTGCGCATGATGGCGGAGCATGTCACCGCCCCGTACCTCGCCTTGGCCTGCGATGTCCGCCCGTTCCGTCTGGGGCAGAACGCCCTGCACAGGATCTCCCAAGTGATGATCGCCACGGGCTCCACCCTACTCTACGCGGACTTCAACGAACGCTCCGGAGAGAGCACCGTCGCACATCCTCTAATCGACTACCAATTGGGTAGTGTACGGGATGATTTCGACTTCGGTCCGCTGCTCTTCTTCGAATCCGCCAGCTTTAAGCGTTGCGTCTCAGAGATGGATGAATCCATTTCATATTCAGCGCTTTACGACTTACGGTTGCGTCTTTCGGAGCAATCCCTTCCCTTCCATCTGAACGAAACAGTGTACACCGTGCTTTCCGCCGAGAAGGCTACTTCCGAGGAGAAGCAGTTCGCCTACGTGGATGCCCGCAACCGAGCGGTGCAGATCGAGCGGGAGAAGGTCTTCACCGCCTACCTGAAGCGTGTGGGAGCCTATCTGAAGCCTGAATTCACGCCCGTCTCCTTCGACGACAACTCATTCAAGGTGGAGGCTTCGGTCATCATACCCGTACGCAACCGCGTGAAAACCATTTCGGACGCTATACACTCCGTGCTCTCCCAAAAGGCCGATTTCGCCTTCAACCTAATCGTGGTGGACAACCATTCCACGGATGGCACGACCGAGGCCATAGATGCCCTCGCGAAACAGGACGCCCGCATCATACATGTCATCCCTTCCCGTGACGACCTTGGCATCGGAGGGTGCTGGAACGAAGGGGTGAACCATCCGCAGTGCGGCAAATTCGCCATCCAGCTGGACAGCGACGATGTCTATAGCGGAGAGGATACCATCCGCAAGATCGTGGCGGCCTTTTATGAACAACACTGCGCCATGGTGGTGGGAACCTACGCCATAACCAATTTCAAGATGGAGACCATCCCGCCGGGCATCATCGACCACAAGGAATGGACCCTTGAGAACGGAAGGAACAACGCATTAAGAATAAACGGATTAGGCGCACCGCGCGCCTTCTATACCCCTCTGCTCAGGGAGCTCCAACTGCCCAACACCAGCTATGGAGAGGATTATGCGATGGGGCTGACCATATCACACAACTACCCTATCGGCAGGATATACGACGTGCTGTACCTCTGCCGCCGCTGGGAGGGCAATTCAGATGCCAATCTGGATGTCATTAGACTGAATAAGAACAATTTATACAAAGATAAACTGCGGACAATTGAAATGATGCGCAGGATAAGAGAGTCAAAATAATGGATGTCAAGAAATTTTATAAGGAACAATTGGCCGAGTGGCCGGAATTTAGGCAAAGAGTAGAACAGCTAAAGGAAGTGACGTTGCGTGAGTTCAAGATAAACGGATTCACCATACTAGCCCAATTCAACCCAGCCCGCGCCATATCATCAGGCGCCAAGCTGGACAAAGACTCCATCGCAAACAGGAAATGCTTTCTGTGCGGGGAGAACCGCCCGACGGTACAACGGGGGCTTAAGATGAACGAGCGTTTCACCCTGCTCGTGAACCCCTTCCCCATCCTTCAAGAGCACTTCACGATCGCCTGCGACGAGCATTGCCCGCAGGAGATAAAGAATAACTTGTCCGACATGCTGGATTTCGCCCAACAGATGCCCGACCACATCCTCTTCTACAACGGGCCACGTTGCGGTGCCTCCGCACCCGACCACCTGCATTTCCAAGCGGTTGCGAAAGGTCAGTTGCCTTTGGAGAAGGAGTGGAGAAAGGCGGAGAAGCGGGTGCTGTCCGAATGGAACGGACATCGGTTGGAACAGTTGGTGGACTACGGCCGGCGGTGCCTCCATGCGGAATCGGAACGGAAAGATGCGTTGGCATCGCTCTTCAACCAGACCTACACGCAATACATGATGATGGAGGGAGGCAATGAGGAGCCTCGCCTGAACCTATTCGCCATGTACGAAGAGGGACGCTGGCATCTCTTCATCTTTCCGCGCAAGACACATCGCCCCACACAGTATTACGCGGAAGGCGATACGTACCGTATGATCAGCCCGGGGGCAATCGACATGGCCGGTGTCCTCGTCCTGCCACGCAAGGAGGACTTCGATGCGTTGAACCTCAGTGAATTAACAGACGTCTTCAACCAAGTATCCCTCTAACCCCTATGTTGACGATGAAACACATCATACTTTCCATTCTGTCGTGTTGCCTCTTCATGGGCGTCTATGCGCAGGGGCCAGCCACTCCGGCGGAGGATATCAACATCAGGGAGGTGAGCCGTGGCGGACTGCTACGGGCGAAGGAAGACTCTCCCTCGATCATCTTCATGCGTGAGGGAAGCACCACCCGCTATTTCCTCGAGATGATCACAACGTATAAGCTGGACAACCTCATGTTGTTCTACCTTGGCAAATCGAAAGAGCAAGTCAGGGAGTGTCTGGAGTATTTCCAAAAGATCTTGGAAGAGAAGGTACAGGTCACCGTGAGGGATGACGTCAAGAGCGTCTATTCCATCTCCTATCAGCAGGAGGATGGCCGAAACCTGCGCTTCTCGACGAAAGGATTCGTGGGGGATGGCCACCTCAGCAAAGCCAACCTCAGGAAGTTCATCTCAGACCTGGAGAAATTCACGGAGTAGATTTCGAGACGCCAATCCGTTTCGAGACATCCTTGAATTGAAGGGAACAAAAAAGCTCAATGTGGGACGCACACTGAGCTTTTTCTTTTGGTAGTCGAGCCGGGAATCGAACCCGGATCTAAGGTTTAGGAAACCCGTATTCTATCCATTGAACTACTCAACCAAACCCATGATATCCTTTTCTGGAATCATTGCGCGAATTTAAGAGAAAAATGCTCCGCTCCCAACTCTTTGGGGAATAAAATTTACGTTTTTCCATGATTTCGCCTAAGAATATATTTTTTGTGGATGGGGCCTATTTAAGGTTACTGGTGAGGCTGGGGTCGCAAACCGTGTTGTTGGAATGGGGGGCTTGGGTTCATGGGTGATATCAAAAAAGGCAGGTTGAAGGGGAATCCTTCAGCCTGCCTTGGGTTAGTTGTGGAAGAATAATTTATTTCAATAGTATCTTTTCCACTATCGTATTTTCATTTGTTGTAATCTTAACAAAGTAGAGATTCTTCTCCCAATTAGAGAGGTCAAATACGGAGACATCTTCGTTCACTTCCTTAACCATCAGGACTATGCCATTGGCGTCCATCAACGACAGGCTCTTTATGGTTTGTCCATCGCCGCAAGCGACATAGAGCAGTCCGGAAGTCGGATTCGGATAGACGGCGATATCGTTGGTCACTGAGATTTCATCGTCCACATCTGTAGGCATAGATGGCTTTGGAGCGGCATGTGGTTTTTTTTCTGTAATGTTATTTATGGTTTTTATGTATTCTCTTAATTTTTGTTTTACAGCATTATACAGTTGCCTCCCTTTCTTCTTATTCTCATTTTCGTTCTTTCCTTTTGCTTTTGTGTCGAACATAGCGATATCTGCACATAATTCTATTCCAATAGGTTTTAGGGACTCATGTGTCAAGCGATCAATTTTTACGGAATCAAGTTCAATAGGTTTAGGTTCTGAATTAAATTTCAGGTATTCAATCATGCCAAAATTACCTTGAATTTTGTTGGCATCGTTATTTGTATCAGTATACATGAAATCATTCATTCTAAATACTACAACGGTGTTGACAAACCCCATGTCTTTAGCCTGTTCTAAACAATAGTATAAATAATCGGCATTCGTTTGCTGATTATCTTGTGTGTATCTTTTCCAAGATTTATAGGTGCTATCGGCCTCGTCTGTAAATCCGAATTCCGTAAACCATACAGGAATTGTTTTGCCTTCGGATGTTCTGTGTCCATTGTCAATAGTGATTCTATAAATCTCCTCCACATGGCTTCCCCAATCATCATAATTCTTACATGCACACGAGGTGTCGGGTTGTACATGATGAAATAAATAGGGATGGATATTTAGAATTTGGAAATAGTTGTTAGGATCGGCAGTTCTTTCTCTGCTACCGACTCCCGTTGGTTGTCCGATAGCAATTTTATCGTACATTCCTTTAAGGAAATCAAACGATTCTCCTGTTGTCGTGAATGCAGGCGATAGCAATTTTTTGGGATTCTCACTGAGTCTAGCGCTTTCTTTAAGAGCTTTAGAGATGTAAAAGCACAAGTCGGTTTGTATCTTATATAACAATTCGTTAGGATACTTAGCTGTCTTTGCTTCATTTATCTGGCTACGTAATAAAGATTGAGCCGTACTTTTGTTAATATCAGCAGAATATTTCACAATTGTATCTGCCTTGGAGTTGAAATCTGCTGTGCCTGGTTTCAAAGACCTCAGAACCTGCCATTTGTCACCTAGATTAACTCCAAAATCCGGTTCGTTGGATGCCTCAAAGAATTCGACATCAGGGAATGAGTCCGCTAATATTTTGAATACTTTTTCTTGGTTTTTTAGGAACCTTAAATAAGCATCGGATTCAGTGTTTGGGTTTGGAGAACACGAATAGGCATACCTTATCTGTTTTTTACCTTTCCCATTTTCCCCCTCCAAATCATTGGCACTATACCAATTAAGGCCTTCCCCATCCCAGCAGAGATAATTGGGGTAGTT
Source organism: Paludibacteraceae bacterium (assembly GCA_016285885.1). Classification (GTDB taxonomy): domain Bacteria; phylum Bacteroidota; class Bacteroidia; order Bacteroidales; family Paludibacteraceae; genus UBA1181. Next base: position 138,426 of record JAEERP010000003.1, read on the forward strand.
TCTGTCCACAATATAACCGTCTGATACAAAACATATCCGATCGATGCCTTTGTCCTTCAATTTCGTCACAAAATCTTTTAAACTTTTCCACCCCTTTGTTTTATGGTAAACCTCACCATTTTGTATAACAAACAGGTTGTTAAAATTCATCCATACTCTAAAAGTGCTAACACCAAAAGCGGCAGCCATGTCACTAACATAATCATTGTCGGCATATTCCAACGTTGAGTGCTGGGTTGATACCTGATAACTTGGTTCACCTAAGCCGATATAGAAATCCTCTTCTGTATAGGAAACATTTCTCTTTATAGGTCTTATCGGGAGGCCTTTATAGCGGGTTGTCGAATAGCTACTAATAACGGTTTTAGTCAACTTTATACAAACAGCTTTTGAAGGGTTGCTCTTATCAGGGTCAGAAGTCCAATAATAACCACTGTTGTTTTCCTCTAGACATGATGTGAACTCTTTCATTCCTGTCAACGGGAAAGAAATTGAATTGCCATTTATTATGGATGTAAAAGTAATAATATTATTAGATCTAGATCTAGATATGCTGCGGGTCGTGTATTTGAACAATTCCTGGAAATCCTTTTGGGATGGGATAACACAGTTTTTGCCCCATGCTTGGGTCGCCGCATCATAAACGGCAGGCAAAGAGCGTCCGCCATGTGTGTAAGATCCTACAGTTACTGGGACTACGCAAAATAGTGGGTCCTTAAGTGTGCCACAATCCACAGAAGAGAATCCACTAAATATGACATTATTGTTAGTTTTATTAGGATCTAACAGATATATATGTTTTTGACTTTCTGGAAGTGCTTTCTTTTCATCAAAGTATGTTTCCCACGAGAAATAGGCGTCAGCCCACTTTGTTACCTTTTTATTTTTATTTGCTTTGATTTCTCCCCATGCATAATAGGATGTGGAAGCTGACCCTAAGTTTTCTTTGGCCCACAGATTTCCACTTGGCAACCCTAAATCCACGAACTCAATTGCATGCACACTAAATGCCACCATGCTGCTTAACGCAAGCATGATTGAAAAAAAATAACGATACATAAATTTACTTGTCGATTTAATTAACTTTATAAATATATTCACACTGAAGTTTTGTATCTGTTTGATTCCTATTGTTTTAAATAAAAAACAAATATTCTATTTATAGATATTCGTAACTTTGATGCGAAGTTTATAAAAGTTATTGTGATTCGCAAATAAATTATATGAAAATTACATAAACAGCACATGTGCTTCGGTGATTCGTTTGGTGGGTTGATGTAATATTGACGAAATCTATCGTGGGAGTTGCCGGTTACTCATTCGTCTCTTGTTTTACCATTCCAAATCACTTATCATAGTACTCGAGTTCGTATATGGAGCCGTTCTTAAATTCGCCTTTCTCGTAGGTGAGGATCTCCGTGGCGTTTGTGTGGCTATCGGTTTTAGACAATGTGGCACGAAACACTTTCCCTTCGTGGTAAACCTCGCTTTTAGTGGGGCGGTTATACCCTTCGTAGCGGGCGGCCATGGCGAGATGGCAGTCGCCGTATGCGTCGCAGGAAGTGTAGGCGGTTTTGTTCCCCCATTGGTCGTATTCGAAGATGGCTTTGGAGTCCGCCCATGGCTCGTCCACATATTCGTATGGCGAGACGAAGATCACGTCTTCGTCCGAATCGGTGCTAGTCACCTTCTTGCGGTACTTGTCGCCTCTGCCGTAGTAAGTGGTGACCGACGTCTCTTTCCCGTTCTTGTATTCCCAGACCCGTTTTTTCCAGTTACCATCACTTTCCCTCACGAGCGATTCTAGTTGGTTGTCCTCCGCATCGTAGGTGTAGATGATTTCCTTCCCCTTCTCGTTTGGCTTGGAAATGCTACATTTCATCAATCTCACCTCCCTGCCAGCCTGGTCATATTCCACGGAATCCTTGCGGTCCTCCCGCATGTCATAGGTGCACACGACACGTCCCGAATCATCATAGAGACGCGATTCGACGAGCCCTGCCACCTGTTTGTAATGCTTCCTACAGTGCAATTTCCCCGAGTTGTTGTATTCGTATGTGAACCGGGATTCTCCGTTCCATTCTTGTTCTACCCTTTCAACGATTTTACCCTCCATGTCGAATGTGTTGTGGATGACCGAATAGGGGACGCATTTGTTCTCCGAGTGGGAGTAGCTGGCATAGACCGAGTCAAGCATGTTCCCCTGCTTGTCGTAGGTTATCTTCAACTCGCTGTAGGGTATGTCTTGCGCATGGTTATAGCAGTTTGAACTGATCAGTCTATTCTTTTGGTCATAGGAGTTCTTTTTCTCCATGCTCAGTTTGCCTCTCTTGAATACCTGTTCCTCGGTCAATAGATTCTTCCCCTTGAATTTGCGTAACGTTTGTTCGTAGACGACAGAGTCTGAATTGATGTACGTCTCCTCGATGCAATCACCGTTTTTGTCGTAGCGCATGATTCTCTTTTTCCATGGACAAGCGTATTCCGTAAGCTGTTTTTCCTTGTTGAACCTCCACGAGTTTATCACCTGGTCCTTCTGCGGCCGGTCCTTCACCCATTTCACGGAGTATTGGGTCACTGATTTTACATTCCCGACGAATCCGGCTCTTTCGACGTCGTTCTCCTTTTCGGGGTGAGGGAATTCGGACTGCGCATTTATTGATGTGCAGAATGCAAATACGGAAAGAATAAATAAATGTCTGAAATCCATAACAATTGCTTTTTCAATGGGTATTGGAACTCACCTTAATGTAATAGTGCAAATGTAAGAAAAAGGGTTGAAGCCACAATATGGCGGCTCAGCTTCTTTTTGCGTGTTATATATCACTGATAATGAATTGTTTAAAAATTTGCTACTGATTGATATGATAGTAAATACAAACAATTCTATATATTTTTATCACAAATTAGACATATTAATATCAAACAAACATAAATACATTACGAAATATGCGCATTGTGCTATTTTTCGCACGCATAAATTTGCATTTTAAAAAATTTTAAGTTATCTTCGTTATATACGAAATGAGATAATAAAATATAGATGTGATATATGTGACATGAGAACGACAATAAATGGAAAGTGAAGTTTACGAATAAAGGGTATGTATTTTTAATTTTTTAGTTATGAGTTTTAATTTGTAGGGAGGAGTTTCGATGGCATCGGGACTCCTCCAAAAATTTGATGCGGGTAGGATTTACGATTTAGCTATTTACGATTTACCATTTGCCATTTACGTCGGGTATGTTAGGAGGAGTATAGGAATAAAAAAAGTGCGGACACCTAAGCGCCCGCACCTCGTTTCCTGTAATCAAGAAAGATTATTCAGCGATTTCAACGATGTGAGTGATTTTCTCCTTAGCATCGTCCAACCAGTAGCTAACCTTCTTGTTGTTCAAGATTGATTTCTCGATGTTAGCGAAAGGTATCGTGTCGAATGCGCCGTCCTTGATAAGGATTACTTGAGCGTCGTTGGTCAAGAAGATCTTCTTGAGGTCGCCAGTAGTTTCGCCATTAGCGTCAGTGTCCTTCAAGTTAAGAGTCCAACCACCGTCAGCCTCTTCGTGCAAACCGAAAGACTTAGCTGCGATACTGTTCTCCTGCAAGAAGTTGTTTACAGCCTCAACAGCGGCGGTAGCTGCGCTTTCTGCAGCGTCAGCAGCAGCCTCGACAGTCTCTTGAGCTTCGTTCTCTACCTTCTTTTGTTCCTTTTTACAACCTGCCATGATGAGAGCCAAGCAACCCATCAAAAGAAAAATCTTTTTCATTGTACTAAAATTTAATGATTTATAAAATTGATTATTGTTTCTGATTATTTAACGAACACTGTATCGATAGCGCCCTTAGCGATCTTTTGGTTAGAAACCAAAGAAGCGGAAACCAACTTTGTTGTTCCACCCTTCAAGGCGAACAATACCTTTGTAGGGTCAGCCTCAGCGTCAGCCATCTTGATCTCCTTGTAGTCGTTGCTGATGTAAGAAGCGGCTTGGTCAGCCAACTCGATGACGTCGCCGTCCACTTGGATCGTCACAGCGCCAGCCTTTGCGTCCAACACATTGACTTCGCCAGTCTTTCCGAGGTGGTTGAAGCGAACCATGGTAGAATCCTTCAGGCCTGATAATTCCAATTCCTTGCTGCCTTGAGCGAAAGTAGTCTCGTTAGCAGGACCGCTGATAGCGGAGTTTGAGCTCTCTGTCGGAGAGATGAGTGTCGTAGACTTTGCGCCCAATGCCAACAATACGCCAGCAGGGTTAGCCTCTGCCTTAGCCTTGTTGATAGCCTCCAAAGAAGTGCTCAAGTAAGAGCATCCGGCGTCGGACAAGTTGATCGTCTTTCCGTCGATGATGAAAGTAACGTTACCAGCAGCGATTTTGCCCGCTACGATCTTGATTGCTCCTGCATAGTTCGCATTGTTGCATGCGATGATGTCGTTGGCGCCGAATTTTGCTAAATCGATTGAATTTGCCATCTTTCTATAAGCGTTTAAAAGTTAAAAAATATATGTTCTTCAATATCGAAATTATCGGGTCACTAAATTATGAATATATTATGAGAATTCAAAATTAAAAGAAAGTATTTCTTTTTTCTTTGATATATTTAGTTTTTAGACTCTCTGACCTATATTTTGTCTTTCATGAAGATGCAATAGGGAAGAAAAGCTTTAATGTAATGAATAACAATACCTCCTACTTTAGACTAAACTTTTAACACATTTTTATTGGCGGCAAAGGATTCTCCTAATGTATTGCCAAATATTCGTCATTCCATCCATACACATTACTCGTTTGCAAAGTAGCTGATTTAAATTGAGAATAACAAGCATATCCGATAGTTTTTTAGTCATGAAATAGCAAATCGCATATAGCTAAATAGGAAAATAGTAAATCGTAAATAGTTAAATCGTAAATAATCGTAATAAATCCCCATGACCATCCACCCTCCCAGCCGATTTTTATTTCTTAACTCTTAATTTCCCAGCCAGTTGCCCGCATATCGTTTTTTATGAGTATCTTTGCGCCGGAATTTTTTTTGCGCAATAATTGATTCGATAATATGAAGTACTACAGTACCAACAAACAAGCGGACAAAGCCACGCTGCAAGAGGCGGTGGTGAAGGGATTGGCCTCTGACAGGGGCTTGTTCATGCCCGAAGTAATCAAACAGTTACCTGCTTCCTTCTTCGATAAGATGAAGGACATGTCTTTCCAAGAGATCGCCTACGTGGTGGCGGACGCCTTCTTTGGGGAGGATGTGGACGCGGAGTCGCTGAAGAAGATCGTGTATGACACTTTGAGCTTCGATGTGCCTCTGGTGCACGTCAACGACCATATTTTCAGCTTGGAGCTCTTCCACGGACCTACCTTGGCATTCAAGGACGTGGGCGCCCGCTTCATGTCCCGCCTGTTGGGCTACTTCATCAAGAAGGAGGGCCAGAAGGAGGTGAACGTGCTGGTGGCTACCTCCGGCGACACGGGTTCGGCTGTGGCGAACGGATTCCTCGGTGTGGAGGGCATCCACGTCTACGTGCTCTACCCGAAAGGAAAGGTGAGCCCGATCCAGGAGTGCCAGTTCACTACCTTGGGCAAGAACATCACCGCCTTGGAGATCGACGGCGTGTTCGACGATTGCCAGGCGCTTGTGAAGTCCGCCTTCATGGATAAGGACCTGAACAACCACATGAAGCTCACTTCCGCCAATTCGATCAACGTGGCCCGTTTCTTGCCGCAGGCGTTCTACTACTTCTACGCAGTGGCGCAATTGCATAAGTTGGGCATCAAGGATAACATCGTGATCTGTGTGCCTTCGGGCAACTTCGGCAACATCACCGCAGGCCTCTTCGGTAAGCGCATGGGTATGCCGGTCAGCCGTTTCATCGCGGCCAACAACCGCAACGACATCTTCTTCAACTACTTGAAGAGCGGCAAATACGAGCCGAAACCTTCCGTCCAGACCATCGCCAACGCCATGGATGTGGGCGACCCAAGCAACTTCGCTCGCGTGTTGGCGCTCTACGGTTCGCACGAGGCCATCTGCAAGGACATCGCGGGTTGCACCTACACGGACGAGCAGATCCGTGAGACACTGAAGAATTGTTACCAACAACATAAATACCTCCTCGACCCTCACGGTGCGGTGGGCTACCGCGCGTTGTGCGAGTACCTGAAGCCGAATGAGGTGGGTGTCTTTCTGGAGACGGCCCATCCGGCTAAGTTCAAGGACACCGTGGAGGCGATCATCGGAGAGCCTGTCGTGATCCCTGCCAAGCTGCAGGAGTTCATGAAGGGTAAGAAACAAAGCATCGAATTGCCTAAAACATTCGAGACATTCAAATCCTATCTGATGGCGCAATGAAAGTAGTGATCATTAAATACAACGCGGGCAATATCTTCTCGGTAGACTATGCGATGAAGCGCTTAGGCGTGGAGGCGGAGATCACGGGCGACATCGAGAAGATCAAGGCGGCCGATAAGGTGATTTTCCCGGGCGTGGGTGAGGCGGAGACGACGATGAAGTACCTCCGTGAGCACCGCTTGGACGAGGTGATCCGTGGCTTGAAACAGCCTACGTTGGGCATCTGCATCGGCATGCAACTCATGTGCAAATCCTCCGAGGAGGCGGCCTCCGGCAATGTGGAGTGCCTCGGCATCTTCGATGAGGAGGTGAAACTGTTCATCCCTGACGCGCACATCAGCAAGGTGCCCCACATGGGCTGGAACACCGTGGCGGCGAAGGAGAACCCTCTCTTCAAGGGCTTGCCGGCCGACCCGTACTTCTACTACGTGCACAGCTACTACGCTACGGTAGGCAAAGACACCATCGCCACGACAGACTATATCCACCCATACAGCGCCGCACTCGCCAAAGAGAATTTCTATGCGGTGCAGTTCCACCCTGAAAAGAGTGGCTCGGTGGGCGAAACGGTTTTGAAAAACTTCTTGGAATTATGCTAGCGAAACGTATCATACCTTGCCTTGACATCAAAGACGGGCAGACCGTCAAAGGCATCAACTTCGTGAATATACGCAATGTGGGCGACCCTGTGGAGCTGGGCGCGGAATATAGCCGCCAAGGCGCTGACGAGCTTGTCTTCCTCGACATCACCGCCTCGCACGAGGGGCGCAAGACCTTCGTGGACTTGGTGAAGCGCATCGCCGCCCATATCTCCATCCCCTTCACGGTGGGTGGTGGCATCCATGAGCTGAAGGATGTGGATACGCTATTGGGGGCAGGTGCGGATAAGGTATCCATCAACTCCGCGGCGATCAAGAACCCTGACCTGATCTCGGAGGTGGCGAAGAACTTCGGCAGCCAAGTCTGCACGGTGGCCATCGACGCCAAGCTGGACGAGAGCGGGGAATGGACCTGCTACCTGAACGGCGGACGTGTGCCGACGGAGAAGAAACTCTTCTCCTGGGCGAAAGAGGCGCAGGAGCGTGGCGCGGGTGAGATCCTCTTCACCAGCATGAACCATGACGGTGTGAAGCAAGGCTTCGCCAATGAGGCGCTTGCCAAGCTATCCGATAGCCTATCCATCCCTGTCATCGCCTCAGGCGGCGCAGGCAACATGGAGCACTTCAAGGACGTCTTCGAGCAAGGAAAGGCGGACGCTGCCCTGGCGGCCTCCATCTTCCACTTCCATGAGATCGCTATCCCAGACCTAAAGCAATACCTTGCGAAGGAAGGCATCCCCATGCGCATCGTATAAGTAATTCATAATTCAAAATTCATAATTCCCACCATGGTTGAATATTTCCCTGTCATCGATGAGGATGGTAACGTAATAGACCGGGCCACTCGCCAAGAGTGCCACAACGGTTCCAAGATACTCCATGCGGCCGTGCACCTGCACGTCTTCAACAAGGAGGGTGACCTATACATGCAGAAACGCGCCGATTGGAAGGATATCCAACCCGGCAAGTGGGACACCGCAGTGGGTGGCCACATCGACTTCGGCGAGAGCGTCGAGATCGCCCTGCTACGCGAGGCGCGCGAGGAGCTGGGGCTGGAGAACATCCAACCCGAACGTCTCTTTAACTACATCTGGGAAAGCCCGAGGGAGCGCGAGATGATCTACGTGCACCGCATCACGTATGACGGAGAACCGCAGCCAGACCATTCCGAGGTGGTGGACGGCAGGTTCTGGAAGATCTCTGAGATCGAGGAGAGCCTCGGCAAGGATGTCTTCACCCCTAATTTCGAACTGGATTTCAAGAAGCTGAAGGAAGTGGGCGCTATCACTTCCAAATAGATATAAAAGCATGGATTACAAGGTTTTAGTATTGGATATCGACGGTACGTTGACCAACTCTAAGAAGGAGATCACCAAGGAGACTAAAAAGGCGCTGCACGAAGCGCAGGAGCATGGCGTGATCGTGGTCTTGGCTTCCGGTAGGCCTACGCCTGGCATCGTACCGATTGCGGATGAGATCGAATTGGACAAGTTCGGCGGCTATATCCTCTCCTTCAACGGAGCCGTCATCACCAATTACCAGACCAAAGAGGTGGTCTATGAGACCGTCCTGCCGATGGACGAGCTCTCGAAGCTCTACCAATCCTCCAAGGAGCATGGCGTGACCATCGTCACCTACAAGGATGACTCCATCATCACGGAGAACGAAGAGGACCAGTACGTGGCCATCGAGGCGCGCATCAACAAGATGCCGGTGCGCAAGGTGGACAACTTCGTGGCGCAGATCACGAAACCCGTGACCAAATGCCTGATGGTGGGCGATGGCGATTACCTCGCCGAGGTGGAGCAGGACATGTGCAAGGAGTATGGAGACCGCCTGAACGTCTACCGTTCCGAGCCTTTCTTCCTCGAAATCATGCCACAAAACATCGATAAGGCTTATTCATTAAGCAAATTATTGAATATCATAGGATTAACAAAAGACGAAATGATCGCTTGCGGAGATGGTTTCAATGACCTTTCCATGATCAAATATGCAGGCTTGGGCGTCGCCATGGGCAATGCGCAAGAGGTGGTGAAGGAGTCCGCCAACTACGTGACCGCCACCAATGATGAGAACGGAGTAGCCAACGTCGTAAACGAATTCATTCTGTCATGAAAGCGTATGTGAAGGCGTTCGTTTCGATCTCCGACAAGGAGGTTAAGCTGAATGGAGACAACCTCCCCATCCAGGTGGAGGAGGGTAAGCCATGGCTCACGAACATCTACTATTCCTTAGGCTTCCAATACCCTAAGTTCTTCAAGATGGACAACCTATGCAAGGCAGGTTTCCTGGGTGCGGAGCTGTTGATGGGTAAGTTGGGGCTCACCCCTGAGGAGCCTAAGCGCAATTGGTCCGTCGCACTGATGTCGCGCTCCGGTTCGCTGGATGATGACCAGACCTACCAGCAGACGATACAGTCCGCCGACAACTACTTCCCAAGTCCCGCCGTCTTCGTCTATACCCTCTCCAATATCGTGACGGGGGAGATCGCCATCCGCCACAAAATCATGGGAGAATCCACCTGTTACGTGACGAAATCCTTCGAGCCTAAGACCGCCATTGCCCTCTCCGAGTGTGCTTTTTTGCCTGAGAAGGAGGTGGATCATCAGATCTTCGGGTGGTGTGACTATTTGGACGGACAGCTCTCCGTCAAGATGTTCGCCCTCTCTTTGGACAGTGAGGGGGCTTTGAGGGAGTGGGAAACGAGTATATTTACTATTTAACTATTTACAATTTACTATTTTCCCATTCAGTCATTTACGATTTTCCTATTTCCCTATTTAGCTATTTATTGTTTGGCTATTTACTATTTGGGGACGTTTGCCTGTGAGTTGAAAAGAGAAAGAAGCTTGGTGGGTCTGCACCGCAGCAATAGTAAATCGTAAATAGTCCAATCGTAAATATTTCTAAATATCCGATACGTAAAAGAACGCTACCGTGGGGAAGGTTGCCTTTCCGTTTCTTTTTTTATATCTTTGTTGGCAAAATAAAAAGATGATTTGTAATGAATGAATTGATATCCACTTTGAAAGAAGAGATCATCGAGGTGCTGAACCTCGAGGGTATGACACCTGATGGTATTGATGACAATGCGCCACTATTCAACGGGGGTGACCCTTCAGTGGCTGGTTTGGGCCTGGATTCCATCGATGCGCTTGAACTGATTGTCTTGATGGAAAGGAACTACGGCATCAAGTTGAAGAACGCAAGCGAAGGGAAAGAGATCTTCAAATCCGTCGCTACGATGGCGGACTATATCTCCAAGAACAGAACAAAATAATCTTTTGTATGGGTAGTATCGTCGTAACCGGTATGGGCATCATCTGCGGCTTAGGCTGCGGGACGCAAACTGTTTATGACGCGCTCCGTGCGGGCAAACCCGCTATAGGCACTGTGCGCCACCTGCGCACGTCACACACGGAACTCCCGGTCAGCGAGGTGGCGATGAGCGACGAGGAGATGATCGAGATGCTTCGCCTGCCCTCCGACATGGTGGTGACCCGCACCCCGCTATTGGGCATGGTGGCCTTCCAACAGGCTGTGAAGCAGTCTGGCTTGACAGACGCTGTGCGCACCGCCTTCGTCAACGGAACGACCGTGGGGGGCATGGAGAAGAGTGAGCAGTACTACCTGGAATTCTTCGAAGGAAAACATACGGAATATATCGCTGCGCACGACTGCGGGGCAGGCACGGAGCAGATCGGCCGCCTCTTCGGTCATCTGGATGCGATGTATACCATTTCAACCGCCTGCTCCTCCGCCACCAACGCCCTTATCATGGGCGCTAACCTGATCAGAAGCGGCAAGGCGGACGCGGCGATCGTGGGCGGCACGGAGTCGCTCAGCAAGTTCCACCTGAATGGCTTCAACTCCCTGATGATACTGGATCATGAGCCCTGCAAACCATTCGACAAGAACCGCAACGGACTGAACCTGGGCGAGGGCGCCGCCTACCTGGTCATCGAGACCGCCGAGAGCGCACAAAAGCGGGGCGCGACCCCCTTGTGCGAACTGAGCGGATACGCCAACGCCTGCGACGCATATCACCAGACAGCCACCTCACCCGAGGGCGAAGGACCTTTCCTCGCCATGACCGGCGCCTTGAGCAAGGCCGGACTGAAACCCACCGACATCGATTACATCAATGCGCACGGAACCGGTACGGGCAATAATGACCTGTGCGAAAGCGTGGCGATCAAGCGGGTCTTTGGCGACCATGTGCCACCATTCTCCTCCACGAAATCCTTCACGGGCCACACTACCAGCGCCGCCGGTGCGGTGGAGGCCGTCATATCGATCCTTTCCCTGACGAACGGATTCATCCCGGCGAACCTCAACTTCTCTTCCGCGATCGAAGAGAGTGGTTTGACCCCCGTGACCAAAGGCGTGGGCGACGTGGAACTGCGTCATGTGATGAGCAATTCGTTCGGCTTCGGAGGCAACGACTCCTCCTGTATCTTCTCTAAAATCAGTTAAGCCATGGCAGTCTATATACAATCAGCGGCACAAATAACCATCCAATCGCCCTTGTGCGACGATTGGTTCACCTCCCCGATACGGAGGGAAGGACGTTATTTCCGCTCCGTGGAGCCCGATTTCAAGGCATTCATCGACCCGATGGCCTCCCGACGGATGGGCAGACTGCTGAAACGGGCCATCGCCTCCGCCATGACCGCCCTCGACGGGTATGAGGCGCCGCTGGACGCGATCGTGACAGGGACAGGCTTGGGTTGCATAGAGACCACGGAGAAATTCCTCAACGCTATGTTGCGGGACGGTGAGCAGGCTTTGCCGCCCTCCTTCTTCATGCAATCCACACATAACACAATCGGTTCCGTCATCGCCCAAAGGCTGAAATGCCACGGCTATAACAACACGTTCACACACCGTGGCACCTCGTTCGACTGTGCCTTGCAGGATGCGCTTGCGCAATTCGAGCTGAACGACATATCCTCCGCCTTGGTCTGCGCCAACGACGAGATGACGGAGGCCTACTTCCAACTATTCGACCAAATCGGTTACTGGAAAGCCGAAAAGGTGACGGAAGCGATGTTCCATCACCCGACCACGGAGGGCAGTTTCGCCGGTGAGGTCTCCGCCGCTTTCCTTTTGAACACCCAACCCACCCAACAGACGCTCTGCCGCATAGAGGGGTTGGAGGTGCTCTTCGAGCCTACGGACGAGCGGTTCCGGCAAGCCGTCGAGGCACTTCTCGGCAAGGCGGACATCTCACGTGAAGAGGTGGATGCGGTAGTCTGCGGATACAATGCGGACCGCACGAACGACGAGGTCTATACCCGTCGGCTAACGCCCCTCTTCCCGCAAACCACCCAGATCTATTACAAGCACCTCTTCGGAGAGGGCTTCTCCGCCTCCGCCATGGGTTACTACGTGGCGGCGACCTGCCTGAAACGAGGCGAGATACCTGCCCACATCCTCTACAAGGAGGGAAAGGCGATCCGGCCGAAACATATATTAGTCTATAACCATTTCCAAGACAAGGATCATTCCATCGCACTACTATCATGCTGAAGCTATTGTTACTATCCATCGTGCAGTCTTTCTGCTTGGCCATGGGACAGGTGTTCCTGAAATTCGCTGTGGCGAAGATGCATAAATTCGCCTTCACATGGGAGTGGTTCAAGGAGGTGCTGACCAATTATTGGCTGGCCCTCACAGGCGTTTCGATGGGCCTTGCCACAGTTTTGTGGTTGTATATCTTGCGCCATTACCCGCTGTCGGAGGCGCATCCGCTCACGTGCCTGAGCTTCATCTTCGCATTGCTCGCCTCCGCCTTCTTCCTGCACGAGTCGGTGCCCGTCACAAGGTGGATAGGCGTGGGCATCATCATGGTCGGTGTGTTTTTTGTGGCTAAATGATGAAAGAGATGTTTACCATAGAACCCTATGACACGAAGGAGGGAAACCTCTTCGGCCATACGCTTCGTTTCGACGAGACGCATGAAGTGTTCGCGGCGCATTTCCCCGGCAATCCGATCGTGCCAGGGGCGGTACTGGTGGATGTGATGCGTGCGGTCGCCACAGAGATTCTAGGCGTTGAGGCGCAGGTGGTGACGGTCAAGAACGCTAAGTTCATCACCGTGATCGTGCCTAAAAACGATGTGCTCCTGAAAATCACGACACGCTATACCCCTGCCGGAGAGGACTACCTGTTCAAGTCCGTCATAGCCGATGAGGAAAAGATATATGCCAAGTTCGATTTATTGGTGAAAGGGAAAGCCTTATGACGGCGGAAGAGACCAAACAACTATTCGCTACGAAGCGCATTGGTGTATTGATACCCACCTACAACAACGAGAAGACCATTTCGCAAGTGGTGGCCTCCGTTGAGCCCTACTGCGAAACAGTGATCGTAGTGGACGATGGCTCCACCGACACGACCAAAAGCCTGTTAGACCAACTGCCGGAAAATATACATGTAGTCTCCTATGCGAAGAACAGAGGGAAAGGCTATGCGTTGAGGAAGGGCTTCGAGAAGGCCATGGAGCTAGGGCTCTCCGCCGTGGTGACCATGGATTCGGACGGGCAGCACTTCGCGAGTGACCTCCCTCTCTTTGCGGAAGCGTGTGCGGCCGCCCCCGATGCGTTGATTGTAGGCAGCCGTTCGTTCCTCAACCCTAACATGCCGCAGAAGAATAGCTTCGCCAATAAATTCTCCAACTTCTGGTTTACCGTGCAGACCGGCATCCGCCTGCCAGACACCCAGACCGGCTATCGGCTCTACCCGTTGCAAAGGATGAAAGGGATGAAACCCCTCTGCCACCGCTACGAGGCGGAACTGGAGCTCTTGGTGCGCAGCGCATGGCTGGCCATTCCGCTGAAGAGCATCTCCATCAACGTCTTCTATCCCTCCAAGGAGGAGCGGGTCACGCACTTCCGGCCTACGGTGGACTTCATTAGAATCAGCCTGTTGAACACCCTGCTTTGCCTGTTAGCGATCGTGTACGGCTACCCGTCCATGGCGCTCCGCAAGCTCTTCCGCAAATGCTTTAAATAAACCTATAAGCACAGCCCTGAAATAGTAAATTGTAAATAGCTAAATAGTAAATAATTACATCATAAATAGCCAAATAGTAAATCGTAAATAGCTAAATAGTAAATATCGTGTTCTCCAAGCACAAAAAAGGCCAGCTCCTTGCGAAGCCAGCCTTGTTCGAAAAAATCGTATGATCGATTAGAACGCCCAACCCAAGCGGAGGGAAGGAACAGCCTGAGGTTGGAAGTTCAAGCTGTGGACTTTCGTCTCTGTGGTTGTGGTTCTTCCGTCAGCCTCAACAGAAAGCTTCTTGTCAACCTGCATGTCAACACCAAGTTTCACCTCTGCGCCGATGAAGATATTCTTAGCGAAGTAGTAGTTGAAACCAGCGACAGCAGCCACGCCAAACGTGTTGAAGCCACCTTCGTTCTTCGTGATTGTCTTGTTGTTCTCAGACTCGTCGGTCACCTTTGTGGAATAGATTCCGAAACCGAGCTCACCACCGATGTAAGGCGCCAACTTGTTCGTTCCGTCGAACACGTAGTTGATGCCAGGGCAGATGGAGAAGAGAGAGATACGGTTCGTGCTCTTGTGCCAAGCGTCACCCTTCTCGTTATTGTCATTTACATCCTTGTGGATGCTAAGGCCGAAGCCCAATTTCAACTGGAGGTTGTCCGATATGACATACACGCCTCTCAAAAGACCACCTTGAAGGTTAACCAAACTACCATTGGTTCTTGTTCCTGCTTCCTCGTCAACAATTACACTATGGAAAGGCGCGAAGCCAACCTCCATCATGAAACTGCCCTCTTCTGGTTTGTAAGACTCTGAGGAAGCCGTTTGATTTGAACTGTTAGACTCACTGATAGAGTCAGAATCTGATTGCGCACTTGCTGCCATCGCCGATATCACCATCGCAACAGCTAAAAATAACTTTTTCATCGCAATAAATTTTAGGGATCCAAATAGTATTAGATTTTCTTTCAGGAAATGCGGATCCATTCATTTCCCAAAGAAAGTGTTCGCAAACATAGAGAAAAAAATCGAATAAATGACTATCTTCGCGGAGCAAAACAAATAAATATAATTTTTCAGAAGTATGAAAGTCTTGAAATTTGGTGGAGCGTCCGTAGGCTCCATAAAAAACTTGCAGCAAGTCAAGAGGATTGTTGAGGGCGTTAACGAGCCCGTTGTGATTGTTGTTTCAGCTGTGGAGAATGTCACCGACATGTTGATTGATACCACAATGTTAGCTGCGAAAGGAAATGCTTCATATACAGAGAAATTAGATACAATCATCACTACACATAACCAACTGATCGAAGGCCTGATGTCCGCTCCTCTCTGCGAGGAGGTGAAGAAGGAGGTCTCCACTCTCCATGAGGAGTTGCAGAACATCCTGAAGGGCGTCTACCTGATCAAGGACTTGACGGCTAAGACCGAGGACGTTATCCTCTCGTATGGCGAACGTATCTCCTCGCTCTTTATCAGTAAATTCCTGGGCGCTAAGTTCTTGGATTCACGTAACTTCATCAAGACCAATAACTCGCTCGGCAACGCAAACGTCGATTCCGAGCTGACCTATAAGCTGATCCGCGAGGAGTTCTCCTCCTCCAACGATAAACGTACCGTGATCGCGGGCTTCATCGCGAGCGATGCGGAGACGTCCGACGTGACCACCCTGGGACGTGGCGGTTCGGACTGCACCGCAGCCTTGGTGGCAGCCGCTTTGGGCGCTTCTAAGATCGAGATATGGAACACGAACTATGGCTTCATGACGGCCGATCCTTCCGTGACCCGCAAGGCCTACAAGATCGACCACCTGAGCTACTCCGAGGCGATGGAGCTCTGTAACTTCGGCGCCACGGTGCTCTTCCCACCGTCCATCTATCCGGCTTATGTGGCGAACATCCCTATCCAGATCATGAACATCGAGGATCCTGAGGTTTGCGGCACGCTGATCTCAACGGACGTGAAGGACGAGAAGACCATCAAGGGTATCTCTTCCATCGAAGACTCCGCATTGGTGACCATCCAAGGCATGGGCATGATGAACGTGCGCAACGTGAACGGTCGTATCTTCCTGACGTTAGACTACAACGGAATACATACCTTCTTCGTCTCCCAAGCCTCTTCCGGCAGCTCCATCTCCATCGGTGTGAAGACCGAGGATGCGGAGACCGTGACGGAGCTCCTCAGCGAGGAGTTCAACGAGGAGATGACGATGGGCGCCATCAACTCCATCAACACGGAGAAGGACCTCTCCACCATCGCCATCGTGGGCGATAACATGAGGCAGGCGACGGGTACGGCAGGTAAGCTCTTCAATGCGCTGGGACGTAATAACATCAACATCATCGCGCTGGCGCAGGGTTCCGCCGAGACGAATATCTCCTGCGTGGTGAAACGCGCGGATCTGCGCAAGGCGTTGAACTGTATCCACGAGTCTTTCTTCCTCTCCGAATACCAGCAACTGAACCTCTTCGTGGTCGGTACGGGTACGGTGGGCGGTAGCCTCTTGGAGCAATTGCACACCCAAAAGGATCTGCTGATGAAGCAGAACAACCTGATGGTGAAGGTGATCGGTATCGCAGACGTGAGCAACTACATCCTGGACCGTGACGGCATAGACCTGACGCAATACCAGGAGTTGCTGAAGAGCGGCAAGACCTCCACGCCTGAGATCATCAAGCAGGCGCTGATCGATTTGAACATCTACAACTGCGTCTTCGTCGATTGCACGGCGAGCGGCGCGATCGCGAACATATACAAGGATCTTTTGTTGCATAACATCTCTGTCGTGGCGGCCAATAAGATCGCTGCTTCAGGTGATTATGACAACTACATGGAGCTGAAGAACATCGCCCGCAAGCGTGGCATCAAGTACTTGTACGAGACCAACGTGGGCGCCGGTCTTCCAATCATCAACACAATCAACGACTTGATCTTCAGTGGTGATAGGATCGTGAAGTTGGAGGCTGTCCTTTCCGGTACGCTGAACTTCATCTTCAACACGATCAGCAAGGATATTCCTTTGAGCAAGGCCATCCGCATGGCGATGGAGGCGCGTTTCGCCGAGCCTGACCCTCGTATCGACCTGAGCGGTAAGGACGTGATCCGTAAGCTGGTCATCCTGGCCCGTGAGTCGGGTATCCGTGTGGAGCAGGACGATGTGGAGAAGAACCTCTTCATCCCGAACGACTTCTTCGAGGGCTCGTTGGACGACTTCTGGAAGAAGGTGGAGGGCTACGACGCCGTGTTCGAGGAGAAACGCAAGGCTGTCGAGGCGGAGGGCAAACACTTCTGCTTTGTCGCCAAACTCGAGAACGGCAAGACCAGCGTAGGCTTGCAGGCGGTGGGCCCATCTCACCCATTCTTCGATTTGAGGGGCAGCAACAACCTGATCATCATCAACACGGCGCGCTACCAGGATCCTATGATGATCCGTGGCTACGGCGCAGGTGCGGCGGTGACGGCTGCGGGTGTCTTCGCCGACATCATCAGCATCGCGAACATCCGATAAGGTAGGTCCCCCTATAGAGACTATCGCTGAACTCTTTCAGCGTCAAAATAATGGAGACGGTGTATATGCATCGTCTCTGTTTTTTTATGAGCATATCCTCTCTGCCGTTTTTATGTTTTTTAGGCGAAAACCATTCATTTAATCGTTCAAAAACACGCTCTTTTTTTGCGTATGTCGGCGGAAAATGCTATATTTGTTCGCTTTATATTGGTGCATGTGCGAAACCATGAAAGCATAAAACTGAGAAGAATAAAAGTCATATAAAGTATGAGTGAACAAAACAAAGAGACCTCTTATTCCGCCAAAAACATTCAGGTGTTGGAAGGCCTTGAGGCAGTGAGGAAGCGTCCTGCGATGTACATCGGAGACATCAGCGAGCGCGGTTTGCACCACCTGGTATATGAGGTTGTTGACAACTCCATCGACGAGGCGTTAGCCGGATATTGTAAGAATATCAAGGTGGATATTTTGGAAGATAATTCTATTTCGGTAGAGGATGATGGTCGTGGTATTCCTGTTGACCTCCATGAAAAGGAGAAGAAATCAGCGCTCGAAGTCGTCATGACGGTGTTGCACGCCGGTGGTAAGTTCGATAAGGGAACGTACAAGGTCTCCGGTGGTCTCCACGGTGTGGGTGTATCCTGCGTGAACGCCCTCTCCACGAAATTGGTCGCCGAGGTGTGCCGTGGCGGCAAACGCTACATCCAGGAGTACGCCTGCGGTAAACCGCTGTACGCTGTGAAGGAGGTGGGCACCGCCGACAAGACGGGTACGAAGGTCACCTTCCACCCTGATAGCTCCATCTTCACGGAGACGGTCTATAAGTACGATATCCTCGCCAACCGTCTGCGCGACTTGGCTTACCTGAATGCGGGTATCCGTATCACTCTCACCGACCATCGTGCCGATGCGGAGGGCAATATGCGTTCGGATGTCTTCCACTCGGAGAGAGGTCTGGGCGAGTTCGTCGAGTACTTGGACAGCACCCGTGAGCACCTGATCCCTGACGTGATCCACATCAATACGGACAAGTACGGTACGCCGGTCGAGGTGGCGATGACTTACAACACTTCTTACAACGAGAACATCCACTCCTACGTCAATAACATCAACACCATCGAGGGCGGTACGCACGTGACCGGCTTCCGCATGGCACTGACGAGGACGTTGAAGAAATATGCCGAGGACTCCAAGATGTTGGAGAAGGCGAAGGTGGAGATCAATGGCGATGACTTCCGCGAGGGTCTGACCGCCGTCATCTCCGTAAAGGTGGCTGAGCCTCAGTTCGAGGGACAGACGAAGACGAAGTTAGGTAACGATGAGGTTTCCGGTATCGTGCAACAGGCTGTCGGTGAAGCCCTCACGAACTACTTGGAGGAGCATCCGAAGGAGGCGCGCATGATCGTCGACAAGGTGATCCTCGCCGCCCGTGCCCGTATCGCCGCCCGCAAGGCACGCGACCTCGTGCAGAGGAAATCTCCGATGGGTGGCGCTGGTCTGCCGGGTAAGCTGGCCGACTGCTCCGACAAGAACCCTGAGAACTGCGAGCTGTTCCTCGTCGAGGGAGACTCCGCAGGTGGTACGGCTAAACAGGGCCGTAACCGTATGACGCAAGCGATCCTGCCTTTGCGTGGTAAGATCCTGAACGTCGAGAAGGCTATGCCTCATAAAGTGCTCGAAAGCGAGGAAATCAAGAATATCTACACCGCCTTGGGCGTCACGATCGGTACGGAGGATGACGCGAAGGCGCTGAATATGGAGAAACTCCGTTACCACAAGGTGATCATCATGACCGATGCCGATGTCGATGGTAGCCACATCGACACGCTGATCCTTACCTTCTTCTTCAGACACATGCGTGAACTGATCGAGAAGGGTTATGTCTACATCGCCGCACCTCCGCTCTATCTCTGCAAGAAGGGCAACGTGGAGGAGTATTGCTGGACTGACCAGCAGAAGCAGGCCTTCGTGGACAAGTACGGAAGTGGTAACGAGAGCTCGGTGAACATCCAACGATACAAAGGTTTGGGTGAGATGAGTGCGGAGCAGTTGTGGTCCACGACCATGAACCCTGAGAACCGCACCCTCAGACAAGTGTCCATCGAGAATGTGGCACAGGCCGATTACACCTTCTCCATGCTGATGGGTGACGACGTGGCTCCTCGCCGCCAATTCATCGAAGAAAACGCCACATACGCCACTATCGATACTTAATCTGAATAATGATGAAAGAGGAAATCGAGCGGATAATCAAACACGAGGCCGAGGCGGTCTTGAACATCCCGATCACGGATGATTACAAGAAGGCGGTGGACTTGATCGTGAAGCATGTCCACGAAAAGCATGGCAAACTCGTGACCAGTGGTATGGGCAAGGCGGGTCAAATCGCTTTGAACATCGCCACGACATTCAGTTCCACGGGTACGCCTGCCGTATTCCTGCACCCGAGCGAGGCGCAGCATGGCGACTTGGGCTTGCTGCAGGAGAATGACATCATGCTCCTGATCTCCAACTCGGGTAAGACGCGTGAGATCCTGGAATTGATGCCTTTGGCACGCCGCCTCCGTCCGGACATTAAGTTCATTGTCATCACGGGCAATGCGGAGAGTTTGTTGGCCCACGAGGCGGACGCACTCCTCTACACGGGCAACCCGAAGGAGGTGTGCGCCCTTGGTCTGACGCCTACCACCTCCACCACCATCATGACGGTCATCGGTGACATCCTGGTGGTCAGCACCATGAAGGCCATCGCATTCACCAATGAGGAGTATGCGAAACGTCACCATGGCGGGTACCTCGGCGAAAAGTCCAGGGAGCAGAGCAATAACGGATGATGATATATATCCAACCTTATAGCAAAGACGGTGAGTCTCAGGATTCACCGTCTTTTGTGTTTCAGCCCTTTATTTATAAGGGATAGCGTCTATTCTTGACTTAACGGAGGAAAAAAACAATAAAAATATTTGTCAGATAAAAAAATAGGCATTACTTTTGCACCGCATTTGAGACACAGAACTCAAACGCAAAAAGGCTGGCCTCTTCGTCTATCGGCTAGGACGAGAGATTTTCATTCTCTAAAGAGGGGTTCGACTCCCCTAGAGGCTACTAATAAACAATAAAGACATATTAAAAATGGCAAATCACAAATCATCAATCAAAAGAGTAAGACAAGCTGAGGCCAAGAGATTGCAGAACAGATACTACGCAAAGACTGCGCGTAACGCTGTCCGTGACTTGAGGGCTATGAAGGATAAAGAGGAAGCTGCAAAGAGACTTCCTGAGGTATCTTCTATGTTGGATAAGTTGGTTAAGACACACGTTATCCACAAGAACAAGGCTTCTAACTTGAAGTCTAAGTTGAGCATCATGATCAACAAGCTGTAATTAGAGGCGACTTGTTTGAAAGGAATATGAAGCCCATCTTTTCAGGTGGGCTTCTTTTTCGTGTATAATATGCAACTAGAGTCTGCGCCTGAATCGTTGTCCCTAAAGGACTTCCTTGCGAGCGTCAAGGGAGTGCTTGCGGATGCCTATGCGGAGACATATTGGGTCCGCGCGGAGATCAGCGAAATGCGCGAGAACGCCAACGGAAACTGCTACCTCGTTTTAGTTGACAAGGGATCCTCGGAGAGACTCATCGAGGCGAAGGTCAGCGCCATCATCTGGCAAAACATCTATAAACTGATGAAGCCCTTCTTCTTCGCGGAGACGCAACGGACGCTCTGCCCCGGCATGAAGGTGCTGGTGGCGGTGAGCCTCACCTTCCACGAAGTATATGGCATGCAACTGGTCATCCGTGACATAGACCCCTCCTTCACGATAGGTGACATGGCGAGGAAACGTCAGGAGACGATCAACCAGTTGAAGAAGGATGGCGTATGGGACATGAACCGCCAAGTGGAGTTCCCTGTTCCTGCAAGGCACATCGCCGTGATCTCCTCGGGTACGGCGGCTGGCTACGGTGACTTTTGCGATCAACTGCTGGCGGACGGCAACCGCTTCGGCTTTGCGCCCAAACTCTTCCCGGCGGTGATGCAGGGAGACCAGACCGCAAGGAGCATCATCAATGCACTAGATAAGATTTACGAAGAGATAGACCGTTTCGACGTGGTGGTGATCATCCGAGGCGGTGGCGCCACAACCGACATGGCCGCCTTCGACGAGTATAATTTAGCCTGCAATGTGGCGAACTTCCCGCTGCCTATCCTTACGGGCATCGGACACGACCGTGACGAATCTGTCGTCGACATGGTAGCGGCTATCCGTTGCAAGACACCTACCGCAGTGGCAGCATTCCTGGTGGAGACGATGATGGAACTGGAGGCGGAGCTCAACACCGTGTCCACCCAAATCATACGAGCCATCCACCAACGACTCTCCGATGAGGAACATGAGGTGGAACACCTCTCCCATGCCCTGGCGAGTGTCTGCCGCTTGGCGATACAATCCGCCAACCAATGGGTGGAGATGTGCGGTGTACGATTGTCCTCCGCCCTGCATACCCGTCTGATGGAGGAGAGCCATCGTTTGGAGATGATGGAGAAATCGCTGTCGTTGGTATCCCCGGAGGCGATCCTCAAGAAAGGATATAGCCTGACGATGTGCGGAGGAAAGGTGGTATCGTCCGTCTCAAGCCTTCGGGAAGGCGATGTGATCACCACCTATCTGCGAGACGGCAACATACAAAGTGTAATCAATAAATGCGAGGAAAATGAAGAAGGAGATGACCTATAAAGCGGCCATGGCCGAGTTGAAAGAGATACTGGACCTCTTGGAGAGCGGACAAACAGACATGGATGAGCTGACAAAGAAAGCCAAACGTGCGAAAGAACTATTGCAGTTCTGCAAAGAGAAACTCTATCACACCTCGGAAGAGGTGGAGAGCCTCATCGACAAATAGGCTTCTGAGTTTGTCAACTCACCCATGTGATTCTGTCAACCCGCTTACCTATATGGATTCTAACCATCCACTATAGGGTAAGGCATCATCGCTGATGCGGGGAGGCCTATCGCCCCACCCCTTTATTTTTTGAATGTCAGTTTGTTAACGCTAAACACGCGACGCTTCCCGTCGTCAGATTTAATCTTCAACAAACCTGTTATTAAGAAATTATTCTCATACCAATAATCAGTGTCAAGGAGTTCAGCCGTCTTCAGCCTCTCTCCTTCATCAACATATGGCACCTCATCCCTTTTCGTCAACTCGCCATCCAAGCCAAACGTGATATAGTTCATCTTGCCATATTCAGGATAGACGAGGTCTATGCTATTCGCCTCCTTGCTGATAGAGATGTGGCGGGAAAGCTTCTTAGACAAAGGCGCCGAGAAAGGAGCGGCATTACTCCATATCACATTACCATGCTGGTCATATTCGATTATAAAGAAATGGGTGAACGCATACCCGTCAAATACCCTGTGCCACGTGGTTTTAGCCTTACCATCCATGCCTATCTCGGTTCTCGCCTCCATGTGAGTCTGCTCATAATAAGACTCTCCGAGCAAGATGTATTTATCGTTATCAATGATAATCTTATGAGGCAACATCAAATAGTTGACATTTAACTCCTCACCTTTCTTCGCCTTCTTTTCCTTGCCCTTCTCTACCCTTTTCTGGTATCTATCCGAGAAACATTCGAGATAATTTCGTATGTCATGGAAATTGGTGTAATTTGAGAAGACGGTCGCCCCATTCTTAATCTTCTTCATATATACACCAGAAGCAATCTTGGTGCTCGCATTTTTGGCCTTAGATCCTTCTATAGAGTAAGTTCCTGATATGATGTAAGATCCATCATCCGTTTTGCAAGCATACACCGTTGAAGGAATCTTGCCATCCCCCTCAGAAGTGATGGTATAGTTCTGAACGATTTTGTTTTTGGAAATCACATAAAACTTCAGCACATACTCCTTGTTCACTCTTTCCTTCAGGAACAGATATGATTCTTCCACATTATCCGCCGTTTCGAACGATACATAGACGGAACTTCTCTTGTCCTCCACCGGCACTTCGATCACATTCTTCTCTCCCGTCTTTACATTGATGCAAAGCACGTATGGTAATTTATCCGCTATACCCATAATGTAGGCATAACCACCCGCCGCGCGTCGAGCCTTCACATCCGACCTCCTGTCAATGTCTCCCTGGAAGAAGGTTGGCGTCAAAGTTTCTCCGTCAAGGTATAGGAGTTCATAATCTCCACGGCGGAACATACACGCCCTAAAGAGATTGCTGCCATCCGTGAAATAGTCGTTTTCAGGCCTTATTCTCTGTTCTGCGCAAAGAACATCTGCCGTCTTCACCATCTTCAACGCTGTATCATATTTGCAAAATGTGATGATCTCCTTGTTATTTTCCAGCCTCTTCTGCTTTTCATCTGATTTCAGCGTCAACAACATTCCTCCTTTGCCGATTGGATCACATCTTTGGATATCAACATCCTTTTCATTCTCAATCTCTGTGCGCTTAATCTGCACCTTCCTACTCTGAGCACTTAATGATGTCCACGTAGAAGACATAAGAAGCACCAGAATGACTGCAAAAATTTTCTTCATGGTATAAATATTTAAATTAATAATTACAAACAAAGAAGGACACTCTCCATCGGACCCGACAGATGTCCTACATTACAAAAATAATAAAAAAAATAAAAAGCGCAAGAACGAAAGTTGCTGCATACGTGACAAATTCCCCAAAAACAACATCTGTCAAACACGCCAAGGATCAATGGCTGGGAAAGAAAGGTCACTCATTGTCGTCAATCTCAGGGAACTTGCGATTACGATCATATTTATAATACTCATACTCCTCGTCCATAATGATACATCCATTTGCGGTCGTATACCTAATGCCATTCCTGACCAACGTCGAGAATATTTGGTTTATCAAATCTACATTTTCCTTGCTGTTCTCAAGACGAAGGAGCCCCTCCGCCGCATATATCCTGCCTGCCGGATGATCCCCCTTCAACAAGGAAATGAAAATATCCTTATCATTTAGCTTTAACAATTTTTCCATGGCAATTCTACCATCAGGCTTAGCGCCAGCAATACCATAGGCATAGCCATAAATGTTACTTGACAATGGCTCGCATTCATCTACCGAGTATAAACGATCATAATATTCTTTGTATTCTTGGGGAATTACAACGGCTTTACACTCTCCCACAATTTCCTTTTTGTAGTCATTGTATTTTTCATAATTAAGGTCATTCTCGTATCTATATTTATAACCACCATATCTTGAAAAGATTTTGGAATATCGTTCTTGCAGATCTGCCCCAATATGGTTTTTGATATTATCGTAACCATAGATTTCAATGGACATCTTGATAAGTTGCTCCTTAAATACGACATAATTAATATTCACTGACACACCACCTCCGGAGATTCCGTCGCAATACTGTTGTAGTCCGAAACCTAGCTGGATCGAATTTTCATTCACATTTCCAGTTAATTTACGAATGGAGCTATCCGTAAAATCATTCTTCTCTATAAAATCCAATGTGGAACGAAGAACAGCCTCACCTTTATGAACCTGATTCATGTTCACATCCTCTGAGAAGGAATTGAAGACACTGCATAAAAGCAATATAATAGAGAATAATTTCTTTGTCATATCCAGTGGTTTATGAATCGTTGCTAAATTTATTTCACCAACACCTTCTCCCCCTTGATGATATACACTCCCTTAGGCATATCCTCTAGATTTTCAGGGCTTTTGCGCACGAAACGTCCCTGGAGATCATAGACACGGTCGCTGCCGGAAGGGTCGGAACTGATGTCTTCCACGTCTGTCGTGCCTCCCTCATAACGGAGTTGGAAGTGGTCGTAAGCTACCCAGTCGGAGGAGACGATCGCTTGCTTGCGAAGGCCCAACCGTATAGTCTTTTCCTCGTTGAGGTCAATGCTCACGGAGACGGGCGCATAGGCGCTTGCGTCATTGAGCGCGGAAGAGGCTTGTTTGAGGTTGTCAGGGTAGGTATAAGGGTTGTACGTGTAGGCGGAAGAACTGAACAGATTAGACACTGTGGTGGCGACATCGTTCATATAGAGTTGTGCATTTTGTGTCGAACTGGCGTTGCTCCGCCATGCTTGATAGCCTGCTTCGATTGAGCCTGTCCGATAAAAGGCTTTGCACGTGAGGGTGTAGGTGCCTGCCGGAAGTCCTTGAAGCTCCTGCCAGATATCGAACGGACGTGAATACTGCTCCGCTGTCTCGTTGGCATAGGCATTGTAGGCGACACTGAGGTCCGCCCCCTGCCATCCCACATTGTAGCGTGTGAAGGAACTGTTGGTGATGAGGAAGGTGAGGTTGGCTGGCCGACCGCTTCGTGCAAGTGCCAACTGACTCTGCTGATAGGCGGCTACCGCTTCCTTCAAGGTCTCGTATGCGTTATTGATTGCGGAGGCGGAGGAGCTTGACGAGTTGAGGACTCGTGACGCCGAATTGTATGCCTGCTTGAGGTCATCATCCCCGCAGTCGTTGACATAGTTTTTCACCTCCATCACTAAATTCTTGAAGTCCTGACGCTCGGCATCAGGATTCTTGTAGTCGGTGTACTCCATGGCCGTTGCGCATCGTCCCAGCTCCATCACCTGCTCGGCTGAGAGGGCGGTGTCGAAGATGAGGAAGTCGTCGAACAGGGCATTCTCCATGATCGCATCAGAGGTGAATGGCGAGTGACCGATGGTGAAACGTGTGATGTCATTGATGAACGATGATGGTTTAACCGTCACGTCCACCTCGTTTTTGAGGTGACCATCCACATAGATGCGACCGACATTGCCCTGTTGCGTGTAGGTGATATTATGCCAGTCGCCGATGCTGACGCCAGCGTATGAGTGCGCCCCCTCGGTGCTTCCTCCCTTGATTTCGTAGTACCAATCGCTGTTACCTCCCTTGTTGACAAGTCCGATGTAGTGATCGGTGCCCTGTTCCATGGAGTATGCCCAGCAGAATTTGCCCGTATTGTTTCCGACACGTTGCAACATATTGATACTTATGGTATAATCCTTTACAGTAGCGAACGTCTGTTTGGCAGCGGCCACAGGTATGTTCATATAACTGCCTTCACCCTTACTGCCCGTGGCAAGCACATGGTTACCGTCGTCGAGGGTGACGATGGAGGCCTTCCCCATCAGTTCGCAGGTATATTTACCACCATCGTCTATGGCTTTCCCCTTTTCGAAGCTAAAGCTCAGGACAGGCTCCGGCAGAGGGTCTGGCTGTGGCGGTGTGACATTATTGACCTGCAGACGTATCACGCCTACGGAATAGGCGGGACAAGTATAGGCTATCGTGTTATCGCTCTCGACGGAGAGTTGTTGTGTGCGAGGCACGATGCGTTGCGGATTCGAAGTGGTGTTCTCGTCAGTGCCTCTGGAGGCGGAGAGTATTTCGGCTTCCGCAGCCTCAACATGGCCACCTGCAAGGGAAAGCTTCACATCCCTCTGGGTACCGGATGGATTGACTATCTTAACGTACATCATGCCCGTCTCATCGTCGATGCTGGCTGAGGTGTAGACGGTACGGGCGCCGTATGTGCGGAGAGTGGCTTCGATGATCACCTCACCGTCGAGGTAGCAGCGCACATGCTGACCCTCTTTTTGGATACGGATGGTGTAGTCTTTCCCTGTGGTAAGTGTTCCGGCTTTTTCTCCGAGAACACTCTTGAAACCGTTCTGACACTGCTCCACGGCGTGTTTCGAATTGCTCCATCCACCGAGGTTGAGCCATGCATAGTTGTTTTCATCAATGTAATTGAAGATGATGAGGAAGCCTTCCGAACCGCTTTGCTTCGTGGCGTGAACGGTCATATCGAGAGTTGTCAGGTCATAGGCGTTCTTCAGCCAGCAGCGGACATCCGTCTGTGAGGCATTGGTCTGTCGGAAAGTACCGTTGCTGATACTCCATGAGCCACGTACTGTAGACCAGTCTGACGAGGCTGTTCGATTGCCCGTGATGACCGTGCCATCCGCGATCTTCGCCTGCAGGTCAGTGAAGGTGGCGGCGGTGGCCCATGTGGCGAAACCGATGGAGCCTTGGTTGGCGTTGAGGCTGGTGCCATTGTTCTTCTCCGTCCAGCGGATATTCTGTTTGCCTATGTTGTTTGAGAACATTTTTTGGACGTGGTACGAAGGCGTGCCGTAGCTCATAGAGCTGTTGAAACGTATCATATCGGGACGCCAGTTGAAGTTGTCCTCATGGGTGAAGATTGGCGCGTAGCTCATCATCCTGACCGCCTCGCTATTGTTCTCGCAACCCTGCATGAAGACGGCTTCGCCAATGGCTGCGTTCATGTTACCAAGCGTTCCGTAGTCCTTCGTCACGGCATATTCGCCCACATAGATATGGGTCGTGGATTTGGACTGGTTGTCATAACGTCCGTATTGGCTGATGAAGAAGTCGGGGGATTCGTAGTAGTGCTCATCCTTCAGTTCCACAGGTTCCGTGATATCGTCGAACAAGTAGCTGTCGGCGATGAGGTGCAGATTGGGCCAACGAGTCCTGATGGCGTGGTAGAACTGCATATAACGTTTCATGTAGTCGTTGCGGTTGAGCATGAACTCCTGCTCGTTACCGATCTCCAAATATTTCAGGTTGAATGGCTCCGGGTGACCGTTCTGGGCACGCAGGCGTCCATAATAGGTATCGGTGCTTCCGTTGGCATACTCGATAGCATCGAGGGCCTCTTGGATGAAGGGGTCGATGTCGTTTTCATCCACCCTCCAATCGTGTCCGATACCCATGTTCACCACAAACATAGCGTTGGCGCCGAGGTCTTCGGCCAATTCGAGGTATTCGTGGTAACCCTGTCCGTCGGTCACCTTATAATCCCAGTTGCGGTTCATGTGGCCCGGACGCTCCTCGATGGGACCGATGGTTTTCTTCCACTCAAAACGGTTGGTTTGTCCGTCACCCCACGAGCCCTCGATGTAGCAGCCTCCAGGGAAACGCATGAAACGAGGATGCATGTCGGCCAACATCTGAGCCAAATCAGGACGGCAACCGTTTTTGCGCCCCTTGAACGTAGGAGGGAACAAGCTGACGACATCCAGGAAGATGACCCCTCTCTTGTCGCCCTTCAAAGCCAGGTAACCATGGGCATCCGAACCCGTGGCAGTGATTTTGGCGGTATATTTCTGCCATTCCTGAGTAGCCTTGACGCTGATAGTCGCACGGCCTAAGTTTTGTCCATTACCATTTTGCAGTTCAGCGACGATATTACCATCGTAGCTATCCTCAGCGCGGAGCCAGAAGGAGAGGTCATATTCACGACCGTTGACGATATTGATACCCCAGTACCCCTCGTTGCGCACGCCAGCATTGTCAGATTTCAGGTTAACTTTCAGTGCACGCAACTGAACAGCGTTGAGCAGTTTATCCGTCGTAAGGCTCATCTCCGCATTCCCCACGGAGCTCCAGCCAATAAGCTTGCTCATATCCTCCTCGAAAGAGCGGTTACGAACCAGTTCGGCATAGAGTCCGCCGTCACCCGCATGGTTAATCTCCTCGTAGAAGATACCGTAGTGATCTTCCGTAACGAGGTCACCACGGTTGTTCAGGTCAAATTTAAGTTCTATCTGAGCCTGCACCGATGTAACGCAGAGAGCCAGAAGGAAGAGAGACATGAATCGATGTCCCATATGTATGATTTCAGAAAGAGGATGTCTCATTTTTTTGTTATTTATTTCATAGGATTTCGGATTTGTCACGTAGAGACGCACGGCCGTGCCTCTACACGACCATGCGTTTCCACATGTGTAAAACCGTGTGTTTCTGCAAATACAATGCCGTGCATTTCCACGAATGCAATATTAAACAATTATTCTTGAGTTGTGAAATTTATTTGGATATCTTCCATTATTAAATTATATGGAGACGCACGACCGTACGTCTCTACGCCGTCCTCCCCTCTTTTGGTTCATTATTTTACTTGTACTGGACAAAAAAGGTGCTTTTTTGTCCAGTATGGGAATAATATTGGACGTAGGGTGAAGATATAAGGGGGCATTTTTATTGCCCAATCCTCCTGTTCAGTTGGTTAGCACCACTAACCAACTGAGGATAATGATTTATAACTATTTGAAAGATAACACTTTCCACTTGTAAAATGGAACGACATTGATTACCAATCCATTTTTCTCGATTACTTGCTCATCATTCCACGCAACTACGGTGAGCCGATCGCACTTTAGTTCACCAGCACATTCCACCAGGGCTGAGAGTTCCCTTTTTTGCACGGATGGAGACGAGAAGTCATAACAAACCTGCACCAATTCTTTTATCCTATTTTCAGACCTCAGGACAAAATCTATCTCTTTGTCGTTTCGCGAACGATAGTAAAACAGGTTTTGCTCCACGTTCAGCCCTGATTGAATGAGGCGCATGAAGACCGCATTCTCCAATAGCCTGCCCAGATTCTGCGACAACTGGAATGCCTTCGCACAAATCAGACCGTTATCGACGATGTAAACTTTACGGGCGGACTTCTGCATTAATTGGAGCTTGTTATTGTATTGTGGCAAGAAAAAGAACAAATAAGACTGCAACAAATAGCCACAAAACTTCTGTGTGGTGGACTTGCTCGACAACCCCAGCTCCTGCGTGATGTTCGTGTAGGAGACAGGATTGGTGAAATTCGCCAGCAGATAGGAGGCAACGTTTGATAAATCATTGACACGCCGTATCTTAAAACGATTCACGATGTCTTTCAAAAGCACGGAGTCATACACACTGCTCAAATAGGTCTTGATGATGGACGGGGTGAGGATGGTTTCGGCGAATCCTCCGTTATGGAGATAGTCATCGACAACACTCAGCAGTTTTCCCTTCTGCTCCGGTGTTTCAGTCTCCGGACTAACATTTCGGTACGACAAATACTCAGGGAGAGAGAATGGCAAAATCTCAATATTCAGGAAACGACCCGTGAGCGATGTCGCCATTTCCGAGGATAGCAACTTAGAATTAGAACCCGTTACGACAAGGTTAATTCCTCTACGGTACAATTTGTTCACCCAGAGCTCCCACCCCGACAGGTTCTGTATCTCATCCAAAAGCAGATATTGGAAATTTGGGTACACCTCCTGCAAGGATTGCATCACCTCATCTTCGTTGAAACGATGCAACAACTGAGCGTCATCAAAATTCAGGTAAGCGAAGTTGACGTTCTGCAGGATAAGCAAAGCGCAAACCGATTTCCCTGCCCGACGAGGACCGGTGATCAGCTTGATAAGAGGGGACTGCAGATAATCCGACACGGGCAGATTCAACGAGCGAGGCTGATACGTTTTCCCCAAAAGCGCATCCCGTTCATATTTTTGCTGAAGTATTGTTTCTCTCATCTTTTTGTCCATTATTTCACTTATACTGGACAAAAATAGTACTTTTTTGTCCAGTATGCAAGTGCTATTGGACTTTTATGATGGACAATTCACCTATTTTTTTATGATATATTGTTCAATCAGCCCCCTAAACTGCTCCTTGTTTTCCTTAGCATACCGTACACTAAGACCCGTAATGGAATCTTCGGAAGCATAGAAGGCATCATCACATGGGTTTAGTTCCTCGATGACACTATCCTCTTCCACATTTTTCGCATAAATCGCCAATGCCTTTCTGCATATCTTCGCGATATCATAGGCTTTGATCGCCTCGGCTGACGAGACAAGAATATCATTGTAATGACCGTCTGTATTGTGGAAGAACTGGTCGAACCCACCGTTGTTCACCTCCATATCCAGTTTATCCATCACAAGAAAAACTTTCTCATACTCATTGAGTTTGGAGAACTCCTCCCCATAATTGCTTTTCTCACAAAGCGCATTGTAGATGTGATATTGGATGATTCTATCTTCCTGCTCCCATATATCGCCCTGAAAAGCATAAGCGGAGTCGAGGGAAGAACGCATGTTATCTATCGGGGATTCTGTGATATCGTTGGATGCGGCTGAAGCCTTCTTTTGGAAAAACATGTACAGAATTCCTGCTACGACAACAGTCGCCACTATCATAATTAATTCGGTTCTCATGTTGGATTAGTTTTGGGGCTGTTAATGATTCTTTTTCAGTTTGTTGGATACATCGGATTGTGATAATTTTATTATTGGGGGATTACATTGAATGCTATTCTTCTGTATCTATATTATTTTCAAGCCGTTGCTTGGCCGATTCCAATGATTTCTGAATCTGACGTATCAGAACCTCTCTTGGCGGCAGTTCGGTCATATACTGGGCGACCTTGATGCCCGACTTGTCGAGTTGCAGCAATTCGATCTGTTCTTCGCTACCTTCGGTGCATAGCAACAAGCCCAACGGTGTTTCCTCACCAGGTTCCATCTCGTTCTGCTCCAGCCAACGCAGATAAAGCTCCATCTGACCTTTGTATTGAGCCTTGAATCTGCCAAGTTTCAAGTCGATGGCAATGAGTCGGTGCAGACGACGGTGATAGAACAGCAAGTCGAGGTAAAAGTCTTCTCCGTCGATAATCATCCGTTTCTGACGAGCCACAAAGCTGAAGCCATTTCCTAGTTCTATGATAAACTGCTCCAAATGAGCCACTAGACTGTCTTCCAGACTCTTCTCACTATACATTCCTTTCAGACCTGTGAACTCAAGAAAGTAGGGACTCTTAAATACCAAGTCGGGCGAAAGCACATTTCCCTCACGCAATTGCGAGAGTTCCTGTCTGACGAGCGCATCGGGTTTGCCGCTGATAGCGGTGCGTTCATAGAGCATGCTGTCGATTTCCTTGCGAAGTTGACGAATAGACCATTTTTCTGAAGCAGCAAGTGTCAAATAAAACTCCCGCTGAAGGTCATCATTCAAAGATATAACTGCCACAAAATGAGACCATGACAATTGTCGTGACAGTGTCACGACAATTTGAGAATCAGGAATCATCTGTGCAAATTGCATCATTCTTCTGATGTTTTTCTCATCAAACCCTTTTGCTCCATATTCCTCTTGCAATTGTGTCGACACTGTTGACACAATCTGCTTCCCGTACTCAGCACGTTGGTTACTCAGCACATCACGGTTGATGCGCTCGCCAATGTGCCAGTACATCATGGTTAGCTCACTGTTGACGGTGGAGGCCACACGCCCGCGCGCTTGCTCTATAATCTGCCGCAAGTCTTCCACCAAAGATTTGGACACCAGTGGTGCGACAATTCTATTATTCAAGTCGGTTGTACTCATTTTGTGGCAATTATTAATCTGTATTTTTCGATTTCTTTATTCAACAATTCAATCATTTCTTTTTTATGCTCCTCTACCATAGTTTTGTCCCAAACATTTCCATTCTTTTTCATTTTATCACACATTAAGCTAAGCTTTGGGCTCTGTTTTATCGCTTCTGGATAACTAGCATCTTTAGACTGTGGATCTAAATTGGAGAACTTAGAATTCGTTGAAACTGTTATTAATGCAAGATTTCCAAAACTATTTAAATGAGCATCATCCCAGCATTCTTTCTCAATCGGATGCTGAGGATAAAAATGCTCTATAGAGGTTCTAAATTGAAATTGGAAATTAGAGATTTTCGATATAGAATCCCTATCCAAAATATAATCCAAATAGGTAAATACAATTCTATCTATTCCAAATCCACTAGCTTCTGTATAGTTTGCTTCTTCTATTTTACCACATGCATATTTTTCCAAGAGTTTTGTTAAATCAGCATTTTGATCTTTGTTTAGTTCTGTAAAAACTATCGAAATCCAATGCATTGTTTTGGGCGAAGTATATGTAATTCTTAAAGCGGACTGCAAACTTCTTAAGGTTTCTGTTTTTTCATCAGTATCCTTTTCCCCATTGCTATATGTTAATTTATAATCTGGTTTGTCTTGATTTCTGTTTTGATCATAATACTTTTGCAACTTTTGAAGAGACCATCTCCCTTCTTCTTTATACTCTTTAGCAAATTCTCGTTTTATGATATATTTGTCAAACAAGTATCTGCACTTCAGAAGATAAAAGATAAAACGTACTGCATTATCTCCATTTTTCCAACGTATTTTTAATGTATCAATAAACTTTTTATCGTCGAGAGAAGCATCATTTTCGTTTGAGTCCTCTTGCATTGATTCGTTGACAATTAAAAGAAAATTCGGAAAAGAAATTATTGATTCAAATCGCTCATTTTCGCCATCATTTTCACTTTTTTTATTTGATGATTTGATTGGGTCCTCTATCTTTTCTAACAATGAAAACCTTTTTTCTTTTTCTTCGTCTTTAATCGATATCTTCGATTTTATTTCGTCAATATTTGAGCATTCAAATGAATCCCAATTTTCGCCAAAAAGGATTTTCCTACTTATTGTGTCAAAATTCATTTGTACGTAGCTATCCATCTGAGAACACTTATCCCAAATCAATGCTGAAATAGCCTTATATTCTGGTTTATCCTTATCAATAACACTTAAAATCTTACCTTTTGCAATTTCATGAATCTCAAGTTGTTCTCCACGAGTATTCATAATCTCAAAATAGTGATTTAAATCTATTTGTTTAGGAACTTGAGTTCTGATTATCAATATATTATGAAGCTTTGATTTGAACTGTTTTTCATATTCTATGTCCTTTGAATTAGCAACAGCAAAAAAATTTTTAATAATTTCAAATCCATTAACAATTTCCTTTGAGTAATAAAATTCTTTATCAATTTGTTTTTTTTCGTATATGTCTTTTAAGGCGATGTTCGATTTTTCTCTGGCTTCAAATCGTAGCGATTTCACTGATATTGTTTCATCTTTTAAAAAAGATAGAAGAAGAAAAAGTGTTGTTAATCTTTGTTGTCCATCTATCACAGAAAATGTATTAGGAGCGGTTTCATCTACAATTAAACTACCAAGGTAATATCTGCCGTTGGAATCATAAATGTCATTGAGCAATAACTCAATTTCGTCTTTTTCCCAAGCATAACTCCTCTGATATATGGGTACTATATATTCACTACCAACAAATATATTCTTTAAATTGAATTCTTCTGGTTGTTTTACTGCATGCATATTTAATTCCCTCCAAAAATATAATCCCATATAACACCATACTTTTCTGACTTATATGAATTTAACTTTTCTCGTTCAACTTTTTCTAATACGATGCTATCCATTTCATATGGGTTTTGCATTTCAGATATCATATTAAAAAGATTCAGTCCTTTATTCACTCGACAATTCTCATTTCCAAGGGCATATCTATTCACTGTTTGTGGATATACAGAATGCATAACGACCCTTAAAGAATATGCCCATTGATAAAGAAATCGTAATCTACTATCAGTCAACTCACTAGCATTGAATTTGTCAATAAAAAAGATTATGATATTTATGAATAAATTTCTAATGTAGGAATTGCCCGAACCACATGAAGAAATCAAGTGGGAGTCAAATTTTGTTTCAATAATATTTATTATATATTTATAAAGATTGAAATAATAAAGTGTGTATTGAAAAAATCTTTTCCCTGCTATTAAAGGTTGTGTTAACTGAAATTGACGGACCATCTCTCCACTTGTCAATTCATACATTCCATCTGAATTAAAATGTTCAATATATAAATTTGCCGCTTTGTGATAAATAGAGTAATTATAATTGTAATTTTTCTTTATGCCCTTAAAAGTTTTTATCTTCTTTGAAGAATAATAAAGTCCTTCTCTGTTCTTATACCATTGAACTAACGGGAATAAATTATTTTCAAAAAAAAGAGATAGATCCTTTGGGGGTTCATTCTCCCATTCATTTATTATTTTTATCTTTTCAGTTTCAGAGCTATCTGACATTTCTCGAAGATGGTATGATTTTAATAAATCTTGAGGAGCTAGAGCTTTCCCTCTGTGATTTTGAGAATCAAAAAATTGAAAAGCCTCTTGTTCTGTACTTGTTATAATTTTCACAAATGTACAACTATCTAATGCATATTTTATAAAACCATTCAACTCATTGGCTATTATCTCACAATGTCTCTTGAGAACCTCGTAATTATCGATTATTGATTTAGATGAAAGATCATCAAATGTGTTTTTTTTATCCAACAACTTTGAAAGCCTTAAATACTCATCATTCTTTGAAATATGATAAAAACAATAGGTAAGAATGGTTAGTGTTGTTATACGTTGTTGTCCATCTACTATTTCAAATTCATTTCCATTGTCATAAAGGACAACAGAACCTATTCTATATTCTGGAATGTGATTTTTATATGCAAAATAAATGTCATTGAAAAGTGTAGACGCACTTTCTGTGGACCATCTATATGGACGTTGGTAACTTGGTATTGAAATATTTATATTCAACACATCTTTTAATGATACTATTTTCAACCTTTCGCTTTCCATTACTTTCAATAATTAATTCCACAGAAATAAATTATTTGGACCAAGTAGTATCCTAAACGACTAAACAATTTTATCACGTAGTATCTTTATCTTTTATTACTGCTTTTTTATTCCAAAAAGGAGCAAGAAGCCTCAGCTCCTTGCTCCCCTATCATATCCGAGCCAGAAAAACTCTTAACTCTTAATTCAAAATTCTTAATTCATAATTATCCTCATCCCATCGTCACAACCACCTCGTTCACACTCTTCATCTTACTGAATGGAACGACGTTGCCTTCGATGGCCTTTCCGTTCAAAGTAACGGAAACAACACCCTTCTCCACCTTCTTAGGGTTCTTAACGGTGATGTTGACCGTCTTGCCACGGAAACGACGGGTGGCTGTGAAGCCCTTCCATCCTGGGATACATGGATCGATCATCAATCCATCGTAGTCTGGACGGATACCCAAGATGTATTGAGCCGCTGTGAAGTATGCCCATGAAGCGGTACCGCTCAACCATGGACAACGGCTTTGTCCCGCACGCATGTTGTAGGTAGAGCAGGTCGTCTGCGCATATACGTAAGGCTCGATCTGACGTACCTCGGCACGCTCGTTGTATGCTGCTGGCAAGTAGTTCTTGTAGTTCTTGAAAGCACGCTTACCGTGACCCAAGATACAATCCGCCATGATACCCCATCCTTGCGTGTGCTGGAATACGGCCGCATTCTCCTTCATACCCTTGATGAACAAAGGTGCCTTGATTACAGATGCCTCAGTCTTCTCATACGGAGGATCGCAGAGCACCAAACCGTACTTGATGGCCAAACGCTTCTCGATGCTGTTCATGACCGTCTCGGCACGCTCGCCTGTAGCCTGTCCTGAGATGACTGACCATGAGTTAGGGTTCAACCAGATGGTACCCTCGTTGTTTGGATCCTTCTTCGTACCGAACACGTAACCATCTTCCTTGATGGCACGCACGTACCATTCGCCATCCCAAGCTGCCTTGTCGATGTCTTTGGTCAGCTGAGTCAAGTGACCCTGTGCCCACTTCACCTCATCAGCCTTGTTGAGACGAGTACAGATATCGATGTAAACCGTCAACGCATAACGCAACTGCATGGCCACGAAGACAGTCTCACCCTTCGCACCCAATACCAAGCAGTCGTTCCAGTCTGCCTTCAAACCGCAAGGCAAGTTGTTCTTACCACGACGGTCGAGGTTGAATTGGATGGCACGTTTCAAGTGGTCAAGGACAGTACCCTCACCCTTGTCCGAGTAAGGCAATACTTTATTATAGTAATCCAAGTTACCCAACTCCTTCACGTAGGTTGGTACCGTGTTGAAGAGCCACATACAGTCGTCTGAACGGAACTCGTTCTCCGGTGTAGGTGCCTCATGACCTGGATTGTGGGCAAACGGTTTAACGACTGGCATCGCACCACCGTTGGAGTTCTGACCCGTCAACATCAACTCAAGGCGTTCTACCACCTCTTCAGGAATGTTGTGGATCACACCCAACATATCTTGGATTGTATCACGATAACCCATACCGTCACGCTCACCACGATAGATCAAAGAAGCCGCACGGCTCCATGCATAGGTGATGAGGTTGTTGAATGGGTTCCACATATTGATCATGCTGTTGAACGCAGCGTCTGGAGTCTTTGCTGAGAGTCCCTCGATACGTCCATGCCAGTATTTCACCACCTTGTCGAACTCAGCCTGAACCTTAGCAGGGGTAGCCACCATCTTAGCGGCCTTCTTACCCTCTACCCAAGCCTTACCGATACCAAGGACAACGGTGAACTCTTTTGTCTCGCCAGCCGCAAGATCCAAATCCACCTGCAACGTACCGCAACCGTTGTCACCCTCTGTCACTGTGTTACCGCACTGACCGTTGACCACTGAAAGCGGATTAGCGTAAGTATGGTAAGGGCCGATGAACTTATCACGGTCGCTATCGTAACCTGTCACCTTCTGACCCACTACACCGATGAAAGAGTGGCGAGCCTGGTCTTTGTTTTGGAAGTTCTCAGGCTCCTCAGGCATATAGAGGTTGTTACCATGGTCGATGAAACCGTTCTTGTAGGCGGTCTTCACGATGTACTGCGTATATTGCAAGTTGTTGCTATCGTCGTTCATGTTCCAGTTGGAAGCGAACTCAGCGTAGGTGAAAGCGCGAAGCTTACGAGCCTTCTTGCCCATGTTGGTCACCTTCACGTGCCAAACTTCGAACTCCTGACCCTTAGGCACGAAGTAGAGAGTCTCTGTCTTGATATCGCTATACTCGGAAGAGATCTTCGTATAGGCGGAACCGTGGCGGCACTCGCTCTTGTATTTATCGAGCGGTTTGCCCACAGGTTGCCAAGAGCCAGACCAGAAGTCTTTCGACTCGCAGTCGTGCAAGTAGATGTAGCGACCAGGTTGGTCCAGTGGCACGTTGTTGAACTTGATTCTTAGGAAGCATCCTTGAACTGAAGAGCGGAAGAAAGAATAACCTCCCGCGTTGTTGGTGATGATGGCGCCGTAGCGAGTATCACCCAAGTAGTTACTCCAAGACTTCGGAGTGTCTGGTTTGGTGACGACATATTCCTTGTTTTCGTCGTCGAAAAATCCGTATTGCATAAAACTAATCTATAATAAATTTCGTTATTAGATATTTTTTCAAATATAGTGAAACTTCGAGATAATGGGAATTTTTTTTGGAGGAATTTCGCTAAAATAGTTGGTGAACCGAAAAAAAGCAGTACCTTTGCGTCACCAGAACCCGCCAAGCCTCTCAACGATGCTCAAATGTGCGGGTCGTTTTATTTATGAAAAAACATGAAAATACCGTTTTGTAAACCCTACACAAGTCCGCCTGACTTGGTTGAACTCCTACAATCACGTGGTTTGACAATTGAAGATGCCGCAAAAGCTCAGCATTATCTTCAACACATTGGATATTATCGTCTATCCGCCTACATGTATCCCTTTTTACGAATCCCCAAGAAACAACATCGATATAAGCCAGAAGCAACATTTAGAAAAGTGATGATGCTATACCGCTTTGACAAGAAGCTTCGTCTTTTTATATTCAATGAGATCGAAAAGGTTGAAGTTGCCATACGTTGTGCCATAGTTAATGTGGGGTGTGAAATTACTGGAGATCCTTTTTGGATGACTGACAGCCAAAATTTCACGAATCAAACAAAGTACCTTCAAACCATGCGATTGGTTAATGATGAGCTTCGACGTTCACGAGAAGACTTCATCAATCACTTTAAGCAAAACTACACGAACGATTATCCTCCTGCATGGATGCTTTCAGAAATCCTTCCTTTTGGTGTCATGACCAATCTCTATGACAATGTCAGGAATATGCGCATAAAGAAGAAGGTGGCTCAGAAATTCGGACTTCAAGTCGCTCCATTCGAATCCTGGATGACAATCATAACCCTTACACGTAACTCATGCTGCCATCATGCCCGTGTGTGGAATAAGCAAAATACGATTCGTCCGATGTTACCTAATCGAATAAACCATCCGTGGATAAACTTGTCAACAGACCTGCTACGTGTCTATTTTGATTTATGTATCATCAAATATTTTCTTAACATCATATCACCGATGAACGACATGACAAAGAAATTAAAATCCTTGCTGGCTGAATATCCTGATGTTGACACATGTGCAATGGGATTCCCTATGGGGTGGCAGACTGAACCACTATGGGGATATTGAGAAGATGTGCTTTTTTACCTGTTATATTAATAGAAATGCAATATGCTCTTCTATGTGTCAAATGGCATTTTCTAGTGATATATTTTATCATATAGAAAATATTCAACATCTTTGTATGCAATATGACATGAATTACAAAGTCTGGAATATTGCTTTATAACAAAAACGGTTGAACAAAATAAAAGCGATATGGAATACGGAATAGTTTATCTTCTAACCAACCCAGTAATGCCAGGACTTGTTAAAATTGGTATGACTGCGCAAGAAGATATTGATAAAAGGATGAAAGAACTCTACACAACAGGCGTGCCTGTGCCTTTTGAGTGTCAATTTGCTTGCCGAGTGAAAAAATCAGACTGCGTAAAAATTGAGAAGGCCCTTCACACAGCTTTTGAACCACAAAGGATCAATGCTAATCGGGAGTTCTTTCGAATCCAAGTTAACCAAGCGAAAGCTATTCTTGAACTATTCCACCACACAGACGTGACAGAAGAAGTAACTGATGAAATACAAAACGATTTAACTGAAAATGACAAAGCCGCATCAATTAAAGCTCAATCCAAACGTCCTGCATTAAACTTTTTTGAGATGGGCTTGCAAAAAGGTGACGTCCTTAGATGGAAAGAGAACCCTTCAATATCTGTAACCATTGTGTCAGAGCGTAAAATCGAATATGAAGGAGAAGAAACTTCCATCAGTTCACTTTCAGCAAAACTGAAAGGATATAACACAAAACATATCGCTCCTGGCGCATATTGGTTATTCAATGACAAATTGCTTGGCGATATATACGATGAAACATATCCTTTTGAAGCAGAATAAACAAAATAAACATTTAGTCAGGAGGAAAATCATTGACTGAACTTGGATTGCAAATCCAAACATCTAGACTTAGTTGAACTACGTCAATGAAAACATCACTCGACATTTCTGTGTCCAGACACACTTTTCTCGACTGGACTCCACCGAAACGTGATCGATAAAGGCACGTTATTAAACAAGAAAAACCTTGCAATTCCTGTTCCGTTTGTATAACTTTGTAAGTGGCAGACAGAAAGAGAGTGGTATTTATTGCGTTAGTGTGTTCCAAAACAGGGCCTTTCTCTTCCGTCCGATTAAGGATTATCTAACTATTTTGAAATTTATACAGATGAAAAAATTTTTTACACTAATTGCTCTATTTGCGTTTGCATTCTCGGCTTATGCATTGGAAGGATTGAAGTTGGTAGGTACCCAATTGTGTACGGAAAGTGGGAAGCCCATTCAATTGAGAGGATGGAGTACCCATGGCTCATGGTTTAAGGAGTGCTATGACGAGGAGGAGGATTTCTCCGCCATGAAAAGGAAAGGCGCTAATGTGGTGCGTATTGTCACTTACTTCAACGAAGGTGAGGGCGTAAATGAAGCGTGGGTTAAGAATTGCATCGATTTTTGCGCCAACCAGAACATGTATTGCATCGTCGATTGGCACTTGACAAAAGATCGAGAAGAGTTGAAAGGTAACCCGATGACCAGAGTGGAAGACGCGAAGAACTTCTTCCATGACATCTCCGAATACGTCAGCGAAAAGGATTACAATCATGTATTGTACGAGATATGCAACGAACCTGTCTACGATTCCATATCGGATGGTTGGGGGTCGAAGGATCCTTATGAAGTTGGGAAAGAATATGTGTGGGGTTGGATAAAGGATTATTGCAAGGAAATCCTTCCGGTCATCAAAGCGAACGACTCCACCTCGATCGTATTGGTAGGCACGCCGCAATGGGACCAAGCCTTAGTATTTCCTTTCCTGGATCCAATCGACGAGATGGGCATGAACGTGATGTACAGTTTCCACTATTACGCGTATGACCAGGAAATATATCTGGGCGAGCTGAGCAGCGCATCGGCTTTTATCCCTTTGTTCGTAACGACATGGAGCCTTTCCAGCCAAGAAAATGGCACAAAGATATCGACAGAAAACGCTGATAAGTTGATGACCGTATGCAACGGAAAGAATATTGGCGGACAAGTCATCAGTTGGGTCAACTGGAGTTGGAGCTACCTGGATTCACCAGAAAATTCTTTCAGCTCAATAGAGAATTACGACAAGAAAAACTTTTCAGAGGCTGGGAAATATGTTATGAAACAATTGTCGAAAGGTGACAATTTTGTCTTTGGTGAATCTCAGGCGTATGATAGCGCACAAGTGTTTGACGGTGTGAACGACTTCTACTTGACACTGGAGAAATACGACCAGGGAGGAATCAACAATGCCTACTATGACTTTGACGAGGATTGGGTAGCGTGTGCACCTACCCCATGTAACAGTGGAGTTGCCGGTATGTATGACGGTGTTCGTGGCGACGATGCTGTAGACATAGGTTACACCAATGAGGAGAACCCAGGAGATGGCTACTATAGCTTGAGCTACATCGGTCGAGGCGAATGGGTGAAATATACCATCAATGTGAAACATCCTGGCGACTATGAATTCGAGACTTACACGAACAACCATATAGATTACAACATCATCGCATTCACGGTTGATGGCAAGAACGCACTTGTCGATGAGGATGGGAAGGAGATATACCGCGCATTGGAATTGCAACCCAGTGGCGAAGGTGAAAAAATGGATGGTTACAATGATTGGGGATGGACGAAACCTATATGCCCATACGCACCAGAGAAAAAGTTCCGTCTGCGCTTCAATGAGACGGGTGAACATAAATTGGGCATTGTCTTCATGACAGACGGTTCCGGTTTGGGTTCCCTTAAAATCATTGGTAAACCTGAGAATGCGGTGAACGTTGAGGACGTGAACAACCTAGTCGTTCGGTTGTGGCCTAACCCATCCGAGGAC
Source organism: Paludibacteraceae bacterium (assembly GCA_016285885.1). Lineage (GTDB taxonomy): Bacteria > Bacteroidota > Bacteroidia > Bacteroidales > Paludibacteraceae > UBA1181. The sequence continues at coordinate 180,789 of JAEERP010000003.1, forward strand.
GGTTCCCTGAACGTCTCCGTCAACTACGATTCCGACATCACCATCTATAGCGCACAAGGAGTTGCTGTATTCTCCAAAACAGTAGCCGCCGGTGTGACAACATTGAACACCTCATTGGATGCAGGCGTCTATTACGTGAAGGTGCGAAATGAGAACGGTATTTTCACAAATAAATTCATTGTGAAATAATCGATCGTATCCATTCTCGTCCACCAATAGGAGGAAAGGGGTGAGACATCTATACTATAGATGGCATCGCTTCCCTCTTGTTGGTGGTTCGTTTTTTTACAATCATTTGAATATCATGCTATTTCTCTATATTCCATTCGATATTTCTGTGTCTAGACACACTTTTCTCGAATGGACTTCGTACAAACGTGATAGATAACGGTACGTTATTAAACAAAAAAAATTGTGCTTTCTATTCCGTTTGTATATTTTTGTGAGTGACAGATTCAATAATCGATCATTTCCACTTTCGTCCACCAAAAGGAGGAAAAGGGTGGCATCTTCAGCGCAGATGGCAACATTGCTCGTGTCTGTAAAAACAATAAAAATATTACCCATGAAAAAGCATCTTATTTTAGTCATTTTTTCTCTTATTGGTGGTTCGCTATTCGCCCAACCGTTGGACAAAGAGGCTGCCGAGTCGGCCAAGAAGCAGGTCATCGCGGAATGGAAAGCCCAGATGTCCGCTATATATGACCAAGCATATCAAGAACATATCATCCGTCGTGACGGGTTACAGTTAGGATTGGGATACTTCATCCGAGGCGCGGAACCTGCAGGGGGACGTAGCCTTTGGATCTCCATGCACGGTGGCGGAAACGCCCCCAAGGAAACGAATGACCAACAGTGGGAGAACCAAATATACCTTTACCAACCGCAAGGCATCTACGTGGCGCCGAGAGCTCCATGGGATGATTGGGACATGTGGTTCAAAGCGCCTATCGACTCCCTCTTCCAGGACTTGATCACCATGATGATCGTCAAGGAGAATATCAATCCTGATAAAGTATATATCATGGGCTATTCCGCCGGAGGTGACGGTGTCTGGCGACTGGCACCTCGCCTCGCCGACCATTGGGCCGCCGCCGCCATGATGGCCGGTCACCCGGGCGACGTGGGACTACGTAACTTGGTTAACACTCCTTTCACCATTTGGGTGGGCGCCCTCGACTCCGCCTACGACCGCAACAAGGAGGTGCAGAAGAGAGGGAAGGAAATGGATGAACTTAGCCAGTCTGTGCCAGGGAAATATATCCATGAGACCCATATCGTCGCAGGGAAAGGTCACTGGATGGACCAGGTGGACACCGCCGCCGTCAGCTGGATGCAACGCTACACCCGCGACGCCCATCCGCAACAGATCATCTGGACGCAGGAGGAATGCTTGCGGAACGCTTTCTATTGGGTCTCCTTGCCTCCTTCCGTGAAACCCATGCGGGGCAACACCTTCGAGGCGAAGATCGAGGGGAACACCATCACCATCGATAAGATGGATTATGATGAGGTGGTCATCTGGCTGGACGATGACATGGTGGAGCTCTCCCAGCCCGTCACCATCCAATACGACGGGAGGACGCTCTTCCGGCAAGTGGTGGAGAGAACAGAAGAGAGCATGCGGCAATCCATCTACGAACGCAAAGACCCATCCTTCTGTTTCCCTGCCAACGTCACTATCTCAAAAGATATGACAGCGGAAGACACTGGTGTAGAGGAGATTGAAGCCTCCCTATTGTGGCGTGATGATATCCGACGGATCGAAGCCTATGACCTGCAAGGACATACGCTCTGCTCCACCACACAGCGGGACGAATACCTGAGATTCGCACAAAAGTACGGATGCATCCACATCATAAGGTTGCATTTTGACAACTTCAGCAAGGTGGAAACACGGAAATAATAAGAATTTGGCTCAACTACATTTGCCACTCCGTTCATTTATCATAATTTCGCGGCATTAAAACCACACATGGGAGAACATGGGCAAGGAGAGCACGTTATTTAACCGGCTTACCCTTCTTTTGGGGAGGGAGACGATGGATGTCATCAGCAAGAAGAGAGTCATTATTTTTGGTGTTGGTGGCGTGGGTAGTTGGTGCGCCGAAAGTTTAGTGCGCAGTGGCATCAGCCATCTCACGATCGTCGATAGCGATAGGATATGCGTCACAAACGTCAATCGACAGTTACAAGCGACAAGCAAGACGGTCGGCCTTGTGAAGGTTAACGTACTGAAGGATAGATTATTGGATATCAATCCACAAGCTGAGATCGAGGCAATTCAGGAGATCTATTCCGCTGAGAACGACCCGATGTTCCATCTTGAGGAATATGACTACATCATTGATGTCATTGACAGTCTGGAGAACAAAGTTCACTTGATATTGCGCGCCACGGAGTGCCCAGGGAAGTTTTTTTCTGCAATGGGAGCCGCACTTAAGATTGACCCGACACAGGTTCAGGTAGCGGATTTCTGGAAGGTTCATGGATGTCCGTTGGCTCGGGCTATTCGGAAAAGATTTAAGCGCATAGATAAATATCCTCGGAAAAAATTCCTTTGCGTCTTCTCGCCAGAGTTGCTATCCAACAAAGGAGAAGCATCCACCTGCGGGACAAGCGCATGCATATGTCCCAAGTCGGCCCTCATCACCGGCAACCCCAACCTCGTCAACCACGAGTGGTGTTCCTCAAAAGCGCAAATCAACGGGACCACGGCGCATATAACAGCCATCTTCGGATTTACCATAGCTGGATTGGTGATGCAGGATATCGCTCAAGTATAATTGTCTTCGGATATAATCGTAGGAGTAGTGTATCCTGCGAATCAGCAATTATCCGGATAGAACATTGTGTGGTAAAAACGAGGGGATATAGGACGAACGCAATATGATCCGCCTATTATACTGAAAGAACAAACAATTTTTTGCATATTTAATATTAATAGAAAAAACACAATAGAAACGCGAAATAATTTTTATTTTTGTACAAGAGAGACATCGTGCACTTTCCTTACGGGAGGAAATCATGCGCAACTGCTTGTAAAAGAAAACTTTAATGATCGTCAGTGTATGTGGATAAAAAAATATATTACTGGATTTTTGGGTGCGATATTTATATCGTTGGGAGCCTCTTCTCAGGATATCTTCATCGACGGAGCAAGCAGCTCATTGGGAGGATTTATCTGTGGCGAATCGCACACCATCCAATTATCGGATCCGCAGACGTGGGGCATCACCTTCACATCCCCCTATTGCCTATGGCAACGATCGGACAATAATGGCACATCATGGCAGAACATCGTCGAGAGCGGGACGAACACCACCTCTATCGATGTGGTCAACTACGACGGCACGAAACAACTATACCGAGTCATCATTGGCGAATCGGAAACGGTTGCGAGCGATTACGCCAGATATGGCGTCGCGACTGGAGTGATTTCGGTGCCCAACTTCGTCAGCATGCAATGCGACCCTACCATCTGTGGCGATGGAGAGAACCGCCTTGTGGTTTGGAAGGAGGACTTCAAGAGCGTGCCGAGGGGCGAAAGAAGAGAGTGCGCAGATGTAAGAACTAGAAAATTCGCGGGACGATACAACACGAGTTCCAGTACAAATATAGGCGACAGCTGTTATGCCATCGTATCCCACTCGGAAGATGGTTCTACCCCATCATACAATTGGTTCTCCGGTGGCACAGACCATACCGGCAACAAGGATGGTGGCTTCTTATTGATCAACAACCCAGACAAGTTGCGGAATAAACACGAACTCATCTTCGAGAAAAAGATCGATTTTGACTTATGTTCCGACACATGGTACTATTTTTCCATGTATGCCATGTGCGTCACGGGTGGCTTCATCAGAAACCCCAATTCCTCTGGCGCCTATCCGAATTTCTTGTTCGAAATCATTGGAGAAGACGGAACCACGGTTTTGGCGTCTAATCAGTCAGGGGAGGTCCCCGTTTCAGTCTATGGTATTTCAACATGGATCAACTATGGCGTCAGTTTTAATTCGGGGAACAATCGGAACGTGACGCTACGGATCTATGACGATGCGGAAAAGGGTGTGGGTGGCGACGATATGGCCATCGACGACATATCACTGATCGCTTGCGAAAAGCCTATTCCGGAGGCTATCCTCAGCGTCGGCCAGGAGCAGGACAAGGAGGGAATCTGCGGCGAAACCGCACAGCTAACGCTATCAGACATGTCAAAATGGGAGGCCTTGCTGCCTGACGTTTACTGTGTCTGGCAAACCTCCGATGATGGCGGGGCCACATGGACCAACATGCCGGAAAGCGGCGAGAAGGTCTACTCCGTCGAGGTGCCTTTCCAAAAGTCGGCCGTGGGCATGCGCTACCGTGTGATCATCGCAAAGGACCAAACCTCCGGACTATTCATCGCGGACCACGGTTTTTCGGACGATGCCTGCTCCCTCTACAAAATCAGCAATGTCTCCACGCTCACTTGCCACTGCGAGACGCCTCAAATATCCGTCACCGCCAGCAGCTCATTTTTCTGCACGGACCCGGTAGAACTCTCCGCCATAGTGAACAATGGTGTGACGGCGGATAGCATCTCATGGAGCCAACAGGACGTCAGCACAGGGGATTGGGTCGCCATCGCAGGCCAACAGGGGTCTTCCATCTCTGTTCTCGACCAAATAGAGAGACACTATTGCGCCGTGGCTTGGAATGACACCTGCCATTCCGACTCGGTGTTCATCACGATAAAAGAGAGCCACACGGACAGTGTGCCGCTAAAAATAACAGGAGATGGAACAATCTGCGAGAATGGCTCGACGACGCTCATCCTGACGGGCAACGCCCTCGATCAAATCACCTGGATGAAGAGGGAGGAGGGGGAGAGTGACTTCTCTCCTTTGGGTGCCGCTGACGCTCCGCAGGCAACGGTCAGCCCAAGTAAGACCACCTACTACCGCGCAGAGTCCGCCGGCCTCCCCGGCCAGTGTATCCAAGGCATCTCCGACACGTTCACCGTGAAGGTGGATGTCCCTGCCACACTCACCCTCGCATCATCCGCCAATGCGGTCTGCGTGAACGATAACGTGACCCTCTCGGCAAGCTATGGCACAGCCACCGCCATCGTCTGGGAGAAGAAGGAGGAGGGCGAAACCGCCTTCGCGGACTTCTCCACCGACCTTGCCCAACAGCAGGTTGTCAACCCTGCGCACAAGACCACCTACCGCATCCGCTCCGCACAGAACAACGCTTGTCCAGAGAGCTATTCGGACGAGGTGACCGTCTCCACGGAAGATTCCCTGCGGGTCTCTGTAGAGCCTATCCAAACGACACTCTGCGAAGGAACGGCGGTAAGCCTGAAAGCCTCCGTCACGGGTACGCCCGCTTCCGTCACGTGGGAGAAGCAGGTGGGCGGACAGACCTCCGTCCTGGCTAACGACAAGGAGACCACAGACACGCCTACCCAATCTTGCGAATACACGGTGACAGCAGCCGGTCAACTCTGCCCGGACGCTACCCAAAGCCTCTCCGTCACAGTGGGCAACAAAGCATCGCTAACCTTGAGCGCCTCCGCCAATGCGGTCTGCGTGAACGATAATGTGACCCTCTCGGCAAACTATGGCACCGCAACCGCCATCGTCTGGGAGAAGAAGGAGGAGGGTGAAACCGCCTTCGCGGACTTCTCCACCGACCTCATCCAACAGCAGGTTGTCAACCCTGCGCACAAAACCACCTACCGCATCCGCTCCGCACAGAACAATGCTTGTCCGGAGAGCTATTCGGACGAGGTGACCATCACCACGGAAGACTCCCTGCGGGTCTCTGTAGAGCCTATCCAAACGACACTCTGCGAAGGCACGGCAGTGAGCCTGAAGGCATCCGTCACGGGTACGCCCGCATCCGTCATGTGGGAGAAGCAGGTGGGCGGACAGACCTCCGTTTTGTCCAATGACAAAGAGGCCACAGACACACCTAACCAATCTTGCGAATACACGGTGACGGCAACCGGACAGTTCTGCCCGGATGCTACCCAAAACCTCTCCGTCACAGTGGACCACCAAGCATCGCTAACCCTAAGCGCCTCCGCCAATGCGGTCTGCGTGAACGATAATGTGACCCTCTCGGCAAGCTATGGCACCGCAACCGCCATCGTCTGGGAGAAGAAGGAGGAGGGCGAAACCGCCTTTGCGGATTTCTCCACCGACCTCATCCAACAGCAGGTTGTCAACCCTGCGCACAAAACCACCTACCGCATCCGTTCCGCACAGAACAACGCTTGCCCGGAGAGCTATTCGGACGAGGTGACCATCACCACGGAAGACTCCCTGCGGGTCTCTGTAGAGCCTATCCAAACGGCACTCTGCGAAGGCACGGCGGTGAGTCTGAAGGCATCCGTCACGGGTACGCCCGCATCCATCACGTGGGAGAAGCAGGTGGGCGGACAGACCTCCGTTTTGGCCAATGACAAAGAGGCCACAGACACGCCAACACAGTCTTGCGAATACACGGTGACGGCAGCTGGTCAGTTCTGCCCGGACGCTACCCAAAGCCTCTCCGTCACAGTGGATCACCAGGCATCGCTAACCCTAAGCGCCTCCGCCAATGCAGTCTGCGTGAACGATAATGTGACCCTCTCGGCAAGCTATGGCACGGCGACCGCCATTGTCTGGGAGAAGAATGAGGAAGGCGAAACCGTCTTCGCGGACTTCTCCACCGACCTCACCCAACAGCAGGTAGTCAACCCTGCGCACAAAACCACCTACCGCATCCGCTCCGCGCAGAACAACGCTTGTCCGGAGAGCTATTCGGACGAGGTGACCGTCTCCACGGAAGACTCCCTGCGCATGAACCTTCAACCTATCGCAGAGACAGTCAAGGAAGGGAATAGTGTTAGCCTCAAGGCAAACATTGCCCAGGGCACCCCGACCTCGTTCACATGGGAGAAGGAAACCGACTCAGGGAAGAGCACGTTAGGCACCCAATACGAGGAGACTGACACGCCAAGCGAAAACAGCACCTACATCGCCACCGTCCATGCGGCGTATTGCCCTGAGGTGACCCTTAGCCAAAGCATCATCTTCAAGCCACTGATTATCCTTAGCCTATCGTCCGCAGTGGATACGATATGCGAAGGCGAGGAAGTGGTGCTCACCGCCAACTATGGAGTGGCAGAGGGTATTGCATGGGAAAAACAGGAGGAGGGATCCTCTGGTTACGAGGAATTCGCCACTGACTTAACCACGCAGAAGAATGTGACACCAATGGTGACAACCCGCTACAGAATACGCTACACAGGAGATGATGTGGTCTACTCCAACGATATCACCATCCATGTGATGAAACAAGTTGAAGTCGAACTTACAGGAGACGAGTCCACATGCAAGGGAAGTGACTATACCATTAACTTCCGCATAAAGAACGGGCAGGATGTATCATCCGTCATCCTATACGAATCCGTCAATGGAGAGATCGTCAACCGGGAAAAGATTGAAGGATATAGTTCTGGCGACTATAATGGGTCCTCCCTCTATACACTTCAAGATGAGACAACCTTCAGTTTGAAAGCCACTTCCCAATATTGTCCTGAGAAGGAGGTGACCCACACCGTAAAAATCGACACGGTCCCTACCCTCTATGAACTGACCGCTTCGGCAGACTCGATCTGTAGGGGTGACCTTGTGGAGCTCTCCACAGACTTCCCATTCTCCGCGAACAATCTGTTGCTATCCGCGACATCCGTCACAACGGGTCACCCGGAGGAGATCTACATGGCTTCCGACAAGGAGAGTTTCAATCCAGATGAGACCACCAACTACACCCTTATCCCACGCACGGAGAAGGGGTGCATAGGGGAAAAGAAGGAACTCACCATCCATGTGTTCGAGCCAACGGAAGGCACGACGAAGGACACGATGATCTGCATCGGGGAGCGCGCCTTCCTGCGTGTGAATGATGGTGCTGCTGACAACCGATATGTCTGGTCCACCTCCCCTGAATTCACCGATACCATCGCCATAGGCAACAGACAGGAGGTGTTCCCGGAAGAGACTACCACCTACTACGTGAAGGCGACAAACGGTACGTGCGAAAAGCAACTAGAGCAGACGATACACATTGCGCCACAACCTAATATTATCGTGAATCAGGAAGAGGCGCAGATCATCACCCTCGAAGGGGAAGGCGGGACAGCCCCTTATCTCTTCGACTTGGGCTCTGGATTCGAACAAACAAACACAATCACACCGGTGGTTTCCGGCTGGACCTATACAGCCAGGGTCAAAGACGAGATGGGCTGCGTCAGCGAAATGACCTTCGTGGCGGAACGTCATGATCTGATTATCCCTGAATACTTCACACCTCAGGGCGATGGAACCAACGACACATGGAAGATCATCAACTTGAATAGATATGCCAACGTGAGAGTATCCATCTTCAACCGATTCGGCAAGAAACTATTCGAGTCGACAGACCCTGAGCAAGAGTGGGACGGAACATACAATGGCTATGCCTTGCCTTCGGAGGATTATTGGTATATCATCAACCTTTATGACACAAGGGTAACATACAAGGGTCATTTCACGTTAATACGAAACTAAGAAATTATAGAAAAATTATTATGGAATATATCTTTGAATACGAATTTGAGGTGCGCGACTACGAGTGCGATGTGCAGGGTATTGTAAATAACGCTAATTATCAGCATTATATGGAGCATGCGAGGCACCGCTACATCCAGACGATCGGTTTAGACTTCATGGAGCTGACCAACGCCGGGGTCATCCTCGTCGTCGCAAAGGCTGAGCTGCAATACAAGCAACCGTTGAAGAGCAACGACAAGTTCGTCTGCCGCCTCAACGTGAAGAAGGAGGGTATCCGTTATGTTTTCTATGAGGATATTTACCGTCTATCCGACAATAAGCTTTGTACACAAGGTAAATTCGACATCGTCTCCGTCATCAATGGCAGACTAAAGACTTCGGAGATCGTCGACAAGGCACTCTTCGGTGAATAATTAGTTATTACGATTAACTATCTGATTGATCCTTCTCCTTCTTCTGCGAAGGAGGATAGCCGAAGTATTCCTTGTACTTACGGCTGAAGTAGTATGGGCTGCTGAAGCCAGTCGTGAAGGCCACCTCCTTGACCGGCAAGTTCGTGGTCCGCAACATCTCGTCCGCCTTCTTCAAGCGATGGACACCGATCATCTCTACCGGTGTCTGCTCCGTCAGCGGTTTCAGCCTACGGATGAGGGTGGATTTACTGGTGGACATCTCCTTGGCCAACTCCTCCACAGAGAACTCCGGGTTCATATAGTTGCGTTCTATCACCTCCATCACCTGCGCCATGAACGGGTCAACAGCAGGTTGTTGCGGTGAATCCTCCACTGCCTCCTTCTCCTCTGTAGGCTCGTTACTGATAGCGGTCTCCGTGATCACCACCGGACGCTTCATCCTTCCATATACCCAATAAAGCAAGGCCAGCAGGGAGAGCACCACTAAGGTGATGAACCACCACGAGCGCCACCATACCGTCGAGACGATGATCGTCATGTTCAGTTGGGTCGCATTCTTTTCATTACCAGCCTTATACACAGATAATTCCAACTCATATTTTCCAGAAGGAAGATGATCCAGCACCACGTCCCGCTTTCCTCCCAACTCTTTCCAATCGTCGTTCCAACCCTTCAGGCGGTAGCGGCACACAACATCCATTCCGGAAAGGGAGACCACATCGAAGGATATGCGCGTCTCCACATTTTCTCCATCCAAGCGTAACCTGTCCTTGCGCAGTTCCAACATGTTCCATTGTCCGTCCTCTTTCTTCCCGATCGCTTGGGTCCACGCCAAGAAATCGATTTTCCCGGAAGAGCCCATCTCGCTTGGATTCAACGTGATGAAACCATTCGCGCAGCCAAAAAACACATTACCCTTGGAGCTTTCGTATATCGCACGAGGCTGGAAGAAAAGTTTTCCATACTTATCCACAGGGAGCGGAATCATCCTAAACGTCCGTTCCTTCAAGTTCACCCGATAGATGCCCGCCGTACCGTCACACCATAGGAACCCCTGTCTATCGAAGTAGACAGAGACATACTTCGCCGTAGGAAGATAATCCAAAAGGGTCAGCGCCCCAGTCTGTTTGGAGACCTCGATGATTCCGTAGTTGGAGGCGACGAGGAGATTCCCCTCCCCATCGCAGGCCCCATCGACGAATATGCATAGCTCCGATGCGTTCGGATCGTTCTTCCATGCATAGAAACGCATTCCCGTGCTGTCGCATCGCCAGGCGTTATAAGGAGAAAGCACCCACATCGTACCATCCGGCGCCTCTTCCATATCATCGATCCATAGGTCAGTAACCTCATCATTCACCACAAAGGATTTCTTCTCCCATACCCCATCCGCTTGGCGCACGTAGACACCATCGCCTTGCGTGGCGACCCATATATCTCCGTTACGCATGTGGCGCACGCATTTGGAGCTATTGACCGTATTTTCCAATCCATCGTACTTGAGGGGAGAGACCCTGCCATCCGCCGAAACGACCCCGATGCCGCCGAACCAAGAGGAAACCAACGATTCGCCCCCCCTCCAACGACAAAAGGAGAGGATGCTCCTTCCCATGCAGGAGAAGCCATCCAGGTTTTGCATGAACTTCCCTTCGCCCGACACCAGGTAGGCGCCAGAGCCATCCGACCCCACGAATATATTACCATCAGGACGTTCCATAAAACAAGAGGCGTCCACGTTCGGATAACCCATTTCAGACGAGTGGAAGATCTTGGAACTATTCTCCGCCTGATAACGGAACACACCATTCACCTGCGTGCCGATCCAAATGCTATGGTCTGAGTCCTCAAAGATTGTGTGCACCTTCTGCAGGTCCTCCTCTCCTCCGTAAGACTTCACCTCGACGAACGAGCCGAACCGATCCATCCTCCACAGCCCATCTCCCCATGTGCCGAACCAAACTCGTCCTTTCGCATCCTTCAGCATGACGGATATATTCTTGAAAGGCGTATTCAACTCCTTGGCGACCGGCAATCCATGTTCAGGAATATCATATAGCCAAACACCCCCCATGTTGGTGGAGACCAAGACACGGGAGGAATCTAGTTCCAGAATCGAGGAGGCAGGCGCCTTATCCTTGGAGAGCGTATAAAACTTCAACTCCTCCCCTTTGGCAGAGAAGAGGTGAAGCCCGTCGAAAGAGCCCACCCAAAGATCACCAAATCTATCCTCATAAAAAGATTGTACAAGCAGTTGACTCGTGATGCCTGTCAAAAGTGAATCCTCCGAAAAACGACTCCGTAACGTGTCATACGGGAAGATGCCGCTTGTGGTCAACAATAGACTCCTTCCGTCACGCAATCGGGAGAACCCGGTCACGGACTTCACGTACTTCTCCATCAATTCAGGAAAACGTCGGCTGACGAAGGTGTCCGTCGACCAATCATACGATTGGAGCATGCCATTGTCTCCTCCAAAAAGGATGTCCCCCTCAGGAGTGTTCGACAGGCAACTCACATTGTTCCGCATCAGTCCGCCCCGCTTCTTCGAATAGTTCTTGAAGTTTGTGCCATCGAACCGGCTCACACCATCCTGCGTGGCGGTCCAAATGAAGCCGTTACGGTCTTGCCCGATGCCTAACACGAAGTCACAGCACAACCCATCCTTCGTCTTGTAATGGTCAAAACAAAGACGTTCGCTCGCGCGAGGAACCGCGCAAGTAATAAGCAAAGACAAGGTTATGAGCAACTTTAAACGCATAAACTGAAAGAAGTGCTACAAAAATAATTTTTTTCTTTCTCTTTTCCACGCCCCAACTTTCTATTTTTGAGAAATCAAGGCAGAAAAAGGAAACATCTCCTTAACGGTTCGGACGCTTTGGTTTTGCTATCTATGTGTCTACGATGATAAATCCTTCATCATCAGAAAATCTTTGAGGCGGATGTGTTGCACGGTGCTCGTCGAATAATCGTTCTCATCGTTGGTGATGAGGATCTTCTTACGGGAATTGTCAAGTTCATTGAATGGTGCGAATTCACGTTTGTAGGTGCTCTCCTCAACCACGCTGTAGGCCACTTGCACAAGATACTCATGTCCATTCTTTACAGCAAGGAAATCGATTTCTTTGTTGTTCATGTTGTACACCTTGAGTTGGTAGCCCATGTAGATAAGTTCGTTATATACCACATTTTCAAGGTTATGCGAGATATCAAAACGATTATTGGGCTGACGGATGGAGTTGAAGGCCACATCCTCGTCATATAGTTTCGTGTAGAATTCAAGCTGTTTCTTCGCCTTGGTTGAGTATTGCTCGACCTTTCGGATAACGTATGCCTCTTCCAGGTAATCGAGGTATTTCATCACCGTATTTACCGAACAATCAGTCTTTTGTGATTTCAGATAATTGTGGACGGAGTTGGAACTGAAGATACGTGCGTTCGATATGAGCACATAATTCACCAGCTTGGTGAATATTTCCTTCTTGCGGATGTTATAACGGTTGATGATGTCGTTCAATACAATCGTCTCGTCCAAGTCGTTCAGGTAACGGAGCATCTCATCTTCTCCTTTGAATTCTATCCTTTTAGGAAATCCCCCATATATCAGATAGTCGTTTATGGATACTGTGCGCCCGAGTTCTTGGGCATATTCCACAATCTCCTTGTACACGAACGGACGTATGGTGAATGAGACATAGCGCCCGCTCAGCTCCTTCGTGAACTCGCGCGAAAGCAGTTTTGAGTTCGATCCTGTAATAAAAAGAGAGATGTTCCGCAGACGGAGCGAACGGCACGCGAGATTCCAGTCCTTCACCATTTGTACCTCATCAAGGAAAACGTAGACCTTCTTTTCTGAAACAATCTGTTTTTCAATGTATTCAATGAGTTCGATGTCATTGGTGATTTGGGAAGAAATATGCCTGTCCTCGAAGTTCAGGTAGATAATATCCTTCCCCTGCGCAGTGAGTTCGCTTTTTATCTGTTCCAGCACTACCGATTTGCCACATCGACGAATGCCGGTGATAACTTTTATTAGATCGCTTTCATAAAACGGTCTGATTTGTGAAATGTATCTTTCCCTGACTATCATACGCTTCCTACTGAAAACTTTTTACAAATATAGCAAAAGTTTTCACTATACTGAAAACTTTTTCAAAAATCGGCAAAAGTTTTCAGTAGCGGGTCGCCTCTGACAAAATCCATATCATTTCCTGCTATCGATAGAGCCCACCAATTCTAATGTCATGCCTATACGATGAAAATGGGCCTAAATGCAACAAATGTATATCTTTTTGCCACACACAGATAACCTACAGAATGCTTTATTTCTCGACATTTGCAGAGTAAGTATTAATGAAGCATATGTATTTTATTAAAACAAGAGTTATCATGAAAACAACAAAACTTGTATTACTATTTTGCGCACTGTTTTGGATCGTAGGAGAGTCGACAGCGGCGATTTCCACCCAACCCGTCACAAAGGACGCTACGGAGGGGGCTACACTATTGTATAAATTTCTGTATGATCATTTCAAGAAAAACACGATTTCAGGGGTTATGTGCGGCGACATGGACAATGGGGCAAGCTACAAGACCCAAGTGGATGTGGCTTACCTCTATTCCATCGACGGTAATAAGTACCCCGCATTGGTGGGCGTTGACCTCCTGAACGCCACGGGCGCGCAATCGGACGAGGCATGGTTCAAGACCTACACACAGTCGGGCATCAGCCTCGCCAAGGAGCTTTGGAAGGATGGCGGAATACCTTCCTTCAACTGGCACTGGAAGGTGGGCTCGGAGAATGCCTTCTACGCCAAAGGGGCGAACGATAGCTACACGGACTTCGATTATACCAAAGGCTTCAAGGCTGGCACCACCGAGTGGGACACCTCCTCGGAGACCTACCGACTGCTTATCGCGGACATCGACCATGTGGCTGACCTCTTCCTGGAACTGCAGGCATCTGGCGTGGCAGCTATCTGGAGACCGCTCCACGAGGCTTCCGGCGGATGGTTCTGGTGGGGCACGAAGGGCGCGAAGAGCTACGTGGCGCTCTATAGACTGGTGTACGACCGCATGGTGAACGTCAAGGGCGTCAAGAACCTGATATGGGTCTGGAACCTCGAAAAGGACCCTACCCAAAGCTATGCCTACAACGAGGCATGGTACCCGGGAGATCAATATATCGATGTGATCGGTGTGGATATCTACAACGGGGCGAATAATACCCAGTCTAATATTAATACCTGGAACACCATCATATCCAAGATGGGTAGCGATAAGATCCTCGCCCTCACGGAGAACGGTCCGATCGTGGACCCTGCCGAAGCGCAGAAAAATGGTGACATATGGTCTTGGTGGATGCCTTGGTACAACTCATGGAGCGGTGGTTTCATCGACCAAACCAGCGCCAGTCTCTGGAAGAGCGCCATGAGCAGCGACCTCATCATCACCCTCGACGAGATGCCGGGATGGGGCACTTACCATGAGGTGGAGGATCCCTCCTGCGCGGAATCACTCAAGAAGAATATCTACGAGGCGGAATGCTCCGCGGACTATGTGGCGTCCGTTGAGTCGGTGAACAAGGTGTCCGGGAGCGGTGCGCTGAACCTCAAGGAGAGCACCGACTACATCAATATCAACATTCCCTTGGAGAAAAAGGGCTCTTATAAGGTATATGTGGGCTACAACTCCGTCTACGGATTCAAACAGATCGACTGCGCGGTGAACGGTGTGAGCGGAACCGCCAACCTAGGAGAAGACAAGGATGATGAGAGCGTGGACAAGATGGGGGAGACCCTCGTGGGCACGTTCGAATTCGCCGCTGGCGAGAACGTGGTGAAGCTCACGCCTATCTGGACATGGGCGGTGGTAGACTACGTGCGCATAGAAAAGGACAATGACGCTCCTGTGTATGAGTTCAATGTTTCGGACGTGGACGGATTCAAGGTGAGCGGCAACAAACTGCTTGACCGTTGCGACAACGAGTTCGTGATGAGGGGTGTCAACCTAGCCTACACCTGGTACAAAAGTTCCGCCTACGATCAGCTGAAGGCGATCTACAATAACAAGGCGAATGCGGTGCGTATCGTCCTGACCAACGGCAACGCCTACGGTTCGCCAGCGGACGACGCGGCTTCCGTCAAGAAGCTCATCGACGCTTGCAAGGCCTATGGCATGGTGGCCATCCTGGAGGTGCATGACGTGACGGGAAGCGATAAGATCAGCGACCTCGAAGGAGCGGCGCAATACTTCGCCAACCTCGCCAGCACGCTGAAGGGAACAGAACACTACGTGATCATCAATATCGCCAACGAGTGGCACAACTCCTCCTCTGCGGCCAACTGGAAGGATGGTTATGTGAAGGCCATCCCAATCATCCGTAACGCGGGCTTGCGCCACTGCATCATGGTCGACGCAGGCGGATACGGACAGAGCGCGGCCACCATCCACACCTATGGGAAGGATGTCTTGGCGGCAGACCCGGAGAACAACGTCCTCTTCTCTATCCACATGTACGGGACAGCGGGAAACAAGAACCGTGTGAAGAGCAATATCGACGGAGTCATCAACCAAGGACTCGCCCTCTGCATCGGAGAGTTCGGTTGGTACCATAGCGATGGGGATGTGGACGAGGACCAAATCCTCTCCTATTGCCAAGAGAAGAACGTGGGTTGGCTGGCATGGTCATGGTATGGCAACGGAAGCCCGGTGGAGTACCTCGACCTCGTGAAGGACGCTTCGTCCACCCCAACCCTAGCCACACAGTCTGCGGAAGGAAACTCCTGCGCATGGGGGAAAAAGATAGTGGACGCATGGAAAGAAGAAGCGAAAGCACCTTCTTTAGAGGAATGTACATCCTCAACTAATGAATTATACGCTTCCGACACCCAATATTGTCTATATGACCAGAAAAATCATCAACTTTTCATTGAGTGCATCAATGCCACATATATCAGGGTGGTGGATGTGAATGGAAAAATTGTGATGGACAAAATAGTGAATGGAGTTCTAACCATAAACACTACCGGATGGGCAAACGGAGTATATTTTGTGATGGTCAACGAGAAATCTTATAAATTCATTAGATAGTATCGAGTATCTTTACCTCTCCTTGACATATGGGAGATTAGAGCCGCAGCTTCGTTATTCGGCTGATTTTTATAACAAGAAGAGCACCTATTTTCGTATATCCGCGATATACAGAATGGGTGTTCTTCTTCCTTGTTTACAGGATTATCACTCTCTTTTTTGCCGTGAAGGGGGATAACCAAAGTATTCTTTGTACTTGCGGCTGAAATAATATGGATTACTAAACCCTGTCAGGAATGACACTTCTTTGATAGGCATACACATAGTGCGCAACATCTCATCCGCCTTTTTTAATCGATAAACCCCAATGAGTTCTGCCGGGGTGAGATCCGTTAGTGGCTTCAACTTACGAATCAAAGTGGACTTACTGACTCTTAATTCTTTCGCCAAGTCCTCTACCGAAAAATTTGGATTCGTATAGTTCTGGTCTATGGTGGACATCACTTGTGCCATGAACGGATTGATGGGAGGTTCTTTCTCAGATTCGTTTGATGCGCCCAAAGCATTTGCATGTGTTTTCACATATCTAAGCCATGCAAATAGTCCGTATGACAACATAACCAAGATGATCACGACAAGAGAGATGAACCACCATGACTGCCACCACGGTGAGGCAACACTCAACTTCAAGCACAATTGAGACGGATTGTTCTCATGTCCATCGACATATACCGATAATTCCAACTCGTAATCTCCTGCAGGAAGATGGTTCAAAACGATCTCTCGCTTCCCTTTCAGATCTATCCATGTATTGTCGTATTCTTTCAGTCTATAACAACATACGACATCCCTTCCAGAGAGAGAGACAACATCGAACGATATACGGGTCTCTTCATTATCTCCATCCATTTTGACAAGTCTTTCTATGATGGGCAGAGTGAACCTTTCCCCGTTATGTTTCGTCCCTTCCACTTTTGACCATGTCACGCATTTAAGCCGTTCTGATGAATTTATATCATTGGGATTCAGTACAATAAATCCATTTGAGCAACCAAAGAACAAATTACCTTTGGAACTTTCATATATGGCGCGAGGCTGGAAGAATAGATTGCCGTATTTATCCTTAGGAAGTGGAATTTTTCTGAATGTTCGTTTCTTCAAATTTACGCAAAAGATGCCTGCAGAACCATCACACCATAAAAAACCTTGTTTGTCAAGATAAACAGATGTATAGCTCGCCTCAGGTAAGAAATCAAGCATACTCAGGTCTCCCGTTTCCTTGGATGCCTGTAAAACGCCACAAATGGTGGCGACATATAGGTCCCCCTCCTCATCACATACCCCATCCATCAATATGCAAGGTTCAGAGGTGTTAGGGTCACTCTTCCATGAAGAAATACGCATGTCATAACCGTTACAATACCAAATATTAAAAGGAGAAACTATCCACTTCGTTCCATCTCGGTTCTCCTCCATATCTTCAATCCATCTATCCTCGATCTCACTGTTTATATTGAATTTACGTTTCTCCCACGAACCATCAACATGGCGCACATAGACACCGTCACCTTGTGTGGCAACCCATATCTCACCATTCCTCATATAACGCACACATTTGGAACTATTGACTATGTTAGTCAAGTTCCCGTATTGTATTGGAGTCACTTCTCCTCCTACCGAAACCTTACCAATGCCATTAAACCAAGAAGAAACCAAAAATGAGTCTTCCTTCCATGAACAGAAGGAGAGGATGCTTCCACCCATGTTGGAAAAACTACTCTCTGGTTCTACGTATTTTCCTCCAGCTGTCACCAAATGGACTCCGGAGCCATCCGAACCAACGTACAGGTTTCCGTCGGAACGTTCCAGAAAGCAGGAAGCGTCAATATTTGGATATCCCATCTCGGAAGAATGTGAAATTCTCGAATTGTTTTCAGCCTGATAGCGAAATAAACCATTAACTTGCGTACCCACCCATATGCTATGATCCGAATCTTCAAACAACGCATGAACTTTTTTCAAATCATCGTCCTCTCCAAAGGTTTTTATCTCGGTAAACTTTCCGAAATGATCCATTCGCCACAATCCATAACCCCATGTCCCAAACCATATTCGACTCTTTGTGTCCTTCAGCATAACAGAGACATTTCTGAATGGTGTGTTAAACTCTTCACATGTGGGCGTATCATGTCCGGAAACATCAAATAGCCAAACATGTCCCATATTGGAGGAAACCAAAACATGGGTGGAATCCAATTCGACGATCGATGAAGCGGGCGCTTTATCCTTGGAAAGCAAGTAAGACTTCAGTTCCTTCCCTTGTCGGGAAAAGAGGTGAAGTCCGTCGAATGTTCCCACCCAATAATTTCCTAATCTGTCCTGATAAAACGATGTGACGAACAGCGGACTTGTGATATCTGTCAGAAGTGAGTCCGCCGCAAAACATTTTTTTATCGTATCGTATGTGAAAATGCCACTCGTCGACAATAATAGAGCCCTTCCATCATGTAATGTCGAGAAACCTGTCACCGACTTCACATATTTTTCCATCAACTCTGGGAATCGCTTACTAAGAAATGTATCGGCAGAAAGTTCATAAGTTTGTAACATGCCATTGTCACCGCCGAAAACGATTTCCCCCGCTGAGGTGTTTGTAATGCAATTCACATTGTTTTGCATCAATCCTCCCCGATTCTTCGAATAGTTCTTGAAATATATACCGTCAAATCGACTTACTCCATTTTGAGTCACGACCCATATAAATCCATTGGCATCCTGTTCCACTCCCAATACAAAATCACAGCACAATCCATCCTGTGTCCTATAGTGGTCAAAACTAAGGCGCTCACTCAAGCACGTGATTCTGCAGGAAAAGAGAATCGTGAACAATATGAATATTTTCTTTCGCATATAATAGAAATTCCACAATAAAAATAGTCATAATTTTTGAATCTTAAAACAGACAATCATGTCTCTCGCTATGCAATAATCGGACATTCCTCTTACAGATTTACTACTACAAAAGGGTTCAGAAATACGGATGCGCCAAAAAGATATTTTTTGCCACATATAAATATCATAATCTGAGGCGAGGTGTCAATTTTATATTTTTTTGCCACGTACAGATAACCGCAAAAACGCTTTATTCACCGAAATTTGTGACGTAAGCATTACAACAAAAAGAGGATCCTCTCTAAAAAATGTTGCAGTAATATTTTTTTATCATTCATAACTTAAGGTGTACTATTCCTGTCATACTTGATTTGACAAAAAGGGATGTGTCCCTTATTTTAATCTAACGCGTATGAAAAACAAAATCATTTCATTTCTCATTAGAATTTATCTAATTCTACAATGTGTAAATTCTTTTGCTGCTCCTGATCCCAATTTCCACATCTATTTGTGTTTTGGGCAATCCAATATGGAGGGACAAGGCAGAATAGAAAATCAAGACAGGATGGTGAGCGATCGGTTTCAAATGATGTCCACCCAGTCATGTGGTTCTCGTGAGTTGTATAAATGGTACACGGCTGTTCCGCCATTGGCCGGTTGTTATAAGCAATTGGGGCCAGCGGATTATTTCGGAAGGACAATGATTGACAATCTTTCTTCCGAAATAAAAGTCGGAGTGGTTGTAGTTGCTGTTGGTGGTTGCGACATCAAATTATTTGATAAGGATAACTATTTAAGTTATTCATATAATGTCGAAGACTACATGAAGGAGATCATTCGGGCATACGGAGGTAACCCATACGGCAGACTTATCGACTGTGCGAAAAAGGCTCAGGAAGTAGGTGTTATCAAGGGAATCCTTTTGCATCAAGGGGAAACGAACACAGGTGATTACAGTTGGCCTGGAAAGGTGAAAAAGGTTTATGAGAACATCCTAAATGATTTGAATTTGGATGGTAAAGAGGTTCCTCTACTTGTCGGTGAGGTGGTTCGCACAGAGCAAGGAGGATCTTGCGGAAGACATAATGATGTGATCGCAAAGGTTCCTTCCACTATTCCTAATTCTTACGTCATTTCTGCCGAAGGACTAGGACATCAAGGTGACAATGTGCATTTCTCCGCAGAAAGTTATCGTAAACTTGGTGCGCGATACGCAAATCAAATGCTTAAATTGCTGAACAATGAACCGATCGACATGCCCAACACGGAGTGTAAAAAATACGAGACAGACCTGAAGAAGGAGGCTGAATGTGCAGATTACCAAGGAACGTTACTTACGCTTCAAAATCAATCTGGAACTGGAGTTGTCAATCTTCCCAACGACGATGATTACATCAATTTCAGTTTCAACATTGAGACAGCTGCGAATTATAAGGTGTATGTGGGTTACAACACTGCTTATGGTTATAAGCAAGCTCAGTGCAGTGTGAACGGGATTCTCGGAACAGTGGATTTCGACTACGACAAAGAGGCGGATGGTGAGGATATGAAAAAGGAGGCTTTTGTGGGATCTTATTCACTCAGGAAGGGAGATAACAAAATATCGATAACACCCATTTGGACCTGGGTCCCTATAGATTATGTCCGCATCGAATCGGACAACGACTCGCCTTATCAGGAGCCTACAACCTCTGACGTTGATGGATTTCATGTTGATGGAAACAAGCTTCTTGATGCCTGCGGCGACGAATTCATCATGAGAGGGGTCAGCATGGCTTACACATGGTACAAAAGTTCTGCTTATGATCAATTGAAAGCGATACACAACTACGGAGCCAATGCCGTACGCATTGTACTGACCGACGGGAAAGACTACGGCACCCCTGCCGATGATGCCTCATCGGTGAAAAAATTGATTGAAGCTTGTCGAGAAGATGGTATGGCTGCTATCCTTGAAGTGCACGATGAAACAGGAAGCGATAAAATCAGCGACTTGGAGGATGCAGCACGCTATTTTGCCAATCTTGCGCCGATACTAAAAGGAACGGAAGCATACGTAATCATCAACATTGCCAACGAATGGCACAACTCATCATCGACCACCAACTGGCGAGATGGATATAAAAAAGCAATTCCTATCATCCGAAAGGCAGGTCTTAGGCACTGTATCATGGTCGATGCCGGAGGATACGGGCAGAACGCTTCCACTATCCACTCCTACGGAAAGGAGGTGCTGGCTGCTGACGAGGAGAACAACGTGATATTCTCTATTCACATGTACGGAACAGCGGGTAACAGTAGTAGAGTGACATCCAATATTGATGGTGTTATAAATCAAGGTCTTGCCCTGTGTATCGGAGAGTTCGGTTGGTATCATAGCGACGGAGACGTGGACGAAGCCAAGATACTCTCATACTGCAAAGAGAAGAGGGTCGGATGGTTAGCTTGGTCATGGTATGGAAACGGTAATCCCGTACAATATCTCGACCTTGTGAAGGATCCTTCCAGAAATCCAACACTGGCAACCCAATCCACCTCGGGAAAGTCTTGCAATTGGGGAAAAATCATCACCGACGCATGGAAAAACGAAGCGAAAGCTCCTCACCTGAGGAAGTGTCAATCGACCGACAACAATGATCTCGCTTCCTACGACGACAAAACGATACTATACTATGCACAGAGAGAGCAATGCTTACACATTAACTCTGAGACAGAAGGAATGCTTCGTGTCGTCAATCTCAATGGATTAATCATCAATACCATTCATATCACAGGCAAGGAGAATGTAGTTCGATTTGATAACCTACCTAATGGTATTTACATTGCGCATTTCAACCATCTAACATTAAAAATAGTAAAATAACATCACTAATTTTTACATCCATGAAAAACTTATTATTACATATCATTTTGTTGCTTGTTAGTACAACAACAATGGCAGCCAAATACAATCAAGTAACCCGCATTCAAACAGGAGGCAAATGGAGAGAAGCTTTCATCTATGTTCCTGATGGTCTGACAGAAAATCGACCATTGGTTATCGCTGCCCACGGAATGGGAGACAATATGGAAAATATGAAAACAGCATCGCAGTGGAACCTAATTGCAGACACTGCTAAATTCGCAGTCGTTTACCCTCAAGGAGATGGTAATCAATGGGACATCAATGGTATGACTGACATAAATTTCATGTTGGATATCATAAAAAAAATGTCGTCAGAATATAATATCGACGAAAGCCGTGTATATATGACAGGCTTCTCGATGGGTGGTATGCTGACCTACCACATCATCAACAACGTGGCGGATAAATTTGCCGCCTTCGGACCCATTTCCGGCTACAATCTTTGGGGTGCGAATTTCAACTGCTCTCGTCCGGTGCCTATCTGCCATATACATGGGCAAGAAGACTCTTTTGTGGATTATAATGGCGTTCCAGCTATTATAAAAGGATTCGCAAAAAAAGACAACTGTGACCCCACCCCGGAGGTGACACAAGTCTCAAACTTTTGCACCAAAACACACTACAAGAATGGCGACTGTAGCACAGAGGTGATTCTTTATTCGGTGAAAAATCGCTGGCATGAATATAAAAATGATTATGATGATTTCCAAACGTCAAAGGCTTTATGGGACTTCTTCCGTAAATATTCCAACAAATGTGGAGAGACGCAAGAGGTCAATGACACTCTATGTGAAGAGTCCGCAAAAAAGAACATCTACGAGGTGGAATGTTCATCAGACTATGTCGCCAGCCATGAAACAGTGTCACAGATGTCTGGAACAGGTGTGTTGAGCCTTAAAGAAGCGACAGACTATGTCGACATCAACATACCATTAGAAGAGAAAGGAGCTTATAAGGTATATGTCGGTTACAACTCCATTTACGGTTTCAAGGAGATCAATTGCACAGTGAACGGAGAAAGCAATACCATTAAATTAGGAAACACTTCAGACGATAAAAGCGAAGATAAGCAAGGGGAAACACTTGTGGGTTCATTTCTGTTTTCTGAGGGTGACAACGATGTGAGACTCACGCCTATCTGGACATGGGCCGTTGTTGACTATGTGCGGATAGAAAAGATCGAAAACACATCTGCGTGTGTGTCGGAGGCAAATGATGACAAAGGGAATTTCAATTGTCTTTATAAGCGAAAGGATGAGACCTTATACATAAAGACGAAAGAGGAAGGAACCATACGTATCACTGACCTCAATGGCATGCTCATATATACGTCCCGCATCGCCGCGGAAGAGAATATCATTCGGTTAGATAAACTACCGAAAGGCATTTACATCGTGTATTTCAGAGGATTGACAATGAAAATAGTAAAATAAGGGTGGCGAAGAGATGATCACACGGAGACCTTGCCTGCGATGTGCGGGTGGGGGTCATAATTCTCCAGGGTGAAATCCTCGTAATCAAAGGAGAAGATATCCTTCTTCTCAGGATTAATCCTCATTTGTGGCAGCTGGCGAGGTTCCCTTGTCAGCTGCAATTTTACTTGCTCCAAGTGATTCGTGTAGATATGCGCGTCGCCCAACGTGTGGACGAAGTCACCCGCCTTGAGGCCCGTCACCTGCGCCATCATCTGGAGGAGCAAGGCGTAGGAGGCGATATTGAAAGGAACGCCCAAGAAGATATCCGCGCTGCGTTGGTAGAGTTGGAGGCTTAGCCGGCCATCCGCCACGTAGAACTGGAAGAAGGCGTGGCAAGGCGGCAGGTTCATCCGCTTGAGGTCCGCCACGTTCCAAGCGCTGACGATGATACGGCGCGAGTTCGGGTCCTCTTTGAGGGTCCGCACCACCTCCGCTATTTGGTCGATATGCCCGCCGTCATAGTCCGGCCAGGAGCGCCACTGGTATCCGTAGATATGTCCGAGGTCACCATCCGGGTCCGCCCATTCGTTCCAGATACGCACGCCATGCTCCTGCAGGTACTTCACGTTCGTGTCGCCCTTCAGGAACCAAAGCAGTTCATAGATGATGGATTTCAGGTGAAGCTTCTTCGTCGTGAGCAGGGGAAAACCCTCCTCCAGATTGAAGCGCATCTGATGTCCGAAAACGCTGATAGTACCCGTACCTGTGCGGTCGCCCTTCTGCGTGCCCTCGTCCAGCACACGCTGCAAAAGATCCAAATATTGTTTCATGCCAGTTCTGTCAAGTCTAGTCTTGTCAATTCGAAGACAAAGATAAAAAAATTTACTATTTAGCTATTTACGATTTACTATTTTCATAGCGGAGGGAAGCGGGAGGGGTTGGGGGTTGGGCGGTGTGATTATTTACTATTTAGCTATTTACGATTTACTATTCGAATTTCACTATCTTTACGGCGAAACTTTGTCAAGTGTCAAAATAGATGATATCAATATGTAAAAGAGCACCACCTTTCAAATAATGATTCCCCATGAATAAAATAATATTAAAACCTCGAAGTGATTGCGCATATTCATTGCCTGAGATAAAGGAAGGTGATGTGTTGATGCACTTTGCGCCATATATTCCAGACACGGCTAAAAAAGTTAGATACGTTGAATCGAACAAAGATAAATTTGAGATATACACTGAGCCCCATTGGATAGAATGTGGATTAATGGAAAAGGGGTTGATTGGCGACCTGGATATGATAAATGAACATGCTGACGAAATCAGTCGTTATGATTCATTAGAGGAATATAGGTGCGTAAGAGAAAAAAGAATTAAGAAAAAGGATTTCGATTATATAGAAACTGGAGGGAGACGCTTGATTTACACCCTATACAGAAACCTTAAAAATGATCCTTTCTTAGAAATAAACACGACAGGGCTATCATTTCCATCCATGCTATCCTTGTTCGACTATGTCCTGGATACTCACGATAAATACCCAACGACGTCGTATCTATTTATCCAGCATGTAGATGAACTTTTCTACAAGACAATAGAAACCCCAACAATAGCTATAACCAAGGAGAACGAAAAAGATATTATAACGATCTTCGAATCCTTTTCCGCCTACAACAAGAAAATATCTCAACAAGAGTTAGCATCAAGGGAGAATAGCCCACAGAAAAATATTTTTTGGAAACGGTTGCAGTATCAGAAAATATACTTAACTTTGCGGTCGATTTTTAAACATTAAAATTTAAACATTATGTATTTAGATGCTGCTAAGAAGCAAGAAATCTTCGGTACATACGGGAAGTCGAATACCGATACTGGCTCACCTGAGGCTCAGATAGCGTTATTTTCATACCGTATTACTCATTTGACTGACCACATGAAGTCAAATGCGAAGGATTATAGTACGCAAAGATCATTGAAGGCCTTGGTAGGTAAGCGTCGTCGTATGCTTGACTACTTGAAGGAGATCGATATCGAAAGATATCGTGCCATCGTTAAGGCGCTCAATCTTCGTAAGTAATCTCGAAGGAGAAAAGGTAAAAGGGTGGATCCGATGGGTTCACCCTTTCTTTTTCCCGAAAAGGAAGATAACTTTGCATTTTTAGTTGTATTTTTGCGGATATGGAAGAAAAATCAAACGAAAAAAGGCATCAATTCGACCTCCGCTACATGCGCATGGCCAAGATTTGGGCGGAAAACTCCTACTGCGAGCGCAGGAAGGTGGGCGCCCTCATCGTGAAGGAACGAATGATCATATCCGACGGATACAACGGCACACCGTGCGGCTTCGAGAACGTGTGCGAGGACGAGAACAACAAGACCAAACCTTACGTCCTACACGCCGAGGCCAACGCCATCACAAAGGTGGCCCGCTCCTCCAACAGCAGCGAGGGCGCTACCCTTTACGTCACCTCCTCCCCTTGCATCGAGTGCGCCAAGCTCATCATCCAAGCGGGCATCCGCCGCGTGGTCTACGAGGAGGAGTACCACACGCCCGACGGAATAGACCTGCTGAAAAGGGCGGGCGTGGAGATCGAACACCTGGAAATCGGAAACAACAAAGACTGACATACCATGCAAAAAATATTCAACCCCCTCTTCGTGGCGATCGCAGCCATCTGCGGAATCCTGGCGGGCTCCATCATCACTGAAAGGCATAACGAGCGCATCACCCGCACCCACAAGAAGCTGGACAACAAAATAGACATGATGCTGAACCTCGTCAACCTGCAGTACGTGGACAAGGTGGACATCGATTCGCTCGTGGAGAAATCTCTCCCGAAGATATTGGAGGAGCTGGATCCACACACCGTGTACGTGCCAGCCAAAGACCTCCAGATGGTGAACGATGAGCTCGAGGGCAGTTTCTCTGGCATCGGTGTGCAATTCAACATACAGAACGACACCGTGATGATCGTGAGCGTCATCAGCGGCGGGCCCTCCGAGAAGTTGGGCATCCTGCCGGGCGACCGTATCGTGAAGGTGAACGACACCCTCTTCGTGGGCGAGACCATCAACAACGAGAAGGTGATGCACAAGCTCCGCGGACCTAAGGGAACACATGTGACGCTTGGCATCAAGAGACATAGCGCCGACTCACTGCTCACCTTCGACATCACACGGGGCGATGTGCCGGTCAATAGCGTGGACGCACACTTCATGATGCAGAATCACATCGGCTACATCAAAGTAGGCAAGTTCGGGGCGAACACCTATAACGAGTTCCTATACGCCTTGGAAGGATTGAAGGAGAAGGGCGCCAATAAGTTCATCATCGACCTCAGAGGCAACTCAGGAGGACTATTGGACGCCGCATGCTACATGATCAACGAGTTCCTGCACAGAGGCGACATGATTGTCTACACGGAAGGCAAAGCCCAGAAACGTCAGGATATCAAAGCCGACGGAAACGGATTGTACCAAAACTATCCAATAACAGTCCTCATCGATGAGTGGTCCGCCTCCGCCAGCGAGATTTTCGCAGGGGCCATGCAGGACAACGACAGAGGCACCATCATCGGCAGACGCTCTTTCGGAAAGGGATTGGTGCAACAACAGATCACCCTGAACGACAGCTCCGCCATCCGCCTCACCGTGGCCCGCTACTACACCCCTTCGGGACGTTGTATCCAGAAGCCATACAGGGATAAGAACAAGTACCAACAGGAGGTGTTCGACCGCTACTCCAGCGGAGAGATCTACAACCAAGACAGCATGAAGTCGACCAGCGACACCGTGAAATACTATACCGTGGGCAATCGCGTGGTCTATGGCGGCGGCGGAATCATGCCGGACATCTTCGTGCCATACGACACCACCTACAATTCGGTCTACTACACCAAGCTAGTCAACTCCAGCATTCTCTACGATTTCGCCTTCAAGTACTCCGACGAGCACCGTCAGCTTTTCAATAGCTTCGAAAGCTATAAGAAGGCGGACGAATACCTGAAGAGAGAACCTCTTTTCGATCAAGTGCTGGAATTCGCCGAGGCGAAGAACATCAAGAAGAACCTATTGCAGGCGGAACATTCGAAGAGCAAGATCACACAGTTGGTCCGCTCCTACATCCTGCGTAATATCTATGGGGAAAACGCCTTCTACGATGTGTTCTACGAAGACGATCCAGTCGTCAAGGAGGCATTGAATATGTTGAAGAAGGATTCGAAGTAGATCCCAAAAGATTTATATTCAACAATCATTTCGTCAGCAGACCCAGTTCCCGCTGGATCAGGGGAACATTGTCGATGAAGGAGCGCATATCGTTGTAGATGTAGCTCTCCTCGTACGTTGTCTCCCGTATGCCCTCCTCGTTGAGGTGGTAGATCACTGCCCCGGGATAGGCGAGGAGAACGGGCGAGTGAGTGCTGATGATCAGTTGGCTACCCGCATCCACGGCCCGTTTCATCCAAACGAGGAACCTCAGTTGGTTTTGGTACGATAATGCGGCCTCGGGCTCGTCGAAGAGATAGAAGCCCCGCCTCAACCGATTCTCGAAGAAGAGGACCATTCCCTCCCCATGACTATATTCGTGCAGATTCTCTCCCCCATAAGACCGGAAGGGGTCATCTTCAAGGCTTGCGAGGTAGGTGATAGCATTGTAGAAACTCTCCGCACGGTAGAAAAACATATCCTGCAATCGGTAGGGAGTTTTGGCCAGGCGAAGGGATTCGCTGAGGTCCGAGTGGGTCTCTTGGGTGCTGAAACGAAAGTTCTGTCCGCCCCCTTCCGCATTCATTCCCAAGTTCACGGCGATGGCCTCCATCAGGGTCGATTTGCCACTACCGTTCTCCCCGATGAGGTAGGTCACGTCCGACGTGAGTTCCAACGTCTTCAGCGCCTTTATCGCAGGGATGGAGAAAGGATACTTGTCACCCTCGCTTGAAACGTGGGTGTTGGTGATGCGGGAAAGAAAGATATTGGGCATAGGTCGTTGCGATTCGTTTACCAATTGATTAAATAGAGTTTCTTCGTCGCACGGGTAAAGGCGGTGTAGAGCCAGCGGAGGTACTCGGCGTTCACCATATCGTCCGTCACGTACCCCTTATCGAGGAAGACGTTGCTCCACTGCCCACCCTGCGCCTTGTGGCAAGTGACCGCATAGGCGAACTTCAGCTGCAGCGCATTCAGGAAAGGGTCTTCCCGCATCGCTTTCATACGGTCTCTTTTGTTACCGATGTTCATGTAATCCTCCTGAACAGCAAGGAAGAGGCGGTTACTCTCCTCGTAAGTGAGGGCGGGCGATTCGCTCCGCAAGGTGTCCAGCAATATCTTCGCATCAATTTCGATGTCATAATCAGGGAAATAGAGGGAAGCTTCGGCGAAGTGGAAGCCATAGACCTCGCTCCGACGACGCACACGGCGCACCTCCGCGATATCACCATTAGCGATGAAGTCCAGCTTACCGTCCGTCTGTTTAGCCCAGAAGTAATTGTTCTTCACCACCATCACCCAATCGCCCGAAGAGAAATCCTCCTCGCGATAGAGGATTCTATTACGTATTCCCTCGTTAAAAATATTCGTCCGCTTATTTGTCCTCGAGACGATGATGGTCTCGTCCATCCCCTCTTGGTTGTAGGAAGAGGAGATCTCCTCGATAAGGTCCTCCCCCGAGATCTTCCTAATATCAGGGAAGTCCATGTCCACTTTCGGGAAGGAACCCTCCACACCCTGCATCAGGAGGAGACGGAGAGCAGTCGCGTTGTACAGGATACCCGATTCATTCGCTTGGCGGACCACATCCGTCAGAAGGAACTCGTCGACAGGGAAGCCATACCCCCTCATATACTCCGCGCACAAGGCGGGGCTCTCTTCCTGGCCCACAGGCGGGAGCTGCGCCGTATCGCCCACCAGGATCATGCGGCAACCATCCCCGCCATAGACATACGACATCAGGTCGTCCAGCAAGTTACCCGTACCGAAGACGGAATCCCCCGCATTGGCGAGCATAGAAGCCTCATCCACAATGAATAGCGTATGCTTATGGAGGTTCACGTTCAGGGAGAAATCCGCATCCAGGCTCCCCCCCACCCGTTGGCGGTAAATCTTCCGATGCACCGTGGAGGCGGGATGTCCCGAATAGGAGGAGAGCACCTTAGCGGCCCGACCAGTGGGAGCCATCAGCACGACGGGCTGTTCCAGCTCATCCATCACTCTGATCAAAGCCGAAACGACCGAAGTCTTACCCGTTCCCGCATAACCCTTCAGAAGGAAAAGATGGTCCAGGCCATCCACGACAAAAGCAGACAACATATCGATCAAGGTCTGTTGCTGCGCCGTGGGAGCATGCTCAAACGAGGCGATTATTTTGTCCGACAAGAACCGTTTCATCACTTTTTTTCAAAATAACTTTGGTTAAAAGCCCATGTTAAAACCTTTTTTTTTATTTTTGTGCATCAAAAAGAAAAGAGAACAAAAATAATTATTAAAAACGATATGAGAAACGTATTAAAAGCCCTTTTGATTGTAGCCTCAGTTCTTTTGGTGTACATGTGCTACAGAAGCGTGATGAACCCTATTGAATTTGAGGAACAGAAGGCCGCCCGTGACAAAGTGGTCATCGAAAAATTGATCAACATCCGTAAAGCACAGATCGCTTACAACGAAGCCAACATGAAGTATGCAGGCAGCATGTCAGAATTGATCAACTTCATCAACACGGGTGTGATTCCTAAGGTGGCCAAGAAAGGTGAGTTGACCGACGACCAGATGAAGGCAGGTTTGACAGAAGAGATCGCTATTCGCCTCACACCAGAAGATGCACCAAAATACGGCATCGCCAACTACGATTCCTTCATGACCAACTTCCGTCGTGACACGAACTACGTAAAGGTGAAGTCTACCATCTTCGGCGAGGGCTTCAACACAGATACATTCGATGTAGTGCCTTTCACCAACAAGCAAGCTAAGTTTGATTTGAAGAGCACCATGTTCACTACCAAATCACAACTTAAGGTGCCTTTGTTCGAGGCAAGCGTTCCTTTCGACGTATACTTGAACGGGTTGAACAAACAAGAGATCATCAACCTCAACGAAAAGGCTAAGACATTAGAGAAATTTGCGGGATTGAAGGTGGGAGACATCACCTCTCCAAACAATAACGCAGGAAACTGGGAGTAAACTTATGGTGGAGATAGCGGAGTCATCATTCGACCCGGCGGATTCGCCCAATCATACATTATCCATTCGGTTTTTGCCGGATGGATTTTGTTTTGTCGTGGCCTCCCTCACAGAGAGGCGACCGCTCTATTTCTGTCTGATAAAAGAGGCGGGGAAGAGCGTCATGCAGCAATTCACCGAGCAGTTCAACAAATTGGACTCTCTGCGGCGCCAATACAGCGAGGTCTTCTTCCTGAACGACGACAAGGCGTACACACTGATGCCTTCAACCATCCTCAACGAGGCGGACAGATTGGCCTATTGGCAATTCAGCACCCACGGGGAGGCGGAACAGGTCAAGATCATGCAAGACCCTCTGGAGTTTTGTGACGCCGCCCTGCTCCACGGCATTCCAACCGAACTGGCCAACCTCCTGACGGATCGCTTCCCATCCATCCAGTTCATCCATCGGCAAAGCATTCTCGCCACCCAGACCATGGTGCAGAACAAAGAGAGCGGCGAGGAGTCTGTAGGCATCCTGATGGGGAACGGATTCTTCGACCTGGTGGTCGTGAAAGAGAAGAGCCTGCAGATGGTCAACACCTTCCCTCGAAGAAACGACGAGGAGTTCCTCTACTTCACGCTCAACGTATTCGACCAACTGAAGCTAGACCCTTACAAGGCCAAGGTGACAATGCGGGGAGATCTGACCGGGAAGGAGCCTGTGATCACCCAATTGGGCAAGTATGTCAACGACATCAACATCATCAACCGACCCGTCACCGAGTTGGGCAAGTCGTTCACAAAGTCCAACCACTGCCAGAAACAAACGATTCTTTTCGATTTACCAACATGCGTATAGTAAGTGGGAAATACAAGGGAAAACGGTTTTCGCCGCCCAAGAACCTGAAAGCGCGTCCAACCACGGACGTGGCGAAGGAAGCGTTGTTCGACATCCTCAGCAACCGTATCGATTACGAGGAGACAAGGGTGCTGGACATGTTCGGTGGAACCGGCAGCATCAGCCTCGAGTTCGCCTCGAGAGGTTGCCCGAGCGTCACCCTGATCGAGATGAACGCCACCAACTACCTATTCATCAAGAAGACCCTCTCCGAACTGAAGGCGACCGAAATCAACGCCATCAAGGGAGACACCTTCAAGTACATAGAGAGATGCGGCTCTAAGTTCGACGTGATCTTCGCCGATCCGCCGTACGATCATCCACGCCTCCAGGAGATACCAGACCTCGTGTTCCAAAACGACGCATTGCACGGCGAAGGGCTCCTCATATTGGAGCACCCAAAAGAGTTCAGCTTCGAGGATCATCCGAACTTCCTCGAACACAGGAAATATGGTCATGTGAACTTCACGTTCTTCCAAAAAACGACAGAATGAATTATCTAATAGTAGACAATCTGCAGATCTACGCCTACCACGGCGCAATCCCCACGGAGAACAAAGTGGGCGGTGAGTACAGCATCTCACTGAAGATCGGTTACGACTTCTCGCAAGCCGCCCGCATGGACAGCCTGAAGGACGCCATCAACTACGCGGAAATCTGCGAATTGATCCGGAAGGAGATGAAACAACCCTCCCAGCTGATCGAAAACGTGGCGTGGAGGATACAACAGACCATCCTATCGAAATACCCGCAGATAGAGACGATGGAGACCACCATCCGCAAGATGCACCCACCCGTACCCTTCCCTATGGAGGCGGCCGCCGTAGTGCTCAACTACACGAAGGAATGACCCAAACGCGGGAAGATCGCAGGGGGCAGACAATCCGCAGACGTCCCAAAAATTTCCGCCAAATTATTTTGCGCATAAGAAAAAAATAATTTCCTTTGTGAAAGATAAACATAGATGATTTTATCCATGAATAATTCGAAGAATAACAACAAACGTTGGTGGCGCAGATTCTGATTCAAACGGAGGGTCTGCAACTAGCGTATGAGACATATTCAAACAAGATAGTGAAACCGCAAGCCTCCGAGGTCTGCGGTTTTTCTTTTGCTTTTTAGGAAACAATATTTTTAATAACATATCAAAATGGAAAAACAAAAAAGATTCTTTTTGCAAGAGAACGAAATACCACGGAAGTGGTATAACATCGTAGCGGATATGAAGAACAAGCCGCTTCCTATGTTGAACCCACAGACAAAGAAACCTATCACCGTCGATGAGATGTGCGGACTCTTCAACCGCGCATGTTCCGAGCAGGAGTTGAACACGACGGACGCATGGATTGAGATACCTGAGGAGGTGCGTGACCTCTACAAGAGCTATCGTTCCACGCCTTTGGTAAGAGCATACGGGCTCGAGAAGGCATTGGACACACCAGCCCACATCTACTTCAAGAACGAGAGCGTCAGCCCTGTCGGCTCACACAAACTGAACTCCGCTTTGGCGCAGGCTTACTACTGCAAGAAGGAGGGTGTGACCAATATCACGACAGAGACCGGCGCAGGACAATGGGGTGCCGCCCTCTCTTACGCCGCGAAGGCATTCGGCCTGGAGTTGGCTGTCTTCATGGTAAAGGTCAGCTACCACCAGAAACCATACCGTCGCTCCATCATGCAGACCTTCGGTGCGCAGGTGATCGCTTCCCCAAGCATGAGCACGCGCGCCGGTAAAGATATATTGACCGCCAACCCTAGCTACCAAGGTAGTTTGGGTACCGCCATCTCAGAGGCGGTGGAGCTCGCCATGCAGACACCTAACTGCAAATACGTGTTGGGTAGCGTCTTGAACCACGTGACCCTCCACCAGACCATCATCGGTTTGGAGGCTGAAAAGCAGATGGAGATGGCTGGCGAATACCCAGACATCATCATCGGTTGCTTCGGTGGTGGTTCCAACTTCGGCGGACTCTCCTTCCCATTCATGAGACACAACATCTTGGACGGCAAGAACACGCAGTTCTTTGCGGCGGAGCCGGCTTCCTGTCCTAAGTTGACCCGTGGTGTCTTCCAATATGACTTCGGTGATGAGGCAGGTTACACACCAATGTTGCCTATGTACACGTTGGGTCATAACTTCGCACCAGCCCACATCCACGCCGGCGGTCTCCGCTACCATGGTGCGGGAACCATCGTCAGCCAGTTGATCAAGGACGGCATGATGAAGGGTGTGGACATCCCTCAGTTGGAGACGTTCGAAGCGGCTACGTTGTTCGCCCGCACAGAGGGAATCATCCCTGCTCCAGAGTCCTCCCACGCCATCGCCGCCGCTATCCGCGAGGCGAAGAAAGCCAAGGAAGAGGGCAAGGAGAAGGTCATCCTCTTCAACCTTTCCGGACACGGATTGATCGACATGACCGCTTACGACCAGTTCATCGAAGGCGACCTCGTCAACTACGAATTGCCAGATGAGGTGATCAAAGCGAACGTGGAGAAGCTTGAGCAAATCATCAAATAAAGTATACTTCACATTACAACGAAGGAGGCGAACCCAATGGCTCGCCTCCTTTGTTATACTATTATCTTAACATTTATGACCTAAACACCCATGTCTCGATTTACCTATTCACCCACAAATTTGATGCCCTCCTTGTAGGTTGACGGAACTGCGATATAGCACTTGTTTCTCTGCAACTCTTTTCGCTCCACCTGCTTCCCCTTCAAATCATAAAACAGCGCCCCTTCGAGGGTGTTGATCTTGTCACCCTTCAAATTAGAGATGGAAGAGGGATCTGAGACCGCAAAGTTCAGCCAGTCCACATTCACGTAGTTGCCCTCTATGAGCAGTTTGAGGGTATGCTCGCCCTTCTCCAGTTGCGCGGTGGCGACACGAACCTCCTCGTAGGTGCTCCAATCCTCGCTGGTCTGGGCAATGGTGTACGCCTCCGTGATGCACACCCCGTCAATGTAGAGTTGGAAGCCATCCACCTCGCCACCATTGGAGACGTTGGCCGTGATATCGTATGTGTTCGATTCCTTCACATCGACCGTATACTCCAGCCATTCGCCTTTCTCCGTATAGCCAACCGCATAGCCGTCGCCCGCCTTCACGATGTCCACCCCCTCGTCCGTGCGAAACTCACCGTCGCCTCTGTTCTTCTCCTCGTTATCGTAGTAGGAGAAGCCCTGACCCGCCACGTCGAAGTGCTCCGCCTCCACCCGTCCGGGGATGCTGGCAGTCTCGTTCTTATAGGGCGTTTGGGGCACGTCCAGCGGAGTGATGTAGATGCGATAGCCGTACAACTCACTCTCCACCTTCACAGGGACGGTGAGGCTACCACCCTCGACCACCATGTCCGATTCGGAGATGAGGTCGGTACCATTGACCGGCGTGTTGATGCTCTTCCAAGTGACACGCTCCACCTTCACCCTGACGACACCGCTGAGGAAGTCCGGCATCTTTTGGAATACGACGTTCACATCGCCCACCGATTTACCGCCCAGCACGAGGCTGGCGCAGTGGTGTTTCCTATCCACGGAGGCGAAACCGTCCACGCCCTCGCTTCTGTCGTTAGGCGGGGTCACGCTCGTCATGTAGCCCTCCATGTCGCCGTACCATTTGTAGAGCCACCAGCCGCCACCCTTCTGACCATTGTCTGTCAGCAGGCTGCCCAAGCGGCCTGGGTGCGGAACGTGCCACCAAGAGATGGTGGCGCTCTCCACGTTGTAGCGCTCGAACTTCGCGATGAAAGGCACGGAATAGCCCGGGCAACCCTCATACTGCTGCTTGTCCGAGTCCGAGCCCGCACAATACTCGTTGATACAGTACGGACGCTCCGGAATACCCAGCTCCTGCTGTAACTTGCGCACGCTCTTCACAGCGTCTGCGAAGCCTGCGCTTCCCCATTGGTGCCAGCAGATCAGGTCAGGGAGGCAGTTGTTCTGCTTGCAGAAGGTGAGGAAGGTCCTCATCCTCGACTCGTTGTAGTAGGACATGCCTGGGCCGACGATCGGCGTCTCAGGATCTAATTTGCGTAGTAGTTCGTAAGTAGGTTTCCATACCGTAGTGTTGATGTCTCCGTTGGAGGTGTTCCAAGTACCATCCGGCTCGTTCCAGATCACATAGCTATGGATGTTGGTCAGCCCTTCGGAGAACTTTTTCTTCACGACCCGCTCCACGGAGCTCAGCCAACTCTGCTGTCCCGGCCAACGGTAAGGCCAGTTCGGGAGCAGGTCAGCCAGCGTGATCTGCACTTGGGCGGTAGTGTTCTTCAATCTACCCGCCACGATGTATCCGTCCCCGAAATTGTGTTGGTTACCATTCTTTCCCTCAGGCGGTTGGCAGAACATGTGCGGTTTCAGAGGAGCCACCAACGCCTCTATATCAGCCGGTTCATTCTCCGTCATTCCATAGAGTGCGCCAGAAGCACAATGAGTCACAGGACGGATGCTGTCCGTCAAATCCACCTTTAACGTCTCCGCCGCACCCGCAATCTGAGAAGATGCGACGATCCAAGAGGTCAAAAGCAATACAATATTTTTACGAATGTGGTTCATAGATGTACTGAATCTTTGGGTTCAACATATCATCGCAAATGTAGAGATGGATCCAAAGATGCCCTATGAGAATAAAACCAAATAACATTAAATTCGGTTCGGAGAATTGGAGCATTCAGTCACGGGGAAGGCTCGACTAAGAAAATCGATTCACAAATAATTAGGAAATAGGTGCGATTATTTTTATAATAAATTTATTATTAGGTAGATAAAAGATTCACATCACCATTCACGAGGAGGTTCCATAGCATATCACACAACACCATCCCTACGATTAGGGAATTCGTTCCGGCCCGTTTACCGACGTCCCCAGCGTTTGATGGCCCAATCCACAGGCGTCTCCTTCAGTTCGAATATGAAAGGCAGTTTATAGTAGGAGTCGCATGGCTTTCCATCCTTTATTGCGGGCTTCCACTTCGGCATCACCTTGAGGAGGCGGAGCACCTCGTCCGTGAAGAGCGGGTGGCTGCTGCAGATGATTTCAGGGTCTGACACGGATCCATCCTTGCGGACGACGAAGCGGGCGATGACGGCGGTCTGCAAGCCAGACTGTTTAGCCACCTGAGGGTAGCGATGGTTCTTGGCGAAGAATGCCTCCCAACCTGACCTTCCGCCAGGGAATATCGCCTTCCGATCCACCTGCGTGTAGATCATATCCTCCAGCTCATTATCAGTCGCCGCCGATGGCTTTTCCCCCTGCTGGGCGAAGAGTCCGAAAGGAAACAGAAGGCCCAACAAGATCGTTGCGCAATACTTAAAGAGGGTTTCCCCAGCCATCACATGTCTATTCATATCAATCCACACTGAATGCACGATACTTTGATTTGACGGAATAAGAGAACTTCAAGACCTTCTTCTCCATCGGTTTCAGATCCAATTTCCAGGTGAGCTTACCCTCCGTCTCATCCACCTCGGCGCCTCCGCTATCGATCAGCACCACCTTGACATCCTCATCGGTAGAAATAGGATATTGGTCCTCCACCGTGATCTTCACCGATTCAGACTTATTATTCTTCACCGTAATCATCCATTCACGCTCCACCTTGTCGGAGGTCTTTATCAAGTTCTTGGAAGAGTAGGTCTTCATATCCTTACGGTCCACCGCCAAATCCTTATCCTTTCCGATGGAGAGGTTTAGGGTGTCCTCTGTTTGTCTGGCGTTGATGAAGCTCTCGCCCATGAACATGTTATTCAGGTATAGCTTCACGTTTCCGTCGAGCAGGTCTAAGTTCTTCCAGTTAGGGATAGAGGCGACCAGGTAGACATCCTTGGAGAGTTTAGGGACGGCGAAGTAGTTATACTCCGCGTCGACGAGGATATCCTTCACCATCACCTCATGATCCGCGCCATCGTCCGGGATGGAGTTCTTGCCCGGCACCTTATCCGTCACGTTACGGATAATCATCTGCGGGATATTCGATTCGAGACCACTGTTGAGGCTGGAGGAGGGAGGAACGCTCTTTATCCTCTCCTGCTCGATATAGTTCAAGAACTGTTGCACCTTCATGTTCTCCAACACCGTGGAGTGGCCCGACTCCATCCTAACGTTTTTGATGGTCGCATTCTTTCCGTTGGCATTGCTGCTGACTGGGGAATACCCCGAGTAGCTATATACCACAGGACTATTCTTCGGCACCAACAACTCATAGTAACCATTAGCGTCGGTCTCTGTTTTACGGTCTTCCCCGCAGGTCACCAAGGCATCCTTCAGCGGACCTTTCCTGTCGCGCACCACGCCCATCACCTTCACGTAAGGGTTATCCTCAACGTTGGTATGGGTTGTTTGTCCGATATATTGGCAAGAAGGGAGGATGTACCTTCCCAGTTCAGGCTTCTCGTTGGTCACGGCAGGGTCGTTTTGCGACAAGACAAGGTTCACGTTCGACCATTTCTCCTTGCTGGCTTGGCTGACGTAAGCCTTCTGGACGAGGTGCAGCTTCGTGTCGCTTCTGTTGATGCGAGCCTCATAGAAAGGCATCCATGAAGCGTTCTGCACGAAGTAGCTAAGTTCCAGTTCACAATTTGTGGCGTAAGGTGCCTCAAAGGAAATGAGCACGAAGCTCATCGGCTCCATCTGCTTGTCGTAGAACAGATTCACCTTCTGGTCATTCAGCGTCAGCTCGTCTTGGTACTTGCTGATTCTCTGTTGGTACATATACTGCATGCTGACGATCTCATTGAGGTCCTTGCGGACATACGAAGCGATGCCTTGGAGCGTAGGGGCGGTGAACCCGTTTTCGCCACCGATGTTATTGCTTTGCATGATCAGTTCACGTTCCTTGTCGAGCACCCCGCACTTACTCATCAGGATGTCGATCGAGTCACGCAACGCGGCGGAGCGTTTTGTCAAGGACTCCACCTCCCGACCGATCTGCTTACGGTTCGGCACCTCCACACCATATTTGATGCCGGCAAGCGATACGCTACCACCCTTCACACCGACCTGCAGAGAGTTCTGGTCCAACAACGAAGTCAACAAAGGAACCTTCACCTCCGTAATGCCACCCTTAACGTTCACATTAGCGGTACGTTTCACCATAGCGCCCGTGGCATATACCATCACCTCCTTGATCTTCGAATCAGCCTCAGTAGGCGCCGCGACACCGGTAAAGGCGTGGAGGGAGAGGGCCCCAACCAATAGGAAAGCATAAATCTTCATCTGTCTCATCGTATGCTGTGTTTTTTATAAATCGTTATTATTCCGTAAAATATATTCATGAGCACCATCCTTCACGACGACTTCGTAACTGAGGTTGATGATCTTCTTTTCGCCAGGAGCAAGTTTCAGGTTCCATGTGAGTCTACCCATCGCCTCGTCCACCTTCGCCTGGGACGATTCAATAAGGTTCACCTTCACCTCCGAGCCAGTGGAGACAGGTATCTGGTCCTCCACCGTGACCTCCACGGCAAAATCCTTGTTGTTCTTCACAATGATCTCCCACTCCCTCAAGACCTTGTCAGAGGTTCTCAGCAGGTTCTTGCCCTTGTTGGTTGCCTTCAGCCTACGCTCGACGCCGATGTTCTTCTCGATGCCGGCGGAGAAGTGCAGGGTGTCCTGGATCTCTTCCGGGTGCCAATAGGACTCTCCGATATACGTGTTGTCATGGAAAAGCCTAAGCTTGCCTTGCAGGATATCATACACCTTCCAATTCGGCACCTCCGCCAACATATAGACGTTAGGGGAGATCTTTGGAGCAGTATAGTAGGAGTATTTGACAGGTATGGACACCTTGCCGATCATCGCCTCATGCTCCGAACCGTCGGAAGGGATGCTATTCAAGGTTGTTGCCTCCGCCGTGTAATCCTTTAGGTGGGAGAAGGTGGAGAGGTATAGACCAGAACCGTGGTTCCCTTTCTTCGTGGTGATCATCACGACAACACCGCTTGACGCACGTGAGCCATAGATGCTAGTCGAGCTTGCATCTTTCAGGATTTCCATCGAAAGAATATCATCTGGATTGATGGATGCCAGCGGATTATCTCCGAATGAAACTCCTCCTCCATTGATAGGTATGCCATCAACGACATACAAAGGCTCGTTGCTTCCCGTCAAAGATGACTGACCACGAATCTGAATGGACGACGCCGAACCTGGACTGCCACTGGCACTAGATATTTTCACACCACTTGCCCTACCCGCCAAAGCTTGGTCGATAGAATATTCGAGTTTATTATGACCACCTGAAACCTTCGCGGACCATTGCGGGGTCACGATCTGCGGCTCTAACTCTACATCAATCGTCCTGGAGTAGTTCATGTTATCGATTTTCACCTGTTTCATCTTAAAATCCTCATGCGCTATCTCCAATGTGGACCCGATCATCGCATTAATCTCAAAATACCCATTTTCATTGGAGAACGCATAACTGGATGAACCTGTGGCTATCACACTGGCTCCAGAAAGAGGGCCACGACTGCTGCGGACTTGACCTTTTACCACAACTCCACGGCCATAGATTTTTTGGGCGTTCTCCATCATCCTGACATTCAACACCTTCACATATCCCTCACCCACAGAACGATCCACTGCAAGGTGGCTGGCATGGGAGAATGTGAGCTCCGTGTTTTCAGGCACGAGGATCTGGTAAAAACCGGACTCGTCCGTCTGTGTGGATTGGTTGTTCTTGGCTTGCACAATCACACCGGATATGCTCCCCTTCGCATCCCGCACATTACCCATCACCTTCACCATCTTCTTCTCGGCAGGAGCAGAAGGCTTGCTCCTTTGGGTGGCGTACGGCAACGTGTACCGTTCCAACGTTGGCTTTGCGTTGCTTTCGGACGGATTGGTCTTCGTGACGGTCAACTTGACCTCTTTCCAATCCTCCATGGAGTTCTGGTGCACCATCACCTTCTTGCTCACCTCCATCATCGCCTTATCCTCCACGATCTTCAACTCATAGAAAGGCGTCCACTCCGCATCCTTCACCACGTAGTTGAGCTCGATCTCCGTCTCGGCGGGAGCCTCCGTCACCAAGGAGACGTACACCACCCCCTTCGGCACCATCTGACGCTCATCCAAGAGCTTAAGCTGCTGACTGATCAATTGTTGCTCCAACTCATAAACCTTACGTTTCTGCGAATAGCCTTGTTGGAGGTCCTCGATCTCACCCAGGTCCTTGCGAAGGTAAGCGGCCACCCCGCCCAACTGTTCGGCATTGAATCCTTTCGAGCCGCCTATATCATCGTTGGAAAGGCGAATATCACGCTCATGGTCCAACACACCACTGAAGGATTGTACCAGCTGGATAGAGTCCTCGCACACTTTCGAACGCTTTACCAGAGAATCGTTCGCATGGGAGATCTCCTTGATGTTCGGCAACTCAATGTGCGTATCCACCTTGCCTATCTTAATGTCAAGGTTGGAAACCCCCACCTGTAAGGTTTTAGGGTCAAATGCAGGGCTCAGCAACGGCAGCTTAACCATCGTCACACCCGTCGGCAACTTGAGGCGGGCCTTTCGGTTCACCAATGCGCCCCGCTCGTAGATCGTCACCTTCTGGATGGCTGTCTGGACCGTCAGCGTATCCGCCAATATGCCCTGAGCATACAAAAAGACCATTAAAAAGCTGATAGCTAAACGCATAACAGATCTCTTACTCATATTGTCATATCTAATATTCATTTTTCAATCCAGCTATTCATACCCATTAAAACGCCCAAATTTAATGATTATTCGTTTCCCTCCCTACCGTTTAAACAATTTTTTAGTTTTCTTATCAATTAGCACCATTTGATAACATATTTTCTTACCTTCGTGGTGGATTTAATGATGGGACATGGTATGTGATAAAGGTTTTTTGTATCCCTTAGGATGGTTATTCCTGTATGTTATCCTGGCGACATCTTGCGGGCTTGACAACGCCTCAAAGAGAGCGGTTGACGAGCAGGCGGATTCCCTTTGCGTCGACTCCATCATGCCTGACACTTCCGTATTGGTGGAGGACGAGCCGCTTCGTAGGCTTCGTATCGGTGCGGTGGGTGACCTGATGATGCATGATTACCAGATGGAGAAAGCCTACCGGAACGATACCGATACCTTCGATTTCAGCCCTATCTTCCAACAAATCCAGTCTTACTTGGACGAGAATGACCTCCTGATCGGCAACTTGGAGACCGTCTTTGCCGGCAAGGAGAAGGGTCGCAGGGCGGATGTCTACGGATATGCCTCCTTCCCCTATTTCAATGCGCCGGACTGCTTCGCCGCAACGTTGGCGGAGGCTGGGTTCGATCTGCTGGCTACGGCGAATAACCACACGATGGATGGCTACCCGGAGGGGGTCACCGCCACCCTGGACCTGCTCGACTCCCTGCATATCCTCCACCATGGCACATCGCGCGACTCCACGGAGCGGGAGAGGCTCTGCATCGTCGAACGCAACGGTATCAAGGTGGGTTTCTGCAGTTATACCTATAGCCTGAATGGGGTCTTCGTGCCTAAGAATAATCGTTTCATGGTCAATGAGTTCTGTAAGTACGACTCTGCGAAGGTGAGCGACATGTGCGAGACGATCCGTCGGCTGAGGCGGGCGGGCGCGGACTTCACCGTGGCGTACCTGCACTGCGGCACGGAGTACCAGAAACAGCCGAACCGCTACCAACGCAGGATGGCCGACTCGCTTCACCGTGCGGGCTGCGACCTCATCCTAATGGCCCATCCGCACATCCTCCAACGCATGGATATCCTTCCGGCGGATAGTACCGCACCGAGGAGCTTGGTCGCCTACTCCCTAGGCAACTTCCTCTCCAGCCAAGTCTTCCGCGACAGTATTCCCAAGGACATCGGGGCAATCCTACAAGTGGACATCGTCAAGAAGAGAGATAGCACTTACATCCAGAACGTCTATGTCGTACCGACCTACACCTACTGGCGCTCCACCCATATCGGTGTCCTGCCCGTCGTAAAGGCGAAGGACAAGCCTGACGAGGTGATAAAACTTTGGGCGAAGGACAAGAAACGCATCCGACATGCCTACGACGATGCGCTGCGGGTACTGCGTGGCACAATGGATTCCACATTGTGGAACATTGAGGGGGATCGGTATCGATTGGCATGGTAGCAAAAACGCCCGTGTGAACTCCTCACACGGACGTCTTCCTTATCATTGTTGTATGTATTACAATCAATAACCGGTTTTTTAATAATTGGTGTAATCCATTGAGAACTGGAACAAATACGATGGGTCAGTGAAACAGGCAGGGAGCTCGCTCTCCTTCGTGAGTATGACATCGTCAATGGAGAAATCATCGTTCTCGAAGTATTCAGACTTAGGCTGAGCCAACATCTCCGTGTCGGAGACTTTTTTCAACGTGTAGCCATAAGTGTTTGTTAGGAACGAGGCGGAAAAGCCCAGCAAATTATTGGTGACATTGGTGCCGGTCAATTTCAGGGAAAGCCAATTGTCCTCACCCATATAGGATGTGTTGTATCGTATTATGTGCGTGTTGACACCATCGATCTGAATATACTCTTCAGGGCCATTCTCTTTCTTCACGTGCCAGATGCCTTGTACGTCGTCAAGGGTGTACTGGACCACCTCCTCTTCTTTTACGGGAGTGGTATCGTTCTCTATCTTCGTGGTATCGTCCGTGATGATAGTCGGAGTGACATCCGTCGTGTCGGTGGAAACAGGTTTTGTTGTGTTGTTATCGTCATTGTCATCATCGTCGCCGCATGAAGCAAGAGGAAGTAATACAACTGTTCCGATTGTCAGGAATAAAAGGAGAATCTTTTTCTTCATAATTATATTATTTAATGTTTATAGAATCTATTTTTTATACATCATTGGACTCAACACATCAACCGTCGCCCTATGGTTGTACAAAGGTATATAAAAATATATATAGTTTTCCCTTTTGTAGATATTTGGACATGGTATTTATTATTTAACTCAAGTTTCGCCAGTGATTTTAAGTTAATCCATATATCGCACGTCGCTATCCCAGAATG
This sequence comes from Paludibacteraceae bacterium, assembly GCA_016285885.1. Classification (GTDB taxonomy): domain Bacteria; phylum Bacteroidota; class Bacteroidia; order Bacteroidales; family Paludibacteraceae; genus UBA1181. The sequence goes on from JAEERP010000003.1 coordinate 224,094, forward strand.
GGCGTCACATCTTAGGCAGGGGGTTCAACCCTGTTTTGTGAACGGTGTGTGTGACGGAAAACCCGAAGGGATGTCATAATGGATGTGTCGCCTCTTCGAGGCTTTTAATCATCACCAAATGCCCATTATACAGGGGTTATCACCCCCGCCTGTAATATACCGTTCCTCTGGGACTTATCTAAACTTTTACCTGTTTTTCTTTACGATACTTAATCGTTTTTTTGCACTTATATATTTACTTGCGAAACTTAAACATTTAACGATTAGCTATTTACAATTTCAGAAACGCAGGCTGGAGCGAAAGATTTTTGTCCTACATAATATACCACCGAATGACGAAGATATAGGTCGTACCATAACGAGAACAAGGGGGCGTCAAATCATTGGCGCCCCCATAATTTTCATAGCATAATAATACACACTTATTTCACCTCTATCTTCAGGGAAGTATCCTCGTTGGAGAGGAGGTAGATACCCGTGCGGAATCCTTTCGCTTGGAGCAAGGAAGATACGTCGTCGCCTGGGTTGATATCGATATTCCCTAAAACCTTTCCGTTCATGTCTATGATGGAGAATGTGCCTTGGATGGATAGCAGGTTCCCAGTATTAGCCAAGCCCGATTCGAAACCGCTCTCCGCCTCGAATTGGAGCCAGTCCACGTTAGCATAGTTACCGTCGATGACAAGCTTGAGGACGTGCGTGCCCTCCTCTATCTGCGAGGTCTTGCCCTCTATGACGGTATAGGTGTCCCAATCGCCTCCGTTAGGTACTTTAATGGTTGAGGTGATCTCCTTGCCGTCGATCATCAGGTGGAAGGAGGAGCCGTCACTACCGGAGGCGACACGTGCGCTCCATTTGTAGGTGTCTGTCTTCTTCACATCCACCGTATATTCGAGCCACTCTCCTTCGTTGGTGTAACCGATAGCCATGCCATCACCGCATTTTTCCACGTCCACGCCTTCGTTCGTGCGGAAGTTCGCCTTCCCTTTGTTCTCTTCCTCCGCATCGCTGTAGGCGATACCGCTGCCGCCGAGGTCATACTCTTCCACCTCAATCTTGCCAGGCAGAACGCTAGGCGTGCCCTTGTAAGGCGTTTGTGGCACATGCACGGTCACCGTGACGGTTGATTTCCCTTCGTTCCCCTCGTTGTCTGTGGCAACGGCGGAGAGAGTGTAGGTACCCTCCTTCAGTCCCTCAATCGTGTAGGTGTAAGGTGCGGAGGTAGACTCGCCCAGCTTCGTGTCGCCATTGTAGAAAGCCACGGAGCGGATGGAGCCGTCCTCGTCCGTCGCATCGACGGAGAGGGTAATGTTTGCGGGCGCCTCCAGGTCATCGCTGGCGGTAGGCGAAGTGAAGCTCACCTTCGGCGTGCCCTTCTTCCCGCCGCCCACAAGGGTCGTGGCGCTCTGGGCCTCCAAAGTGATTTGGAAAGAAGTACCACCGTTGACGTCCTCCTCCTTCTTCACGTTCTTCTGACCACTGGTCACGTAGCGCTCCCACGAGGAGACCTGCGAGCCAGGGATGGAGATGGTCAACGTCTTGGAGCTCGTGTTCTTGTTGACGAGCACGAGGACGATATCGTTATCCTTCTTGAAGGCGGATATATTCACGTTATTCGTCGGGTTCTGGGTAGCGTCCACCCTGACGAAGCCCGGACGAACGAACTTAGAGTACTGTGCGAAGCAATAGCCACGTTTGGAGACCTTGCCGTTATCCTTGATCAAGCTGTAGGAGCGGCGGATGTACCACCACACGTAGGTTTGGAAATTACCCCTCACAACAGCGTTCGTCATGTGGTCCGCCACCTCCAGCGCCTCCGGCCAGGTATCCGCATCGCTGCTGCTGTTCGGGTAGTAGACCTCCGTCATCCAGAGCTCCTTTCCCGCGCCCTTCTGTTGGAAGAGCGGGTAGCTGAATTGGTTCACCTGCGTACCGTAGAGGTGTGTGGCGAGGATATCCAAGTTGGCAAGCGCCTTGGAGTTGTTGAGGATTGGGTCGGACGTGCTCTTCGTGTATTGGAAAGACTCCGGCGCCATGACCCTGCACTTGATGTCCTGTGCGTAGTTCGCCATGAAAGTAGCCATGTCGTTCGAAGGCCACCACGTCCAGTCGGAACCATAGTCCGGCTCGTTTTGGATGGACATGGCGTAGAGATCCACACCATTCTGTTTCATATAATCGATGAACTTGTTCAGGTGCTGCACGTAAGCCCCGTACGAACTCGTTTTCAGACGCTTGGACGATTGGTAAGGCTCACACATGCTCGACGGCGGACTCCAAGGGGAGGCGAAGACGGTCACGCCCTTCTTCACAGCGTTTTGCGCCGTAGCGACCTCCTTGCTCCAGTTGCTCTCCTCAGGGTCCACATGGATACGCAGGACGGAGAGGCCCAATTGCCCCTCGTCATTACCGAAAGCCGTCTCACGCTGGCTGGCGGAGAGGTCATCGATCCATGTCGGGAAGTTAATGCCACCGAACCCCTTGATGAGTTGGTACTCCTTGCTGAGGTCCACGTTAACCGTCTGCGCTGTAGCCATCATAGGCATGAGGGCGATACAAGCGCAAACCCATTTCTTCAAATCTGCTCTAAAATTTTTCATTTTTACGTGTTTTTCAAAAAGCGTGACAACCCATCAGTGCGGATAACCACACATCTCCGGACTATGCGCTTGTTGTTAATATATGCTTTACTACTTAATACAATCTCTTTTAGTCACCACAGTCTATCACGACCATCAACGCTAGCAAATTTAAACATTCACCACAAGATGTAATATGAAATTTGTTCCTTTTTGGTAGTAAAATTGTTGCAAACGGGCGAAATGGGTAGAGACGCAACATTTTGCGTCTCTCGTCTGGTGCCGTAGGATTTTTCGGGTACCGTAGAGACGCACGGCCGTGCGTCTCTACGGGCAGACGACGTTCAGCCATGTGTGAGGTTGAAGGAAGGGAAAATTTATTTAACCCTTTTCATATTACGAATAACCTTCGCCTTACGAGGAAGAACACTTGGAACATCTAATTGAAATGACAATTTATCGCCACTAAGATCAACGACAGACAGTTCTTTTGTCCTTTGTTTAATAATTTTTTCTATCTCATCAGTTTCCAACACATAGAAATCGATGGTGTCTGAAACAAATGTCACTTTTTTCTCTGAAGAATTATACGTATAGTCGCCTACTTCACGGAGAACCAATCCAGGGACCTTCATTGGCGGGGTTTTGCAAGGATTCACCATTTCATAACGACCGTTCTCATAAAAAGAATAGACGGCATTTTTCTCATAAGCCACAAAAGCCGATTGCTGCTGATCCGCCGCACCAGCAACAAAGAAACCTTCCGTCTCCCATTTTCCACATATATTACCTGAAGAACATGCGCATAACCCAATCAAGGTCAGCATATAAAATAATTTTTTTCATATTTGTCTATTATGTTTTTAGTTTCACAAGTGATTACAAATATAAAAAAATATATAAAATCCAACTGATTCAAAATGACAAACAATCTGCCGTACATCCAAATGCGGAGACGCAACATTTTGCGTCTCTACGGTGTAGTCTGATTCATTGCGTCATATTTCCATCGTGCCACATTGTTTTCAATATATTCCGCGATACGGTTCATTTCCTCTTGGTTACGAATGATACGGTCATGGAACCGTGCCTGCCAGGCGAATGGGATGTTGTTTCTGTGCGCATAGACGGTGGTCCCGATTTTTATTCCCCGCACAATCGATGACAGGTTTTGGGATTGAGGTCCGAAACCCTGCCGGACGTCGCATTGTAGAGACGCAACATATTGCGTCTCCGCGGATTGAGACGCAATATGTTGCGTCTCTACATTCGGGCGATCAATGATTATAATTATATGCACATGATTAGGCATTACGACATACAATGGCACATCAGCGTTAGAAAAATGATTATGAACCTCTTGTATGCATTTTTCCGCCATTTTCCCCACCTCCGACAGCCTCATTTCCCCATTCACAATCTCTCCGAAAAAATGTTCACGATTTTGGGTGCAGATCGTTACGAAATATTCGCCACCCTCATAATCATGCCAATGTGCACGGGCGGAAGGTATACGATAGATCCCTTTGAATTTATTGTCAGACATAACAGATGGATTTTAAATACAATTTTCACATCTATAACGTGAAAAAATGGATTTATTGTATTGGTAGGAATGCAATGTTGTGATGCATTGCATTTTTGACGTGTCGTGTTGCATTGTAGAGACGCAAGATTTTGCGTCTCTACGACTGAAACCGTAGGATTTTTCGAATGTACTGGTAGAGATGCACAGCCGTGCGTCTCCGTGGATTGAGACGCAATATGTTGCGTCTCTACAGCTAACGATAATCCCCTGCCTTGAAAAAACAAAAAGGGCACCCCACACGAGGTGCCCTTCTATTGAGAGAAAATTGATTACAATTTAGGGCCAGCGGCAACCAAAGCCTTACCAGCTGCGTTACCAGTGTACTTCACGAAGTTCTTTTGGAAGCGTGAAGCCAAATCCTTCGCCTTCGTCTCCCACTCGGAAGCGTTAGCGTAAGTGTCGCGAGGATCCAAGATAGCTGGGTTCACGCCTGGCAATGCGGTAGGAACCTCGAAGTCGAACATAGGGATCTTCTTCGTAGGAGCCTTCAAGATGTCACCGCTCAAGATAGCGTCGATGATACCACGGGTATCAGGGATAGAGATACGCTTGCCTGTTCCGTTCCATCCAGTGTTCACCAAGTATGCCTTAGCGCCAGACTTCTGCATCTTCTTCACCAACTCCTCAGCGTATTTGGTTGGGTGCAACTCCAAGAATGCCTGTCCGAAGCAAGCGGAGAAGGTTGGAGTAGGCTCCGTGATACCACGCTCCGTTCCGGCCAACTTAGCCGTGAAACCGCTCAAGAAGTAGTATTGAGTCTGCTCAGGAGTCAAGATGGATACTGGAGGCAACACACCGAACGCGTCAGCCGACAAGAAGATAACGTTCTTAGCGGCAGGAGCGGAAGATCCTGGTTGGATGTTGTTGATGTGGTTGATAGGATAAGAAACACGGGTGTTCTCGGTAACGGACTTGTCGTTGAAGTCGATCTTGCCGTTCTTGTCCACCGTAACGTTCTCCAACAAAGCGTTGCGTTTGATGGCGCCGTAGATGTCTGGCTCATGCTCTTTGCTCAAGCCGATCACCTTAGCGTAGCAACCGCCCTCGAGGTTGAACACGCCCTCGTCGTCCCATCCGTGCTCGTCGTCACCGATCAAGCGACGCTTAGGGTCAGTTGACAAGGTAGTCTTACCTGTACCGGAGAGACCGAAGAAGATAGCGGTGTTCTTGCCCTGCATGTCGCAGTTAGCGGAGCAGTGCATGGAAGCGATGCCCTTCAATGGCAAGTAGTAGTTCTGCATGGAGAACATACCCTTCTTCATCTCACCGCCGTACCAAGTGTTGATGATCACTTGCTCGCGGGAAGTAACGTTGAAGGCAACGCAAGTCTCGGAGTTCAGACCCAATTCCTTGTAGTTCTCTACCTTCGCCTTAGAAGCGTTGTAGATGACGAAGTTAGGCTCGAAGTTAGCCAACTCCTCAGCGGTAGGTTGGATGAACATGTTCTTCACGAAGTGAGCTTGCCAAGCCACCTCCATGATGAAACGAACAGCCAAGCGGGTTGCCTTGTTGGCACCGCAGAAAGCGTCCACTACATAAAGTTGCTTGTTGGAAAGTTCCTTCTTCGCAATCTCCTTCACCTTAGCCCAAACCTCTTCGCTCATTGGGTGGTTATCGTTCTTGTACTCCTCTGAAGTCCACCATACAGTGTCCTTGGAGTTCTTGTCCATCACGATGTATTTATCCTTAGGAGAACGACCGGTGTAGATACCTGTCATCACATTCACTGCTCCGAGTTCAGTCACTTGTCCTACCTCATAGCCGCTCAATCCGGCTTTTGTTTCCTCTTTGAAAAGATCCTCGTAGGATGGATTGTGGGCGATCACCGTGGATCCAGTGATGCCGTACTTGCTTAAATCTAAGTTTGCCATGCTAACTTTAAACTATATTTGTTTATAAATAATTAATCCTAATCAATTAAAAGGGGGATCGTGTCCTTACGGAACTCTCAATCCACGCAAATTTAATAAAAAATTTTATATATCCTTTTCTGAAAGAAAAAACATCATCATTTTTTATCACGCTTCTTTTCCCGTCAACCGGCGCACCAGCCTTACCCCTCCCGAAGCAATTAATCACTCAAACTGGCGATCAGGGAGATGGTGAGGTGGAAGCTCGTCGTCATGTTCTTTTCCCGCTCTTTGCGCGTGACATGGGAATAGCTGTCGTAGATCTTAGTCTTCCGTATTTGCTCCATCACCGGGATGCTGAATCCGATGCAGACTGTCCGGAAGCGAACGCCCACCTCAGGGTTGATGTACAAGCCACCCAGCTTTTCCTGATATTCGTTATATTTATAGAACCATCTGCCACCCTCCCGCTGGAATAGATCATAATCCTCGTAATCATGGTCTATCAGGTTGACACTGCCTCCCACTTTCAGCCCGAAATAGGGAGAGACCTTTTTGTCGGAGAGGCTCATGCGGACCTCACCGTAGATCGGCAAGGAGAGTTGCGGGTTGCAAAAATCATACAGCCAGCGTCTGCATTCAACCCCCACGCCATAGTAGAAATGTTCGTCATGCTGGTATCCAATATCAAACGCAAGAGCATGTGCGACAGATAGATAGCTTATTTTATCCTCCAAATCCGTATACCAAAGGAACCCGAATGCGGAACGCTCCGTCTTAAACTTCAGGCCTCGTGAAAGGAAGTGGTCCGATGATCCCTCCGCACATAGGCCCAACGCATAAAACGCACATAGCACGATTAGTAATATTTTCTTCATATTCTGCTCCTATTCATTCATGTGCCCCTAAGGGAAGGCGACATGGTTATATGTTACATTCAACTGATTAACAATCACATAAAACATCACTTATTCCCCCATGCTCTCCCTGTTTCACAGATCTAAAGTCCTGAAACAGTTCAATCCACGGCGGAAACAGCATAACAAAGATAGGGCATTTTTGATACAAAAAAAATATATCGGCGGGTAGTTACGGAGGGGGAAGGTTCGTGACGACAAATGCGATCAATTCTTAAAACCTTAACGCCTAATTTTCAATTTTTTTGTAATTTTGCGCCCGAAAAATGAAGCAGATATGGCGATCGAAGATTTAATGGCGAAGGAAAGGATGCGCCGCTACGTGGTGGACGAGTCCAAACTGAACATCAACAAGACGCTTTTCGGCGGGGAGGTGATGGCTTGGATGGACAAGGTGGGGCATGAGCTCGCCGTCGAGCTGACACAACGGACCATGTGCACGGCGGCGGCGGACAAGATCCGTTTCCATAAACCTGCCTATCTGGGTGAGACCATCGAGGTCGTGGCGAAACCGCTGGACCTCGGACCTGTGAAGATGGTGCTGGCGCTGACCGCCACAGCAGACCCCGACGGGGAGAACCGACGCGTCATCCTGACCGGAGTCTATACCTTCGTGCAACTGGACGGGAAGGGCCGTCCCCAACGGATATCCTACCATGACCCGTATGGTTGCTTGGCTTAATGATACGAATTGAATATTGAAGTAAAGAATTGATACGATGCTAATTAGAATTTATCCTGAAAACCCGAACGAGCGGGAAATCGAGAAGGTGGTGCAGTTCCTTCGCGACGGCGGACTCATCGTCTACCCGACGGACACCATCTACGGTTTGGGCTGCGACATCTTCAACACGAGAGCCGTGGAGAAGATTTGCCGCTACAAGAACATCGACCCCCGCAAGGCGAACCTCTCCTTCATCTGCTACGACCTGAGCAACATCAGCGAGTACGCGAAGGTGGACAATAATACCTTCAAACTGATGAAGAAGAACCTCCCCGGACCTTTCACCTTCATCCTGAACGGCAACAGCAACCTCCCGAAGCTCTTCCGCAACAAGAAGACGGTGGGTATCAGGGTGCCGGACAATAACATCATCCGCGAGCTGGTCAGGGGCTTGGGCAACCCTATCCTCTCCACCTCCGTGCGCGACGATGACGACGAGATACTGGAGTACTTCACCGACCCCGAACTGATCCACGAACGGTATGAGAACATAGCCGACGTGGTGATCAATGGCGGTTTCGGCACCTTGGATCCCTCCACCGTCGTGGACTGCACCGGCGACGAACCCGTCATCGTCCGTCAAGGCAAAGGCGAACTCATCCTATAATTTTCAACTCTTAATTGACTTCGTCGAACTAACGTTTCATAATTCAAAATTCATAATTCTCTAAAGTGTGGGTCTTTTTAGCACTACTATCGGCCATCTTGTTAGGCATCTATGATGTCTTCAAGAAACGTTCCCTGAAGGAGAACGCGGTGATACCCGTATTGGCCTCATCCATATTCATCTCGGCGGTGTTCTTCTCGTTCTTCCTGTTCGCCTCGAAGGTGGCGCCCGAGCAGGTGTCCGGCACCTGGTTCTACGTGCCCGAGATGGATCTCCACGCCCACCTCTGCATCTTCCTGAAATCGGCCATCGTGTTAGGCTCCTGGATATCCGCCTATTTCGGCATGAAGAACGTGCCGATCACCATCTTCTCGCCCATCCGCGCGACGCAACCCGTCTGGACGGTCATAGGCGCCTTCATCATCTTCGCGGAGCGGCTGACGCCCCTGCAGGCGACCGGCATCATCGTCACCATCGTATCCTTCTACCTCTTCTCGTTGGCGGGGCTCAAGGAAGGCATCTCATGGAAGCGCAACAAGTGGATATGGCTCATCATCCTCGCCACGCTCCTAGGCGCCGCAAGCGGGTTGTACGACAAGCACCTGATGCGGTCGTTCGACCGGGTAGGCGTGCAGGTCTTCAGCACGATGTACCAGGCCCTGTTGATGCTCGTCATCCTATTCGCCCTGTGGTATCCACGGAGGAAGCACACCACACCGTTCGAGTGGCGGTGGAGCATCGTGGGCATCTCCGTCTTCCTGATCTTGGCCGATTACGTATACTTCTGGGCGCTCTCTTCGGACAATGCGCTCATCTCCATCGTCTCCACCATCCGTCGTTCGGGGGCGGTCGTCCCGTTCCTCTATGGCGCGCTCATGCTGAAGGAGAAGAACCTGAAACTGAAGGGAATACTGCTCTGCGGTATCCTCTGCGGCGTCTGCCTGCTGACGATCGGGGCGTTGCGTTGATGGTATATTACACGGAAGAATATGGATAGAACATTAGAAAACATAAAGAGGATCATTGCGGAAAGCATAAAAGAACACCTGACGGACGTTTCAGTCGATGAACTCGAAGAGAATGGATCGCTCTACTATATGAACGGACAGAATGGAACCTCCTTCGACTGGCACGTCAACGACAGGCTTTCGTCCTTCATGTCTTTTTACGACGACAAGGAGAACCTCGGGGCCGCCAAAGCGAACGTTTACAAGGGAGGTGTGGTCGCCCTCAACCTTTACGGGGCACACGGCAAAGAGATGGTCCATCAGGCGGAAATACCCCTGAGCGCCACGGAGGCGGACCTGCTACGTCTAGCTGTTTTGTTAAAGCGCAATGCGGACGACAAGGATCTTTTTGACGTATCCATCGAAGAAATCGATACGGATAGTGAACCGAAGGCGGAAGAGGTCGCCGCATTCCTCGAAGAGAGGAAGAACCATGAAGCCATGATAAAGCGGAGGGAGCTGTTGACCCAGAAAGCCTGCGTGTCGAGGATGATCGTCGACGATGGGTATCAGGTAGGATATATGGTGCGGGAAGAACCCCACGCCGAAGAGGATAGCGGATGGGCCTTTTACGGAGGAGAGGAAGACGAGGAATACGTTTCCGACCCGAACAATTTTATCATCTCCACCATTTTCCCCGTCGTCTCCGCAGACCCGGTTGTCGAGGATTATCTAGAGCGTCCCGTTGGCTCGAAACTCATCAGGGTATCATCCGATAAATTCGAAGAGGATGAGGAGGAGATGTAGGGTTATGCAGGCATCCGACAAAGCCTCAGAGAGATTTACAATTTAACGATTTACGATTTACAATTTACGACCAACATATTCCCTAGGGCGTTGCCCCAGGCTATATATGTATCGCCCTTTCAGGGCTCGGGTATGTGCAGCGCGTAGAATTGCACGTCCCCAAAAGAAATTGACTACGTCGAACTGACGTTTCAAAATTCAAAATTCTTAATTAACAATTGACTATCATTCATCAAAAAACACCACCTTCCAATCTTTAGGGACTCTGTTTACATCAAACACTATGGAAAGATCTGACGAGCAGACGAAAGTGCCGAAGTCGCTGACGCCGGAGAGCCACAAAAAAGTCTCCAAACGTTCTTTTCTTACGCCATCTCTCCACCTCTCGCCGTGATCCTCGGCCCACCAATCGATAAAAGCCACCTTCACATAGGCGAGGTTAGAACAGCCCTCAAACATATGGGCGTAGCATTCATCCGCCAACATCGTGGCGGGGAGGGCGGGCGCCTCCGTCATGCTGACACAGCGGAAGAACATCCCATTATAGCAATATGGGGCTAACCGGGTGGCGGGAAGAGTAGGTGCATGCACCAAGCGTCGGCAGTGGAGGAACATATCCTCGTAGCATCTTTCCGCCAATGCGGTGGAGGGCAAAGAAGAGACCTGCATCAAGTTGTTGCAATAACAGAACATGCCTTGGTAGCAACCCTCAGCCATCACAGTGGCGGGAAGAAGAGGCATTCGTCTCAGGCTGGAACACTTACGGAACATCCTGCTGTAACAATATGCGGACAATGTGGTGGCGGGAAGCTCGGGGGCTTGCTGTAGGCTGGAGCATCTTTCGAACAAACCATAAAAACAATAATCGTTCGGTATCGTCTGGATATCCTTTGCGCCATCGATCAAGCTCATCACACTACCGCTGGCATAAATGGGACCAGACATGGCGAAATGTGTGTAGCTCTTCTCGCCTCGGGAGAATCCATCCGGGTTCTCTCCCTTCAACAAGGCTTTGTCACCCATCTTCTTCAGCCTGACACGCTTTCCAACTTCACAAACGTTCCAACTCTCTCCTCCATCCAATGAATATTGCACATCGGGCCCGTCTGCACCTTTCCTGATAATCCAAAACGAAGCACCGTCCTCCCCTGCCGTGAAAGTGAGGTAGTTGGCGGCGGAAGCGGAACAGAAGAGGCATAGCAGCATCAAAAGGAGTGTGTTTCTCTTTAACATAAGTATTTAGATTTATGAATCTGTGCAAAAATAATGAAGGGCGTGGAAAAACAAAAATGATAAATTGACTTCGTCGAACTAACGTTTCATAATTGACTTCGTCGAACTAACGTTTCAAAATTCTTAATTCTTAATTATCATGTATCGCCCTTTCAGGGCTCGGTGTCCAAAACCCGTTCGTCATCAGGGGTTTACACCCCTGCCTGGGGGATGTCGCCCCGCTGGGGCTAGGGGGTGCGTAGCGTGAAAAGAGACGCACTTCCCTTAACTCTTAATTCATAATTCAAAATTCATAATTAAAAAAGGGGCATGCAAACCGCACGCCCCAACTCTTAATTGACTTCATCGAACTATCGTTTCTTAATTACCCTAGGGCGTTGCCCCAGGCTATATATGTTTCGCCCCTTCAGGGCTGGGATATACGCAACATGCAAGGATACGCGCGTCCCGCCCTAATTGACTTCGTCGAACTGACGTTTCTTAATTCATAATTTTCACGCTCTTCGTTTCCGTCTTAACAACGTACGTTCCCTTGTCAGGCAAAACGAAGCGGACGGTCTCATTCTCCCTGCCCTGTGCGCTACGCAGCAGTTTGCCGTTGAGGTCATAGACCTCGATGCGGCCCATAGCGCCACGTACGAAGATGGAGTGATCTTCCGTCCAGACGGAGCAGGACGATGCGGTGACATTCTCCGCCCCCGATTTGCTGAATTGGACCACCTCCCATCCTTCAGGTATTCTACTCACACCATACTCTATATTCAACTCATCCGGGCAGATGAAGGTGCCGGTAGGGGCGACATTATATACCCAAGATTCCATGGACCCCGCGAACATAATACAATCACAATCGCTTATATTATCGCCCATATAGCTGTCCCATCGGGTAAAATTGACCTTGATTTTAGAGAGACTGGTGCATCCAATGAACATCTCCGTATAGCTATCTTCGGCACCTTCAACAAGGATTTCCGGCGCCTCCGTCAGACTGGTACAACCAGAGAACATTCCCCTATAACACCCGTAGGCCATCCCCGTGGCAGGAAGTTCCGGTGCTTGCGTCAGGCTGGTGCAACCGGAGAACATGTGGCTGTAGCAATTTCCACTCAGTATGGTGGCAGGAAGGGCGGGCGCCTCCGTCAGGCTGGTGCAACCAGAGAACATATACTCATAGCAGTTATAGTCCACCTCCGTGGAAGGAAGGGCGGGCGCTTGCGTCAGGCTGGTGCAACCATCGAACATGTGGACGTAGCAAGCTTCACGCATTCGGATAGCGGGAAGTACGGGTGCCTGCGTCAAGTTGGTGCAGCCAAAGAACATATACCCATAACATCCATCGGCCAACTCCATGGAAGGAAGGGCGGGCGCTTGCGTCAGACTGGTGCAACCAGCGAACATGTGGTCGCAGCAACCACTCACCAACTCAGTGGAAGGAAGGGCGGGCGCCTCCGTCAAGCTAGTGCAGTCAGAGAACATATACTCATAACATTTTTCGGCCAACTTCGTGGCAGGAAGTTTCGGCGCTTGCGTCAGGCCGGTGCAACCCGCAAACATGTGGTCGTAGCAGGTCCTACCCAATTGGGTGGCAGGGAGGGCGGGCGCCTCCGTCAAGCTGGTGCAACCAGAGAACATATACTCATAACATCTTTCGGCCAAATCCGTGGCACGAAGGACAGGCGCTTGCGTCAGGCTGGTACAACCGGCGAACATGTGGCTGTAGCAAGCTTCACTCAGTTGGAGGGCAGGAAGCGCAGGCGCTTGCGTCAAGCTGGTGCAGCCAGAGAACATATACTCATAACATCTTTCGGCCAAATCCGTGGCACGAAGAGCAGGCGCTTGCGTCAAACTGGTGCAGCCAGAGAACATAGACCCATAACATCCATAGTCCAACTCCTTGGCAGGAAGGACAGGCGCTTGCGTCAGGCTGATGCAGCCGTCAAACATGTGCTCGTAGCAAAAATGATTCATATGAGTGGCAGGAAGTTCGGGCGCTTGCGTCAAGCTGGTACAATTACGGAACATATATCCATAACATCCATAGTCCAAATCCGTGGCAGGAAGGGCGGGCGCTTGCGTCAGGCTGGTACAACTATCAAACATTTGCTTGTAACATTCGATGGCAATGCTGGTGGCGGGGAGAACCGGCGCTTGCGTCAGCCCGGTGCAACCACGGAACATGCCAGCGTAGCAATCTGTCGCCAACTTCGTGGCAGGGAGCTCGGGCGCCTGCGTCAGACCAGTGCAACCGGAGAACATATACATGTAACATCCGTGTTCAAGATCTGTGACAGGGAGAACAGGCGCCTGCGTCAGACCGGTGCAACCACGGAACATGCCAGCGTAGCATTCTATCTCCAACTTCGTGGCAGGGAGCTCGGGTGTCTCCGTCAGACCAGTGCAACCGGAGAACATAAATTCGTAGCATCCAGTTTCCAATTCGGTGACGGAGAGCGTTGGTGCCTTTTTCAGGCCGGTACAACCCTCAAACATGCCGGAATAGCATCTCTCCGCCAGTTGGGTGGCAGGGAGCTCGGGCGCTTGCGTCAATCCAGTACAACCCTTAAACAAACCTCGGAAGCAATAAATGGCGGAGATCGTCTTGCTTTTTCCTGTCCCGTCGATAAGGCTCATCACGCTTCCGCTGGCGGCAATAGAGCCCTTCATGATAAAACGGGTATAGTCGTCCCGGTATTCATCGGATCTCTCCCAAAGGCCTTTAGGGTTTACGCCTTTCAACAGAACCTTATCGCCCTTCTTTTCAAGTGCGACATACGAGTTGTTTTCGAGAGGAGTCCATGTCTGGCCATCATCAGAAGAGAAGAAAATGCTATGTTTGCTAGTTGATGTTGTGATGCCGAAGGCGGAGTTATCCTCTTCGGCGGTGAAGGTGAGGTAGTTGGCCGGTGCATCTTCGTCAACGACATAATTAACCTTCCAACCCGCAGGTATCCTATCCTTGCCAAATTCCTCAGCCAATGCTTCCGGGCAAAGGAAAGTGCCTGAGGAGTCGACATCGACGACCCAATCGCCCGTTCCCGACCATTGGGAAAAGTTGACCTCTATTTTGGACAAATTGGTACAACCGGAGAAGATCTCCGAGTAACACCCGGCCGACAGATTCGTCGCAGAGAGGATAGGCGCCTTCTCCAGGCTGGTGCAACCGGCGAACAGACGTTTAAAGCAATATTCGTTCGGGATCGTCTTGCTGTTTCCTGTCCCGTCGATGAGGCTCATCACGCTTCCGCTGGCAGAGACATCACCCGTCATGACGAAGTAGGTATAGCTATTCTCATGGCTGAATCCCTCTGGGTTCAATCCCTTCAACATAATCTTCTGATGTTTCAATTCGATGTCCCTCCCCTCTCTGAGTTGGCTCCATGTCATACCGTTATTCAAAGAGTAACTGATGTCAGGTTTATTATCACCCACGTTTACGTAACTGATGGTGCATCCATAGCTTCCGCTGAAGGTGAGGCAATTGATCAGCGCCTCCTCCCCATCGGTATACTTCACCGTCCAGCCAACCGGTATCTTGTCCCTTCCGAATTCCAGCTCTACCCCTTTCTCGCAGATAAACGTGCCGGTAGGAGCAACACCTGCAACCCAATCATCCGCGTTCCACCATTGAGTGGTCCGAGCGAGGTTAGCCTCTATCCGAGACAGTCTCACACAACCTGAGAACATCCCCGCATAAGAATTTCCTGCCAACTCGGAGGCGGGAAGCACAGGCGATTCGGTTAGGCTGGCACACCCATTGAACATATTGGAATAACACGCTTCGGCCAAAAGGGTGGCAGGAAGAGCAGGAGCCTTAGCCAAACTAGCGCAACCATAGAACATCCCTTTATAGCAACTATTGGCCAACATTATGGCAGGAAGTTCCTCCGGTGCTTCGGTCAGACTAGTACAACCATAGAACATATCCTGATAGCATCTTTCGGATATCTCCGTGGCGGGCAGTTCGGGCGCCTTCGTCAAAGCGGTGCAACCGGCGAACATTATCCTGTAACAGTCGTTGGCCAATTGTGTGGCGGGAAGTTCCGGTGCTTTAGCCAGACTGGTACAATTTGAGAACATCGACGAGTAGCAGCCTTCGGCCAACTGCGTGGCGGGAAGAGCAGGGGCCTCGGTCAGACGAGTACAGCCTGAAAACATTTCCCTATAACAATCTTCTTTGGTCAACTTCGTGGCGGGGAGCTCCGGCGCTTTGGTCAAACTGGTACAATCCAAGAAGATTCCACGGAAATTGACCGCTTCTGGCTTCACGTCCTCTTCCGTCTCGCTTATCAAACTCAGCACACTACCGCTGGCGGCGATGGAACCTGTCATGAGGAAACGGAAAACGCCCAACTCCGGAACAACTCCATTAGGATTGTTGCCCTTTAGCAATACCTTGTCACCTTTCTTTGCCAAAACCACCGTGTCACGATAATATACAAGATCTTTCCATGTCTGTCCGTCATCCAAAGAGTATTGGATATTCACATGAGAATCATCCATAACGTCCTCGTATATTCTAAAGGACGAACTATCCTCCTCGGCCGTAAAGGTGAGGTAATTGGCCGCAAATACGGTACAATACGCACACAATAACGCAATAATTGAAGTAATCTTCTTTCCCATAGGCATTAAAATTTAATCTAAAACATTTATTTACAAAGAAGAGTTAATCCGACATCCATTTGTTGTTCTATATATCACCCTTATAAAAACCAACGTCGAACATTTACCCTTCCGCAAATATAATAAAAAACAATTGGATTGATGGTTTTCGATAAAAATAACTGCGAATATGATTCTACCAAGAGTAGCACACCCGCAACCCAACTCTGTTTCCCCTTATACTTCACAAGATCCAATCGATCATATCAGAATACTTTTAGCCAAAAAACAAGGGAATAACAAGAAAAAAAATTGTGAGATAAATATTGCGACAAATAAACAAAGCGCCTTTGCCTTTGACATCTTATTAAAGTTATAGAAATAAGCTTGTATTGTGCTATCTTTAATCGCCAATACTTTCCAAAGTAAGATCAATAGCATGATTATCAATAAAATAAAGCATGCTTTGTAAAACGTGTCTATCGAGTCCAAAATCAATGAAAGCGCAATAGCCGGAATGAAAGAAAAAGCCAAAGCGAGGTATATAGCCACAAAACCTTCCACTCTATACATGGGAGAATCCATTTTGTCTCCGAGGAATAGAAATTTTGGTGCCGATCCAACAAACAAAAGGGAAACGATTGTTTTTTCCATACAGCAAGATAATTTTGAAACTTTAGTTCAACGTAGTCAATTAATTATTTTTTTGCGCGTTCCACTTTCCAATTCTCGGGTATCTTGTTGTCGCTGAATTCCTTCGGAAGGACTTTGGGGCAGATGAATGTGCCGTTAGGGGAGATACCGGAGAGCCAACCCTCTGTGTTCCAGTTTCTTGCATCATCCCCATTACCGAATTGCATGCCCCAGTCCGTGAAATTCACCGTGATGGAGGATAGTTTAGCGCAGTGGGAGAACATCTCCATGTAGCAACCCTTCACCAGCTTGGGAGCGGGCAGAATGGGCGCTTGGGATAGGTTGGCGCAATCGACGAACATACCTTTGTAGCAGTCCGTGGCCAGCCTTGTGGCGGGTAGTTCAGGCGCCTGGGTCAGGTTGGTGCAGTAGGAGAACATGCCGGCATAACACTTCTCGGTCAGCGACGTGGCAGGCAGGGCGGGTGCCTGCGTCAGACTGATGCACTTGGAAAACATATGTTCATAGCACTCCATCGCCAAGCCTGTAGCGGGGAGCTCGGGCGCTTGCGTCAGATTGAGGCAAAGGGCGAACATCGCCTCGTAGCATCCGCCGGACAACTCCGTGGCGGGCAGTGCGGGCGCTTGTTTCAAACCGATACAATTATAGAACATCTCATGGTAACAAGCCAATGCCAACGACTTGGCGGGGAGCTCTGGGGCCTGCGTCAGGTTGAGGCAGGAGGAAAACATTCCTCGGTAGCAGGCCATCGCCAACTTCGTGGCAGGTAGTTCCGGCGCCTGGGTCAGGCTGGTACAACTGTCGAACATTTGGGCATAGCACTCCTCAGCCAATTGCGTGGCGGGCAGTGCGGGCGCTTGCGTCAGGTGGGTGCAGCCAGCGAACATGCTGCGGCAGCAATCGGTGGCCAATATCGTGGCGGAGAGCGCGGGCGCCTGGGTCAGGTTGGCGCACTTGGCGAACATCTCGTAGTAGCATCCATTCGCCAGCCTCAGGGCAGGCAAGGCAGGGGCTTGGGTAAGGCCCGTGCAATCATAGAACATGTGCGAATAGCAATTCGTGGTGAGACCCGTGGCGGGCAGTTCGGGCGCCTGCGTCAGGCTGGCGCACCTCTCGAACAGTTTGCAGAAGCAGTAATCGTTCGGGATCACCTTGTTCTCTCCCTTCCCATCGATGAGGCTCATCACGCTACCACTGGCGGCGATGGAACCAGTCATGACGAAACGCATGTAGTTGTACCAATCTTTGGAGATGCCCAAAGGGTTATTTCCCTTCAATAGGATCTTGTCTCCCTTTCCCATGGTGATCACATCACCTTCCGCGAGAAAGGTCCATCGTTTCCCTCCATCCATGGAGATGTGCAGGTCCGGGTTACAATCACCCTTGCATACGATTTCGAAGGAAGATCCGTTCTCTTCCGCGGTGAATGTGAGGAAGTTAGCGGCGGAGGCGGAGCAGAAGACGCATAGCAGCATCAAAAGAAGTGTGTTTTTCTTTAACATGAGCCTAGAATAATCTAAAAAGTTGTCCTCGCCAGAGAGTATTGTCTGAAGGGAATGGCTGTACAACGCCTAAAAACATCTCCGACGGATTTTTTGAATCTGTGCAAAAATAATGAAAAGGGTAAGAAAAACAAAAATGATTGTGCGCATCGTGTAGGGATACACACTCCCCCCCGATTCAAAATTGACTACGTCGAACTATCGTTTCATAATTCATAATTCATAATTCATAATTCAAAAAGGGGCATGCAAATCGCACGCCCCAACTCTTAACTATTAATTGACTACGTCGAACTATCATTTCTTAATTACCCTAGGGCGTTGCCCCAGGCTATATATGTTTCGCCCCTTCAGGGCTGGGATATACGCAACATGCAAGGATACGCACGTCCCTCCCCAATTCAAAATTGACTACGTCGAACTATCGTTTCTTAATTCATAATTTTCACGTTATTCGCTTCCATCTTAACAACATACGTTCCCTTGCCAGGCAAGACGAAACGGACGGTCTCATGCTCTTTGCCCTCAGCACTACGCACCAGTCTGCCGTTGAGGTCATAGACCTCGATGCGGCCCTCGACGCCACGCACGAAGAGGGTGCGGTCCTCGGTCCAGATGTCGCAATGCGTCGCCTCAACCACTTGCGTGGAGCTTCCCTCCTCGACGAATTCCACTCTCCAACCCTCTGGTATCCTGTTCACACCATACTCTTTAGCCAACGCTTTCGGACAGATGAAGGTGCCGGTAGGGGCGACACCAGCGACCCAAGAAATATCCGTTCCCTTCCATTCAGAAAAATGCACTTTTATTTTGGAAAGGCTTTGGCAACTATCGAACATTGTCCGGTAACACCCCTCGCCCGATTCAGAGATAGTGATGATTTCAGCCGCAGGAAGCTCAGGAGCCTCCGTCAGGCTAATGCAATTGTAGAACATAGCCTGATAGCACCCATCATGTAGCACCGTGGCCGGGAGAGCCGGGGCTTGCCTCAGACTGTCGCAGTAGGCAAACATGAGTGCATAGCTATATTCGTTCAATTCTGTGGCGGGCAGTGCAGGCGCCTGCGTCAGGCTGCTACAACCGATAAACATGCGCAAATAACACCAGGGAGAGAGTCTTGTGGCAGGAAGTTCAGAGGCCCGCCTCAAGTTAGTACATTCCGCAAACATCTCACTGTAACATCCTTCTTTCAGTTCCGTGGCGGGCAGTTCAGGCGCTTGGGTCAGGCTGGCGCACCCCTGGAACAATCTTTCAAAACAACTCTCCGAAGGAATTGTCTTGCTTACACCCGCCACATCCAATAGGCTCATCACACTTCCGCTCGCGGCGATGGAGCCGGTCATGACGAAGGATGAGATATTCGGCTCTCTATAATGGACAAATCCTTTCGGGTTGTTTCCCTTCAACAAGGCCTTGTCCCCCTTCTTTTTCAATATAATCGAATCACCTCCGGCGATAGGGAACCATGTTTCCCCATTATCCAAAGAGCACTGGATATCAGCGAATAGGATCGTTGAGTAATAGAAGAGACCATCTAAACCGAATGTGGAGTTATCCTCCTCCGCAGTGAAGGTGAGGTAATTAAGTGGCTCCACCTGCCACCCCTCGGGGATGTTGTCCGCGCCAAACGCCTTCGCCAATGCCTGTGGGGCGATGAATGTGCCGGTAGGGGCGACATGAGCAACCCATTCCGCGGTCCTGCTATTATCAGCCCAATCGTTAAAGCACACCACTATTCTGTTGACATTCAGACAGCTGTCAAACATCGACTCGTAGCAATGCGCCGCCAGCTTTGTGGCAGGCAGTTCCGGCGCCTTGACCATGCGAGTACACCCGCTGAACATCCTCTTGTAGCACCCCTCCGCCAACTCCGTGGACGGAAGATCTGGAGCGGCGGACAATCTGCTACAACCTTCAAACAAACCATAGAAGCAGTTGGCGTTCGGGATCTTCTTTTCCGCACCTATACCGTCAATGAGGCTCATCACACTTCCGCTCGCGGCGATGGTCCCGCTCATGGTGAAATGGGTGTATTCCTCCTCACCTATGGAGAATCCTTGAGGATTGACACCTCTCAACCATGCGCAGTCGCTGTATTTCGCTAAGGTGATGGTCTCCCCAGGGAGAAGAGGGGACCATGTGTGACCACTGTCTAACGAGTACTGCACATCCGGGATGTGCTCTCCTATGGTTGCGATACCAAAGGAGGCTCCGTCCAACATGGCAGTGAATGTGAGATAATCGATATACTTCACCTCCCATCCATTAGGTATCCTATCTTCACCATATGATTTAGTGGCCCCTTTCGGTAGGATAAACGTGCCGTGCGGAGCCACACCACGAACCCATGCCCCCGAACGGGAAGCATAATTATAATCCGTGAAGCACACCATTATCTCGGATAATTTTGCGCACTCGGAAAACATATTTTTGTAGCTATTATACTCCACCTCCGTAGCGAGAAGGGCAGGAGACTTCGTCAAACTGGTGCAGCCGTAGAACATATCCATGTAGCACCCATTGGTCAACTCCCTAGCGGGTAATTCAGGGGCCTTCGTCAGATTGGTGCAGTAGGAGAACATCGCGTAGTAGCAATAATCCGCCAGCGTTGTGGCAGGTAGTTCAGGGGCCTGCGTCAACGCTTCGCAACCCGAAAACAATCCGGAGAAGCAGAGTTCGCAAGGGATCGTCTTGCTATCTCCCGTACCATCAATGATGCTCATCACACTTCCGCTGGCGGCGATGGCGCCAGACATCTCGAACCTTGTTCCCAAAAACGCCGCAGTAACAGGGAATCCCTGTGGATTCACCCCTTTCAGCAACGCTTTGTCGCCTCTCTTCGCTAAAACAACCCTAGGACCTCCCGTGAGTGTATCCCACGTCTGCCCGTCGTCTAATGAATATTGCACCACAGTGGGAGTGGAATCCATGTCATACACTTCCATCCCAAACGAGGAACTATCCTCCTCGGCTGTGAAGGTGAGGTAATTGGTCGCAAAAACAGAACAACAAGCGCATATCAGCGCAAGAAATAGTGTGAACTTCTTTGTCATAAGCCTTATTCGCAAGTTTTAATATATTTATAGCAAAGGATATATCCGAACAAAATGTGCTGCTCATTCTCCCCACGTAACACTTTCCCTAATCCCTTATCTTTTGCAAAATTAGTAAAAGTTCATTGAAATGTTGTGTGCGGCAAAAAAAATAAATTCACCTCACATCAGCCACACACAAATACCCAATAAAAAGAGGCATGCACAATATGCATGCCCCAATTGACTACGTCGAACTAACGTTTCATAATTCACAATTCTCACAGCACCACCTTCACCACCTTCTTTCCCGTCTTAACAAGGTAGGCACCATCGGCAGGCATGACGAAACGAACGGTCTCATGCTCCGTGCCCTGTGCGCCACGCAACAGTTTGCCGTTGAGGTCATAGACCTCGATGCGGCCCTCAGCGCCACGCACGAGGATGGTGCGGTCCTCGGTCCAGACAACGCAAGAAGAGGAGACGATGTACTCCGTCCCAGTCTCTTCCTCACCACCTACAAATTGCACTCTCCAATCCACAGGAATCCTGCTTTCGCCATATTCCTCCGACAATCCCTTCGGGCAGATGAAGGTACCGGTAGGAGCGACATTGGAAACCCATTCTTCCGTTCCCTTCCATTCGGTAAAGCCCACCTCGATTTGGGAAAGGCTCGCGCAACCAGAGAACATACTACTATAGCAATCTTCCGCCAACTGGGTGGCAGGAAGCACGGGTGCTTGCGTCAGACCGGTGCAACCAGAGAACATACCAGCGTAGCATCCTTCACCCAGCTCCGTGGCTGGCAATTCAGGGGCCTGCGTCAGAGCGGTGCAATCATAGAATAGTCTATAGAAGCATTCCTGTGGTACGCTCTTGCTCTTCCCTTTCCCATCCAATAGGCTCATCACGCTACCGCTGGCGGCGATGGAACCGCTCATCACAAACGTGTAATAGTCATCCATCGAACTGAAAGTCCAAGAATTGTAGCCCTTCAGGATTGCCTTGTCGCCTTTCTTAGGCAAGACGACAGTGGTCGATTCCGATGGACTGAGTCGCTGCCATGTTCCACCATTGTCCAAAGAGAACTGAACATCTATGAGATCCCAGAAGGAACTGCCACTTTGATCCGATTGGAATCGGGCCAAAGAGAAGGTGCAACTATCCTCCTCGGCGGTGAAAGTGAGGTAGTTGGCATCCGGCACTTCCTCACCGATATATTTCACTTGCCATCCTTCTGGGATCCAACTTTCACCATACACCTCCCTCAATCTATTAGGACGGATGAAGGTGCCGGTAGGGGCGACACTGGAAACCCACTTGTCAGTTTCCTTCCATTCGGTAAAGCCCACCTTGATATAGGAAAGGTTCGAACAACCAGAGAACATATAATCATAGCATTTCTCCGCCAACTGGGTGGCAGGAAGTAGTGGCGCTTGGGTCAGGCCCGTACAACCAGAGAACATGGCAGTATAGCATCTCTCCACCATTTGGGTGGCAGGTAACTCTGGCGCCTGCGTCAGACTAGTGCAACCATAGAACATACCCATGTAGCATCCCTTCGCCAATTGAGTGGCAGGAAGTACTGGCGCTTGGGTCAGGCTCGTGCAGCCATAGAACATATTCTCGTAGCAATAATCCGACATTTGAGTGGCAGGCAACACTGGCGCTTGCGTCAGACTAGTGCACAAGGCGAACATACCCATGTAGCATTCCTTCGCCAACTGAGTGGCAGGAAGTACCGGCGCTTGAGTCAGGCTAGTGCAACCAGAGAACATATTCTCGTAGCACGAACTCTGCAGTTCCGTAGCAGGCAGTGCTGGCGCTTGCGTCAGACTGGTACATTCAGCGAACATATTGGAGTAACATGAACTAATTGCAACCGTGGCTGGAAGTGCTGGTGCCTGGGTCAGACGGGTGCAACCAGAGAACATGCCAGCGTAGCATCCCACACCTAGTTCCGTGGATGGCAACTCAGGAGCCTGCGTCAGAGCGGTGCAACCATAGAATAGACTATAGAAACAGCCTTGTGGTACACTCTCGCTCTCCCTTGTTTCACCCAATAAGCTCATCACACTTCCGCTCGCGGCGATGGAACCAGTCATCACAAACGTGTAATAGTCATCCATGGAACTGAATGAGCTAGGATTGGAGCCCCTCAGCAATGCCTTGTCGCCTTTCTTAGGCAAAACGACAGTGGTCGCAAGCGAAGGAGTAAGTTGCTGCCATGTTCTACCATTGTCCAAAGAGTACTGAACATCTACGTCATCCCCGATGTGGTCGTCGCTGAGATCCGAGTTGAATCGGGCCAAAGAGAAGGTGGAACCATCCTCCTCGGCGGTGAAGGTGAGGTAGTTGGCATTCTGCAACTCCTCCTCGATGTCCTCGATATACTTCACCTCCCAGCCCTCAGGGATCCTGCTTGGATCATATTCCTTGGACAAACTCTTCGGGCAGAAGAAGATGCCGGTAGGGGCGACATTGGAAACCCACTCTTCCGTTCCCTTCCATTCAGTAAAGTCCACCTCGATTTGGGAAAGGTTCGAGCAACCAGAGAACATATATCTGTAGCAATCTTCCTCCAACTGGGTGGCAGGAAGTACTGGTGCCTGCGTCAGACCGGTGCAATCTTCGAACATGTCCGAGTAGCAATATCTCGCCAATTGGGTGGCAGGAAGTGCCGGCGCTTGCGTCAGACTGGTGCAACCATCGAACATGCCCTCGTAGCAAGCTTCCTCCATTTTGGTAGCAGGCAACGCTGGAGCCTCCTTCAGGCTGGCGCAATCAACAAACATAGCCTCGTAGCAAGCTTCCGCCAGTGTATCGGCCGGCAACTCAGGAGCTTTCTCCAAGCTGGTGCAGCCATAGAACATTGAGGCGTAGCACATAAGCTGCAGTTTCGTGGCTGGAAGTGCCGGTGCTTGCTTCAGGCTGGTACAGCCAGCGAACATATCGAAGTAACATTCGCCTGGCGCTACCATGGCTGGGAGTGCCGGTGCTTGGGTCAGACGGTTGCAATCACGGAACATGCTAGTGTAGCATCCTAGATCCAGCTCCGTAGCTGGCAATTCAGGGGCCTGCGTCAGAGCGGTGCAACCTTCGAATAGTTTAAAGAAGCAACTTTGTGGTACGCTCTTGCGCTCCCCCTTCATATCCAATAGGCTCATCACACTTCCGCTGGCGGCGATGGAACCAGTCATCATAAACGTGTAATAGTCATAATCGAAGCTGAATCTCCTAGGATTGTCGCCCCTCAGCATTGCCTTATCACCTTTCCTTGGCAAGACGACAGGGTCCCCATACGAGGCGGTGAGTCGCTTCCATGTCCTACCATTGTCCACAGAATACTGAACATCTGCGGCATCCTCATACAACTGGTGGCCAGTGAGATCAAATAAGTATCGGGACAAAGAGAAGGTGGAACTATCCTCCTCGGCGGTGAAGGTGAGGTAGTTGGCATTCTGCAACTCCTCCTCGATGTCTTCAATATACCTCACATCCCAACCCTCAGGTATCCTGCTTAGACCATATTCCTCGGCCAAGCTCTTCGAGCAGAAGAAGGTGCCGGTAGGGGCAACATTATATACCCAATACTTGGTTCCGGTCTCATCCCATTCGGTGAAATTCACCTCGATTTGGGAGAGTTTCGTGCAATAATAAAAGATATCGTCATAACACTTATCTGCCAACTGGGAGGCAGGAAGAACTGGCGCTTGCGTCAGATTGGTGCATCTAGAGAACATAGATTCATAACAGCTTTCCGCCAGTTGGATGGCAGGCAATGCTGGCGCTTGCGTCAGATTGGTGCATCCATAGAACATAGATTCATAACAACCTTCCGCCAGTTGGGTGGCAGGAAGAACCGGCGCTTGCGTCAGGCCAGTGCATCCATAGAACATAGATTCATAACAGCCTGCCGCCAGTTGGGTGGCAGGAAGAACCGGCGCTTGCGTCAGGCCAGTGCATCCATAGAACATACGCCTATAACAGTTTTCCGCCAATTGGGTGGCAGGAAGAACCGGTGCTTGCGTCAGGCTGGTGCATCCATCGAACATAAATGAATAACAGTCTGCCGCCAGTTGGGTGGCAGGAAGAACCGGCGCTTGCGTCAGGCCAGTGCATCCATAGAACATAGATGAGTAACAGCTTTCAGCCAGTTGGGTGGCAGGCAATGCTGGCGCTTCTGTCAGGCTGGTGCATTTATAGAACATATCCATATAACAATCTTTCTCCAGTTGGGTGGCAGGAAGCGCAGAGGCTTGTGTCAGTCCAGTGCATTCATTGAACATATTATAGTAGCAGCTTGGAGCTAACTCCACAGCAGGCAAAGCCGGTGCCTGGGTCAAGCTTTCGCATAACTGGAACATATGATCGTAGCAGTTCGGAGCTAAGTCCATGGCCGGCAATATCGGTGCCTCCGCCAGGCTGCTGCATCCATAGAACATGCGTTCGTAGCAGTTCGGATCCAACTCTGCGGCGGGCAGTTCCGGAGCTTGGGTCAGGCCAGTGCATCTCTCGAACATGTTTTTGTAGCAATATGGCGCCAAATCCGTGGCAGGCAGTGACGGCGCCTGGGTCAAGCCATCGCATCCAACGAACATACTCTCGTAGCAGTGTGATGCCAACTGGGTGGCAGGCAGTTCAGGGGCCTGCGTCAGCTCATCACAAAATTCGAACAGCTTGTAGAAACAGTAATTCCCAGGTATCGTCTTGCTGACACCTACACCATCCAATAGACTCATCACGCTTCCACTGGCGGCGAGATGACCAGACATCCGAAAATAGAAGTTGTATCCATCTTTCCGGGAGAAATCACTATTGACTCCCCTCAACATCACCTTATCGCCTTTCTTCTCCAAGGAAATAGTTTCTGAACTAGATCTATCGTAGGTCAATTGTTCCCATGTTTGTCCATTATCCAAGGAGTATTGGATGTCTGGCCAAGAATTCGACAGATTTTTATTATAAAAATCCATGACATACCGGCCAAGGTAGATGTGAGATCTATCCTCCTCGGCGGTGAAGGTGAGGTAATTGGCTTTCGACTCTTTGACACTCACTCTCCATCCCTCAGGTATTCTGTCTATACCATATTCCTCAGCCAACTCTTTCGGGCAGATGAATGTACCCGTAGGAGCCACATTCCCGAGCCAACCTCCGGTCTCATTCCATTCGGTAAAATCCACCTCAACTTGGGAAAGATTAGCACATCCAAAGAACATCCTGAAGTAGCAATAATCTGCCAAGTTGATGGCGGGCAGCGACGGTGCCTCCTTCAGGCTGGTGCATCCTTCGAACATTCCTTGATAGCATGCCATACCGAGTTCCGTGGCAGGCAATGCCGGCGCTTGGGACAAGCTGGTACAACCAGAGAACATCCTTTCGTAACACCCGTATGCCGTTTTCGTGGCAGGCAGTTCAGGGGCCTTCGTCAGAGCGGTGCATCCGGCGAACATCTCTTTGTAACAATCCGTATTCAGTTCCGTGGCAGGCAGTTCAGGCGCCTGCGTCAGAGCGGTGCAACCATAGAATAGCCTGTAAAAGCAGAAAATAGGTATTGACTTACGGCTTCCCACCTCATCCAATAAGCTCATCACACTTCCGCTGGCAGCGATGGAACCGGTCATCCTAAAGCTATAATAATCAATATCATTGTTAAAGGCTAGCGGATTAAAGTTTCTCAGCATTGCCTTGTCGCCTTTCTTTGCCAAAACGACAGTGGTCGAAGTGGTGAGTCGCTTCCACGTCTCCCCATTGTCCAAAGAGTACTCTAAAGTTTTTTCTATTCCAGGTTCATTGTTGAAATCCAAATAGTGCCGATCCCAGGAGAAAGTGGAACCATCCTCCTCGGCGGTGAAGGTGAGGTAATTGGTCTTCGCCACCACTTCCTCGCCGTCAACGATATACTTCGCCACCCAACCATCCGGTATTCTGCTTGGGCCATATTCCAAAGCGAGTTCCTTCGGGCAGATGAATGTACCGTAAGGAGAGACTTTACGAACCCAGTTCAGGTGATATTTCTTCTTCCACTCGGTAAAGCTAACCTTGATCAGAGTAAGGAGCCCACAATTTTCGAACATCCGGAAATAGCACTCGCCATCCAAATACGTGGCTGGCAACGCTGGCGCCTCCCGCAAAGAATGGCAGTCAGAGAACATACCCTCATAGCACTTCCCTTTTAGTTCCGTGGCAGGGAGTTCAGGACCCTTCTTCAGACTAGTACATCCTTTGAACATCTCCATGTAGCACGACTCTTCCAGTTCCTTCGCAGGTAGACCCAATACCTCCACCAAACCGGTACAACCAGAGAACATTTCAGCGTAGCACGATTTTGCCAATTTCGTTGCGGGCAGTACCGGAACCTTCGTTAAACTGGTACACTCTTGGAACATGCTATTATAACACCCTTCAGCTAAGTTCGTGGCAGGCAGTGCCGGCATTTCCTTCAAGCTAGTGCAACTATCGAACATTACATAGTAGCAATATCTTGCCAACTGAGTGGCAGGGAGTTCGGGAGCCTTCGTCAAGCCGGTGCATTTGCTGAACATTCCAGCGTAGCATTCTTCCGTCAACTGCGTAGCGGGCAGTGCAGGAGCTTCCGTCAGACTGGTGCAACCTTCGAACATCCAGGAGTAGCAATAATCTGCCAACTGAGTGGCAGGCAGCTCCGGAGCCTTCGCCAGCTTGGTGCAACCCTCGAACATTCCCAAGTAGCAATAATCTGCCAACTGAGTGGCGGGCAGTGCCGGAGCCTGTGTCAGCCCGGTGCATCCATAGAACATCTGCTCGTAGCAATCACTCGCCACCTGAGTGGCGGGCAGTGCCGGAGCTTTCGTCAGCCCAGTGCATCCAAAGAACATCCTATAGTAGCAATAGTATTCTATCTTAGTGGCAGGAAGTTCTGGGGCCTCCGTCAAACTGGTGCAACCTTCGAACATCCTGGAGTAGCACTCACCCTTTGCCACCGTGGCGGGTAACTTAGGGGCCTTCTTCAGTCGAGTACAACTGGAGAACATTCCCGCATAGCATGCCTCAGCTAATTCCGTGGCGGGGAGCTCAGGAGCTTGCGTCAGACTAGGACAACCTGCGAACAGATTATAGAAGCAATAACTTCCTGGTATCACCTTAGTATCCCACGTGCCGTCCACTAGACTCATCACGCTTCCGCTGGCGGCGATGGAGCCAGTCATCGCGAAGGTACTGTAGTTGTCTTCGTATAGAGAGAATCCGCCAGGATTATTTCCCCTCAACAATGCCTTGTCACCTTTTTTCTCCAATATGACACTCTTCTCCGTAAGTTCCTGCCATGTTTGTCCATCATCCAGGGAGTACTCTATGTTTGGTTGTCCCTCCGGAGTATAGTATTCGTAGCCATAATCCGTGACGACCCAATAAATCGAGAAGGAGGAGTAGTCCTCTTCAGCGGTGAAGGTGAGGTAATTGGCTCTCCCTTCTTTACCGTCCACTTCCCAGCCTTCAGGTATCCTATCGGTGCCATATTCCACCGCCAACGCTTTTGGACAGACAAATTTGCCCTTAGAAGCGACACCCTCGACCCAATCTTTCGACTCTCCAGACCATTCCGTGAAGAGCACCCTGATTTCTCTCAGATCCTGACAACCGCTAAACATCCTGGTGTAACATGAATCAGCCGTCGTTGTGGCAAATATCTCCGGAGAACGCCACAATTTGCTTCCTTGAAACATTCCCATGTAGCACCCCTCCGCCAACTGCTTGGCAGGAAGTGGAGAGGATACTCTAACACCACTATTCTTAAACATCTCCGCATAACAATAAGGAGCCAACTCCTCAGTGGATAATTCAGGAGAATACACATAAGGACAATCGCTGAACATACCCATGTAGCACGAATCGGCCAACTTAGTGGCGACGGCTTGACCAGAGACGTTATACAGATAATCGCATCCAGAGAACATCTCCTTATAGCATCTAGGAGCCATCTCCGTGGCATGAAGGCCACGGACCACACTTACCTCGCGACAATTAGCGAACATACGTTCATAACAACCTCTGGCCAACTTCTTTGCGGGAAGGTCTGGGAGTGAATAATGTTCATAGTCATACTCTGATTCCTCGACCAAGGAGTTGCATCCCTCGAACATTTCCGCATAACAAAATGGAGCCAGTTTCCTGGATGGTAGATTAGGCGTGTTACTCAGCTGTACGCAATACTTGAACATTCCTCTGTAACATCCCTCCGTCATCTGCTTGGCGGGAAGTAGATTGAAATCCACCACTGCCAACGAGAAACTGCCATAAAACATTTCCCTATAGCACTCCTTGGTCAATGTGGTAGCAGGTAGTTCAGGCGAATTGTCAAGAGCATTGCATTCCGCGAATAATCTATAGAAACAGTAATCATTCGGGATCGTCTTGCTTCGTCCCGTACCATCGATCAGGCTCATCACACTTCCACTCGCCTTGAGGTATGATGAGTAACCATTGCTCATGAAGAAGTGCGTGTAGCTGTCGAGGCTCTTGGAAAATCCATTCGGGTTGTTACCCTTCAACATCGCATAATCCCCTACCTTCCTCAAAAAGACCGTGTCACCGGCGTTGAGAAGAGTCCACGTCGCTCCACTGTCCAAGGAGTACTGTACGTCCGGTGCATTCCCCCCCTCGTTGACAATGCCAAAAAAGTTTTTTTCGCCATATCTCGCGGTGAAGGTGAGGTAGTTGTCCTCCTCTTCCTCTACCGGGTCTTCCAACGTTCCGTAATATTCTACTGTCCAACCATCTGGTATGGCATCCGCACCATAGATCTCTTCCAAGCCTCTCGGGCAGATGAATGTACCAGTAGGGGCAACGTTAACCATCCAGTTGTCAGGCCTCCACCACTCGGAGAAGTGCACCTTGATGCT
The DNA here is from genome assembly GCA_016285885.1 of Paludibacteraceae bacterium. GTDB lineage: Bacteria > Bacteroidota > Bacteroidia > Bacteroidales > Paludibacteraceae > UBA1181. The sequence continues at coordinate 254,018 of JAEERP010000003.1, forward strand.
GGAGAGGTTGACACAGCCGTTAAACATTCCATGGAATGACGAACGCACGCTCGTCGCCCATATTTCCGGCGCCTGCGTCAAGCTGGTGCAACCAGAGAACATATCCCTGTAGCAATTATCAGCCAAACTATATGCGTGCAAATCAAACGCCTTCGTCAAACTGGTACATCCGGAAAACATCCCATTGTAACAATTATCAGCCAAACTATATGAGTGCAAATCCGGCGTCTGCGTCAAACTGGTACAACCAGAGAACATATCCTTATAACAATTATTAGACATAGTGTATGCGGGCAAATCCGGCGCCTTCGTCAAACTGGTACATCCATGGAACATCCCACTGTAACAATCATCAGCCAAACTGTAGGCGGGCAATTCAGGCGCTTGCGTCAAACTGGAACAACCCGCAAATAACTCGATGAACGGACCTGAATAGCTATGCTCGCCCGTGCCATCCATCAGACTCGAAATGTTACCACTCGCGGCGATGGATCCGGTCATGAAAAACCGAGAGCGTGCGTATTTGAAGGAAAAACCATTTGGATTATCCCCCTTCAGAAATGCCTTGTCACCCACATTCTCCAAGATGACCGTGTCTCCAACAACAAGTGCATGCCATGTCTGCCCTTCATCCAAAGAGTATTGGGCATCGATATTGTTGGTTTTCTCTGCAAATCCAAATGAGGACCTCTCCTCCTCCGCCGTAAAAGTGAGGTAATTCGCCGCAAAAAGAGAACAATACGAACCCAGCAGCATAAGAAGTAATACGATTTTTTTCTTCATATACCTGTTTATGTTTAATTTATAGCAAAATAATTCACATCTGTAGTGTAATAATCTATACGACAGAACCATACATCCTTGCCGAAAGAAAACATTTCCCGGCTCAGACCACATAAGATTTGACTTATATTAGATTTGACGTTACACAAAAATCACGCAAAAGTATAAAAATTATTGATTTGCAAAGGGATTTGTCGAAAAAAATTACTAATATGCGTAATAATGTCAGATTTCAGAGATGTACGTATTAATCGATTGATTATTAGATAAATAAAAATTAACCAAGGAAAAGCGAAGGGGCAATTCCTGCCCTCCTCGCCTCTTTTAGCTTTGTCGTCCCTTATTGTGTCCAGTCTACAAAACGTGAATTCAAAATTGACTACGTCGAACTAACGTTTCAAAATTCATAATTCATAATTCTCACGCTCTTCTCTCCCATCCTAACAACATACGTTCCCTTGCCAGGCAATACGAAACGGACCGTCTCGTCGGCCGAGCCCTGTGCGCTACGCAACAGTCTGCCGTTAAGGTCATAGACCTCGATGCGGCCCTCGGCGCCACGCACGAAGAGGGAGAGGTCTTCCGCCCAGATATCGCAATGCGCCGCATCGACACTCTGCGTGGAGGTCCACTCATCAAGATCCACCATCTTCCAACCCTCCGGAATCCTGTTCTCACCATACTCCTCCGCCAATGATTTTGGGCAAACAAAGGTGCCCGTAGGAGCGACGCCCGAGACCCAGGCTCTCGTCCATCGTGTCCATTCCGTGAAGTTCACCTTGATCAGCGAAAGGTTGCTGCAACCATCGAACATCCTGTTGCAACAGGAGTCGGCCCGCACGTCCGTATTGTGCAGTTCAGGCGCCTGCGTCAGGCTGGTGCAACCATTGAACATCCCGTAGTAGCAACCCGCCGACAACTCCGTGGCGGGCAGTTCAGGGGCTTGGGTCAGGCTGGTGCAGCCGGTGAACATCAGCACGTAGCAATAGATGGGCAGTTCCGTAGCGGGCAATGCGGGCGCCTGCGTCAGAGCGGTGCAACCATCGAACATTCCTCCATAGCAGCCGTCAGAGAGTTCCATGGCAGGCAGCTCAGGCGCTTGCGTCAGAGCGGTGCAACCCATAAATATGCCATCGTAACATGACGTAACCATCTTGGTGGCAGGAAGCGCCGGCGCCTTCGTCAGACGGGTGCAGTTCAGGAACATGGACATGTAACATTTCCCCGACAACTCTGTGGCAGGAAGTTCAGGAGCCTGCGTCAGGCTGGCGCAATCGTAGAAGAGTTGGTAGAAACAATACCCGCTCGGAATCTTTTCGCACTCCCCTTCGTCCGTGATCAGGCTCATCACACTTCCACTCGCGGCGATGGAACCCGTCATGGTGAAGTTGGTGTAGCGATCTGGACCATGGGAGAAGCCATCCGGATGGTTTCCCCTCAGCAACGCTTTGTCGCCCACCTGCTTCAGGGGGACGGTGTCGCCAACGCTAAGTTGTACCCACGTCTGCCCGTCATCTAACGAGTATTGGATGTCCGGCGTCACATCTCCCACGGTCTCGATGCCGAACGAGGAGTTCTCCTCCTCCGCGGTGAAGGTGAGATAGTCGACGGCGGCGGGATGGACCATGTTCCAACCCTCAGGGATACGGCTCGCACCATACTCCTCCGCAAGATCCTTCGGACAGATGAACCTGCCGGTAGGGGCCACATCCGCAACCCAGTTCGCGGTGCCTATCCACTTCGTGAAGTGCACCTCGATCTTAGAAAGCTGAGTACACCCGAAGAACATCATCGTGGTGCAATCCTCCACCAACGACGTGGCAAGGAAAGCTGGGGCCTGCGTCAGACTGGTGCAACCCATGAACATCCTATCGTAGCAACCCGTGACCATCTGGGTGGCGGGGAGCGCCGGGGCTTGCGTCAGGCTGGTGCAATATTGGAACATCTTATCGTAACAGTTGTCAGCCAACGTGGTGGCGGGCAATTCGGGCGCCTGCGTCAGACTGCTACAGTCGCTGAACATGCCTTCATAGCATAGAGGGCTCAACTCCATGGCGGGAAGCGCCGGGGCTTCCTTCAGGGCGGAGCACCTGCTGAACATATTCACGTAACTGCCGGAAGGGACCTTCAGGGCTGGAAGAACCGGGGCTTGCGTCAGACCGGTGCAACGGAAGAACATGCCGCTGTAACATCCTTCGACCAACTCCGTGGCGGATAGCTCGGGCGCCTGCGTCAGATGGATGCAGTTGGCGAACATATATGCGTAACAACCCCTGCTCAACGTCGTGGCGGGCAGTTCAGGCGCCTGCGTCAGGCAGTAGCACCCGGAAAAGAGAGAGGTGAAACACTCGGAGCTCGGTATCGTCTTGCTCTCCCCCACACCGTCCAACAGGCTCATCACGCTTCCGCTGGCGGCGATGGAATCGGTCATGATGAAGCGGATATAGTTATCCCCGTCCACGGATAATCCCCGCGGATTGTCGCCCCTCAAGATGGCCTTATCGCCTCTCTTCGGAATAAAGACCGTGTCCTTAGGAACCAGTTCGTTCCAAGTGTTTCCACCGTCCAATGAATACTCTATGTAGCTGTCGACCGTTCCCCAGACACCGATTCCGAACCCAGCGTTATCCTCCCCGGCCGTGAAAGTGAGGTAATTGACTGCGGATGCATAGGCATGCACGCATAGCAACGCCACCAGCAATGTTAGTTTCCTGATCATAAGCCCTTTATTGTATTATTATCATTATTCCAGAATATCCACGCCACGATCTATCCGATAAGAAAAACAAGACCTGTTTTTTATCTGCGCTATAGAATGTCTCAAAGATAATATATTTTTGAATTTTTAGCACGTAAGAAAATTTATATGCTATATTTGCCTAAGACGATGAGGGAGAAGTCCAATGGTCACCTCTCCTTTCATCTAAAAAGTAGTAACACCCTAAAAAACACACCATGAGAAAAATATTTCTATTAGGACTAGGCGCACTACTCTCTTCCCTCGCCATGGCGCAGGAGAAGGCAGAGAAAGTGGTTAACACAGATAGCATCCAGAGAGTCTTGTTAGACAGCCTTCGGTCTACACAAACCGAAGAAGATTACGGAGAAGTGCCAGTTATGAAAGTCATGAAGAAAGCCGAATTCCCCGGCGGGATGAAGGAATTGCAAGCATTCCTCAGTAACAATCTAGTATACCCGAAAGAAGCCATATCGGCAGGCATCGAGGGAAGAGTTATAGTCTTTTTTGTCGTGGGAAGAGATGGCTCCATAAGGGATATCGAAGTGAAGAGAGCCGCCCATCCATTATTGGATGCGGAAGCCGTTCGAGTGGTGAAGAGCATGCCTAGATGGAAACCTGCGGAGAATAATGGGAAACCTGTGGCGTCCTACTATACCCTACCAATATCGTTCTACTTCAGTAGGTAGCGGGAAGGATTAATCTTCTAAAATATATTTTGAAAAATATAATTCGATTACATCATGAAAAAGAAACTATTGCTTTTATCACTTATAACAGGGCCACTTTTAGCCTACTCGGCCGACATGGAAATAGTAACTGAATCACCAGTCCAGGAGGAGATCAAGGTGGCGGAACCCCGACATGTTACGGATGAGGATGAAGATATAGACTATGTTTATAAAATAGTCGAAAAGAAGGCTGAGTTTCCCGGAGGGCAGAGAAAGCTAATGGAATATCTAAAGAAAAACGTGAAATACCCAAAGCAAGCCTTGGATAAATCAATCGAAGGAAGGGTCCTTGTGAAGTTCACAATAAAGAAGGATGGCACCATCGACGACATTAGGGTAATAAAAGGTGTTGATTCCATACTAGACGAGGAAGCCATCAGGGTGGTGAAGAATATGCCTAAATGGATCCCGGGACAATCGCGAGGGAAAGACGTGAACTCACAATTTACGCTACCTATACGGTTCAGCATAGGTTCAAAGGAGGGAAGCGACAAGAAATAACGGATGAGACCATATGATCGGTTAAATGACGGATCGCACCATGTGACAATAAAAAGGGCGGCGCCATCACGGATGTGAGAGCGCCGCCCGATGTTCTTTCAGAGCTGCGACTACGGGATGACGAATCTACTCTTCGCTCTCGTGAATCGTTTCAGACTCCTCTGTCAAGTCCACCTCGTTGCCTTTCTCGTCGTAGAACTGATACTGGAGGAACGCGAAGTTTTGTGACGGAATCAACTTGAAGGAACAATGGTACTTCCTGCTCCATTTGGACTTCAGCGTGAAGAATGGAAGACCCTTGTTGATGTAGGCCGCCACGTAAGGGTGGACATAAAGTTTGAAACTCTTGACATGCAAGATGTTTACAAGATAATCTATCTTACTCTCCAATGAATCCACAAATAAGATAGAAGGTTGGGAAACTCCTTTTCCCATACACGTCGGACAAACCTCCTCCGTGTTGATGTGCATCTCAGGACGCACACGTTGACGTGTGATCTGCATCAGACCGAACTTGCTGAGTTGCAAGATGTTATGTCTCGCACGATCATTCTGCATGTTCGCCTTCATCCTGTCATACAGGGCTTGACGGTTCTCCGCTTTGGTCATGTCGATGAAATCGACCACGATGATACCTCCCAGGTCGCGCAGCCTCAACTGCCTAGCCAGCTCATCAGCCGCCGCGAGATTCACCTCGATGGCATTTGCCTCCTGGTCGTTGCCGGCTTTAGACTTGTTGCCGCTGTTGACATCCACGACATGCATCGCCTCGGTCTTCTCGATGATGAGATATGCCCCATTCTTGAAGGAGACGATTCTACCGAAAAGCGACTTCAGCTGCTTGGTGACGGAGAAATGATCGAAGATAGGAGTGTCACCCGTATACAACTTGACGATATTCCTCTTCTCGGGTGCGATCTCGCTCACATACTCCAACACCTCGTTATAGACAACCTTGTCGTTTACGTAGATGTTCTCGAACGAAGGATTGAAGATGTCGCGGAGGATGGACACGGTACGGCCAAACTCCTCGTAGATCAACTTCGGCATCTTGCCTTCACTGCTCATCTTCACCACACTGGCCTCCCAACGCTGCACGAGCGTCTGCATCTCCGCATTCACGTCTTCGACCGTCTTACCTTCCGCCACCGTACGCACAATGACACCGAAGTTCTTCGGCTTCACGCTCCTGACAAGCTGCTTGATACGATTACGCTCCTCGTTCGATTTGATTTTCTGGGAAACAAACACTCTGTCCGATCCTGGAATGAGCACCAAGAACCTTCCCGCAATGGATATCTCCGCCGTCAGTCTCGGACCTTTGGTGGAAATCGGTTCCTTGGCGATCTGCACGAGCACCTCCTGCCCCTGGGTGAGCAGGTCCGTGATTTGCCCGCCTTTCTGAATCTCCTTCTGGATCTGATAACGAGAGAGGGTCAGTCCCTTCTTCTTCCCGCTCAGGGCATCCTTCATAAATGAATTCAATGTCAAGAAATGGGGTCCCAAGTCTTGATAGTGAAGGAAGGCGCCCTTCTCGTAGCCCACGTCAACGAATGCCGCATTGAGTCCTGGCATCAGCTTCTTCACCTTGGCGAGGTATATGTCGCCGACGGAGAATTTGCTGTCCCGTCTATCCTTGTTCACCTCAACCAACTTCTTGTCGTCTAGCTGGGCGATGGATATTTCCGACGCTTGAACGTCAATAACTAATTCGCTACTCATAACTTAAATTTTTTAAAACATAAAAAAGAACAAACTCAAGTTACTTGCCTTAAGTTTGTTCTTTCGTCTCTTTTCGCAACTAAGACCGTTATTTCTTCTTATGACGATTCTTCTTCAGTCTCTTTTTGCGCTTGTGAGTGGACATTTTATGTCTCTTTCTCTTCTTTCCGCTTGGCATGATTGTTAAATTTAAAAATTACTAATATTTATCTGATTACTTCTTCTTCGAACCTTTAACCTCTGTCTTCTTCACATCGTTCATGAAAGTCTTCGCTGGCTTGAATGCCGGAATGTTGTGCGCAGGTATAATTATCGAAGTCTTCTTTGAAATGTTTCTAGCCGTTTTCTCTGCCCTAGCCTTTACGATGAAAGACCCGAAACCCCTCAAATAAACATCTTCACTCTTAGATAAAGACCTCTTCACCTCACGCATGAAAGATTCTACCACTTTCAAAACATCTTCTCTTTCAATTCCTGTTGTCCTTGAAATCTCGTTAACGATATCTGCTTTAGTCATCTTAAATACTTTGTTTATAATAACGTACTTATTCTTGTTTTCAGGTTGCAAATATACTCATTCTCACTGATTAAAAAAAACATAACGTCATTTTTTTCTAAGTAATATTTATCTCTCTTCCATTTCATCAACGGACATTGGCCGGTATGATTCCTTATTAATAAATAAGCACTCCTATTTTTGCCGCTCCGACGGTTTTCCTTCTCCCCCTCCTCCCCTCGTCCTTCCCCCTGTTCCACCCCTTCCTCATCTGCTCTCCGTCTCTTTTTCCTCGCTTTATAACCTATTAAGTATATAAAAAATAAAAAAAAGAGTAAATTCGCGAGTCTGAATAGGTCAACGTATGTCAATAATTGAAATTAGGAAAGTCTCAAGCAAAAAGGATTTGAAGGCCTTTATCCGCTTCCCCGAGGAGCTATACAAGGGTAATGCTTATTGGGTTCCACCTTTGGAATTCGACGAGATGAATGTACTACGAAAAGACGTGAACCCGGCATTCGACCACTGCGAGGCTGAATATTGGCTGGCGTACAAGGATGGCGTGTTGTCCGGCAGAGTGGCAGGCATCATCAACAAGGTCGCCAACGAGAAGTGGGGCGATAAGGTCCGCTTCGGATGGCTGGACTTCATCGAGGACATCGACGTGCTCCGCGCACTGATCGACACCGTCATCGAATGGGGCGCCTCCAAAGGCATGAAAGTGATCCAAGGCCCGCTCGGCTTTAACGACATGGACAAGGAGGGCCTGCTGGTCGACGGATTCGACAAGCTCCCCACCATCGCCAACCTATACAACTATCCTTACTACCCGACCATGCTGGAGCAACTGGGCTTCAACAAGGACGAGGACTGGGTGCAGTACCGTATCAAGGTGGCGGAGATACCCGAGAAGGTGAAGGCCGTCAGCGAAGGCATCGCCCAACGGTACAACGTGAGGGCGGTCTTCTTCGACAAGAAGAAGGACCTGAAAAAATACGGAAAGTCCATGTTCCACGTGCTGAACGAGGCGTTCAAGGACCTCTACGGCTACGCAACGCTTTCGGACAAGGAGATTGATTCGCTGATCAAGACCTATTTCAACTTCGTCGACCCTAAATATGTGTGCTTCGTGCTGGACGAACACGACGACGTGGTGGCCTTCGGTGTGAGCATGCCGACACTCTCCAAGGCGTTCCAAAAAGCCAAAGGGAAGGTTTTGCCATTCGGTTTCTATCACATCCTCAAGGCGTTACACGAGAATGAAACCATCGACTTGTACCTGAACGGAGTACATCCCGATTGGCAGAAACGGGGCATCCATGCGTTGTACTACACGAAGATGACACAGGCCTACATCGACAACGGGTTCAAATATGCAATCACAAACCCTCAGTTGGAGAGCAACACCAATGCGGTGCGCATCTGGCGCAACTACGACCAAGAGCCGTACATCCGCCGCCGTTGCTATTCGAAGGAGATGCCACAACGATAAAATATTATTTATGGACTATACGAAAGGAGCGTTGGCCGCTCTTCAGAACGATAAATTCGTGCAATACATCGGCGTGGAGTTGTTGAGCGCGGAGGAGGGACACGCAACCGGACGAATGGTGATCAAAGAACACCATCTGAACGGCGTGGGCTCGGTGCAGGGCGGTGCCCTCTATACTTTGGCGGACTTCGTGGTGGCGGCCGCCGCAAACTCAAGGGGGAAGACGGCGGTCTCGCTGGACGGACACATCGACTACATTAAGGCGGTCTCATCTGGCGTCCTCACCGTGGAGGCGAAGGAGATCTCCCTCAAACGCACCATCGCCATCTATATGGCGGAAATCAGGAACGAGGAGGGCGCACTGATAGCCTCCTACCAAGCTAAAATGTTCAGGAAAGAATAAGATGATTAAGTTTCGTCACATACTAATGCTGTCGCTTTGCGTCCTCCTTTTGGGGGGATGCGACTTCTTCGGTGATAACGTCTCCGAAGACACCGACCTTATTGTGGAGAAACCTTTAGACGAGCCAGGTAAGGTCAACCGCCCCAAGAGGCGGTGGAGCCAACTCTATTCACTGAAAAAGAGCCGATTCCTGCGCGACCCAAATAAGATGCATATCGCCGCGGGAAAGGAGATGGGCCTCAACCCCGCCTATAGGAAAAACGCTGACTTCCTCGCCGAGAGGGATTCCTTAGTGGAATGTGGGGCTTTGATCTATGTGCCGGACTCCACCTACTATGTGAAGAAATCCGCCCATTACTCCTACCCTTACCTGACCCCTGAAGCGTTCAAGGTGCTCAATGAGCTAAGCGACCGCTTCCAACAGAAGCTGAAGGAACGGAAACAACCCGCCTACTCGCTCTACTTGACCTCCGCCTTGCGCACGGAAGAGAGCCAGAGACGCCTGCGCAAAGGCAACAAGAATGCCACAAGAGACACCACCAGCCACCTCTACGGCGCATCGTTCGACATCTCCTACTGGGAGTTCCTACGCAACTCGAACAGACGGGCATATAGTTACCGACATATCCAAAACATACTCACCAAGACCGTGAGCGAGATGAGGAACGAGAACAAAATCCTTGTCATCAAGGAGAACGGCCAGTTCTGCTTCCATATCACAGCCATTCAATAGGATAGGAGGACGGTCATGTATGTCAAAACAAACGCTATTGTTTTAAGCCACAAGAAGATACGAGACAATGCAGTCCTGCTGACCCTCTACACGGAGGAGTTGGGCAGGGAATCTTTTCTGCTCTATGGGGCGGGAAGCAAACGGGGCGGGAAGGGCTACTCCCTGCTTCATCCCCTCTCCTTACTCTCCGTAGAGGCTACCCTCAAGAACGGGAAAGAACTCAACGTCATCAAGGAGATAAAGTGCCTGCACCCCTTGCTCGACTCGATATCCAACCCCTACAAAAGCAGCATCCTTTTCTTCCTGGCGGAGATGCTGACGAACGTGTTGCGCACCAACGAGTCGGACAAACTGCTCTTCCAATTCCTCCAAGAGTCGGTGCTGTGCCTCAACGACATGGAGCGTGGCGTATGCAATTTCCACATCGCCTTCCTCGTCCGCCTCGCCTCCCTCATGGGCTTCAGCCCCAACGTGTGTGACCTCCCGGACGCACACTATTTCGACCTCAGACAAGGCGAATACACCGACCAACGCCCGGAGCACAAGGAGTTCGTCGGCGACAGGGAGGCGCAGTTCCTGCGTGTGCTCTGCAGGATGAACTATAGGAACCTCTCCTGCTACCGCTTCACTCAAAGGGAGAGAAATGACCTGCTGGAACGCATCATCAACTACTACCGAATCCACCTGCAAGATTTTAGGGACCTGAAGACGTTGGATGTCCTGCGGGAGGTCTTCGACTGAAGCGTGCGGTACGATCCCTCACGTCTCTTAGGAGGGAAATGAGTAATCATTCCCCTTTCCCCATGTCACAAAATCATCGTTGTTAATAATTCAAGTATGAAAAGTTTTGCATATCCCCATCATTTATCTATTTTCGCAAAAAGAAACAATAAGTTTTACTTTTAAATCTGATGGATATGGCTGAGAAAACACGATATTCGGATGCGGAACTTGCTGAATTCAAAGAACTTATACTTGAGAAATTAGCCGCAGCCCAAAGAGATTACGAACTATTGAAGGCCAGTCTGGCCAATATGGACGGAAATGATGTGTGCGATACGTCTCCGACATTCAAAGTGTTGGAGGAGGGTGCCGAGACAATGACCAAAGAAGAGGCTGGTCGTCTGGCCCAAAGGCAGATGAAGTTCATACAACACCTGCAGGCCGCATTGGTGCGCATCGAGAACAAAACATACGGCATCTGCCGCGAAACGGGCAAATTGATCCCTAAGGAACGATTACGCGCCGTGCCTCATGCCACGCTGTGCATCGACGCTAAAAACAGTGGCGTGAAATAAAAAGATGTGAAATTGCGGTTCGATGTCTTCCTTCCGAAAGCTTCGAATCGCATTTTATTTTAATAATTGTGCAATCAGAACAGAAAAAGAAAGCCCTATATGCTTCCGCTTTGATCCTCGGCATCCTGCTGATCGATCAAATCGTGAAGATCTACGTGAAGACGCACTTCTACCTGCATGAAAGCGTTGAGGTGACGAACTGGTTTTTCATCCGCTTCGAGGAGAACAACGGAATCGCCTTTGGCCTGGAATTTTTCAGCGGAAACAAGAAGGCAATCCTTACCGTATTGAGAATCATCGCGGTAGGCGCACTGAGCTATTACCTCCACTACGTGATAAAGAAAGGGCTCAGATTGGGCTATGTGCTCAGCATCGCCGCCATCATCGCCGGTGCGGCCGGCAACATCATCGACTGTGTCTTTTATGGCTACTGCTTCAACTCAAGCGTGGATCAGGTGGCTGAGTTCATGCCTGAAAGCGGAGGTTACGCCCCGCTCTTCTGCGGCAGGGTGGTGGATATGCTGAAGTTCCCGCTCTTCTCCTTCACATGGCCGGATTGGATCCCTTGGTTGGGAGGCGAATCCGCCACTTTCTTTTCCCCGATCTTCAATCTGGCGGACTCCGCCATCACTATAAGTGTTTTTGTTATCTTGCTATTCTACAGACAATATTTGTCGGAGGATGCGAAGAACAAGAGTGGTGAACCAACAACCGAAAAGTAATGAAAAGCTTATACATCATCCTATTGGGCCTGTCGATGGCGCTTGTCTCCTGCTCGCCTGACTCGTCTCGTCCGATCATCCCGGAAGATAAAATGGCGGACATCTTGGTGGACCAATACCTGATACAATCCGCCAACACGCAACGTCCCGTCAAGGAGAATGAGAAGATTAATTTTTACTATGCGCACATCTTGGAGAAGTACCAATACACGGAAGCGGAGTTCGACTCCTCCGTCGCCTGGTACACGTCACACATGGATGTGTATGACAAAGTCTATGAAGAGGTGATGAGACGGTTGCAGGCCATGGAGGACTCCAGCCTGAATGTGGTCTCTGAAGCCGCCAAACAATAACACCCAACAGGTTCCTTCACCATGGCAAAAGGTTTTTTGGCCCGCCGGATATACCACTCACCCTCTGAGTGGCTGCGCAATGCGCTCCTGACCGTGGATGCCACAGAAGGATCCATCTCCATCACACCGTTCGATGGCATCGAAGCCCCCGCCACTACCTTCGTCGAGGGCATCATTCTGCCTTTCGAACCTAGGTTTGTGGCATCCGTCTCCTTGCCTGATTATCTGTCGATGAATTTCCCTGCACAGAAGAGTGCGCCTAACCACTATTGGGCGCTCGACTACCCAGGACTCTTCGCGGGACATGACACCCCCGCCAATGAAAGCACTTGGCATGTCACCAAGCTCTGCTAGCGTTTCAATCCTCGCTTTCCCTCTTCCTGATATAGTTCACAAACTCATAGTCATAATCATTCTTCTCGTCAGCGGAAAAACACTCACGGGAATACTCTTGCCAGGTCGTATCCGAAATGGCAGGGAAAAAAGTGTCCGCCTCGGGAGTGGCATGCACACGGGTGAGGCAAAGCTTGCTCGCCAAAGGCATCATCAACTCATATATCTGACCACCGCCCATGACAAAGATCTCTTCCTTCTTCAAGGAAGGATCCTCCTCCAACTCGGAAAGGTTACGGATGATCTCACAACCAGGCGCATCCTCCGCGTTCATCGTACGGGAAAGGATGATGTTGCGACGATTCGGCAAAGGACGCCCAATGGAGAGGTGGGTGTTGCGCCCCATCAAGACCACATGTCCCGTCGTGAGAAACTTAAAGTGCTTCATGTCCCCGGAGAGATGCCAAAGCAACTGATTATCCTTACCGATCGCTAGATTGTCCGCCACAGCGGCGATGAGAGTGAATTCCATATCTTCGCATTTAAAATCCTTGCGCGAAGATAGTCAATTTAAAAGGAAAACGGCTCCCGTTTCCGCAAAAACAGGATCTCTCACCGACATGGCGCCCCATATTGCCCACAAGCAAAGAAATGCTTACATTTGCGATTATAACAAGAAACATATAGCTATATCATGGGAACAGCAAAAACAAGAGCCTCCAATTTTGAAGTACTAAGGATCTTTTCCATGGCGTTGATCATACTGAACCACATATGCCAACACGGCATTTGGTTTGAGCCAAACGCCGCCATCTCCGCAAACCTTTGCATTTCCCACTCCTTGTTGGGATGGACCGGTATAGTCGGGAACTGGTTGTTCATAATGGTTTCCGGGTATTTCGTCTCCAAATCGGAATTCAGTTGGAAGAGGGTCTTCAAGATATGGTTCGAAGTGTTCTTCTACTCCGTAGTGATAGGCCTTTCCTTGTATCTTACCAAGACTGCGGTTGTCGGTTTTAACGGAGATGAGCTCTATTATGAGGTGGGATTCTTCGAGGCCGCGAAACCCATGGGGACGATGGATCTAATCCGATCATTCATGCCTGTCCTCTTCGGGAACAACTGGTTCGCATCCACCTATATCCTCTTCTACTGTTTCACCCCTTTCCTGAACGAAAGCCTTAAAGCGCTTGATGAGAAGAAACATAGGAATCTAATTATTCTCATGGCCGTCTCCGGCACGATCATATACATGATCTACGGCCAAGGATTCTTCAAAGAGGGCAACTTATTCTACTTCATTCTAGGCTATTACGTGGCAAGCTACATCCGCCTATACAACCCGAAATTCCTGCAAAACAAGAAAACCGACTTGCTGTGGGCCTCCGCCCTCATCATTTTCTTTATCGCATGGGTTCTTCTGATTATGTTCAGCAAGGATCAAGTCCCATTCATCAGCAACAATTTCGCACAGGTATCCGTCTATCCGTTCGCCTCCATGGCACGATTCCCATCCCTATTAGCCGCCATCTTCCTGTTCGGCATATTCAGGAATCTGAAGATGGAGAACCGACAATGGGTCAACACGTTGGCAAGCACTGCCTTTGGAGTATACCTCATACACGAGAACCTGCTACTGAATAAAGTCATTTGGCACAGGCTCTTCTGGTTCGACTCATTCGTGGACAGTCCGTTCCTCATCGTCTATGTGGCTTTTGTGATTATCGTCACATTCCTGATATGCGCAGGCATCGATCTGCTAAGGCAACGATTCATCGAGAAACCTGTGATGAACATGCTTTTCTCCAAACGGCAGGCTGAAAATAGAGCACAATAACCCAAACATAAACAGACGAGCTCATGGCAACAATCAACGTGTACGAACGATATTATGAGGCTGACCTGATGGCCAACGGTGTGCAACGCAACGGTGCGCTGGTGTTTTTGATTTCCGACTCCGAGGGGGGCATGATCCGCTACGAGGCCGCGGTCACTTTTTTCCCGCACAAGAGCGCGGACGACTATGCCATATCGTATGACGCCTACTACAACGAAGTCCTTTACGAATCGAAAGGCAGACGTTCCCCTAAAAGGGAAAAGATGTTACTCTCCACATTAGAGCAGCACATCAACGCATTGGCGGAAAAGGCTGGTGGACGCATCTTCTGGGATCGTCCACTAAGGGAAGAAAAATTAGGCTAACGCCTAGGAAGATAGTCAAGGGAGGCCACATCCCCACCCCGACTATTTCTTGTTATACATGTTTTTTGGTGATCACATCAATCTTACCACCCCTCATACGCTCCTTCACCGCTTTCCTGAAGTAGAAGCTATATCCCTTTATCTGCCTTATTGTCTGCAAAGAGAAGAACTTCTGGGCAATAGGACGTTGGTAGGCATGTTGGATGGAGACATAAGGGAGATAAACCGTCTTGTATCCCACGGTCGACAGACGACGGCAGAAGTCCGCGTCCTCCGGGCCATAGAAGATTCGGTCGTCAAGGAAACCCACCTTCACCTGCGCCTTCCGACGAATCAATTGGCAAGCACCGATGACGAAATCGACCTCGATCGGTTCGCTTCCCTCCGTCTGTTCAACAGGATAAAGCGTCTTTGAATACGAATCCGCGAAGATATTATAACCATAGCGCGCCATGATGTTATGCATGCCACTCTTCGTGATGCCTATACGTGTAGGGAAGTGTTTGCAACTTGCCTGAGGAAGGCCATCCTGTCCGATCAGCTTACAACCACACACACCGACATCCTCATGGTTGTCCATATAATCGACCATCGCACGGAAAGCCTCTTCGTTCATCTCCGTGTCACTGTCCAAGAAGAGCAAATACTCGCTCAAGGAGTTCACGATACCCATGTTCCGGGCCGCGGCCACGCCCTGATTATTGGCGCAAGTAATGATCTTCACCGACGGATACGAATAAGAAATCGCGGCACGACTCTCGTCGACCGACGCATTGTCAACATAAATAATCTCCACACTTGGATCATTCATCAGGAACTCCAACGAGGCGAAGTTCTTCTGCAAATAATGCCAGGAGTTATGTCCAATTACAATTATAGCTACTTTTACTCTCATAATCCCATAAAAAAGTGTAATATCATCCATGATGCCATTTCAACATAATCTTACGATTCGAAACGGCTACACCAGCAATTACATTTCCAAAATTCAATAGTTTCTAAATCAATAATCTTGTTGTTTTCGTCTTCCGATAAATAGCACTAGCGCCTAGCCCACACTAGACGGCCTCGCAAATATACAAATAATTCAACTCCACATTGTCCATGCCACGAAAATCACACTATTTCTTAGCCAAAGTAGCCAAAAAACCACACTCGCGAAACTATATCAAGAAAATACCAACGCTTTCAAGGTCCTCCCCACCGTTCAGGGACTCTTCCCGCAATCAGAGCCCCGTTCCGTACGAGACTGTCATTTCAATATGGGCCGATAGACAAACGGTTTTACGTTCGACTCCTGAACCTTTTCCTTAAATACCCTCCACTCATCCTTGTCCATAAGCTCGATGTACTCCTTGGCGGGCAAATTAGCCACCTGCGCCCTGCATTTGTCGATGCGTTCCTGGGTGGCAGGATGGTCAGAGAAAAAACCATAATTATCTGCGATAGAACCATTCAACAACTTACCCATGAAAGAGGCGAAGCTTATTGGGTTAATATTCGCATTGTATAGATATCTGACAGAGAGCGTGTCGGCCTCACGCTCGTCACTACGACTCAGATGGTTGGTGGTCAGATCCGTCATGATGCCGGAGGTGTTGCCTAAGAAGATGGAGAAGAGCAGACTGATTCCCACATTCTGCTTCACAGACTGCCTGACGTGGTCACGCTCGATATGCCCCAATTCATGTCCTACGACAGCGAGCAACTCGCCCACCGAATCACACTTCTCGATCAGACTCGTGAAGACGACCATATTCCTTCCGCTATAGGCGAACGCATTGACCTGATTGCTCTTCACCAAATAAACGTTCACGCTATCGATTCCATTCGCCTCGCGAAGATGATCGACACATTTCCGCAGACTTTCAGTGGCCTTCTCATCTTCCAACTCATGCCCATTCACATAACTATCATAGATATGATCCTCGATCAACGAAAAGAGCGAGAGGTCAGGGTAACTATCATTCGATTTAGGCATAGGGGCCAAAATCAAAAAGTAAAGGACGACCACAGAAAAGACGGAGACAGCCACATCACGCAGCAACCTAGGCTTGGATTCCTCCGCCAACTTCTCGTAGATAGGATCCGCAGACACCCACGACCTTTGCCATTCATCCCATGACTTCTTGGCGCAGAAGATGTGACAGAAAGGCGAAACCATTATCCAATTCACCTCCTTGTTGTGTTTGATCTTGATGCAACACACAATGGACAAGACGATTTCCGCAATGTTCAGGATAGCCGCCACCACATAGTATGCGACAAAATAGCCGTTGAGATGCCAATCATCCCATATGATCTGCCATGCGGAATACCAGGTAAATGAATTGATGAAAAAGAGCGGCAGCTGGGAAACAAAAGCATTCATGCTGTGCCAGCGGGTGATGTAGACAGACTTCCTCCGCCGAATATAATAGATGATGTTCGCTATCAAATTGATGACAGGGAAGGGCATGGTGGTGGCAAAGACCGCCAAAGACATCAAATATCCATTTACCGCAGACTCCTTTTCAGTATCACTTAACCTATTAACGTACATATAATGAATGAATTATCAAATACAACCAAACTAATGCGATCACCACAACAAGGATCAGTGCCACCCTCCCCTTCGAAGCGCTCACCTCAGCGCTGTTCCAAAGGTTGTAACACCTGTCCGACCGGAACAGCAGAAAGAGAGGGGCAAACACCAATACCGGTAACGCTATGATCCCCAGCGGATTCATAGACAACGCCTGGAGGAACTCCCCCTTCAGCAAAAGAAGGATGGAGGTCGTCAATCCGCAACCAGGGCACGGCAATGTGGTAATCCGACGAAAGGGACAAATAATAAAACCTTCGCCCTCTTCGCACGACCAATTGAACGCCAGCCACGCATAGGCGGCTAGCAGTATGAGCGTCGCGAAAAGGAGAAACGATCTTTTTGACTTAAAGGATCCCAACGAAGACGAGACTTACCGTTGCGGAAGATTATTCTTCCTTCGTATAGTCGGAATATCCCTTAGGCGCATAGGCTGAATAATCCGATTTAGGCGCATAATCGCTAGGGTTCTCCTCTCCTGGCGCATGGTAGGAAGAGTCTGGCTCTAACACAGACAAAGAACCATTTCCGGAATCCTCGCGGCTCTCCCTCGCAGACGTCTGAGAAGAGTACTCTACGACCTCATTAGATCCAGTGTTCCTTGGACGAATATCTTGGGCAGGCCTTTCCGTCTTCGTCGAATACAGGTTAATCAACTCGATGATTTTCTGTGCGTTGTAGGACCTCGTTTCAGACATGATAAGGAAGAAATCGACAATTGTCCAAATGCTAAATCCACCACAAGTCAGCATCTTAGCTATACCAAGGCCTACTTGTCCCAAGACAATGCGGTCAATTCCAAAATGTCCACCAATCAGGGAGGTGAGCAACATGGTTGAAGGTTTCTTGAATTCCGCGCCCAATATATATGGAGCCTTATCATCCGGGATCATCTCCAATCCCTCCGCGATTCTCGGCAAATGAAAATCATCGAAACATCCTGAATTAGTGGCAAGGAAAATGTTTATGCAATCTTTATTCATACTAAAAAACAATAAATGATATTACAAAAGAGGCACATAACCCCCGAAAAATTACACAAATATAATATTTATCCGCCATCCATACCCTATTTCCTCCAAAAGATCAGGAATTTTTCATGACGACGGAAAAAGGAACGGGGAACCACCACGAAAAGCGGTTCCCCCTCCTAATCATTCAGACACAACGGTCCAGAACCCAAGGTTACGCGCGATGATCTCGCTGTCGTACATTGAGCCACACACAAAGCCAGGGGCGAAGTAGCGGCCGACAAACGAAGCGTGCAGCGTGACAACAAAGGTCTTCGTCTCACGAGGATTTAGAGAGAAGTATGTCAACACACGGTCATCACGAATATCCTTATAGTTATAGTTCACAGACTCTTCCGAGTTTTCGTCGGAGAGGCGCTCGTTCTGGATCTCCCAACCTGAAGGGAATACCTGCGTCAGGAAGACCTCCTTGTAAGTGTCGTATGAGGAAGCGTTGCTTACCTTCACCTTTACCTTGAAGTCAGTTCCCTGCTTAATATCTTTTAGATCCATCGACGAACCATTCAAATCATAATACTCCACCTTCATATGGAGTCCGTTCTCGAAGGCACCGCCCTGATTCTCCAACGGAATACCAGAAGTGACCACAGAAGCGAACAACGTATTGTTTCCGTTATTCTTCAGCTTCAAAGTCTTCTGTCCAGTGCCAGACACCTCGAGCGCCTTCTTCGCGACAGTACCATCGGAATTGAAGGCAACTGACTTGCCGTCCCAGATACAAGCCGCACGGACACTACCAGACTTGTACTGATTAGCATAGTGGGAGAACGCCACCAATACTTGCGCCAACTCCTGCGTGCTATATTGCTTGCCTGAGCCCAGCTGCTCCGACATCTTCCTCAGCAAAGAGAAGGTGGCCGTATTATTAGCTCCGGTCAAGGCCATGGCATCCAAAACCAACGCCCTGTCTCGCAAAGAAGAACCAAAGGTGACATTGCTATGAGAATAGTCACGCACATCCGTGCTCAGAGCGTTGCACAGGTTCTTCGCGACATCCTTCTTTCCGCACAAAGCGTATGCGGCAGCCAAGCGCCACTTAGAGACATTGTCCAACTTCTTATCCTTCAAACGGTTCATCGCACTCATATCTGGCTTGCCGGCGAGCGCCAAGGTGTAGAGGCGGTACGTCTGCTCCAAAACGTTGTCACTATCATCCCAGTATGACCAAGAAGAAGCCATTCGCTTCTGATAAGAGAGGAAGCTATTGATCACCGTGTTAGAGACATCATATCCATGGTTCTTCGCCTCCAAGAGGAAGTGTCCCGCATAGGTGGTCACCCAAGGATAACCATAGTTGCCTCCCATCCAGTAGGAGAATGCGCCGCTACCCATCTGCATTTGGCTCAACTTATGGATAGCCTCCTTCACATGTTTGTCGCACTCCTTCTTCTCATCAGGAGTCATCTCGATGATTCCTGGCAAGAGCAATTGAGGGAAGGCCTTGGAAGAGGTCTGCTCAGCACATCCGTGAGGATAGCCAATCAGGTACTGCAAGCTACGTTCCAGATCCAAGGAAGGCAAGGCGCTCACCTCGACCGTCAACTGATTGGAACCACTCACACCGAACAGGTCATAAGGACATTCCACCTCTTTATTCGCAGGGAGCTCAACAATCTTGCTTCTCTGTATACGATCATTCGGATTGCGGACATCCAAGTTGATTTCAGACTTCACGTTATTGGTACCATCGGTAGCAGAGATGACGATCTTGCCCTTTCCGATGACCGGTTTAGCCTTCAGCTTGAAGGTAAGGATCTTATCCTCGTTCGCATCGAATGACTCCACGATCGACGAACGACCTACCACATCCATCTTATCGCCTGAAGAGATCGAGAGCGTCACATTCTTCTTCTTGCCATCCATAGCGAAGACGCTCACAGGAACCGTGAACTCCTCATTAGGACCGACAACACGAGGTGCGGTTGGCAATAACATCAAAGGTTTCGTCACCTTCACCGTCTTATCCGCACTTCCATAGGCCGCCTTATTACCGGCGACTACCATGACACGGACAGAACCGAAGTAGGTAGGCAATACCACCTTATGCGTCTTCGACTCACCCTTCTTCAGCGTGACAGGGCCAATGAACCGAACCACCGGTTCGAAACGTTTGTTCATGCCATCACGGTTCAAGGCCTCGTCACCACCGATAGCCAACATCTGCTCTATCTTTCCGCCGTAAGCGCCGATGACCAGATCGTACATATCCCATGAGTTGACGCCCAGCGCCTCACGCTTAAAGAATTCGTCATGGGCATTTGGTGTCTTAAAGTTCGTGAGGTCCAACAGACCCTCGTCCACGATGGCCAACGTGTAGCACATCTCCTTGCCGTTCTTCTCGCTGATGGTGACATCGAACGCCTTGTCCGACTCCACCTTATCAGCCATCTTGATGACAGGTGTCAGACGGCTCTCTGCGCTCTCCACCATGAAGTTTTTCACACCATACATTCTGATCGGAAGGTCATTCTCCGTCTTGTTATAAGGCTGCAACAGATTCACGTAGAGGTAAGCATTCGGCAACATCTCATCCGTCACATCCACATCGACGACAGTAGTACCCGCATGGGCATCCACCCACTTCGAGGAGATCACCTTAGAGCGGTTCTCCACCGTGATCAAGAGGCGGCCCTGTTCAGGCGTAGGAATCGTCACCTTCACCTTATCTCCCACATTATAGGTCTCCTTGTCCAAGTTGAAGGAGAGCAATGTGGCGGCGGTGGAACCATCGTTCTGCGCACGTGAATACCAATTCTCCCAATCGAAGTAGATCTCACTACCCGCTTCATGACCATTCTTGCCATCCTTAACGACGAGCAGATAACGACCCCAATCCGAGTCAGGGACATTAATGGTGACCACAGCCTTTCCGTCTCTCACAGAGATATTATTCTTCTCCAGATATGGTGTATTGGAAACGCTCTCGGAGTAATAACCTTCCTCCTCTTCCTCATCAGAGTCCCACCACCAATGCCATTGCATTCTGTACAATTTGAGGGTAAGTCCGTCACCATTGACAGGCTTTCCGTTCTCATCCAACAAGACGATAGGGAATGACTGGTCGCGGTTCGTGAAGACATACTTAAACCCAGGCTTAATCGGGTATTTGACACCCACGTAGCGTGAATATGTAGACAAAGGAACGTTCGTATAGTTCACACTGTTATCGCCAGTGCCCTCATCCACTCTTGTGGTGAAGGTAGCCTGCAACATACCAGGCGCACCCGACAGATCAGGGATGCGGACAAACTCACTGACATTACCCTCAGCGTCTGTCTCAGACTCGATCACGGTAGACTCTTGGCTCGTGAATTCCTTTACGGAAGGAGATTCGAAGATATAATCAGAGTACTTAGGGAACGGCGTAGGGTTACGACGATACCTCATCTTGACGTTCACATTCTTACCTGCGGCCCGTCCGCCATGTAACCACTCGGAGTGGATGGAGACATGTTCGGACCTGCCTGCGGAGAGGACAGGGTTCTTGGTAGAGAGCTGCACCTTCATACGGTTTGGCTTCACCGTCTCCACAGACAAGCTCTTATGGAAAGCGGAACCACCAATAGTGAAGGAGACATGCCAGTTACCCGTCTGGTCATCCACCGACGTAGGGATTCTAAAGCTATAGATGCAATTCGACGGGTCATATTTTTGAACCCTTTGCGCATAACGCTGTCCGCGAGGAGTTTTCAGATACATCGTGATCGGGTGACCAGCAGGAAGCGTTCCGTCCGCATCCTGTAACATCAAGGAGATGTTCAACGTGTCACCTGGTCGCCAGACACCACGCTCGCCATAGATATAGCCCTTCACGCCCTTCGAGGACCTAGCACCGCCCACATCGAAGGAAGAGAGCGACAGCGCAGAGTTGTCACGCACACGGAGGTAGCCCATATGGTTATCCTTCTCCACCACCAAGAAGGAAGGGGACCTTGAAAGCTTCGTCTTCACGAAACCATCCTTATCCGTCTCATCTTCCTCGATAAGCTGCATTTGGTAGTCATAGAACTTCACGTTCACGCCACTCTCAGGAAGAGCCGTAAGGATGTTCGTCACAATGACATCATAGAAGTTGCTCTTTCCACCCTTCGCCGTGATACCGAAGTTAGAGACGAAGATGTTCGAAGCCACCCTTCTGGAAGTCTCCAAATAATATGTGATCTTGGACGGATCATCCCGATCCTCCCATTTATAGGCATAATCGTTCGGCAAAGCGTTCTCACCATCATCATCATAAGAGTAGTAACTCCAATAGTAACTATCGTCACCGCTATCCCCAAATCCAGCGACACCACTGTAGTCATGTTCGATATCGTTGATGGAATCCGTTATCTCGCAAGGATATGTGGAGTATGCCCTCTTGAAGGAGAAGATGACACGGTACATCGCACCCGGATCCTCTTTAGAGAGTTGGGAGAGATCCAAAGAGTAGGTCCTCCACTGAGAGTAGGCATTGGCATTATCAGGTTCCAGATCCACTCTCTTTTGGAACACCAGGCGAGCAGTACGTCTCAAGTCGGAGGTATTGCACTCGTTCATCTTGTTCGCCTGCAGATATTGCAACATATTATTCTCGAAAATCTTTATCACGCTGACATCCACCGCCTTCAAGTTGACAGCTTGGAAAGGCAACGCAGCCTTATCCGTAGATGGGAGGATAACACCTCTCTTCAACAATCGGACGGCCGGTTTCAGGCTAGAGAAGCAGTAGTTCAGCACCGTATCGCGGTCAAGTTTCTCGCCATCATCGCTCATCAGACCTGAGTAGACACGCAATTGAGAAGGTTGGAAATTTATCTTTTCCGGATAAATCTTCAACACGTTACCCTCCCTCACGTACGAGGCATTACCATTTCCCGCGTTGACGTAAGTGCGCCACTCTTGGTTCGGGCGGATCGATTTGCTGAAATAGAGCTTCAAGTAGGATTGTTCACCATTCACCACGTTCAGGTTGGTCACCTTCATGCCAGAAATGAAAGGAATCTTCACGTCGATCTTATCCTTTGTCTCGCAACCAATGTTCTTACCATCCCACTCCAGCGTCAAGGCGATGTCTCTCTTCGCACTCTTGCCGATTCCATTGATCGTGAACAAATAACAGTTGTTATATTCGGAAGAAGCATCTTCCCATTCCACGTCCAACTTTCTCTCCTCCGGCTCTGTCAACTGAGCGGAGAAACAGCTCTGCAGGTCTGCCAGATCCTCCCTGTCATTCAGGTTGACCGATCCAGTCACCCGATATTCACCCGCATCGTTCATCTGAGGCTCATCGCACGACACATGTATGTTCTGCTTGATCACCTCAACCGGGAAGACAAACTGATTCAAATCTGTCCGTTCATTCACATCGACCACCTTACCCAACTCGAAGGTCACTTGGTACTCTTTTCCTCTCTCCAACAGATCTTTAGGTTGGAACTCGATGGTCCGATTATCCACCCAGAACGTGGAACCCTCCACCTTAGGATTCATAGAGAAAAGGTTCTCCTCCTCCCGCTGACCCGGTTTGGCCTTTTCAGATGGCTGAGAAAGCACAATACGTATGGCCGCATGTCGGGAAATCTTACTCTGCGGATAACTGTTGATGTACTCTATGAACTGGGTATCATCAGATACTTCGGCCTTTTTTTTACCACATCCTACAAATATGGTAGCCACGAAAAGGACCAAAAAGAACTTAATAAACCGACTACTCATAAGCCTCTATTTTGATTATTTATTTCTTTCAATGCGCAGTGTTGAACCTATCGTCCCGTTTGATCGCCACGATCTTAAACTCTCCGTCGATAGGCAACAAAGAGAGCCTATTCCCCTTGAAGAACTTGGAATATAGCTTTTTACGATCCTTCTCCAGGTAGCGTTCCGTATCGCAGTATACATGCACGCTATCGCCCCTGCTGAATTCGCAGTGCAGGAAGTTCATCTCGAACCGACTCGAAAGGGAGTCCGCATCCATACCCGCCGCGGCAAGGGAATCTTTATCGTAGAAATCAGAGATGTCTATTTTAGGGAAAAGAACGGCCTTCTTCCCGGAGGTCTGCACGCGCCACCATCCGTCACACATCATGCCACAAACCCATGAGCTAAAGCCATAAACCTGCGTGCTATCGTTGATTTGCCAAAGCTTAGCGGAGACATAGCCCTGCTGGGATGTCTGGAAGAGCGCATAATTGTTCTCCGCATAATCAATGATCCTGCACGTGTCACGGTATAACCCCAGCACCTTGCTGTCGTTCCCCTTCTCCCTGTAGGAATTCAGCAAAAGATTGATCATATCCACCTTCAATTGGGAGGATGATGGAATCATTCGAGACATGTAGGACTCCAATGTCTGAGCCTCACACAAACAAATAGAGAGACTCAACGCAATATATAATGCTATTAATCTTTTCATTAACACTATGTTTATCTTTTCTAAAATCTCCTCTAACTACTAATCAGCCAACATATTAGTACAAATATAAATAATTTGTTTTGATTCATCAAGATAAAAAAAGGAAAGTCTCACACTTTTTTTAGGATCAATAACCGACACAAAACAAAACACACGAAAAGAAAGGTTCAATGCCTCTCTTTCAACCATTTATAAAACCTGCAGATTAGGGAATCGACCCTTTCCACCCGATGGTAGATCCGCTTCTCGGTGGCGAATTGTTTGTACGAATTCGCAATCTGAGGGTCCATGCTTCCCTCGAAGTCGAACGCCTTCGTCTTGCCCTGCAGGAAGTGCAATGCGCGCCAGACCATCAGCGTGGAGGCGCCGGAGGCCTTGAATGTGGGATGGATGGCGGGTATCAGGTAGTAGGCGAACCGCTCGTCCCATACGAAGAAAAGGGCGCTATGGAGATTCCCCTCCGCATCATGGACAGAGATGATTCTCCCCTGCCCCCGGTCGATCGCCTTGCGGCAAACCGTCTCCTCCAGCAGGCGGGAGTTGATGTTGGTGCGTCCTCGGAGCCTCAACGTCTCGGTATGGAACTCGTGGAAGGCGGAGACATCCATGTCCCAACCCACCTGCAGTCCGTTGCGCTCCGCCTTGCGGATGTGACGCTGCTTGGCGGAGGTGAACCGCTTGAAGAGGCTCTCCAGGTCCGAGATGTCGGGGATGATGTACGTAACCCTTTCGGAGACGTGGTAGCCTGCCTCCTCGAAAAGCGCATGATGCCTGAACGTCGGGTCGAAATCCTGCATGAACCAATCCACCTTCAATGCCTTCAATTGGGCGAGTATATCCTCACAAACCCTGCGTTCGAAAGCCTCCCTGCCAGCCTCGTCCACCCCCTCAGGATAGAAGAAGTGGACACCATTGTTCTGGGAAAAGACCGGTTGCAGTATCATCTTGAGGAACCCTTTACGTACCCATAGGTATGGCAGGGCGCCCAACACCTCCCCGTTCTCCTCAACAAGAAGGACATCCCACGTCTTGCCCACACAGATGGCATCCATCCACCAATACTGGGCAAAGAGCGGCACCTCAGGATGCCGCTCACACGCAAGACGATATTTCTCTTTATTATTCACTTACGACTACCTGCTTGCTACCCTTCTTGTTGTACCACAAGAAGAAAATGACACAAGAAGCCACAGCGGCGATAGCGCCCAACGTATAGCCAATCACCGGCTCCAATCCTATGCAATCCTTCGATACGCAAAGGAAGGTGACGCTCACCGTCGTCATGAAGACAGCAGGGAGGAAAGTGATCCAAAAGCATTTCTTATGCAACACCAGATAGACCGTGATGGTCCACAACGTGAAGACGGACAAGGTCTGGTTGCTCCACCCGAAGTAGTTCCATATCACATTGAATCCCTCCTTGTCCGATATATTGAAGGCGAGCAAACCCATCGTGACTGCGAACATCGGCACGCAGATATAGAGACGCTTGCGGATGCTCCTCTGCTCCATGTGGAGGAACTCAGCCACGATCAGACGGGCGGAACGCAAAGCGGTATCTCCACTCGTGATAGGGGCGGCGACGACACCCATAAGCGCCAAGACACCTCCGACGAGACCCAGCCAACCCTCGCTGACCGCCGTGACCACCTGCGGAGCCTGAAGCGACGTTTCAACGCCCAACTCCTCCGCTCCTCCTCCGTAGAAGAAGTACATGGAGATGGTGGCCCAAATCAGGGCGACGATACCCTCCGTGATCATGCTACCATAGAAGACCGGACGGCCATACTTTTCGTTCTTGAGGCAACGCGCCATCAACGGACTCTGCGTCGCATGGAAACCACTAATCGCACCGCAGGCGATCGTGATGAACAAGGCAGGGAAGATATCCTTCCCGTTGAATGAAAGGGTGGATACGCCCGTCTCGTACAACTCCGGCAACGTAGGCCATTTGAGGAAGAGGTTGGCGCCCAACGCGACCGCCATGAAGATGATGGCGAAGGCGAAAATAGGGTAAATCTTACCGATGATCTTATCGATAGGCATCAAGGTGGCTATCAAGTAGTAGAGGAAGATGATGCCGCACCATACATAGACTGAATTGCCGATATAGTCTTTCGTCATGTTTCCTAAGATGAGTGCTGGGCTGTAAACGAAGACCGCACCGACCATCAACATCAGGAAGACCGTGAAGATCAACATCACCTTCTTGGTGTTTTGCCCAAGGTACTTACCGATCAGTTCCGGCAAGCCCGCCCCACCGTTGCGGATGGACAACATACCGCTGAAATAGTCATGGACAGCACCCGCGAAGATGCATCCGAGGACAATCCACAAATAAGCGGAAGGACCGAACTTCGCACCCATGATGGCGCCGAAGATAGGTCCCGTCCCGGCAATGTTCAGGAACTGAATCATGAAAATCTTCCACGTGGGCAACGGAATATAGTCCACGCCGTCCTGCATGGAAACCGCAGGCGTAACCCTACTCGCATCCGGGGAGAAAATCCTCTCCATCAATTTCCCATAAAGGAAATAGCCAGCCACCAAGGCCAGCATAGAAACAATAAACGTTATCATTTGAACTATATTTTAATCTAATTTCCACAAAATTACATAATTTTACATTCGTGTGACTCGGCGGGTCGATTTATTATTGTATTTTTGTGCAAATAACCTACTATTTTGCCCCGATGTGTAAGATATTAAGATAAACGATGATATGAAGAAAATAATCGCTACGATACTATTGGCCCTTTGGGCGATCCCCTCCTCTTTCGCAGTCCTGAAAGAAAAGAACCTCGAGCAAACCCTACGGGTACTCCTGATGGAGTTGGAGACCTACAACAAGGAGCAGGAGGAGATGATGAAACGGTACGATATGATCAGCAAAATGCAGCATCAGAACCTCATCAACACCATGCAGAAAAGCGAGCAAACCGCCCTTATGCTCTACTCCCAGAAACAGGATTACACCTTCGACCTCGCCTACGCCTGCCATGAGGCGACCCAGCAATACAACAACTTCTCGAAGAACATGATCCCTTTCCAGAAGATACAGGACATGTACAAGGTGGAGGTGAACCGATACAATAACATCATCGACATCCTGGAGATGCTACCTCCCCGCGTCAGGAGAACTCATGCCCTCCAAGACTCCTCCCTGCGCCATCCCATCACCCATGAGCGAATGAACGCCGAAGGGAAAATCGTGGACTCCGTTCGCATACTCCCCGCCCCGATTAAGACGGACATGAAGGCACTTGCGGACAGCGCGAAGGCGAAAAGCATATTCTTGCTGAGCGAACAGGGACAAGCGAACAGGGACTCCTGCCTCGCCTTGGCGAAAGAGATCCGGGACAATCTCGTCTACCTCTACAACGAAGTCTCCAAGGACAGCGAGCATTACGAGTTCGTCTCCCAACGGCTGAAGAAGGTGAACGACTACGCCATGGACCGCTACACCGACATCAAGAAACTCATCTTCATCAACGGAGACGTGAACTACTTCACGATCATCAAGCGTTGGAGTTTTTACTATAACAACGCCAAACAAGACATCATGGAGAAGTACATGCAGCCGAAAGACAAATCTGTCCGCTCGGAATGGAGGGGCCCGATTGTCATCGGTCTGGCCATCTTCATCATCTTCTACCTGATCGTGGCGTTCCTGCTCAGCAACATCATCATACGCTTCGCAGTGCCGTCCCGCTTCAAGACGAACGTGTTCATCGCGAAGAAGCCATACTACATATTGGCCTTCTCTTTCGTGTTATTCGTTGCGGTGCTCCTCGTCATCAGGATTTTCACGATGCACAATTTCTTCATGATGGCAAGCAGGCTGCTGATCGAATATGCCTGCCTCGTCTCGGCGGTGCTCTTCTCGCTGCTGATCCGCTCCAGCGTCAAGCAGATTAAGAGTTGCTTCGTCATATACACGCCGATTCTCCTGATGGGTTTCGTCATCATTGTGTTCCGCATCATCTTCGTGACGAACAGCGTGGTGAGCATCCTCTTCCCTCCCCTCCTTCTGTTCTTCACCATCTGGCAGGCCATCTGCTTGAAGCGGCACAGGAGAAGGATTCACACCAGCGACGGGCTCTACACGGTCATATCCCTGGTCATCATCATGTCGAGCTGCATCGCCAGCTGGTGCGGCTATTCGTTGCTCGCCGTGCAGATCTTTATCTGGTGGCTGTTCCAACTGATGGCGATACAAACCATCACCTGCATCTACTACCTCATCAAGAAGTATGAGTTCCGATACCTCACCGCACGGGCCATCAAAAAGGACGACAACCTAACCCTCACGTCCCTCCGACAAGCTAGGCAGTTGGCCTACGAGATGGTGCACCCGAACAAGCACACGTTGGGCGACCATATACGCATCACCTGGCCATACGACCTCTTCATCAAGACTCTGGTGCCTATCTTCATCATCAGTTCCTTCCTGATCTGCATCGTTCTGGCGGCGGGTATCTTCGACCTCTCGGAGTCCTTCAAGATCATGTTCTACACCAACTTCATCAACGTGGAGGGTGTCTGCCAACTCTCCCTCTTCAAAATGTTGGTCATCTCCGTCACCTTCTTCGTCTGCCGCTTCATCTGTTACGGCATGAAGGCCATATACAAGCAGTACCGCGTCAAGCATTTCACCCTCAACGGTGAAGCGAACATCACCTTGGCGAACAATATCATCTCCATCCTCGTGTGGGGCGGTTTCTTCATCTATGTCCTCGTCTTCCTGAAGGTGCCTAAGTCCGGCATCTCCATCGTGACGGCAGGTCTGGCCACCGGTATCGGTTTCGCCATGAAGGATGTCATCGAGAACTTCATCTACGGCTTGTCACTCATGACGGGACGTGTCAGGGTGAACGATTACATCGAGTGCGACGGTGTCAGAGGAAGGGTGGACACCATCACCTACCAGAGCACGCAGATCGTCACCTTGGACGGTTGCGTCATCGCCTTCCTCAACTCGACATTGTTCAACAAGACCTTCAAGAACCTCACCCGCAACCATGGGTACGAGTTCATCAAACTTTCCGTCGGCGTCAGCTACGGGTCGGACATCGAACAGGTTCGGAAAATGCTAGTGAAGGCGCTCTCCGTGCTGACCAAACCGGACGAGACCGGCATATCACCCATCGAGCCTAACCGAGGCATCAACGTGATATTGGATGGATTCGGAGATAGTAGCGTAGACCTCTTCGTCACCTTCTGGGGACTGGTGGAACGGAAACTCACCCTCAGCGGCAAGGCGAAGGAAATCATCTATAACACGCTCAACGCAAACAATGTGGAGATTCCATTCCCGCAACGAACCGTATACATCAAGGAATTGCCGGCAGACAAATAATGCGGACAGTTGTCCAAAAATTCCACAAGCGGTACAGACTCTCTTGCATATATCCGAATTATTTACGAATATTGCATGAGATAAGGGATAGGCGGAACGGCCTTTACATAACTAAGATTAATTCAATAGACTGAACAAAATGAAGATAACATATAATTCGCCCATCATACTGACATTCGCCATCATTTCGGCCATCGCCCTCATATTGGGTGTGTTGACCAATGATTGGACCAACAAAGTGTTCTTCTCCACCTATAGCTCCTCCCTGCTCAACCCATTGACCTACGTGAGGTGCTTCACCCATGTGCTAGGCCACGCCTCCTTCTCCCACTACATCAATAACATGCTCTTTTTCCTACTTTTGGGACCTATATTAGAGGAGAAATATGGTAGCGAGCGCATCATGATCGTCATCGGGGCAACCGCCCTCGTCACGGCCATCATCAACAGCATGTTCACATCCAATGCCCTATTGGGCGCTTCAGGCGTCGTGTTCGCCTTCATCATCCTGGCCTCCATGACCTCCTTCCGCGAGAAGGAGATACCGCTGACCTTCATCCTGATCATCTTGCTATACCTCGGCAGGGAGGTCTTCAACGGAATATTCGCTTCGGACAATATCTCACAATCCGCCCACCTCATCGGAGGAGCGTGTGGCGCCATCGCCGGATTCATCTTCGCGCCGAAAAATTAGAATAATCATGCACATCGAACAGTTTCGCGAATATTGTCTTTCGTTGCCGTGCGTTACCGAGGATTTCCCTTTCAACGAGGATGTGCTGACGTTTCGCGTATGCAACAAGATATTTGCTTGTATAGCAATGAGTAGACCAAATTCAGCTGTTATGAAATGCGACCCCGAACGCGCCATCAATCTCCGCGAACAATACACCGCCATTGAGGGTGCTTTCCATTGGAACAAAAAATTTTGGAACCAAATTCATTTCAATAGCGGCGTGGACGACAAATTGATTCTTGAACTCATTCATCACGCTTACGACGAGGTGGTGAAAAAACTACCAAAAAAAGAGAGGGAATCCCTTCTGAAAACCTCTTAGAGAACAATTCCAAGCACCTGTACATCAACGGTTTGTTCGTTATCGCCCTTTCATTCCCAAAATGTGCGTACCATTTGCTGGCGTTGTTCGTCCATAGCTAGGCGGCGGTTTGAAAGCCCGTTTTGTAACCCATACAATCATCTCACTATGTTACCATGATACAAAAATCCTATCGTTTGAACTGAATGTCACAACCGTTCTATGGAGAAAATCATACCTTGCGCTCCGAAACCATAAATTTTTCGCACAATGAACGACACACTTACTCGTATGAAGAAATGGAGCGTACTACTTCTGATCCTCATCTCCTCCCACAATGCGTTGGCTGACAACCCGATTGTCCGCTACACCTACACACCCGACCCCGCACCGGTGGTCTTCGGTGACACCTGCTACGTCTACACCGGCCACGACGAGGATGGGGCGGAATACTTCGAGATGAACGAATGGCAATGCTTCTGGACGACCGACATGGCCAACTGGACCCCTAGGGGCATCATTATGCGCTACACCGACTTCAAGTGGAGCACGGGCGAGGCGTGGGCTTCGCAATGCATCAGGAGAAACGGTAAGTACTACTTCTATGTCACCGCCGTGAACAATGCGCGGTGCATCGGCGTGGGCGTTGCAGATAACCCCGGCGGTCCCTTCAAGGACCCTCTCGGCAAACCGCTCTGCGGACCGATCAACTGGGAACACATCGACCCGACCGTCTTCATCGACGAGGATGGCCAGGCGTACCTCTACTTCGGCAACCCGAGCGCCTACTACGTGAAACTGAACGAGGACATGATCTCCTACTCGGGCTCCATCCAAAAGACTAATATGAGCTCCGGCTTCGGACCGAACGGCTCCATCTACACGGAGGGCCCTTGGTTCTACCGCCGCAACGGACTCTACTACCTCCTCTACGCGGCATCCGGCATACCGGAGGATATCGCCTACTCCACCAGCGACGGCCCGACAGGCCCTTGGACCTACCGCGGGAAGATCATGTCGAACGGAGAAAGCAACCTCGCCTTCACGAACCACTGTGGTGTGGTGGACTTCAAGGGTCACTCCTACTTCTTCTACCACAACCAATCCATCAGCCACAACGGATTCGACCGATCCACCTGCGTCGAGGAGTTCACCTACAACGCGGACGGCACCTTCCCTACCATCCACGCCTCTAGCCAGGGCCCGAAGCCTATCGCCTACCTCAACCCCTACAAGCGGGTGGAGGGTGAAACCATGGCCTACGAGGAGGGCTTGAAGATTCAGGAGAACAGCGTATGCTCCAACAAGATATGCCTCGGCTATATCTCCAAAAACAGCTTCACCAAGGTGGCCAACGTCAACTTCGGAGAGGGTGGCGCCACTTCCGTGACCGTCAAAGCCAGCAGTAACAGCAGCGGCGGCGGAAAGGTGGAGTTCCACCTCGACAGCAAAAACGGCGACCTCATCGCCTCCGTGGAGATCTCTTCAACGGGCGGATGGGACACGTTCAAGGACTTCGAGGCGGAGGTGACAGGCGCCACGGGCGTGCATGACCTCTATATCGTCTTCAAGGCAGATTCGGACTACCCTTGCAACGTGGACTACTGGCAATTCTTCGGCGACGGCTCTGAAGAGGAACTGGAGGAGATCGCAGAGGAGAAGCAAACGCCTTTCCATGGAACACCAGCCCCTATCCCTGGCAAGATCGAGGCGGAGGACTATGACCTCGGCGGCGAAGGGAAAGCTTACCACGACGAAAGCTCAGCGAACGAAGGCGGCGCCTACCGCAAGGATAATGTGGACATCGAAGAGACCTCCGCTTCCAACTATGTCGTGGGCTATAACATCAAGGGAGAATGGCTCGAATATACGGTCGACGTGAAGGAGAGCGCCGAATATGAGTGGACCGCCCGCGTCTCCTCCACCTTCGAGGAGTCCGGCTTCCGCCTCTACCTCGACGACAAGGATATCACAGGCCGCATCACCGTGCCACAAGGCGAGGAATGGTCCGACTATACCCTCATCAAGGGCAAGACGAAGGAACTCGCAGCTGGCGAACATATCCTGAAACTGGCGGTGGAGAGCTCCTACTTCAACATCGACTACATCGAGTTCAAGGGCGGAGACGCGACGGGCATTGCAACCATCAGCCTGACACCGAACCTACAACCGGGCGATTACATGCTCTACAACGCCACAGGCGAATTCATCGGAAGCATCCGATTGCCGGAGGAACAATCCTCCCTCGAAAGCAACGGACCTGACCATGGCATGTATATCCTGGTATCCAAAGAGACGGGTACCCATTACAAGGTCACAAAGTAAACATAAAATAAGATGATGATGAGAGCGGGTTGGGTTCTAGAAAGATCCAACCCGCTCGTTTTTCCATAGCCAATAGCAGAAAACGATAAAAACCACCACCTAATAGCAAGCGGGGCCGCCACATCGTGACAGCCCCGCGTTCTTTTATATGTTCCGTGCGATTAGAAACCGCTCGGCTTCAGCTTCAATCCGCAAGTCTCCTCCAGCCCGAACATCAGGTTGAAGTTCTGGACAGCCTGACCGGAAGCGCCCTTCAGCAAGTTATCGATCATGGAGATGATCAACAACTTATTGCCGTGCTTCTCGACGTGGACGATGCCCTTGTTCGTGTTCACCACCTGCTTCAAGTCTGGGTTAGCGTCCATCACGAAGGTGAAGGCCGCATCCTTGTAGAAATCCTTGTAGAGCTTCTGGATCTCCTCGATCTCCAAGTCGCACTCCGTATAGGAAGAGACGAAGATGCCCCTCGCAAAATCACCGCGCACAGGCAAGAAGTTGATATCGTGATTGAAGCTAGGCTGCAACTGACGCATGGTGCGGTTGATCTCCAGCAAGTGTTGGTGCGTGAAAGCCTTGTAGATGGAGATGTTGTTGTTTCTCCAACTGAAGTGGGACGTTGCGCCCGGCTTCACACCCGCACCCGTGGAACCCGTGATGCCAGTGGTGTGCACCTCGCCCTTCAGCAATCCCTTAGCCGCCAGCGGAAGAAGACCGATTTGGATGGCCGTAGCGAAACAACCAGGGTTCGCCAGCTTAGTGGCCTTCTTGATGCGCTCACGGTTCACCTCCGGCAAGCCATAGACGAATCCGTCGCTCTCGTCGCGGTAATCCTGCGAGAGGTCGATGATCTTCACACGGGAAGGCACCTCGTGCGACTCCAGGAACTTCCTGCTATCCCCATGTCCCGAGCAGATGAACAAAGCATCCACCTTATCCAAAGGGAGCTCGTCGGTGAAGGTCATATCCGTCTCGCCGAAAAGACCCTCATGGACGTCATAGAGTTTATTACCCGCATTACTACTACTGTTAACGAAGACCACCTCCACCTGAGGATGGTTCAAAACGATGCGAAGCAACTCGCCTGCCGTATAGCCGGCACCGCCTATAATTCCTATTTTTACCATAATCAATCACAAAAAACGCTACGCGAAGTTAGGGATATTTTTTAAGTTATCAGACCAATGGATTCATTGTTTAACTAAAATAGTGGATTTTAGTGCAACCCTACCATGGCTTGTGAGCGCTCAACTTTGCGGTAATCTGCATAAACCGACTAAAACTTTTTCGGTTATAATAGAAAATTATGTCTGTTTCGGTAAAAGTTTCGGTTATAGTAGAAAATTTATTGTTTTTTACGGAAAAGTTTCGGTTATGATAGAAACTTTTGTATATTTGTGGAAAAGTTTCGGTTATGATAGAACAAATGGAAAATATTAGAGCCTACAACCCGTGGGGAGGAAGCGATATCGCTTTAGGCTATAGGCGTGACTTCTATATGACAAAGATTACCCCTTACATCGGCAATTCTTTGGTGAAGGTGCTTACGGGGCAGCGAAGGACAGGCAAGAGCTACATTCTTCGTCAAATAGCCATGGAGCTTATACACAAGGGGATAGCACCTGAAAACATATTGTTCATCAACGCCGAGTTCTCCGCCTTCAACTTCTTGCAGACGCACGAAGATCTCGAGAAACTCATTCAGGAGTACCGCAAAGAATTGTCCCCTCAAGGCAAATTCTTCCTTTTCATCGACGAAGTGCAAAACATAACCGGTTGGGAAAGGAGTGTCAACTCGTTATCTCAGGACTTCACCACCCCCTGCGAAATATTCATCAGCGGATCCAACTCGACCATGCTCTCGGGAGAACTGGCGACGCACCTATCGGGGCGATATGTTCAGTTCGAAATACTCCCTTTCTCCTATAGGGAGTGGTGCGATGTCCACCAAAAGGAGCAAGGCTTCGATAGTTACGAGGAATATCTTCATGACGGGGGACTACCCGAGCTAATACACCTAAACGACGACGAAGTGAGACGTCATTACATGTCCAGCCTCAAAGACACCATCCTGCTTCGCGACATTATCTCACGGTACTCCATCAGAGATCCCAAACTGTTGGAAGACCTTTTCGTCTACACCGTGAACAATGCGACAAAGCTCACAACGCCCAACAACATTGTGAAGTTCTACAAAGGGAAGGGGAAGAAGGTGAACTACGAAACCGTAGCGTCGTACCTTGCCTATATGACAGAGACCTACATTATCCATAAAACCGAGCGATACAACATCCAAGGCAAGGAAACCATCGCGGGGAACTGTAAATACTACATCAACGACCTCTCATTCTACAATTATCTCTACAGAGGCTTTTCTTTCGGGGCAGGCTATGAACTGGAGAATTTAGTCTATTTGGAGCTACGCAGAGCCGGTTACAAAGTCTATGTGGGGACCATACAGGGCGCCCACACTGATGAGCAAAGCGAGGTCGATTTCGTGGCCATAAACGGAGACAAAAAGATCTACGTGCAGGCTTCCTACGAGACAAGCGACCCCAAAACGCTGGAGCGGGAATACTCCTCTTTGGAACTCATCCAAGACCACTACCCCAAATTTGTTGTAACCCTAGATAAGTTCCAACGTCCCAACAGAAACGGTATCGTGCATGTACTGGCGCCGGAGTTTCACAAGGTGTTGGAGAGGATTTGACGGTTAGGAAAATGTGACAGATTCCGCACTTCATGGTTAGGAAAATGTGACAGGTTTAGCAATTCATGGTTAGGAAAATGTGAAAGCGTATTATTTATATGATTGATATATAACGTATTAGCATAAAAAATTACCCGCAGCGATTATTACCAAAAAAGCCGACAACGCAAAACATTGTCGGCTCCCATCATCATTAACTTAAAACATTTACTCCTCTTTAGGATCTTCCGGTATCACAATCTTGTACCCCTTGCCATGCACATTGATGATCTCCACCTGCGGGTCAGCCTTCAACAGCTTACGCAGTTTAGTGATGTAGACATCCATGCTACGGGCATTGAAGTAATTATCATCCACCCAAATCGTCTTCAAGGCGCGGTTACGCTCCAGGATATCGTTCTTATGTTCGCAAAGCAGACCGAGCAATTCAGACTCCTTAGTGGTCAGTTTCGTGGACTCGCCATCGATGGTAAGGAGCTGCTTCTGGGAATCGAACGTGAACTTGCCCAATTTATGGATCGGGTCAGCCGCCCCCTTCTTGCCATTCACACGACGAAGGATCGCCTCGATACGAAGCAAGAGCTCCTCCATGCTGAAAGGCTTAGTGATATAGTCGTCGGCGCCGATGCGGAAGCCCTCGACGATATCCTCCTTGAGTGTCTTGGCGGTCAGGAAGAGAATAGGCACCTTCTCGTTCACCTGCCTGATCTCCTGCGCCAACGTGAAGCCATCCTTCTTAGGCATCATCACGTCCAGGACACACACGTCATACTTACCCGCGAAGAATGCGTTGCCACCCTCTTCGCCATCCAGCTTCAGGTCCACGTCGTAGCCCTTAGCGTGCAAATACTCCCTCAGCAACATGCCAAGGTTCTCGTCGTCTTCGCACAACAGAATTTTTATCTTCTCGTCCATATCTTATCTCGTCTTTTAAATTAAATATTTTTCTTAATAGGAATCTCAATGATAAACTTCGTACCCTTCTCGTACTCGCTTTCGACCCGTATCGTGCCTTTATGGTCGGTGACCACCTTCTTCACGTAGGCCAGACCTAGGCCGAAGCCCTTCACGTTATGCACGCTGCCCGTCGGCACGCGGTAGAACTTATCGAAGATACGTTTCAAATTAGATTTCTTGATACCGATACCGTTGTCCTCCACCGATATGCAGAGCTTGCCATGCTCGTTCCACGTCCTGATCCTCAGCACCAGCGGTCCCTTGCTGTACTTCACCGCATTATCCATCAGGTTGTAGATGATGTTGGTGAAATGGATCTCGTCCACCATCGTCTCGGAATCCTCCGCATCCAGTTCCGTTTGGATATCGCCACCCGTATTCTGCACCTTCAAGGCGAAGTTGCCGGCGATGGTGAGGATGAGGTCGTCGATGTCCATCAACTCCAGTTTCAGGGCAGAGCTCTCTTTCTCGAAGATGGACATCTGCAGCACCTTATCGATCTGGCGAGTCAGACGTTTCGTCTCGTCGCTGATCGTCTTCGAGAGCTGGTCCACCATGCCTTTCGTCTTCGAGATGGAATCGTCGTTCAGCATCTGGGCAGCCAACGAAATGGTGGAGACCGGCGTCTTCAGCTCGTGCGTCATGTTGTTCATGAAGTCCGTACGCATCTCGGAGAGTTGCTTCTGCCGGGAGATGATCACCAAGGAGAAGACGAAGGTGAACAACAAAATAAGCGTGAAGATGATCGAGACGTAAAAGATCTGGTTCGAGCCCCAGAACCAAGCCTTGGAAGGCGTATAGACCTTCAGCACATTGGAGGTCGGCGCAGGATCGTTCGGGAAGAGCAGCTGGGTGTAGCAAACCATATCTTTCGGACTCAAACCATCCTCCTCGAAACTGCCGCTACTATAGATTTCACGGCCATCCTTGTTCACGACGCAGCAATAATATTTCAGTTCGCCCAACCCGTTGTTGTCCAATTCACGGTCGACCAACTCATTCAGTTTTTGGAAGTCGATACGCTCCTCGATCGGTTTGACGTAGGTCTCGCTCAGCAAGCGGACCAATATATCATCCAACAAAGCCCTACTTTGCAGGAAGCGTTCCTTGAGTTTGTTTTGGATAATACGGGATGACTCCTCGATGGAGTTCATTCCATGCTTCATGGAGATGAAGACCGTGGGACGAACACGCACACATGAGTTGAAGGTGGAGTCGACTTGACGGTCGATATGCCCCATCCGACCATTCCCCATCGTCATAGGCGTAGGGACCATCTTGGTGGTGATGCGGGTCTTGGAAGAAGGGACCGCCAGATTCTTGTTCAGGTATTGGAGCGTTTCCTCCTCCTCCAACAATCGGGCCACCTCATAAAGACTACGCTTCACAGCCTCGCCGAACTGCTCCTCACGCACCTCGGCGGTAGAGCGGATATAGTACGACTGAAGGAATATCAATCCCAAGAATGAAATCGACATCACAATGCCCAATAATATGATCGTTGTCTTCTTCATCAGCGCAAATATAAACAAACGATTTTAACATTTCGCATGGCTTAACTTTATTTAATAAATAGGGGAGTAAATGGGCGGTTAAATGTGAAAAAATGAGTAAATTTGCATGAGGTGAATTATAAAATTCGCTAATTTTACATAGCAGACAGAACCATAGGGTTTAGAAAACATACATAAACCCCACCATAAGAGGAAGATAGCATAATGGAGAATATACCATCGATACTGGCGGACTTGGCACTGATACTCATATCAGGAGGTGTCATGACCATTCTATTCAAATGGTTGAAGCAGCCAGTCGTATTAGGATATATCGTGGCTGGCTTTCTTGTCAGTTCGCAGATCTCCTTGACCCCTACCATCTCGGGCACCTCCGATATAGGCACATGGGCGGACATCGGTGTCATCTTCCTGCTCTTCTGCCTCGGTTTGGACTTCAGTTTCAAGAAATTGATCAAGGTGGGTCAGACCGCAGCCATCGCGGCCATCACCATCATCACCTTCATGATCCTGCTAGGGTTCCTTGTGGGTGTTTCCCTGGGCTGGGGCATCTTCAACAGTCTGCTCCTAGGCGGTATGATCTCCATGTCATCCACCGCCATCATCATCAAAGCATTCGACGACATGGGGCTGCGCAACCAGTCCTACACCCGCTACGTCTTCGGCATCCTCATCGTGGAAGACCTCATCGCCATCCTCCTGATGGTGCTCATCTCCACGCTGGCCGTCAGCAAGTCATTCGAAGGGGAAAGCCTCATCATGGCCATCCTGAAGCTGATCTTCTTCCTGGTCGTTTGGCTGATAGGCGGCATCTATTTCATCCCGATCATCCTACGGAAGGCGAAGAAGGTACTGAACGACGAGACTTTGCTGGTCTTCTCGTTAGGCTTATGCTTCGGCATGGTGCTCTTCGCGAAGACAGTAGGTTTCTCCTCCGCATTAGGCGCTTTCGTCATGGGTTCCATCCTAGCGGAGACATTGGATGCGGAAAGGATCGAGCGTTTGGTGCGTCCTCTGAAGGACACCTTCGGCGCCATCTTCTTCGTGTCGGTCGGTATGATGGTGGACTTCGCCGTCATCACGCAGTACATCGTGCCGATCATCATCATCACCCTGGCGATCATCTTCGGACAGATCATCTTCGGCACGTGCGGTCTGCTCTTGGCGAACCAGCCCCTGAAGACCGCCATCCAGTCCGGCTTCTGCCTCACGCAGATCGGCGAGTTCGCCTTCATCATCGCCATGCTGGGTATCAACCTCAAGGTCATCGACCCGTTCATCTATCCCGTGATTGTGGCGGTGTCGGTCATCACAATTTTCCTCACGCCTTACATCATGCGGTTCTCGGAGCCGGCCTACAACTTCATATCGTCCCACCTGCCTGAGTCATGGGCGAACGCCATCGAGCGTCGCTCCACCTCCGGGAAGTCCGCACATGTGCAGAACGTATGGTACAGCCTGCTGTCGCAGATCATCCGCATCATATTCGTCTACTCGATGCTGACCATCGCCATCGAACTGCTCTCCATCAAATACTTCATACCATTCGTCACCAGCAAGATTGAAGGGTATTGGGGCGCCATCGTGGGCGCGGGCATCACCATCCTGATCATCTCCCCTCTGCTGCGCGCGATGGTGGCGAAGAAAAACCATTCGCTGGAATTCAAATATCTCTGGAAGACAAGCAAATACAACCATGCGCCGTTGCTGGCCACCATCCTGCTGCGTTTCTTCCTCGCCGCCACATTCGTCTACTTCATACTGCTGAAGACGGCGGAGCTACTGCACATCAACATTGGGTTCCTCTTCATCGCGGCATTCGTCATTTGCGCCGCCATCATCATCGTCTTGATGTTACGGTCCAGACGCATCAAATTGTATTCCATCACATTGGAGCGCAAATTCATGCACAACCTCAACTCGAGGGAATACGAGGAGATAAAGAAATCGAGGGCGAAGGAGGTCTTCGGCAAAAAGGAGCTGGCCAAGAGCCTCTCCGCGCATGACCTGCATTTGGTCGACTTCGAAGTGCCTCAGTTCTCGAAGGTGATAGGATATACCCTAAGGAGGATGAATTTCCACCAGAAGCACGGTGTCTACGTGGTCTCCATCATGCGAGGCAAGCAACGCATCAACATCCCTTCGGCGGAGGAGGTCATCTTCCCGTTCGATAAACTGCTGGTGCTCGGTAGCGATGAGCAGCTGAAATCATTCAGCGACGCCCTCAACACCAACAACGAGGAGTGGGTAAGGGATACGAAGAACACCGGCGTCGTCATCGAGCAGTTCCAGATATCCGAGAAATCTACCCTGGCCGGCAAGCCGATCAGCCAATCCGGCATCAAGGAACACTCCAAATGCATGGTGGTGGGAATAGAGCACGAGGGCACTACCCTCATGAACCCATCCCCGAACACTGTCATCCAAACAGGCGACTTCATCTGGATCGTGGGCGAGGCCCAGAAGATACAGGAACTGATGAAGAACTGCGAATCCATTTACGTGTTAGACCAACAATAAGGAGTATCCACGCCCCCCGAAATACATTACCTTTAACCCTTATTTCTTTACTGGAAAAAGGGGTTGCAACCCTATATATCAATTCTATAGACATTAGGTTGGCAATCTCGTTTTTTATATCTAATTTTGCAGATATTTTCACGTAAGGTAATTGTATGTTCAAAATAGGACTTGACATTGGCTCTACTACAGCAAAAATTGTAGTGCTAAACGAAGCAGGGGAAGTAGTATACTCTTCATATAAACGCCACTTGGCTAACGTCAAGGGTGCCATAACTGCCTTTTTGGAGGAGCTGAAAAACACACTGACCACAGAGAAATTCACACTTTCCATCACCGGTTCGGTGGGTTTAGGCGTATCCGAGAGATACGATATCCCTTTTGTCCAAGAGGTCATCGCCGCTACGGAATTCACAAAAAAAATACATCCGGAAGTCTCCACCATCATCGACATCGGTGGTGAGGACGCCAAGATCGTCTACCTGAAGAACGGGCAGGTGTCTGATCTTCGTATGAACGGCAACTGTGCCGGCGGTACGGGTGCGTTCATCGACCAAATGGCGCTTTGCCTAGGCGTGGAGGTCTCCGAACTGGACGGCCTCGCCAAGAATGCGCAGCACGTCTACCCGATTGCCTCCCGTTGCGGTGTATTCTCCAAGACGGACATACAAAACCTCGTGGCGCGCAACGCTTCCAAGGAAGACATCGCCGCCTCCATCTTCCGCGCCGTGGCCGTACAGACCGCCAGCGCATTGTCACACGGCTGCGAGGTGCGCCCTAAGGTGCTCTTCTGCGGCGGTCCGCTCACCTTCATCGGTTCCCTCCGAAAGGCCATCGCGGACTATTTCAGACTCGACATCAACGACGACTGCGTCATCCTTGAAAACGCAAACATCATCCCTGCCTGGGGTACCGCTCTCTTCAAGAACGAGATGACCCCAGTCAACATCGAGGAACTGACAGAGATATTGAACCGTGAACCGATTAAGAAGAACACGGACAACCCTAATAAGAACAAGACGAACGTCATCCTGCCTCCTATCTTCCACGACGAGGAGGAATACATGGCTTGGAAGGCTGAAAAGGAGAAGTCGCACATCCCTGTGGTCAACCTCAACGAGTGCAAGGGCAAAACCTACTTGGGTATCGACTCCGGCTCCACCACGACGAAGATCGTCCTCATCAACGAGACGGGCGACATCCTCTACAAATACTACACCCACAACGGGGGTAACCCGATCGGTGCGGTGCGCCGCGGGTTGGAGAAGCTAAAGGCCCGTTGCATCGAAGAGAAACTGGATTTGGAGATTACGGCAGGTTGCTCCACCGGCTATGGTGAGGACCTCATCAAGGCGGCCTTCTCGCTCGACTTCGGCATGATCGAGACGATGGCACACTATGTGGCCGCCAAGAACATGTGCCCGGATGTCTCCTTCATCCTTGACATCGGTGGACAGGACATGAAGGCCATCTACGTGGAGAATGGTGCGCTGACCCGCATGGAGATCAACGAGGCCTGCTCGTCAGGCTGCGGATCCTTCATCGAGACATTCGCCCAGACCCTCAACTGCGAGATCACAGACTTCGTCTACCAGGCTTGCCAGAGCCAAAACCCGTGCGACCTCGGTACCCGTTGCACCGTCTTCATGAACTCCAAGGTGAAACAAGTGCTGCGCGAGGGCTACTCGGTAAGCGACATCGCCGCAGGTCTCGCCTACTCGGTTGTCAAGAACTGCCTATTTAAGGTATTGAAGATCAAAAACTACGATGAATTGGGCAAAAACATCGTCCTCCAAGGTGGTACGATGAAGAACGACTCCGTCGTCAAGGCGTTCGAGAACCTGACCGGCAAAAACGTATACTGCAACAACGTGCCTGAGCTGATGGGCGCCTATGGATGCGCCCTCTACGCCAAGAAGATGCACGACCAGAACAAGAAGGCGACGCCGCTCGACAACTATCTTGTCTCGGCCGACTTCGATTCAAAGGTTCTGTCCTGCAAGGGATGCGACAACAACTGCCAAATCACGAAATACTCCTTCAAGAGCGGTGGCACCTATTACTCCGGTAATAAGTGCGAGAAGATATTCAACAACGGTGGTTACAAGGTGAAACCGGGCATCGACATGAGCGCAAGGAAGTACCACGAGCTCTTCGACCGCGCCGAGCAACCATCCAAACTGCTCACACCGCTCTTCCGCATGGGTATCCCACGCGCACTGAACATGTACGAGGAGTTCCCGTTCTGGCACACCTTCTTCACGGAATGTAACATACAAGTGGAGATCTCCTCCACATCCACCTATAGGAACTACGAAAGGGGCGTGCACACCGTCATGTCCGACAACATCTGCTTCCCCGCGAAGCTGGTGCACAGCCACATCTACGAACTGCAGGAGAAGGGCGTGGACCGTATCTTCTTCCCGCGCGTCGTCTACGAGTGCGTGGAGGACAACGCCGCCCACAACAGCTTCAACTGCCCGATCATCATCGGTTACCCGGACGTGGTGCAGAGCGCCATCGACTCGGAGATACCGATCGATTCGCCGGTCATCTCCTTCAAGGACGAGAAGCTCTTGCTCAAACAATTGATCCGCTACATGAAGGGTCTGGGCGTCTCCGAGAAGGTGGTGAAAGCCGCCCACGCCAAGGCGGTGCAGGTATACAGCGAGTTCGGACTGAACCTCCGCCGCCTCAACGAGGAAGCTTACGAAAAGGCAAAGAAAGAGAACCGGTTGGTCATCGTCCTCGCCGGACGACCTTACCACACCGACCCGCTCGTGCAACATAAGATATCAGAGATGATTTCGCAGATGGGCGTGGACGTCATCACGGAGGAGGTCTCAAGAAAGAATAACTGCGACGAGAAGGAGGCCTTCATCATCAAGCAATGGTCCTTCGTCAACCGTATCCTCAACTCCGCCCAATGGGCGGCAAGACAGGGAAGGAACGTCCACTACGTGGAGACCACCTCCTTCGGTTGCGGACCGGACGCTTTCTTCACGGACGAGGTGCGCAGCTTGCTCAACCGATATGGTAAGTCATTGACTTTATTGAAAATAGACGATATCA
The DNA here is from genome assembly GCA_016285885.1 of Paludibacteraceae bacterium. GTDB lineage: Bacteria > Bacteroidota > Bacteroidia > Bacteroidales > Paludibacteraceae > UBA1181. Next base: position 298,024 of record JAEERP010000003.1, read on the forward strand.
ACAACGTGGGTTCCATGAAGCTCCGCGTGCGCTCCCTCATCGAGAGCCTCAAGTTCGAGGCCAAGGAAGCCACCGAGGTGAAGCCGTTCATCAAGCCAAGACGCTTCGAGGTGGGCGACAACGAGCGCAGGAAGATCCTCGCGCCATTCTTCACGGAATACCTCTCCCCACTCTTCCCGGCCGCCTTCAAATGGGCTGGCTACGACATGGAATCCCTGCCGTTGAGTAATGCGGATTCGAATGATGTGGGACTGAAATACTCCAACAACGAGGTCTGCTACCCAGCCACCCTGATCGTGGGTGACCTGATCAAGGCGTTGCAGTCGGGCAAGTATGACCTGGACAAGGTGGCCGTGGCCGTCACCCAATTGGGACAATGCCGCGCCGCCAACTACCCTCCGTTGATCCGCAAGGCGATCGTGGACGCCGGCTTCGAGCAGGTGCCAGTCATCGGTATCGGCGGAACGGACAACATCGAAGACCAACCGGGCTTCAAGCTGAACCTCATCAAGGCGGCTCCACTCGTCATATACGCCACCATGTACGGAGACTGGCTCTCCATCTTCTACCACGCCATCGCAGTGCGTGAGAGGAACAAGGGCGAGGCGCGCAAGCTGCGTGACCTCTACTTGGAGAAGGCTAAGCCATTGGTCGAGAAGGGTGACACGAAGGGTCTGCTGAAGCTGACCGGCGAGGCCGCCCGGGCCTTTAACGAGGTGCCTATCTACGAAGACCGTGTCTATCCAAAGGCAGGTATCACAGGCGAGATATTCCTGAAATTCAACCCATACGCGCACCGCTACGTGCCAGATTGGCTGATGGAGCATGGTGTCGAGGTCGTGCCGTCCGCTGTGCACAACTTCTTCTTCCGCGCCTTCGTCAACTACAAGTTCAACAAAGAGAACTTCGTGAAGCGCTTCAAGGTGCCGCCATTGGTCATCGACATGGCCTACAACCTCATCCGCAAGGTGATGAAGAAGATCGAGGCGGAGGCCTCCCAGTTCAGGTACTACAAGCCAGAGCAGGACATCAAGACCATCAGCGAATACGCGAAGGATGTGATCAGCCTCTCCGCCCAGTTCGGCGAGGGATGGTTGTTGCCGGCGGAGGTCATCGCCTTCATGAAGGACGGATGCAACAACGTCGTCAGCATGCAGCCATTCGGTTGTATCGCCAACCACATCGTGGCGCGCGGTATCGAGAAGAAGCTGAAGAAGGAGTATCCGCAGCTGAACATGCTCTCCCTCGACTTCGACGGAGGCGTCAGCGAAGCGAACATTGCCAACCGATTGCTGTTGTTCACCAGCAACATGAAGTAATTGTCATAAAAGAGCAGTCGAGGACGGAGAAAGAAGCCTTGAAACGGGATGCCCGTTGAGAACTATTCTCCCCCGACAGAGATGTTTTTAAGTATATATATTTTACAAAAATGATTACAATAGACCAACTAAAGAATGTGTTGGAACGCGAGGACGCGTTGAGGAGGTATCTTTGACATCGATGCGAAGATAGTTCAAATCGAGGAAGAGGAGCTTCGTACACAAGCGCCTGGTTTCTGGGACGATCAGAAAGCTGCGGAGGCGCAGATGAAAAAGATCAAAGACATCAAAAAATGGGTGGATGGCTACAACGAAGTGAAAGCGGCCGTAGAGGAGCTGAAGCTATCGTTCGACTTCTACAAGGAGGAGGCCGTCACGGAAGAGGAGGTGGATGCCGCCTATGCCCATGCCATCGATGTGACAGAAAAGCTTGAGTTACAAAATATGCTCCGCAAAGAGGAGGATAAGATGGGCGCCGTGCTGAAGATCGTGGCGGGTGCCGGTGGCACGGAGGCGCAAGACTGGGGCGACATGCTCATGAGAATGTACCTACGCTGGTGTGAATCAAAAGGATATAAGACGGAGATCGCCAACCTGCTCGAAGGAGACGAGGCGGGCATCAAATCCGTCACCATCAAGGTGGAGGGAGACTTCGCCTACGGTTACCTGAAGAGTGAGAACGGTGTGCACCGCTTGGTGCGCGTCTCTCCGTTCAATGCGCAGGGAAAGCGTATGACCTCGTTCACCTCCGTATTCGTCGTTCCGTTGGTGGACGACTCCATCGAGATCTACGTCAATCCGGCGAACCTCTCGTGGGACACCTTCCGCTCCAGCGGTGCGGGTGGTCAGAACGTGAACAAGGTCGAGTCGGGTGTGCGTCTGCACTATAAGTTCCACAACGTGTTGACCGACCAAGACGATGAGATCGTGATCGAGAACACCGAGACCCGCGACCAGCCGAAAAACAAGGAAAACGCATTGCGTCTGTTGCGTTCCCAATTGTATGAAATAGAGCTTGAGAAGCGTCGGGCGGAGTCTGCGAAAATCGAGGCCGGCAAGAAGAAGATCGAATGGGGCTCGCAAATCAGGAGCTACGTGTTCGACGACAGAAGGGTGAAGGACCACAGAACCGACTACCAGACATCCAACGTGCAGGCAGTGATGGATGGCGACTTGGACGGTTTCATCAAAGCCTATTTAATGGAATTCGGAGGAGGAGAGTAAATTTCCTCCTCTTAACATAAAACCACAAACCAATGAAAAAGAATGTTTTCTATTATGTCATCGCGCTCCTATTGACCGCCATGACAACATCATGCGAAAAACCTTCCATGCCAGGTCTCTCCAACAAAGAGGTTATGCAAGAAGAGATTCTCGGAGGGTGGGGAAACCCGGAAATCCTTTGTTACATCGCACATAAAGAATCACCGATCGCAGGCATTTTAAAGGATAAGATGCAAGAGAACCTCGAGAAACGGGCAGATGGATCTGCCTTGTATTTCACCAAGGACACCGCCTACTTCATCGAGCGCCACCAAGAGGGCTATTACTACGTGAAGGCGATCAGCGCCTATACGCTTCAATCAAACCCTATGCGCATTGAGTTCCAGAACGACCATCTGATGTTCAACGCATACGCCCCTAAGCTATACATCAAGATGGCGAACGACAAACTCGGTCTCTACCTTCTCAAGGAAGAGTCCCTGCAGATGATCGCGGACGATGAATCCGTCTCCTCATACATGGGGTTAATCCGCAGCAACATAGAAAATGCGCAATTTGAGTTCTATTACCAACGGAACAAATTGGACATCTATCAAGCCATCGAGGGAGGTGATTACCTCCACTCCGACTGGGATTAACGACGAAAGGATATAATTAACCATTCACAATAGGTTTTACCAATGAAGAAGAAAATAGCAATCGTGGCTGGAGGTGACCAGTCTGAATTGGAGGTCTCCCTCAGAAGCGCGGCAGGCCTTTACTCATTCATCGATAAGGAGAGATATGACTTGTTCATCGTCACCATCGTAGGGACAACCTGGGAGGTGGAATGTGATGGAGAGAAATATGCCATCGACAAGAATGACTTTTCGTTTACAGACAATAAAGGGAATAAGACCCGTTTCGACTTCGCCTACATCACCATCCATGGTGTGCCTGGAGAGGACGGCAAGTTACAAGGATACTTCGATTTGCTCCGTATCCCCTACTCCTGCTGCGGCGTGTTGGCGGCTTCCCTCACATTCAATAAGTTCTTCTGTAATAAATTCCTGAACGAGTTCAACGTGCCTAGCGCCAAGTCCATCCTCCTCAACAAGGGTGACAAGGTGATTCCTCAGGAGATCGAGGACCAACTGGGCATGCCTATCTTCGTGAAGCCTAACGGAGGCGGCAGCAGCTACGGAACCTCCAAGGTGAAGAGCCAAGAGGGAATCCAAGCGGCCGTTCAGGCTGCCCTCGTCGAGAGCGACCAGGTCATCATAGAATCCTTCATGCAGGGAACGGAGATCACCTGTGGCGTCTACAAGACGAAGGATAAGACCGTTGTCTTCCCTATCACCGAGGTGGTCAGCAAGAACGAGTTCTTCGACACGGACGCCAAGTACAACGGCGCAGTGGAGGAGATCACGCCAGCCAGACTCTCCCAAGTGGTGACGGACCGTGTGCAACGCCTCACCTCCATGATCTATGACTACATCGGGGCGAAAGGAATCATCCGCGTCGACTACATCATCACCGAAGGGGATAAGATCAACCTCTTGGAGGTCAACACCACTCCAGGCATGACCGCCACCAGCTTCATTCCGCAGCAGGTACGCGCCGCCGGATTGGACATCAAGGATGTGATGACGGATATCATCGAAAACGAACTGACAAAATAGATTGAGCGATATGGCCCTTTATCCGCAACTGATTTTAGACGCGTTGAAGCATGTGCGATACCCCGGGAACGGAGTGGATATCGTCACGGCCGGCATGGTGGACGATAACATTCGCATCGAGGGGAACAAGGTATCCTTCTCCCTTCTGCTGGACAAACCCAACGACCCCTTCGCCAAGTCACTGGTGAAGGCTTCCGAACAGGCCATACTCACCTACGTGGGCAAGGAGGTGGATATCGTGGGGAACATCGGCATAAACTATAAGACGCAGTTGCCACCACAACCCGAGAAGTTGCTCCCTCAGGTGAAGAACATCATCGCGGTATCGTCCGGCAAGGGAGGCGTGGGCAAATCCACCGTCTCGTCCAACCTCGCCGTGGCTTTGGCGAACGAAGGATACAAGGTCGGATTGTTGGATGCGGACATCTTCGGTCCGTCCGTTCCGAAAATGTTCGGGTTGGAGGATGCGAGACCCTATCTGGAACCCGTGGAGGGAAGGGAGCTTATCCGTCCGGAGGAGAAATACGGTGTGAAGATGCTCTCCATCGGCTTCTTCGTCGACCCGAACAATGCGGTGCTCTGGCGTGGCGGCATGGCCAGCAATGCGCTGAAACAACTAATATCGGACGCCAACTGGGGCGAACTGGACTTCTTCATCGTGGACCTTCCCCCAGGCACCAGCGACATACACCTCACCATGGTGCAGACCGTCGCGATCACAGGCGCGATCGTAGTCAGCACGCCTCAGGAGGTGGCTTTGGCGGATGCCCGCAAGGGAATCAGCATGTTCATGGGAGAGAAGGTGAATGTGCCTATCTTAGGACTTGTGGAGAACATGGCATGGTTCACACCAGCGGAGTTGCCGAACAACAAATACTATCTCTTCGGGAAGGAAGGCTGCAAACGCTTGGCGGAAGAACTGAACATCCCGCTGTTGGGACAGATTCCTATCGTGCAGAGCATCTGCGAGGGAGGCGACAACGGAGAACCCGTCGCTTGCAACCCGGACTCCATCACCGGACAAGCCTTCGCCGAGTTGGCGAGAAAGGTCGCGCGGCAAGTGGAAATCAGGAACGAGACATTGCCTGAGACAAAGAAAGTGGACGTGAAGCGTGGATAACGTCCAAAGAGATCTAAACATATAGGAAGAGGGCGCACATACAATCGTATATGCGCCCGCTTTTTAGCCTCAACCCTAGCCTTTCATGATACCCATTCTATACAAAAACACCCCACTCCGCCATGCATCGAAACATCCACCTCAATCCCAAAACATAGTATATCAAACCTTTACAAAAAGATGATAGTTCGCAAAAAAAATTGCACACAACGTGTGTTTTTGACATTTGTTAATAAGAATGTGGCGTTAATAATTCATAATGGAACATAATTTTATTAAATTTGTGAAAAGGGCTTAGGGAAAGGACGATAAGATCCCCCCACTTAAGTAAGTCGCAAAAACGTGTTGATGTGCAAATAAGGGTATAATAGCAGAAGAAACTACTATTTCTGTGAGATGAGTTTGCGACTTGATAGGCTCCGTTTGTTTGGATGTGTAACGCTTAATATAACGCTTATGAGAATCCAACTACTATTTATCTATGCGGCGGTTTTCCTCCTGTCGTGGGCATGGCTAACATTGTTAGTGCCTTGATTTGATGTGGATTGGTACCGCAGCAAAAAGGAAGGAATATGTATTTGTACGGGCATTCACAATGTCCATGATGTGTATGATGATTAGCACATGAGTGCGCTGTTTTCATAGGGACGGACAAACGTCCGTCCATTATGAAAACGGTAAAAACAAAGAAACAAAGTAAAAAACATAAAAAAAACGAAACTTGGAGGAATTCCTCCTCCCACAAAATACGAAGCATATACTACAAGATACGATTAAAATCTTCTAAACTCAATTACAAGTACGATTGGGGTGTTTTGTGAAAAGCGCCCCTTTTCTTTTGCCTTCCAGTGAACTAAGCATGAAGAGTTAAGGGTTGAGAATTGCGGGGATATCACATTAATTTTGTAATTTCGCGACGTCGGCCGGATAGTCCGCCGGTTTGGTTAAAAAGAAGTGTAATAATATTTTCTATATGAAACTTTTCGATGTATATCCTCTCTTCGACGTGAATATCGTGAAGGGGAAAGGTTGTAAGGTATGGGACGACAAGGGTCAGGAGTACCTTGATTTGTACGGTGGTCACGCTGTCATCAGCATCGGGCATTGCCACCCTCACTACGTGGAGATGATGACGAAGCAGTTGAATGCGCTTGGCTTCTATTCCAACTCCGTGATCAACAAACTGCAGGTTCAGTTGGCTGAACGCTTGGGCAAGGCCAGCGGTTACGAGGACTACCAGTTCTTCATGATCAACTCCGGCGCGGAGGCGAACGAGAACGCCCTCAAGCTGGCTTCCTTCTACAACGGACGTACCCGCGTGCTCTCTTCCGACAAGGCGTTCCACGGACGTACTTCGTTGGCGGTCGAGGTGACCAACAACCCGAAGATCATCGCCCCTATCAACGACAACGGCCATGTCACTTACCTCCCGTTGAATGACCTGGACGCTTGGGTGAAGGAGATCAAGAAGGGGGACGTATGCGCCGTCATCGTGGAGTGTATCCAAGGCGTGGGCGGCATACGCATGGTGACGAAGGAGTTCCTCCAAGGCCTCCGCAAGGCTTGCGACGAATATAACACTGTGTTGATCTGCGACGAGATCCAATGTGGATATGGCCGTTCGGGCAAATTCTTCGCCCACCAACACTTGGACGTTAAGCCGGACCTCATCACGGTGGCGAAGGGCATCGGTAACGGTTTCCCTGTCGCTGGCTTGCTCATCGCTCCTAAATTCACCCCTGTATACGGACAGTTGGGTACGACGTTCGGCGGTAACCACATGGCTTGCACGGCTGGCTTGGCGGTGCTCGACGTGATGGAGCAGGAGAACCTCGTGGCGAACGCTGCCGAGGTGGGAGACTACATCATGCAACAACTGAAGGCGGCTAAACTGCCTCATATCACGGATATCCGCGGACGTGGCTTGATGATCGGTATCGAGCTGGATTGCCCTCATAAGGAGATCCGTAGCAAACTGGTCTTCGAACAACATGTCTTCACGGGCTGCAGCGGAACGAACGTGCTTCGCCTCTTGCCGCCTCTCTGCTTGACGAAGGCGGAGGCCGACGACTTCATCGCACGTCTCAAGACCGTGCTGACCAATGCCTAAGGGCTTTCGTAAAACGTAAAAAATATAACTATGCATACAATTCAAGCGGTTGTGCAGGATGTGCGCACCAAACAGATCCTTCGCGTGGGCTTCGTCAACGACGAGGCGATCGCGAAGATGGAGGCGGAGAAGGTGGTTTACTTGCTGAACGGTGACCAATCCGCCTTGGAAGCCATCACGGGCGGAGAGTACTTCAAGCCGGTGGCGGTGGACTCCCTGGTCTACAACGTGGAGAAGACCGCGGTGATCATCAAGGCTTTGCCGGAGGGTTCCACCACGGGCGCGGATACGTTCCGTGGCGACAAGAACATCGAAGACCTCGCTTTCCTCTCCTACCTCCAGGACTTCATCGAGAAGCGTAAACGTGAGATGCCGGAGGGTTCCTATACGACCAAACTCTTCACGAAAGGCGTGAACAAGATCTCCCAAAAGGTGGGCGAGGAGGCTGTCGAGACCATCATCGAGGCCACCAACGGAACGGGCGAGCAGTTCCTCTACGAATCGTCCGACCTGATCTACCACCTGATCGTCCTGCTCACGGAGAAGGGCTATAGAATTGAGGACCTGGCGAGGGAATTGAAGGCTCGTCACAAGGAATAATTCCTCATGGTGGAAAATTTGATAATAGTCTTCTCACTATCTCTCCTTCTTCTATTCATCGCCATCTGGGTTATTTCACCGTTTTGGTTTCAGTGGAAGCAGGATAGAAACGAAGCGACATTGTCCCAAATGAAGACCTTCACCCGTGAGAGTGATGATGATTTATTCCCGAAAGGGTTGTTTGCTAAAGAGACGAGGCGGGCGATACGCGCGATTGCCATATTGTTCGCCATCATCATACGGAGGGACGATAAAATCTTGGCCTCCGAAGCCTTGGTGGCGCATGAATACTTCGACAAAAGGTTCAAGGCTTCCCATTACCTGAAAAGGTTCAAAGAGGACAAGAAGGTGTTGCGCACCTTGCTGAAGGATTATCTGAAAGGCAAATTGCCCACGTTCAGGGATTGTGCTTTGACTGTCCTGAAAGCGGGGGTTCCATACGAGGCACGGTTGGAGCTTTTGGAATATCTCTTCAAGACCGCCTATGCCTCCGAGGGCATCTGCGACGCCGAGATGGTGAAGTTGCGTGAGATCGCGGAGTTCCTTCTCATCAAGGAGTGGGACCTCCTCTCCCTGGAGTACAAGTATGAGTTCAGGAGGAGGGAATCCAGCGACAGGCAAAAGGAGAACCAACGCCTCAACCAACTATCCGAAAGCATCATGCAACAGGCGTACCTTACCTTGGGCGTGGCGTCGGATGCTACGGATGACGAAGTGAGGGCGGCGTACCGTGAGATCGTGAAGGTTTGCCACCCGGACAAACTGACCGAGAAGGCGGGCTCCAAAGAGTGGGAGGAGAAGGTTGTGCGCTTCCGCCATACCGTTGAGGCCTATCACATGGTCTGTGACGCCATAAATATCTCATAATCATTATTTTATAAAAATATCCGTCTGAAATCCTCATGAGGTTTTGCGCATGTGTCATCGCATATTATCCTGACGAGCAGCTGTTGCGGAAGAACGTGGCATGCTACCGTGAATTCGCCGAGAAGGTCTTCATCTGGCAAAACACGCCTATGCAAGACCGTCACGAACTGGGCGGATTGGGCGATAATGTGGAATGGCTGGGCGAGGCGGACAACGTGGGCATCTCCCGCGCCCTGAACGCAGTGTTGAAGCGTTGCCAAGAGGAGGGGATCGATTACCTGCTCACCATGGACCAGGACAGCCAATTCGTGGATTTCAGCTATTACCTCCGCCAAATCGAGAGCCAACTGCCTGCCGAACGGACCGTCTCGTTCGCTCCTGTGACGCCTGGCGAATCCGCCGCTCCGGGATGCTTCGAACCTAAGAACTACGTCATCACCTCCGGCTCCATGGTCAACGTGCCGTTAGCTCTGTCGATCGGTGGTTACCGTGAGGAGTTCTTGGTGGATGGTATCGACATGGATTTCTGCTTCAAGGCGCAAAAGGCTGGGCTACAGGTAGTGATGGTGGGCGGTGCGACGCTCCGTCAGCGCTTCGGCGAGACCATCAAGGTGGGCGACAAGGAGATCGTTTCCTACCCGCCTAAACGTCTGTACGCTATCGTGAAGTCTCAGTGGATGCTATGGGCGGATTACCCGCAATACTTTAGAAAACTACACTTCCTGAAAATCTTCTACTTAGGTGAACCCTATCATATACTATTTTTCCAAAAGGATAAGTGCCGCAAGCTATGGGCCATTCTCAGGGCCACCGTCTCAGGCCTGCGCTACCGAATCGCTCATTTATGATTCATCAGCCGGTAGGTGAGGAAGGTCATGATGAGTGTCAGACCGAAGACGTATCCGTAGGCGACCCTCATGCTGGTTGCGTCGGCGATGGCTCCGATGAGGAACGGACCGAAGAGGAAGGCCGTGCTGCTGACCGTATTGACCATGGCGATACCCATGCCCGGGTTGACGCCCTTCTGCTTCCCCGCCAAGCTATAGATGATCGGCACAAGGCAAGAGATGCCCAGACCGGCGATGAAGAAACCGACGGCGGCGCAGATGAAGTGCGGGTTGGAGATGATGGTAAGGATGCCGAAGGCGGTGAGCAAGCAACTCCAGAAGAGGATGGTCGGGTCACTGTAGTGCTGGCGCAGTCGGTCGCCGAACGAACGTCCAATGGACATGAAGGCGGCGTAGATGGTAAGTCCCAACGGGGCGAGGTTCTCGGGAAGCGAAACGATGGTCTTCATGTAGACGGTGCTCCAGTTGGTAAAGCTACCCTCCGTGACCCTCGAGCAGAGGGCGATGAAGGCGATCAGGAGCAGTATGCCCTTAGGCAATATGAGGAAGGGACGTTTCTCCACCCGCTCCGTTCGGGTGATGGTCTCCTGCAGGAAGAAACGACGGATGTAGAAGATGATGGCCACGCTGAAGAGCGCTACGCTGAGGTGGTGCACATAGACAGGGAACCCGTAGGTGATGAAGAGGATGCTGAGCAACGCGCCGCAGCACACCCCCACGTAGTAGAGCGCATGGAACATCGAGACTACAGGCCGCTTGTAGGCGTTCTCCACCAGGATAGAGTTACCGTTGATGGCGACGTCCGTGATGGTCACGAGCATGCCGTAGAGGGCGCAGAAAGGGAAGACGAGCAACTTATGGGGCATAAGCGTCATCAGGGGAAGCAGCAGCATGTAGGCGTAGCTCAGCGCCGTGAGCTTCTTGCTGCCGAACCGTGCGGAGAGGTGGCAACACATTGGGGTGATGATGAGCGAGCCGATCGCCATGCTGAGCGGAATGTAGCTCAGCTCGCGGATGGACATCCCATAATGTGCGTTGATGGCCGGGTAGCGGGAGACGAGCGAGGCGTAGACGAAGCCCATCATGAAATATTGCGTCAGCAAGGCATACCTGGCATGATGCTTGGTTGATGTAATTCTGTTGTGATGTGTGAGCGACGCTTCGCCCCATGGTGCATCCATCTTGCTCATTTTTCTTAATCGTTTAATATTCAATACAATATATATTTCGTTGTCAGATCATAAATCGTCTGCAAAGGTACGTATACAAGGGCGAAAAACAAAACCATTCATCCGTCTATTATAGCACTTTTCCTCCCTTGAAAAGTATATTTCCCCACCGCTTGTTTCTCCCCTATGAGACTATTTTTGTTTTTATAAAAAGTTGAATATTAAATCATTATAATTTTATAAGTAATTTTTTTCAAAAATTGAGAACATTCTATTTGAATTATGCTATAACTTTGTACCCGTAATATTTCGAAGAATGACAAATTACATACTCAATATTATTAACATTTCCATTATTATCCTTTTGCGTAGCTTAAGGAAGTGAGGAATGTGTATATTGACGAACCCTATAGAACCTTTCTCACTTCCTTGTGGGAAAGGTTCTTTTTTTTATTATATTTATCTAACAAAAGAACTTATGTCTGAGAGATTATTCATTTTTGACACGACACTGAGAGACGGGGAGCAGGTCCCCGGTTGTCAGTTGACCACCATCGAGAAGCTTGAGGTGGCCAAAAGTCTCGAGGCTTTGGGCGTGGATGTGATTGAGGCGGGTTTCCCTATCTCCAGCCCGGGGGATTTCAAATCGGTCGAGGAGATTTCCAAAGTGGTGACTTCACCTATCGTTTGCGCTTTGACCCGTGGTATCGAGAAGGATATTGATGTGGCCTACGAGGCGCTCCACTTCGCAAAGAGGAAACGAATCCACACGGGTATTGGTACGTCCGACTTGCACATCCGCTATAAATTCAACTCCAACAGGGAGGAGATCCTTGAACGCGCCATCGCCGCCACGAAGTATGCGAAGAAGTACGTGGAAGACGTGGAGTTCTATTGTGAGGATGCGGGCCGGACCGACAACGAATACCTCGCCCGCGTGGTGGAGGCGGTCATCAAGGCGGGTGCGACCGTCGTCAACATACCGGACACGACGGGCTATTGCCTCCCGGACGAGTTCGGCGCGAAGATCAAATACCTGTTCGACCACGTCGACGGTATCCACAAGGCGGTCATCTCCACCCACTGCCACAACGACCTCGGCATGGCAACCGCCAACACGCTCGCCGGCGTGATGAATGGTGCCAGACAAGTGGAGGTGACCATCAACGGTGTGGGCGAACGTGCGGGTAACACGGCGCTCGAAGAGGTGGTGATGGCCCTGCGCTGCCGCAAGGAGCTGAACATCGACACCGCGATCGACACGAAACATATTTACCATACAAGCCGCATCGTCTCTAACCTGATGAACATGCCGATCCAAATGAACAAGGCGGTGGTCGGCAGGAACGCCTTCGCCCACTCCTCCGGCATCCATCAGGACGGTGTGCTGAAGAACCTCCGCACCTACGAGATCATGGACCCTAAGGACATCGGCATCGACGATAACATGATCGTGCTGACGGCCCGCAGCGGTCGGGCGGCCCTTCGCCACCGCCTCGGCACATTGGGGTACGAGGTGACGAACGAACAGCTGGACGATCTCTACAATAAGTTCCTCGTCTTGGCGGACCAGAAGAAGGAGGTGTTGGATGATGATATCCGCATGCTGATGGGAAAGGGCGGCGGAGAGAAGGCGGTCGAAGTGATCTCTCTCCAAGTCGTCTCAGGCAAGAACATCAACCACGAGGCCGATCTGGTGCTCTCCGTCCATGGCGTGACCAAGGAGGCGAAGGCCTTCGGAAACGGTCCGGTGGACGCCGCCATCAATGCGCTGAAGGCTATCCTCCAAGAGAAGATGACCCTCTGCGAGTTCACCATCCAATCCATCAGCAAGGGTAGCAACGACGTCGGAAAGGTACACATGCAGGTGGAACATAACGGCAAGGTATATTTCGGCTTCGGTGCCAATACGGATATCGTCGAGGCTTCCCTCGAGGCCTATGTGGACGCCGTCAATAAATTTATGTGATAACTGATAACGATAGCAATTATGAATACATTATTTGACAAGATATGGGATGCCCACGTGGTGTCACAACTGGAGGATGGACCTTCCCAACTCTACATCGATCGCCTCTACTGCCATGAGGTGACCACCGCACAGGCCTTCACGGGCCTCCGTGAGCGCGGACTGAAATGCTTCCGCCCTGAACAGATCTATTGCATGCCCGACCATAACATCCCTACCCACGACCAGGACAAACCGATCGAGGACGAGGTGGGCAGGAAACAGGTGGCCACGCTCGAACAAAACGCAAAGGACTTCGGACTGAGCTACTTCGGCATGAATGACAAAAGGAATGGTATCATCCACGTCGTCGGACCGGAGCGGGGACTCTCCCTGCCGGGCATGACAATCGTCTGCGGCGACTCGCACACCTCCACGCATGGCGCGATGGGTGCCGTGGCTTTCGGCATCGGAACCTCCGAGGTGGAGATGGTGCTGGCGAGCCAATGTGTGTTGCAGGCGAAGCCTAAATCCATGAGAATCAATATCGAAGGGGAACTCGGCAAGGGTGTGACCCCGAAGGATGTGGCGCTCTACATCATGAGCCAGATGAGCACATCCGGCGCCACGGGTTACTTCGTGGAATATGCCGGGTCGACTGTCCGCAACATGACCATGGAGGGCCGTCTCACCCTCAGCAACCTTACCATCGAGATGGGTGCGCGCGGCGGATTCATCGCACCGGACGAGGTGACCTTCGCCTACCTGAAGGGGCGTGAGCATGCTCCTAAGGGAGAGGCATGGGAGAAGGCGGTGGCCTACTGGAAGACCCTCCGAAGCGGTGAGGATGCGGTGTTCGACCGTGAAGTCACCTTCTACGCCAAGGATATCGAACCGATGGTCACCTACGGTACCAACCCGGGCATGGGCATGGGTATCTCGCAACATATTCCTTCCCTCGAGAGCGTTGAGGCTTCGAGCCGCGCCTCCTTCCAAAAGAGCTTGGGCTACATGGGCTTCCAAGCGGGCGAGAGCCTCTTGGGCAAGAAGGTGGACTACGTCTTCTGCGGCTCCTGCACCAATGGTAGAATCGAGGATTTCCGCGCGTTCGCTTCGCTCGTCAAGGGAAAGAAGAAAGCACCAAACGTGACCTGCTGGTTAGTGCCGGGCTCATGGATGGTGGACCAACAGATCCGTGAAGAGGGGTTGGACAAGGTGCTCGAGGAGGCTGGCTTCGTCCTCCGTCAACCGGGCTGCTCCGCCTGCCTCGCCATGAACGACGACAAGATACCGGCCGGCAAACTGAGCGTCTCCACCTCCAACCGTAACTTCGAGGGCAGGCAAGGCCCTGGCGCCCGCACCATACTGGCCAGCCCGCTCGTGGCAGCCGCAGCCGCCGTCACAGGCGTCATCACAGACCCTCGCACAATGTTATAAACCTAAAAAAGACAAGATACGATGAAACAGAAATTCGATATAATAGTTAGCAGATGTGTTCCCCTCCCGTTGGAGAATGTGGACACGGATCAGATCATACCCGCCCGTTTCCTGAAGGCGACGGACAAAGAGGGGTTCGGTGAGAACCTATTCAGGGATTGGCGCTACGACAAGGAGGGTAACCCTGTCAAGGAGTTCGTGCTGAACGACCCCACCTACAGCGGCTGCGTCCTCGTGGCTGGCAAGAACTTCGGTAGCGGTAGCAGCCGTGAGCATGCGGCCTGGGCCATCGCCGGATATGGGTTCAGGGTGGTTGTCTCCAGCTTCTTCGCGGACATCCACAAGAACAATGAGCTGAATAACTTCGTCCTGCCTGTCGTCGTGAGCGAACCTTTCCTGGCCCGCCTCTTCGCCAGCATAGACGAGAACCCAAAGATGGAGGTGAAGGTGGATCTGCCGAACCAGACCATCACCAACCTGGCGACAGGGGAGAGCGAACGGTTCGAGATCAATGCCTACAAGAAAGAGTGCCTCATGAGCGGCTACGATGATATCGATTACCTATTGAGCAAAAAGAACCTCATAGAGGATTATGAGTCTAAAAGAGATATGACATGGAAATAATGGACACTACCCTACGTGATGGGGAACAGACATCGGGGGTATCATTCGCCCCCCACGAGAAACTGGGTATCACCCGCATGATGATCGATACCTTAGGGGTGAACCGTGTGGAGGTGGCCTCCGCCAGGGTCTCCGACGGTGAATCGGACGCGGTGAAGCGTATCGTGGAATGGGCGAAGAAGGCCGGACACCTGCAACGCATAGAGGTGCTCGGTTTCGTGGATGGCGGCACCTCCCTCCGCTGGATCGAGGAGATGGGCGCCAAGGTGATGAACCTGCTCACCAAGGGTTCGAAGCGTCATGTGGAGAACCAATTGGGGAAGAGCACCCAAGAGCATCTCGCGGATATCCGCGCCATCGTCCTCGACGCACAGGCAAGGGGTATCGAGGTGAACCTCTATCTGGAGGATTGGAGCAACGGCATGATCCACTCACGCGAATACGTCTACGAGTATCTGGACGCTATCGCCGACCTACCCATCAAGCGGGTTATGCTGCCGGATACCTTAGGCATCCTCAACCCGCAGCAGACCTTAACGTTCTGCAAGGATATGTTGGACCGTTACCCGAAGTACCACTTCGACTTCCATGCCCACAACGACTATGACCTCGCCTTGGCGAATGTATTCGCCGCCGCGTCGGCCGGTATCCAAGGTCTGCATACCACCTTCAACGGCTTGGGCGAAAGGGCGGGCAACGCTCCGCTGACCAGCGTCGTGGCGGTGCTCCATGACCAACTGAAGATCAAGACCTCCATCCGTGAGGATAAGATCTACCAGATGAGCAAGCTGGTGGAGACCTACTCGGGCATCCGCATCCCGAACAACAAACCGATCATCGGTGACAATGTCTTCACCCAATGCGCGGGCATCCACGCGGACGGGGACTCGAAGAACCACCTCTACTACAACGACCTGCTGCCGGAACGCTTCGGACGTGAGCGTGAATATGCCTTGGGCAAGATGTCGGGCAAAGCCAGCATCCGCAAGAACATCGAGGCGTTAGGCATCAGCCTGGACGATGACTCGATGACCAAGGTCACGCAACGTATCATCGAGCTGGGCGACAAGAAGCAAATCGTCACGCAGGAGGATCTCCCCTATATCATATCGGACGTGCTCAAACACCCTGTGGAGAAGCAGAAGATCCGCATGGTCAACTACTCCCTATCGCTCACCCATGGCATACGCCCCGTGGCGACCGTGAAGATAGAGATCAACGGGGAGTGCTACCAAGAGACGGCTCCCGGCGACGGTCAGTACAACGCCTTCACGAAAGCGTTATGGAAGATTTACACCTCGCTCAAGAAGCCTATCCCTGAGTTGCTGGACTATTCGGTCATCATTCCTCCTGGCGGTAAGACGGACGCCTTGGTACACACCACCATCACGTGGAAGTTCCGTGACCACGTGTTCAAAACCCACGGACTGGACGCCGACCAGACGGAGGCCGCCATCCAAGCGACAGAAAAAATGTTAAACTTAATCGAAGAAAAACAATGAAACTGAATTTAGCTATTTTACCTGGAGACGGTATCGGACCCGAAGTGGTCTCCGTTGCCCTGAATGTAGTGAAGAAAGTGTGCGAGCGCTTCGGACACTCGTTGACATACGACTCCGCTTTGGTCGGTGCTTGCGCCATCGACGCTTGCGGTGACCCTTATCCTGAGGATACCCACGCACTCTGCATGAAGGCGGATGCGGTGCTCTTCGGCGCGGTGGGCGACCCTCGCTTCGACAACAACCCGACCTCCAAGGTACGCCCCGAGCAGGGCTTGCTCGCCATGCGCAAGAAGTTGGGACTCTACGCTAACCTGCGCCCGGTGGAGACCTACCCGTCGCTCGTTGGCCAGTCTCCTCTCAAGGAGGAGGTGGTGAGCGGGGCGGACTTCCTCTGCATCCGTGAGTTGACCGGCGGCATGTACTTCGGCGAAAAGGGTAGGAAGGAGAATGGCACGGTGGCCTACGACACCTGCATCTACAGCACGGAGGAGATCCGCCGCATCCTCAAACTCGCCTTCGAGTACGCCATGCGCAGGCAGAAACATCTGACGGTCGTGGACAAGGCGAACGTCCTGGAGTCTTCCCGCCTATGGAGGGAGGTGGCCCAATCCATGGAGAAGGATTACCCTGAAGTGAAGACCGACTATATGTTCGTGGACAATGCCGCCATGCAGTTGGTGCGCTGCCCGAAGTTCTTCGATGTCATGGTGACGGAGAACACTTTCGGCGACATCCTCACCGACGAGGCGAGCGTCATCGCAGGCTCCATGGGACTTCTCGCCTCCGCCAGCATCGGCACGCACACCAGCCTCTTCGAACCGATCCACGGCAGCTACCCTCAGGCGGCTGGCAAGGACATCGCCAACCCGTTGGCGGCTGTGCTCTCTGCTGCCATGATGTTCGAGTACGCCTTCAACGCCAAGGAGGAGGGCGCCCTCATCCGTCGCGCGGTGGCAGCCTCCCTCGAAGCGGGCATCGTCACGGAAGACCTCGCCGGGAAGGGTGCGAAGGCCTACAAGACCAGCGAAGTAGGCAAATGGTTATGTGATTATATGGGGCGATAAGACAAACGTAGTTATAAGATTGGAAATGGATTATAAGATTGACATACAGGCGCTTGCAAGTTATATCCGCCACCACGACGTGGCCTATCAGGACAATAAGGGATACTATAACATCTCTTACGGGGAGGATGACGGATGCGCCATCTTCTTCGCCAGTAAGATCTCCTCGATGAAAGAGGTGATGGTCGTCGACCGGAACGATATGCTCTCCACCCCTTACCGTCGGTTGGCGGAGAGCGCGGCGCCTAATGACCTGTTGATCTTAGCGGAACCCTTCCTCTTCCGGTTTTCGGAGGAGGAAGCCCGCCACTTCCTCATTAATGGATGAAAGAGCGCATGGCATGTCGTGCCATGCGCCTCATCAGTATACATCATTCAATCCATGTATATTCCAAGTTTGTGGCATCGATCACCAAGGAAAAATGCTTGTCGCCTATTTGTTTCCCTTCAGAGACCTTGCCCGTTATCATGAACGAACCGTATCCGACCCATATATCTAAAACGATTAATGAAAGATTATTCTTTCCCCAAAATGAATCAAACTCATCGGCATAGAATCTTTTTCCTCCTGATATCTTCAGGCGTTTCATATCGTATACATCCAAGTAAGCGGAATACGGTACATTCCCCTCTTCCATTCCATGAAATTCCAGGATCGCTTTGCTACCATGAATGAAATCAGAACGAATATTATCAAAACATAGTTGTATGCTATTCTTCGTAAGGACAATCCTATTGATTTCCTGATCATGCATCTGAAATGGAATATTCTCCAAATTTATGTTATATCTCTCTTTCTTCATAAAATAGAATGAATTACTTAGCAACTGGCAAGATAGACAATATCATTCGTATTCGTATATCATCTGTTCCTCATATCCGCAAAAATAAGCGTCATTTCTTAATCTGCCAATTCGTATCCCCGCAATAATATAGCATCAGGAAAATTCTCAACTCTTACCTCTTAATTCTTAACTATATATTACCTTTGCGGATAATGAGAGAGACGATCGAATATATTATCCGCTTCCTGCTGCATGGCAACGACGACTTGCTGTGCCGTGTGGGTTATACCCGTGACGCTGCGCTCTTCCCGCAATATGACGTGGTCATCCTTCCTTCGCCTTTCTTCGACGAAGGGGTATATGGGACCCCCCAATCGGAGCCCTCTCTTCCCCTGCCTACGATAGGGGATACCCCCATCCTGTTCGGGTCGCCAGAGGTTGAGCAGGTCGGCTCCACGAAGGTCGTCCATGCGGACCTCGTCGCAAGCGCCTACTTCCTCATCTCACGATACGAGGAGTACCTTCACCCTGACCGGCACCGCGACGCCCACGGAAGGTTCTCGGGCAGAGAGTCCTTGCCTTACCGGGCGGGCTTCCTCCTCCGCCCCATCTTGGATGAATATAGCCTTCTGCTGTTGGGCTGGCTCTCCGAATCCGCCTCCGTCTCCTTCCCTTCCCCAGGGTATGAGCAGATATATCTCACACACGATATCGACAGAATCGCCTACTACCGTAACCCAAGGGGTTTTTTGGGCGGAATAAAAAGGAACCTGACCTCCTTCCCCGGACTGAAAAATGTCCTCATGGCTCCTCTCCGCTTGGCGAACGACCCCGCCTATACCTTCCCTTGGATCATCGAGATGGACAAAAAGGTAAAGGGTGCGCAATCGATCTATTTCGTGAAATCGGCCATCCGCCAACATGCCAATGACCTGCCTAGCTACTCCCTCGCAGGAAAGGATTTCAAGAGATTGTATACCCTCCTAAAGGAGAACAATGCGCTCTTCGGACTGCACACGAGCTACCACTCGGGCGAGCACACGGAGACCATCCCCCAAGAGAAAAAACAGTTGGAGGAGGCTATCGACTGCCCAATATCGCTGAACCGCTGGCACTTCCTCCGTACGTTGCAACCGTCTGATTTCAATGCACTTATAGAAGCAGGCATCCACGATGATTTCACGATGGGCTACGCCGACACCGTGGGGTTCCGCCTAGGCACCTCCCGATGCGTGAGATGGATCGACCCCCAAAGCAGATGCGTGACCAGCCTGCGGTTGCACCCGCTGGTGGCGATGGACTGCTCCCTCAGCAATAGCTACTACATGAGCCTGACGGAGGAGGAGGCGACGAACACCCTTCTCACCCTCCTCGCACAAATTAAAAAACATCATGGAGAAGTGGTACTGCTCTGGCATAACACGGTCTTCTCGTCCGTAGAGGGAGGATACCACCCATCTTTATACCAAACAATCATCGAAGAATTAAGCAAATGAAGATACTGACGATCATAGGCGCCCGCCCACAGTTCATCAAGGCGACCGTGGTGAGCCGAGCCATCCGCTTGCACAACGAGCGATACGGGACCTCTATGGAGGAGAAGATCCTCCACACCGGCCAGCACTACGACCATAACATGAGCCAGATCTTCTTCAACGACCTCTCCATCCCTCGTCCGACCTGGTTGCTGGATGGCTCCGCGACGGCTCCGGAACCTCTCTCCGAAAAGATACTCAAGGCCATCGGCGACGAATCCTTCGACTGCGTCATCCTCTACGGAGACACCAACTCCACCCTCGCCGGCGCATTGGCCGCGGAGCAGCGGAACATTCCTATCGCCCACATCGAGGCGGGCCTAAGGAGCTTCAACAACCGCATGCCCGAGGAGCACAACCGCATCGAGACGGACAAACGCTCCCATTGGCTTTTCTGTCCTACCGAGACGGCTGTCAAAAACCTTCATAATGAACATATTACAGGCAATATATACCAGGTGGGCGACGTGATGTACGACACTGCCCTCCTCTTCGGCGAGACGGCGGAACACACCTCTGACGTTTGCGAAAGGCTGAATCTCCCTAAAAAGGGCTTCTACCTCGCGACGATCCACCGCGCGGAGAACATCCAAGAGGAGAACCTTTCCAACATCCTCTCCGCCTTCAACGAAATAGCCGGACCGGACCGGAAGATCGTCCTTCCCCTCCACCCGCATACCCGCTCGTTCATCCAACAACACCCTAATCTACAGGTGCTGTGCGACAAGAACGAGCACCTGATGATCATCGAGCCAGCCAACTACCTGGACATGATCATGCTGGAGAAATCGGCTGCCCTCATCCTCACGGACTCCGGCGGCATCCAAAAGGAGGCCTACTTCCACCAAACGCCTTGCGTCACGCTGCGGAACGAGACGGAGTGGATCGAGACCGTGACGGCAGGCTGGAACATCCTTGCGGGAACCGATAAGGAGAGGATAAAGGAGGCGATCCACCACGATTTCAGCCGCCAACCCATCAAGGATTACGGGAGCGGTGACAGTGCGCAAAAAATCATTCAAGTGCTCTGCTCCGATTTCAACAAATAAACTATTTTTGCGTTCAGATAGTATCGAGCCATGGCAAAGAGAATATTGATCGTATGTGACGCTTTCCCCCCTGATTTCGCCCCCCGCGTAGGCAATCTATGCAAGCATCTGCGGGCGGATTTTGAGGTGACGGTCATCACAAGAGCCTCGACGAAGACCTCTTGGCCGATCCATATCGACCGTGAAAACATGGTCCTCCATACCATCCCCCTGACCTCCGACAAACCTTGGATCCAAGCATTGCAAACGGCTGGCGATTACCTCTTCAGCCGTAGCGACCGCAAACTCTATAGGGAGGCCATGCGCCGCATCCAGGGGGAGCGCTTCGACCTCGTCTTCTGCACCAGCTACTACATCTTCCCGTTGCTTTGCGGAAAGAAGATCGCACAACGTCTTCATATCCCTTTGCTCGTCGATCTAAGGGATATCATGGAGCAGAACGCCCGTCCGCATGGGTTGGAAAAGATCAGGCAATTCTTCAAGCTCCGCTGGCTCAACCAGTGGCGGCGCGACAGGGTACTCCGCAAGGCGCAGCTCGTGACGACGGTCTCCCCTTGGCACGTGAAGACGCTGCGGAAGATCCAGCCCAACGTCGAACTGGTCTTCAACGGCTACGACCGTGACCTCTTCTCCTTCCAGCCTATCCCTTCCGATAAATTCGCCATCACCTATACCGGCAGGCTGCTCGATCTGAGCCTCCGGGACCCCAGCCTTCTGTTTCAGGCGGTGCGTGACCTCGTAGCGGATAAAGCGTTCGCCAACGACCTCGTTCTCCGCTGGTATGTGGACAATGACAGCAAGGCGGACGTGGAAACGATGGCGCAGGCCTATGGCGTCACGGCCTACAACGAGGTGCATGGCACCATCTCCGCCGATAAGATGCCGGAGGTGCTCAACCGCTCCTCCATTGCGTTGGTCCTCTCCAACAAGGCGACGGCGGACGGTCCACATGGCATCATGACGACCAAATTCTACGAAGCGTTAGGCTGTGAGAAGCCTGTTCTTTGCGTACGCAGCGACGAGGATTGCCTTGCCGAAACCATCCAGAAGACCCGCGCGGGCATCGCCGCCTCCACCGTCGAAGAGGTGAAGTCCTTCCTCCTCGACAACTACCGTCAGTGGAAAGAATACGGATACACACACCAGGAGGTAGACCTGGCACAAAAGGAGCTGTTCACGCGGCAGGCGCAGGCAAAACAGTTCGAGACCCTCATAATTCATAATTCTCTTGGTTCCCCAATAAAAATGTAAAATATGCTTGTACTTTGCTAAAAATGAGTATATTATGAATCTGTTCGTCATTTAGCGCATTTTTCCATTATTTTTTGAGCCTATTTGATCGAAAATTCGCAACACTACTGCGAATTTTCAATGAAAATATGCAACACTACTGCGAATTTTTAACCTTTTTTTCGGACGATTTGATGCGTGTGGCAACGCTAGGCTTCCCTGTTCCCTCCTAAGATTCACACGATAGGATCTGAGCAGAACTCTTTCCGTTTGCAAGTTTTGCAGTGTTTCCCCATCCACACTTCGTCAAACTGGTTTATGGCTTGTTCGACGATTTGAGGGTCGTCGGTTAGTATTCCGGCCTCGAAGTTGCGAGTTGTTTCAGCTTTCATGCCGATGCCAGCGCCTGTGAGGTTGGCGCTACCGACATACACTTCCTTGCAATCGAAAACAATCATTTTGAAGTGGACCCTTGGGCAGAGCGCCCGTTCCAACCGACTGAATAGCACAGGGTATTTATCGAAGTCCTCACGGAAGTTCGGTCCCGGCTCTTTCGCATGGATCAGCCTCACCTCCACACCCCGGCGGATGAGTTGGGCAATAAGCGCCAGAAACGGTTTCTTCTCGCCGCCCACCTCCACATAAAGGTCTTTGATGTCAGCTGTGCCAATCCAAAGCGTGTGCTTCACGGATTGAACCCGAGAAAGGACTTCGGTGTAGTGGGCGGTGTTGGGGATGAAGGTGAGCATATACTATTTGTTTTTGCATATCAATTACAACTCCGTCAAAAAGAAACCCATATAGAAGGGTAGGGTCAACAACGCACCTTCCCTTCCGACATTGTAATCGCCTAATTTCAGGGCGTCATACACATGATATTTTTCTGGATGCTTCAGCAATGTGGACATAGACTTCGCATTACCCGTACGAGCCTTGCACTCCAAAGGCACACACTTTCCTTTGTAACGAATCACGAAATCTATTTCTATTCCGTCTGTTTTTTGGTAATAATATAATTTACGACCCATCTTGCAGAGAAAATCAGCCATCACATTCTCGTAAATGGCCCCCTTGTAACTGAGTAGATTTCCTCGTAAAATATCAGATTGTGTTCCTGCATCCAACATGCTGACGAACAAGCCTGTGTCGGTCATATATACCTTGAACGAGTCATGTAACGCATTGCCACTCAACGGCAACTCCGTTGTCGTCAGGTTATAACAACGTTGGATGATTCCCGCATCCTCTATCCATTGCAGACTGCCTATGTAATCTTTGCTTCGTCCCCCTTTCCGCACCGTGGCGAACGAGAACTTTTTATTATCCTTGCTCAACTGACGAGGAATCGACTCGAAACATTCACGAATCCTATTTTTATCACCAGGGTTGGCATACTTCACCATGTCAGACTTATACTCGTCTACTATACTCCGCTGAACCTCAATAACCTGATTAATATCCCGAGTGTTTAGGAATGTGCGGACAGCCGCCGGCATTCCACCAACCACAATATACTCCAACAGTAACTGCCTCATCCGGTTGTGGATCGCCTGCGGCACAGGTGTCTCCTCCGCCAACATCTTTTTCAACAAGTCAAAGACAGGATCCTGCAAACCATTCGCCCAAAGCCACTCTTCAAAATCCATAGGATACATGTCTACAATCGTCTCGAACCCGACTGGAATTGACGTTTCCGCATTCGATGACCTATAGCCGCTCACGCCAAGCAATGAACCTGTACATATAACGTCATACCTGCCATCCAATTTGAAAAACTTCAGCGAAGCTCGGGCTTGCGGACAGTCTTGTATCTCGTCCAACACCAAACAAGTCTTCCCCGCTTCAAAACGAGCTGTCGGAATAGCGGCTGAAATAGCAACTGTTAAATAATCAACCTGCAAAGAACCCTCGAACAACTCGCACAAATCCTTCTGCTCATGGAAGTCAATGTAGACTACATTCTTATAGTTTTTACGGGCAAACGACAGCACCGAGCTCGTCTTTCCACACTGACGACACCCCTTAATGACCAATGGATTCCTTCCCGGTGTTTTTTTCCATTGCGAAAATAAACTATCTATCTTTCTCTTATACATGCGATTATAGTTATATTACAATGCAAATATACACTTTTTCGGGCGAGTTTTCGCCATATTATCACACTTTTTCGGGCGAGTTTTATCAATCATCACACTTTTTCGGGCGAGTTTTCGCCATATCATCACACTTTTTCTGGCGACTTATATCAATCGTCACACACTTTTTCGGGCGAGTTTCTCTCTCCACATAGAGGTCTTTGATATCAGCTGTGCCAATCTACAGCGTGTGCTTCACGGATTGGATGCGGGAGAGCAACGCGGTGTAGTGGGTGGTGTTGGGGATGAAGTGGAGCATACATATAAATAGTTTATAACATCTTTGACTATTGAATCTTTATGCTTACAACCTTTTCTTTGTAAAACATAAAATAAGCGAATACTTCTTCAATCTTTAGGATACTAGTATGACATATAGGGAACGTGTCAATTCCATTCTAATGTGATTTGATACGTTTCAGGTTGAACTTCCAAACATTTTTTCCCATTTTTTGTACTAAAAGGGGATTCTATTATTGATATTTTCCCATCATGATAAATAGCGAAATCATATTGCTCACAATGCTCTTTCGCAAATTGATACTCCATGCATGACATAATAATGGAATCACCACTCATTGCCTTGACTTCAAGATACCTCGTGTCAGTCTTGGGGGTACCTTTTTTCCGATAGGAGATATCATAATGGAGATTATCGTTACCTCCTTCTTTGTTTAGTATTGATGAGTGACCAAAGACATCCTCAAAGAGAGGAGAGTCCTTCATCGCCTCAAATGTTGCAAATTCAGCCTTTTTCCCGGTATGATACTTTTCTCTATCTGATGCGTATCTACCATTAGATTTTCTGCCTTCTTTATTGTTTATATCGGAACTAATATCTCTTAATATACTATGACAATTAGCATAACCTATACTTATCTGTTCCATGGGTTTCCCGAATTCTTTATTGTTGCGTTCTAATAAATCACTATCAAGATGCTTCTTAAGACGTTCATTAAACAAATCTTCAAGTCCCTCAAATTTAGCAATAAGTATATCTAATTGATCAAGGTTTCCTTCTGATAGATGATAATCAGAAAGAATTTTTTCATATGCAGGTAGAATTGTATTATGAATACATAAATCACCAATTTTAGGTTCGAACTTAAACTTTTCTTTTATCATGTTACTCATGATGTTAGTCAGTTCTTCTTCTTTTAAGAGTTGTAGTTTTATTGCTTCAACTTTATCTTTATAGAATGGATCACTGAAACGTTGGCAATGATCCTGATATTCTTTGATATAATCCAAGGCCTTTTGCTTATCTCCAGCAATCAAATTGGCATAGCGTTGATACAAAAAAGAATTGTATTGATCTGAATACTCGTTACGAATAGCATTGAAATAATCCATATAGAATTTTTTGAGGCCATCAGCACCCATTATTGAACAATCTTTGACTTGCATACTCATTAAGAGCTTGTATTGTTCAAATGGTTTCATGTCGGTTATTCCAGTATAATCTTCAGGTAAATCAAGGTTATTGTATATGCTGAGTATATAATCTCTTTCGTCTATAATATGCTCAGCCAATTGACTTATATCCATTTTAATTTCTTGGGTATTAGAATATGCTTTCCAAAATTGTTGTTCAAACTCACTTAACCCTAAACTTTTTAAGGTCAAGGTCCATATTTCTGGAACAATATCCTTTTTTGCAATATAATCTATATATCGAATATCATGAGTAATGATATTTCTGAAATAATTGGACATAGTACTACTTGTAACCTTTAATGCCATACACACAGCCTCGTTAAGGTTTTCACAAAAAACAGGATCCTCAATAGCATTGATACAGTTTTGATGTGTTGAACATATATGGTAGTGTATGACTCCTTTATTTAAAGAAGTAAGAATGTCACCATTTTCCATTCCATGTATTTCCCCGTTAATAGAATATGAAGATGAAAGGTAGATGTGCAAATTACTGCTTAAATTTCTCAGAGCATTTACTGATTGCCGAATAAGGTCTGCATCTTTTATGTCATCGCCAATCCTATAGGCAAGGAAATATTTGATTCTTTCAGACAAGTATTTTTTCAAGTCTCTTGTTAGGTTCTCATTGTCATTATTATTAAAGAATGAAACCGCAATGTTCTTTGCTAATTTCACACCAAAAATCTTCGCAACAGACTCTTCTCCAACACGATTCCCAATTTCTAATTTGGGAAGATTTGATAATATTGTCTGTGGTAATTGATCATTATCCCAGTAATATACATCTTCCACATTTAGCCATTTAAGTTGCCCCTGGATTCTTGCCCATACATGAGTAAGGTATTTAGTTCTTATCTCGTTTATGAAACTATCTTCTTCATTCTTGTTTCTTATAGCTTCCCTTAATTCTTTATATCTTTTTTGGATACCTACAGAATCGATTTCCTGAGACAACAAAGAATACAATTGTTTAGTAGGAAAATTATTAATACTTGTTTGGACTCCTAAAGAAACTAACAGCGGATTAATTTTTGTAATTCTGTCAACAGACAAAGTTTTTTCCAAATAATCATAATCAATATCACATCCAAATACAGATGAATTGATTACCGAGTTTTGAAGTGGAATAAGTTGCTTATAGGATCTTATCATGTATGCAGAATAACTATACAGAACGGTTTCTGTTTTACTAGAACGATAGAAAAGACTAATACTATTATTCATAATATTTTGGAATACTCTTTCGTCAGTCAAAATAAGACCCAATGCCTCAGACAACTTGAACTGAGACAAGAAATCTTCATATGGAACGTATGCGTAATTAAATTGTTTTGTATTTCTATTATTGAAGCCGAAATTATCGCAATAATTATTACTAATTTGAGATTTATTATTGTCATCTCTTACATCATCAAGATATTTGTATTCATTACCATAGTACAAATGTTGTACGGGTACCCGTTGTGAAATGCCGAGAACCTTATGTAAAAAGTATGCGGTTTCATCATCAGTGTTTGCGCCTAATATTTCTTTCCATTCTGACAATGTGTTTTTTAGCCACCATTGGCTGTCTATTCTATTTGCTAAATTAGAAGGAAAAGAAGGCTCCTCTAAAATCAAATTACATGCATTTTTTGTTTCTCCGTTTTTATTGATTAAACACATATCTGAGGTGAAAGGAGTTGAGTCCTGAGTGGGATTGTGGAATTCCCACTTCAAAACTTCGCACATTCCCTCATAATCCATTTGTTGTGATGACCATGATTCTATTTTTCTTCGTAATGCGGAATGGTCTCCATTAACAACGGCGGTTACATCTTTCAACCTATCGGTAACCAGACGAATATTCATTTTCATATTCCATTTTCGTTGTAGCATATCCACCAATTCAGAGTCTACAGCTCTAATATGTAAGCATTGGGGGAGAACTGAATTACCTGCCATACTCAGTATGTATGCAGAGTTGTCTCTGTTCGCATCTATTATAGTACCTGCAGCATCAATGAGTATACTTAATTTTTTTACGCTGATTCCACATTCGGCTATAGCATCAATTAAATCCGCTCTTTGCTCTGTTGTCATCGTTTGTCGAGCAATCTCTTCTAACCATTCAGATGAATCATCTAAACTTTTCTTAATCTTGGAAAGAACATAATTTGATAAATATCTTTCAGATGAGAAAACATTCTCGTTGGTATAAATTATATGATTAGAGAGCGATTCATTAATACTGAGTTTTCCCTGAACGCTTATTAGCCAACTTGCTAATTTATCTCCAATCTTCAGGGCAGAGCCTATATTTGAGAAGACTGATTTGACAACAGGGAGGATGTTGGCAGAGTCCAAATTTGATTTGATAGATTCTGCTAATGGAGATAATTTCGCAGATTCAATGTCGGAAATGGAAAGATTTAGCAGATTGAATGAATCCCATTTGTTATGTTCATCTAACAAGCCATTTGAAGTTAGATAATTGGATAATTCGATAGCAACTTCGCCTAACTTATCTAAAACTTTTTTATTTTGGACCGTATCGACAAGATGGTTACGAGAGGTATTCAGTTCAAATGTGCCATGATAAATAGCAGGAACATCTAATCTGACTTGGGTCGGGAAATATGAATACAATACTCGATTGGTTGCAATTTTAGTCAATGGATACGCAACACCCACTTCAAAAGATCGGTCATCTGAGAGATATCTATTTACAACAAATCGAACTTTATGGTTATTATCTTTGATAGTAATAGTTTGTGGATATTTATCTTGAATGTCATTCGTCTCAAGTCTTTGTATTGTTCGTTTGTTTCTTTTGCAAATTATATCTATTTGCTTTATATTTCTTAAAAATAACAATACGGAACTAGGGAGAGAATGTAGTTTTTGCTCTATATCGCTAACTATAGACAACTCTTTACAGTGCACCTCAATATCTGTAGTGCATGCATCGTTTATATCAAAATGATTTTGATGAGTAATGGTATCTTTAGAGATCTTTGGGATAGATAGAATTGGCAAAGGGAGTTCTTCATAATGCTCCTGTTCAAATGAATGTAAATCTTTCTCAGACAAGCAACCAGTTGTTATCCCAGTTTGTTTTATAGCATTCCATTCATTTCGGGCAATCTCTTCGCTAAAAGAACACTGTACACCATTAGAATGAATGGTTATTTCATCACTCCAGTTTAGCAAAGAACGAAACCCAAGACCTTTATTTCCAATTGGTTTAACTGTTGCATTTTTGTATGCGGCATCTGTCTTAGTTGATAAAAATGATCGCATAATTGACAGTAAACCTCCTTCTGTAAAAGGTCTATTCCCCCAATTTTTTATGTGAAGATAATTGTCTTCGGTTAATTCAAGTTCTATTCTCGGAGATCCCTCGTCATCGGCATTTTGAATCATTTCATATAATTCTCTTCCTGAATATTCTTGTTTCATATCCAGCTCGATTCTTTTGTCCTGACGAATACGTGAACTTGAAAAAGACAATTGTGACAGATACTCACGTTTATTAATTGTTAAACAATCGCTTTTTACCGTTATAAAATCATTATTCATAATAAAAACAATATTCTTAAATCCGTTTTTATAAAAAATTTTCTTATAAATTATTATAGTAATTTCTGGCAATTTAGGCATAGCTTCTTTTGTTGTCCTTCTGTTTTATCAAATTCACCACCACCTTCACCATCATGTCCTTCTCTTCCGCTTGGCTTTGACTATTATCCTCCATCACTTCTCCCTCCAAATATATAAAAAAATGAAAATCTTTCAATCACAACACTATTTCTCGATGCCATCATATCGCGAATCCGATGCAGGTGCTTCTCTTTTTCTCCAGCTGCTCATTTTCGCAATGCTGAACCAGCGATTCGAACGAAGTGGAGTCCTCACCGTTCAGGATACCGTCAATGGCATGTCGGCGGACGATGTTCTCAATCTGTCCGCCACTGAACTCGTATCGGGTAGCCAAGATGCGGATGTCGCTTTCATCCAACGTTGGAAGCATACTTTGCCAAATGCTCATACGGGCTTCAACCGTAGGTTTCTCGAACTTGACTTTATAAAGGAATCTACGTTCAAAAGCCTTATCCATGTTCCGTACCAAGTTGGTCGTGGCGATCAGGATACCGTCGAACGTTTCCATCTCCTGCAAGATGATGTTCTGGATGGAGTTCTCCATCTTATCAACGGCTCTCTCCGCGCCCTCCTGACGTTTGCCGATAATCGCGTCCGCTTCATTGAAGAGCAGGATGGGCGTAATCTCAGAATCCTTCACCTTCCTCCTATAATCATCAAAGACTTGCTTGATGTTCTTCTCACTCTCGCCTACCCACATACTCTTTATCTGCGAGATGTTGACCTGCAGAATGTCACGTCCTGTTCGCTTCGCCAGTTGAAGAACACTCTCTGTCTTTCCTGTGCCTGGATCTCCATAGAAAAGGCATGTGAACCCGCAGCGAAACCCCTTCTCCTGCATTCGTTGATGGACAATCCTATATTGTTCCCGATCCAAAAGTTGCCTCAGTTTTTTTATTTGTGAATCAATCTCCGTGTCATAGAAAAGTTCCTTGCCGATGATTTCCTCGTGTTTGATGATGTTTTTCTCATCACTTTCCAACTCGCTATCGCTTAACACATCACCACAGAGTTCGTTAATGGTTTTTTGAGAAACACGGTAGGTGCGGGTACAGCAATATCTCTCTTCACAGCGACCAATTATGCCTCGCTTCTCCAACTCGTCAATATCATTCAAATAACGCAAGAAGACTATCGTACTACAGCCACATTTTTCAGCAATAGTATCAATGCTAATGTAGGACGAAAAACACTCAGAGGCGAAAAGAACAAACACTGCACTTTGCCTCATGGTTAGATTCATCTTCATGGAGATAAATCTAAGGGGTTTTTCCGCCACCTCGAAGAACCCTTTGCTCAAAGATGAGTTTTCTAAAAGCTTGTCCACCTGACACACGGCCGAGATCAAATCCATCCCTTTGAATGTATCCTCATTGTCCTCAGAAACCTCCACTAAGTCCAAACGACTTTTGAGGAGTTCTATACATTCCAATGTTTCCTTTTTCATATGATGACACAAATGGTTATAGAAGATGCACTATTTGGCAACTAGAATGATGAGGGCAAAGGAAAAAACATCCTATGCCAAATGATGGCACAGGATGAAAAAAATGTTATTTTGTGGAGACGCACGATCATCCATTGTTTGTTTCGGGGTTATTAGACGCAAAATATTGCGTCTCTACGGGAAGGCAAACAATAACCATTAGACACATTGACATTCCTATTCCCCCACGGAGACTTCGACGTCATACGCCTTGCGCTTGCCGTTCTCCTTGAGCTGCAGGGAGAGTTGGCCCTTCGTCAGTTGGAAGTGCAGGTCGGCACCGCTGCCCCAGCTGGTGTAGCGCACCTTGAGGATCAGCTCGGAGGCGTTCCCGCCGTAGCATCCTGCCACGTGGAAGGGACCATGGATCCCCTTGAAGCGTCCCACGGCCCGTATGCTATAGGGTGGATAGGCGTCGGTGTGGGTGGTGAGCCACTCTCCGCGCCCCGCCAAAATCGTGTATCGCTCATCCGTCGCGGTGGTGACGATGATCCGTAGCGTGTCCTTGCCAGGCTCGAAGCGCACAGACTTCCAGTCCAGCCCGTTCGCCCCTAAGGTGAATGTCTGGTTCGCCATCTTCGAGAGGCTCCTGATGTTGCGTTTGCCTATGGCCACCGTCGGCAACGAGTAGGCGGATTGCGCCTTCTGCAGTTGAACATAACCGCTTGTGTCAGGCAGGGGTTCGCTCTTCACCTTGCGGAGGAAGTCCCAGACAAGGTGACGCTCCGCCACACCGTTGCTCGTGTTCGCCTGCGTGATGGCCACCACCATATCCTCGTCGGGTGCCACGATGATGTACTGTCCCAAGGCCCCGTCGGCGCGGTAGGCGTTCGGGTAGTCGCAACGCCACATGTGGTAGCCGTACGTGTCCATCATGCCCGTTTCCTGCAGCGAGGAGGTCATCTCCTCCACCCATTCCGACGAGATGAGTTGCTTGCCCTCCCAGTTGCCCTTGTTGAGCAGCAGTTGGCCGATTTTAGCCATCGACTCCACCTGCATGCGTAGTCCCCAGCCGCCCGTGTTGAAGCCTTCGGGGCTCTCCTCCCAGTCCACCTCCGTGATGTGCAGGGGGTTGAAGATCCTCTGCTTCAGGTAATCCAATGTTTTCTGCCCCGTCACCCGTTGCACGATGGCGGAAAGCAGGTAGGAGCACATGGAGTCGTAGTGGAAGGTCTCGCCAGGTTTCTCGACCGGTTTGGCGAGGTATCGTCGTATCCAATCCGCCCCCGTTGTACGCATCAGCGGGTCAGGCTGGATGCCTGAGGTCATGGTCAGGAGGTCGCGGACCGTCATCGAGGCCAGGTTGTCGGAGATCGAGTCCGGCAGCAGGTCAGGGAAGAAGGAGGCCACACGGTCCGTCAGCCGCAGGCGGTTCTCCTCGATCGCCAGCACCACTGCCAGACCCACGAAAGACTTGGCGTCCGAGTAGAGCATCTGCGGATAGGAAGCGTCGAACGGTTTCGGGAAGAGTTCACCGATCACCTTGCCGTGGCGAAGAACCATGATACCATGCGGTTCACCCGTGGGGCAAGAGAGCATCGCATCGAAGTAAGTCTCTATATCAGAAGGATATACGCCCTGTGACGCTGGAGCGACACGAGGCAGATCGCCCGTCTGCGGGAAGAGCTGGACGATAGGGATAAATAGCCAAACGAACGATAAAAGTAGACATCGTAATGTTGTCATGTGCCAAAAGAATTTCAAGATAAATTACAGAACAAACTTACGGAAAAGATTTCACAGGCGTATACTATTATCTGAAATTGATGATTATTTGATTTATTTCACAAGGGAAAATCTGCGAGAAGAAGAACGGTCAGGTATATTATACAACTGAAAATCAACAGAATAGAAAAACAAACAGGAACAGCGCCAAGGAGCAAAAACATGAGATAGCCCAAGTGTTCCCCCTAAATAGCGAAAATAGGTATACGCATTAACCATTTAATTGTTATATTTGCAGAATTATAAGCCATAAGAAGTAAAAACACAAATAATTAATAATCAAATACAATCATTTTATGAAACGTATCAGTTTACTTTCCATTGCAATCATCGCATCGTTGAGCCTTTTTGCCAACAGTGCTTTTGATCATGCATACTGGGTCATTAAAGATGGTAAGTTTACCAACAACATCAGTTTTAAACCCTACGACAACGAGAATGAGACAACGAAAATTCCCGATAAATTGGTCGAATCGTCAAAAGATGGAGTCGATGCGGTGGAATTCAGGAAATTGACTACGAGCTATTTGGATCCAAGGATTCTTTTCGATGAGAATAACCTGTTGAACATGTCCACCAATTACATCCTGATGATGGAATATATGATTCCGGAAGAACATGCTGGAACAAAGTTGATCGTGGGAAACAAGCCATTGTTTATCATCGGACTCGCACAAACAGAGGATTCTCTGAGCATCGGCAACGGCGCACCTGCGTGTGGTAGTGTCGTATATATCGATGCAAAATGGGGTAAGACCAACGAATGGGTGTCAACCTACAAATACATATTCGCCAACCCATCCGTTAATACTATCCATGGTTTACTCTTTAGCTATGCGCGCGAGTATCTAACTGGAGATATGAGTGTATTCCCTTATATCAAAAACCTCTGTTTCATTCCAACGGCAGACAATGTAAAACCATTCTACGCTGAGAACTTCACATTCGCAGATGATGAAATCGGACACTTCTACGGAGAGTCTTATAATATATTTGGTCCAGGCAAAAAGCAAAACGATAAAATAACTGACAAAATCTTCAATGGAGGTATTAAACCTGTTGTCACCGAGAATGACATAAACAGAAAATCATATTTGCGTACATTCAGAAACTTTATTCCTGACAAGTTAGGCGATTCAGACGGTTCAGGTTATATCGATTGCGAAATACTCCAAGCATTACGCATTGATGCCGATTCCATAAGAGACTCCATTGTCATACCAGGCATTCAATTACCTGCCGGAATCTCCAAAATCTATTCTGAAATGTTGGTGAAGAAATTCTACGCATACGATGATGTTAACGTAGTTGACCCTCTTTATCCATCTGTAGAGAACAAGGATATGCCTATTAAATACAGATTCAACACAGGCGAGATCATAGACGTAGCGAAAGACACCATGAAACTGCTTTGGACAAAATACAAAGGCGAGGTGGATGTCCCTGCTGGAGCGACTTCCGTAGATTTGGTCTTCTCCCCAATGGCTTGCGCCTACTTGGTGGATGAGATCATATTATCTTCCGCCATTTTCGTCGACGTGAAAGATGTATTGGCTGAGAACAATGACTTTGAAATCATTTCCTACGTAGATGCTAATGGCAATATCATTGTATTAAACGGTGAGTTACAAGCCGTATACAACATGAACGGACAGATTGCCAACATCAACGACAAGGTGGTTGTTATCTTAGTGAAAAACGAGGAAGGCAAAATGGCCTCGAAGATTGTCATAAGATAAACACAGTACATAGAAATACAGACGGGGCTGCGTTTCACCATGGAACGCAGCCCCTCTTTTTATGCGGAGAGACCTACCTGTGCAGCCCTTTCTTTCTGACTATCGCATATACCATTGCACAGTCCATGGATATGGCTGCAAAAGATTAGCCATACAAAGCCCTCAGACCCTCGTACAACGAGTTTTATTATATGCCGGTACACACGCAAAAACGTCCACGAAGCGATTTATAGAGGATTATATGTTCACTATAAGGACTACCCATGGAGGAGGATAGGGACATGCCATTGCACACGTTTGGCCGTAGGATTTCCCCTTCAATAGAGAAACACGAACCACTCCTAACCATTTCCTTTCCATCAAATAACATCTACATAAACCCGCCGTGAGGAATTGTCCCTCTCTGGAATCAAATACGACATAGACATTCCCCTTCTATATCCAAGTCCATTACCCCGTATCATATCCAAAGGGAACGTGGGGGTATGAAAAGGGGGCTGAATCCAAGTGGATCCAGCCCCCTTCAAAAATATGCTAATCAATTGTTATTTCACGATCAACTTTTGTGTGGAAACACCTTTCTCGCTTTCAATTGTCACAACGTATACGCCAGAAGCCAAGTTCAAATTCAATTGAGCGATTTTACCTGCCGCAACATTGTTGGAATATACACATGCACCTTGAGCATTGAGTATCTTCACATCAGAATCGGCACCTACCGTCAAGTTGAAAGAACCATTCTCGGAAGGATTTGGCCACAATGCGATTTGCTCGTCGCGAATCAAACTCAAAGAAGAGTGGTCTTGACCCTTGATCTTGAATGAACCCAAACCTGAGAAGGAGGTCATAAACGCAAAGGAAATCGTGTGTTTTCCCGGCTTGTCGAAGTGAATGCGGTGCTTAATACTTTCGTTGTATTCTGAATAAGGAGTTACCCAACCCCAAGTATTGTAATCATCTTTCTGACCACCCTTACATGGAGGCAAATACAAAGCTTGGTATCTGGTTGGCTTTCCCTCCTCGTCAACTAAACCAGGTTTGCCATCTACAGCGATCGCAAAAGTGTTATAGTCTGGGTGGTTACATGCATACGCCTCGAACTCGTAATCACCTGCATATTGAACCTCAATGGTGTATGTTACCCATTCACCATTTCCGATGTAACCCAAAGTCTTGTATGCGTTCTCCTTGTCATTCTTGTCTGAATAACCTATATCGAAGAACTCGTCAGATGCACGGAATCCGTCCTCCTTACCTGCGTCACCCGCATTACATGGGTGCTCGTTATTCTTGTTGTTGTTAGGGCAAGCCCAATCCTCATCATAGTCGAAATAAGCATTGTCTTGTCCACCCTTGTCGTATGCTCCTAAATCAAGGTAAAAGTCATTCTCTCCATCAAATACCTGTGCTGACTCGTAAGGAGTGGTCTCACAGAATTTGAAGTTGTCGCCCTTCTTCAACTGTTGTCTGATGTAGTTACCAGACTCAGACCAGTTCATATTGCTATAACCACCGCCGGTGAAAGTACCGGATGACTCACCCTTATCAGACCAGCTCCAGTTAGCCCAGCTGATGATCTGGCCACCGAGGTTCTTACCATTCGCTACAAGCAACATGTGGTCACCAGCCTTCGTGTCCACACCAGAGTCACCCGTGTGGCTTGAAAGACCCCACTCAGTGATGAAGATAGGAACGAAAGCGGCAGCACCTGAAAGGATACCCAAGTATCTCTGTTGGTCTGCTGCATAGTGGTGGAAGCTATACATGATCTGCAATCCCTTGAAGCTATCCTTTATCTCGATAGGATCTTGGAATGCTCTTGTGACATCTTGGTCCCACTGAGGAGTACCTACCATCACAACAGCGTCAGGATCAGCCTCTCCAATGATTGGGAGCACTTTCTGTGCATATTCTTTAATCCAATCCCATACATAGTCGAACTCTGCAGGTGCACCTTCAACGTCATCGTTTGGCTCGTTACAGATCTCCCACAACACGTGTTTGTAATTCTTTTGTTTTACATATGAAGTTATGTTCCTGAAGAAATTTGAGTATCCTCCATATGAACCGTCATTCGGGTTTCCTGGTTTCAATATGTGCCAATCCACCAAGCAATACAAACCGACTTGCTCCGTCCAATCGATACAATTTTTCACCCAACCCTCATCAACGCCATCACCTTCAGTAACGTACATTGCGATACGAGCAAGGTTAGCACCTTCGTTCTTCATCTTCTCAAAGGCGCTCTTGTCATTGTAACAGTGTTTGAACCATGAACCGTGAGTACTCCATCCTCTCAATTGGATAGGCTTTCCATCCTGAGAACACAATTGGTTGCCCACCAATTTCAAGCGTCCCCATTGATCTACGAATCCTGCCGCATTCCCTTGTAGGAACATAAGCAACAGAGAAACTAAAGTTAAAAGTTTTTTCATGCGATAAAAATTAAAATTATTACTGATTCTGATAACTATTTGTTGCTAACTTTATACTAGATACACATCAACAATATATACCAAATGTGTGTTTTTGGAATATGGTTTCGATATCTAAGCGTGCAAATTTATAAAAAATAAAATGATAACCACAAAAAAAACATTTTTTTGTGACACAGCAACACTTTATATTTAACTTGATAATGAGAAAGAAAGGGAGGGGCTGATTTTATTTCAGCCCAATAATCGGAGCAGCACCTTTCTCTCCCGCCATATAGGTCGGCAACTTACCATCCCACTTCTCGATCGCGCATTGGCGTACCAGCAGTTCGTTCAAAGAGGATGCCACCACCCTGTTGTAGTATGCTTCGCCATCTCCCTTGATCTTCAAGGCATTCGCCTCTCCCTGCGCCTTGGCGATCTCGATCTTGGCATTCGCCTCAGCCTCCTTCACCTTATTCGCCGCCTTCAACGCATTCTGCACAGCCTCGTTCTTCGCATTGATCGCCTGCGCCAAGGAGTTAGGAGGGGTGATCTGTGAGGTGAACTCCTCCACAATGAATCCCTCGTTGGAGAGCGACTTCTCCAGTTTCTCGCGCACCTCCATCTCAAATCCTCCGCGGTTGGCCATCAGCGAGTCTGACGTGTAACGGTTGGCGCAGGTGCGGTATGCCTCGTAGATACAGGTGCGGATATATCCGTCCTCGATATCGGCAAGCGACTTCCTATATTTGACGAACACCTGCTCCGCCCTGTCCCCATCCAGACGATAGGCGATGGTCGGGTCCATGGTGAAGGTACTCGCATCCTTAGCGTTCACGGAGAATGGCTCGTAGGTCTTACGTTGAACGTAGATCGGATACTCGAACACGTCTTGCGTGATAGGATTGTACCAAACCCATCCCTTGCACGTTCCGATCACACCTCCTCGCTTGTCGGAGTCGCTCGACCACTTGTAGAACTTCAATCCAACCGAACCGGAATCGATGGTCGTGCAACTGTTGGATATGATAATCAAAATCACCACCCCGATAATGACGGGGAGAGAGAATATTCCTTTAATCTTGGACAACACTACAGACTTGTTATCATCGTATTGATTATAATACTTACCCATATACTACTACATTAATTGTTATACATATCTTCTATCTCTTTCGCATAATGCTCAGCGATGACCTTCCTCTTCAGCTTCAATGTCAGGGTCAACTCGCCATTGTCTGGCGTGAAAGCATTCGGGAGCAACGTGAACCGCTTCACCTGCTCATACACCGCCAAGTCCTTCTGTGCCTGTTGGATCCTCGCTTCGTAGAAAGAGATGATCTTAGGATTCTCCAAGAGCTCCTTGCGTGTGTCGTAACTTATCTTCGACGCTTCCGCATAGGCTTCAAGGGCTGGGAAGGCAGGAACAATCAACGCAGAGACGTACTTCCTCTGATCGGCCACGATGGCAGCCTGCTCAATGTACTTGTCCACGATAAGCTTGCTCTCCACCTGCTGAGGCGCCACATACTTACCGTTGGAGGTCTTGTACAACTCCTTGATCCTCTCACGGATGACCAGTCTACTCTGTTCCGTCAGATAACCGGCGTCGCCCGTCTTGAACCACCCGTCCACGAAGCTCTCCTCGTTGGCTTTCGGCTTATTGAAATAACCCTCCGTGATGGTTTTTCCACGCAGGAGGATCTCATCGTTCTCTCCAATTTTCACCTCCACTTCCGGCATGATGTCGCCGACGGAGTGGATGTCATAGTCCACATTGAAAGGGTTGTAGCAAGAGACTGTGGCGGTGGACTCGGTGAGTCCATATCCCACACAGATATTAATGCCCACGCTATGGAGGAAAATGTTCACATCATCGGAAAGGGCGGCGCCCGCTGTCGGGAAGAAACGTCCCTTGTCCAGTCCGATCACCTTCTTCAGCAATTTGAACAATGTGTTTCTGTAGAACCAATACCTTATGTTGAGGATCGTAGGGATAGGCTTGTTGTAACGTCTGTAGCCTAAGTTGCGGCGTTCACCGATCTTGACCGCATGGAGCATCCATTTGCGGAGCGGGGCTGGGAAGCCCTCGATCTTATCGTTCACACCCATGTAGACCTTTTCCCAAAAGCGGGGAACGGAGCACATCATGGTCGGCCTTACCTCCTTTATGACGGTTTGAATCTCCTTCGGGTTCTTATTAACCGCCACGACCATATTCTTATGCATACAGAAGTAGGTCCAAGCCCGCTCGAAGATGTGGCTGAGAGGAAGGAAACAGAGGGAGACATCCTTGTCCGTCACGTTCTTAAGGCGGATGTCATGGATTTTCATCGCCTGTTGGTAGTTCGATTGGCGGAGGATCACACCTTTAGGCTCTCCGGTGGTACCCGACGTATAGATCAGGGTGGTCAAGTCATTGTCTGAGAGTCTTTTCTGGCGTTCCTCCAAGAGGCTCTCCGCTTGGGTGGAGTCCGAGCCATGCTTCTTGAAAGCCTCGAACGAGATGGCGGCATCCACACCTTTGAGTTGGACAGTCGGGTCGATGACGATGATCCGTTTCAGGTACTGCGAGCCTTGCAGCGCCTCCACCGCCCTGTCGTACTGGTATTGCTCCCCGACAAAGATGGTGCTGATGCCGGCATCATTGATGATATAATCGATTTGGGAAGCGGAAGCAGTGGCATACATCGGAACCGTTGTAGCCCTGATGGCTTGGCAGGCCAAGTCAACAGCAATGATTTCCACCATATTCTGCGAAAATATGGCGATACGATCCTCTTCATTGATGCCCAATTCAATAAGGGACTTCGCGATGGAGCGCACCTGATCCGCGAACTCGGACCAACTGACGGAGACCCATCGTCCCGAGGCATCATCCCTATATTTGAAGGCAGTTCGACCAGCGTATTGTTTCGCTTTTTCAAACGCAATCCTTCCAAAATGGATATGCTCTTCGATCATAATTTACACTTTAATGGCGCAAGACGACTCTTGGCGTCAATCATTACTATCGTTTCTTTTTTCCTTCCGGAAGAAATTCCTATCCTTCTTCAGTTGTCTCAGGGCAGACTGCGAAGCCAACTGCTGAGACTCCTTCTTCGAGTAGCCGGTTCCATAACCGCCCACCACATTGTTGAGCCGCACCTCCGACTTGAAGATCACATTATGATTCTCGTCCTTCGTTTCGCTCACCACAGAATAGGCAATCTGCACACGGTTTTTCTGGCACCACTCGATAAGCTTGGACTTGTAGTCATGGTCATCGTTTATCACCTTAGACATGTCCATGAATTTCTTCAGGACAATATCCTTCAAGTAATAATATGTGAAATCGAAACCCCTATCGAGATAAATGGCGCCCACTAGCGCCTCGAAGGCATTACCATATACATTAAAATTATGTGTTTTGTTCATGGTGGAGGTCTTGATGATCCTCTCAAGCCCCATCTCTTTAGCCACCTTGTTCAGGGTTTCACGCTGCACCAATTTGACACGCATGTTGGTCAAGAGCCCCTCATTGGCATTCTTATACTGCTTGTAGAGGATATCCGACACGATGGTCTCGATGACCGCATCACCCAAATATTCAAGACGTTCATTCGACTGGCTATCCTTCCTTGCCCTAACCAACACAGACTTGTGGGATAACGCCAAGTTATAGTAATCCACGTTATGGGGCGTGAACCCCAACTGTTTTTGGATAACCAAATAATCATCCTTGGAGGAGGTCCAAAGAAGCCTTATTCGGTTCATAGCTTCTTTTATGAGAAATTTAACCTTCAAACTTCTTAAAAATGATAGTCGCATTATGCCCACCAAACCCGAACGTGTTGGACATGGCAGCCTTAATGTCACGTTTCTTCGCCTTGTTGAAGGTGAAATCCAATTTGTAGTCTATCTCAGGATCCTCATCACCCTCCTGATGGTTGATGGTCGGTGGGACCATGCCATCCCTGATCGCCAGGATAGACGCGATGGCCTCGACTGCCCCCGTTCCTCCGAGCAGGTGTCCCGTCATGGACTTAGTCGAACTCAAACTCATCTTATAGGAGTGGTCTTTGAAGACACTCAATATCGCCTTCACCTCCGAAGGGTCACCCAATGGGGTGGAAGTACCATGCATATTGATGTAATCGATCTCGTCCGGACGCATACCCGCATCCTTCAGAGCAGCCTCCATAACCAAGACGGCGCCGGCACCTTCCGGATGCGTGGCCGTCATGTGATAAGCGTCCGCGGATGCGCCAACACCCACCACTTCGGCATATATCTTCGCCCCACGGCGAACGGCATGCTCATACTCCTCGAATACCAAGCATCCGGCACCTTCTCCCATCACGAAGCCGTCCCTCGATGCGCTGAAAGGCCGGGAGGCTGTCTGGGGGTCGTCATTCCTCGTCGAGAGCGCATGCATCGCACAGAATCCGCCGATGCCACTACGCGTGATGGCTGTTTCGACTCCACCTGTGATCATCACATCCGCCCTGCCCAAGCGAATCATGTCGCAAGCGGCGCTCAATGCATGTGTCGATGACGCACAAGCAGATACGATACCGAAATTCGGTCCGCGGAACTTATACAACATCGAAATATGTCCGGCCGCCATGTCAGCGATCATCCTCGTTATGTAAAACGGATTGAATTTGCCACAGGATTGGAATTCTTCAAAGCCTTGCTCCAATGAGGTAATACCTCCGATACCCGTTGAGAAGATGACTCCTCCCCTGTCGGTATCCAACTTCTCCATGTCGAACTTCGCATCGTCCATGCACTCTTTCGCCGCCGCGATGGCAAACTGGACGTGCCTGTCGAGCTTACGCGCCTCCTTCTTGTCGAAGTAATCTAACGGATCAAAACCCTTCACCTCACAGGCAAAGGTTGTCTTGAAATTCGTCGCGTCAAAGAGCGTAATGGGAGCGGCTCCGCTCACACCATTCAGTAAAGCATTCCAATAGGTCGGAACATCATTCCCTATTGGCGTAATCGCACCCACTCCCGTTACTACAACTCTTCTAAAATTCATAGCCAAAAACTATGACCTTATTTCATTTCTGATTCAATCAACTTGATTGCCTCGCCTACTGTTGAGATCTTCTCCGTTTGGTCGTCAGAGATCTGGATTCCGAACTCCTTCTCGAATTCCATGATCAACTCCACAGTATCCAATGAATCTGCACCCAAATCGTTAGTGAAACTTGCCTCATCGGTTACCTCCTCCAACTCAACGCCTAATTTCTCTACAATAATCGATTTAACTTTCTGTGCTACTTCTGACATAATCTTAATTTTTTAGTTAATAATTTATGTGTTAAATTTGCGGTGCAAAGAAACATATTTTTGGCGAGATAAAACGTGTTATATCCTACAAAAAATCCAAAATATTGCACAATTACCCCCAAATGTGTATCTTTTTTTATGTCTAAAATGAAATTTGAAATCAAATGGAAAAAAAATTAGCCATTTTCGCCTCGGGCTCCGGATCAAATGCGGAAAACATCATCAACCACTTTTCGGGCAACAAGAATGTATCCTTCCCTTTTATATTATGTAATAAGAAAGACGCCTACGTGAAGGTGCGCGCGGAACGTTTGAACGTCCCTTTTAGGCTCTTCACGAAAGACGAATTGAAGGACGGCACCGTTTTGGGTTGGCTGCAGGAAGCAAAGGTTGACTACGTCATCTTGGCGGGCTTCCTTTTGCAAGTGCCTTCCGCTATCATTGAGGCGTTCCCTAACCGAATCATCAATATCCACCCTGCCCTCCTGCCTAAGTTCGGCGGAAAGGGTATGTACGGATCGCACGTGCACGAAGCGGTGGTTGCCGCCGGCGAGAAGGAGAGCGGCATCTCCATCCACTACGTGAACGAGAACCTGGACGAGGGTCAAGTGATCTTCCAAGCGAAGTGCAAGGTGCTCCCTACCGACACACCAGAAGATGTCGCCCACAACGTGCACGAGCTGGAGTACCAATACTTCCCGCAGGTGATCGCACAGGTGATCGGCGAATAATCGTTATATATATAAATCGGTGAATCCTTTGGACGCACCTTGATTCTAATAGTTATGAAAAGATTGTTTTTGATATTAGGACTTCTTTTGTCCATGATGGCTTGCGCCCAGAAGAACATCTCGCCACAGGAGTTTCACGAAATGATCACCAAGGACCCGAACCTTCAGGTGGTGGATGTGCGCACACCGCAGGAGTTCGCCGCCGGTCATATCAAAGGGGCTCGGAACGTCGATTTCCGCAGTCCCGACTTCGAGAAGAACATCGCCAAGGCTGTCAAGAAGAGGAAGACGGTGCTGGTCTATTGCCGCTCCGGGAAGAGAAGCCTCAACGCCATGAACCTAATGGTGAAGAACGGGTTCAAGGATGTATATAACATGGAGGGCGGTATATTGGCCTGGGAGAAGGAGTACGAGGTGGAGAAGTAATATGCCATTGTATGTGATATCGAACGTTAAATCGTACGCCAATAATTATCCATGAGAAAACTATTGTACACAGTAGTGTTAGGGATTTTTATCTCCCCCATGATCGCCGGCAACCTGTCGGAAGGGAATTCCTCGCTCTCCAATGATGCGGTTGACGAATATTATATGGGCCTGAAGTTTGTCATAGATTCAGAATGTGATCTTACTAATAAGTTTTTCGATTTAGACTATTCCGATTACTCAGAGGATGAGTTAGCGTCTGAAGAGAATATATATCTCCTATCCATCAAAAGAGGCCACCATCCATCTCTCGACTTAACTATCAAGAAGATTTCCCATCAACACTGCTATTGGGGGCATCCTAGTTCTTCAGATATAGAATGTGTGTTTGAAAAGGGCAAGTTGGTATGGATTAATGCAGTATGTGACAGCCTGTCTGGCTATGACATGGACCCTGAATCGGATCGTGCCAAGTATCAGTATCATTACTATTTTGACAAGAAGGGCGATCTGATGGAGTGCCGCAAAAAGGAGGTTCATGGGACTGTCGGCGAGGAGGATTCCCTTCTCGCAGCTTTCAAAGAACAGAAGTTCTCCCCATGGGAGTGTAAAGGAGAAAAGGATGAGTTTCTATT
The DNA here is from genome assembly GCA_016285885.1 of Paludibacteraceae bacterium. Lineage (GTDB taxonomy): Bacteria > Bacteroidota > Bacteroidia > Bacteroidales > Paludibacteraceae > UBA1181. Next base: position 341,772 of record JAEERP010000003.1, read on the forward strand.
GTTGATTAAGAATATACTCGATTTCTCGGAAAAGAATAAATGATGGAGGCTTTGGATTGGACCTTCCGTGGATGCCAATGGCGAAGGTAAGCGCGAAAGATTTTCGCCCCTACATGGCCTCCTCGAATAGTGTTTTCATCCCCTTGATCTTCTCGCCACGCACCTTTTGCAGGAGTGCCTGGATCTTTGTGCGACGCACCGTGGCGAAGGAGAATTGTTCCTTCACCTCTATCCTACCTAAATCATCTTTCTCAAGTTCGCCCTTCTTCATGAGGAAGCCGGCGATGTCTCCTTTGCTGAGTTTGTCCCGCTTCCCTTTGCCGATATAGACGGAGGCCCATTCGGAGGGTTGTGGCGCCTTACACACCTCCGGCAGTTCGAATGGGTTCAGTTCCTCCCCTTCGAGGAAATCCGGCAGATGTTCCTCCCCGTGGAGGATGATGTAGGCGTTACCGTCCGCATACATCCTGGCCGTCCTTCCGTTACGGTGCGTGTAGGATTCCTTGTTGATGGGGAGATGGTAGTGCACCACGTTCTGTATCTCAGGGATGTCCAAGCCCCTGGAGGCTAGGTCGGTGGAGACCAGCAAGTAGGAGGTTCCGTTCCTGAATTGGAACAGAGACTTCTCCCGGTCCACCTGCTCCATGCCGCCATGGAACATCTTACAATCCAATTTATTCTTTTTGAGGAAATTAGCGATACGTTCCACCGATTCCCTGTAGTTGCAGAAGATCAGGGTAGGCTGATTGCCTATGGTGCAGACCAGTTTCAGAAGGGTCTCCAGTTTGTCTTTGATAGGGGATTGCACCAGATGGACCTTTAGCGAGCGGAGGGTCTCCGTGTTGCCTAGGAAATCGAGCACCATCGGGTGATGTATCTTCGTGAAGGGAGGAATCTCCTCCGACTTCGTGGCGGAGAGCATCATACGTTTCTTCACGCCCGTCAGTTGGGAGATGACCGCCTCCATTTCGCCTTGGAAGCCTAGTTCGAGGGACTTGTCGAATTCATCCAGCACCAGGAACTTGACGGTTTCGGGGCTGAAGCTCTTTTGGTTGATATGGTCCAAGAGGCGCCCCGGTGTGCCGACGACCAGTTCAGGGTGGTTGGCCAAAGCGTTCTTCTCCACCTCGAATGGATGTCCACCGTAGCAACACGTAATGTGGAAATCGCTCTTGAAGGAGCGGAAGACCTCCTCGATCTGAAGCGCCAATTCGCGCGACGGGGCGATGACCATGGCTTGGGTCGTGTCGGTGCCCTGCTTCATCTGCTTGAGCAACGGAAGGAGGAAGGCCAACGTCTTGCCCGAACCCGTAGGGGAGAGGAGCACGACGTCCCTGCCCGACTCATTGGCGCGGAGGGAGGCCTGTTGCATTTCGTTCAACTCATTGATACCGATGGTCTGTAGGGTGTTGGTGATGATGTCCGACATATCATGAAATTTTTTTATAGACTGACATTAAGTTATGGGCGACCGCTCTATCCGTGAATTTCTGGGCGTGCGCAAGGCCTGCGGCGACCATCCCGTCACGCACCTCCTGGTGTCGGAGCACGTCGATGAGGGTCTCCGCCAGCTGGTCCGGGTTGTTGCAGTCGACATACTTGGCGGCGTCCCCACCCGTCTCACGGAAGCAGCTTCCCTCGCTGGTCACGACGGGCGTACCCATGGTGAGGGACTCCAGGATCGGTATGCCAAACCCTTCGAACAGGGAAGGATAGACGAACACGGAGGCAAGCTTATAGAGCGCAGGCAAGGCGGTCGTAGGCATCGCGTCCAGGAAGATCACCCTATTCTCGAGGCCATACTCATGGATGAGTTCCTCCAGATGTTTTTTGTATTCGGAAGGCCTTCCCACGATGACGAGCGGGAGGTCCAGCTGTGGGTGGCGCATGGCCTTAAGGATCAGTTCATGGTTCTTTCTCCGCTCGATGGCGCAGATGATCAGCATGAACTCGTTGGGGAGCGCATATTTTTGTCGAACCGCCTCAAGCTCCGCCTCCTCCACGGGCTGGTGGAACACAGGGTTACAGCCTTGGTAGACCACGTCGATCCGAGACTCCTCCTCATGCAGGAGCTCCATCAGGTCGCGCTTTGTCTCCTCGCTGATAGCTATGACCCTATCCGCTGTTTTACAACCATGGATATATTTTTTCCGGAAAGAGTATCGGTCGAAAAGAGGGAACAATTCCGGGTTCTTCAGAAAGATCAGGTCATGCATAGTGACAACCGTCTTCGTGCGTGTTTTTTCTATTCCGTAAGGCAATTCGTGGCTCAGTCCGTGGTAGATGTCCAGGTCCAGGCGTTCGATGTCCTTGCAGATCCCTCGGGTGCGCCAGAGGGAAGAAAAGATACTTTTCGCATGGATGCCTTGGGGCAAGACCGTTGAAGCGCATTGCTCGTTATAGTTCCAACGGATGGACTCCTTAATCTTCGGAGTGAAGAGTGTATAATCATTCTCCGGGAACTGTTCGGTCAGGAGCCGGATCGTGTCACGGCTATAGTTGCCCAACCCGCGGGTATTACAGAAAGCACGTTTCGCGTCGAATCCGATCCTCATACCTATTTCTCTATGATGACTTCCCTCGACCCGTCCTCTTTTTCCTGTATAGAGACCTTGACAGCGTCGGCAGGCAAGAGTTCCTCGATCATCTCCGGCCACTCCACGAAGCAAACGTTGCCGCTATAGAAATAATCTTCGTAGCCAAAGTCGTAGGCCTCCTCCACTTTATTGATACGATAGAAGTCGAAATGATATATTGGGTTGCCGTCCCCATCCGTATATTCGTTTATGATGGCAAATGTAGGGCTATTCACGGTATCCTTGACACCGAGTTCCTCGCAGATTGCCCTAATGAAGGTAGTCTTACCGGCCCCCATCGAGCCATAAAAAAGGTAAACCTTGCGGTCGTCCATTTGAGCGACGAACGCCTTGGCGGTTTCCCTTATTGAAGACAAATCATTTATAACCATTCTATTATTTGATAACCGCTATTTTAGTGACCATTTTAGAAGAGCCATCCGGCAAAGCAGCGTAGATGAAGTAGATACCCGTGTCCACCCGTCTGCCGTTGAGGTCATTGCCATCCCAGACGTAAACGCCACCATTAGAGTCACCCTCGTGTATGATTCTGCCCTCCGAATCGGAGACACGCACTTGGCTGTTCTCCCTGAGGCCAGTGATAGTGATTGGTCCGTCGTAGTTTTCCCTCACAGGATTAGGATAGACATGGACGTTATTATACGACTTCGCTCCCGATATAGCGTCGCTTTGATAGAGGAAAAGACCCGTCGAAGAGACGATGAAGAGTTCACCCGTCTCCCTATCAAGGAAGAGGTCCATGATGACATTCGACGTGAGCGGGCTGTTCTCCGTGGTGAAATGGCGGATCGTCTCCTTGCCATCCGGGGAGAGCAGGTACAAACCCGTTGAATTGGTGCCCACCCATTTCCTATTGCTGCCATCGACGGCAATCGCATTGATCTGCTCATTCTCGAGCAGGTAATCCGCATAGTCGGAATTGTCCGCCCGCGTGATCTTAACCCTATCCACCACGAAGTCAGAATCAAAAGCCTTAGAAGCGTCAGGGATCAAGACAGGACCCTTGTCCGTTCCGATCCAGACAACACCGTCATTATCCTCCGCGATAGACATCACCGTAGTAGGCGTCAAGGTATGTCCATCCTTATCATGGAAAGAGGAGAGGAATGTCTTTTTATCGTCATACTCATTCATAGGGGTGCCATTCATATCAACGCAATAAACACCCGGTCCCTTACGATAGAGGATAACCCATAAATAACCTTTGCTGTCGAAGAACAAATCTCTGAGGCCCTCCTGGTTTTGGATACGAGGGTAGTTCAACTGCTTCCATTCACGGTCTGGTGTTAAGATATGGATTGGATTGCTGGAAAGCAAGTTCAGCATCCACAGGTTACCATCCTTATCATATTTAAGTCCATCCACGATGATATTCACCGAATTGGCAGAGATCGGGCTATTCGTTTCGTCAAAATTATTGATCATGGTAAAACCTTGGAACTCGAAAAGACCTTTCCATGACGCGACAAAAAAATGGTTATTGTCAGAAGGGTCAATCGCGATATCCAGCACATCCAAGAAGTGGTTCTTCCCTAGGATTTCCGGATCCATACCTACCTCCGTGATAATAGACCACTTATCGTTTTCACATATTTGGACGATACCCATCGAGTTCAACGCACGGTCGAATGGTCCACCACTTCCCGTGAAGAGCTTCCCGTTTTGATACTTGACGAAGGCGATCTCCTTGGAGGAAGGTCCATTCGGGGTATAGGAATTCAGGAACACACCCTTCTCGTCAAACTTTTGAAGAACCGTACGTCCATCCTTTTGGAAACTACAGATCCAATAAGCTTTGCCCTGGGGGTCATAGATAGCCTCCATCACCGAATCAGCGGCAATAGATGTAACTATCTTAATATCAGTATCATAGGCAATCATGGAATCACGTTGCATGATGTTCAGCCTATTATCCACAGCTATTTTAGTGGAAGGGAGGAGGTCCCTAACCGAAACGATGGAATCATCCGCCTCAACCTTCAACAAGACATCATCGGATCGCATCATCAACGAATTGCCGAAAGAGAACAATTTCGCGACAGGGAGAATATCTCCGGAAAGACTCAGGCTATCTTTCCCCGAGGTCGTGACGATGGAACGTTTCCCAGACTCCGCATCTTTATAGAGGTAAAAGTTTTCCCAAGCGTTGAAGTCCGCCAGATTCTTCTCTTTCAAGGAAGCGTAACGGATATTTTTCCCTGATTGCGCAAAAATCGTATCGTTATGGAAAACAATGTTCTCAACGTTCACGTATTGTCCGCCCTCACCCAAGATATAAGTGTCGATGATCTCAGCCCTCGCCACATCGAGCACCAAGATGCCGAAACCACAGGCCAAGTAGGCATAATTGCCTCGGATGGTGATTCCGTTCACCTTCTTATTGCTCACCTCCGCCCTTTTGAGGTCAGTCACATTCACCACATGGGAACCGTTCAGGAGGTCTATGTTACAGTTGTCATAAACGATGACGAGGGTGTTCTGAGACTGGCAAAAAGCGATAGTGGAGATATTACCATCGGTCAAACCCGTCAGCTTCGTATAGGTCTCAACGCTCTCATACTCCTTGTCCACCGAGAAAAGATTCCCACGGCTCAAGGCATAGACTTTGTCCTTGGATTGGGTCAGTCCACCGACGTTGCTGTAATTGAAGAATGTGCGCCAACCCCCCATTGGAAGTTTAGAGGAAGCCGTTGATGCACAACATAGGGCACAAATAAGTATAAAAATCCTTGTCAGATTTCTCATATTGAGACAATTATTTAGTTTCACTTAAGAATTGTATAAGTTGTTCTACCGCCCTTCCGCGATGACTGATCTTATTTTTCTCCTCCATGGAGAGCTCCGCGAAAGAACAATTATATCCATCTGGTTGGAACACAGGATCATAGCCAAAACCTTGCGAACCGTGTCTTTCCGTCAAGATCACCCCGGAGACGATCCCTTCGAAGAAGTGCTCCTGCCCGTCGAGGATGAGCGAGATAACCGTTCTGAACCTAGCGCGGCGGTTCTCCTTCCCCTTCAGCTCCGACAACAACTTATCTATGTTCGCCTCAGAGTCCTTGGCAGGACCGGCATACCTGGCCGAATAGACGCCAGGCGCGCCATTCAAGGCCTCCACCTCCAACCCCGTGTCGTCGGCGAAGCAATCACAATGGAAACGGTCATGTAGATATTGCGACTTCTGGCTCGCATTCCCATGCAACGTCTCAGACGTTTCAGGAATATCCTCCACACATCCAATCTCAGAAAGTGTCCTGAGTTCGAACAACCCATGTAACTTTTCCCTCACCTCGTCCACCTTGTGGGCATTGTTTGTCGCAAAGACTAATTGTTTCATTTCACCATTCATTTACGATACAAATCTAACTAAAAATGTGCGAAAAAAGGCGATTTCACCGTATGTTTTTTGCATCTGTAACGAAATTATCCGTTAAATGAAACAAATTACACCCTTTCCCAAAACACATTGTGCTTACATTTGCAATGCAAAACGAAATGAATTATAGATTTCGTTGTCAGGAAACATTTATACTTTAAATAGGCGACCACAATCACTCTGTGAAGAGTCAGTTGTGGTTTTTTTCTGTCTATTCGAAAACTATTATAATTCTTCGTATCTTTGCAACGGCACAAATATACAAATTTTCGCGATGGCAAATAAATTTGAAATGATTGCCAAGACTTTTCAAGGATTGGAAGAGGTATTGGCAAATGAGTTGACCGAGATGGGCGCAGAACAAGTTGAGATCATCACAAGAGGCGTGCGCTTCTACGGCGACAAAGAGATGATGTACAAGGCTAACTTTAGGTGCCGCACCGCATTGCGCGTACTTAAGCCTATCCACCATTTCACCGCATCCGACGCGGATGAAGTCTACCAAATCATCAAGTCAATGGATTGGTCTCAGTACCTGAACACGAAGAAGACCTTCGCAATCGACGCCGTGGTCCACTCCGAGACATTCAGGCACTCCAAATTCCTTGCCTATAAGGCTAAGGACGCCATTGCGGACCATTTCATGGAAAAATACAACGAGCGACCTTCCGTGCGCATCAAAAACCCGGATGTGCAGCTGAACATACACGTCAACCAAGAGACCTGCACCCTCTCCTTGGATAGCTCCGGCGAACCGCTCTTCATGAGAGGTTACAAGGTGGAGCAGACCGAAGCCCCTATCAATGAGGTGTTGGCCGCAGGAATGCTCAAACTGGCGGGCTGGGACGGACAAACCGACTTCATGGACCCTATGTGCGGATCCGGCACCATCGCCATCGAAGCTGCCCTCATGGCACTCAACATCGCCCCAGGCATCTATAGGAAAGGTTTCGCCTTCGAGAAATGGCCGGACTTCGACAGCGAATTGCTGGAGAACCTATATAATGATGAGTCTCAGGAGAAGGAGTTTACCCATAAGATATACGCCTCCGACATCTCCTCCGCCGCACTACGTATCGCCACGGAGAACGTGAAGAGCGCAGGCATGACGAAATACATCGAGCTGAAACACCAGCCGTTCCAAGGATGCGAACGCCCTCAGAACGAGACGATGGTGATGTTCAACCCTCCTTACGGCGAACGACTGAAGCCTTTCGAACTGGAGAAACTATACGAGGAGATCGGTTCCAAACTTAAGAGCGATTTCACGGACATGTCCGCCTGGATCATCACCGTCCCTAGCGAGACGACCGACCACATCGGCCTGAGACCTTCCGTGAAGTATCACCTGCTGAACGGCTCCATCGAATGTGAGTTCAGAAAATACGAAATGTTCAAAGGACGTAGGAATGATTACCTCCGCGAACGTAACGAGGAGCGCCCTGCCTCCGAACAAGGAGAGAACGACAGGTCAAGAAGATTCTCATCCCTTAACGAGGAACGTAAATTCAGCCCAATCCGCGAAGACGGCACCTTCATGAGAACGGAAGAGGACACTTGGAACAGAACCACCCGGAACGAAAACGAACAGAGCGAATACCAGCGCCGCAGACACGAAGCCTTCGAGAAGGAACGTGAGTACCAAGAGAGGAAAAGCCGTCGCGAGGCGGAATGGAACGAACGACGCTCGGAACGCCCATTTGAACGCAACCATGATGATTTCAGAGGCGGTGAGGGAAGAAAGGAATTCAGGAAACGAGACGACCGCTACGAGGATGATTTCCGCGGCAAACCTAGATACGACCGGAACAGGGATGACGATAGACGCAGGGATTTCGGCGGACGGGACAACCGAGATAACTTCAAACGCCCTTTCAGACATCGTGATGATGAAGGGGACAACAGAGGAAATAGAAACTTCGGCGGACGAAGAAGAAGAGATGATGAAGAGTGATGGGTTTCCCATCACTCTTTTCTTTTACTGCCAGGAAGAGTAAGGCTTCACCGCCAGATTCGAGTTGGTGTAGCGCTTGTCAAGGGTCACTTCCTCCCCTATCCAATCAGGCTTCTCAAAGGCTTGATCCTCCGACTTGAGCTCGATCTCCGCTACGACGAGGCCCTTGTTCTCTCCCAAAAACTCATCCACCTCCCATACATTCCCCTTATAAGGAATCTTATGGCGATACTTCTCCACGCAAGGCGTCTTCGCCAACGAGAAGAGCGCTTCGGCATCCACCATCGGAATCTCATACTCGATCTCGACCCGCGAGATGTTCTTCGCCTTACCCTTGATCGTCAGTTTGGCCTTATCTCCCTCGATGCGCACACGCACCGTGTTGCCGCCCCGCTCGTTCAAATAGGCTTGCTTGTAGTAGACTCCTTCGGCTAAACCCCGCCAGCCTTCGTTCTTCAGCAAATATTTCCTTTCAATCTCGATGTTCATCTTTATGCCTATATTTTTTGTCTATAATAGATACGCGAATTTAATCTATTTCGCCACTATTTTGTATTTTTGTCCATCTAAAGTATAAATACGGAAACATGGAGCTATCCATCTGCATACCAGTTTATAATCAGGATGTCACACCGCTTGTCCGCACGCTACACCAGCAAGCGCGGCAGGCCTCTTGCCCCTACGAGATCCTCCTGATGGATGATGGCTCCACTGCCCATGTCGAGGAGAACCAGTCACTCGCATCGCTCACGGGCGTCCGTTACATACGGCTGGAACAGAACGTGGGGCGCGCCATCATACGCAACAAACTGGCGGACGAGGCGCAGTACGACTACCTGATCTTCATGGATTGCGACGTCACCCCGACCGATGATTCCTTCCTCGAACGCTACATACGCATGGAGGGACACGATGTGGTGATAGGAGGCTATCGCTACGGAGACCAACCCACATCCGACAAACACATCCTCCGTTGGAAATATGGCAAAGAGCGGGAAGAAAAGAGCGCCGAGACGAGGAGCCTCCGTCCCAACGACTCCTTCTCCACCTTCAATTTCATGATACGGAAGGATATCTTCAAAAAGGTCCGTTTCGACGAATCCCTAAAAGGCTATGGCCACGAGGACACGCTCTTCGGGCTGAGCCTCAAACAACAAGGCATAGTCGTCACACACATCGACAACGCCCTGCTCCACCTCCATTACGACACGTCCGAAGTCTTCCTCCAAAAGAGCCGGAACGCAGTCGCCAACCTTCTCTCCATCTACCAACGGACGGAGAGCCGCGAAGCGCTCACACAAAGCGTTAAAATACTACGTTGGTTCAATAAAATAGACAGATTCGGCATCTCAACCCTACTTGCCAAGCTCTATCCCCGGATCCAATCACGGTGTGAAAAAAATCTGTTGGGTAAACAACCAAGTTTGCGTATCTTTGATGCCTATAGATTAAGTTTTTTATGCGTTTGTTCAAAAAGATAACATACATAGCGTTTTTCGCCCTATCCATGGGAGCGCAAGCACAGATCAGCCATGGCGGGATGCCCCTGCCTGAGACCCTAGATGCGGGACCCTGCCTCAGAAAAGGTTCGGAAGTGGTGAGAATGCCTGCGTTCGACGTGGAGGAGATGCGCCGTGAGGATTCCCTCGAAGGGAATAACATCGGAGGGCTCCGTTTCGCCTATGCCTTCAATGTGGACTATACCCCACGCAATTCAGGCGTTCTTTATCATCTCAAGGATGGCAGGGATGTTTGGAGGCTTCGCATCATCTCCCCAGGCGCCTACTCCCTGAACCTCATCTTCGAGGAGTACCAATTGGACGATTCCTCCCAGCTATTCATCTATACGCCAGACCGTAGCACGATACGAGGATCATTCACCTCGGACAATAACTCTAGCCATGGAGTACTGGCGACAGCTCCCGTACCGGGGGACGAGGTCGTGGTCGAACTGATCACACCGAGGGAAAGCACCAGCCGACTGCGGATCGGAAGCGTCAACCACGACTACCGAGGATTAAAATATCTACCCCAAGCAGGTTCCTCACAATTCTGCCAAGAAGACGCCTCCTGCGTAGGTGTCCACGAACAACAAGCCAGAAGCTCTGTGACGATCATCGTGGCGGGAACAGAATATTGCTCCGGCAACATGGTGAACAATACAGCGGACGATGGCGCACCGCTCTTGGTTACCGCCGCACACTGCCTCTACAAGGAGATGGGAACAATAGATGAATCAATGGCCCAAAGGAGCGTCTTCTTCTTCAATTTTGAACGACCACATTGCTTTACCGACATCAACGGGTCCTTGGAGATGAGCGTCTCAGGCGCCGACGTGGTCTTCTCCAACGTCTCTTCCGACGCGATGGTGATGCGACTGAGGAAGCAACCCCCAATAGACTACCGCGTCTACTACGCTGGCTGGAACGCCACCAGCGAATTGGGAGGACCAGGCGCCTACTCTTTCCACCACCCTTCATCGGACGTGAGGAAGATATCAATAGAAGAGAACACCCCCTATATCTCCACCTTCGAGATGGATGACCTATTCGACGAAAATACTCACTGGATCGTTGATCAATGGGAGATGGGAATCATGGAAGGGGGCTCCTCCGGTGCAGGCTTGTTCGATGCGGAAGACCACATGGTGGGCGCTTTGTCGGGCGGTGACACGAAGGAGTCATGCAGCAGGCCTGGCTACGACGCATTCTGGGCCTTTAGCAAGGTGTGGAACAAAGGCCTCAACAAATGCCTTGACCCTACCGGCAGCGGACGCACCAAACAAGAAGGGAGGGAAACAGACCCTAACCCGTGTACCCGTGTGACCAACTGGAACGAAGGCGAAACCATCCACCAAGTATCCGACTACGAACAATTCGCCGCCGGACATAACAAAAAGGGTATCGTCGAATATGCGGAAAGGTTTCATCTTGCTGAGAAATCATCCATCCTCTATGGGGTCTATCTCGCCCCATGGCAAGGCAATTACTCCGAAAAAGACACCTTTCTGCTGCGAATCTACAGCGGTAACTCCGTACCCGAAAACGTGCTGAGCCAAGAGATCGTTTCCCTCACCAACACTTCACTGCCCCGCAGATCCACACAATTTGAGGAGGTGAAAGTAACTAAAATGTCAATGCGTGACTGCTATTATCGACTGGAACAACCGTTGAAGGTGGATTCCACCTTCTTCGTGGGCATCAAGCTGGTGGCCTCCCCGACCAACCAATTTGCCCTCTGCCACACGGACGTGAAGCTGGACGGAAGGAACACCGCCTTCTTTAAGGATGCTTCAGGATGGCACTCCTTCGAGGAGAATCATCCTTACTACAACCAGCCAACCTCTCTTTTCATCGAACCTGTCGTGCAGGTGGGAGGCACCTCCTTCATATCCGTGACAGACCACTCGGCGAACGAACCAAGCTCCATCGTCATCCCTAACCCTGTGGACGAGATGGCCACCGTCCGCTTCTCTTCCACCAAGAACGTTCTCTACTACGAATGGATCGACATGGAAGGCAGATTGGCACGCAAGGTGCCCGTAAACAAGAGGGGGGACGAACTCTCCCTCCACATGGATCTCCCTTCGGGCATCTACCTCCTACGATTGGTATGTGACTCCACCACCGAAATCCTTCGAGTGGTAAAAAAATAGTGTCATGGGAAAGGAAGAGAAAACCACCCTGAGGAGGTCCATCAAAGCGAAAGTGAAGGGATTGTCCAAAACAGAGAAGGACGAACGGGCCACCCAGATATGGAGAGCCGTGGAGCAAGATCCACACTTCGCCTCGGCCCGATGCGTGTTGCTCTTCTGGTCGCTGCCCGACGAGGTGGATACTCACGCTTTCGTGGAGAGATGGCACACGAAGAAACGCATACTGCTGCCCGTCGTCGTAGGCGACTCGCTGGAGATCAGGCCTTACGAGGGCATGGCGAAGATGCGGAAGGGGGCTTTCGACATCTTAGAGCCTACCGGCGAACGTTTCACGGACTATCCGCTCATCGATTTGGCGATCGTGCCGGGTGTCGGATTCGACGCGGCCGGCTACCGAATGGGGCGAGGGAAAGGTTATTACGACCGCCTATTGCCATACATAAAAGCCTATAAGATAGGCGTTTGTTTCCCCGAACAATATGTTCCGGCCGTCCCGACAGACCCTTGGGACAGCAAAATGGATAAAGTGATATTTGGTACGATTATGAATAATGAACAAGTGATAAGATTAGGCAAGCTGGAACAGATCTTGCCTGAAGAGTTAGGGAAACGATCCCTGGAATCCGTTTATGTGTTAACGGACGAGAACACGCATCGGCTATGCTTAGGCAAGCTAGCCCCGATAGGCATCCCCGAGTCGAACGTAATATGCATCAAGGCGGGGGACGACAACAAAGGCATTGAGGCTCTGGCCTCCGTTTGGAGCCACCTCAGCGAACACGGCGCCACCCGCAAATCGTTGCTCATCAACCTGGGCGGAGGCATGGTCACCGACCTGGGCGGATTCGCCGCCTCCACCTTCAAGCGGGGCATGGACTACATCAATGTACCTACCACCCTGCTGGGAACCATCGATGCCGCCGTGGGTGGCAAGACGGGCATCAACTTCGGCGGACTGAAGAATGAGGTGGGTGTGATCAACCCCTCCCAGTCGGTGCTGATCGACGTGGATTTCCTCCGTACATTGGACAAGGAGAACTTCCTTTCGGGCTTCGCCGAGATGATCAAACACGGACTGATCTCCTCCCGCGAGGTGTGGAACCATATCCTCCAATTCGACCTGGAGAAGATCGATTACGCCAAACTGCCCGCCTTGGTGGAGGAATCCATTCAGGTGAAGCGTGACATCGTGCGTGTGGACCCAACAGAGAAGGGCATCCGCAAGGCATTGAACTTCGGACATACGGTGGGGCACGCCTTCGAGAGCTACGCCATCCAACAGAACGACACCAAGCTGCACGGCTATGCGGTCGCTTGGGGTATGATCGCCGAGCTCTACTTGTCGTACAAGCTGGTCGGTTTCCCGAAGGAGGACTTCCTGCAAGCCATCTCCCTCATCAAGGAGAACTACGGTTGCCTCCACATCACCTGCGACGAGTATGAACTGCTCTACAAACTGATGACCCACGACAAGAAGAACGAAGGTGACGGACGTATCCTCTTCACGCTCCTAGGCGGTATCGGTGACATCCGCATCAACACCAACGTGGAGAAAAAAGATATCTTCGACGCATTGGATTTCTACAGGGACACATTAGGCATTTAAGATTATGAGATATAAGATAACAGCACCCCAACACGACCTCTCCGCGGAGATCATCCTGCCCGCATCCAAAAGCATCAGCAACCGTGCGCTGATCATGGGAGCGGTAGGCCACTCGCACCACTCCATCCGCAACTTGGCGAAGTGCGACGACACCGACGTGCTGGTACGCGCGCTGACCTCCGGAAGCAACCATTTCGACGTGGGGGCAGCCGGCACCTCCATGCGTTTCATGACCGCCTTCCTCGCCTCCAGGCCAGGAGATTGGCACATCACCGGCAGTGAGCGGATGAAACACCGTCCCATCGCAGTCCTGGTGGATGCGCTGAACGCATTAGGGGCTGAAATCACCTATGCGGGAGAAGAGGGATTCCCCCCATTGAACATCCATGGAACGGAACTGAAAGGTGGACACATCGCCCTAGATGGTGGCGTGAGCAGCCAGTTCATCTCCGCCATCCTGATGGTGGCACCCTCCATGAAAGAGGGGCTCACGTTGGAGCTCAAGGGCAACATCGTCTCCGTACCCTACATCCGCATGACGTTAGGCATGATGTCGGAGATGGGCATACAAACAGAGTGGGAAGAAAACATCATACGGGTAGCGCCTCAACCCTACCGCATAGGAGCGTACGAAGTCGAGGCCGATTGGTCCGCCTCCTCCTACTGGTACGAGATGGCCGCCCTATCCCGACAGAGCAGCATACACCTCCCTTACCTGCGTGAAGTGAGTTTCCAAGGAGACTCGGCGGTGAGAAAGATTTTCGAGCCATTGGGCATCTCGACCCGGTTCGAGCGGGGAGGCGTCACCCTCTCACGGGAAGGCAAACCCGTGGAGCGTTTCCGTTACGACTTCGTGGGACAGCCAGACTTGGCACAGACCTTGGTGGTGACCTGTTGCGCCTTGGAGATCCCTTTCGAGTTCTCAGGCGTGCAATCGCTGAAGATCAAGGAGACGGACCGTATCGCCGCACTAAAGAACGAGTGCGCCAAGTTCGGTTATCTCCTGACGGAGCCCCAAGAAGGTATGCTCGCATGGAGCGGAGAGCGTTGCACAGCAGAGGACCAGCCTGTAGTGGCGACCTACGAAGACCACCGCATGGCCATGGCATTCGCACCGATGGCGATGGTGCGGGGGTCCGTTGTGATAGACCATCCGATGGTGGTCACAAAGTCCTACCCGGAGTTTTGGGAACACCTCAAGCAAGTCGGGTTCGGGGTGGAGGAAGTGTAGACATCAATAAATGCACAACATAATAAATCGATTTAATAACTTAATTGAAAGAAAAATGAAGAAGTACGTATGTGAAGTATGCGGCTGGGAATATGACCCAGAAGTAGGTTGCCCTGAGGCAGGTATCAAACCGGGCACACCATGGGAAGAGGTACCGGAAGATTTCGAGTGCCCATTGTGCTCCGTTGGCAAAGACCAATTCACGGAGGCAGAGTAATTCAGATCTGAGAATCTAAAAAGGGGAGCCACTAATGGTAGTGACTCCCCTTTCCTTTTAAATCAGTCGGCCAAAGCGACTAAACTCATAGCTCATTATTTGCGTTCAAGACTACTCTTCAAAGAAGCGTTCTCCTCCTTCAATGAGTTGATCTCCTTCTTCATGTCGATCAAGTGGAGGGTGAGTTCCTCCACCTTTTCAAGGAGCAAGTTGGTCATTTGGGACATGCTCATGCCATTCTCAGCCATTTCAGCAGCAGATGGCACGCCAGGCAAATGCTTGTTCTCCTTCACGAAACTCTCCACCTCGTTGAGAGAACGAAGGTTGTAGCTCTCGTCGAAGACATAGTCAGCGGCGTTGTTCATCTCCACGTTGATATCCTTGGCCTTGATTTGGTCAGCCTTCACCTCGGCCACGTTCAACTCATCCTGGCAAGAGAGCTTGCCATTGACAATCACTTCACAATTGAAGGTCGCTTTGCTGAGTTCGAATATGGCAGGAAACTTCCTATACCTTATACCGACACCAGAAATAGCAGGAGGATTGCCCGTTCCAGCCGTTTGATTCGAAGAAGTGAAAACCAGATTGGAATTAGAATCCCAATTGATAGAAAATGATGGAGTATTCCTTGCATCATCCAAAGAGGTCTTTTTAAGGAAGAGGCTCGTACCCGCCATACGGCCAACAGAGTTGATCTCGAACACTAAATTATTGGTCGCCAAGTTCGGATTATAGCAACTCAAGAAAGTTGTAGGAGGAAGGAATCTAGGTCCTATTTCCTCCTGAAGAGGAAGTGTCAACTCCAAGCCATGTAGTTTGGTCACGTAATCCTTCTCCTTAACCACTGTCTGCGCATTTACATTAGCCGCACATACACACATCGCAACACCCATTGTTGCTAAGATTGCTTTTTTTATGCTCATATATTTAAATTTCAGGTTATTAAATGCATTTATACATATGACGCCACGTCGGGAAAAACCTATTGGACGGGCTCTTTACAGTTTTGTAAAGAGTGGAGCCACTTTCCTTGTGCGACTCCACTCTTTTTCATAGCACAGTATTATTTCAAGATAACCTTCTCAACATAAGATCTGTCGCTAACAGTGACACGTACGAAGTAGACACCGCTCGCCTTGCCTTCCAAGTTAACAAGTTGCTCACGACCAGTACCGCTCGTAGTGTAGATCACCTTACCAGCGATATCCGTCACGGAAATCGTGTACTCCTCATCCTCTGCGGCGAATGCGATAGTGAACTCGCCATCGGTTGGGTTAGGATAAATAGAGAAGAACTCATTAGAAGTTCCATCCTCTGCCTCATCGAAGGAATACTCATCGGAGTCATCGCTCAGGAATGAACCCTTACGCATTGCGTTGATGTTTCCTTGGTTACAGCCATACAGGTCAGCCCTGAACTTAGCACCACCGTACACCCTGAAACCTTTGGCCAACTTAATGCTGTAGTTCGCACCATAGTGAACATTGGAGTTGTTATAGATCTTGTTAGACGCAGTGATTGTTCTGTTGGCGAGGTGCTCATTGTGAACCAATCCGTCATTGATGTTGGAAACGATTGTCATGTCCTCGTCACATGATGTTGGAGGAGTGAAACGGACATTGACAGAAGGGTCTCCCATCAAGTGGTAGATACGCCAGTAATAATCATCCTCATCGCCATCTCTCTCGACAGAAAGATTACCCGCATAGATTATCGCACCCTGCGTAGTAAACTTGTCTATGTTTGCGAGACCATTCGTATGGAACAATTTATCATACATGCCAAGATGGTTCGCATCAAATGTTGGAGAAACAGCATACGTATTGGAGCGATATCCTACCGCCCAGTAATAATCACTTCTCCAATGCGTACAACAAGATGCGCCAACATAGCCGACCGCACCCTTGTTCTCCGCACGAAGCAATGCCTCACCTAAACACTCATATTCATTGAACTTGTTGGTTAAACATGCGTTTGCGATCCAGAGACCATACTTATGCGCATTGTTGAGTTGAGCGATATCGCTTATGGAGAATTGTCCATGCAATTCTGTTGGATTTCCATGTGCGCTATAGTTCAACAAGCCACAACCTTGATTAACCCTACTAACGATTTGAGAGGTATACGATGTGCTACCACTTTCATTCTGCAACATAGTATACGCTTGGATATTGTTTGAGGAATTGCAATATTGGTCACGAGCGTAAATCATCTGCGAATTCGCCTCTCTCCAATTAGATTCATCCCAACCAGCAATTAACACTGAATTGTATAGATAAGAAGGGTCAGGCATGCTATATGTTTCATACTCGATGGTCTTGTTTATCTGTGGCATCAACTCACTTACGTTATTGGCGGAGAATCTACCATAGAATAAGTCAGGGATATAGTCACTGCTCCCATTCATAGTCACATAGTACAAATCCGTATAGTACTGATTACCATAACAACCTGAATATGGACCCCAGCTTGGAATCTGGTCAAGGTCACCCACTAAAAGCAGATATAATGGCTGACGATACCCTGAAGGAGGATTGTTATAGTCATTGGTGATCAAGTTTTTAATGGCCGCTCTAGTCGTACCGGTTGACACGTAATGCTCAATGACGTTCAATCCCATCGATTTCTTGTGAGCGACGAAATTTGTCAAGGAACTTTGGAACATAGAATTCGCCACAATAATCATGGTTTCCTTTGTGTAAGATGAGTTTGACTTCGTAGACGGAGTATTAATATTAGAAGAAATGAAAGCAGAGCTCAACCCTTTCATGTAAATACTCCCTGATTTCTCCTTCAACTGAGAAGTCGCATTATAGTCCGCATTAACGAACTCAATCTTCACTTTCAGGTTATTCAACACCTTAATCGTGTTAGTGTTAGGATTATACTGGATAGGATTTACCACCAATCGTCCAAACCGTGTGTCACGCATGGTACCACAAGTCTGGAACGAAACAGAATTAGTATTTACGAACGCATTTTTAGCATATACCGCTTGGTCATATGAAAACTCCGTCGTGCCAGTTTTGCTGATTGGACCCTGATAAGGCTTCACCTTCTGGTTGATTGACTTGGAAGACAATGCGATTGTCTCCGTATTATAGGAAACCACAGAAACCTTCACCGTCGCCTTCTGAGGGATCTCAATCAATTGAGAGAACATCGGCAACTCTGGTTGACCAACCACACCTGAGTTAACCATTCCATCAACATCTAGAACAACAAACGTGCCTCTCTCTGTAGATTGCTCATTAGCCACAATCTTAGAAATGGAACAAGTGGCATACTGTACATTTTGGTCTGTAGTCTGGGTTATTTCAAAACTATTCTTTGTCGCTTTGCTCATCTTAATATCAGTCGCATAGGCGGAGGCTGACATCAGAGCGCATGAAAGCATAAAGAAAGAAGCTACTTTATTTACTCTTTTCATTTTTCTCTAATTTTATTTTTCCAACATTTCTACTCTGTTCTTTAACTCTTTGTTCTCCTTCTCCAATTCGATCATATGGAGCGTGAGTTCCTCCACCTTCTCGAGGAGCAAGTTGCTCATCTGAGCCATGTTCATGCCATTCTCAGCCATCTCAGCGGCAGATGGGACGCCTGGCAGATGCTTGTTCTCCTTCACATAGCTCTCCACGTCGCTGAGCGAACGGAGGTTGTAGTTCTCGTCGAAGACATAGTCGGCGGCGTTGTTCATCTCAACATTGATCTCCTTCGCCTTGATTTGGTCTGCGCTCACTTCCACCACTTTCAACTCATCAAAGCACTTGATCGTACCAGACACTTCAAGGTCATGGAAAATCTTTACGACAGAAGAAGTCAACTCCATGAATTTAGCTCCATAGGCTCCGTTAAAATTCATTTTGGAAGCATCGATCGTCAAATCTGTGAAGTTATTATAACCACAAGAACCAATCCTCATACCGCTGGTAGCGTCATTCTTGTGAATCCACAAACTTGTACGGGACTGTTGATTCGTACCATAAATCTCCAAACCATTCTCAAAGTAGTTATCTGTGCCAACAGCGCTGAAATTGCCTTGAACCCTGGTATTACCATTCACATACAACTTGTAGTTGGAGGTTGAGGAACTAGGAGTTGTTCCAATCACCACATTACTGGTATTTCCGGTTAATGGATAGCTGTACAATCCATAAGTGTGCGTTTTCCACTGCTGCGCATTTGCAATACATACTGACATAGCAACGCCCATCGTTGCCAAAACAACTTTTTTTAATTCCATTTTAATACAATTAATTATTTGGTTAATAGATAGATACAAGGATTATATTCCTTGCCTGATAAATTATTACGCGATAAAAACAAACATTGAGATTATTTCTTAAGTGATTCCACCTCTGCCTTCAAGGCCTTATTCTCCTTCTCCAATTCGATCATGTGCAAGGTAAGTTCCTCCACCTTCTCGAGAAGCAAGTTGCTCATCTGCGCCACGCTCATACCCTTCTCGGACATCTCGGCTGCGGATGGCACGCCTGGCAGGTGCTTGTTCTCCTTCACGAAGCTCTCCACTTCGCTGAGGGAACGGAGGTTGTAGTTCTCGTCGAACACATAGTCGGCGGCGTTGTTCATGTCCACCGTGATATCCTCCGTGCGGATGCTCTTCGAATTCACTTCGGTCACATTCAACTCGTCCCTACAAGACAACTTGCCATTGATTGTCAAATCATTATCGAAAGTGGCGTTACTGAATGTAAACACAACAGGATACTTCGATCCTCTGTAACCTGACCCATTAATCTTAACGACAGAATTGTCCCAATACATGGACAAGTGCGCCGTGTACGGATTGTTCACTCCGCTTTGCACAACAGAAAGGCCCGATCCACTGATATATCCACTCTGATTCACTTGAAACACCATGTTGTAGGATGTTTTCATCCTGTCGTAGCAATTAATGAAATAATTAGGGCTTAACTGAGTCTTACCACCCGACCCGTTTGACACAACCTTTGTCTCCAACTCCACACTGTGCATATTCGTCACATAATTACTGTTCTCTGTGATTGGAGTTTGCGCATTCGAAACGCCAACGAGCATGGTTAAACTCATTGACGCCAAAAAAATTTTTTTAAGTTTCATTTTTAATAGTTTGAAAAATTTGATATTTAAATACTGGGCTCAATTAAATAAAAACAACCATTTCTTTAGAGTCCGTCAATCGGAAACGGTTAATATTCTCATGAAAATACATTACAAATGTAAATTATTTTTTTCTTTTTTTGTTATTGTTTTTCTTGTAATTTATTATTATAAATATATTATAATATTGTATGTCTGATATTAATATGCTTACACACTAAAAACAAATAAACTATATCTTATTAGAAATGAGTTATTAATCTATTGTTTTCAATACCCAAAAAGATGCCCAAAGTAATTATATGATAAATATTATTTAGATTTATTGTGCGGAATGGGTATTTTGGCACGATTTTTGCATTAACATATATAGAAAGAGTTGGTAAATTATTGGCTTATTCGATTTATAACTCTTCAAATAAAATAGACTTTTCATAATCCTTAAAGGGGAACAACATTATTAAAAAATTCTATGTATGTTTTGTTATACCGCGCCATCGGCCCTCCTTGCCATGACGCGGTTTTTCACACACACAGGCAGCGGCAAAAAAGGCGCATCCTCCTCCTGAAGGATGCGCCCCGCGGGCTATTCACGCCCTTATATTCGGCGCCAGGCTCCCCGAAAGGTGCGGGTGCTGGTCTTGGTTCAATCTGTCACTTCTCCAGCGGCGTAGCGACGCCACTTCTCGATCAGCTGTCTGAAGTCGTCCGGCCATTCGGAATCGAAATACATCTCCTCGCCCGTGCGCGGATGCACAAAACCCAGGGTCTTGGCATGCAACGCCTGCCGCGGACAGATCTCAAGGCAATTCTTCACGAACTGCTTGTATTTGGCGGTGGTGTTCCCTCTCAGGATCTCCTTCCCGCCATATCGCTCATCGGCGAACAACGTGTGACCTATGTGTTTCATGTGCACGCGTATCTGGTGCGTGCGCCCCGTCTCCAGCCTGCACTCCACAAGGGTCACGTAGCCGAAACGCTCCAACACCCGGTAGTGGGTGACGGCATGTTTGGCGTTAGGGTTCTCTCCTTCGGGGAAGACGGTGAAGAGCATCCTGTCCTTCGGATCACGGCCCAAATCGCCCGTGATCGTCCCCTCGTCCTCCGGGATATTGCCCCACACCAGCGCATTATAGAGCCGTTTGGTCGTCTTGTTGAAGAACTGTTTGCCCAAGTGGGTCTTGGCGTCCTCGTTCTTGGCGATGATGAGCAGACCTGAGGTGTCCTTGTCGATACGGTGCACCAACCCTAAGCGCGGGTCATTGACGCTGAAGTCCGGCGAGTCCTTCAGGTGCCACGCCAACGCATTGAGGAGTGTTCCCTGAAAATTTCCGAAGCCGGGATGGACGACCATGCCCGGCTGCTTGTTGACGAGGATGACGTCCTGGTCCTCATAGACGATGTCCA
Source organism: Paludibacteraceae bacterium (assembly GCA_016285885.1). Classification (GTDB taxonomy): domain Bacteria; phylum Bacteroidota; class Bacteroidia; order Bacteroidales; family Paludibacteraceae; genus UBA1181. The sequence goes on from JAEERP010000003.1 coordinate 362,915, forward strand.
GAGGAATCTCCTGCGGAATGATCTCAAACTCTGATGGGGGATAGGAGAGCATGATGGATATCACATCCAAAGGCTTCACCCGGTAGTTGGATTTCACGGGGGTTCCGTTGACCAATATGCACTTGGCGTCCGCCGCGTCCTGGATACGGTTGCGAGAGACGTTGGACATGCAGTTCACAAGGTATTTGTCGATTCTGATGAGAGAATGTCCCTTCTCGACGGTGAAACGGAAATGTTCATGGAATTGGCCGTCACTGCCCAAGACAGCGTCGTCCTCCCTCTCCTCCGCGTCTAAATCATCAGAGATGATGCTGCCGTCGATCATTTGAAAAGATTATCAGTTTCCGCACCCGAATCGCTCGGGTCCTCTGGGTTGAAATAAATCACCTCAGGCGACTCCAGCACAGAAGGATCCTTAGAGAGATAGATATCGACGGAACCACCCACATTGACAGACGAGCCAGTGGCTGGGACCTGCTTGTAGACGAAATATTGCGCCTTGTCCGCGTCATCCTTCGGCTGCACGTCATAGATCACCTTGCCGATATTGAGGAAAGCGGAATGCGCCTTGAGGAGAGCTTGTTCCTCGTTCAGTTTCCTGAAGCTAACCACCTCCAGCGTCTCGTTGGCCAAGCCGCGACCCACATAGAGCGTCACGCTGGATCCCTCAGGAATGCGGGTGCCTGGTTGCACCTCCAACTTGTTTTGCTTCACATACTGCACGAGGTCTTTGTATTCATTAGGAACATAGACAACGCTATCGACCTTGAGTCCCACCGAATTGATCATGGCCTCCGCCTGTCTGAGCGAGAACTCATGCACATCCGGCAATATCACCTTACGGATGGAAGAGGAGTTGACAATCAGGTATACCGTACGATCCGCCTTGATCTTATCACCCGGGCTAGGCGTCTGCTCCACAATGGCGCCAAGGCTCTTGCCCTTCATGAAAACAGAGTCGATCACCTCGCACTTCAAGGTCTGCTTCGCCAACAGCTGCTTGGCTTCGAGCGGCGTCATCCCCGACAGGTCAGGGACCACGATCTCCTGCCCATGGTTGGTGTAACTATTTAGCCAAGAGAATGTACATTTATAAAGAACGAATAGAATCAACAACGCCGCCACGACGCTGATCGTGTATGGGTTGATAAATATTTTCTTTACATCTATTTTCATAGGAACCATATTATTTCTCACAAAAATACGATAATTTTTTTCTTATCGTCACCGTTTGCCGCTTAAAATAAAGAAATTTTGACCATCCACGAACCTTCCACACCTATTCAGGCCTCTCGCGGCAAACCCATCTCCCACGGCACTACGCGCCATCCAAATCACCAGAATCGCTTCTGCTGCGCGCTATACTCAAAACCAGCCGAGGCGAGACGGTTGATCAACCATTGCTTGTCCACATCCAACGAACCACATAGCTCGTCCAGATCACCTCCGAACTCGTCGCGCAGCTTCATGTTCACGAAACTGAACAACATATTTATATCCACTGGTAACTGATCCATCTTAAATCTCTATTGTAGCGATATATCTAAACAATTGAGGCGCACCCCATGATGCGCCTCATATCTTTTCCTTTGTTTCCAGAGAGAAATTATCTCTTTACAGCATACTCGTCAGATACGGTAAGCTTTTTTCTACCATGAGCCCTGCGAGATGCCAATACTCTGCGTCCATTAGCGGTTTCCATTCTTGAACGGAAGCCATGCTTGTTCTTTCTCTTTCTAATAGAGGGTTGAAATGTTCTTTTCATTGCCGTGTGTATTATTTATTTATATTATTCTTTTTTCACTCCCAAAATCGGATTGCAAAGATAGGTTTTTTATCTAAGATTTCAAATTGTTAATAACTTTTTCTTCCCATTTTTACCGATTTTTTTCGAGATGATTGTTTATTTTATTGATAATCAAATCATTACTTATCCCATTCAAGCAGGCGTAATCGTTTGTCCTACAAGGTTTCTTGCCATAAATGGAGCATGGGCGGCAAGGCAAGGCAAGTTGTACAGCATCCGAAGGGTCCTGTCCATACCCATAGAAACCGGCGTACGGATGGGTTGCGCCCCAAACGGAGACGACTGGCGTGTTCACAAGCGAGGCGAGGTGCATATTGGCGGAATCCATGGAGAGCAGCACGTCACAATGGTTCAGGATCTGGATCTCTTCCCAAAGGGAGAACTTACCCGCCATAGAGAATGTGTTGGCATAATGGGCTGTCCATGCATTGAAAACCTCCGTCTCCGCCGGCCCACCTCCGAACAGCAGGATTTGCGTGTCTCCCCGCTCCGCATAATGGGCGACGATCTGTTCCGTCTTCTCCAAGGGGAGTATCTTGCCCGCATGTTGCGCGAAAGGTGCGATGGCTAAGCGATGGGGAGCCTCCGTTCCGATCTCCTTGGCGATCTTTTCCGGCAAAGGGGTATCCTTCGGCATCAGTCCACTGAAATCTATCGAGAAGGGATAACCCGCAGCCTCAAAAACGTCGAGGTAGCGTTGCGTCGACGTCTTCAGTTGACTCTTCTCCTTCTGCTGGGGAGACACAAGCTTACGCTTCTCAGCCCTGCCTTTATCGATGACGTATACTTTCTTCCCGGACATCCTGACCATGAGCCTGAGCTCCTTGCTACGAATCACGTCGTGGAGGTCTATCATCTGCTCAAACGAGTAGTCACGCTTGATCTTCCGGAAGAGCTTGACCATGCCCGAAACGCCTTTATAAGTTTTTTTCGTATCGACAGGGAGGAACGTCACACGCTCCATTCCATCGAACAAGGAGGAGAGGCGGGGCGTGGAGAGCATGATGACGCCCATCTCGGGATAGGCACGCAAAAAAGAGGCGATAACAGGAACTGTCATCGCCACGTCTCCCATAGCGGAAAGCCTCATGACCAAAAGATTCTTCCTCGCCCCCATAGCATTATTTCCTCCCGTAGAGGATTGGGTTCAAATTAGGGTCGTTGTACATCTTCATCTGCTTGTAGACCTTCATGTACCGGTCTCCGTTCTCGATGTCCTTGATGAGTTGGTCGATCGCAGAAGAGAGGTCGACCCGTTGCTCCAACAATATATCCAATTTCTTCTGGCAAGAGGATTTATGGTCGGCGGAGACATCTTGACGCTCCACCTCCTTGCGCATGTGATATATCTTCAACGATAGGATGGAGAGGCGGTCGATGGCCCAAGCAGGACTCTCCGTGTTGATGACAGCGGAGGGTTTTGCGACGACCGACGAATACTTGTCCAAGAAATAGCTGTCGATTCTCTCGACCAAATCAGTTCTGTCTTGGTTCGACTTATCAATTCTGCGCTTAATGGCCAAAGCCTCCACAGGGTCAATTTCAGGATTCCGTATGATATCCTCCAAATGCCACTGAACCGTGTCGATCCAATTCTTGATGTACAGAACACTCTCTATGGTTTGCGCTGGATAAGGATTATTCATGACAGCGTCCACGTTGTCTGTTTTGTGGTAATCGACAACTGCTGCATCGAATAACTTATTTGCGTCTTGACTAAAACTCATATCTGCTAAATTTTCCGCAAAGATAGACAAAATTTAATAAAGAACGATGTGTGGGGATTTGTTTCCGACAGTTTACCCACAAATCATATATCTATCCATCACATTCGAAAACACGAGAAAGGGTGCCCCAACAGACACCCTTTCCATATTCTCAATTAAAAAAACATTATTCCGCGTTTGTAGGCAACCCCTCTTTCACCCATCCGTCATAACCGCCAACGAGGAGCGTCACGACTTTGAACTTGCAGGCCAACTGCCCAGGGACAGCCATACCTTTTGTTCCGAAAGCGTCCTTGCCACCATACACGAACAACGGAGTATCCGTGTCATAGTTAAAACTCTGCAACACTTTCTTCACATATTCGCAATTGCCATTAGCTCCGTCCAAATCCTTGATAGTAGCTGGTATGTTAATGGCATTCAGAAGATGCCCTTTGGCGAAATCCTCCTCGGAACGATAATCAACTATATGTTGCTCAGCCTGACTCTCCAAGAAATTAAAATAGGGCTTAGGATCTGCCTTCCTATGGTCACACAACTCGTCGGAACCCTTTCCATCCTTGCTGCAAGAAAAGAGTCCAAACATACATATTCCCATGATCGCCAATAAAGATAATCTAACTTTTCTCATCGTAATAATCTCCTATTATATAATTGTTTAATTATGAATGTTTAACCTAATGTGGCAAATATAACTAAATTTTTTATATTGACATCAGCATATCCTTTTTTTTCATCATATGGAACTAAATCACACAAATCAAGGGCACTCGAGGAGATGCCGCACCCAACCATCATGGTTTGATTGTTAAGGTGTAATAACCACTAAATCCAGAATTGTCGCCATCCTTGAAATCAAAGACATGCACGCCTTCATCCCCCGCTTTCGCATGGATGCTATCCTGGGCGAAACCTTGCTTCTTATCGCTCGCATCGTAGGCATAGAGGGTCAGAACCCCATCAAAGTCTTTCGTGAAATCGAAATAGATGGAAAGCCCATTATAGACGTTCTCGCAATGATTGACGACAATGCCGGCTTGCACAACGGACGAGTCGACACGCATCGACTCCGAATCCAATCCGTCGATCACGCCCGTGAGGGTGCCTCTGATCACCTTCCCCGCTACCTTGGCACCATTCTCACTCACCTCACTCATCTCATCCGTCACTATTTCGCTGGTAACCGAATCAAAAAAACTCTTAACCGAACATAGAATTATCAAGGCAGTGGCAACTCCAAGAACGAAGAAACCCGCAATCGCGCCGAACATTAACTTTTTGTTATTTTTCACTGCCCCGACAATCGTTAAAATCAGAGCGGCAAGAGTCAAAAGAGATGTGAAGAAAATAAGAAGGATTGTTCCCATAACTTTTTGATTGTATTTTTCACAAAAATAATAAATTCACCTAAAACTAAAAACTAAACGGATATTTAACTTATCGCAGAGCTCGCCTCACCACAGCAACAACGGTTTGGCAATCTCTCCAAAGAAAAGAGCCGAAGATCCTTGGATTTGACAGAAGCAAGTGGAACATTTTTAGGAGATAACTACCCGTATAATAACGCCTTAATGCCCATGAGAGTTCCATGTGCAAATCCTTCTTGACGGGTATGTCGTACCTGCGGGTCATTTGCGCCACCCTGATGGAGACATCCAGCCTATCTTCACACTCCTTCAGGGACATCGCCTTCCCCGAGAACTGGCTCGAAGCCAACGAACCACTCCGCTGCGTGACGATATAGAGGGGCTCGTCCACCACCCGGATCTTTCCGGCGAGATGCCCCGCCATGAAGGAAAAGAGGACATCGTTCGAGTACATCGTCTCGTCGCAACGTATGCCATGACGCTCGATGAAAGCGCGGCTGAAGACCTTTCCCCACAAGGAATAGAAATCATACCTCAGGTTGAGCTCCGACCCCGTCTCCTCATATTCCTTAAAGAGGTATTGGTAGAAATCCCTGTTGGCGGGCTGGGTCAAATCGTCGCTCATGACGCTCCTATTGTTGAAAAAGACAATGTCGAGGCCCTCCTCCACATGCTCGTCCAACAACTCGCACAAATTATCCGCAAAGAGGTCGTCCGCATCCATAAAGAGCACCCACTCCCCGCTGGCATGCTCCAGTCCGAGGTTCCTCGCCCGCCCTGCACTACCCCCTCGTGGGGTCTGGTAGAACTCCAGGAACGGACGTGACAACTCAGGGTACTTCTCCTTGTATGTGTGGGCTTCCGGACTGCAATCATCCACCACGATAACCTGTATCGTTTCCCTCACAGGAATGCTTTCCAGGCACCTCATGAGGAGGTCCGGAATGTTGTAATGGGGGATGATGATCGAATATTTATAACCCTGCATGATACTGGTGTTTTAATGGTTACGCACCCTGATCCGATGAACAAAACTGCGGATACCCTCCGACAAGAGATATGCCAAGCCCATGGAAATGACCAACAGAATCGCACAGAACGATAGCCCCTTGACAAGGAACGCGCTCCATGTGGTGGATAAACCCTCCGGAATCGCCAACAAGGAGATGATCCCCTCCGTAACGAAATAGGCGCATATAAATGGTAAAGTATTGGAAACCAATATTTTCAAATAGTCGAAAAAAGGGACTTTGAATCCGTCCCGATAGAGGTAATAGGGCTTCCACACATGCATGAGGAAGAGTTGTACGACAACAGGAACAGCCAATATTCCGACAAGCCCCCAAACTTTTCCTGCCCCAACGACAAACAAGAGGGAGACAATCCTGCAGATCGGCACCCAAACATCCGCCTTCAACCCATAGCCATTGAGGTACTGCTCGGTGGTGTCACGCAACAGATTGAGGCAGAAATCAGCACAGATCAGAGCGACGATGAGGGGCTCCAAGACATATTTCTCACCCAACCACACCGCCACAAAGTCTGAATTGAGGTACACCAAACAGATGGAGAGGTAGAGCACCGCAAAGAACTTAATGGAAAAGAGCTCCTTGTAACAGCTATAGATGCGTGCCGAATCACCCTCCGCAATCAGATTGCCAATGCCCGCATTCGTGCCCGAAAAGGCGGCGTTGACCAACTGGCTGATCTTCGAGTTGATGAGCGTATAGTTGCCGTAGAAGGTGACCATCGACAAAGAGGCATAGGCATAGACGATGAGGGGCATCACACTGTTGTTGATGAAGCCTCCGATCTGGTGCACAAATACCCGCTTGACATACTGGATGATCTCCGAGTGCCACTTGATTGCCCGCTTTCCCAAGGCAAAATCGGCCTCTACCCATGGATAGACCCTCTTGAACTTCCAGTTTAAAATGACGCTGTTCACGACGGCGAAGATGATGGAGATGGTGATATAGAGGGCACAACTGTTGGTGTACAAGGCAAGGACCATCTGTATGAGGGTGCATAGGATCTGTGACAATTGGAAGTAGCCGTTGACCAGGTACTGCCGCTGATCCGCATTGAATATCGTATTAGCTTTATAATTAACAAAATAGCCTATCAAAGAGCAGGCAAGTTGCCCATAGAAACAGTAGTAGACGATAAACCATGACTGTTGCGTTTCCTTAAAAAAGAGGGGAAGAAAGATGGAGAGGACAACGCCCGCACAAAGGATGAAGAGCCCGATGAGACGATAGAGGTAACCCATGATGGATATGATCTCGTTGATCTTCTCCTTGTCATCGTCGTATATAGGCTTATAAAGGAAATAAGCGATCGAGGCACCCACTCCTAACTCCGCCAAGTTCAGGAAGGCCAACAGGCTATTGATCGTGGTGGTGAGTCCGATGAACTCATCCCCCAACTGGTCCAAAAAGATCTTTCGGGTAAAAAAGGAGACCACGATTGTCACGAAGTACGCGACAAGGTTCACCTTCATGTTTAACAGCGACTTTTTTACCCTGGATTCTTTGGACATGAATGAATTGATTAGTTATATAACCATAGAACTAACGCGAAGTTAAATAAATCCAACCACAAGACGCTATAGGACAGACAACTTTTTGACCATCGACCCTTCGAGACGCATACATCCATAACGATAAAAGGCGGTTCACCTCTTTGCGAGATGGACCGCCTTTGCCTTATCCAATATTTTGTTTATGACAATTTATGGATGATCAAGCCTGAACGAAGCTTAGGCTCGAACCATGTAGCCTTCGGAGGCATGATGTTGCCACTATCGGCGATGTCCATGATCTGCTTCATGGAGACTGGATAGAGGGCCAAAGCCATGCGCATCTCGCCATTGTCCACACGACGTTTCAACTCCTTCAAACCACGGAGTCCGCCGACGAAATCGATACGCTTGTCGGAACGGAGGTCTTTGATGCCCAAGATCTCGTCGAGGATGAGCTTGCTGGAGATGCTCACGTCCAATACCCCGATAGGGTCTGCGTTATCGTATGTGCCCGGCTTAGCCTTCAGGCTGTACCAGTTCTTATCCAAATAGAGGGAGAACTCGTGGAGCTCCTTCGGCTTGTACTCCGCCTCGCCCTTCTTCTCCACCGTGAAATTCTTGGAAAGCGCCTGCAAGAACGCTTCGGAAGAGAGACCGTTCAAGTCCTTCACGACACGATTGTAGTCCAAGATAGTCAACTGGCTGGCAGGGAAAGCCACCGCCATAAAGTAGTTATACTCCTCGTCACCCTTGTGGTTCGGGTTCTGACGACGCTTCTCGTCACCCACCAAAGCGGCGGCTGCGGAGCGGTGGTGTCCGTCGGCGATGTAAAGCGCCTTCATCTTGCCAAATTCTTCTGTAACAGTCTTAATGTCAGCGTCTTGGTCGATGAGCCAGAACTTATGTCCGAAGCCATCGATAGGGGCGATGAAATCATACTCAGGAGTATTGGCGGTATATTTCTTGATCAAGCTATCCAATGTGGCGTTGTCCGGGTAAGCGAAGAAGACTGGTTCGATGTTGGCGTTGTTCACGCGCACATGCTTCATCCTATCCTCCTCCTTGTCGCGGCGGGTCAACTCATGTTTCTTGATGACACCCGTCATATAATCGTCCACGTACGCACCGATGACGAGGCCATATTGGGTCTTGCCGTTCATCGTCTGCGCATAAATGTAATACATCTCTTTGTTATCCTGAACGAGCCATCCCTTGTCCTGGAACTTCTGGAAATTCTCCGCAGCCTTTTCATAGACGCGCGGATCGTACTCGCTGGTACCTACCGGAAAGTCTATCTCTGGTTTGATGATGTGATAAAGGGACATCTCATTGTCTCCGGCCTCTGCGCGGGCCTCTTCGGAATCGAGCACGTCGTACGGGCGGCTCTCTATTTTCTCCACTAAATTCTTTGGAGGGCGTATGCCCTTGAATGGTTTTACTATTGCCATGTGTTAGACTAAAAGTTAAATATGCGCGAAGGTACGAATTAATTGAGAAATAGGGCAGATATGATTGCTAAATTATTACGCAAAGAATTACAAAGAGTGAATGATCCTTACAGATGCACTCATTGGCATGGGAAAATCTATTTAAAACGCATATTTTGCTATCGATTCATCAAATATATGTAATACCTTTGCGGAGAGAAAAAGTTGAGATGAAAAGAATTATATACATCGCTATAGGATCGCTATGCGTCGGGCTAGGCACATTAGGTATATTCGTACCAGGATTACCCACCACCCCATTCATGCTGGCGGCATCATGGCTCTTCTATCGGAGCAGTCCACGTATGAGGGAGAAACTCCTGGCCTCATGGTTAGGCGTTTATATCCGTGATTATGAGAAGAATAAGGGGGTGACGCCCCGCGTCAAGATCATGGCGATCCTCATGATGGTGGCAATGAGCACCTTATCCATCACCCTATTCATCGATAAGCTTTGCGTACGGATCATTGTGGCGATCGCCTGCCTTATCGGAGTCATCGTGGTGGGCTTCGTCGTGCCGACGGTTAAGAGACAGGAATAGGAGTTCCAATCCATCGCTTGTTGCAGCTATCGTATTGAAAATAAATATATAAGAATTATAGAACCCACGGTGATGTGCGTGACATCCCCCAACCCCGCATCATTAATTATGAAACGTTAGTTCGACGTAGTCAAGTAAGAGTTACTTATCCGCTACAGCTCTGACAGTTCTTCCTATATAACGTTCAACGATTGACCATGACACCACGCCATCATCTGATAAGCCAAGACCTATAGAAATACTACATCCTTCCTTATTCACAGAAGATGTCCAGTAATCACCCGCATTACCACGGAAAGCCAATTTCGTGGTTTTATATCCGCCCTCAGGCATAAAGATACTGACATTTTCAAAACCTGTAACCTTACTTGTGATGACAAAACCATTTACGCCTGTCGATTTGTAGTTCGTAACGGCCTCAAACGTACAGTTCGCTCTAAGCTCTTCCACTTCAGCCTCTGTTGGCACACGCCAATTGCTTCCCCAATTTACTGTCGCCGCATCATCTTCTGGAAGAAGCGTCAAAATCTCATCAACAACACCATCCTCATCATTGAAATTATACTTTGTCAGAGAATTCGCTGTTCCCTCACAATATTTATAGTTATCCCATGTATATGTGTCTTTTGGCGCCGTTTCACCCCACGCGAAATAATCACCATACTCCTCCGGAGATGTGGCTCCAACATTATAGCTTGCCCAATACACACTCAAACCAAGATCTACATACATGTAACCATCTATACAAGAGATACATTCGTAGGATGCATATATATTCTTATCCTCAACAATCCCAGTATAGTCTTCCGACCAACCCACGAATCGATATCCATCCTTCGGTGTCACCGTAGGAGGAACAGCATCATCCCCCGCCTTGACCGTTTGTGATTCGATCAATGTACTATCTTCGTCATAAAACGCCACTTTATACGCTGACTGTTCTTCTTCGAACGTAATTTCTTTAATCAAGTTGACATCATAACGATGTATCTCACCATCAGCTGATGTGATACGAAGATGTGTGATCTTACTATCTACGCCCCAACTCATATTTATGGCGAAGAACGTTAGAAACAATATAATTAGCTTTTTCATATAGACTACTTTTTCAAACATTTAAATGACTTATCTCTTAACTTAAGGATGTAAACACCATTGTTTTGTGGCAAAACGATGATTAAGTTGCCAGAACCATCCACCTTGTAATTTCGCAAAACAGCTCCATTGATACCAAACAAACAAACCGACTCGTTTTCGTTCAAACCAGAAACAACAACTGTCTTATTGTCTAGATAAGAAAATAGTATGCCGTCATTCTTTACTGTTTGAATTTCTGTCACCGATCCTTCTGTAAATTTAAACTCCTCTATTTCATCAATTGCATACGAAGTTGATATCTGCCCATCAATAACCATAGCTCCTTCCGCATAGGTGATGGTTGGTTTCTCTTTTAATAGAAAGCTCTCAGCTTTTTTTGACTTAAGACATATAGTCAGATAAGAAGCGTCCGCCATAGCAGAAACGCTAACGAGCCCGATAAAAATCGTTGTCAGAATTATTTTTATGTGTTTCATATCTTCGTTCTTTTATTTTATCACACCTCTAATTAATCCACCCAAATAACGGTCATAGGATAGTTCTTCTACAAAATCTCTATAGGTCAAACTTCTAACAATATCACTCGACTGTTCTATTTCCGAGCTCCAATAATATGTTCTATTCTGCTCATCGTCCAGTTTAGCAAGAGTCTTAATCGGAATAAATATTGATTTGTCAATACTCTTGTCGGTAACCATAAACACAGGGATACCCGAATTGTTGAAGTTCCTAATTATCTTCCATTCACAATATCTCCTCAACCGATCCCATTCGTCCCACGTTGGCAATCTCCAGTTCTCACCCATATTCACAGTTGCCGCATCGTCCTCTGCCTCCAACATCGTTTTATTATCTACAGTTCCACTATACGAACTGGTCACATACTTAGTATAGTAACGTCCATCCTCATCAAATTTATAATTCTCATGAGTGAACGTGTCTTTAGAAACAGTCTCACCCCACGCATAGTAATCTCCCATTATTGAGGAACTATTAGCCCCTAAGTTATACGTAGCCCACTTTCCTGACAAGCCCATATCAACATATTCAAAGCCATCAACCTCGCCATCCGATGTGATTACGAAAGTTGCAGGTCTATAAATAGGATAGGCATACAGTTGAGATGTAACGGCTATAGTATCCAAACTAACTAATTTTGTAGTATCATATTGGCTCTTCTCAGATAAATTATAGGATTCATCAATGCCCCACCCACAAAATTCATAACCAAATGGAACATCTGACACTTCAACATCCACAGAACCGATCGTGTCACCATAAGACATACGCAGATCGTACAACAGATCACCATACGCCTTATTGATAAATTTAACATGAACATAACCATATTCCTCATTTAACACAGCCCTTATCGGCAAAGGAGTCGATGTGCCAGTTCGTGAATACCCCGCCGAATGCTCTTTGATACTCATTGCAGCCGCCGAACTGCGGCTATAACAATAGCTTAACCAATACATTGCTTGAGGACCTTCATACGTAGAGGACTCAACAGATATTGGGAAAAACAACATATTCCCATTTACACTACTTAAAATAATAATTCCTTTGGCCCCTGTATTATTATAATTTTCAGTATAGTATTTATTAATGTAAGTTCTATTCAGATTGTTATAATCTTCTATCGTTGGCACACGCCATTCCTTACCCATGTTTACGTAAGCGGCATCTTCTTCCAACGACATCGGGCTATCAGGCGTCCCATGCGTAGTGAATGAACTTGACAACTCATAAGGAATCGTATCACCCCAATAAAAAAGATCTCCTAATTGTTCTGGGGAATTAGCCCCCACGTTACATGTAGCCCAAAATACGCCATTGCCCATTTCAACAAAACCATGTCCAGAACAATATCCACTAACTGTGACAGAATCATCAACATCATAACTACCCTTATCCAACGATTCGACCTCGAAAGTCTCTACTTTCCCATCTGCGGTGGTGACTTTCATAAAAATCTTTGAATGCGCAACAAACACAAACGATAACACACTCAACAATGTAATAAACCTCTTCATCTCTAATAAGATTGTATAATCATTTTAATCTCTATTGATACCCATACCATAGATTGCACCAACATTAATTATTTTTCGCAAAATTACTATATAATGGGCAATAAATGGGAACACACCTGCGATTTAACATATTTTAATATAGCATTAGGAAACATGCCGAACCAATCATATTTCGGATATAAGGGGACAAACGCCTAGGTCTGCTTTTGCTACAATTAACGATTACTAATTATGGAACGTCTGTTCGATTCGGTCAATTAATGGGACGCATATCCCCACATGACGCGCACGACCTAAGCCCCGACGGGGCGATAACATCACAGGCAGGGGTGTCAACCCCTGTGCGGGAACGTGGTGCGGCGGCGGAACCCCGAAGGGGTGGCACGGGACGACGCGGCACACGGTCAAACAAAAAACGCCCGCGCCCGGGCACAAAAAAAGGGGTCAACCCGAAAGGATTGACCCCGAAGACGGCGGCGACCTACTCTCCCACTATACGCAGTACCATCGGCGCCGGCGGGCTTAACTTCTCTGTTCGGAATGGGAAGAGGTG
>JAEERP010000033.1 GCA_016285885.1 Paludibacteraceae bacterium
AGAAGCTGGCGCTCTCGTGTGCATTGGTACACCAGCCGAGTGTACTCTTCCTCGACGAGCCCACCACGGGTGTCGATCCTGTGAGCCGCAAGGAGTTATGGGAGATGCTGCTCTTGTTGAAGGAACGGGGAATAACTATCTTGGCTTCAACGCCTTATCTTGATGAAGTTCGTTGCTGTGAGCGTGTCGCTTTTCTGGATCAGGGTAAGGTGCGCGGCATTGGTACTCCCGATGATATTCTCACCCAGTTTGCCAGTATCTTCAATCCGTCAGGCATTGAACACGAGAAGATTGCAGAAGTGAAAGAAGATAACGTCATCGAAGTAGAACATCTGGTTAAAGCCTTTGGCGATTTCCATGCCGTTGACGACATCTCGTTCAGTGTAAAGAGGGGCGAGATATTCGGATTCCTGGGTGCCAACGGTGCCGGCAAGACGACGGCTATGCACATGCTGACAGGCCTGAACCAGCCCACCAGCGGAACGGGTAGGGTGGTAGGCTTTGACATCCGCACGGAATATGAGCAGATAAAGAAGCATATCGGTTATATGTCGCAGCGGTTCTCGCTCTACGAAGACTTGACTGTTGCCGAGAATATTCGTCTCTTTGCTGGTATCTACGGCATGAAACCCGACGAGGTGAAGCGTAAGATGGACGAGGTGCTGCGGCAGTTGAAGTTTGAAGACCATCGCGATGACTTGGTGGGTTCGTTGCCCTTAGGTTGGAAGCAGAAGCTGGCCTTCTCAGTCTCGATATTCCACGACCCAGGTGTGGTGTTCCTCGACGAACCCACGGGTGGTGTTGATCCCGCTACGCGCCGCCAGTTCTGGGAGCTCATCTACGACGCAGCCCATCGTGGCATCACGGTCTTTGTGACCACCCATTATATGGACGAGGCGGAGTATTGTGACCGCATCTCAATCATGGTGGACGGCAAGATCAGTGCACTGGGTACACCAGACGAACTGAAACAACGTTTCCACCAACCCGATATGGATCACGTGTTTACCTATCTGGCCCGCCAGGCCACTCGTTCAAGCGATTAAGTGTATGAAACAGTTTATAGCATTTGTAATCAAGGAAACCAAGCATATTCTGCGCGACAAGCGTACGATGCTGATACTCTTCGGCATGCCTGTGGTGATGATGCTGCTTTTCGGCTTTGCCATCACCACTGATGTGAAGAATGTGCGCACGGTGGTAGTCACGTCAGAGATGTCGCCCCGTACGCAGCAGGCCGTAGAACGACTGGCACAATCGGAATATTTTGTCATCACGCAGACTGTGAACACCCCACGGGAAGCCGAACAACTCATCCGCAGTCAGAAGGCCGATATGGCGCTGGTGTTTGTACAGAATCGTGGCATGCAGATCATGGTTGATGGTAGCGATCCTAATATGGCACAGCAATGGACTACCTATGCTCTGCAAACCATAGCGGCAGACCGCTCGGCACCTGCGACGCTTCACGCTGCGAAGAATGATTCACCTATCACTATTCACACTTCACTTCTCTACAACCCTCAGATGAAGTCGGCTTATAATTTCGTGCCTGCCATCATGGGTATGTTGTTGATGCTCATCTGTGCCATGATGACCTCGATTTCGATTGTCCGTGAGAAAGAGAAAGGTACGATGGAGGTGCTGTTGGTATCACCCGTGCGCCCCTTGATGGTGATCATCGCTAAGGCAGTGCCTTATCTGATACTGGCCTTTGGCATCCTCATCACCATCTTGTTGATGGCACGTTTCGTGTTGGGAGTACCGCTGGCTGGTTCGCTGTTCTGGATTCTGGCTGTGAGTACCCTCTATATTCTGCTGGCGCTCTCGCTGGGACTGCTCATTTCCAACGTGGCACAGACGCAACTTGTGGCCCTGCTGCTGTCAGCTATGGTGCTGTTGATGCCTGTGGTGATGCTGTCGGGCATGCTGTTTCCTGTTGAATCGATGCCAACTATCCTGCAATGGATATCGGCTATCGTGCCGCCACGCTATTATATCGAGGCTATGCGCAAGCTGATGATTATGGGTGTGGGCATTGGCGAAGTGGCTCACGAGGTAGCTGTGCTGGCAGTTATGACGGTGGTGCTGCTCGCCATTGCGCTGAAGAAGTTTAATGTAAGATTGGAGTAACTGATATGACACTGAAATATCTCATACAAAAGGAGTTCCTGCAGATCCGTCGTAATGCGTTTCTTCCCAAACTCATCATCATGTTCCCCATCGTGATCATGTGCGTGATGCCGTGGGTGATGCAGATGGAGGTGAAGAACATCGTGGTGGATGTGGTGGACATTGACCACACTGTGGAGTCTCAGCGATTGGTACAGCAGATTGCTGCCTCCAACTACTTTATCTTCGGTGGACAGAAGGCTACATACGCTGAGGCGATAAAGGACATCGAGAAGGGTAGGGTCGACGTTATCCTCGAGATTCGTGATGGTAAGTATCTCATCGCTGCCAATGCCGTCAACGGCACCAAGGGCTCAATGGGCAGCGCCTATCTGAGTCAGATTCTTCGAGGATCTTCCTCTTTCCTCCTTCCTCCTTCCTCGACAACCACCCTCTACAACAAGGGCCAGAACTACAAACTCTTCATGATTCCGGCCCTCTTTGCCATTGTGATGATGCTGATGACGGGCTTCCTGCCCACACTTAACATCGTCGGCGAAAAAGAGGCTGGCACCATCGAACAGATCAATGTCACACCCGTCTCCAAGTGGTCGTTCATCCTTGCCAAACTCATTCCTTACTGGCTCATCGCGCTGTTTGTCATCACCGTGTGCTTGCTGCTGGCGTGGCTCGTCTATGGCATCACGC
>JAEERP010000034.1 GCA_016285885.1 Paludibacteraceae bacterium
CAGCCGAGACAGCGCCCAGATCGTTACACCATTCGTGCAGGTCGGAACTTGCCCGACAAGGAATTTCGCTACCTTAGGACCGTTATAGTTACGGCCGCCGTTTACCGGGGCTTCGATTCAAAGCTTCGCCTTGCGGTTGACCTCTCCTCTTAACCTTCCGGCACCGGGCAGGTGTCAGGCCATATATCTCATCTTGCGATTTAGCATAGCCTTGTGTTTTTGTTAAACAGTCGCCTGGGCCATTTCTCTGCGCCTCACTTGCGTGAGGACCCTTTATCCCGAAGTTACAGGGTCAGTTTGCCTAGTTCCTTAGCTGTGACTCACTCGAGCACCTTTGGATACTCTCCTCGACCACCTGTGTCGGTTTCCGGTACGGGCCGACAGGGCCTGAAGCTTAGCGGCTTTTCTCGGGAGCCGCCTTCCCCGCGCTGTCGCCTCCCCCGAGGGGTCGGCGTACTGTCGCGCATCGGCAAAACGGCGGGATTTGCCTCGCCGTCCTCTACCTTCGCGCTTCAACCCGCAATTCCGTCTGCGGGCGGCGGTTCCGGTCCTCCGTCCCCGCTTCGCAGCCCTGTCGGGTACGGGAATGTTGACCCGTTGTCCGTCGGCGTCAGCCGCCACTGCAGCGGCACCGCCTTAGGCCCCGACTGACCCTGATCCGATTAGCGTTGATCAGGAAACCTTGGTCTTCCGGTGGGCGGGTTTCGCACCCGCCTTGTCGTTACTCATGCCTACATTTGCTTTTCCGGACGCTCCACCACGTCTCACGGCGCGGCTTCCGCGCGGTCCGGAATGCTCCCCTACCGATAGCATTGCTATCCCGCGTCTTCGGCGGCACGCTTCATGCCCGTTCATTATCCACACCCGCCCGCTCGACTGGTGAGCTGTTACGCACTCTTTGAATGAATGGCTGCTTCCAAGCCAACATCCCAGCTGTCTGTGCAGGCGGACCTCGTTAGTCCAACTTAGCGTGCACTTGGGGGCCTTAGACGGCGGTCCGGGTTCTTTCCCTCTCGGGACAGGACGTTAGCACCCTGCCCCTCACTCCCGCGGTAGTCGGCGCGGCATTCGGAGTTTGGCTGGGGTCGGTAGGCGGCGAAGCCCCCTCGCCCAATCAGTATCTCTACCTCCGCGCCCCATCCCGCGAGGCTGCCCCTAAAGGCATTTCGGGGAGTACGAGCTATCTCTCAGTTTGATTAGCCTTTCACCCCTACCCCCAGTTCATCCGAATCCTTTTCAACGGAAACCGGTTCGGCCCTCCAGCGCCTGTCACGGCGCCTTCAGCCTGACCGGGGGTAGATCACAAAGTTTCGCGTCTGCCGCCGGCGACTCCAAGCCCTATTCGGACTCGCTTTCGCTCCGGGTCCGGGCCTCCAGGCCCTTACCCTCGCCGCCGACGAGCAACTCGTAGGCTCATTATGCAAAAGGCACGCCGTCACCCAAAAATGGGCTCCGACCGCTTGCAGGCGCACGGTTTCAGGTACTTTTTCACTCCGCTTCCCGCGGTGCTTTTCACCTTTCCCTCACGGTACTTGTCCACTATCGGTCTCCCGGGAGTACTTAGCCTTGGCGGATGGTGCCGCCAGATTCGGACAGGGTTCCTCCGGCCCCGCCCTACTCAGGGTTCGGTCTAGGTAGGGACTCGATTTCGCATACGGGGCTCTCACCCTCTACGGCGGGCCTTTCCAGGCCGCTTCCGCTATCCAGTCCCAGTCCTTGTCGACCGCCCTACAACCCCGCGCGCGCCTCGACGCCCGCGGTTTGGGCTCTTCCCCTTTCGCTCGCCGCTACTCGGGGAGTCACTGTTGTTTTCCTTTCCTCCGCCTACTTAGATGTTTCAGTTCGGCGGGTTGGCAACCTTATCAAAGGTTGGCGCGCCTCCAGCGCGCCGGGTTTCCCCATTCGGACATCCGCGGATCAAAGGCCGTTCGCGCCTCCCCGCGGCTTTTCGCAGCCTGCCGCGTCCTTCTTCGCCTCCGGGAGCCAAGGCATCCCCCGTGCGCCCTCCGGTACTTGTCGCGTACCGGCGCCAGTCCCGCCGCCTTCCCAGGCATCGGGACCTCTCATGAGTATCCTCGCTCTTGCGTCTAATTCACAGTCCGGTTTCCCGGACTGCCAAGTGAATTGTCTTTCTTGTGTTCGAGGTGCGGTTTCCCGCACCCCGCTGAAGATTGATTTTGATTGTCTTTCCTTCCATCCTGTCAAAGAACCTCGGCCCGGCCCCGTAGGGCGGGCATCGTGGAGAACAAGGGATTCGAACCCTTGACCCCCGGCTTGCAAAGCCGGTGCTCTGGCCAGCTGAGCTAGTCCCCCAGTCCAGTAGTCCCGGGCGGACTCGAACCGCCGACCCCCACATTATCAGTGTGGTGCTCTAACCGAGCTGAGCTACAGGACTCCGTCTTGAACGGAGCCTGCGGCTGCGCCGCATTCCCCAGCCGATTCCAGCCAAGAAACAAGAGGTCCGTCCCGCGGGACGGCCGGAGCGCAACGGAAGCCACAAGGGCTCCCCTTCTCACAGCGGGCCTCCAGAAAGGAGGTGTTCCAGCCGCACCTTCCGGTACGGCTACCTTGTTACGACTTAGCCCCAGTCACCGAATTCGCCCTAGGCAGGGGCGGTCCCCCGACTTCAGGCGCCCACGGCTCCCATGGCTTGACGGGCGGTGTGTACAAGGCCCGGGAACGTATTCACCGCGCCATGGCTGATGCGCGATTACTAGCGATTCCAGCTTCACGGAGTCGGGTTGC
>JAEERP010000006.1 GCA_016285885.1 Paludibacteraceae bacterium
CACCTCGACCTTCCACTTCACCGGATCGCCCTTGCAGACCTCCTGTGCCTTGTTGTTTATCTTGTAGGACTGGTATACCGTGTACTCGTGGCTTGTCGTCGTGCTCACGTCCGTGTCCACCGTCGGAACCGTCGTGCTCTCCGCTCCGCCATCAACCGACCAGTTCATCGCATTCGCGTAGAAGCTCTTGCTCTCGTCCTTCTTCTCCTTCGCTACCAACGGCAAAGCTTGGTCTCCCTTGCAGTAATGGTAGGTGTTGCCCGTCGTGTCTGGCTCATAGACGCCTACTACAGTCACATTAACCGTCATCATTTTACTCTCAGGGTATGGAGCTTGTTTGCTTTGTTGCGTCACATAGAATTTATATTCACCAGGGACATCCGTCACCACGGTCGGCTTAGCATTATCACCCGACCCGTCCGGTTTTTTCTCCTGGTCATACCATTTGAGTTCATATATCGCATCCGTCGTGCTCACCAAATCGTCCATATCGACAGGATCGCCCATGCAGACGATTGTGTCACTCACCAAAGGCACAGGAGAAGAGCTAACCGTGACATGAACCTTCACGGCAGGACCCTCACAGCCATATTCGTTCACTTGGCGCACGAAGAAGAAATAAGTTGTATCGTAATCCAAAGAGACGAAAGGCTCGTCACCGCTCCAACCCGTAGTAGGAGCGCTCGAAGTCGACTCCAACGTCGGAACCCACTGCAAGGTGTGATCGACATCAGCCGTGGCGGCGCCCAACACAGAAGCCTTATTACCCGCATCCATCACAAAAGAGAGGGAAGGATTGGTAATGGTCGGTTCGCCAGGATTAGGTTTCAAGATAATATTACGGACACGTTCGTCAGTAGGGCAATAGCCATTGGCTTCACCATAGAAGAAGATCTTTTTTTGCTGAGTCGGGTCCTCACCCGCCGGCAACAAACTTCTGTCATAAACGAACTCGTCCCCCTCATAATCATTGCCATCATAAATCCATATGATCTTTGCGTCACTTGGCGTTTTATCTTTAGCCTGGAAGACAGTCTTTTCGCAGAGTTCATCGAAGTCATAGTCAAAATCCACTGTTGGTTTCACATCGACCTCGTACTTGCGTTTACCCTGACATCCATCAGATGTTTGAGCGATGAAATAGTAGACTTCCTTATCATTGCTCTTATGAGAGATTTCATAAGAGAGGGCATCACTGTTATCAGAGAGAGGAACTACCGTAGCGCCAGCCTCGCTGGTCCAACCCCAAGCCACCACCTCAGAAGGAAGGGAAGGAGCAACCAACGTCACCGCCGCATCCACGCAAGCGGAAGTCGTCGCCGTCGCTCCGAGGTCCAAGTCGCCCGCACGGGTGATGGTGAAAGGCTCCGTGATGGAGTAGTTACGGCAAGCGTCATCAATATCAGCCTTATTCGGATCATTCACAAATTCATCCAACACATCCGAGGTAGCCACCACCACGCGGAACTGCATCTTATCCTCTGTATAATCCTTCGTATTGATCGTAAATTCATTGACACTCTCCAAACCAGATATATTGCGCCATGTATTGCCCATATCGCCGCTATACTGGAACAAAAACCTACGATTAACACCGAAGAAATTCTTCAACATCTCACTCTCAGGGGCATCAATCATAAACTCCATATCCGAACAGATGGTGGAGTCTTTCGCAAAAGTGGAGATATCCGAGTAAGCCTCCAAAGAAGGAGGAGAGCAAACCATGAATTTGATGTCATCCAAGATCAAGTCATTTCCGCTTTGCCAATAACTTTGGTCAGACGTAGTTCCCGAACCATTTGTACTCAAGACCTCCAGTTTCACACTGCGCGTACCAGAGCCACTCAGTTCGAATTGTCCATTCACACGCTCCCATCCCCCATTCATCGACGCCTGCACATCGGCTTGCTCGTGCAAAACGGTTCCATCCTTAGAATCGACGACTCTAACTGTAATGATAGGAGGATAAGACGTTCCACCCGCAGAAAGATTGGCGAACCAAGCCTCGTAAAAGATCGTTTTTCCTGTACAAATATCAGGGAATTCAGCTTCAAACACTGGACCCGTATAAAAGAAATCCACATTAATAGCCAATGCGGCGGAATTTGACTCACCAGTAATTACAGAAGTATGGTCATTATGCACACCCTTCATCCAGTTCGCATAATTTCCATCAGGCAACGCATATCCATTAGGAGTTGGAACCACGATAGCATAATATCCGTCATCCACTTTGCCAGGTGTTTTACCACTTTTACAATCAGTACATTGCGTTTTCCCATCATCAAATATATGACCTGGCAAATCATACGAAACATCCGACCAATATTTAGGCCAAGCGGCAGGTGTGGTCGTCGAGTTTCCATCCCTGTCCAAGTAGGTGTGGTCTCCCGTAAAGCGACCGAATGTCTCCCACATAAGTGTACGGCGTGACGCCGGTTTACCATTCTGTTCGCAGCACATAATACTCTTCACCTCCAATTCGTTCGAAGGCGCACCATCTACCAAGCAACGGAACGTTTCATCCTCCTGCATCTCATACAATAGGCTTTTTTTATTGCCGACTTCCTTCCAAGTACCATGGTCATATCGTTGCCAAGAATAGGTGCTCGCATTGTATTCCTTGTCAAGGAAGAGCAATGTTTGTTCTCCCTTACATGCTTCCGAGCCTTGGCTCGAACGAGCGACAGGATCGAGAGTACCCTCTAGCGTGATTTTAGTGATTCCAATCGCATATCCCTCTTCCTTTCCGGAATAAGGGAAAAGGAATGCCAAATTCATATCCCTCTTCAACACCGTACCGGAGAGTTTTAGCGTCTGCTTCACTTGCGGCGTCGACACTTGAGGAGAAGCAGCATTGCCTAAATCCGTATCATAGTCCGATGCGCCATACCCATTCGGATCAATCGAGAACTTAAAGCTCAAAGGCGTACCGACCGTCAATTTCGAGTTAAGCACATAATATTCAACTGTGATATTGAACTTTGTTCCCGTCTTCAAACCACTGACATCGTAAGTGAGGAAAGGAGTCATCGGTTCCATAGCCCCCCCATACTGAATAACGAGCATAGGGTCATCCTCATCCAAATAAGTAGAGTTCAAAATGCTCGGATTATTTACCACACTGTAAATAAAATCCCTATGGGCAGTCGTTTTCCTATAATTGGCGGCATCCGGATCATATTCCGCCGTCGTAGAGAGATGGTTTCCCGAAACACCCTCCTGCACCACTGAGTTCAAATCCCAAGGGACAGAATCACCGGAATTAACATAAGGCGAAAAATCCGTACTCGCTATCACCGCAGCGGAAGCCGAACTCCACAACGAAACGCAAACCCACAACACCAGCGTTGCAATAGGTTTGCAATATTGACATAACTTTTCAGTTTTCATATCGTTCATCTTTTTCATTTCAAATGTAATAATTATTCCCTATTATCTGCATATATACTAGTCTTACCCATACAAATGTAATACAAAAATTCAAAACAAAGAAACATTTACACTATGAAATCTATTTTTGTTTTTCGAACACCTAACATCACATACAACAATTCCACATGGCGGAATCATTTGCGGAAGACGAAATAGACCGCCAACACCAGGCATACGAACGCCGCCGCATGGTTCCAATGGAACGATTCTCCCTTGAAGGCGAGCGTCACAATACAAGTGAAGACACAGATGGAAATCACCTCCTGCAACACCTTCAACTGCATCAAGGAGAATGGGCCACCCATGATCTGCGAACCGATACGGTTAGCGGGAATCATAAAGAAATACTCCAACAAGGCGATGCCCCAACTAAAGAGGATGATAAGGATCAGCGGCCAATCAGTCGAGATCTTCATCTCCTGCAACTTCAGATTACCATACCATGCGAAGGTCATAAAAACGTTCGACACCACCAGCAAAAGGATGGTCAATAAACCTTTAGTACCCATTTCCTTCTATTCTAAATCCACGACAAATGTACATAAAAATTACAGGTAAGTTCCAAAGATTCACTTTTTTATTAAACAGGCAATGCTATTCACCTGAAAATCAATCCTCAGAACCTACCCGTAATACTCTCTGCGACATGACAAGCCGCTATTTACTTGCGACCGCCGGTGCGATTCCACTCGAGCAACCGCACTTGTTCTCCGCCACGTCTGTCTTCGTAAACCGGACACCCATGATCGGACCGAACATGACAAGGTGGGCGATGTCCGCTTCGTTCTTCCACATGTAGTTGATATTAGTTTCCCCTCGTTTTTTAAGGGTGGAATTCCTGAAATCAACTTTCCAGCAACTGTAAAGAGGTTCGTTACCTATCCCATCCCGCACCAATATCGTCACATCCGTTGTTTTATCCTTGTTCCTATGAACGACAGCCTCAGCATCGTCTTGAAGGAAGATCGATGTGATGCGCTGCTCATCATCCAGGAATGTCGTCTTTTCCTTAAAGCCGCTGTTTTTCAACGAATTCTCAATATCCTTGGTCAATGACTGGGATAGACTTAACGTGTAGAATGTGGTCGAATCGGAAGAGCCCATAAGGATGCTCGAGGCTGCTCTGTAAAGAGCGTCGGTGAGATAGCTTGAGTTCATCTCATCGTCAACATTCTTGTTCTTGACGTCAGCCGATCCGTACAGATAAATTTCATCGTCGAGCTGGCCATCCTCGCTCATCGCATAGTTCGTTTCGAACGTATAGATGTCATCCGCTTGGGCATAAACGTTTTTGCTACCGCTTATCACGTTCATCTGATCGGTAAGCAGATAAACCGTAAGCTTACGTGACATCACGGATGCTTTATCAAACTCGTTCTCCAATATGAGCATACCGCCATAGTCGGGGCTCTTGTACCAAGCCTGATACTTACGGACATCCCTTCCATTCTTCGTTTTTCTTTGGAACATTTCCGTGTATTTATCCTTCTTCGTGTTGAATTTCACGGTCCGGTCTCCAATAATCGCATAGATACAGTTCGGGTCTGGCTTATCACCAGCGCACACCTCAATTCCTCCAAGGTCTATGTTTCCGTCAATCTGATCAATCTTTCTCTTGACCATCTTCCCATTGCAGTCGATCTTGACCTTCGCGCTGACACCCTTCACGTCTACGGGCAAATCGACGTCAAAGTATCCGAATTTCGAGGACTGCGAGATTACCTGTTTGTTTTTTCCATGGCCTATTATGATGGACATCATCGCCTTGGACGGACCACAAGTGTTGACGATGGAGCCTTTCACCGAAAAGCCCATCGGGACGTTAATATCAGGCATATAAATCCTAAGACGACCATCTAACGTATCAGTCACACTGTTGGATTTCACTCCATATCCATCTTCAGCTTTGACATATGCGGTGACCTCCCTCGCATCTTTGGAGACATTGAAAGAATAGAAGGTATGGGTGTAAATGCGGCTTTCTATATCGTACTCCTTCTTTCCGATGACCGCTGTGACTTTGATAGGCTTATTGATGGTTTTCCCATTGGTGCCGCGAACAAATCCGTAAACATTTATCGGTCTGTCAATCACGAAGTCATAGCTTTTATCCTCACCTATCTCCCAAGGGTTTCCGAACACATACTTCTTATACGTCCCACGCTTGTCTATCGCAACGGATTTATCATCAACGAAGAGAGAGAAAGGGCCTTTCGCATTATAGTAGAACGTATACAATCCATCCGATTTCGTCACGGCTGACACATTGTCTGTGCGTACGACGACACCACCCATCGGAGCACCCTCCTTGTCCGTCACTTTTCCATGAAGGCAAGGCATAGTCGGGAGGACGACGTTCTGCACATAACAAGACCCCGCACGTATTCCATCGACATCGTAGATAGGGTTATTTACGCAATCGGCATAATCTTCCGGCTTTACCGTCACAAAGACGGGAGTGTATTGTGGCACATACGCACTGTAATAACCTGCGGTATCAGTATATGCGCACGTCTGGGAGATTGTCACCAACACGTGAGGCAATGGTTTCCCGTCCTTGTTCGTCACACGACCCATGATGGTCGCCCTAGTATACGGATTATCAAGATTATGCCAAGAGAAATGTTTGACATTTCCCACGTAGGAATCACCCTTTTTCGTGGCTATACCCTCTTCGATCCATGTACCTTTCTCCTCGTCGAAATACCAAAGAGGAATTTTGTCGTATTTCTGCTCCTCTTTGAATCCATCAGGGATGGGAAAGGTAAGCGTGCTTTCCGCACCCTCTTTCAGTTGAAGCTTCTGGCCTAAGGAATCCTTCATCGTCACCTCGACCATGCCATACGAGACGAGGACGACGGACTTCCCATCAGCAGTCACTCCACTCATGTCTCCTCCAGGCATCTCTTTGGTGAAGGTTTCCGAGTTAGGATTCAGATAGTATGCGCTAGCGAATACGGAACCATTGAAATCCTTCCCATCTTTTTCGTAGACCATGGAGTTGGCAGGAATCATGATTTTCATTTTGCCCACCTCGATCGTCGCGCCTTGGCTGTTATAGAAACGAGCAACCTCCGAGACGCCCTCCTTGCTGTCCTGCGGCATCATAACAGCATCGATCCGAGCTTCCCCGTCGAGGATATCCGCCGTACGGACCACAGAAAAGAAATCCCGCAGTTCGAACTTCACCACGCATCTACCATTCACAACACGACATTTATCGAACGAATAGACTCCGCTCCCGTTCGTAAACACAGTATCCTCACCGCTCATGACCAACACATTCTCCAACGCGTTACCGCCCGCATCACAGACAATGCCGTAGACATGCGTGTTGGAGACTGAGTCCGCATACGTATAATCACTACATTGCTTCAGGTTTTCTTTGGAATTATCACAACCACTAAACAACACCAGAAGTGCCGCGATTGCCCCGAACGCCAGTTTTTTCATGTTTTCCATAAGATATCCTCTTTTAAAGTTATTATTCAGTTATTTAGAAACCAAATGCCTTTTTCAGGTCATCCACTTTTTTATTGAGATTGTTTTCCCGTTCTTTCGCCGCATTTTTCTCTTTCACCTCTTCCTTCGTGCGCACTTGCAATCCAAAAGGATCTCTTCCGGAAGCATCCAACAAACTCTCTGTGTCTGTGATAGGCTTTCCATCCAAGGTGAAATATGAGTATTTTTCTCCCTTTTTACATCTAAACAATGTTTCATTCATCACGAATTCGTCATAGGTATCCTTCTTACCTGTATAAAAGTTCATACATACGAATTCGGGCATAGGCAACATATCAATGTCAGTTCCGACCTTCTCGTACTTAGACGATTTGTATTTACACGTGATTTGGGGAGCAGAATTTCCTCCCAAAGTTCGAAATCCGGAATAGGCGTTTACAGCCTCGTAGCGGAAGACTCCGAACATCAACATGCGGTCATAGAAGTCTTTCCCCCAAGAGTTCCTAAGCCAATCCACCCATACATTTTTTCCTATCGTATAGAGCAGTCGTCTGTCCATGCCAACGGGGACTGCGTTTCTGTCTCCATGAACGACATAGAAATCCGGCAGGTCTTCTTTGTTCTCGAATGTATTCTCAAAATAGATCATAAGGGGTGCGTCGTCGTTGATGTTGACATTGCGGGAGTACAACAGAAGCACTTTCGACTTCATGCCCTCGAATACGTTACGCTTCATTCTCGTAGCTGGTGGCACAGCCAACACACCAGAGGTAATTTCCAAATCACGGAATGCCTCATCCCCAATGAATTTTAATCCGAAAGGAATGATAAGGTTCTTTAGCCTAGCGCCTCTAAAAGCACCCGCTCCGATTCCCCTGACATTGTATTCAGCCAAAACCGTCGTGTCTTTCCTGCAAAACGTCGAAGGATATAAGACGATAGGAGGGATCGCCACAGAACTATCCGAAACAGTGACTCCGCTCACATATACTTCGCCTACGTTCTTAAGGGTCCTTTTATTCTCACCCGCCGACCATCGAGGCATTATCGTCTCAGAAGATATAACATATACCAAACCATCTTTCTCGAAGGAGACACCCCTCTGATCCGCAACCGCCGGAAGGCAAAAGAGAAGCACGAATAATATTATCACCACATTTCTCATTTCTTCATCTGTTTACCGTTCAACGTATATTTTGTCTCAACCTCCTTCTCTTTGTCTATAAACTTGACATACCAGCCCTTTTTCTGCGTGGCGTCCGGCACCGGAATAAATTGCTGATAATATAAAAGTTTCCTCCTGTTTTTCTTATTGATCACAGCATATCTGGATTGACGATAGTAATCATTGGTAAGAGTACCCCAAGGATATCCAAGGCCCTTCACGTTCACAGCGCTCACCACAATGAGCAACCCATTCTTGTCTTTCACGGGTGTCGTGGAATAGGATCGCATGCCTAGGTTATACCCTCTGTCATTGAGTGCGTTCTTCATGAATGCCTCATCACCATTGAACGCTTTACGGATCCACTTCGTGAAGTTGTTCGACGTAGCGCTGTAACAATCATCGTATACCCTGCAACCCCGAATGTATTTCAGCATTTCCGTTTTAATCTTAACTACCCCTTTGGGGGCACTAAAAACGAATCTCGATTCTTCTTTCTTTTTACGGAACGCATTCCCGATATTAATCCTTTTGGTTATATCGAAAATCAGGTCAGCGTCAAGGCTATCGAACACGCCATCACCAAGATTAGCGATGTTGTGCACCACCAAAGCCCCACTTCCCACCTTCAATCCCGCAAAGCAGCCACTTCCCGCGAACTGGAGTTCGGGCAACCATATCCTATCGTGCTCATGCCCGAAAAACAGACTGTCGGTAAGCCCCACGACCCTGAATCTTTCCACAACCGGAGGGATGACAACGTCTTTAAGATTCTTGTCGACATTTATGACCATCAACTCTCCTGAGCAATAAAACTTGTCGGGTCCTTTTATGGTGTCGGGTGACTCCTTCCTGTCCACCACGAGATAGGAGACCAACACCTTGTAGGAGATGCCGTCCTTTTCAATGACGTCCCCCATTGACCACCCGTCGGCAAACAGCCTGGATGTCAATACGAATGCGAATATGATTGTGAAAGCTATGCGCATCATCTCCTTACCCGTTTTTTTTTACTAAATAATACAAATATAAAAAAATAATCAAATGATGAACACCCGTTCGGGAGGTTTTAGTTATTTACTATTTACTAATCAGGCACCAGAAATTTCCAGCCAATCCTTATCTTTGCAACACTATGGATGCCGCGAACCGCACATATATTGCCATCGATTTGAAGTCCTTCTTCGCCTCCGTGGAGTGCGTGGAGCGAGGGCTCGACCCCCTCACGACCCACCTCGTGGTGGCGGACAGCAGCCGCACGGAGAAGACGATATGCCTCGCCATCACCCCTGCACTGAAGGCCTACGGAATAGGCGGACGCGCCCGGCTCTTCGAGGTGGTGCAGTTGGTGAAAGGGGTCAACTACCGACGCACGATGGAGTCGCCTCAACGACGGCTCACGGGAAAATCACACTTCGAGACAGAGCTCAAAGAGCATCCAGATTGGGCATTGGACTACATCGTCGCGCCACCCCGCATGTCCTACTACATCGAATACAGCACCCGCATCTACAAGACCTACCTCAAATACGTCTCGGAGGAGGATATCCATGTCTACTCCATCGACGAGGTCTTCATCGACGCGACCAACTACCTCAAGAGCAACCATCTGACCCCGAGGGAGTTCGCCATGAAGATGATCCGCGACGTGTTCGAACACACCGGCATCACCGCCACGGCTGGCATCGGCACCAACCTCTACCTCTGCAAAATAGCCATGGACATCGTGGCGAAACATATCCCTGCGGACAAGGATGGGGTACGCATCGCAGAACTAGACGAGCTCTCCTACCGCCAACAACTTTGGGACCACCGTCCCCTCACCAGTTTCTGGCGGGTGGGCAAAGGCATCGCCCGCAAGCTGGAGATGTACGGCATGGACACGATGGGCAAGGTGGCACGTTGCTCCCTGAGCAACGAGGATTTCCTCTACCAACTCTTCGGCGTCAACGCGGAACTGCTCATCGACCACGCCTGGGGCTGGGAACCCTGCACCATCGCCGACATCAAAGGCTACCAGCCTGAAAACCACTCAATCGGCAACGGACAAGTGCTCTCCTCCCCCTACGACTACAAAAAGACCAAGGTGGTGGTCCAGGAGATGGCGGACAACCTCGCCCTCGAACTGGTGGACAAGCGCTTGGTCACCAACCTAATCAGCCTCTACATAGACTATGACGCGGAGTCGCTCACCCGCCCCGAAATCAGGGAGGCCTACCATGGAGCGATCACCACCAGCTACTACGGCAAGCCCGTACCCAAGCCCGCGCATGGCAACTGCAACCTCTCCGCATACACCTCCTCCACCCATGCGATCATCGAAGCCGCGACCAGCCTGTTCGATAAGATCATCGACCCCAACCTGCTGGTCAGGAGGTTAAACATCACTGCGGGAAGGGTGTTGCACGAAGGCGCGCAAGAGAAGGGAAAACAACCAGTCCAACTGGAACTCTTCGTCGACTACGAGGCGCAGAAAAAAGAGAATGCCCGAAAGGAAGCGGCACAGAAGAAAGAGCGGAAGGTGCAAGAGGCTCTGCTGGACATCAAGAAGAAATTCGGCAAGAACGCTATCCTGAAAGGGTTAAACTTCGAGGAGGGCGCAACCGCCAAGGAACGTAACCAACAGATAGGAGGACACAAAGCATGACGCATGAATACGACGACATCATCCACCTGCCCCACCCCGTCTCCGCGAAACATCCGCAGATGTCGATGCGAGACCGGGCGGCACAATTTTCCCCCTTCGCGGCCCTGAACGGACATGGCGACGCTATCCGAGAGACCGCCAGGGAGACGGAAGCGTTCATCGCCCCGGACGAATCGACACAGAAGGAACTCGACCAGAAGATGGCCTACCTGCTCGCCCACATCAGCGAACAGCCGAGCGTCACCATCACCTACTTCGTGCCCGACAAGAGGAAGGAAGGAGGCTCCTACCCAACCAAGGAGGAGCGCCTCGTCAAGTACGACGAATACAAGCAGGAGATACAGATGGGAGACGGTACGTGGATTCCGATTAGATCAATCGTGAATATCGAAGGAATATCCTTGTGAGAAGCCTGGGATCCATGTAACTTCACGCATAAATATTTCACTTAAAGAGGAATAATTCACCATGGCTCTACTAAACGTTTCATTCGGCATATATGTTTTCCATCCCATAGGATGGGCTTTCATGACCTTCGTCATCTTATGCGAGGCGTTCATCCTATCCAAGTACCTCACACACAAGCGATACGACAAAAAGATATACCTGACGGAACTGCTGAGCAACATGGTCAGCGGCATTGCAGGCATCATCACCACGCTATATCTCAACGGAGGGTGGTGGCTGGTCATGTGGTTCCCGTGGGTCACCTCACACGAGGTGAATGTGCGGGAGCACAAAGAGGTGTTTTGGCTCATCATCTACTATGTGGTCGCCTTTATCCTCTCCCTCCTCATCGAATGGGGCATCAACCATCTCTGCCTAAGGAAACGGTACGAGTCCCAAGCCATCTTCAGGGGAACATTGCGCGCGAACATCGTGACCTATGCGATAGGCGCCTTCCTATTGACGTTGTTGATTCTCTAAGCAAACGATTGGGCATAAAAAAACCCTTGATCGCTCAAGGGTCTTAGGATTGTATTGTTGCCTTACTAGGATTCGAACCCAGACAAGCAGTGCCAGAAACTGATGTGCTACCATTACACCATAAGGCAATACCATTTACGACCGCGAATATACTACATTTCCTTTTCCCGCAAAAGCATTACAATGATTTTTTGAAAAAAAGTTTCACACAGGGTTGTGCGAAAGCGGACGAAAAGGGAAAAAACACTATATTAGCGACATGAAAGAGTACCGATTAAGCGATTTTCTCCCGACGACCAAGAAGGAGTTGGAGTTGAGGGGCTGGGAAGAGGTGGACGTCATCCTATTCTCCGGCGACGCATACGTGGACCATCCCTCGTTCGCCGGGGCTGCGGTCGGCAGGATCCTGGAGCACCAGGGAATACGTGTGGCGATTGTTCCGCAACCCAATTGGAGGGACGATCTCCGGGACTTCAAGAAGTTAGGGAGGCCCCGCATGTTCTTCGCCATCTCAGCCGGTTGCATGGACTCGATGGTGAACCACTACACCGCCAACAAGAGGCTCCGCTCGGACGACGCCTACTCCCCCAACGGGCAGGCCGGTTTCCGTCCAGACCGCGCCACCATCGTCTACTCGAAGATACTGAAAGAGCTATGGCCCGACGTGCCCATCGTCATCGGAGGAATAGAAGCCTCCCTGCGGCGCGTCACCCACTACGATTACTGGGACGATGAGCTGAAACCCTGTCTCCTGCAAGACTGCAAGGCGGACCTGCTCATCTACGGCATGGGGGAACTACCCTTGAAGGAGATTGTGCAGAAGATGAAGGCGGGACGAAGCGTGGCGGAGCTGACCGACGTGCCACAAACCGTCTACATCGCCCGGAACGACGAGATACCCGAATACGAAGGGGAGACATTCACCCTCTTTTCCCACCAGGAATGCCTGAAGGATAAGATGAAACAGGCGAAGAACTACCGTGTGGTGGAGGAGGAATCCAACAAACTGAAGGCGCGCAGGCTGATACAGGGTGTGGACAAAGAGCACTCGGCCGTCATCAACCCGCCCTATCCACCGCTCTCCACCGAAGATCTGGACGCCACCTACGAGTTGCCCTTCACACGCCTTCCCCATCCGAAATACAAGGGGAAAACCATTCCAGCCTACGACATGATCAAGTTCTCCGTCAATATCCATAGAGGATGTTTCGGAGGGTGCTCCTTCTGCGCCATCTCCTCCCACCAAGGGAAGTTCATCATGTCCCGTTCGGAGGAATCCATTCTCAAGGAGGTGAAAGAACTCTCTGAGCACCCGGACTTCAAAGGCTACTTGAGCGATCTGGGCGGACCATCCGCCAATATGTACAAGATGCGGGGAAAGAACCCTGACCTATGCGCCAAGTGCAAGCGCCCGTCGTGCATGCACCCCGCCATCTGCAAAAACATGAACACGGACCACTCGACGCTGCTCGAACTCTACAAGAAGGTGGACGCGCTTCCCTTCATCAAGAAATCTTTCATCGGAAGCGGTGTGCGCTACGATCTCCTGTTGCAGAAAAGCGACGACGAGCGCATCAACAAGAGCCACCAGGACTACATGGAGGAGCTGATCGCCCATCATGTCTCCGGACGTCTGAAGGTGGCGCCGGAGCACACTTCGGACAATGTGCTGAACATCATGCGGAAACCTTCGTTCAAGCTATTCCACGAATTCAACAAGGAGTTTGAGCGCATCAACAAGGCATACAACCTCAAGCAGCAGCTTATCCCCTACTTCATCTCCAGCCACCCCGGCTGCACGGAGGAGGACATGGCCTCACTGGCCTGCATCACCAAGAACCTGGACTTCAAGCTGGAGCAGATACAAGACTTCACGCCTACCCCGATGACCCTCTCCACAGAGATATACTACACGGGTATCCACCCCTACACGCTGGAGAAGGTATGGACGCCACACAGCAAGGAGGATAAACTGGCGCAGCGCAAATTCTTCTTCTGGTACCTGAAAGAGAACCAACGAAGCATCATCAACGACCTACGTAAGATGGGACGCCCCGACCTGATCGAACAACTATTTTCACATTCCAAGGGGAATACCTATCCCGCACCAGAGAAAGAGCGGTTCCGCCGAGAGGAAAGCGGCAAGAAGGAAGAACGTTCCTTCCAGAAGGGTTCTCACAATCGTCCTGACCACCGTAACCCGTCCAACAACAGGCGAAACAAGGGGAACGGACCTGCCAACAATAACCATAGACGGTAGAAAAAACAAAAAAGGCGTGGATTATCACGCCTTATCTTTAGTTGAATGATCTATAGGAACCACTCAAGTATCGTTTCATCCATCAATACTCCACCTTATCCTCCTTCTCCGTCCAGGCACGGAAGACCTCCATCGCCTCGTCCCTGAGCATCTGCTCACGAGGCATTTTGCGCTTGCCGGCAGGCTTATCCAGCTCGTCGTAGATAAACTGGTCGTCGAAGCCGATGGACTTAGCGTCCTCCTTCTGGTTCGCGTAGTAGTAGCGGTCGATATGCGCCCAATACATAGCCGAGAGGCACATCGGGCAAGGCTCGCAGGAGGCGTACAGCTCGCAACCGGAGAGGTCGAACGTCTTCAGTTTCTTGCAGGCCTTACGGATCGCCATCACCTCCGCATGAGCAGTAGGGTCATTGCCCTTCGTCACCTGGTTGTTGGACGAAGCGATGATCTCACCATCCTTCACGATAACCGCACCGAAAGGTCCGCCGCCCGTCTCCACGCTTTTGCGGGAAATAGCGATCGCCTTCCGCATGAATTTCTGTTGGTCCTTATTCATACTCAATCCTCCTCGTCGTCTTTATCCTTAGCTGATGGCGAAGCAATAATCGGGGTAGAATCCTTGTACATACCATTCTTAGCGTTCTCGCAGATGGTGGAAAGGGACTCTATGGTATACTCCACGTCCTTCATGGTGTGTTGCGTCGTAGGAATCAGGCGAACCATCACCTTACCCTGCTCGATGTAAGGGTAGATCAGGTTCACGCAGAAGATACCGAACTCCTCACGCATGTGCATCATGGTATGGATCGCCTCCTGCATGTTCTCCACGTTCAAATAGACCGGTGTGACAGGAGATTGCGTGTTTCCTATGTCCATTCCATTCTTGCGGAGGCCCTTCTGCAGGGCGTTCGTGATATCCCACAAAGTCTTCCGCAGTTCAGGATGTTTCACCAGATAGTCCAAGCGAGCGATGGCGCTAGCCGTGATAGCGGAAGGGAGCGCCTCCGAGAAGGTCTGGGAACGCATGTTATAGCGTAGGAAATTGATCACATCCTCATTGCCGGCGACAAAACCACCAGAGATGCTCAACGCCTTGCCTAGCGTACCAACAAGCAAATCAACCTTATCGAGCACATTGAAATGGTCCGCCACACCAATACCGTTCGGACCAATCGTGCCGAAACCATGAGCGTCCTCGACCACCAACATGAAGTCATACTTCTCCTTCAGAGCGGCGATCTTATCCAATGGGGAGAACTCGCCCGTGACACCGATCACACCCTCGGTAACCACCAAGACGCCTCCACCAGACTCCTTCGCCACCTCGGTAGCCTTCTTCAACTGGGTCTCGATGACCTCAATATCGTTCTTGTGGTAAGCGAAGCGATGGCTCAGCTGCAGACGGATACCATCATGGATGCTGGAGTGAGCCTCCGAATTATAGACAATCACGTCGTTGCGGCCACATAAGCTGTCGATGACAGAGATCATGCCCTGATAAAAAGAATTCAACACGAAGGCGTCTTCTTTTTTTACAAAATCAGCTATTCGCTCCTCCAACTCCTCGTGAAGGAACGTATTGCCCGTCATCAGTCGGGAGCCCATCGGGTGGGACAATCCATATTGAGAAACCCATTCGACCTCCTTTTCACGGATCTCCGGGTTAGACGCCAAGCCAAAATAGTTGTTCATGCCCCAATTCAAGACCTCCTTGCCACGGAAAGTCATCTTAGGGCCAATCTCACCCTCCAACTTCGGGAACATGAAATAACCGTAAGCCTGCTTACTCCATTGTCCCAAAGCACCTGGATTGGCAATAATTCTATCTAAGATATTCATTGCAATACATTTATTCAAACAAAATCATCTCCGGGATCTCCTCCGCCTCCGCCTTATGGCTCTCTTCCGCCTTCGAGCAGGTGTACTTATCAGTCACGATGAACTGTTCAGTGCGGGAATATCCCAATGATTCATCCTTATAAACTTTATTCATATAAGTTCCCCAAACCGGCAAAGCCGTAGCGGAACCCTGACCATTTTTGATGTTGTCGAAGTGAATGTCACGATCCTCGCCGCCGACCCAAACACCCGTGATCAGATTCGGCACAAAGCCCATGAACCAACCATCGGAGTTGTTTTGTGTCGTACCCGTCTTACCAGCGACAGGCGTCTCCCAACCGATGCAATAATCATAGCGTCTGGTTCTCAAGCGGAGACCCGTACCACCGTTCATGACGCCCTGCAGCATGGAGATCATCTTATAAGCGGTTTGTTCGCTGAAGACCTCGTTCATGCGAGGCATGAAGGTCGATATGACATTACCCTGGTTATCCTCGATACGGGTCACGAAGAGAGGCTCTGTACGGATACCCTTGTTTGCGAAAGCGGTGTAGGCCGAGGTCATCTCACAGACGGAGACATCCGCGATACCCAAGCAAAGCGAAGGAACCGGGTCGATTTGGTTCTTCAATCCGAAGGAGTGGAGCAACTTCACGAAACTCTCAGGACCCAACTGCTTGATCAAGTAGGCGGAAGTCCAGTTGTTCGAAGTCTGCAATCCCCTACGGATGGTGATCATCTTACCGATCTCCTTCTTCCCCTCCTCGCCATAAGGGACGTTACGAGGCTCCCAGATCTCGCCGGAAGGCAACAACACCTGAGGCTGAACGTTCGGCACGGAGTCGCAAGGCGAATGGCCCTCCTCCATCGCAAGGGAGTAGAGGAACGGTTTGATAGTGGAACCCACCTGACGGCGGCCACCACACACCATGTCGTATTGGAAGTAATTATAATCTATACCACCGACATAAGCCTTCACATGACCGTTGAACGGGTCGATAGACATCAAAGCGGAGCGGAGGAATGACTTAGCGTAACGGATAGAGTCCATCGGCGTCAGCACCGTATCCTTGCTACCCTGCGCCCAATCGAAGACACGCATGGCGATCTTAGCCGTGTCGAAGAAAGCCTTGATATCCGCATCCTTCATCTTCTCGTCATACTTCATGACGCGGTATCTCTCCGACATACGCATGGACTTCACCAAGATAGAATCCACCTGCGCTTGGGTGGACTTGTTAGAGAATGGCGCCTTCTTATGTTTTTGGTTAAACTTCTCCTTGTGGAAAATAGGTTGCAGGTATCCACCCACATACTCCTTTATAGCCTCCTCCGCATACTGTTGCATTCTGGAGTCGATGGTCGTATAGATCCTCAAGCCATCCGTATAAAGGTCATAAGGAGTGCCATCAGGCTTAGAGTTCTTGTTACACCAGCCGTAGAGCGGGTTCGTTTCCCACGCCAAGGAATCCTCGTAATACTTCTGGTGCATCCACTTAGGATACTTCGAGTAATCGGGACGAGGCGCCGTCATGATCGCACGCAGATACTCACGGAAATAAGGGGCAGGACCCAGTTTATGATCCACCTTTTGGAACTTCAGTTGGATGTCCAACTTAGACAAGGAGTCGTACGCCTCCGGTGCCAATTTTCCATACTTTACCATTTGGGAGAGAACCACATTTCTTCTATTCTTACAACGCTCGCGGCGCTTCTCCCTCGCAGGGTTGTACAAAGAAGGGTTCTGCAACATACCCACGAACAAAGCTGCCTCCTCGATCTTCAGGTCGGCAGGTTGTTTGCTGAAATAGATTTGAGAGGCAGATTTGACACCCACCGCATTGTTCAAGAAATCGAACTTATTCAGGTACATGGTGATGATTTCCTCCTTCGTGTAATACTTCTCCAGTTTAGCGGCCACCACCCACTCCGTCAGTTTCTGCTTCGCACGTTCGAAACCCGTCTCAGGTTTCTTGGTGAACAACAGTTTAGCCAGCTGTTGGGAGATGGTACTACCGCCACCCGACCCCTTATGCATCACTAAGGTTTTGATCGCCACACGGAACAAAGCCTGGCCATCAACACCTGAATGTTCAAGGTAGCGCACATCCTCTGTGGATGTCAACGCATCAACCAAATAAGTAGGGAGCTCCGAATATTGCGTGTTCAAACGGTTTTCACCACTTTGGAAATAGCGGCCCAACACCTTCATGTCGCAGGAATAGATCTCCGTTGCGAATTTACTCTTAGGGTTCAACAACTCCTCGACAGGCGGCAAGTAACCGATCTTGCCATCCGCAATCATGTCGAAAATCTTATAGACAGTGAAAATACCCACGAAGAAAAGCACCCAAAGGGCAATCAGGATCTTCTTTCCGATGCTCAACTTTCCTTTTCTTTTCGTTTCTTCCTTCTCCATATCTGAATAATTATATCTTTAGCAAAAGTAACAATAAAAACAAAAAAAGAATCTTTTCGGGAGAGAGAATCAAATCACTCGACTCTCATAATCTTCGCACCGACTGCATTCAACCGGCCGTCAATGTCCTCATACCCGCGATCAATTTGTTCGATATTACTGATAGTGCTCGTGCCATGAGCGCTCATAGCGGCGATCAGCAGGGCGATTCCCGCACGAATATCCGGGGAGCTCATCTTAGACGCCCTCAGCGGTGTGTCGTTTCCTAGACCGATGACCGTGGCGCGGTGAGGGTCGCACAAGATGATCTGGGCACCCATGTCGATTAATTTATCCACAAAGAAGAGCCTACTCTCGAACATCTTCTGATGGATCAGCACACTACCCTTCGCCTGAGTAGCCACCACGAGGAAGACACTGAGCAAGTCGGGTGTGAGGCCCGGCCACGGAGCGTCCGCGAATGTCATGATAGAGCCATCGATAAAGGTATCAATGGTATAATGGTCCCGCTTAGGGATATATATATCGTCGTTTCTCCTCTCCAGTTCAATGCCCAATCGGCGGAAACAGTCAGGAATCATACCCAATTGGTCGTAACAAACATTCTTGATGGTCAGTTCGGAGTGCGTCATGGCGGCCATGCCGATGAAACTACCGATCTCGATCATATCCGGAAGGATCAGATGGTCGCAACCCGACAAAGAGTCAACCCCCTCAATCGTCAGGAGATTCGAGCCGATGCCCGAGATGCGAGCCCCCATGCGGTTCAACATCTTGCACAATTGTTGGATGTAAGGTTCGCATGCGGCGTTATAGATCGTCGTGACGCCCTTGGCGAGAACCGAAGCCATCACGATGTTGGCCGTACCGGTCACGGAAGCCTCATCAAGGAGCATATAAGCGCCCGTGAGCTGCTTGGCGGAGACGTTATACAACTTACGCTCGTCATCGTAGGTGAATTCCGCACCCAGTTTCTGAATACCCAGGAAGTGCGTGTCGAGACGACGTCTACCGATCTTATCTCCGCCCGGCTTAGGGATAATCGCCTTGCCGAAGCGGGAAACCAGCGGACCCGCCAGCATGACGGATCCTCGCAACGCCGCACATTTCCTATAAAAATCAGGCGTTTCCATATAATCCAAATTAACCTGATCGGCATGGAAAGAGTAGCAACCCTTTTTGATGAGGTTCACCTTCACGCCCATATCCCTCAGCAGGGAGATTAGGTTATTCACGTCCAATATATCCGGGATATTGGAGATGGTCACCTTACCCGAAGTCAACAAGATGGCACAGATGACCTCCAATGCCTCGTTCTTAGCTCCTTGGGGAGTTATTTCACCACATAAGGGATGACCGCCTTCAATCAAAAACTTCGCCATAGCAAGTCAATTTTAGACACGCATCATTTTTTCTTTTTCTTCTTGGAGGAGGACTGAACCTGAGACGCCAACAAATCTTTGCAATCCTCCAACACCACATCGTCCGCGGACAAGCGGATATCGCCCTTCGACATGTTCCGCAAGTCATCGAATATCTTCTGATCCGCCACACCATCCTTGTTGTAAAGGATGTAACACTTCTTCATGTAGTTGGCGATATAGATGGAGAGCTCCTTCGCCTCCTCTGGGTCCTTCAATTCAGAGACCTTGTCGATCATTCCCTGAATCAGTTTGCCATAATGCCTGTAACGAAGGTCGCGAGCGGAAGAGTATGGCACCCTGTCCGGACAGATATTGAGGGTTTCCTTCTTAACCACCTCATAAGGATAATCGATATCGAGTTTGAAGTCGGACATGATTGCGAGATGGTCCCACAAGAGATGCTTGAACTCGGTCAGATCCCTCAACTGGGGAAAGAGGTTACCCATCGTGGCTATGATAGAGTAGGCACAATTCGTACGCTCCTCACGGTCTTTAATCGTCAAACAATAATCCACCATGTTCTGTATATTCCTGCCATATTCCGGCAGTGCAAGGCGTTTCATTTTGGTGTTGTATATCATACTAATAATTTATTACATCCAATTTACACTGATATGAAACCGAACCATCGGCTCCATCGGTCGAGGCCACGACCAATCCATGCAAAGGTACAATTTTTTTATTAATACAGAGGAATTTTTCCACCAATATTAAAATTATTAGGGCCGTTTTTATTAACTTTGTAGGAGATAAAACAAAAGAGACAAACGATGATCCATAAGAAGGGGAAGATAATAATAGGGGTAGTCGCAGTAAGTGTTTTAGCGGTCTTACTGGGACTATTTTTTCTACGTAAAAACGCCAGATTGGCAGAGCAACATTTTAAGGGAGAGGCGCTTGGCACCTACTTCAGCATAAAATGCTCCGTGGATAGCGTGCCGATCGACCCGAGAGACCTTCTGGCATGCCTCAACAACTTCGAGCACTCCCTCTCCACCTTTGACGAGCAATCCATCATCTCACGCATCAACAGCAATGAACCATATGTGGACCCTGACACCCTATTCCTCAACGTCTTCAATCGGGGGATGGAGATCTCCAGACTGACGGACGGCGCATTCGACATGACCGTAGCCCCGCTCGTGAACCTCTGGGGCTTCGGGTTCAAGAAGAGCGAGGAGGTGACCGACAAGCATGTCCAAGAGATCCTCCGCCACGTCGGCTATCAAAAAGTGGAACTGAAGAATGGCTACGTCGAGAAGTCTGACAAAGAGGTCATGCTGGATGCCTCCGCAATCGCCAAGGGGTACTCCTGCGACGTCGTGGCACAGTTCCTCCGTTCCAAAGGCTGCAAGAACTATATGGTGGAGATCGGAGGAGAGATCGTGACCCACGGAGTCAACGCGAAGGGCGAGCCTTGGAGCATTGGCATCACCCAACCGACAGAGGACAACAGTGTGGACAATCCTACGCTCCAGGCGAAGGTAGTATTGGGTGACATCGGCACCGCCACCTCGGGCAACTATCGTCAATTCTACTACAAGGATGGGAAGCGCTATTCGCACACCATCGACCCTCATACGGGTTACCCCGTGGAGCATAACCTCCTGAGCGCCACTGTGTTCGCATCTGACTGCATGACCGCAGACGCACTCGCCACCGCCTTCATGGTGATGGGGCTCGAAAAGGCCTGCGACTTCGTCAACCAACAGGTGCTCCCCGTCACCGCCTACTTCATCTACTCGGATGAAGGAGACCACCTCCGAACTAAAATCGTCGGCCCGGACAGCGAGAAAATTAAACTCACAGAACTACAAGAAGCCAAATGAACAGACGCGTCTTTCTGACAATAGTGACCTTGTGCCTTGCCCACTTGCTCGTCTTGGGGCAAATAGGCACACGCATCTCAACCTATTCGACGGAGACCGGACTTTCCCAAAATAATGTCACGGGCATCATCAAAGGACATTCGGGCTTCGTTTGGGCCACGACACTAGATGGACTCAGTCGTTTCGACGGATATGACTTCAAAAACTTCAAAGCCAGTTCCAAAGAACTTTCCCGAAGCATCAGCAACCAATTCATAGATATCAAACAAGACCAGTTCCACCATCTGTGGATCCTCAACGACATCGGTCAGGTCTTGCGCTTCAACCCTAAAAACGAGACCTTTAGCCTATACCCTTCCGCCGACAGCAACAAGGGAGACAACTACTTCTCCGCCGCCAAGCTCGTCCAACTCACGCCTTCCGAACTATGGATCATCGGCTCGGGCGAGAGTGGCGCCTTGCAAATCGTAGTGGACTCCACCGAGGAGGCTCACATCCACCACATCGGCAGGGATGCGGACGAGACGCAAGGCACAAAGGTCAACAATGTCTTCATGGAAAAGAGCGGTCAACGTTGGGCCCTGACGAAGCAGGGAGCGGCCACCATCAGCCAGCAAGACACTATCCTCACGCTGAACTACATTCCGCTACCGGACAGCCTACCCGCCTTCCAAATGATCGAGACGGACCAAGAGCTCCTCATCGCATCCGCACAAGGCAAGGTGATCCTTTACGACAAGACCAAGAAGCGTTTCTCCTCCGTTCCGATAGGAGCCCCAAGCGAAGAGATCACCCATATCTTCTCGCTCGACGACGCGCACTTCTGCACCATCAGCAGTGACTACACCATCCGCGTGGTGGACCTGAAGGACTGGACCGTCAAGGGAACACGCACCATGGATGGCTCCACCGAGAAGATCTGGCAAGACGAAAGGAAAAACGTCTACGCCAAGCTGAAAAGCAAGAACATCATCTACGAGATCGACGCACGCTCTCATGCCATACAGGAGGAGTTCACCCACTCACAGACAAGCTCTGCCACCCTGAGAGACACAATGGGGGTCACCTGGACCACCGAGCCCAATGCGGGTATCAGGAAAGTCGTGAACTTTGTCAGCCCGACAAGCCAGGACGCCGACCTTCCCACCATCCACTCAAATCTCTTCAGCGAGGCGAAAGCCCTCTTCGAGGATGACGCCAGAAGGCTATGGGTGGCCACAGAAGATGGTGCACTACGACTCTTCGACACGGAAAACAAACTCATTGGGTTTGTAAACAACAAAGGCGAAGTGGGTGCCAACAAATCCTACTTCGGCAATATATCCGTCATCTACCAAGGACGGAAAGGGAACATATGGATCTCCACAGAAAAATCACTTCTGGAGCTCATCGAGCAGGGCAAAAACCATTTCGTCATCAAGAAGTGCCAGGCTACAGAGCCTGAATTCCAACCGCTCTCCCACTACTTCTCCGAGATCATGGAGGACTCGAAAGGCCACCTGTGGTTGGTCTCTTCCAACGGAGGACTCCATCTGCTGAAACAAACGGAGAACGGCTACCGTTTTATCCACAAGGAGAACCTTTTCAAGTTCAATTACCCCCCAACCGTGGAGAAATCACACTCCATTATGGAGGACAAGAACGGCAACATCTGGCTAGGCTCCAGCGAAGGACTCACCATATTCTCCTCCGATTTCGACAAGCCAGAGGATATTCGTTTCTTCTTCTATAACACAGAGAACACGAACCTCTCCAACAGCTGCATCTACGATATCTTCCAAAGCGAGAAAGGTGACATCTGGGTGGCCTCCTTCGGTGGTGGGTTATTCCACTTGGAGGGTGATTTCGTCCTGTTCCAAACCCCAGAATTCAAGCCATTCAGCCGAAGCAATAACAGATTCCCTTCCGACCTGTTATACGACATCGTGGACGATGCGCAAAACAACCTATGGATCCTAACGGAGGAGGCGATCGTCAAATTCGTCACGGAAACAGAGACGACGGAATCATTCGGACAAGTGCAGGACTTCCGATGCTCTGAAGACGCAGGTGAGAAGCTGGTGAGAAGGCACTCAGGATTCATCTCCACCGCCACCAACACGGGCTACTTCTCCTTCAATCCACAAGAAGTCAAATCAGTGGATTACATGCCTCAGATCGTCATCACACGATTCCTGCTCTTCAACAAAGAGCCGAACATACACGAGGAGAATTCGGTCATCCACACCTCCGCCAACTACGTGGAGGAGATCACGCTGAAGCATAATCAATCCGTGTTCTCCATCGGCTACGCCTCGCTCGACTACAGATTCCCCGAGCACATTCAATACGCCTATATGCTGAAACCTTTCGAGAAGGAGTGGAACTACGTGGGCAACCAGAGGCTCGCCACCTACACGAACCTACCGAAAGGGGAATATACCTTCCTCGTCAAATCCACCAACAGCGAAGGCATCTGGTACGACAACACCAAGGAGATGAAGATAGTGGTGCTGCCTTCCTTCTGGGAGACGGGTTGGGCCTACCTCATCTACACCCTCATCATCGCCTTGATCATCCTTGCATCCGCCTCCTTCTATCGTTCCAAGACGAAGATGAAGATGGAGCAAGAGATCTCAGACTCTAAGTTGCAGTTCTTCACGGATATCTCCCACGAACTGCGCACCCCGCTCACCCTCATCAACGGTCCGCTGGAGAACGTGCTCGAAAACGGTACGCTACGCCCCGAGGACAGAGACCAACTGGAGGTCGTGCGGACCAACACGAACAGAATGCTCAGGATGATGAACCAAATCATGGATTTCAGAAAGATACAGAGCAATAAGATGAGGCTACGAGTGGAACAAACACGCTTGGGAGAATTCATAGCCTCCTGCAGCACCACCTTCCTCAAACTGGCGGACAATAGGAAGATCAAGTTCACCGTCAACGACGAGACGAACGGCGCCACCTTCTGGGTGGACCGTGACAAAATTGACACCATCATCTTCAACCTGTTGTCCAACGCCTTCAAATTCACACCAGACGGCAAGTCCGTATCCGTGCGCACCTACCTGGACAAGGGAGAGGGCGTCATCGAGGTGGCGGACAAAGGATGCGGAATGCCTAAGGACAAGCTATCCATCATCTTCGAAAGATATACGACGCTCCAGAACTTCTCACTCACCAAACAGAGCGGAACGGGCATCGGACTATCCCTCGTCAAGGAGATCGTGGACCTGCACAAAGCCACCGTGAGCGTAGAGAGCGAACCGAATGTCGGCACCACCTTCTCCATCAGGCTGAAGCCAGGCGTCGACCACTTCGACAACACAGTGGACATCGTCATCAACGACGGAGCGAAGGGAACAGCCGCCGAGGTGACAACCAATCCAGGGAACGAAAAGCACGACAGCGACGCACAGGAACAGCCTAAACTACTGATCGTGGAAGACAACGAACAACTCAGGGAGTTCCTTCGCTCCGTGCTTGGCAAACGCTTCTTCACCATCGAGGCGGCCAATGGAGAACAGGGCCTCGAGGCCGCATTGAGGGAGCTTCCGGACTTCATCCTCACCGACATCATGATGCCTGTGATGGATGGTGTAGAGATGGTGCGGAGCATACGAAACGACGAACGGACCTCCCACATTCCTATCATCCTGCTCACCGCAAAGACAGACATGCAGAGCAAGATAGAATGTCTGAAGATCGGGGCGAACGATTACATCACCAAACCGTTCAGCATGGCCTACCTTGAGGCGAGGATCGACAACATCCTTGCGGAGAGGGAGAAGTGGCAGAAGAGGTATAAGAACGATCTGCTCAACGTTAGCCCTACCACCAATGCGGAGACGAAGGAAGAGGAGGAAACACCAATCGAACAAGAACCGCTCGCAAAGAAAGACGACGCCTTCATGCGCTCCATCGTGGAGATCATCAACAAGAACATGGACAACAGTGACTTCTCCGTGGACGATCTGCAAGACG
Organism: Paludibacteraceae bacterium; assembly: GCA_016285885.1. GTDB lineage: Bacteria > Bacteroidota > Bacteroidia > Bacteroidales > Paludibacteraceae > UBA1181. The sequence continues at coordinate 25,377 of JAEERP010000006.1, forward strand.
AGCTCAAAATAGGGAAATGGAACCTCACCTCAAAGGTCAAAGCACTCGTCGGACTCACCCCTATGGAGTTCATCCGTGAGACCAGGCTGGCCCACGCCACGGAGTTGATCGACAACAGTGACTACAACATGACGCAGATCACCTACATGATCGGCATGTCCGACTCGCGCTACTTCAGTCGTTGCTTCAAACAAAAATACGGGGTCACCCCAACAGAATACAAGAATCGTAAAAAATAGTTGATTATGAACGTATATGATTTCGCCTCGTTCGGAGGTTTCATCTTAATTATCTCTTTCCTCCTCGCATTGGATTTAGGTGTGTTCCACAAGGATGACCATGTCGTCACATTCAAGGAATCCCTCACTTGGACCTGCGTCTGGGTGGCGGTGGCCATGCTTTTCGGAGGCCTCATCTACTTTTTCGGCGAGTATATCCACGGCGTCGATTCAATCGACCAACTCATAGACATCAACAAACGGCATGGGCACGGACTGAAGATTGATCCCCAACAAGGGATAGATGCGGCTCTCCACCTCTATCGGAAAGCGCTCACGCTGGAATATTTCTCAGGCTATGTGATCGAGGAGATGCTCTCCGTGGACAATATCTTCGTAATGATCATGATCTTCATGAGTTTCGGCGTCGACAAGAAATACTACCATAGGGTACTCTTCTGGGGCATCATCGGGGCCATCGTTCTACGCTTCTCCTTCATATTTCTATGCTCCGCACTCATCCAACGCTTCTCATGGGTATTGGCCATCTTCGGCGGACTGCTCATCATATCGGGTGCGAAAATGCTCTTCGGGAAAGACGAGGAGGAGAAAATCGATACGGAGAACCACCCTATCGTCAAGTTCGCCGCCAAACACTTCCGCCTAGACAAGGCCTACAAAGGGCATGACTTCTTCGTCCGCAACGAGGGGAAGCTGTACATGACGACACTCTTCCTTGTCCTTTTGGTCATCGAGTTCTCGGACATACTCTTCGCGGTGGATTCCATCCCCGCCATCTTCTCCGTCACAAGAGACCCTTACATTGTCTTCTTCTCGAACATATTCGCCATCATGGGACTCCGTTCGCTCTTCTTCATGCTGAGCAATGTGATGAACATGTTCTGTAGGCTGAAGACAGGTTTAGGTATCCTCTTGGCGTTCATCGGTGTCAAGATGTTGCTCAACACCTTCCTCGACATTGAGATTGGTCCTGGCATTTCGCTCCTGGTCATCTTAGGCATACTCTTGCTGAGCATCATCGCCTCCATCCTCTTCCCTGTCAAACCCAAGGAAGAGAAACCAGCCCAATAAACATTCGGAGACCGCTCACGGGAGGAAGCGCACGAGACACTTCCCCGCCCGTTCTTTTGCGGATCAACCATAAAAAGAAAGGTCCCATTGCCGACTTCAATCAAGCAATGGGACCTGTTTGTTTTTTGATACAATATCAAATGAACTCTTCGCCGATCTTCACTTTCGTGTCGTTCACGAACTGGCGTATATGCTGCTCCTCTTCCTTCTTGCAGATGAGAAGGGCCTTATCGGCCTCAGCGACGATATAGCCGTCCAAGCCCTGGATTACGGCCAATTTGCCTTCAGGGAGGGCAACAACATTGTTCTTGCTGTCGTAGAAGAGAGTCTTACACTTCAACGTGACGTTACGATCCGCATCCTTGTCTGAATGTTCATAGACAGAGCCCCACGTACCCAAGTCGGACCAGCCGAAGTTAGCGGCCAAAACATGGACGTTCTTCGCCTTCTCGAGGATGGCATAGTCGATGGAGATATTCGTACAAGACTGATATATACTATCGATAAAGATCTGTTCCTTTTCCGTTCCGTAGAAAGCGGCGCCCGCCTCGAACTTACGGTTCATCTCGTTCAAGTAGAGGTCAAATGCCTCGATAATCGTATTCACATTCCACAGGAACATACCCGAATTCCAGAAGAAATCGCCGCTCTCCAGGAAAATCTTAGCCAACTCGATGTTCGGCTTCTCCGTGAAGGTTTTCACCTTCAGCACATTACTGTCAGAGGAGAGGTCAGCCACTTGGATATAGCCATATCCTGTTTCCGGACGACTTGGCTTGATACCCAGCGTCAGGATATCATTGTGCGAAGCGGTGTAATCCAAACCATTCTGAATCGTTTGAACGAACTCATCCTCCTTTAGGATCAGATGGTCAGAAGGTGAAACCACGATATTCGCATTCGGGTTCTCAGCCTTGATACGATGCATCGCATAAGCGATACAAGGAGCGGTGTTGCGACGTGCAGGCTCCAAGAGGACTTGGTTCTCCTTCAGTTCAGGCAATTGCTCCAAGACGAGATCCTTATAATGACTACTGGAAGCTATCAATATATGCTCCTTAGGGACAATCTTCAGAAAACGATCATACGTCATCTGAAGCAACGATCGTCCCGTTCCGAAAAAATCCAGAAACTGTTTAGGTTTGTTGTTCGTGCTAAATGGCCAGAAACGGCTTCCTACACCGCCCGCCATTATTACGCAAAAATTGTTACTCATCACATATAGGTTTTAAAATAGCAGTTAGTGCACAAAATTACGATTTTTCTCCAATAACTCAAGTTTTAGACACAAATTTAACTTGTTTCGAATTATATTCTAACATTTCAGAGCCCAAGCAAAGCCCGATTTTCTCCGCAAAATAAGGGATTATATTCCCTATCCTCCTATTTCTCGTCCCCCGCACCTCTCAGAAACTAAAATTTTTCAAACTGATTCACAACAGATTAAAGAATATTATCCATGAAACACGAAAAAAAAAGCGCAAACACGCTTGGATGTCAAGAAAAACGACTATCTTTGCACCGCAATTGAGAACGAATGTTCGACAATTCGCCCAGATGGCGGAATCGGTAGACGCGCTGGTCTCAAACACCAGTGGATTCACTTCCATCCCGGTTCGACCCCGGGTCTGGGTACAAAGAAAGGCTGTTGATCAAATGATTGACAGCCTATTTCTTTTCAATAAGCAACCGATAAGCAAAACACTACACACCTACATTTTTTTCTCCACACAAGCAAAAAACGACTTGTGCGCTCGTTTCCACGTACATCCCTTATGGTTCATTGTCCGGGGAGTCCACATAAAAAAACATGGGCAGACCCAAAGGATCTGCCCAATTTCGCAAAGCTTACACAATACATGCAGGTAATTTCCAAAATCTTGGTCTAGAATAAACCATTATTACACTTTATCAATAATCGTTCTGTCATTGACATTGCAAAGTTAATGTAAAAATGTTCATATCAATGAATTTATGCGCTAAAAATACTTAATTTCAGAAATATTTTTCGTATCGGAGATAGAAATATCCTCGATTCTGTTGACGAAAGATAAAAATAAAGATGATCAAACCTCCTGGGAAGGAGGGTAACCGAAGAACGACCTGTACTTCCTGCTGAAATAGAACGGATCGTTAAATCCTACGGAATACGCCACGTCAGAAACACTCTGATCCAGCTTCAACATCTCCTGCGCACGATGCAAACGATACTCTGTAATGATCTCCAACGGAGTCTTGTCCGTGATGGATTTCAGCTTGCGGGAAAGGGACGATTTGCTCATCGCCAAAGCGTCCGACACATCATCAACAGAGAAGGTCGGATCCTGGTAACGGTTCTCGACCACCTGAAGGAATTGCTTAAGCAATGTGTTCGTCTCCTCGTCGATTCGGTTCACCGCCAAGTTCCGGGAGAGGACCTCCTGCTGCTGACGTCTACGCCATTGCAGGATATTATTCAGCTTCATCAACAATTCACGAGAGGCAAATGGCTTCGTGACATAATCGATCGCACCGCTGGACAACCCCCTTAACCGATCATCCTCATCGCTACGAGCAGACAAGAAGATCAGCGGAACCACCGTCGATTGCAGGGTTCTCAAACGCTTGTACATTTCAATACCATCCATGACAGGCATCTCGACATCCGAGATGATTATATCAGGGTTTTCCTTGCATGCTATTTCAAAGCCACTCTCTCCATTATTCGCCTCGATCACTTGGAAATATGGCTGCAACATCTCCTTTAGGTTATTGAGTATCAACGGATCATCATCCACAATCATCACCGTGTTGCCATCCATCAACTCCGTATTGACCTCGAACGGCGTCTCCTCGTCTGGTTGAGGAGAGACCTCGACCTCATCCTCCGACTTCGGCAACAGGATGGAGATAGTCGTGCCCTTCCCCACTTCGCTGGTCATGGAGATGGATCCTCCACTCTTGCGGACGAAGTCTTTCGTCATCTGGAATCCCAAGCCCGTACCTTGCTCATTATTCGTACCCAAAGTGGATTCATGCACACCGTCCTTCATCACGTCGTCCACCTGCTTTGGGGTCATGCCGACACCATTGTCCGATATCGTCAGACAAACATGGTCGTCCTTCTCCTCCGCCACGATGTCAATGGCCCCTCCATTAGGGGTGAACTTCGCCGAGTTGGACAATATGTTACGGATGGCCGTTCCTATCATACGAGGGTCCACATATATCTTGTGGGCGACGTCGCACTGACAGTTGACGGAGATATCCTTTTCCGCCATCACCCCCTTCAGGAGATTCATCACCTCCGTCAAGATCTGACGCAGACTCACACTCTGTAAGTTACATACCACATCCGTCTGCTTACCTCTCGCCCACTCCAACAGCTTAACCATCACAGATTGCAGGTTAAAGGCGGAGAGATAGGTGTCATTCAACACCTTCCAAGTATTCGGGGAAGTCTCTTTCTTTTTCAATATACCCTCCAATGCGCCCACAATGGCGAACATCGGGTTCTTCAAGTCATGCGCCACGACAGATATCAAACGGTCCTTCTCCTTCAGCACATCCAACAGATCTTGATTTCTACGTTCGATGAGCTCCTGCTTCTGCTCCAACAGTTTATTGCTTTCGTCCAACTCTTTCGTACGCTCAGCCACCTTCTTCGCCAAGAGTTCCCGCTGCTTAACAATGGTCCTGAACCGCAAATAGAAGACCGCCACCACGGCCGCGAACAATGAGAAGATCACCAAGAGCGTGAACCACCAAGTCTTCCACCAAGGAGGCAATACCCTGATCTTCAACGAAATGGACTTAGACTCGCCCACCCCATCACGACGGTGCGCCTTCACTTCCAACACATAATCGCCAAAAGGCAAGTGGGAGATCTTCACCTCTCGTTTCTCCCCGAGATCCACCCAGCGGCGATCCAATCCATTGATACGATAGGAAGCGTCCACATTGTTCAGTCCGGAGAAATCCAGGACGTCAAAGGTAATTTCTATGTTCGTTTCGTCATAATTGAGCACCAACTCATCCGTCTTGGAAAGAGGGGAAGGCAACAACTCACTGTTCGGAGCCACCCTTTCGCCAAACAAATAGAGGTCGGAGAACGACAGATATTCCACACTCGCCGTTTCATGGATCATCGTAGGGTCGAAGACAAAGAATCCTTCGGTACTGCCGAAGTAGAAACGGCCCTTCGAATCTTGGAACACGGCACGGGAAGTAAAATAGTTACGGTTCCTGCAACGTTCGTCCAACAAGACCAACTGATAAGAACGCTTATCGTAGTCGAAGTGAAGGATACCATTGGATCCACTCGTCCACATATGACCATCCTTACCCAACACGATCGAGGAGTAATGGCCCTCCGGCAAGAAATCCAGCCACTTATACGAAGAACCGTCCGCTTCGAAACGTAACACACCGCAGTTGCTGACCACAAAGAGATTGCCATCTTCGTCACTGGCACCCTGCACCATCATCAAAGGGTTATGAGATTGGTTGGCATCAACGTCAGGAAAAACATCCTTGTACGGACCACCATTTTCGCTGCGCCATACTGACCTTGAAGTGATCACCCATCGCACGCCCTGCTTCGTCTCCATCACATGCTCCACCCAACGATCCTCCGCCGCGGCTTCCGTCCCCTTCCCGAAAATAAAACGTTGATGGGTCCATCTCGTGGAATCCTTCGGCAAAAGATAGACCCCGTCGCCAGCCAAGCCCACGCCCACATCTCCATTCTTGAAGCAACACAAGACTTTACTTGTACTATACGGGAACCCAATACCATCGAAAGGATACTGCCTGATTTCACCCGTCCGCGTATCATAGGTACATGGCACACCACCCCAAGAGGCGAGCCACATCTTGCCACCAATGGCCTTTTGCGCAGAGAGCACATTGTTGGACGTCAAGCCATCATCCGTCTGCACATGTTTCAGAATCTTCAAGTCAGGGGATAAGGCATAGACACCATGTCCATCCGCACAGACAATGATGTTCCCTTTGTCATCCTCCGCAAATGAGGTGACATCGACCAAAGGGAAGCCAATATCCGAAGAGTGCAACGAACCCGACCCCTTAATCGCACCATAGCGCCAAAGGCCTGAATTTTGGGTGCCGATCCAAATGTCACCATCCCGATCCTCAAAAAGCGTATGCACCTTTTTCAGTTCATCCGCCTTGATATTGACTGGCTCCTGCTTCTCGAAGCGCCACTTTTCGTCCACGCACTCGCCTGTCCATAGACCACTGCCGCTGGTACCAAGCCACACTCTCCCCCTCGAATCCTTCAACAGAGAAGTGATACACTTAAAAGGAGTTTCGATTTTTTCCACACGATCGATGGCCCCATCCTCACACAGATAAACCATGCCCAAGGAACCAATGGAGGAAGCGAACAAAACCCTTCTCCGGTCCAGCTTCACCATGGAGGAGACCATCTCATTGATCCTGCCCATATATTCCGGGCTACATATCTTATAGTTCTTATCCCAAATGTAAATGCCAGGGAAACGTCCAATCCAGATACGCCCCCACTCATCCTCAATCAGGCTACAGGTGAATACCTTCTTTGTCGCCTCGTACATCAACGAGTCCTTGTCAAAGGCACCAAGACTATCATTGTATAAGTAAAGTCCCTCGTTAGTGGAGAGGATGGTACGGTCCTTGCTGATCGTGTATATACCCGTGACACATTTGTAGTAGGTGGTGTCAAAATCCTTCGGCGCTAGGTTCTTGAATGAATCAGTCTGCTCGTCATACGAGACAGCCAAGCCATTATTACCCCCGAAGCATACCCTTCCGTCAGCCATCAAGTTGGCGCGAATGATATCATTACGGAACAAAGAGGGATAGTCCTCAAAAAAATAGTTCTTGAAATGGACACCATCAAACTTATTCAAACCATACTCTGTAGCGATCCACAAGAAACCATTCTTATCCTGCGTGATGGCATGGACATAATTACAACTCAGTCCATCCTTCGCAGTATAATGGCGAAAAGCTGCCCACTCCATCGCCCTTATAGGGAGGGAGAGCAGAAGAAAAAAAATCGCACCTGTTATTACCCTTAAAAAAACCATGTACACGTCCTAAACATGGTGCAAAAATAGAAAAAATAGGCGATATACACATAGTCGGATGAGAAAAAGAACGAATATTAAACTTAAATAAATTTAAAAAATTAAATGCGAACTTAGACCCCTATATAGAGAAAAAAGACGTAAATTCGCGATGTGAAATTTTTCATTAACTATAATAATTCCTTTATGGTAAGAGACACAGCAATATTCGACATCATCGAGAAGGAACACCAACGCCAGTTGAAAGGCATTGAGTTGATTGCTTCCGAAAACTTCGTGAGTGACCAGGTTATGCAAGCCATGGGTTCATGGTTGACTAACAAGTATGCAGAGGGACTTCCGGGACACCGTTACTACGGTGGTTGCGAAGTTGTTGACTTGGCCGAGCAATTATGTATAGACCGCTTGAAACAAATCTTCGGCGCAGAATGGGCGAACGTACAACCTCACTCTGGCGCACAAGCAAACGCTGCAGTCTTCTTGGCTTGTTTGAACGCAGGCGATAAATTCCTCGGACTGAACCTTTCCCACGGCGGACACCTTTCTCATGGATCCCCGGTGAACTTCTCTGGTCTGATGTTCCACGCTTTGGAATATAACGTGAAGGAAGATACTGGCCGTGTAGACTACGACCAATTGGAGCAAGTAGCCCGCGCGGAGAAGCCAAAATTGATCATCGCCGGCGCATCCGCATATTCCCGCGAATGGGACTACGCACGCATCCGCAAGGTGGCTGACGAGATCGGTGCCATCTTCATGGTGGATATGGCTCACCCTGCAGGTTTGATCGCCGCAGGATTGCTCAACAACCCTGTTAAATACGCACACATCGTAACAACAACTACACACAAGACTCTCCGCGGTCCTCGTGGTGGTGTGATCATGATGGGCAAGGACTTCGATAACCCATGGGGCAAGAAGACTCCTAAGGGTGAAATCAAGAAGATGTCCGCCCTCCTCGACTCAGCTGTATTCCCAGGAATCCAAGGTGGTCCGTTGGAGCACGTCATCGCCGCTAAGGCAGTTGCCTTCGGTGAGGCTCTTCAACCAGAATACAAGGTATACCAATCTCAAGTGAAGAAGAACGCCGCTGTGATGGCCCAAGCTTTCATGGACAAAGGTTACAAGATCATCTCTGGCGGTACAGACAACCACTCTATGTTGGTTGACCTCCGCACCAAATTCCCTGACCTGACAGGTAAGGTGGCTGAGAAAGCGTTGGTTGCGGCTGATATCACCACCAACAAGAACATGGTGCCTTTCGATAGCCGTTCTCCATTCCAGACTTCTGGTTTGCGTTTCGGTACTCCTGCCATCACTACTCGTGGTGCGAAGGAAGAATTGATGGGCCAAATCGTGGAATTGATCGACACGGTCCTCTGCGATCCTGAGAACGACAAGGTGATCACCTCCGTACGTGAGAAAGTTAATTCTATCATGAAGGATTATCCTTTGTTCGCGTGGTAATCTATTCGAATGAATTCGAACTCTTTATAAGGATGAAGGCTACCCCTCGGGGTGGCCTTCGTTTTCTACATCACAAAAAATTTCCCGAACGGACCACTCCATCACCCATCACCACCCCACTCATTTAACCACATCAACAATGGTAACCACTATCATCATCATCATAACCACCATCATCTCGATACTATCCTTTGGACAACTTGAGATGTTGCCTCAGAGTTTATGTCACCCTCAATGGTTCGACAAGCTGAAATTCAACGCTTACCTGATCAAACACAAGGGAGAACATTACCGCATGTTCACTTCCGGACTCATTCATGGAAGCACATGGCACCTGCTATTCAACATGCTGACGCTCTATTTCTTCGGTTATTTTGTGGAGGAGTGCTTCGTTGCCATCTTCGGCGAAACAAAAGGTGAACTTGCCTATGCGTTGATGTACGTGATGGCGATTGGTGTCTCCTCCGTAGCAGACTATGTGAAACACAAAAACGACCCCTATTTCAATGCGATCGGAGCCTCAGGGGCCGTTTCCGCCGTCATATTCGCAGCCATACTCCTCAACCCGCACTTGGGCATTTGTTTCTTTTTCATACCGATACCTATCCCTGGGTATATATTCGGGCCTCTCTACCTGATCTACTGCCAATATATGGCGAAAAAGAACATCGATAACATCGGCCACTCCGCACACTTCTGGGGCGCCGTGTTCGGGTTCATTTTTCCTATCTTTCTATCCCCGAAGTTACTGGGGTACTTCATCTCTTACTTCTAAAAAGGGGTTTCAACAGGCTTAGGACTGAGGATTCTCCACCCAATTCCACAACGAGCGATAGAACTTGTGCCTCGTCAACGTGGAGGAGTCTCCAATGACCATAAGTTTCATGCGGGCCCTCGTCATCGCCACATTCATACGTCGCAGCTCCCTCAAGAAACCGATCTCCCCATCTTCGTTCGAACGCACCAAACTGATCAGAACCACATCTCGCTCCTGTCCCTGGAATCCATCCACTGTGTTAATCGTGATCAGGGCACGGAAAGGCTTCAAAGATTTGCACTCACGCATAAGACGTCTGAGGTAATAGACTTGCGCCTTATAAGGTGATATGACACCGAAATCAATCCGTTCATCCAACACACGATGAGGGCCCACCTTCTCGATGAATTGGGACAGGAGGGTGATGACCAATTCAGCCTCCATCTTATTGACACGCCCCGCCGAGAGGGTCACATACTCCTCCTCAAAAGAGAAATTCCGCGTATCAACCCATTCCACAGGCTCCTCATAGTCCAGAATGCCACGGCAACGGACATTCTCCGCAGCCTTCAGTTTCCCCTCATAAAACCAATCGGAGGAGAACTGCATGATACGCTCATTCATACGATATTGAAGGTTCAACAAAGTGACTACATCTGGCTTGGAAGCTACGATTTTCTCCATCAACGTGTAAGACAAGCCTGCACGCTCCGCCTCAAAACATTTGATCGTTGGAGGCAATTGCTTATGGTCTCCCGCAAGGATCACACGATGCGATTTGCAGATAGGAATCCAACAAGCCGCCTCGATGGCCTGCGCCGCCTCATCGATGAAAAGAGACTGGAAAGTGCGCCCGTACAACAACGGATTGGCAGCACCCACTAACGTACAAGCCACCACCCTGGCCTCCGAAAACAAGTCTTCCCGTATCTCATACTCCAAAGCCTCGGCCTTCTCCTTCACCACCAAAGCCTTGCTACGATTGGTGCGATATAACTCACGCACCACCTTACGCATAGACCACAATGTGTCATAATGAGGATGGGACTCGAATCGGCGCTCGTACGTATACGAGAGCATCTTGTCATCCACGCGGCACGGATTGCCGATTCGAAGCACGTTCACTCCTCGATCCACCAACTGCTCGGAGATCCAATCCACAGCCATATTGCTCTGTGCGCAGACCAACACCTGGCTTTCTCGGCGTAACGTCTCATAGATCGCCTCGACCAACGTTGTCGTTTTCCCCGTACCCGGAGGACCATGCACCACGGCAACATCCTTCGCCATCAATATTTTATTGACAGCAGCCTCCTGGGAAGTATTCAGCCATGGGAAACGCAAAGGATTGAACGAGAAGAAACCCGCAGGACGATTCCCCAACAGGGTTTCCCGCAGATCGAACAAACGGCCAGACTGCACACTCAAGAGACGTTCCAAAGCCTCGAACATTGCGCGATAACTCGTCTCGTCAAAACTAAGCTGAACGCCCAAACGCTCGGAAGACTCCAAGACCGACAGATGATCACGGTCCGGCAAGACAAGCGTCAACGATTTATCGGAAGCGAAGCTCACCTGAGAAGCGATCTTGATCGGGCGGATCTCATGGTTCATGCTGACCGTGAAGAACTCAACCGCCTTGCCATACTCGAAATGGTCATCCCCCTCTGCAGAAACACCTCCTGACACCTCAACGACAAACTGATTCAACGAATTGTAGTAAGACCTTCCCAATGAGACAGGGAAACGACAATTGCCAGCAGCCACTTTCTTCTCAACGGAGATCAAGCTAGACTGTTGGGCAAAGCACTTCCTGTCAAACTCATACTCCTGACGCAACAGATCGCGATGTTTAAGAAGTGACAATACGGAAGAATTAGCAGCCATGTGGGAGAAAAACAGAAGGAGAAAAAAGAAGACCGCCTCGTGAGCGGTCTTCTACTGATTATTAACGTTATACTATCATTTCAAATAAACGACCTCAATCGTACCGTTAAAGGTCACACCATTGATCACAGCCTCATAGAAGAAGACTCCCGGATCAACCATCTTGCCATTATGATCGGTACCATTCCATCCGTTATTACCCTCGAACACTTTCTGTCCGTAGCGGTCGAAGATGACAACCTGACGTCTCTCCAAGAACACGTCATTAAGACCATCCTTGATGAAAGGCGTAAAGGCAGTAGGAACACGTTTCAAAACGTCGATGTTGTACAAGTTAGATGGAACCGCAGGACATACACCATCACCCACTACGACATAATACTTAGATGAATCCGCAGGGAAGAATGGATAAGTAGTATGTAGTTCCTCGTAATCCCTATACATGAGTGAATCCTTCATCTCCTCACTGAGTTGTTCGAGGAGATCGCCCTGGTTATCGTAAGCGGAGATTTCGCCATCAAATCCGTTCTTCACCATGTACCAAGTATAGAACACTGGCTGGTAATGATGCGTGTTGACAGACAATACGATCTCATCTCCATAGTAGCAACGAGTGATACCCAACGGATCCGTTGTGAGAACCAAGGAATCACGATTGAAACGTTCATGCATGATAAGCAATACACTATCACGTCTGAACACCTTATAATCACGCCAAGCCTTCAGGTTCTCGACAGAACCGCCAACGGCCTCCAAACTATCCTCCAACGTGTACAATTGCTCGCCACACGTCGTAAACAAGCTGTTTTTGCTGGTGGTGCGACCGCAAGCATTCTCGGCGAAGTAATAAGCCGGAATCTCACTTTTCATATAAGGCACAGGGCTATGAGGCACATAGTCCGCAGTATCCAAAATCCATCCAGTTTTAGTGATCTCAGAACCCATCGCCTCGACGCAGACAGCCGTGATGCTATCCATTACGCGCAGGTTAAGGGAATCGTCCTCACAGATGGCCACGTCACGAGTGATCAGGTTGATGCGAGGCTTCTCGTTAATGGTCAAATAAGAGTATGCGGTATCGGCACACTGCGTTGTCGTATCCATAACGACGAACACATAATTGCCACTTTGCGAATGTCTATCCAAACGGGTAAGCTTCTGACGAATGCTATCATACACAACTTTATTCTCCCTATAGAAACGATCGTGATAAGTAACTCTATTATCACTGAACAAGATCGTAGAGGAAGAGATGCTGTCTCTATAGCAATCGTAAGCGAACGTACTAGGAATGGTACGGATCTTACCTCCCGACTCGATCAAAACGTAACCCGTCGCGAAACGAGCATCCTGTGACCACAAGTCGATATAGTTGTTCTCATCCGCACAGATCGTAAGATCATTGGCAACCATAGAAACGACATTTTCCGGTTTCATAACACGGGCAAACATCTTAAAGCTGTCTCTGTTACCACACTTATCCGCAGAATAGATCCAAACCTCCGTGTCTTCCTTGATTACAACTCCAGGAGCAGGAACCTGCCAGATCTCGATGTCATCCACCTCCGTACAAGCATCCTGAACATAGTTCTTGAACTTCGTATACAAAGGAGGAACCGTCATCGTACACTTCTTTATATTAGAAGCGAGGACAGTATCCCTGAAGCCTTCAGGAAGGACAAACCTAGGAGCGACAGAATCCACGACAAGAACAACCTGAACCAATGGCACGCTCTCGTTTCCGCACTTATCCTTCGCAACCCATGTACGCCAAATCGTATAATTGTTATAAGCACAATCATGGATATCCTCAGATTGGTTCTTTTGGATTGTCTTCACGATTTCTATCTCATCTTTCGCGGAGCAATTATCTGTGGCGTCAATCGTAACATCCTCCATCTTAAGTGCGATCTCGATCAACGAGTCTTGGTCGCAGGCAATCTTGATGGTATCCAAACGAGTGTGGATGGTCGGAGAAGTGACGTCCTTGATGGAGTATTCTTGCTCACAAGACTCGTCCTTACCTCTAATATCCGTGATGATGTACTTGCGGATCAAAGTATAATCGCAAGGCATCTCTCCACGCTCAATTTCTTCGTGGCGGAAGGAGCCCTCTTTGTATTTGTGCATCTCAGAGATATAACCACCTGCATTCAAGAATTCCTCAACAGAAGCATAAGGGGTTGGAATCTCTCCATAACACTCGTAGTTGATAGCAGTATCGATAGGAGGACATTTAACATCGATAGGCACCATGTCTACGATTTTCACAACTTGATGACAAGTCTTCACCTCCTCAAATACATAGTTGAATGTCCAATAAACTGTCGTATTGCCAATTTGATAGTCGGCCGTGCTGTCCAAACCATCGCTACGGGAGAAGTCGATGGTAGCTGCATGGCAATCGTCGATGGTTATAGTAGGTTTTTCCAGACCTGCCAACCTAACCTCTTCCGCAGTCGCATAGAATTTCTCCATCAACTCAAGACGTACGGTATCTGCCAATGATGAACAATCGAACAACTTGGTCCTCACCTTCACATTCTTTTCGCAGGAATCCTTCATGATTCCCCTCTTGTCGATAAAGATCCACTTCAAGTTGGTCGTACCGAGAGGGAATGGTTGGGCATCCCAAGCGATAGGGTTACCGTTTCCGTCCGTCACAAGTTCACCATTGAAACGACGCTCTACAATAGGGATAATAGTATCATTATCGCAAATGTCGATTGCCCTTGGGAATGTCAAACTGTCTTGGAGTCTGCTAGGATCCAATGTACATTCTCCCTCTGACAAGGTGAAAGGAATCGTGTCACCATAGATATCACAACCCTCCAACTTCAGGGAGACGGAGTCCACCACGTCCAAATAGGTCACACAAGAGTCTTGGTTACCAGCCTTATCCGTAAACAGCCATACAAACTTGTGCACCTCCGTAGGATACATGGCACTAAGCACCGCATCGCCACGGTATACGATAATCGAGCTATCCTTCTGCTTAACATAAGCGATCAGTTCAGGGTATAACGTACCGTCACAAGCATCCTCAACCGAGAGTTCCGGCAAATGGAGGGAATCAAATGGGATCTCACACGATGTCGCATAAACCATCATCTCAGGATCTTTACATACTGAATCCAATATCGGCGGAGTAGAATCCACAACATGCAACGGTGTGACACAAGTATCTATATCACCCTTTCCATTCTCGAAATAGAAAATCAACTTATGATAGCCGAGAGGGAACGAATCCGCCATGCAAGAAGGAAGCACCTCTGGTTTCGTCACTTTCAACGCCATACGTTCGATAGAATCCTCGGCGCATACAGTCTCATACTGTCCGTTACGATGCTGAACCCTCTTTACAGGGACTGAATCCTTCGACGTATAAGGGATATTGCAAGTGATCTCCACAGTTGTTCCCGTAGAAGAGAACGTACTGTCCAAATGAAGGATACGGACCACCTTGAATGGATAGATTATCGTGTCATAATCCTTAGACAATGAGGTACTGAGTCCCAAGTTCTCATATTCATACGGTGTACCAGAGCATGCATCATACGTATACTTCGTCTCGCAGAAATACTGCACATTACCGTAGGAGATATTATCAGAATTGAACGGAGACGGAGCCATACAACTCTTCGGATCCACAGGAACAGGATCACTAAACTCCGTACAAGTCATATAAATCAAAGGATTAGACGAAATAACCACATTCTGACTACAGAGAACCGTGTCATATTTTTGTGCGTCATAATCAAATACATCACTCGTAAATTCATAATACACGGTGGTGATTCCGATTGGGAAGCGATGTTTCAGGAATTGCTCCTCTGTAAGGACGGAATCAACCGCATATGCGACAGAATCACCTTTGTCGTCCACACACTTTCCTGTGAATCTAATCGTAAGCTTCACGTTTCCACAATACAACGGATTAGGCTGAGGAACGGTCAAAAGGCCTGCCAGTTTATAGTCCGTGTCCGGATTAACTGTTTCCTGCGCTTGTGCGGAAGCATATCTATATTCTCGATGTGGGTTCTTATTCACTATGCTCCTCAAAGGGTTCTGCAGGCTATCACATTTGAACATCTCCACACTATCCTTCACAGTCACCCTGCTATGGCAATACATTGCATTACCGGCAGGATCAGCGAACTTCCAAAGGATGAACGTAGTACCCACCTCATAATCATCCTCCAACTTTTTATCCATGGAGTAGTTCGCAGAATCTACGCCAGGGTCCAACATGCCGTCCTTCATCACCTGAGAGCGGCCTGCATACACACCCTTCACCATGATAATGGTATCCGTGAACGTGAGATCTTGTAGAATAGGGATCTCGATTTCCAAATTTTCGCCCGGACGAGCCACGCAACCGTCTTCAGAAGAGACGGACACTGTATAGTCTTTTATCAACTTACAATCCACCTCCACAGTGTCCACATCCTTCACAACCAATTGGTAGGAGCAAGAAGCAGACTTGTCACAACCGTCCGTCACCGTGATTTCCACATCTCCCTTACCTGAGAATAAGGTCAGAGCGGTCGCCGGCAAATTCTCCAACTGTATTTTATGCAGCGTATAGGTCGAGTCGAAACTGTGGATCGGATCATCCGCCATATAATGTAATTTCACATGCACGGCAGGATCGTCGTCACAACTGGTCTCGAATTTAGGAATCGGCAAGAAAATCGTGGTGTCCAACTGTCCTCTACGCAACGTGTATTCGGATGGTTGAGACAACAAACTACAATCAACGGATGGAGCATGTGTGGCTTTCATCGTGAATTCATCATTGATTGTCGCCCTACATACACCATTCACCACCTCCAATGAGACTGGGAATGTTCCGTCAACCATATTACACAAGGCCGCCTTATCGTAACCATCGATATGGATAATGCTATCATCCGTCATCGTGGCGCCGATAAGATGCCACCTGTATCCAGCCACATCACGATAATTCTCAAGAAGGATAGTATCCGAGGATGTAGCGGCGCAGATCGTGTCCTCACCCCTCTTCGTGGTGAAGTTCAAACGGGAGACATTCGGTTGGTCGTAAATCCACACATCGATACTGTCGACACCCACTGGGGTATGAGCAATTTCTCCGGTTGCGGCCTCCTTGACATAAGTGTAAAGGAGCAATCTATATGGTTGGTTCGGAGAATAAGAACTACTCAGCATCGCATCTTTATCCACATTGATGTCCGCAGCAGTTCCATTAGGATTAACATTGAGGGAAACCTTCGTAGCATCCGAAGACAATCCCGTCGGAGATTTCAGCTTCCACTCCAACACATAATCATCTCCATTTTCCTTAATCCAACTGATCTTGGTCAAATCATCAGCCTTGTAATGTTGCGTGTGAGGATATTCCGTAGCACACACATTACCGCCGTCGATACCTGGGCCAGGACCCGTACAAACCTTACCTCCCAAAGCGAAAGGAATAAAGGAGTTTCCGTCCGTCAACGCATAATAGAACACACCCTTGTCCAGCATCACGATATTCGCGCGTTCCTTTTGCCCATATTTATCCAAATCGTAAGTAACCTCACCGGCCGAGAACGGAATCTCCGTTTGGTAGGTCGCATCCGAATACTTTTTCCACACATACTGCGCATTACGAGGGAAACCGGCCGCACTGACAACCACCGTCTCACCTAAACAAGCAATACGAGGAGCAAGACAGACACCCTCCGCCTCCGCACTGATATAGTCGACCGCCAATTTGGCGCACTTAGGGAATTGCTCAAAGAAAGGATAGAATATATACTCCGTGACCGAAGACGGAGGCAAATAGCCGTAATAAGTCATCTCGAAACGGAAGACATTTAATTGTCCACCGCGATAGTTATTAGCGATGATGTCACCGAAGATGAATCTAGTATCATCATTACCTGACATCACGGTCTGACTCGTCAACAATTGATTGGTTTGGTCATTATATATGGAGATATCCATCCAGTCCACCGTCTGGGTTCCATGTCCCGTTCTAGCGATCATCTTACCCTGTCGGTCAATACCCCCAGGACAGGATGCAGGGATAATCATATAGAACCGCATGGTGAAACGGTAGTTTTTACCTTGGAACGCATTACGCGGGAAAGCGATGGTGAAGAACTTTTGGTTCACATTATTATCCTGCACATAGAAATTATTGTGAGGATTCACCTGTAAGGAATCATCGATATGGAGAGGGACTCCCAACTGGGATTGGTTCATGATAGTACCACCCAAACTTCTGAAGATGATACCCTGCTCGGAGAAATATTCCTCCAAACATCCAGGAGGAGTGGTATTCCAATCCACAGAATTACATCCATACTGATAATTGAAGTCCGTACCGCCATAATACTCGCCCGTAGTCGTCTGATGGCAATCCTTCACGCTACAAGACTGTTTCAGTTTGATCTCTTTCTTATACTCTTTCGAGAAGGAAACCTCATCGTTTTTCGCCTCAGCGACAACACGAACGGTCATATCGCTCTCGCCCATCGCAAACGCATTGGTCGGCACATACAACGTTCCTTGCTTCTTCCACGTGTTTCCGTAATCGTAGGAAATAAACCACTCATAAGTGTAGCTAAGAGTGTCGTATTCCTTCACCCCCACGACCTCGAACGCAATCGGGTCCTTAGGACAAGCCTCAGACGCACCATAAGAGGTGAAGCCTGACTCCTTGAACGGATCCTCAATCTGCGCCCAAACGCCCAACGAAGACAAAAGGGCGCAAAGAAGCAAAATCAACTTTTTCAACCCGCTAAAAATATTTGAGTTCATTGTATAACAATTAAAATTACCCATTACAAGTTCATTAATCTATTAAACAAAATTGTTTTCACGATATATATAATTCCGTCATGTTTTTTCAACATTTATTTCCTTATGCTAAATCAAGTGTTTTGTTCTAAAATATAATTATATGTTTTTCGCCACACCACCATTCACCAAGAAACATATTCAATACTATACAACAATTCTCTTCTCTTTTTAACACATACAAACAAATCTGAAAATCGCATACAACTAAGCATGGATACTCAAATTCTATAATCGCAACAAAATTAAACTAAATTTTT
This sequence comes from Paludibacteraceae bacterium, assembly GCA_016285885.1. Lineage (GTDB taxonomy): Bacteria > Bacteroidota > Bacteroidia > Bacteroidales > Paludibacteraceae > UBA1181. The sequence goes on from JAEERP010000006.1 coordinate 43,957, forward strand.
CTATTTGTAAATAAATCCTAAAAAAATAGCGCAAAAAAAGAATATTTTTCGCTCTATAACCCCCAAATATGTGTTTTATAACATATTAGAAAACACTTTTCGCAAACAGAACCTCAAAGAAACGGGAGGAGAGGCACTATTCTCCCCTCCCATTTATCATTGGAAATCAATCCTGCGCCATCATTTTTTTGAAGAGATTACGCATATTGACCGCATCGCCAATAATCTTGTGCAAGTCCGCCACCTTCACGCGGTCCTGCTTCATCGTATCGCGGTAACGGAGCGTCACCGTGTCGTCCTCCAGCGTCTGATGGTCTACCGTCACACAGAACGGAGTACCGATGGCATCTTGGCGACGATAACGCTTGCCGATGGTGTCTTTCTCCTCGTAAGCGCAGCGGTAATCGAACTTCAGTTCGTTCATAATCTCCATAGCCTTCTCCGGAAGACCTTCCTTCTTCAGCAACGGAAGGACAGCACATTTCACTGGAGCCAAAGCCGGTGGCAACGAAAGAACGACCCTCTTGTCGCCTCCCTCCAACTGCTCCTCCTTGTACGAAGCAGCCATAACAGAGAGGAACATACGGTCCACACCGATGGAGGTCTCGATCACGTAAGGAATATATGACTTGTTCTCCTCAGGATCAAAGTACTCCAACTTCTTGCCGGAGAATTGTCCATGACGGGACAAGTCCCAGTTCGTACGGGAGTGGATACCCTCCACCTCCTTGAAACCGAAAGGCATGAGGAATTCGATGTCAGTAGCCGCATTAGCGTAGTGGGCTAATTTGTCGTGGTCGTGGTAGCGATACTTGTCATCGCCCAAGCCAAGGGCCTTGTGCCACTTCAGACGGAACGCTTTCCAGTGCTTGAACCATTCCATTTCAGTGCCTGGTTTGCAGAAGAATTGCATCTCCATCTGTTCGAACTCACGCATACGGAAAATGAACTGACGTGCCACGATCTCGTTACGGAAAGCTTTACCAATCTGGGCGATACCGAAAGGCACCTTCATCCTACCCGTCTTCTGCACGTTCAAGAAGTTGGTGAAGATACCCTGGCAAGTCTCAGGACGAAGATAAATGGACATCGTATTCTCGGCAGTCGAACCAACCTCAGTCTTAAACATCAAGTTGAACTGCTTCACATCCGTCCAGTTCTTCGTACCACTGATCGGGCAAACGATCTCCTCGTCGAGGATAATCTGCTTCAGCTCATTCAAATCATTATCGTTCAACGCCTTGGAGAAACGAGCATGAAGCGCGTCACGCTTCTGTACATGCTCCATCACCCTTGGGTTCGTAGTCATGAACTTCTCCTTGTCAAACGCATCGCCGAATTTCTTAGCCGCCTTCTCAACCTCTTTATTGATCTTCTCGTCATACTTGGCGAGTTGGTCCTCAATCAGCACGTCAGCGCGATAACGTTTTTTAGAGTCTCGGTTGTCGATCAACGGATCGTTGAACGCATCCACGTGTCCGGAAGCCTTCCACGTCGTAGGCTCCATGAAGATCGCAGCATCGATACCCACAATATTCTGGTGGAGCAACGTCATGCTATCCCACCAATACTTCTTTATGTTATTCTTCAACTCGACGCCATTCTGTCCATAATCATAGACAGCGGCCAAACCTCCATATATTTCGCTTGAAGGGAAGACGAAGCCGTATTCCTTACAGTGCGAAACCAACTGTTTAAAAACTTCTTCTTGTGAAGCCATTACCTTTAATATATAAAATTATAATTACGAATTCTATTCAAATCACTTCAAGACCGTCACCTTCATCTTCAAGTCCTTCAGCGGACGATCTCCAGGAGCCGTCTTAACAGCAGCGATCGCATCGATCACCTCAAGGCCCTCAACCACCTCACCAAAGACAGTGTATTGGTTGTCCAAGAAAGGAGTACCGCCCAAAGTCTTATAGTCCGTTCTCATCTGATCAGGCATCTTCGTCGCAGATTTACCGGCGAACTCCTTCTCCAGCTGGGCCAGGATCTCGCTCTGCAATTTCTGCAAGCCCTCTTGGTCCTTGGCGAGGCGAAGCTTCTTCACCTCCTCGCTCCTTTCGTTGACAATCTGATAGAAACGAGCCTCTTTCTCCTTGTTGATGGACATGTTCTCCATCTGATTCAACTTTGAATCATCCAATTTCTCGCCTTGCACGATATAGAATTGGCAACCCGAAGACCGTTTCTCCGGATTCACTTGGTCGCCCTGACGAGCCGCCGCCAACGCACCTTTCTTGTGATAATACTTAGGGTAAACGAACTCGGCAGGGATGGTGTAACCCACATCACCGGCGCCCAATTGCTTAGAGGCAGGCGCATTCTTCGATTCCGGGTCACCGCCTTGAATCATGAATCCCTTGATGACACGATGGAACAAAAGTCCATCATAAAATCCCTTCTCCGCCAATTTTATGAAATTGTCGCGGTGTTGAGGTGTCTCATTATACAATTTCACCTTCATATTACCAAATTCAGTAGTAATCAAGACCATAGTCTCCTTCTCTGCAGCTTGTACCGTCATAAAAATTAGAGTCAATAAAAATGTTACTATCAAGTTTTTCCTCATATGCCTAAAAATTTATTTCACAAAAATACGAATAATGTTTTTCTGTACAAAAAATTTTGTAATTTTGCACCGCAAAAAGCGGGAATATAAATCGAATACAATAATAACTACTAAAAATAAAAGAAAATGAATAAGGAGATTCAACCAGAGAACTATCGTACGGTGGTGTTCAAGGACTTATCGAACGGTGACACATTCTTCACCCGTTCTACAGTAAACACGAAAGACACAATCGAAATCGATGGAGAGACATACCCGTTGGTGAAGATCGAAATTTCCAGCTCTTCCCACCCATTCTTCACAGGAAAGGCTAAAATGGTGGATACCGCAGGTCGTGTTGATAAGTTCATGAGCCGCTACGGCAACCGTAAGAAATAAAATTTCCGGGAAAGAAGATAAAGGGTATCGGAAATCGGTACCCTTTTTTTATACAATCAAAAGCCAGCCAACATGGAAAGAATAATCATATTCGGCAACAAATACAGAGAGGAAGTCATCAAACACACTAAAATCCTTGCGGATGCGTTTAGGAAGAAGGGTGTGGAAGTCGGCATCGAAAAGGACTTTTGCCAATTCCTCATCGAGAAGGGTTGCGATTTATCCTACCCTCACACGGTCATCGACGAAGAGTGCGGGAAAGCGGATATGGCTTTTAGCATTGGTGGCGACGGCACCTTCATCAGGGCTGCGGCGAAGATCGGCAAGAGCAACATACCGCTATTGGGTATCAATGCGGGCCGACTCGGATTCCTCGCTGATGTCTCCGGCGACGAGGTCAGCAACGCAGTCGATGAGATCATGGACGGCAAATACAAAATCGAGGAGAGATCGCTCCTCCGCCTCCATACGGAAGATCGGCTCTACACGGACTTCAACTATGCGTTGAACGAAATCGCCGTGCTGAAGAGAGACTCCTCCGCCATGATCACCATCCACGCCTGGGCGAACGGAGTGTTCGTCAACTCCTACCAGGCCGACGGTCTCCTCGTGGCAACATCCACCGGATCCACCGCCTACTCCATGAGCGTCGGCGGACCTATCGTGGTGCCCCAGGCATCCAACTTTATCCTAACGCCTGTCGCACCACACAGCATCAACGTCCGCCCGATCATCATCCCGGACACATGGGACATCGAGCTGAAGGTGGAAAGCCGCAACAAGCATTTCCTCATCGCACTGGACGGTCGTAACAACATTTTTGACGACAAAACATCGCTCTCCATCCGAAAGGCGGACTTCACCATCAAAACGGTGAAGAGGGAAGACCAAGACTTCTTCTGCACACTGCGGACCAAACTCAGATGGGGGAACGACGAAAGAGAAAGATAGGAACATGGAAAAGAAGGATTTACGAATCGTATACATGGGAACACCCGACTTTGCGGTCGAACCTCTCAGAAAACTAGTGGAGGGGGGCTACAACATCGTGGGGTGCATCACCATGCCGGACAAGCCAGCGGGCAGAGGCCACAAGATACAATTCTCGCCCGTGAAGGAATACGCCATCGAGAAAAACATTCCTCTCCTCCAGCCTGAGAAGCTAAAGGACGAGGATTTTCAATCGGACTTGAAGGCTTGGAACGCAGACCTTCAAATCGTCGTGGCATTCCGCATGCTTCCGGAATCGGTTTGGAATATGCCCCGCCTAGGCACATTCAACCTTCACGCCTCCTTGTTGCCTCAATACAGAGGCGCCGCTCCTATCAATTGGGCGGTCATCAACGGAGAGAAAGAGACGGGTGTCACCACCTTCTTCCTAACCCATGACATCGACACGGGAAACATCATCCTGCAAGAGAAGATCAAAATAGAAGAGTGCGACAACGTAGGCACCGTCCACGACAAACTCATGACGATCGGCGCAGACATCGTGACCAAAACGGTGGACAAGATATTGGACGGAAGCATCTCCACAACCCAACAATCCATGCTCTACAAGAATGAGGCGGAACTGAAACCCGCCCCGAAGATCTTCAAAGAGACATGCAAAATCGACTTCGGCCAATCGGCCACCCAGATACATAACTTGGTCAGAGGACTCTCCCCCTACCCTGCCGCTTGGTGCGAATTAGTGTCCAAGAAAGGAGAGGCAACCCCTGTCAAGATATTTGAGACAGAAGTCATTCCAAGCGAAAGCAAAGAGACCCCAGGCTCATTCACATTCGACAAGAAACAGATCAATGTGCAGACTGGAGAGGGTACGATACGCATAAAATCAATACAATACCCTGGGAAAAAGAGGCTATCCGCCGAAGAATTCCTGCGAGGATTCAGGATGGAAGAAATGGAAAAGTTTTGCTAAACAGATAAACTTTTAACTTTTTTCAGGCGAATTATAAAAAAAATCGCATATATTTGCAATAATAAAGAACTGAGCAAGTATTAAAGTATAAAGTATAACTAAAAACCTATTGCCTATCGATACACGCATACTCAATTATAAACAGAAAGAGTATGATCATCAAAAAGACAATGACCGACGAGGAGTTGGTTAAACTATATGAAAGTGGCGTCAACGAAGCGTTTGATGCGTTATTGCTACGTCATAAAGACAAGGTTTATGCGAGCATCTACATGTCGGTCCGAGACAAAGACCTCGCCAACGACATCTTCCAAGAGACATTCATAAAAGCGATTAGCACCATCAAACAAGGGAGGTATACCGAGAAAGGGAAATTCTCCTCATGGATCTCACGCATCGCACACAATCTCATCATCGACCAGTTCCGGACGGAAAAAAACGAGAACACCATCTCCAACGACGAAGACGAGGAGTTGGACCTCCTCAATGACATTCGGTTGTACGAGGAGAACGTGGAAGATACGATGATCCGAGAGCAGGTGTACGAGGACGTCGTCAGGCTAATGAACTATTTACCGGACAATCAAAAAGAGGTGTTACGCATGAGATTCTTTGAGGACCTCAGTTTCAAGGAGATCGCCGACGCCACAGGTGTAAGCATCAACACCGCGCTGGGCAGGATGCGCTATGCCATCATCAATCTAAGAAAACTTGCGGACGCCAATGACGTGTACCCATGTCAAGAGCCCTACTAACATGCCAAACAAGCACTAATATCCAAATATGAAAAAAGGGGCAAACACCCCCAAACATGCTTAAAAAGCGTGAAAAGAAAAAGGAGATAAACAAATGTTTACCTCCTTTTTTTGTTGCGGTGCGGACGGGACTCGAACCCGTGACCCCATGCGTGACAGGCATGTATTCTAACCAGCTGAACTACCGTACCTTCCGCAATCATCATCTCTCGATTGCGATGCAAAGGTAAACATAAATTTCGATTCAGCAAACATACAGCATACTTTTTTCGCAAAAATTCGGTAACAATAATTAACAAAAGAAATCGTTATATTTGAGGATATAGAAAAGTAAAGTAAATAACGACGTAAATGATAGACTTAACTGACACTCATTCACACCTATACGAAGACGAATTCTCAGAAGACAGGGGCGAAGCCATCCAACGATTGAGAGAGAGACATGTCAACAACGTATATTTGCCCAACATAGACATCGAAAGCATCGACAAGATGCTAACGCTCTACAAAAGCGACGAACAACTCTTCCACATCATGATGGGGCTGCATCCGACAAGCGTAAAAGAGGATTACAAAGAGGCGATCGAAGAGATTTGGAGAAGATTATCAGGAGAGGCGATATGCGGCATCGGAGAGATAGGCATCGACCTATACTGGGACAAAGAATACATCAAAGAGCAAACGGACGCCTTCGAGACGCAGGTGGATTGGGCGATAGCGCATGGGCTACCCATCGTCATCCATACCCGCAAAGCATTCGAAGAGACCTTTCAATCTCTCAAGAAGTTCGACAAGAAGAAGCTGAAAGGCATATTCCACTGCTACTCTGGTTCCAAAGAAATTGCGGAAGAAATCTTTAAATTGGGAGATTTCAGTCTAGGAATCGGAGGTGTACTCACCTTCAAAAATGCGGGGTTGGCGCAGGTCGTAAAGGAAATACCCCTAGAGAAACTTGTTTTAGAGACCGATTGCCCCTATCTCACACCCGCACCTTACAGAGGTCAACGGAACGAATCCTCCTACGTTTTCTTCATAGCGGAGAAATTGGCGGAAATAAAAGGGATGAGCTTAGAAGAAATCGCAGAGATGACCAGTCGCAACGCCAGAAATATTTTCGGCGGATAGGCTTCCCCATAAAGCATAAAAATAGTATATTTGTAAAAATATAAAAGAAGATGAAAATAATTGCAGTTGGATGGAACTATGCTGAGCATAACAAAGAGCTAAACCCGTCGCAGTTACCCAAGCACCCCGTGATATTCATGAAGCCGGAGACTGCGTTGTTAAAAGACAACAAGCCATTCTATCTTCCCGATTTTTCGAAGAGGGTCGATTACGAATGCGAGTTGGTTGTCCGTATCTCCAAGATGGGGAAAAACATAGCAAAGAAGTTTGCCAACCGCTACTACGACGAGATTGGATTAGGTATCGACTTCACAGCGAGGGACTTACAGAACGAGTTCAAAGCGATTGGTACGCCATGGGAGATATGCAAGGGGTTCGACAACTCAGCTCCCGTAAGCGAGTTCATCAGCAAAGAGGGATACGACATGAACAATCTGCGCTTCTCGCTCAAGAAGAACGGAGAAATCGTACAGAGCGGCAACTCCGCCGACATGATATTCAGTATCGATGAAATCATCGAATACGCAAGCAAATTTTTCACGTTGAAGACAGGAGACCTGATCTTCACCGGCACACCAGTAGGTGTAGGCCCAGTTAGTATAAATGATCAATTGGAAGGTTACATCGAGGATAAAAAGATGTTTCAATTCAACGTATTGTAAAAAAAGACGATTATGAAACTTAAGCATTCCATTTTCGCTATCATAGCAAGTCTGGCAATCATTGCCTCCGTACAGAACGTTCACGCAAGGACCTACGCTGAACATTCCGTTCTCGCATCCGGCACATGGGTGAAAATCAGGGTGTCGGAAACCGGTATCTGTAAACTCACGTACGATCAGATAAAGGAGATGGGCTTCAAATCGCCCAAGGAGGTACACGTATACGGATATGGCGGAGCCACATTGTCAGAGAACTTCAACCTGCCCAAAACCGATGATCTAGAGGAAACCTCCATCTACGATTCGGGGTCAGCCATCTACTTCTACGCTCAGGGCCCACGGAAATGGAACTACAGAGGCATCAACAATAGACATGCCTTCGACGTCAGTTCAAACCCCTACTCTCTCCACGGCTACTACTTCCTGACCAGCAACAGCAACAGCAGGAAGCTCGTCAGCCAAGCGCCCGCAATAGAGAGCAGCGAGGATGAGACAGAAATCACCAACTATCTGGAACACATCAGCTACAAGAAGGAGGAGATCAACCTCGTCAAATCCGGCACAGGATGGTTGAGTGACCAGACCCCAATACTCAAATCGTTCTCCCACGAGTTCGAAATGCCCGACATAGACATCTGCGAGTTAGGAAGTCTCTACATCAGTATCGCCTCCTACTCACCTCAAAAAAGCAAAGTGAAAGTCAGTTTCGCGGACAATTCACAGGAGGTAGAGATCCCTTACTGCGGAGAAGGATCCTCCGCGATAGCGACAGAGAAGACCATATCATGGTTGCCATCTCAAGAAAGGAACACGCTTTTCCTCACCTATATAGCCAACAACGGAACCGACAACCTATGGGTGGAACAACTCGTGTTGTGCGCATTCAGGAAACTGAAGATGAACGACGGAATCATGTATTTCCGCAACCCCAACACAGAAGAGGGGGGAGCCTACAAATACATCATTTCCGGAGCCTCCTCCAACACGCAAGTATGGAATATCACGGACCCGCAACAAGTAACCCGAATTGCCACAGAAGAGGATGGAGACGAATTGATTTTCAGACAAAAACCTACGAAGATGGAAGAATATGTGGCCTTCAACCCGAACAGTTCAAAGTTCGTCAAGGCTGAATTGGTGGGGAAAATAAGCAACCAAGACTTACACGCCATCAAGGACATCGATTTCATCATCATCTCACATGAATCCTTCCTCTCCGAAGCCCAAAGACTCGCCAATCTTCACAAGGAATACGACAATGTCACCGCAATCGTTGTCACTCCAGAAGAGATCTACAACGAGTTCTCCTCCGGAACACCAGACGCAAGCGCAATACGATGGTTCCTGAAGATGTTCTATGACAGAGGAGAATACAACAAGCAAGTGCTTCTCTTCGGAGACGGATGCTACGACAACAGGGGCATTTTACGAGGCAACGGCAATACTGTCAACAACCACATCGTCACCTACCAGGGAGGAAACAAATACTCGGAGGCCAACTCCTACGTGTGCGACAACTACTTCTGCAACCTCAACGACCAAAACAACGGAATCCTCGTCCGCCGCATGAAGATGGACTATGGAATAGGCAGATTACCGGTCTCCACGACTGCACAAGCCACCAACATGGTGAACAAAGTGGAGAATTACCTCAAAAACAACAGATTCGGCAAATGGAGGGATAAGGTCCTTCTCATTGCAGACGACAACGAACACTCTAAAGACGTAAGCGGATACAACAAATTCTTTGGGTACTCGGATAACATCGCCAAGATCATCCATAGGAATGACTCAGCCATGGAGGTTCAGAAGGTACATTTCGACTCCTATATGAGAGTCACCGGATCGAACGGAAACAGATTCCCAGAAGTGGAAGAGATCATCAACAAGAACATACAAGACGGTGTCCTCATCCTAAATTACATTGGTCATAGCGGTGAATTGGCATGGGCAGAGGAAAGGGTATTCACCCAAAACCAAGCCGCAACGATATTCAACGAGAAACAGGGATTCTGGTTCACCGCCAGCTGTAGGTTCGCCGTGTTCGACGCCCTGACAAGCTCCGCGGGAGAAGACCTTATACTGAACCCGAACGGAGGTGCATTGACGCTGTTCAGTGCCGCCAGAACCGTTTACGACGGACAAAACGACAACCTAAACAGAGAATATTTCAACGAGATCTGCAAGAGGGATAGCATCACCCATATACAACCGACCATCGGAGAGATCTGCAAGAGAGCGAAAAACGCATTGGACAACGACTCCAATAAATTGTCATTCACCCTATTAGGAGACCCAATGCTACGGATATGCTATCCGAAAGGCAATGTCCTGACCGACTCCATCACACAAATCGGAGGTTCGGTCACCGATACCATCCACGCACTCTCTGAGATAAAAGTATATGGTCACATCGAAGATGAACAAGACAACTTCATGAACAACTTCAATGGTCCAATAGAGATCACGCTCTACGACAAAGAGCTTATACTCAGCACGAAAGGTAATCTATTCAACACAGAAGAAGAGAGAGAGAAAAACAAGCACCGTTACAGCGACCGTCTAAACGTCTTGTTCTCGGGCAAGACAGAGGTCAACAACGGTTATTTCTCCTTCGTCTTCAAGGTGCCTAAAGACATCAACTACAACTATGGGACGGGAAGGTTACACTACTACGCCGTGGACGAGTCCCTCGAATATGACGCAGATGGCGCCTCGGAAGATTTCATCATCGGAGGAAGCAGCGACAACGATGCATACGACAACTGCGGACCAAGCATCACCCTCTATATGAATCACAAGGCATTCCTGTCAGGCGACAAAGTCAATAGCACCCCTGTCCTCTTCGCGGAAATCAGCGACGACAACGGAATCAACTCGTCCGGCAGCGGTATCGGACACGACATCACACTGACAATCAACGGAAGCAACACACCGACCATACTGAATAAAGAGTTCACCTACAATATGGACAGCTATTCGGAAGGATCGATCACCTATCAATTCCCGGAACTCACGCCAGGGCACTACACCGCCACCTTGAAAGCATGGGACTTGCTGAACAACTCCTCCCAAAAGAGCATTGAGTTCATCGTAGACAAAGAGGCCGTCATCCGCACAGACAACGTCAAGATAGAGCCAGCCGTCGCATCCGAAAAAGCAGTGATAAAAATAACACATGACAGGCCACTCACCGTACAAAAATATAGACTACTAATATACAATTACTTAGGAAAGGTCGTACGAGAGACGGAAACAACTCAGAAAAGAGTTGAACAAGACTTCACCTGGGAGTGGGATTTGAAGAATGCCAACGGACAAATAGTTCCAACAGGATCATACTTGGTCAGAATCGAGTTTGAAACAGAGGATGGCGGGTTATACGGATTAACGCAAAAAATGATTGTATCTCCAGAAAAATAAGCAAAAAGAAACGAGGAAGGAAGAAAATAACATTTTTTCACAAAAAAATTATACATTCGCGATAACAATGTTATTGAACATATTTTGAACGAAATGATAAAAAAAGGAGAACAAGAGAATCTGAGCATAGAGGAAGTTTCAAACATATGGAACGTATTGACAGAGGAGCAGCTTACATATCTAAAAGCGAACTATATCGTACGCAGATATAAGAAAAACGAAATCGTATATTGCGAAGGAGAGACTCCCACACACGTTCTATGCGTCGCAAAAGGAAAGCTGAAGATTTACAGAATCGGCACGGGTGGAAGAAGTCAGATCGTCAGAATGGTAAAACCAGGAGAGATGCTCGCCTACAGAGCGATGTTCGCACAAGAGAACTTCGTAACGAACGCATGCGCCTTCGAGCCCTCCGTCATCTACATGATTCCGCAAACAGTCATCCATAATCTAATCGTTCAAAACAGTGAATTAGCTTGGTATTTTATCCAAAAACTATCGACAGACTTAGGCATAGCGGATAAAAGGGCTGTGACACTCACACAGAAGCATGTGAGAGGCAGGTTGGCGGAGTCCCTTCTTTTCCTGAGGGACAACTACGGCTACGAGGAAGACAACGCCACCATCAACGTACGGTTGTCCAGAGAAGATCTAGCCAGTCTATCCAACATGACCACGTCCAACGCAATACGCACCCTCTCTGGGCTGGCGCATGAAAACATCATAGAACTGGAAGGCAGGAAGATCAAAATATTAGACGAGAAATATCTAATCACATTAAGTAAAATAGGATAAAATGACAGTTGGAATCATAGGGCTAGGGCTCATTGGAGGATCAATGGCCATAGACTTGCGGAGAACAAAATACGCTGATCACTTCATCGGATATGATCAAGCGGACCTGAACGCATTGACCGCACAAAGGATTGGCTTGGTGGACGAAATACTACCTTACGAGGAACTCATCAAAAAGAGTGATTTGATACTTCTATCCGTACCAGTAAGTGCGGCAACCAGGCTATTGTCCGACATACTTGACAAAATAAACGACAACCAGGTAGTGGTCGACACCTGCTCCACCAAAGAGAAGTTGAACGACTCCGTGCACTACCATCCAAGAAGGAAGAACTATGTAGCCTCCCACCCGATGGCAGGTACCGAATTTTGCGGACCATGGGCAGCCGTTCCAAATCTGTTTGCGGGACGTGCGGGCATCATCTGCAATGCGGAAGATTCAGACCCTAAAGCAATCGAATTGGTACGGAAGATGTACGATTGCCTGAACATGCGCATCATATACATGAGAGCCGCCCATCACGACGTGCACACAGCATACGTTTCGCACATCTCCCACATCATATCCTTCGCCCTGGCGTTAACGGTATTAGACAAGGAGAAGAACGAAAAGAACATATTCGACCTCGCATCAGGAGGTTTCGCCTCCACCGCCAGATTAGCAAAGAGTAATGCGGACATGTGGGTGCCGATCTTCCTTCAGAACAAGGAGAATGTACTATCCGTGCTCGACTCATACATGGAGAAGCTGGAGGAGTTCAAAAAGGCATTGAACGAGAACGACGAAGACAAGTTAAGGAAACTGATCGACGATGCCAACAGAATAAAAAGGATCCTCAGATAACAAAGGAAAAGATTCATACGGAAAGCGCTTATGCAATGCATAGGCGCTTTTTTTATGGATTCAACAAAGAATCAACTATGCGAGGGGCAGGCACACCCTCAAAAGCCCCAACAGGCCATTTTAAGCCCCGCAGACGACCCGAAGCAGCATCCGCACATACAAACACGCACCAACACAAAACAAGGCCTCAGAAGCGAAAAAAAACGAACAGGTACAAAAAAAGCGATGTTTTCACAGCGCCGAAGCACATTAGAAAACATCGCAATAAAAATTCAAACGGTCAAACAACCGAAAGGATTAATAATTATTCGCCCTTTCGTTAGCCGTATAATAGATCTTACGGGCATAAGCCTTACGTAACTCTTGCTTGACATCAGTAACAACACCCATCTTGGTATCCTTATCCACCTTCAAGGAAACGATCATCAAAGGTTGATCGCTCTCAGGCATAGCCTCACGCTTAGTTGAGATGTAGGAACCAACGTCGGAAGTGTTCTTTGCGAAAGCGTCATCCAATTGAACGCGCGCCTCCGTACCATTCTGTTTCTGCAATTCCCTCTTAGGAACACCGATGTAGATGTACTTAGCCAAAGATTTCTTCTCCAACTTAGTCAACTCAGTCGCCTCAGGCAACTTCACATCCACCATCATGGTATTCTCTTTCATGGTCGTCGTCGTCATGAAGAAGAACAACAACATGAAGATAATATCCGGTAATGAAGCCGTACTAATAGCAGGCAATCTTTTACCACCTTCTTTACGAAACTTTGCCATTATTGAGCCCCTCCTGCGACTTGTCCATAATTCTTCGGCTCAGCCTCGGAAATCTTAGACGGATAAACAGTTTTCACCGCACTCTGTTCCTCATCAGTCAACTCAGCATACTTGCGTTGGAACTTAGACAACGACAACTCGTTACGAAGTTCACTGTAAGCAGCCACCAACTCATTTTGGACAGCGATATATGCCTGATAAGAGGTTCCACGGTCATTCTGCAAAGAGATGACATGCTTTGTGGTAACGCTATACTTTCCAATCAAAGGCACATCTACGACCTCCTTTTCAGGAAGGTCTGGGTTTCCACTTGGATTAGCGATAAACTCCTTTGCCTTCTCCTTCAACCTAGTAACATCTATCACCTCACCATTGACCATCAATTTATCGTTGCTATTCACGAGAACCAACATAATGTTTCTCTTGTTAACATCGATATCTTTAGGCTTCTCCTTATTCTCAACCGGAGGAGGCAAAGTACGGAACAGACCTTTATCTGTCGCCATAGATGTTGTCACCAAGAAAAAGATAAGCAACAAGAAGGATATATCTGCCATTGAACTCGCATTAATCTCTTGTATTTCTCTTTTTTTCATGACAAGCAAAAATTAGAGTTTTTTAAACAAAGAACTACAAATAGTTGCGATAAATGCGATGGCAGCCAAAACGAAGGAACTAACCATACACATGTTCGTAATTCTATATACCCAAGGCTCATGAGAACCCTCATAACCCAAGATGTTCATAGGTGTCGTGTCCGCACTGAAATAAGTGATCAAAAACAACGCAGCCAACACACCGACAAAGATCAAAGGAACCATTACGGATTTTGGATCATAGCTCAACTTAGAGACGAATGATTTCACAGCGAAAACAACAGTCACCAAAGCGGCTAAGAGAATGAACACATACGCCAAGCCAAGGAATGTGGGGACAAACGAAGGAGCCTCGATTGAGATTCCGTTGCACATGTACGATTCCGTGCTACCGCAGAAGAACAGCAAGGCGAACACAATTGCAAGCGCAACCAATCCCCACAAGATATACTTAGGAATATTTAATATACTTTGCATTTTCGGTATTGTTTTTATAAAGATTCAAAAATCATTGTTGTTGAAGATTATTCAACCACTGACACAGAGTCAGAAGATGTTGAGTTAGAAACCTTCACATCACCGAAGTGCTCAACAACCATATCCAACAACTTGATAGAAGAATCCTCCATCTCAGTCGTCAAGGCCTCGATACGGGTCAAAATGAAGTTCAAGAACAATTGAAGAATCATGGCAACGATCAAACCGAACACCGTGGTCAACAATGCCACCTTGATACCACCAGCCACAACCGTTGCTGAGATATCACCTGCTTGTTGGATTTTATCGAACGCCTCGATCATACCGATGACCGTACCCATGAATCCCAACATTGGGGCAAGTGCGATACACAATGAAATCCAAGTGATGTTCTTCTCAAGACCACCCATCTGTACGCTACCGTAAGAAACGACTGTCTTCTCAACAACATCTGGACCCTCAGCGATTCTAGACAAACCTTGGTTGAAGATAGAAGCGATTGGGCCTCTCGTGTTCTTCGTATATTCCAATGCACCATCTACATCCTTATTGATCAAATAAGACTCGATCTTCTCGAGGAACTTCTTCGTGTTGATAGAAGAAAGGCTCAAAGAGATGATACGCTCAATACACAATGCCAATCCAAGGATCAAACACAATGCAACGATTGCCATGAAACCAGCACCACCCTCGATGAACTTAATCTTCAAAGCGTTGAAGATACCCTGATCCTGTGTGCTTTCTGCTGAAGCTGGAGTTGCTTCTGCCTTAACTTCCTCCTTTGCAGGCTCAGCTGCAGGGGTTACAGGCTCCTGTTGCTCGTCTGTTGATTCTGTAACTGTTTGCTCTGTTTGTTCTTCTGCGAACGGATCTTGAGCGAATGAAGCAGTAGCGAAACCGAAAGTGAACGCTCCAACTATTGCCAATGATGCAAAAATCTTTTTCATTTTTTTATCGATTAAATATTAATTATTATAAATTTCTGCGGAGAGAGGGGGATTCGAACCCCCGATACGCTTTTGACGCATACACGCTTTCCAGGCGTGCCTCTTCAGCCACTCGAGCATCTCTCCTGACTTCGTAACAAATCGGGCGCAAATTACAAAAAAAATGGTTACAAAACACCGAATGTTGAAAATTATTTTATTCAGCTGTTACAGAAACATTTGGCACCATTTATCGAACCTCTGAAGGGTTTCTTCCCCGTATTTTTCCAACTTCATGCGGGCTTTTTTCACGCTTCTTTCCTCTCCCAAGTGCGTTTTCGAATAAAATTTATCAGCGAAACAGATGATTTGTTCCTCTATCGAAACAGGCAACATGTCGCGATGCGGGATGGGCAATTCGGCGGAAAGGATGTACGGAAGGGACAAACCAGTACCGGTATGACGTTCGCACACCAGCGCATGACGTACGTAACCTTCATCCTTCATCATGTCACTTCCCAAATAGCCATGGCAGATGTACGGAAAGTCTCCCTCACAGTAGAGATCGGGAGCATACGTCTTAATGATGCCTATGTCGTGAATCATCGCAGCCTCCTCGATGAACTGCATGTCTGCATTCAATTCGGGCTTTCGCTGCGCTATCCTTAACGCATGGTCGGTAACATCGTAGGAATGATGCAAAAGGATATCCTTACACTTCGGATTATCCTCGTAATATTTGTCAATCAATTCAATAGGATTCATTGCATTATATTCACACACACAACTTTTTCACACAAAACTAATAAAAATCCGACATTCCCACAATTTTTCCGCTCCATATATTCCTCACCGAAACAGAAAAGGCGGAGAAATTCTTCTCCGCCCTTATTAAAACCTCCCCTATTGGAGGATATTCGATTATAGATTCAGGAATGAGCAAACCTCGTTATAGACAGATTCGCCATTGAACCCGAACTTCTCATCCAACACCGTATAAGGTGCGGAATATCCGAAATGATCCAACCCGTGCACATAGCCGTTCTTGCCGACCAGGCCCTTAATTGTCAACGACATGCCTGCCGTCATACCATATACCGGCAAATCGGAAGGGATGACTGACTCCTGATACTCCTTGCTTTGATTACGGAACACGCCCTCAGACGGAGCGGAGACGATCCTAATCTTCAGGTTCTTACGTTCCTCCAAGAGTTTCGCGCCCTCGAAGAGCGTAGCGACCTCAGAACCACTCGCCACCATCACCAGATCAGGGGTTCCCTTGACATCCTTAACGATGTAGGCACCCTTGTAAGCCTGCAGAGCCTGCTCGTAGCGGTTGCCATCGCACGGAACGTCGTTCACGTTCTGGCGGGAAAGGATCAAAGCGGTCGGCGTGTCCATATTCTCCATCGCCATTTTCCAAGCGACAGTCGTCTCGTTCACATCGGCAGGACGAAGCACCAGCATACTGTTCTGCCCCTTATGGTTCTTCACGCTCTCCAGCAAGCGCACCTGCATCTCCTGCTCGATTGGCTGGTGGGTCGGGCCATCCTCTCCCACCCTGAAGGCATCGTGGCTCCAAACATACTTCACAGGAATGCGCATCAAAGCGGCCATTCTATAGGCTGGCTTCATGTAATCTGAGAACACGAAGAACGTTCCGCAGGCGGCATACACACCACCGTGCAAGGCGATACCGTTCATGATGCAGGCCATCGTCAACTCAGAGACACCCGCATTCAGGAAAGCACCCGAGAAATCACCATGTGCGAGCGGGTGCGTATGTTTCAAGAAACCATCCGTCTTGTCCGAGTTGGAGAGGTCGGCAGAAGCGACGATCATATTTTCCACCTTCTCAGAGAGGAGTCCCAAGACCGCAGCGGAAGCGGAACGGGTCGGTTGGTTCGGTTCTTGTGCGATGGAGGAGAAATCGATCTCAGGCAACTTGCCACTGAAGAACTGGTCCAATTTCTTAGCCAGCTCTGGATTCTCCTTCGCCCACTGAGTCTGTTCGGCCTTCTTGGTGGCGGCGATCTTCGTCAGTTCCGCCCTACGGTCCGCATAGAGTTTCTTCACCTCTGGGAAGACAACGAACGGATCGTTCGGGTCGCCACCCAACTTCGCGATGGTCTTCGCAATGCAGACACCTGCCTTGGAAAGCGGTTGACCGTGCGTAGAGACCTTATTTTCCATGGAAGAGCCATCCTCGGCCACACAACCGACACCCATCGTCGTCTTTCCGATAATCAAGGTTGGACGTTCTTTCTCCTGGTTGGCCTTCTTCAATGCGGAGATAATCTCTTCCGCATCATTTCCGTTGATAGTCAACACATTCCAGTTCCATGCCTTATATTTCATCTCGATGTCCTCGGTAGAGACCTCGTCCACCTTGGTGGAAAGCTGGATGTTATTCGCATCGTAGAACATGATGAGGTTATGCAAACCAAGGTGTCCCGCGATACGTCCCGAACCTTGGGAGATCTCCTCCTGAATACCACCATCAGAGATGAACGTATAGATCTTATGGCTCATCCACTCACCGAAACGCGCACAGAGGAAACGCTCCGCGATAGCCGCGCCTACGGCCATCGTATGACCTTGACCTAATGGTCCGGAAGTATTCTCGATGCCATGTTCCAGGCTCACCTCTGGATGTCCAGGGGTTTTGCTGCCCCATTGACGGAAAGACTTGATGTCATCCATCGTGAACTTGTCGCACAAGAGCAACACTGAATAGAGCATAGGCGACATATGCCCTGGATCCAAGAAAAACCTGTCACGGTTAATCCAGTTGGGGTCAGTCGGGTCGAAAGTAAGAAACTGGGAATAAAGGATGTTGATGAAATCAGCACCACCCATAGCGCCTCCGGGATGACCGGATTTGGCTTTCTCTACCATCGCAGCGGTCAGAATCCTAATGTTATTCGCCGCACGATTCAGTGTTTGAATGTCTGCCATTTGAATTAAAGGAATGAATGAAATTTTCTGACCGCGAAGTTAATCAAAAATATATTACGGAAAGAAGAGGCGGGAATAAAAAATACTAACAACAGAAGAAGCGCATTGAGACGCAATGCATTGCGTCTCTACGGGGACAAAAAAAGGAGAGAATCCAATGGACCTCTCCTTTTCAAAATATTAGGGGAAATATTATTCCTCGTTCAATGTCACACGCTTGAAAGCGGTAGCGGTCAATCCTTTAGAGACAGACGCCATGTATTGAGCCACATTGATCTTAGCCTCCTTAATGAACGCCTGATTCAACAAGGTTTGCTCCTTGTAGATCTTTTGGATACGTCCGTTCACAATACCATCGATCATTTGTTGCTTCAAGTTACCAGCAGCTTGTTCAGCCACAGTGACTTTGATTTCGCGTGCCTTAGCAGCTTGCTCAGCGGTGATCCATCCCTTCTCCGTGTTAGACTCGATGTGAGCCTCAGAATCCACGTGTGCAGGGTTGATGCCAGCCTTCGTCAAAGCAGCCTCCACTTGTTTTTGGATCAACTCAGCCTTGGTCTTCTCAGTAGCGATCTCACGCTCCTTAGCGACATAGTCGGCAGGAACATCCTTCTCAGAAACAGAGATAGGGTTCATGGCAGCGACTTGCATAGCGACATCCTTGTAAACTTGGTTGTCCAAGCCAGTCTCGTTGAAAGCAACGATAGAAGCCAACATATTACCTGGGTGGATATAAGCCCAAACGGCAGGACCGTTAACGAACTCATACATACCCAACTCCATCTTCTCACCAGTAACACCAGAACGGTCAGTGATCAATTGTTGGATAGTAGAACCACCGATATTCAAAGCGGTCAAAGCCTCCAAGGAAGCAGGTTTAGCCTCCATAGCCTTGTCCAAAATTTGTTGTGTCAACGCAACGAAGTCAGCATTCTTAGCGACGAAGTCAGTTTCGCACTTCAAAGCCACGATAGCGGCAAAGCCATCCTTTGCGGCAGCCAAGACGCAACCTTGTGCAGCCTCACGGTCACTTCTCTTTGCAGCAATTGCCTGACCTCTCTTACGGATAAGCTCAACGGCCTTATCGAAATTGCCTTCAGCCTCAGTAAGAGCCTTCTTGCAATCCATCATGCCGGCACCCGTCATGGTACGCAATTTGCTAATATCAGCCAATGAAACAGCCATAATTGTACTTTTTCTAAAATTTAAATAATTAATCCTCAGACACTTCGAACTTGCTAGCAACCTTAGCGTTCAGAGCTTCGCCATCAACGTTAGTTTTGCTCTTCTTAGCGGTTGTTCTCTTTCTCTCCTTCTTTTGCTCAGGAGCGTCAGCAGCCTCGTTCTCCTCTTTCTCAACTTTTCTCTCATCCAATCCCTCTTTGATAGCGCCACACAAAGCGTTCAAGATAACCTCGATAGACTTTGTAGCGTCATCGTTAGCTGGGATAACGAAATCGATGTCGTTAGGGTTAGAGTTCGTGTCAACGATTCCATAAACTGGAATACCCAATCTCTTTGCCTCTCTTACGGCGATGTTCTCCTTTGTCACGTCAACTACGAACAAAGCGGAAGGAAGACGGGTCATGTCAGCGATGCTACCCAAGTTCTTCTCCAATTTTGCTCTTTGACGAGAGATTTGGAGTTTCTCTCTCTTGGAAAGGTTATCGAAAGTTCCATCGTTAGACAATTTATCGATGGAAGACATTTTCTTAACAGCCTTACGGATTGTAGGGAAGTTGGTCAACATACCACCCGCCCATCTCTCAGTAACGAAAGGCATAGAAACCTCACCGGCCTTATCAGCAACAACTTGCTTAGCTTGTTTCTTAGTTGCAACAAAAAGAATCTTCTTGCCCGATTTTGCAACTTGTTTCAAAGCAGCGGCGGCTTCTTCTATTTTTACGACAGTCTTGTGAAGATCAATAATATGGATACCATTACGTGTCATGAAGATATAAGGCTCCATTGCTGGGTTCCACTTTCTTTTCAAGTGACCGAAGTGACATCCAGCCTCTAATAACTCATCAAAATTAGTTCTTGACATTTTCTTAATTTTTAATCGTTTACATTCTTAAATTTCACAATCGAGCGGTAGTCCGATTTCCGAAGTCCGACCGATTTAGATACTAAACGTCCTCTATCACGAAGCCATGCCAAACAAGTGGCAAGCCCCGTCCAAGCACTAACGTTTACTGAACTGGAATCTCTTTCTTGCTTTAGGACGACCTGGTTTCTTACGCTCAACCTCACGAGAATCGCGAGTCAAGAAGCCTTCACCCTTCAACGCTGACTTGTTCTCCTCGTCAACCTTAACCAAAGCACGAGCGATAGCCAAACGCAAAGCCTCAGCTTGGCCTTTGAATCCACCACCGTCCAAAAGAGCCTTCACATTGAACTTACCAACAGCGTTGATAGCATCCAATGGTTGTTTCACGACATATTGCAAAATCCCAGAAGGGAAGTATACAGTAATATCTTTGTTGTTGATGGTTATTTGTCCATCACCTTCAGAAAGGTATACGCGTGCAATAGCAGCTTTTCTTCTACCTACGGCATTAACTACTTCCATGTTATTACTTGATTGAGTTTAATTCAATTAATTTAGGTTGCTGTGCTGTTTGGTTGTGCTCGCTTCCTTCATATACATAAAGGTTTCCAAGGATAGCATTGCCAAGACGGTTCTTTGGCAACATACCTTTCACAACTTTCCTGATAAGCTTCTCCGGGCTCTTCTTCAAGAGATCACCAGGAGTATACTCTCTTTGTCCACCAGGATAACCCGTAAATCTCAAATAAATACGGTCAGTAGCTTTGTTACCCGTAATTTTCACTTTCGCTGCGTTGATGACGATAACATTATCTCCACAGTCTACATGCGGGGTGAAGTTAGGCTTGTACTTGCCTCTCAAAAGCTTTGCAACTTTTGACCCCAAACGTCCCAATGACTGGTCCGTCGCATCCACGACAACCCACTCTTTCTTTACGGTTGCCTTGTTAGCAGAAATGGTTTTAAAACTTAAAGTATCCACTTTAATTTGTTTTTAATTAGTTAATTAATCTTTCACATCGCCTTCGGCTTCGGGCAAGCCTACGGCATTGACTATTTTTTGGATAATAATTCGAGCGCGAATTTACTCTTATTTTTTTTAAATACAAAATCTTTCAGGCGTGTTTTTCTCCATTTACACATACAAATGCGGAGGCATGGGACCCCACACCTCCGCATCCATTTCCACCTTATAATTATTTAATCAAGTTCTTTCCTGTCATTTCAGCTGGTTGTTGAATACCCAACAACGCACAGATGGAAGGCGCCACATCCGCCAATTTACCGTTCTCCACCTTAGCGTTTTTGTTATCGCTGACATATACGAACGGAACTGGATTCAACGAGTGAGCCGTATTTGGCGTGCCATCTGGATTGATTGCGTTGTCGCAGTTACCATGGTCGGCGATGATGATCACGTCATAACCGTTCGCCTTGCAAGCCTCAACCGTGTCCTTCACGCAATTGTCGATAGCGACAACCGCCTTCTCGATCGCTGAGTAGATACCCGTATGGCCCACCATGTCACCATTCGCATAGTTGACCACGATCCAATCGTACTTCTTCGTGCCGATAGCCTCCACCAGCTTGTCCTTCACCTCATAGGCGCTCATTTCCGGCTTCAAGTCGTAAGTGGCAACCTTTGGAGAAGGCACCAAGATTCTATCCTCGTTCTCGTAAGGAGCCTCCCTTCCGCCGTTGAAGAAGAATGTCACGTGAGCATACTTCTCTGTCTCCGCGATGTGCAACTGTTTCATGCCTTGCTTAGCGACCACCTCGCCGAGCGTGTTCATCACGTTCTCCTTGTTAAATAAGATATGTACACCCGTGAAGGACGCATCGTATGGAGTCATGCAGTAATACTGCAAACCCTTAATGGTCTTCATGCCAGCCTCCGGCATATCCTTTTGGGTCAACACAACGGTCAACTCCTTGGCGCGGTCGTTACGATAGTTGAAGAAGATGACCACATCACCCTCTTGGATCGTACCGACAGCCTTGCCATTCTCTACCCTAGCGATTGGCTTGATGAACTCATCGGTCACATCCTCAGCGTAAGACTCCTCCATTGCCTTCACCATATCGGTGCAAGCCTTTCCTTTTCCTTCGATCAACAGATCGTAAGCCTCCTTGATACGCTCCCAACGCTTGTCACGGTCCATCGCATAGAAACGTCCGATGATAGAAGCGATCTTACCAGTATTCTTAGCCAAGTGGGCCTCCAATTGCTCGATGAATCCCTTACCGCTCTTAGGGTCGGTATCACGTCCATCCATGAAGCAGTGCACGAAGGTCTTGTCCAAACCGTAAGCCTTTGAGATCTCGATCAACTTGAAGAGGTGATCCAATGAAGAGTGCACACCTCCATTAGAGACCAAGCCCATGAAGTGGATTTGCTTCCCGTTCTCCTTCGCATAAGAGAAGGCGTTCTTCACCTCTGGGTTCTCCATGATGGTACCCTCTTTGCAAGCCATGTTGATCTTCACCAAGTCTTGGTAAACGACACGGCCGGCACCGATGTTCAGGTGGCCCACCTCCGAGTTACCCATCTGTCCGTCAGGCAAACCCACGAACTCACCGCTGGCCTGCAACTGTGAATTTGGATAATTTTTCAACAACGAGTCCCAGTAAGGGGTCGGTGTTGATGATATAACATCTGATTTCGTTTTGTTTCCAATTCCCCATCCATCGAGAATCATCAATAATACTTTCTTACTCATCTTTTTTATATGTTTATAAATTATTTGTTCGTCATCTCCTCATACACGGGATCCTTCACCTCCACCCGTTCGGGTTCGGACTCCTCGAAGGAGGCATCTTCCGCCCAAGACTTGAAGCGTTTCATGCGACGTACGCCCGACTCGCTTTGTCCGCCACGGACGTTCTCCGACGCAGTGTTCTCTTCGGAAGAGAAGTTGCCGCCACCAAAGCTCGACGCACCACCTCTGAACAGCCGGAACACACCTCCCAACAACTTCCCGACGACACCAAGGACGCCAAAGAAGAGGAAGAGGAACACCAACAATATGAACAACAAAAAGCCTCCCATCCGCAATCAATATTAGTAAACCCTTTTCGCGATCTCCTTGACGCTCCGCGCATTCGACATCGTATAGAAATGGATGCTCGGCGCACCATGGACCATCAAATCCTTGGATTGCATGACACACCACTCCACACCAACATTACGCGCATCGTCGTCGCTCTTGCACTTTCTAAGCTCATCGGCCAAATCCTGTGGCAAATCGACATGGAACGTCTTCGGAAGAACAGTGATTTGCTTCATCGTGGTAATCGGCTTAATGCCTGGCACGATAGGCACATCGATTCCCTCCTTCCGGCATAGGTTCACGAACTCGTAATATTTTTCATTGTCAAAGAACATCTGCGTAACGATATATTCCGCACCATTCTCGATCTTTTTCTTCAGCCAATAGATATCCGAATTGACATTCGGCGCCTCCTCATGCTTTTCCGGGTAGCCTGCCACACCATAAGAGAAAGTATGCACGCGCTCCTTCCGTTGCTTCGTTCCGTCCAAGAAATAGCCCTTGTTGAAGAGGTTGATCTGCTCCTGCAATTCAGAGGCATGGGCATAACCCTCCTCGTTCGGCATATAAGCGTTTTCATGTTTCGCCTTATCACCGCGCAACAGCAGGATGTCGTATATACCCAAGAAATCGAGGTCGATCAGCACATACTCGGTCTCCTCCTTGGAGAAGCCACTGCAGAGGATGTGCGGCACCACATCAATATTATATTTAGACTTAATAGCGGCTGCGATGGCCACAGTGCCAGGACGTTGGCGCACCCTTTCGCATTGATAGAGACCGTTCTCCAACGCTCTGTAGACCAATTGGCTACGATGAGTGGTGATGTCAATATATTGCGGGTCGAACTCCAGCAGCTGATCGATCGTATCGTAGATAGACTCGATGCCGTTGCCCTTCAGCGGCGGCAAAATCTCGAACGAGAAAGCCGTTTTCTTACTATTCAATATTAAATCCCTAACGCTCATCTCTACTCCTCATATATTCGGTTCGACTCCGTTATTCCTTCAGTCACGATACCATTCACGAAATGGAGGATCCTAGACCCAGGCGTACTCTCCGCAATTTGGGTACGATGGGTTGCCATGATAACAGCGGTCTTCTCCTTCGCGATTTGGCGGAACAATTGCATAAGTTCATTAGCGGTGTCAGGGTCTAAGTTTCCCGTCGGCTCGTCCGCCAAGATGATCTTCGGCTTGTTCAGCAACGCCCTTGCGATAACGATACGTTGTTGTTCACCGCCCGACAGTTCATGCGGCATACGATAACCCTTGTTGGTCATGCCGACGTAATTAAGGACCTCCGCGATACGGCTCTCGATTTCGTCCTTCGTGCGTTTACCCGTCGCCTTGAGCACGAACTCGAGGTTCGCGTAGACATTTCGGTCAGAGAGCAACTGGAAATCCTGGAAGACGATGCCGAGTTGTCTACGCAGCAGAGGGATTTGCTTCAACTTCATGTTGCGCAGATCGAAGTCCAACACCCTAGCCTCTCCGGACGAGACGAGTGTCTCATAATAGAGAGACTTCAGGAAGGTACTTTTACCACTTCCCACACGACCCAACAAAAAGACAAGGTCTCCCTCATTCACGGTCACAGTGACATCCCTCAAGACAGGCTGTTCTTGTCGATTGACGCACACCTTATTGAATTCAATGACTGCCATTCTAATCCTTATGCTTATTATTCATTAACTTCTCCCCAACAAGTGTCCGTGCCCGTATGGCATACAGGGCCGACCGGATGGACCTTAATCAAAAGAGTATCTTTATCACAATCCTCCTTCACGGAGACGAGGTTGAGGAAATTTCCGCTCGTCTCGCCCTTCGTCCAGAGGCACTTTCTCGTGCGGCTGTAGAAAGTCACCTTACCCGTCTCAATCGTCTTTTGCAAAGCCTCCTTATTCATGAAACCCAGCATCAACACCACACGGGTATCGGCGTCCTGTATGATTGCAGGAATCAAGCCGCCGCACTTCTCAAAATCCAAAATTGATACTATCTCTTGCATCACAATATAGTTTTCCGCAAATATACTATTTTTTTAGTTTCCCCCCATCATCCAATATTTCACTTAATTACATATTTTTTATTTGTATGACATGAAAATTTTCTCCTTAAAGACCGAGGCCATATACTGATAATAGGAAAGAGAGACACGCACATCAGCGAACGTGTGATTTCACCATATTGACAGCCAACCCGTTTGCAATGCAATTCAAATAGGGGTTATTTGGTTTTGGCACAAAAAACGCAGCCATGATGAGTGGCTGCGCAAATACTTTTAGAAAACCTTCCCTTCTTTGCTATAAATATGTGTTAAAGTATGCTTTCTGTCGGACAGATCTGCCGTCAAACATCACGTTTGACGGCCTATCCGTCGTGTTTTTCACAATAGTGTATTTGTCTTCTATAGGTTGCTTATATATTTAATGTAATAAATGAATCTATCCTCACCGGCCATTACGCTCATATGTAAGATTGGATTGTATGAGATATCATCATATGGGGTCTTCCCCATACTCGCTTCCACGATAGATGACCTGTACATTACCCTACATATAGCACATGACCTATAGTCCGCCAATGCTTACGATGCAAATATATAACCTTTCATTTTTCTTGACTTATAATTTCACGCCAATCACATGCATTTTTGCGTCATGCCCCATTTCTCCTGGGTTTATGAGGCTCTCCGGAGAGCTAAAAAAAAGCCTCTATCGGGCTATTTATCGAACTTTTCGCCGTATCAAAAAAAATCTTCGAAAAAATTTGCAGGATTCAAATTTTGTGTGTTACTTTGCAGTACAAAGTTCTTTTTAAACCAACAAGAATGGAAAACAAAGAAGTGATAAATACGTTGTCGGAGATCCGGGACATGATGGCCAAGTCGTCAAAATTCATGTCATTGAGCGGACTGTCATGTGCGATAGTAGGAGCATTCGCCCTAATCGCATGTTTCATTGCCCAATACATATTAGACAATCCCGCATGGGAGCACCATCGCAAAGTCTTCACGCTAACCGTATTGGCGTCGGTACTATTAATCATATGCATCGCCACCGCATTCCTCTTCGCGAGACGCAAAGCGAAGAAAAACAACTATCGGTTCACGCTAGACAAAACGGCGCAACGCATGCTTTGGAGCTTCATCCTGCCCCTGCTGACGGGAGGAATCCTCTGCATAGGGCTGATCCACCAGGGACACTACGGACTCACCTCCTCCTTCATGCTGATCTTCTACGGGCTGTCGCTCACAAACATTTCGGGATACACCTTTTCGTCCACGAAATACCTCGGATACGCCCTGCTGATCCTCGGTATAATCGACTTCATGGTCGTCAACCAATCCCTACTCTTCTGGGCGTTAGGATTTGGAGTCTGCCACATCGTATATGGTATCCTCTTTTACCTCTTAAAAGAAAGGAAAAGCGAACGATGAACTTAAAATTAGAGCATATAAACAAAGCTTTCGAGAGCAAAGCCAGACTCGGCATCATGTCCGCCCTGATGGTGAACGACGAAATCGATTTCACGACCCTGAAATCGTTACTCGACCTCACCGACGGGAATCTGGCCAGCCACACAAGGAGTTTGGAGGAGCTGGGCTATATCCAGTCCAAGAAGCAATTCATCGGACGAAAGCCCAACACCACCTTCCAAATGACGGAAAGCGGAAGAGAAGCCTTCTCTGAGCACCTGAAGGCCCTGGAGGACTTCTTGAAAATTTCATTAGGCAATTAACTTATTTTTTTAACTATACACTTTGGAATTCAAAGTACTTTAAAAATTACAGATATGGAAAACGAGAAATTATTCAATTTTGGGAACCAAGGCGTTCCAACCGAGGGAAAAGCAAAAGCTAAGAACCTCAAATTCAAGATTGTGGCAATAGTAGTCATCACACTGCTACTATTAATCCCCAAGATGATGATACAATCGCTCATCTCAGAAAGAGAGCACAGTGCGGAAACCGCGATGGAAGAGGTATACAGCAAATGGGGAGGGGAACAACTGATAATCGGTCCGACGATCACGGCGACCTACAATTGGCTATACAAGAACAAAAACGATGAATACGAGAAGAGGGAGAGTAGTTATCGACTGCTACCCAACAAATTATCCTTCGAGGGGGAGATAAAGACAGAGCGTCGTCATCGTGGAATCTACGAGATCGTGACCTACAAAGGACCATTGGAGGCCAAGGGAAACTTCGTCCTCACCCAAGAGGAGAAAGAGAAGTTCCTGGAGGTCATGCCGGACGGGGTCTACACCATCAACTTTTGCGTCTCCGAGCTGAAGGGCATCTGTGACTTGGTGAAAATAACGCTTGGGGACAAAGAGTACACCTTAGAGCCCGACGGCAAAGGCATAGGGAAGAAAACCGACCAACTATCCGCACGCATAGAGATGGGCGATTGGATAGAAAAGCAAGAGATACCATTCTCCATGAGATTCGAGATGAAAGGAAGCCAATCGTTGCAATTCGCCCCAATAGGGAAAAACACGACGGTACACCTGACCTCCGACTGCGAGACACCAAGCTTTTGCGGAAACTTCCTGCCTATAGACTCATCCGATTCACTGGCGACGAAGAAAGGGTTTGACCGCAAATGGAGCGTCTCATACCTGAACAGGAACTATCCGCAGTTCTACAACGAAAACAAAGAATCATACAAAAACGAGATCACGGAGTCAGCCTTTGGCGTAAATCTACTAGTGCCAATCGGCCACTACCAGAAATCCATGAGATGCGTGAAGTATGCGATTCTCTTCATCGTTCTGACGCTAGCGGTCTTCTTCTTCATCGAGATGATCCACAAGAAAGACATCCATCCGATACAATACGCATTGGTAGGATTGGCGCTCACGCTCTTCTACTCTCTGTTGCTCTCCTTCTCCGAGCACATCGGGTTCACGCCAGCCTATGGAGTCTCCACGATAATGACCGTCAGTCTGCTGACCATCTACACGGCGGCCGTGCTGAAGATCAAGAAGACAGCCCTCTACATCGGAGGGTCCCTGTTGCTGCTATACACCTATATCTTCGTACTGATCCAGATGGAGAGCTATGCGTTGTTGGCAGGCAGTCTCGGACTGTTCGTCATACTAGCCTTCTTCATGTACCTCTCCCAAAAGATCGAGTGGAACGGGGAAAAGGCATAAAAGGAACCACCTTAACACCAGATAATTAAACAATGCAATGGGCGGGGATGCGAATAAGTCGCATCCCCGCTTCTCATAAGGCGGCGAAAGCATCCGGAGAGCTGAGGAATCCGCCATGTTGACAATTTGTGAAGAAAAAGCATAGACAAAACACCCTTAAAAAAGTAAAAAATTATAACTTTGCGGCAAAAATATGAGAGATGGGCGATAGTGAAGAATATCCACAACATCCGGTCTACGACAAGAACACGATAGAGTTCATCACCGTAGCTGCGGAATACTGCTCTTTCATAGAGCGTTGTGCCGGCATGTCCGAGAGAGTGTTTTTGGATAAGATGTCCAAGCTACTACCGCTACTCTATTTGAAGATGTCCCTATTGCCAGACATGGACACGAGTTCCCTTTCCGACTTAACCACGTACGTTTCCGAGCGTCAATACGATGCGGTACGCACACAGATACAAGCCATCATCAGTGAACATGACGAATATCTCGAGGTGTTCCAAGAGGATATGAAATACAGCGACACGCCCATCGTGGCAAGCATTTCGGAGAACTTGGCCGATGTGTACCAGCAATTACGGGACATGATAGGCAACTTCCAATCTGCGGACCTCGCCATCATGAACGACTCACTAATCAGCTGTGCAGATGAATTCAGGAACTATTGGGGGCAATCGGCGCTGAATGCGTTGAGAGCCATCCACAATATATTATACAGTGACGAAGACTTGTCCGAAGAAGAGGGATTCGGCGAGGCTCAAGACGAAGTTGATTTTTTCAATGACTGAGATGTTTAGACCAACGATTGAGAAGACGGAACTCGCACAGTTGCAGCCAGCACAGTTCGAGGGAACGATAATCGTAATACAAGGAGAGAGGGAGGCCAAGAAGGCAGTCGCGGCGCTCATGAAGGAGAAGGTCTTAGGATTCGACACAGAGACGAGACCATCATTCGCCAAGGGCAAGAGCAACGCAGTCTGTCTCGTACAGCTATCCACAGAGAGCACATGTTTCCTGTTCAGAGTGAAGGAGAACAATTGCCTTCACATACTAAAGCCCCTCTTCGAGGAGGAGAAGATCCTAAAGATCGGACTATCCCTGAAAGACGACTTCCATGCCATCAGGAAACAGATGGAATTCAATCCGGCCGGTTTCGTGGACCTGCAGCCCTACGTGAAGGAGTTCGGAATCGAAGACAACAGTCTATCAAAGATATACGCGATATTATTCAACATGCGCATCTCCAAAGCGCAACGCCTCACCAACTGGGAGGCGGATTTCCTCACAGACAAGCAGAAGAGCTATGCGGCATTGGACGCATGGGCGGCTCTACGCATCTACGAGGAGTTGGAGGGAAAGAAATCTGAAATCAATTCTAAACAAAACATATAAACATGGGCGGTTTTTTTGGTACAGTCAAAAAAAGTAGTTGTTTGATGGATCTCTTCTACGGGACAGATTACAACTCTCATTTGGGGACGAAACGTGGCGGAATGGCCATTTATGATGAGGAAATCGGGTTCACTCGCAGCATCCACAATCTCGAGAACTCCTATTTCCGTACAAAGTTTGAACCAAACTTACCCAAGTTTAAGGGCAATGCGGGCATTGGTGTCATCAGCGACACAGACGCTCAGCCTATATTGATCAATTCACACTTGGGACGTTTTGCGATTGCGACGATCGCCTGCATCAACAATCTCGACGAGCTCGGACAAGAGTTGTTGGCGAAGAAGATGACTTTCTCGGAAATGAGCTCAGGCAAAATTAACCAAACGGAGCTGATCGCTCTGCTCATTTCCGACGCTGACTCCTTCAAGGAGGGCATCGAGAACGTTTACAAGAAGATCAAAGGGTCCTGCACAATCATGCTATTGACGGAGAACGGCATCATTGTCGGCAGGGATAAACTGGGACGTTTGCCGGTCATCATCGCGAAGGGAGAGGACGGCTATGCGATCTCATGCGAATCCTGCACCTTCCACAACCTAGGCTACGAGCCTTGCTACAATGTCGGTCCGGGAGAGATCGTTCAAGTCTACGCCGACCGCTACGAGCAGTTGCGCGCGCCAGGCAAGAAGATGCAGATATGCTCATTCCTGTGGGTATACTACGGCTACCCTGTCAGCACCTATGAGGACAAGAACGTAGACTTCGCTCGACATGCCGCTGGATGCCTAATGGGTAAGAAAGACAAATGCGACGCAGACTATGTGGCAGCCGTTCCGGACTCAGGTATCGGCTTCGCCATCGGATACTCCAACGGTAGCGGCATTCCTTACAAAAGAGCATTGATCAAATACACGCCGACATGGCCAAGAAGCTTCACCCCTGCGACACAGGAGAGGCGTAAGCTGGTGGCCAAGATGAAGCTCATACCGAACAAGCAGTTGTTGAACGGTAGCCGCGTGATATTCTGTGACGACTCCATCGTCCGCGGAACACAGCTCTCCGACAATGTGGGAGCCCTCTACGGATACGGCGCCAAAGAGGTTCACATGCGCATTTCCTGTCCTCCATTGATTTACCCTTGCGAGTTCCTCAACTTCGCATCCAAGAACAGCGAGCTGGACCTCATCACAAGACGTATCATCCAAAAATTCGAGGGAGCGCACAACAAGAACCTGGAGAAATACCAGACGACAGACTCCCCTGAATACAAAAGAATGGTCGAGGACATCCGCTCCACCTTCAACCTGACCTCCCTCAGATTCTGTACCGTGGAGGATTTGGTCGAGGCGATCGGTCTGCCGAAAGAGCAAGTGTGCACGCACTGCTTCGACGGCTCCAGCTACTTCGAGTAGCCGTGAATCGATAAATTAAGTTGTACCCCTTAGACTTGTGTGATTATGGATAAAATCATCATTTACCAAGTGCTCCCGAGATTGTTCGGGAACATGAACAAGAAGTTAGTCGAAAACGGAGACCTCTCTCAAAACGGCTGCGGCAAATTGTGTGATTTTACCGAAGAAAGGTTACAGGAAATCAAAGCGTTAGGCGCCACGCACATTTGGTACACGGGGGTCATCGAACATGCGACACAGACAAACTACGAAAAGTTTGGCATCCGCAGAGATCATCCCGCAGTGGTCAAGGGCAAAGCGGGATCGCCCTACGCAATCAAGGATTACTACGATATCGACCCAGACCTTGCCGTCGACGTGAAAAAGCGCACCAAAGAGTTCGACGAATTGGTGAAACGCACCCACAAAGCAGGATTAAAGGTCATACTGGACTTCGTGCCCAACCATGTGGCAAGGCAATACTACTCCGATCATAAACCGAAGGGAGTCAAAGACTTAGGAGAGGAGGACGTCAAGGAGGTGGCCTTCTCGAACCAAAACAACTTCTACTATTTGGTAGGACAATCCTTCGAGGGGCATATAGACCGCTATGCGGGAGAGAAGGAGCCCTATACCGAGACTCCATGCAAGGTGACCGGCAATGACTTCTTCGCCAACAATCCAGGCATATACGAGTGGTATGAGACGGTAAAGCTGAACTATGGCGTCGACTATCGGAACGGGCACTATCAAGACTTCCTGCCGACCCCCAACACATGGACAAAGATGTTCGACATCCTCTCCTATTGGTGCGAAGCCGGAGTCGACGCATTCCGATGCGACATGGCGGAGATGGTGCCGGTAGAGTTCTGGAGTTGGGTCATTCCATCCATCAAGGAGAAATATCCCAAGGTGCTCTTCATCGCGGAGACATACGATCCATCCCAATACAGAAAATATATTTTCGACGGAAAATTCGACTACCTTTACGACAAGGTAGGGCTATACGATACGCTACGCGGCATCATGCGGAACGAGAACTCATGTCACTCCATCACAGCCTGTTGGCAAAGCCTACATGGCATAGAGTCGCACATGCTGAACTTCCTGGAGAACCATGACGAACAACGTATCGCTTCCGACTTCTTCGCCTCCGACGCGGCGAAAGGGAAGCCAGCCATGGTCATTTCCGCCTGTATCAACCAAGGGCCCATCATGCTCTACTTCGGGCAGGAATTAGGAGAAAAGGCGATGGAGAAGTCTGGCTTCAGCGGAATGGACGGGCGCACCACCATCTTCGATTACTGGGCAGTTCCGACCATACAGAGATGGCTGAGCAACAAATCGACAAAGGAAGAAGAGAAGCTACGCAACTACTACGCGTCACTGCTCAACGTATGCAAGAACGAGAAAGCGATCGCGGAAGGCTCCTTCTTCGACCTGACGTATGCGAACTTCAACAATCCGGACTATAACACAAACAAACAATACGCGTTCTTTCGGAAACACGAGAAAGAGGTCTTGCTGATTGTCGTCAACTTCGAGAACAACGATGTGAAGCTGAAGATCAACATACCACAACATGCATTCGACGTTATGCAGATTCCTGACGAAGGTCAAGAAATTCAATTCACCGACCTACTGACAGGCAAACAGTTTAAGCGAAAAATGTCATGTAATGCCCCTTTCTCCATTGACATCAAACAAAACGACGGTGTAATACTAAAATTTAATCTATAAAAATAGCCAAACACAAAAAACATCGTTTGGTGGTATAGATGTAAAATATTACATTCGCGAGGAAAATGGCAGCAAAACACTGTCGTAAACAATTGATATTATGACAAATAAAGCAAAAAACTGGATAAAACTAGCATTTATAATTTGCGGAGTCCTTTCCATGTTAGCCTCATGCACGGCCAGCACGACAGACTGCGAATGCAAATCCAGGAACACGGTCACCCAGTTCTACGACCAAGAGGGTAACTGCTCCGATCTGGAAGACTCTGCAGATATGGAATGCACCGCCATATAATCATGACAGATAAAACGAAGATCCAATTTCTATGCCGATCAGTGGCGGGCATCATATTTATCGTCTCCGCCATTCTGAAGTTCCTGTCACTCGACTCATTCGAGTTGTTCATCTACGGATTAGACTGGTTCAGTCTGGGCACGTCTTCGTTTTTAGTCCGAGCACTCCTATTTGCGGAGATGGCATTGGGCGTATGCCTCGTCACGGGGTTGTACGGGAAGCTCGCATCACGGCTCTCCGCCCTGCTCCTCCTTTTTTTCACCGTCTATCTCATATACCTAACCGTTTCAGGGAAGAGCGACAACTGTCACTGCTTCGGGGATTTCATCGAAATGGACCCCCTCGAATCGATGATAAAGAATGTCATATTGGGCATCCTCCTCTACTTAGGATGGCACTTGGAGGATTGGCAATCACATTGGAAACCTGCGCTTCTAATCACAACGATCGTCGGTTCATTGGTATTCGCACTAGTGTTAAAGGCTCCGTACGGATTCAATCGGAAAGCGACCACCTACTCGGAAGAAGAGCTCAAGCAACTCTCCACCCAACACCCTGAGATAACGAAGGAGGGGAAACAAATCGTGGCGTTCGTCAGCAAGAACTGCAAGCACTGCAAGATGGCGGTGCGAAAATTAGACATTGCGCTACGCCATGCCGAGACAGAGGATGTATACGTGCATTGGTTCGTGTTAGGGGATTCAACCCATTTCCAAAACTTCCTCTTGGAGACAGACGCGAAACCAGACCAATACGACTTCCTGCCAGCCAAAGTGTTTTTAAAGATCACCCAAGGCAAATTACCGCTCATCATGTTACTGGAGGACGGCGAGGTGAAAGAGGTCATGAGCAACGCAACATTCAACGAAAAGAACATCATTAAATTTGCAAAAGAACAATTATGATAGAGATTATACCAGCTATAGATATCATTGACGCGAAGTGTGTACGCCTTTCGCAAGGCGATTACGAGCAAAAAAAAGTATACAACGAGAACCCCTTGGAGGTGGCGAAGATGTTCGAGGACACAGGCATCAAACGGCTGCACCTCGTAGACTTGGACGGTGCCAAGGCGCAACACATCGTGAACTACAAGGTCTTGGAGTCCATCGCTACGCATACGAACCTCACCATCGACTTCGGGGGCGGTCTGAAAAGCGACGAGGACCTGCGTATCGCCTTCGAGAGCGGCGCCAAGATGATCACGGGAGGAAGCATTGCGGTGAAGAAACCAGACGTCTTCTCTTCCTGGATAGAAAAGTTTGGCTCTGAACGTATCATTTTAGGGGCGGATGTCAAGAACGAGAAGATCGCCGTGAGCGGATGGATTGAGACAACCGATGCGGACCTCTTGCCTTTCGTGGAGAAGTTCAAGGCGAAGGGCGTGGACAAGGTGATCTGCACCGACATCAGCAAGGATGGCATGTTGCAGGGACCTTCCATCGAGCTCTACAAGAAGATTTTAGAGCAATTCCCGGACCTCTACCTGATCGCCAGCGGAGGCGTAAGCTCCTTAGATGATATTGCAAGGTTGCAGGATGCGGGTGTGCCAGCCGTCATCACAGGCAAGGCCATCTATGAAGGCCGAATCACGATGGCGGACTTGACCCAATTCATCGGCTAAACCCATTGCGAAGAGAGGGCGAAACACGTCGCCCTCCCAAGCGAATCACAAAGGGTTTTGTTTGCATTCCCCACTTGTATGGGCATGAATTTTTATGTAATTTCGCGAGATTAATGGATAAGTAGAAGTGTGTTGTGAAGGAGCATTTAGACAATAAAGTTTTCAAATTAATTTCCGAAGTTGCGGACACGAAAGGTTTGGAGTGTTACGTGATCGGAGGTTTTGTACGCGATATATTTTTGGAACGTCCCTCAAACGACATAGACGTCGTGGTGGTCGGAAGTGGCATCGAGGTGGCGGAAGCATTCCACAAGAAATGGAAGGGCAGCACCTTGGCCGTCTTCAAGAACTTCGGCACCGCGCAGGTGAAGAGAGGCGATATGGAGGTGGAGTTCGTGGGAGCGCGCAAAGAATCATACCGACATGACTCCCGCAAGCCCATTGTCGAAGATGGCACCTTGGAAGACGATCAGAACCGCAGGGACTTCACTATCAACGCATTGGCCATCTGTCTGAACGGAGAGCGATACGGTGAATTGGTGGACCCATTCGGAGGCATGGAAGATATCCGCAACATGGTGATCCGCACCCCACTCGACCCAGACATCACCTTCAGTGACGATCCGTTACGCATGATGCGTTGCATACGTTTCGCCACCCAACTGCGCTTCTACATCGACGCCAACACCTTCGACGCAATTTGTAGGATGAAAGAACGGATCTCCATCATCTCCAAAGAGCGCATCGTTGACGAGCTGAACAAAATAATGGGTTCCCCCCGCCCTTCCGTAGGCTTCGACCTTCTGGAGAGATGCGGGTTATTAGAACTGATCATACCCGAGATACACAAGCTATGCGGTGTGGAAGAGAAGGCAGGTCGCGGGCACAAAGACAACTTCCTACACACGATGCAGGTGTTAGATGCGGTGGCGGAGCAATCGGACGATCTCTGGCTCCGTTGGGCGGCGCTTTTCCATGACGTGGCGAAGCCCAACACCAAGAAGTGGGACGACAAGATCGGATGGACCTTCCACAACCACAATTACATCGGAGCGAAGATGATCCCTAAGATATTCGCCCGCATGAAACTGCCCATGAACGAGCACATGAAGTTTGTTCAAAAGATGGTGGAGCTACACATGCGTCCGATCGCTTTGGTGGAGGAGACGGTGACGGATTCCGCAGTTAGGCGATTGCTTTTCGACGCAGGCGATGACATCGATGCGCTGATGATCCTTTGCGATGCGGACATCACCTCCAAGAATGCGGATAAAGTGAGGAGGTTCCGTGACAATTTCCGTATCGTGCGCGAAAAGCTCAAAGAGATCGAGGAGAAAGACCGTGTGCGTAATTTCCAACCGCCTATCACAGGCGAAGAGATCATGCGCATCTTCGACCTAACCCCCTGCCGCGCCATCGGAGACATCAAGACGGCCATTAAGGACGCCATCCTCGACGGAGTCATTCCCAACGAATATGAACCTGCATACGAGTTTATGATCGGGAAAGCGAAGGAGTTGGGATTAACCCCCAAAAACGTATAATTCAACGATTTAAAGTCTATTCTTAACCATTCAAACCATGGATATTGAGCACATCATAGAAAACGGAAAGGTTTTCCGCAAATCGTCCGGAGGCGAGAACACGGACAACGGCAAAGTGAAGACCAAGGCGAAAAAAACCACCTACATCAAGGGGGCGCACGGGTCCGGTTCGGCGAAGATGAAGGCGGAATACAGAAGAAGACGAGCGAATAGACACAAATAACCTAAAATAATTTACAAGTATGAATGTTTTATTTATCGGAGGAACTGGCACCATCAGCATGGCCATCACCAAGAAATTGGCGGCCGAGGGGCATCAACTGTTCCTATTGAACCGAGGGAACCGTTCGGTTCAACTTCCTGACAATGTGAAATTCATTAAAGTGAACGATGTGAATGACGAGGCTGAGGTGAAGAGCAAGATCGCCAGCATGAAGTTCGATGTGGTCTGTGACTTCATCATCTTCCACAAGGAGCAAGCCGAGCGTGATTTCCGTCTCTTCGCAGGAAAGACGAATCAGTTCATTTTCATCAGCAGCGCATCGGCCTACCATAAGCCATTGGCCTCCCACCTGATCACGGAAGGGACAACGCTGGCCAACCCTTATTGGCAGTATTCAAGGGAGAAGATCGAGTGCGAGGAGTTCTTCCTCGACCAATATCGTCAGTCGGGCTTCCCGATCACGATCGTACGTCCGAGCCACACCTACGACGAGCGTTCCGTACCATTGGGCGTGCATGGCGACAAGGGCAGCTGGCAGGTCGTGAAGCGTATGTTGGAGGGGAAGCCTGTCATCATCCAAGGCGACGGCACCTCACTATGGACCATGACGCACAATAGCGATTTCGCCAAGGCATTCGTAGGCCTCATGGGCAATCCGCACGCCATAGGCGAAGCGTTTCAGATCACTTCGGACGAGTCCCTGACGTGGAACCAGATATACAAATCCATAGCGCAGGCGTTGGGTGTGGAGTTGAAGCCTTACTATGTCTCCTCCGACTTCTTGGCGGAAGTGAGCCACTATGACCTTGTAGGCAGTCTGATCGGAGACAAATCCAACTCCGTCATTTTCGACAACACGAAGCTGAAGAGAGCAGTACCGGACTACATTCCGAGCGTCTCCTTCGCCCAAGGCGTGAAGCAAACCATCGACTACGTGCTCTCCCATCCAGAGTGTCAATGTCCAGACCCAGCATTTGATTTGTGGTGCGACAATGTGATTGATGCTTTGGAAAAGACAAAAAAAGAATTAAAAAAATTATCTTTGTAAAGTCAAACCTATCGTTTAACGATAATATAAAGAAAAAAAGCATGAAAAAACACGAGATAAGCAAAGTCCTGCTAGGGATACTATTCGTCACCCTAGGGGGCATCTTACCTCTTGTTCACGCCGTGCCATTCAATGGATGTCCCGATTTTATGGACATCACCGCCTCATACGTGGAGTGCTACTCTGGCATGACGGACCATCCCTTCGATTCATTAGGGTTGAACCCCAATCGGCATCACCTGAACGAAGAGCAGGGATATGACCCCAGGACCGGAGACAAGCTCAAACTCATACCCGACGGAGAAGAGAAATCCATCCGATTAGGCAACAACCAAATCGGAGGCGAATCGGAGGCGATCGTGTACCACTACATTGTGGACCCGGACAATTCCCTGTTGTTCGTCAACTTCGCCGTCGTGATGGAAGACCCCGGACAT
Source organism: Paludibacteraceae bacterium (assembly GCA_016285885.1). Taxonomy (GTDB): domain Bacteria; phylum Bacteroidota; class Bacteroidia; order Bacteroidales; family Paludibacteraceae; genus UBA1181. Next base: position 82,131 of record JAEERP010000006.1, read on the forward strand.
GAATTCGCCTTCCAGCCTCGCTTCGTCATCCGTGTCACAGACAAGAACGGCAAGCTGGTGAATGATTGTTCCGTCTATGATGTCACCGCAGCCGCCGGACTGGAGGGATTCCAGGATTTCTCGTACTCCGAGGGCGGCGAGTATCACGTGGTTCGTTGGCGGAATTGGTCGAAGATTGGCCTAGACCTGACGCCCTTCATAGGGCAGGAGGTGCAGGTACAGTTCATCACGTACGATTGCTTCCTCTTCGGACATTACGGATACGCCTATTTCACGGCCTCCTGTGCGCCCAACAAGCTAAGTCTCGACGTATGCGAAGGCGCAAGTTATTCCCTAGCCGCACCCGAAGGATTCCCCTCCTATCGCTGGGACAATGGAGACACGTCACGGATCTCGACCCGCACCTATCAAGGCGGGGAGGCGAATATCTTCTGCGAAATCACCTCCGCGACAGGCTGTCAGTTCATTCAGAGCGCATACGTCTCCGACGCATACAAGCCAGAAGAGACCGACATACTGGACACGATCTGCCAAGGAGAGTCCTACCAGCGCCACAACTTCAATCTGCCGCCACAGATGAGCGTGGGCACATTTGGCTTCAACAACCTGATCGCCAACCCCGCCACCTGCTCCGCCACGGCCAATGTCAACCTGAAACTAACCGTTCTGCAGACCTACTTCCCTATTGAGGTCTCAATCTGCGAAGGCGAGGACTACGTCGAGAATGGATTTAACGTCATACAACCACCGACAGGCGTCTTGACAGACACGCTACGATTCGAGCGAGGGAAGAGAAGACTATGCGACAGTATCGTCTGCCTACGGTTGGTGGTCAACGACACAAAGAACCTCTCCAACGAACTGAAAGGAGATCTACACCCCTGCACCAATCAGGTCGTCACCTACACCTCCGAGTTGGAGGATAACCTGTCCAGTTACAAATGGGACCTTCCGAAAAACGTAAAGGTGGTGAGCGGAGAACACTCCCCGCAAATCGCTCTGTACTTCACAAGCGACGAACCAGCCACCCTGACCCTGATCGGTGAGAACGGATGTGGAACGAGCGCATCCCCCTACACCATCTACCCCTATCCATCCTACCACGAAGTCATATCCGACACCATCTGCGTAGGAGAGAGCTACAAGAACGGAAGTATCGATCTCGGCAAGCAAGAGGAGGCAGGCATCTTCACCTCCACACACTCCTTTAAGACAACAAAAGGCTGCGACAGCGTCGTCGTACTGCAACTAACGGTTCTGCCCATTCCGCAGCTCACATTCGAGGTCTCACCGAACAAAAAGATCCATTGTGACTCATCCCAGATCAGGCTCTCCGTCAAGACCAGCACAGGCACACTGATATACCACCCATGTCCTGTGCCAGCCGTCTCATTGGGAGATGTTTACTGCTCCGACGGAACGTTCGTGAGCATAGACTCCTTCCCTTCGTCTGGCAAGGAAGCCGAGGGAGTTGTATTCCACTACGACGACACATCCGGGTACGCATACGTCGTTTCGCTCCACGAACCCATTGGGAACATACCATGGAGCATCGTCGACTACGACATACCAGGGCTGGAGAACCAACAATACATTCCTCCATTGTTGGACGACATGGATGGATTCGGTCACACCTCCCTGATCAGGGCAGCCGGTGATTCCACGGAGTACCCGTTGGCATGGTCTGCGGATTTTGAGCGAGGATGGTACATCCCTGCGATCGGCGAATTACGTAAGATGTTCGGAGCCATCGGGTTGGTGAACAAATCATTGAAGGAGTTGCAAGGTGACACGATATACCACAACCAATATGGCTCCGCGTCAGACCGAAACTTCTACTACTACTCAAGCAGTGAAAACTCCGCGGAAGCGGTCTGCTGCGTACGCTTTAACTTCTACGTATGCGCCATGTATAAGGGCTATAGCCTCACCACCCGATATGCCCGTAAGATAAAATTAAAGGAATGGACTCAACCCCAATACAAGACAGGAGATCTAATCGTCAACAAAGACGGTTCTAAAGGAGTTTTCCTATGCGCTAGCCCAGACGGGAAGATAGGCACCATGGTCGCCCTGGAGCTAATCGACTCCATCTCGATCAAAAGCGACATGGATGATATTGAGGATACCCTTTTGATGCATTATGACGATAGATTATGCACTTCCCGTGGATACAAGTGCACACAAAGATACCGCGAATTGGGAGATTCGACAGAATACCCCGCCGCATGGGCAGTGGACCTGGAGAACGGCTGGTACATCCCGACACGCGCGGAGATGAACCTCTACTACTCCAACTTGCCGCTGATAGACTCCATCATCTACATCAACGGAGGCATACCATCCAATAGCAGAAGAGAAGAGGCATACTGGACCTGCGATCTCTCCCCAATATCCCGAGGATATAGCATCGGCATACCGTTTGGTGATTTCGACGACGCTTATTTGTTCGATTTATTAAGCGTCCGCCCAATGCGGCAATTCACCATCTGCGAGGATTACTCAGAGTACAAAGACACTACCCTCTCCTTCAAATGGAGCACAGGCGCAACCACCTCGTCCATCACGGACTATCCAACCCAAACGACACGTTACGAGGTCACGCTACTATCGAACGAAGGAAGATGCACCTCCAAGCATGACACGACCGTCTATGTGCAGAGCATCGAGCCAATCGTGCTGGACAGACAAATCTGCCATGGACAAACCTACAAGGACGACTACTTCGAAGCCTCGGAGACAGGCACTTACCACACGGAAGTGGACAACGGCGAGTGTACCCAAAAGATAACCCTGAACCTGACCGTCTTGGACGCACAAGACACCACCCATGTGAAAGATGTCGTATGCCAAGGTACCTTCTACCGCAAGCATGGATTTATGTTCCAAGCGACAACGCCAGGCATTCGGCTCGACACCGTCTCCCTCTCCGACGGGAACGGATGCGACAGCACCATCTGCCTTGAGTTGGAAGTGTTGCCTGCGCAACGTGACACGCAATACGCACGCGTATGCCAGAACGAGTCCTACTTCAAAAACGGCTTTGAGATACCTGCCTACCAACGTGCAGGGCTGCAATACAAGGAGCGCTCAGAAATCAATGACGAAGGGTGCACTTACATCCACGTCCTGGCGCTCATGGTCGACACCGTCTACCAAATCGCGATGGTCGACTCCATCTGCCACATGGGACATTACCAACGTAACGGATTCGACTTCGTGGCGGAAGAAGAGGGATATAGTGTACACTATCAGACACTCACCTCCTCCACCCATTGCGACAGCGTGATCGCACTGAGCATAAAGACATTCCCTCGAACCAGTTACAGCTATTCCGACACTATCCTTTACGGAGATACCTACCGCGACCAGAACTTCGACCTGCCGGCACAGAAGGTGGCGGGACTACACACCTTCGACACCATCTACAGCAACGTCAAAGGTTGCGACAGCACCGTCACGCTCCTGCTGTATGTGCGGAACGAAGACGACGTTGACATACCAACCTCCTTCACACCAAAAGACGGGAACGGTATCAACGACCGTTTCATGGAAGGTTATGAGGTCTATATCCACGACCGCTACGGACTGTTGGTCTGCCACTCCGATAATGGATGGGACGGCAAATACCGTGGTGAACCAGCCGACGCAGGTGTATACCTCTACACCATCCGTTTCAGAAACGGCAAAGAGAAAAGAGGAACGATTGAAATCATAAAAGAATAGAAATCAAATGGATAAGAGAAAAATTGTATTAATTATCATCATGGTTCTCTGCTTGGGCATTTTTTTCTTCAACCTGATTAAGAACAAGTCCAACATAGAGTCAGCGAAAGAGATTCCGACCGCCACCTACGAACCGGGAGCCTTCAAGGACAAAGGTGAGATGTGGGACTATCTCCACGCACACAAATTCAGACTGGCTGGGGACGCCGACCCGGACTCCGCCCCGATAATGACCACACAAAACTATGAGCTCTATTTGAACGGCCAGAAGTTCTCCGAAGGGTTGGAAGTAACTGATTTCCAATACGCTGGAGTAGGTCTATCCGGGTTCAACATGCAGGGAAAAAGATTGCGCATGGTGCTACAGAAGGACAGCGTCAGATGCGTATTGGTTGATATGACCGACGAGAACCAATCGCACGTCTACAAAGCTATCGAATAAGCGAGGCTGTACCTCCTAAGGTGGAGACTTCACAAGAAGGGGATCACGCCGCAGGTGTCCGCAGGCGAGATGTCACAATGTATCCGTATTCCCAAAAATTCAGGGCTACGGAAAACAAGTAATGGATTTTGGTGGCTTTTTCATGACGATTTACTATGCCTTTTATCCTATAATTTTATTACTTTTGTGGTGCTATACGATACAAAACAAGTGTTAATGGTCATTTTGTGAATGACGTTTAAATTTAAAATATATTATGAAGACTGATATTATCTTGTCGGGTGTGGGCGGACAGGGCATTTTGTCCATCGCCGCGGTCATTGGTGAGGCTGCTATCAAAAATAATCTTTACATGAAACAAGCCGAGGTGCACGGAATGAGCCAACGAGGAGGAGACGTACAATCCAACTTGAGGATCTCCGACCAACCTATCGCGTCAGACCTGATCGCGAAGGGTTCCGCAGACTTGATCATCTCCCTGGAGCCGATGGAGTCTCTCCGTTACCTTCCATACCTGAAAGAGGACGGATGGGTGGTCACGAGCAATGTGCCTCTGATCAACATCCCCGATTATCCAAACATAGACGATGTGCTTGCTGAAGTGAAAAAGGTGAAGAACCATGTCATCCTGGACGTTGAATCGATCGCCAAAGAGGTGGGTTCGCCACGCGTCTCCAACATCGTCATGCTGGGTGCCGCCACACCATTCCTGAGCATATCTTACGATAAGATCCAAGAGGGCATACGTTCCATCTTCGGTCGCAAGGGCGACGAGGTTGTCAACTTGAACCTGAAGGCGCTCGAAGCAGGAAAAAATATCACTGAAAAAAGATAAAGACTATGCTGCAAAGAATTCAAACTATATATCTTCTTGTGACGTTTATACTCACCGTTCTTCTATTCTTCCTGCCTATGGGTTATGACATGATAGGCGGAGGTGCGGTGAAAGCGTTCGAACTGAACGCGGTGGGTGCCTACCAGATTATTTCAGATCCGAGCACGTCGGCCACTACCACCCAATTCGCGAAGGGGGCTTGGGCCTTGTTCGCTTTGGTGAGCATCATCCTGGGTGTTACAGCGTACGACATCCTGCTTTTCAAGAGACGTATATTCCAAATCAGGGTGGCCATTTTTAACATGATGCTGCACTTAGGCATATATGCGCTGTTCGCATTCTATTATTTCTTCTTAATGCCCAACCAGGGGATCATCCAAGGATCGTTCCAACCGAACTGGACCATCGTCCTGCCTTTGGTGAACGTCATCCTGACGTACCTTGCGATCCGCGCCATCGGAAGTGACGAGGCGCTTGTCCGCTCCCTGGATAGAATTCGATAACCGACATGGCGATACTCACCTCGGACCGACTCACGCTCAGGGCTTTAGAACCGGAAGACTTGGACTTCCTCTATCGCTGGGAGAATGATTCGTCCATCTGGGGTGAAGGGAGCATGATTCCCCCCTTTTCCCGCTATGACCTGAAGAACTACATCGCCCATGCGACCGACATCTTCACATCGAGGGAGTTACGCCTCATCGTGGAAGAGAACAATGTCCACCAGCCCGTCGGCGTAGTGGACTTGTTTGATTTTGAGCCCATCGCGCAACGTGTCGAATTGGGCATCCTCATTGCGGAAGAGGCACGAGGCTTGGGCTATGCGAAGGAGACACTCGAAATGGTGGTGCGATACGTCTTCGACTATCTGCGTTGCCACCAAATCATGGCGAAGGTCAACGCTAAGAACGAACCGAGCCTCAAGCTTTTCAACGACATGGAATTCACGCAAGCAGGCACCCTGAAGGATTGGGTGCGAGATGGTGACGAATGGTCCGATTGCGTTCTGTTCCAATTAATTAACAGTAAATAAATTTATACACACATGATAGACAAAAACGTAGTGAAATCCGTCATCGAAGAGATGCATCTTCCGGATTTCAACAAAGCGACGATTCGTGAGATTGTAGCGATTGCTAACAAAGTAGAGGCTCTGACGGGCGAGAAATATGTCAGGATGGAGATGGGTGTCCCTGGTCTTGCGCCAGACGCTATCGGTACGGCGGCTGAGATCGAGGCCCTGCGGAAAGGGGTAGCCTCCAAGTATCCAATGTTGGACGGACATCCTGAGTTGAAGAAAGAGGCCTCCCGCTTCATCAAGGCGTTCATCGATGTGGACGTCAATCCGGAGGGTTGCGTGCCAACGTCTGGTTCCATGCAAGGCACCTACGCATCCTTCCTCGTTTCGGGACAATGCGACCCTAAGCGTGACACGGTTCTCTTCATCGACCCAGGCTTCCCTGTACAGAAGACCCAATTGCTCGTTTTAGGACTGAAGTACGAGTCGTTCGATATGTACGAATACAGAGGCGAGAAACTGATCGAGAAGGTGGAGAGCTACCTGAAGAAGGGCAACATCTGCAACATCATCTACTCCAACCCTAACAACCCGTCATGGTTCTGCCTGACGGAGGAGGAGTTGAAGGGAATCGGTGAATTGGCCACTAAATATGACGTCATCGTCATGGAGGACTTGGCCTACTTCGCCATGGACTTCCGCAAGGACCTCAGCAAGCCGTTCGTGCCACCTTTCCAACCATCGGTCGCAAAGTATACGGACAACTACATCCTGCTGATATCAGGCTCTAAGGCATTCAGCTATGCGGGTCAACGTATTGGGGTCTCCGCCATCTCGAACAAGCTCTATCACCGTTTCTATCAAGGGCTTGCGGACCGCTATTCGATTGGCGAGTTTGGTACCATCTTCGTGAACAGAATCCTCTACGTGCTCTCTTCGGGTACGGCACACTCCGCGCAATATGCCTTGGCGGCTATGTTCAAAGCGGCTTGCGACGGAAAATACAACTTCCTGGAGGGCGTGCAGGAGTACGGAAGACGTGCGGCCAAGCTGAAAGCGATCTTCCAGAAACATGGGTTCCACATTGTCTATGACAAAGATATTGACCGTGAGATCGGTGACGGTTTCTACTTCACGGTAGGCTACGAGGGCATGACCGGTGGTCAACTGATGTACGAGCTCCTGTTCTATGGCGTGAGCGTCATCTCACTGCTTACAACGGGTAGCAAGCAAGAGGGTTTGAGGGCTTGTACCTCCTTCATCCAAGACTATCAGTATGATGTGTTGGACGAGCGCCTGGCTGAATTCGAGAAAGATCACAAGAAAAAATAATAGCGTATGAATATCGTAACCATTTTAATCGGAGTCCTCATCGCCGCATTTGGTATATTCCTGGCGTTGAATGCGTTCTATCTCCATAAGGTACCCAGCAAAATGGATATCATGGAGCAGAAGTTCGGCATGGTGGGTAAAATCCTCTACATCGTATGCTACGTGCTGTTCCCTATCCTCTTTGGCGGCTTCATCGCCTGGGCAGGCACGTTGGGAGTTAGCCTAAAGGATGTCCTCTTTTCATGACCCTGTGCGGGAATTGCCCTGTAGTGTGTGGTTTATGAAACGTTTCGTGCTAATCCAGCAGTGCCTATGTCGCTGAATCTGACCACGAAAGAGATCATCGCTCTCGGTTCCCTGTTCGGTGTCGGCAGTAAAAGAATCTATGCCATAGCGGAGACTCCCGGCGAGGATCTGTTACGGCGCATATCCGCTTGTGGCTTCTCGCTTAAGGAAAATGGCAAGGAGGTGACGGTGTCATCTACCCACCTCGAACGAGCTTTCGGCTTTGCGGAGTCTGTTCTGCGGCAATGCGAGAAATGGGGCGTGAAAACGCTCCGTTACGATGACGAGGCATATCCGGAGATGCTACGGCGCACGGTGGACGAAAAGGGGGATCCCACACCTCCCTTGTTGCTATACGCCTTGGGAGATCTTTTCGCACTCTCCGCACCTTGCGTGGCCATTGTGGGTACGAGAAATCCCACAAAAGAGGGCGCACAAACCGCCCATTACCTCTCCAAACACTTTGCGGAAGAGGGGTTTTGCATTGTTTCAGGCTTAGCCTTAGGGTGCGACACCTATGCCCATCGAGGCGCCTTGGAGGCGAACGGTCGGACGGTGGCGTTCTTAGCTCACGGATTGGACACACTCATTCCGCCCGAGAACAAAAACTTGGCGAAGGATATAGTCAGACGTGGCGGACTGCTTCTTTCCGAATATCCCTTCGGCACATCCAATACGAAATATGCCTTCATCGCGAGAGATCGCCTCCAAGGTGGTCTCTCCGTGGCTACCATCGTTGTGCAGACCAGCACGGAAGGGGGAAGCATGCATGTGGCGAAATGCACTTTGAAGGCGGGCAAACCCCTCTACACGGTTTATTTCAAAGATGCTTCCGTCCGTGCCATGGAAGCGACCTCGGGCAACGAACTCCTGACACGCATGGGCGGTCAATACCTGAGAAGCGATACCGGACTGCAAGATGTCTGCGTAAGACTGAAGTTGCGCGAAGGCTAACAACGGAAGATCCGTTCCTAAATTCACCTGTCGTTTTGCCTCTGATTTTATTATTTTTGTACTTGAAGTAAGTAGACACTGAATCGTTATTTATGATTGAAGAGGAACTTAATGAGCAGCAGCGCAAGGCTGTGGAATATGATGGCAAACACCTATTGGTGGTTGCAGGGGCTGGTACGGGAAAGACACGCACCATCATCGCCCGTGCGAAACATCTTCTGCAGCAGGGCGTGCCAGCCAACCGTATCCTGATCCTAAGTTTCACACGCAAATCGGCGCGCGAGATCGTCGAGCGCATCAAGTCTGAAATTGGTGGAATCACCGTCGAAGGACTGCGTGGACAAACCTTCCACTCCTGGTGCATGGATGTGATCATGAACAACCCGAAGGTCTTCATGCACCACGAATACACGTTGCTCGACGAGGAGGACCGGGAGAGCTGCGTGAAACTGCTTTGCGGCAAAGGGCTAAGGGACAAGGAGAAGCATGTGGTCAAGCCCGCTTCCATCCTGGAGGTATACTCCTTCGCCATCAACGCATGTTGTAGCCTATCGGACGCCATGCGCATGAAGCTCTACGACAACGCTTCAAGGGAAGATCCAGCCACGCTGAAGAGCATAGAACTAAACAAACCCGTCTACGAGGATATCATCAAACGATACATGGCCTACAAGACGGTGCATAAATACATGGATTACGACGATATCTTGAACGTCGTATCCAAGGGATTGAAAAAGAATGCGGAGGCGAGACGATTCGTCTCCTCCCGCTACGACCATATCTTGGTGGATGAGATGCAGGACACCAACCCGCTTCAATATGAGTTGCTTAGTTCATTCTACGAACGGTGTCACCTCTTCTGCGTGGGCGATGATGCGCAGAGCATCTATGCCTTCCGTGGGGCGGACTTCAAGACCATGCACAATTTCACCTCGGTGGTGCCTCAGTCCGAAATGATGAAACTCACCCTCAACTACCGCTCTACGCAGGAGATTCTGGACCTCTCCAATTGGGTGTTGGCGAAGTCTCCATTGCACTACGACAAGGAGCTGACCGCCGCCCGTGGCAAGGGAAAGAAACCGGTGGTGGTGACGTGCGAAAACGAGTGGGACGAGGCGAACGACGTGACGGAGAAGATCCGTCGGAGCATTGTGGACAAGGGTGCGAAGTACGAAGACAACATGGTCCTTTCCCGCTCCTTGTACGGTCTTCGTACCGTGGAATCGCAGTGTATCTCGAAAAAGATCCCTTACATCATCTTTGGCGGAGTAGGTTTGATGCAGTCCAAGCATGTACGTGACGTAGTCTCCCCTATGCGTATCGTGGCGAACTACAAAGACGAATTAGCCTGGATGCGTTACCTGCTGCTTTGGCGGGGCATCGGCGAAGTCAGCGCCTCCAGGATCATCAACAACGTCATCGAAGAGGAGACGCTGGACAAGTGTCTCGACAAACTCGCGGGGAATGGTCTGCAGGAGGAGATCACACTAACCCTGCGCAATATCAGCAACATGCAGTTCTCGCCCTCCCAAGCCATCGCCAAGACATTAGAGACGATGGAGGATCGGTTGAAAGAGCTTTACAAAGACGAGTGGAAATGGCGCAAGCAAGACTTTGAAGTGTTGCAGGAGGTGGCGCTCGGCACCGCAGGCATTCAGGAGTTCGTCTCGGAATATGTGCTGGACCCGAAGCTAGAGACGACGGTCAAGCAAGGCGAGAACGGACCGGAGGACGCATGCATCCTCACAACCATACACTCCGCCAAGGGATTGGAGGCCAATATCTGCTATTTGCTGAAGGCCTCACCCGCCTCTTTCCCAACCCCACGCTCCATCGAGTCGGGACCCGATGCGGTGGAGGAGGAGCGCCGTTGCCTCTACGTGGCCCTCACGCGTGCCAAGGATGAATTGCATATCTACCGCAACGTTCATTCCATCCATGTGGACCCGCAGTCCGAAGACCCAACGGAAAGCCTTTATTTCTTCAATGAAATGCCCGATGAACTGGTGGAGAAGGAGGCGACCCGCACCGCCCGCTTGAACCCTGAGATGGACTACCAAGGACCCGTCGTAGGCTTTGATGTGACGGATGATTTCGACTTCGGTTAACCAATTAAAACAAAAGGAATACCCATTGCCAAAGAAGAAAAGGCAACGAGACATGCAACGATTATCAACCATTGAATAGCTCCACAAACAAAACATTCAAAGGAGGCTCCCGTAAACTGACGACGCATCAATAAGTCTCGTCAGCCGTGCTATTCCCCTTGTAGAAAGAGAAATAATAACTTAGCGTATAGCGGAAACCCCATCTGCCATTTTTCTCACTGCCATATCCCGGCACATAAGAATGATGGATCTTATAAGCTGTTTCGTCCTTCACTTTCGAATAAAGGAGAGCCTTGAACATGACCTCAACGCCCAAGCAGAAATGGCCTGCGACAGGCGCTTTCATGCCCACGAACGCCTCGCCCCAACGAGCCAAGTTCTTACCTTCATAAGAGAGCATGGGGACCGCCTCGTTTTTGGGGGTCCAATAACCATTATCAATTGGATATCCTCCAATCTTCGCGTCGAAGTTCGGGGCGCAACCAAAGTTCAGCCCGAAATAAGAAATAGGGTTTAATTTCTTGAAATAATCCCTTTTCCAAATATTCACGGAGAGGCCCACCTTGAAATAGAGGCCGTCGACCATGTAAGAGGCATCCTCCGCGGGAATAGGATAATCATACTTTCCGCTGGCATCATAAGACTGGTATCCAAGGACAAACGTCGGATAGATACGGTGGAAGAGATCCACTTCAAGACTTGCGTCGAATCCATTGCGCGTATCATCGAAAATATGGATGATAGGGTCCATGACATCCACGTCCACATAGCAGCCATACAAGACGGTCTGAGGCTTCTCACTCGCCTTTCTAGACTTTCCAGCATGCGAATCATCCGAGTGGGCAGGGAGAGAAAGAGCCAGAAGCAGGCACGCACTAATAATTCTCCAAATATATCTTGACATTCTTCGCATCACTTAAATTAGTTACAGAGGAATCCACAACGGCCACCGTACCGATACCATTATGGAGATACCTCACATTCTTCAGGGCATGAGAGACAAGACAACCACACTCGGCGGAGACAAGTTCCACCGTATTCGTGTAATCGAAGACCAACGTATCAAACTCGGGGCGGCTCACCCAATACGTGCTGTCATCAATTGGCCATCGCAACAAACGGGTCGTGTAAAAATCATCATCAAACGTGACCACCTTCGTCCCCTCGTCGATTTTGCACGAAGGGAACGATAGGCTACCCCAATTCCCAGCCAAACGGACGGACGAACCCAGAAAGAGCGTGTCGTATGCGGAATGATCCGTCACCACAGCGCAAGCGAACATACAACGCTCATTGTCATTGTCGAGACGTACCTGAGCCGACGATTTTCCACTACAGTTTATTATAGAGTCAGTCCCCACCCCCTTCAAAACCAACAAGTAGGGAGAGACTGCGACAGAGGTGTCCATCTCGGAATAGAACAGAACCGTTGTGGGAGCATACATCAACTCGTCGCAATGGTCATTCCGGCAGGAAGACAAAGCGAGCACAGCGGCGCATGCCACAGACAACCAAGTCACCGATAACCTCAACATACTCTTCTTCATATATAGGAGACTATTTCAGACAAATCCTTTCTGTTTTTCGAAGGAACATCCGCTGTAGCTGGATAACCGATAGGGACAATCACGCACGGTTCCCACTGTTCCGGCAAGCCCAGCAGAGCCTTGCAGGAAGGCACATCAAAGTTACACACCCAGCAAGTACCCAATCCGAGAGAAGCGGCTGCGAGCGTGATATGTTCAGTAGCGATCGCCACATCAATATCACAATGATCCTTGCCATCGGCAGGGCGTTTCCAAGAAGAGGCATGGTCGCCACACACAACGATATAAGAGGGAGCCGTCGCGAACCATTCCCGGTCGTAACAATTGCGCAAGCGAGACTTCGCCTCCTCGCTCCGAACAACCACGAACTTCCAAGGCTGCTTGTTGACCGCGGAAGGAGCCAAGCGTGTGGCCTCGAGGACTTTATTCAGCAGTTCATCCGACACAAGGCGAGACTGGTAGCCCCGCACCGAATAGCGTGATTCAGATAATTCAAGGAAATCCATAGCCATTATTTAAACGATTTAACTTCACTCTTCAAAGCGCTCAGAGCCAAGTCGATAGGAGTCTCATTCACCGCATTGTAGCGTTCGATGATCAACTTGGACAACTCCAAGGCGGGCAGGTCATCCGGCATATCCGAAGCGATGGAATTGATCAGTTGGATCAAGCTATCCTTTGCGTTTCGGGTCAGCAACCACACATCATTACCCACGTAGATCTGTTGCGTAACATTATGTTCAAACTCCTCACGAATCGTATTGAGCAACGCCACATGCATCTCGTGCACGTTCATATTAGGAGCCTGTACCCTTATCAGCAAAGACTCAGGCTTCATGCGCTCCAAAAGCAAAGCGAGACGTTCGTAAGCGGTCAGTTTCACAGGAGTCAATGCCTTTGCGGACTCCTTCTTCATCTCATAGAAACGGGTGCGCTCCGCATTGCGCAAGAGATCGCGCAACACATAATAAGCAGCCAACAACACAAGGATGCCAGGAATTGTAATCTTCGCTAATTCCAACAAGAACGTCATCATATCTATATCAATCTAAGTTTATAGTACTATTCAATTCATAATTATTCCTATCCGTCGAAGAACGGGCGATCATCTCTCCCAAGAATCCGCACAAGAAGAGTTGCGTACCGATGATCATGGTGGTAAGCGCCAAATAGAAATATGGGCTGGACGTCACCAAAGGAGCGCTTGTCCCTTCCATGATATGGCACAATTTCGCGCCACCCACGAAACAAACGGAGATGAAACCGACCAGGAACATCAGGGAGCCCACCACCCCGAAGAAGTGCATTGGCTTTTTCCCGAATGTGGATAGGAACCACAGGGTGAGAAGATCCAAGTAACCATTCACAAAACGGTTCAAACCGAACTTCGTGGTGCCATACTTGCGGGCTTGGTGGATAACCACCTTCTCGCCGATCTTCTTGAAGCCCGCGTTCTTAGCTAAATACGGCACATAGCGGTGCATTTCACCATATACCTCGATGCTCTTCACCACATTCTTACGATAGGCCTTTAGTCCGCAGTTGAAATCGTGCAATTTGATGCCCGAAATCAGACGAGTGGTCGCATTGAACAACTTGGACGGCAGGTTCTTGGCGAGCTTAGAGTCATATCTTTTCTTCTTCCAACCGGAAACCAGGTCATATCCCTCCTCCTTCACCATACGGTAGAGTTCAGGGATTTCGTCAGGGCTATCCTGCAAATCAGCATCCATCGTGATGACCACATCACCTTGGGCGCGGTCGAAACCACAATAGAGAGCAGCAGACTTACCATAATTACGGCGGAACGAGATACCCTTGACAGTATCGTTATCCTTCGCCAAATCCTCTATGATTCGCCAAGACCCATCAGAGCTTCCATCGTTCACAAAAATCACTTCATAAGTAAAATGATGAGCCTCCATCACACGCTTGATCCAAGCGAACAGTTCAGGAAGAGACTCCTCTTCATTGTACAAAGGGACGACAACTGAGATGTCCATGTCTTTCTATATTTAATTTTTTTTACCGTTTCTAACTATCGAGAAGGATGCGATGAGCGAAATGAGGCATCCCAGGATCGTAAAGACCCAAATGGATGAGAAGGCCATATCCGCCGCTGTCGTATACCTCATCTGATTGGCCACTTCCACCTGCTCCTCCGACGCTGCCCGCTTCTCCCAGAACTGCGCAGAGACCTGCACCACCTGAGAAAAACCCTCAGGGTCTATCCACTTGCAGTAAAGGAACATGGCAACCGCCACGATCGTAGAGGCGAAGAACGACATGAACAAGCACAAATGGAACGCTCGTCCGTAGGGAATAACACCGCCTAACGACTCGTCCCTATATGCCCCCGCATACATCGTCATGCACCGATACATGGAGAAAAGCATCATGACCAATAGAAAGAGAGAGAGGGATGGAGCAAGAACCGTCAAAAACATACAGCCAGCAAGAATCAGGCCGAGAACCAACCCGCCCCGCATCGACGCTTCAACCATACTATTTTTAGCTCGCTTTTCCAAGTTTCACCCAATTTCTCCACAAAAATACTCTTTTTTCAGTCCATACCGTAATTTTTCAAGAAAAATAATTAGCCGAAAGCGTTTGTCAGTATAAAAAAAATGTCTACTTTCGCGGTGGGTAAGTCCTACACGACCAGCTCCCTTCTAAGTCCCCAGGGCCTGACCGCAGCAAGGAAAGTTGGTTGTAGCGGTGCGATGTAGTAAGCTTGCCCACCTGCCTCTTTAGCTCAGTTGGCCAGAGCACGTGATTTGTAATCTCGGGGTCGTTGGTTCGAATCCGACAAGAGGCTCAAAAAAAACGAAAGCCAGTGTTCTTCACTGGCTTTTTTTATGTCTAACGGGTAACTGCGTAGAGACGCAAAATGTTGCGTCTCTACAGAACCACACCTCGCAACGGATTCGAAAATTCCTCAAAAATGATTCCACAGGGCCTGCCCAATTCTTAATTCGCACCATGTGTTAATGTTTTTTCGGTGCCATAGGCATCCGATGGTTGTCGGTCAGATGCGGTAGAGACGCAAAATGTTGCGTCTCTACAGAAACACGCCTCGCAACGGATTCGAAAATTCCTCAAAAATGATTCCACAGGGCCTGTCCAATTCTTAATTCGCACCATGTGTTAATGTTTTTTCAGTGCCATAGGCATCCGATGGTTGTCGGTCAGATGCGGTAGAGACGCAAAATGTTGCGTCTCTACAGAAACACGCCTCGCAACGGATTCGAAAATTCCTCAAAAATGATTCCACAGGGCCTGTCCAATTCTTAATTCGCACCATGTGTTAATGTTTTTTCGGTGCCATAGGCATCCGATGGTTGTCGGTCAGACGCGGTAGAGACGCAAAATGTTGCGTCTCTACAGAAACACGCCTCGCAACGGATTCACAGGACCAACCCCTCAATTCATAATTCAAAATTCATAATTTTCTCATTCTGATCCAGTCCGCATCATCCACCTCAACAACCCCCTGGTCACGCAGGTGACGGACCACCGTGAAAAATTTCTTCTCGTCGACATCCGTCATCGAAAGAAGCGTACGGAGGGGCATTGGAGCCTCTGCCAACTGGGCATAGAGGAAATCCCTCACATTATCGAACACATGGTTTTGCAAACCTGTCTCATTCTTCGCCAGGCAATAGTCGCACGCCCCGCAATCATGCGGATTCTCCTCCCCGAAATAGCGCAGGAGCATCCGGCTACGGCAGTGGGAAGCGTCCGTCGCATATGCGATCACCTGCTCAATCCTGCGGGAGAAACGAGCCAATCGCTCCTCATACACCTCCTTCGAGATATACACGCGGGACTCGTCCACCCTACGTCTCAGGAACTTGATGTAAGGGGTTTTCTTGCCTGGTATATAGTCAATCACCCCATAATAACGCAATCTGGATAGCTTATGGTACATCTCGTCGCGGGTCAGTCCGAGACGCTTCGCCATATCGGCCTCGTCGATCCGCACATAGTCGGCGAAGAGCCCCGAATAGGTGCGGAGCAACAGTTCCAAGACATCGTCCAAGATCGGTTCGGTGGAGAAATCATAATCATAGAGCTTGCGGCGGGGCACGGTGAACATCACGTGCGAGCCCAAGTTCAGCTCGTCCGTCAGCTCCAAATACTCCGCCTGGTGCAGGATCTTCAGCGCACTGAACGTCTGCGTGATGGGCAAATGGAAGGAGGTGCAGAACTCACTCAGGCTGAAGGAGTGCATGAACTCTTCACCCTCACCCTCCCCTATCTGGAAATAGCAAGCCACCTTTGTGTAGACACCCTTGATGAACTCGCGGGAGGGATAGGACTCCGCGATACGTTTCTTCAGGTTCGTGATGTCCATCTTATTGTAGAGCAAAGTGGCATAGGCACGTTTCTCGTCACGACCCGCACGGCCCGCCTCCTGGAAGTAGGCCTCCAGCGTGTCCGGCAGATCCATGTGGATGACAGTGCGCACATCAGGCTTATCGATACCCATACCGAAGGCGTTCGTCGAGACGATCACGCGGCACTCGCCCGATTTCCAAGCCTCCTGCTTGCGTGTCTTCGTCTCCGGACTCAACCCCGCATGGAAATGGTCCGCCACCACACCATGCTGCTTCAGCCAATCGGCGATCTCCTTGGTCTTCTCACGGCTGCGCACATAGACGATGGAGGTGCCGGGCACCTTCTCCAATATCCGCAGCATCTGTCCCAACTTATCATCCGTCTTCCGCACCACATAAGCGATATTCTTACGCTCGAAACTCTTCTGGAAGACCACTCCGTTACGGAAGCGCAACTGGCGTTGGATATCCTCCACCACATCCGCCGTGGCCGTGGCGGTCAGGGCCAACACCGGCACGTTCGGCAGGATGTCACGCGCATCGGCGATATGCAGGTAGGAAGGTCGGAAGTCATACCCCCATTGAGAGATACAGTGGGACTCGTCCACAGCGATCATGCAAACATCCATCAGTTTCATCTTCTGGCGAAAGAACTCCGTGCCTAACCTCTCCGGCGAGACGTACAAGAACTTATAATCACCGAAAACGCAATTGTCCAAGGTCACTGCGATCTCCTCGTTGGTCATGCCCGAATAGATCGCCGCAGCCAAGATGCCCTTGTTCCTCAGGTTATCCACCTGGTCTTTCATCAGGGCAATCAACGGTGTGACGACCAAGCAAAGCCCCTTCATGGCAAGGGCCGGCACCTGGAAGGTGATGCTCTTACCGCCACCCGTAGGCATCAAGCCTAGGACATCCCTGCCTTCGTAGACCGCACGGACAATGTCCAGCTGGAGCGGTCGGAAGTCTGAATAGCCCCAATATTTGCGAAGAATAGCCTTGAAAATATTATCGTCAACCATGAAACTGTTTTTATAATGAAACATTGGTCTTCGTGCGCCAGCGATTCAACTCGCAAACGGTAGAAATGTAGTAAAACACGTGAAATCCGTCCTCGGAACAATCGCCCCACACGACCCAACATTTTTTAAGTTCTCGTATGTTGCCGTAAAGTTACGGAAAAACGCAATATTCTTTTTCATACCTAAAATAAAAACAGAGAAAAAAATTGCATTTTTACACGCATAATGGTAAATTACGCCTTATTTGGCACGGAGGGATACTCCCCGCGCGGAAGGACAAAAACATTTACGAGATGGACAGCAAGAAAGATCCGATGGGTAGGGCCATAGCGGACTACCACCAAGGCAAGAGAATGGGCAAACTCAGGGTGTTCTCCCCGATGTTCGACGAGGATGAGATACCCGTGGAGACACTATTCCGCAAGTATGAGGAGATGCCGGAGATTGAGCGGAAGGCCTTAGACTTGACCCGAGGCAAGACACTCGACGTTGGGGCCGGATCGGGCTGCCATACGCTTGCCCTCCAGCAGCGGGACGTGGAGGTGACCGCCATCGACATCTCACCGCTCTCCGTCGAGACGATGAAGGCTCGTGGCGTCAAGGAGGTGAAGGAGCAGGACTTCTTCACCCTAAAAGGGAAATACGACACCATCCTCATGCTGATGAACGGTATCGGCATCGTCGGGACATTGGATCGTCTGCCCGACTTCTTCCGCCACCTCGACAACATCCTGGCGTCTGGCGGACAGTTGCTCTGCGACTCGTCGGACATCAGCTACGTGTTCGAAGACGAAGAGGGTTTCATCGAGTACCCAGAAGACTCCGCCTATTACGGAGAGTTATCATTCCGCATGCAATACAAAGAGACCGTCGGGGAACCCTTCGAGTGGCTCTACATCGACGCCGACACGCTGCGGCAAAAAGCCGAGGAGAACGGTTACAGCGTCGAAGTGGTGGCTGAGGGAGAACACTACGATTACTTGGCAAGGATAACCAAGACCCTATGACATGGTCAAGAAAAGGGCGTAGAACAAGTTACATAATAAGCCAAAAAGGAATAACTTTGCACATAGACAAAAAAGCGGGCCTATGAAAACAAAAATACTCATCATACTATCATTTCTCCTGACCTTCCAGATAGCGGAAGCCAGACGGAACAGGGAGAAGGTGCAGGAGCCGGACTCTGTCCGCATCGACACCGCCGCCGCCAAGGATTTGGGCATCAACATCGACTTGAAGGAGGATTCGCTCATCGTGGAGGAACGTCCGGAGGAGACCTACATACCCGTCGTATACACGCCCAAGACCTCCATCCTGCACATCCCCATAGAGATCAACATGGCTTTGCTGGAAAAGATCATCAACGACAACTTCCAGGGACTGATCTACGAGGACAACAACATCGAAGACGACAGCCTGATGATCAAGGCATGGAAGGAGCAGGACTTCATGATCGCCTACGACGGAAACGAGCTCACCTACCGTGTGCCTATCAAGCTATGGATCAAGAAACGGTTCGACCTGGGCATCACGACGACCGACCGTGAGATCGAAGGCTCCATCAGCATGACATTCAAGACAAAAATCGCCTTTTCGAAGGACTGGAGCATCATATCATCCACAAAAATAGTTGAGTATAAATGGATTAAGACTCCAACCATCAAGGTCATAGGATTGAACATCCCCATCACCACCATCGCGGAGAAACTGCTCAGAGACAACCAAGAGGTCATTGGTAAGGCCATCGACAAATCCATCCGCGAATATATACCGCTGAAGAGTTACGTGGAGAACATCTGGAGCTCGGTGCAAGAGCCTATAGACATCAGCACCGCGGACTACAAGGCATGGATCAAGACCACGCCGAAACAGATATACAGCACCCCTATCGAGGGCCAATACGGTATCCTGCGCACCACCATAGGCGTACATTGCCTCATGGAGGTCTACATGGGCAAGACCCCGAGGAGGATCAACAAGAGCACAGCCATTCCGCCTTACAAACAATACAAAAGCACAGACGGCAGCTTCAACATCAACATCTTGGGAGACATTCCTTTCGAACTGGTGGATTCCGTGGCGAAGTCCATCATGATCGGCGAGAAATTCGGTGAGGGAAGGCATGAAATCGTGGTGGACAGCATAGAAGTCTACGGACAAGCCACAGAGTTGGTCATCGGGCTTCAGGTCTCAGGCTTCATCAACGGCAAGATCTATCTTACCGCCACGCCTTACTTCGACAACGCGACAAGCTCCATCAAGGTGAGGGATGTGGATTACCGTATCACGACCAAAAACGTATTGGCCAAAATCGTCAACCTATTCTACAAGAAAGGGCTCAAGAAGAAGATAGAGGAGAACCTGGTCTTCTCCCTGAAGGAGGAACTCTCGCTCGTCAAGGAGATGAGCCGCTCGGAACTCTTCAACATGGAAGTGTTCAAGAACGTGCATGTAAATGGCTACGTGGACAAACTCAACGTGAACAAAATATTCCTCACGGAAGAGGGCATCAAGGTGGACCTGGACCTCAAGGGAAAACTGAACGTGAAAATGCAGTAGAAGTTAAGAGTTAAGAAGGAAGAGTTAAAAGTTAAAAGTTGAAGGAGAATTCATAGGTTCCGTTGGTTCCTCTATATAGGATGGATATGAGCGGACCATCCACAAAAAAAATCGGTCAGGAGTACATCCCGACCGATTTTTTTACTATTCTATTTCTATTACAGGTTCTTCGTCTTCAGGAAATCGAGCAGTTGATTCCACTCTTCCTCAGACGCGAAACCATTCTTATCGACAATAAGCATCTGATACGAATCGTAGTACAGGCAAAGGTATTGCTGTTTCTTCACTTTCAGCTTCTGAAACAAACCATACCGACCGTTCCACTCTTGACTCGAATAATCATCCTGAGACGACAAAATCACCTCCTCATCCTTGAAAACATAGTGGCAGATCATTTTTTCTCCCATCTGTTTCCTCAACCTGCTTTTTGCACTCCCAGGCGATAACTTAATGAGTCTTCTGCCAAATACAACAATAGCCAGCAGATAGATGCCCGACAACATCCAATCCGGAGATGGAACATCCCAAACAGAGAGGATGAAAGACACCGTAAACAATAATACCACAATAATGGTAATAATAAAACTCCTCTGCGCCCTCGTGTTAACCGAATAGATTATCTCCGGGGTAAGCGTTGTCTCATTATGTAGTTCCATCACTCTACTGTTTTTATATCCTTGATCATCAGCTGGATGGAGGTCGTTCCATTGAAGGTGTTCTCCTCTATCGTATAGCAGATGTCAACTGGGTTTAACTCTTTGATGTATTTATTGAAATCGACCTCGCCCGGGCATTTCGGCTGACCGAACCCGAAGGCGATACCGTTCATGATGCACTCCGACTGGGAGTCGATCAGCTCCAGCTTCATATGCTCCTGATCCTTACCAACCGCGCGGCTCGTACCGTAATCGAAGACCCTACGGGTGACGAAGACCGGTTTGGAGTTCTCCGGGCCGAACGGGTTGAATTGCTTCAACAGGCGGAAGAACTTCGGGGTGATCTCCTTGAAATCGATGAATGCGTCGATATCGATCTGAGGCTGCTTCTGTTCCTCCAAGATATTCTCCGTGACATACTGTTCGAAGCGACGCTTGAACTCCGGCACATTCTCCTCTCGCATGGATAGGCCCACCGCATACATGTGTCCGCCGAAGTTCTCCAGCAGGTCACGGCACGACTCAATCGCTTTGTAGATATCAAAGCCCTGCACGGAACGTCCCGAACCCGTCGCGAAACCGTTCGAGTGCGTCAACACGATGGTAGGCTTGTAATACATCTCTGTCAATCGAGAGGCCACGATAGCGATGACACCCTTGTTCCAGTCCGCATTATAGACCACGATAGAGTTACGATTCTCCCAGCCTTCCTCACTCTCCAACTTAGCCTTCGCCTCGTCAGTGATGCTCTTATCCAAGTCCTTACGCTTGTTGTTGTACTGGTCGATGCAGTCGCTCTTCGCCTTCGCGAAACTCAAATCCTTGGAAATCAGCAGCTCCACCGACTCACGGGCAGTCTGCATACGTCCCGAAGCGTTCAAGCGAGGGCCGATTTTGAAGACGATATCGCTAATAGTGATCTCCTTATCCGCCAAGCCGCACACATCGATGATGCTCTTCATACCCAAGCTAGGGCATGAATTCAACTGTTTCAGACCATAGAAAGCAAGAATTCTGTTCTCACCATTGATCGGCACGATATCAGAAGCGATGCTCACAGCGAGGAGATCCAGCATAGGCTCCAACTTATCGAACGGAATACCATTGTTCGAAGCGAAAGCCTGCATGAACTTGAAGCCCACTCCACAACCAGAAAGGTTCACGTCGGGGTATGTGTTGTCCGCACGTTTTGAATCGAGGACAGCCACCGCATTCGGCAGGCACTCGTCTGGCGTGTGATGGTCACATATGATGAAATCTACGCCCAATTCCTTGGCATAATCCACCTTCTCCACCTCTTTGATACCGCAGTCAAGGGCAATGATCAGCTTGATCTTATTCTCTACCGCATAATTAATACCCTTGGAAGAGACACCATACCCCTCCGTGTATCGGTCGGGTATGTAGAAATCAACGTTCGAATAGAACTGCTTCAAAAACTTATACACGAGCGCCACCGCCGTGATACCGTCCACGTCATAGTCGCCATAGACCAAAATCCTTTCCTTGTTTCCTATGGCTTTGTTCAAACGATCCACCGCCTTCTCCATGTCGTTCATGAGGAAAGGATCGTGCAAATCGGACAATTGCGGACGGAAAAAACTCTTCGCTTGGGCGAAGGTCGTGATACCTCGCTGGACCAGCAATTGGCAAAGGACGGGGCTGATGCCCAAAGCCTCGGAAAGCTGCATCTTTTGCATTTCTTGTTCGTCTGTCAGAGGTATAAAATTCCATCTGTTAATCATTATATATATTATTTTTCTATTTTTCCCATCAAATGATATCTTTTCCCATGACATTTTCCGCAATGTCCCCAAAGAGAAAAAACAACTTGTAAAGTTAATAAAAACATGACAAAAACCCATATCGAAAAAAATTTTTTCGCATTTTATCATAATAAGAGATATCACAAATCCGTTTTTTATTAAATTAGCCGTTCATTTTTTTGCGGGGATAAAAAAACAAATGATAGAAGATTATTTCATACGAATACTACGCTGGAGAGAAGCCCATATTAACGAGAAGCATTTCACCCTGTTCCTTAGTTTTCTGACAGGACTGTTCTGCGCCATCGCCGCACATATACTTAAGAGCATCGTCGCCTTCCTGCACGAGTTGGTGAAGAGCAACTTCACGGACGGCAGTTTGAACTACCTATACTTGGCGACTCCGATTATCGGTGTGTGCCTCGCCAGCGCCTACGTCCGTTACATCGTGAAGGATGACATCAGCCATGGAGTGACGAAGATCATGTTCGCCATCTCCCAAAAGAAGGCGCGCATCAAGCGGCACAACATGTGGTCATCCACCATAGCCAGTTCGCTCACCATCGGTTTCGGAGGATCGGTAGGAGCCGAGGCCCCGATCGTGCTGACGGGCTCCGCCATCGGGTCGAACCTTGGACAGCTCTTCCGCATGGAGCAGAAGACCCTGATGTTGTTGGTAGGCTGTGGTGCGGCAGGCGCAGTGGCAGGAATCTTTAAGGCGCCCATCGCTGGCGTCTGCTTCACGCTGGAGGTATTGATGCTCGATTTGACGATGGCCTCCATCGTGCCATTGCTCATCTCCGCGGCGACCGCCTCCGTCTTCACTTATTTCCTCTCCAGTTCAGACGCCATGTTCACCTTCGAGGCCGTTCCTTTCTCCCTGCGCAACGTGCCTTACTACGTGGCTCTCGGAGTGATCTGCGGATTCGTTTCACTCTACTTCACGAGGGGAATGACCAAATTGGAGTCCTTCTTCGCCAGCCTCGATACGCCTATCAAGAAGTTGTTCGCCGGAGGTATCATGCTGAGCGTCCTGATTTTCTTCATCCCGCCGCTCTACGGAGAGGGTTACGACACTATCGGCTACCTGCTCGACGGCAACGTGAAAGCCATCACGGAGAATAGCGTCTTCTACGATTTCAGGGATAATTTCTGGATGGTGTTGCTCTTCCTCTTCCTCATCATCTTCTTCAAGATATTCGCCTCGGCGGCGACGAACGGAAGTGGAGGAACGGGCGGAATATTCGCCCCTAGCCTATTCATGGGGTGCATCACGGGTTATGCGATGGCTTTCATCACCAACTATACTAGCCTAGGGACATTGCCAGAGAAGAACTTCGCCTTGGCGGGCATGTCGGGCGTCATGGCGGGTGTCATGCACGCACCGCTGACGGGCGCCTTCCTCATCGCCGAACTGACGGGAGGCTACAGCTTGTTCATCTGTCTGATGATCACAGCCACCGTCGCCTACGTCACCATCATAGCCTTCGAGCCTCATAGTTTGTACGCCATGCGTCTCGCCAAGAAGGGTGAGCTATTGACCCACAACACGGACAAGAACATCCTCACCTTGCTGAAGACGGAAAACGTCATCGAAACGGACTTCCAAACGCTCCACCCGGAGATGTACCTGGGCGACGTCATCAAGATTGTGGCGAACTCCAACCGTAACATCTTCCCGGTACTCGACTCCAAGCATAGGATGGTGGGGCTCATCAGCCTGAACGAAATACGTAACATCATGTTCCGCCCGGAACTGTACAACCGCTTCAAGGTATCCAAACTGATGGTCTCCCCGCCGGACTTCGTCTCCGCCGACGAACCAATGGAGAAGGTGATGTACAAGTTTGAGAAGACCAAGGCGTGGAATCTGCCCGTGCTGGATGCGGAAGGCAGGTACCTGGGCTACGTCTCCAAATCGAAGATATTCTCCGCCTACAGAGAGTTGTTGGTGACGTTGTCGGACGAGTAAAAATAGTTAAGAGTTAAGAGTTGGGGCTATCTCAATATTTTTTCTTTGCAAGGACCTGCAAAGAAACCTCTTGCACTATTGACGGAAAATAAATTATTCCTTATATTTGTTTTACATGAATAACACATAAAAAACAAAAAGCATGAAGAAATTATTATTATTGATTGGTTCATGGGCAATGATATTGGCCGGAACCGTAGCATTCACCTCTTGTGGCGATGACGATGAAGAGAACAACAACGCAAAAAAAGGCGAAGCCGCTGAATTGTTCGAAAGCTGCAAAGGGCTTGAAGGTGCTAAAATTGTGGGAGATGACGTTATTTACCAAACCGAACATCTCAATTCAACAATAACAGTCTTTCACTTTTTCAACGATAAGGTGGAAGGCATAAAAAGATACGTGGATTACTTGTTGGAAACGAACGTTAAAACGTGGGAAGCTTCGATATCAGATGGTTATTTTAATTATAAGACTGAAGGTCAATATGTCATCTTCGGCGAAGATATTGAAGTTCAATTTCAGAACATATCCAAACAGGAGCTTTGCGATAAACTAAATGCTGAAAATGGATACGCATTTTTCTGCGGAATGGATTTAGCACAGTAAACTTTAGCGGGATGGGAAGCAATATCAGAATTCCCTAAAGCGCTTAAATCAACACATTTCCGGTAGTGTTTCACCCAAAGAACGCTACCGGATTTTTTTATGAAGTAGACCATCCTGTCTTTACTTTTTCTTATCAATCTTAAAGGACAAAAGGATCTCGTGCGTATTGCTCGGCAGGGTGCAATTACTTCCCAAACCGCACTCATAGACATAGCCGAAGCGGAAGATGCGATGTTCGAGGCCTAACACCACGGAGAGGTAGGAAGGGTTGCAACCGTTCACCAGGTCAGGGCGCCACGATAGTCCGCCCCATAGTAAACGTCGGTAGAAGAGCAACGTGCCCAAGTCCGCCACATGCACTTTATTACGGTTCATATAGCCTAAATCCACCCACAGGTCCCAATCATCCCCCAAGACGAAGGAGCGCACCGCATAGCCGTAGAAATGGCGGTCGGACGAATAGGAAAGCGACTGGTTGTTCTGCACATGGGTGGAAGAGATTCCGAACGTCCAATCCTTCGAAGTGACCTCGAAGCCCACATTGAAGTCAGGGGAAGCCTCCGTGACACGCTCTTTCGACAGGTCCAGCAACGCACGCTCATACTCCTTGCTCAATGTGTTGGCGGAAGGGTCATAAGAGCCCCAGAAAGCGCCTGCGGAGATACCCATGGAGAGAATCCAGCGCGGATTCAGGTCTATCTGATAAGAGTATTCCGCCTTCACCTCCGTCATGCTATGCCCCACACCCATCACGTCACGGTAGACCGTCAGGCCTACGCCCGACTGGATGCGCTTGAAGTAGTTCGTGGCGTTCAGGAGCAAGGTATGCGGCGCATTGTCCACACCCAACCATTGCAGACGCCCCATCAGGAAGATGTCCACATCGCCCGTGTTGCCCACGCCCGCAGGGTTGATGTTGCCACGGGAAAAGAGCTGCTGGGTAAGCAACAAGTCTTGCTGGGCGAAGGCGACCTGTCCCAAGCCCAAACATAGCAACAATATGTAGAAAAGCCTCTTCATCATTCCTTCACTCTAACCACTACCCTACGGTTCATCAAATGTTCATATTCGTTCTTCGCATGCGGGTAGACCAGTTCCAGCTCGCTGCGACCAATCATCGTCAGCCGTTTCGGGTCGACTCCACGACGCACCAAGACCTCATAGACCCTTTTGGCGCGGCGCTCGGAGAGTCCTTGGTTATAGACCACCGTACCACGCTCGTCCGTATGTCCGATCACCTCGAAATCCTTTCCCTTATGGTAGTCGATGAAGGCCATGATGGTATCGAACTCCGCGGAATAGTCCGTGATGAAATTATTTTGGTCAAAGATAAAATAGACGATGCAGGTGTTGATGTCCGGGCGGGAGATGCGTGGCGGTGTCGGCAGCGTGTCCACGACGACGGAATCCTGCACGAGCGTATCCGCAGGCACAGTGTCCACCGGCAACACAGGGAGCGTATCCTTCTCCGTCGTATCCCTCTTCTCCTCCTCCACGACAGGGTAACGCCAGCTACGGTAGAAAAGGGAGGAACCCCGCTCCGTGATGCGTTCCTTCTTCTTCCCGTTCACCGAAGGGAGGATAAGCAAGAGCAATAATATGGAGAGTATCTTTTTCATTCCTTTTTTTCTTTAACCCAAGAATGTACTTTAAAGCTACGATCGAAACGCAAAGCGAAGGTCGCCGCATAATCAACGCTGGACTCGTCCAAGTCGTAATAGGCCTGAAGACGGAAAAGCATGACGTCATTCAAATCATAAGCAGCCTCAGCCGTAAGCATGTGGCGGTAACGGCGCTCGAAAGAGTCATCGAAGTAGCTCCTCGACTGGAAGAGGTAACTACCCCTACCGGAGATGAACCCGTCACCATACCAATAACCTATATTGGCATCTAAATAACGACGTTTTTCATGCACAGTATAGTCTATCTCCCCCTTTGAGAGCTCACGTGAAGAGAACCAACATTTGCTGTACACCAACTGAGGGTAGATACCCCACCCCTTTTTGAAATGGGTATGGATATGTTGACCATCGGAACGGTTGGAGAAGCCGAAGACCGGCAAATCCACTCTAAAGCTACCACTTTGGGGGGTATTTATGGAATAAATCAGGCCAGTCGCCACATTAGCAAGGGTCTCGATGCACGTGTCCTGCACCGCATCGATTTGTCCTCCCCGATGGTTCATCATCAAATGGATAGGGATTCCTATCCAATGGCGGACATCCTTATCGTTATCAGGTTTAAAACTCGTCGCTATCGTGTTCACCCATCCAAAAGTGAATTTCTCCTGCCAAGGAGAGTCCACGACGATGAAGTCCTCCCAATTGCACCACATCTCAGACCACCAATGTTTGGTGTAGGCGAATACCTGCAATCCATCTTCCTTGTTGGCGTAGAAGAGTCTGTCGTAGTCATACATCGGCTGATAGAGTCCATGACCAATACGTTCATCGGACAATGTACCACCCAAGATCCTTATGCCTTTTACCGGCCTATATTCTATCCGCACGATGGGGGAAACCTCCCGCAACCTCTTATGGTCGCCCGCAATCCCCAAGAGATGGAGACCAGCGGAGGCGCTCAGCCTTTCGTCATGGATGTAGGTGAACGTCGGTTTCAGGAAGAAACCCAATGCGCTATACCCTTTCGTGTAAGGAAGGAAATACTCCGCGTCACGGACGAAGGTCGTCACATTCGGATTAAACAGGAGCGTCAATCTTTTACAACCCGCTCTATCTCCCCCGTACATGTATCGAACAAATGTTTCGTCATTGACGACAAATGTATCTACCGGCTGGATGATTCGGGGATAATGTACATCGTCGACAATAGCCATTCCTCGGTGATAACTAGAACAAGCCGCCATAGAGTCCTGGCCGTCCGCTTCCACATTCAGGAAGTGAAGCAATACCACAAGTACCATTAACACGGATTTCCTCATATATTCTACCCCTAAGAAAAGGAAAAGGCGTCAGGACTGATAAACGTCCCAACGCCTATGAATGAATTCATTAATATGATCTTGCGAAGAGCACCCTGCACTTGGACGGTTTGCCCGTCACCATGCACTTGCCAGGCTCCTTGTCGTCGCCCAGGTAGGTGTCGAACGGAACGCAACGGATGGTCGCCTTGGTCTCCTCCTTGATCTGCGCCTCCGTCTCCGGAGTGCCATCCCAATGGGCCAAGATGAAACCGCCCTTCTCGATCTCCACCTTGAACTCGTCGTAGCTATCCACCTTCTTGATCATGGAGTTACGATAGTCCAAAGCCTTCTTGAAGATATTCTTTTGGATCTCATCCAATAGGTTCTTAACATAAGCGTCGATGCCCTCCAAGCTGACGGTCTCCTTCGTGAGCGTATCACGGCGAGCCACCTCGACCGTACCGTTCTCAAGGTCTCTTGCGCCCATCGCCAAACGTACCGGCACACCCTTCAACTCATACTCGGCGAACTTCCAGCCTGGCTTCTTAGCGTCCGAATCATCATACTTAACCGTAATGCCCAAAGCCTTCAGCTTAGCGGTGATCTCGCTCACCTTAGCGGAGATCTCAGCCAACTGCTCGTCCGTCTTGAAGATAGGCACGATCACCACTTGGATCGGTGCCAAGTTAGGCGGCAAAACCAAACCGTTGTCGTCGGAGTGCGTCATGATGAGCGCACCCATCAGACGGGTGGAAACGCCCCAAGAGGTAGCCCACACATAGTCGAGCTTTCCTTCGCGGGTTTGGTACTGCACATCGAACGCCTTCGCGAAGTTCTGTCCCAGGAAGTGGGAAGTACCCGACTGAAGGGCCTTGCCATCCTGCATCAGGGCCTCGATGGTATAGGTGTCCACCGCACCGGCGAAACGCTCCGTCTCGGACTTCACGCCCTTGATGACAGGGACTGCCATGAAGTTCTCCACGAAATCACCATAGACATTCAGCATCTTCTGTGCCTCAGCCTCAGCCTCCTCGTAGGTCTCGTGAGCCGTATGGCCCTCTTGCCACAGGAACTCGGCGGTACGGAGGAACAAGCGGGTACGCATCTCCCAACGAACCACGTTCGCCCACTGGTTGCAGAGGATCGGAAGGTCACGGTAAGAGTGAATCCAGTTCTTGTATGTGTTCCAGATGATGGTCTCGGAAGTAGGACGGACAATCAACTCCTCCTCCAACTTGGCTTCAGGGTCCACCACCACACCGCTCCCGTCGGGATTGGTCTTCAGTCTGTAGTGGGTGACAACCGCGCACTCCTTCGCGAAGCCTTCCACATGGTCAGCCTCCTTGCTCAAAAAAGATTTAGGGATGAAAAGAGGGAAATAAGCGTTCACATGACCCGTCTCCTTGAACATACGGTCCAACTCATGCTGCATCTTCTCCCAAATAGCATACCCGTACGGTTTAATCACCATACAACCTCTCACTGCGGAACTCTCCGCCAAATCAGCCTTGATCACCAAGTCGTTATACCACTGTGAGTAATCCTCACTGCGTGGAGTCAATTCTTTTGCCATCTTGTATTTTTGTAAATCTTTTAAAGCACAAAGGTACGAAATTATAATTAAGAATTAAGAGTTAAGAGTTAAGAATTCCATAATGCAATACGAATCACTTCCCATTCGAGCTATCCCAACGGGCTAAAAGCCCAATAACATTATATAGCCCAGGGTAACGCCCTGGGACGATTACAAAGGGAGGTGGCATTTTATTATAATTAAGAGTTAAGAGTTAAGAATTCCATAATGTACATTCAAATGCGAATCGCTTCCCATAGCAACGATGCCCTGTCCATGGCCAAATGCACGGACAGGGCATCGGTATAATATTTTACAATCAGAAAACAATCTTCTTCGCACAGAGGCTTCCATCGCCCTGCAGCAAGTAAACCACATGCATTCCACGCAAACCTTCCGGTATTTGCACGTCGCAGGAGAGAACTGCGCTTTCGAACACCTTCCTTCCCTCCAAATCATAGATTTCCAATCGTTTAGGAAGATTCAGGGAGATGATGGTAAGGGTATGGTCGCTGTAACTCAGTTCGAATGCTTCGCTCTCCGTCATGCGCACACCCGTGTATGCGTTCAGGGGCACATATCCGCTTTCGTCGACGATAGCCTGGCCCGCATCGCTTGTGAGGAACTCAAACAGTTTGTAGGCGACGGAAGACTTGTCGATGTCGGAGCGCACCGCCGTATAGACCTTGGAAGTGTACGGATAGGTGCCGTTCATGACATTCTCCTTGGTCATCTCCACACCGTCCACGCCGACCGCCCTAACCTTCTTGCTATCCACCATGACCTTATAGTAGTAGAAAGGCGAGAAGGCGATGCCCGCCGTGTCATCCTCCAGTTGGTAATACGGAGACATCATCGTCCTACCGATCTGCATTTCAGGGAAATCCGCGATCGTCAGTCCATCCATCACCATCGTCTCGAACTTCTCCTGGCTACCCGAGTTCCTGTTCCGCACATACGGTTTCATCACGCAATCCAGGCCGCCCACCTCCGACCAATTCGCGACCTTCCCCATATAGATGTCATGGATCTGATCGATGGAGAGGTTGCTGACAGGGTTTTTCGCGTTCACCATAAAGGTGAGGGCGTCCCGCGCGATCGGCTGTTCCAGCAAGGTCACCCCCTGCTCCTCCGCATAGACTTTCTCGTCGCGGGAGATGCTTCTGGCGGTAATGATAATATCCACCTTGTCATCGATGAGATTGACGAACGCCCCGTGCGTGTTGTTGTTCAGCAAGCGATTGAGCAGCAAGTCACGCCTCGTCTCCTCGTCACATGTATAGTTAGGCTCAACATACCTTGGCGCATCCTCCTGACGCTGGATAAACGGGCTGTATTGCCACTCATAGTCATACCCCAACAACTTGCACATCAAAATGAGCCGTAGCGGACTGGTCGATTCAGAGCCATCCAGCACAGGGAAGTTGCTTGTTGTGATGTTCAACTCGGGATTCAGCCCGAGCGCCTCCTGCCCCCTACAAGTGAAGATGGCGAGGAAGGAGAAAATGATAAAAATGAACTGTTTTTTCATGGATCGTATCGATTAATATTTTCAAAAAGAAAGAGGTCAAAGATATAAAAATCCATGACCTCTCTCACAAAAAAAAATTATTTTACCATAATTTTCTTAACATTGGCATGTCCATCGATTGCCAATTGCACCAGATAGACACGATTCTTGTCAGCCGTCATGGAATAAGAATAGTCACCACTCTCCAATACTTTTTCATTCAGAGTAACATTGACAATATTTCCTTCCAAGTCGATCAAGTTCAAAGTAACAGTGGCAGGCTTGTCCAGAGAGAAATCCACCGTCAAACCTTCTGAAGACGAAGAGATGTTGAATTCCTTAAAGTTGCTATAAGATACGCCTGCAGATTCGTCTTCATCAATGAACTTGCCGCTTCTCAAGGCAGAAGAGTTCTTGGACAGCAAGAGTTTGACATAAGCCGTGTAATTCGATTTGATTGATCTATACGTCTTAACAGAGTTGTTCTTCACCCTCTCAGAGAACGACGAACGGACTTTTTCCATCACATTAGAATACTTGCTCAACGTAAGGTCTCCAATCAATTTTGTAGAAGCGAGACTATTACCCTTTTCAAGTTTCAGGAAAACAGTATGCAAAAGTTCTTTGTTCGCTTGGCAATAAGCCAACAACTCCTTATACTCTTTACAATCTGCGATATCATCAGGGTTACTGAGGGGTGTATTCTTCACCACATCTTCCCATTTGCCATAGAGGGTTTGGAATTGGAAATCGACTTTTGGAGCTACTTGCGCCGCACTTCTCGCCATAAGGGCTCTTTCCTCATCATCAAAATCGACATATTCGATTCTAGACACGCCCTCAGCAATTTCCTCCGCCAATGTTTGGGATCTATACGATGGACTTTTCACGTAATATTCAACCACCTGTCCATAGTAAGGTCCACTAAGGGCATGACGAGGGTGGAACACTCTACACAAATCACCACACTTACTTTCCCAATCATATCCATGGACATTTCCATCCGCACCATTACGGACAGAGCCATGGGTATAACGTCTGCCGTAGAAACCAACAATAGCCCACAAGTCTACGACACTGTTACTTTCCGTCGCACCGCTTCTCGTAAGACCTCTTGACGCATAAAAATTGTCAAATGCAGTCAAAGCATTTGGGGAATAGAAAGAAGAACCTTCCATAGGAGGCCACTCCCAATAAGAGGTGATACCTCCCGACCATGAAATACAATTATAATCGACAGAGCCAGGAGATGACATGATCGCATCATCAAATTTCAAGTTAGGGAAAATTGGTGCGGTACCGGAATCTTTGCACCTCATGTACAGATCACATTGTCCCGTTGGATTATACGAGCCAAAGGCAGACAACAAAACCGCATGAACTGGTCGAGTATATTGTTTCCTCACACGAGAGTTCGCACCCCAGGAAAAGTCTCCACTACCATAATAGTCATCATTGTACGCAACGATCACACCAGGAGCAGCACTTCCCTCTTCTATCCACATCATAGGGTCTACAGTACTATTGCAGGTAAATGTGTTATAAACCCAATCCGTACCTTGCAAACACCTTACGCCATAGTTGTATACAGGTACATTCCCAATATGTTGGCCATTGATATTCACATCACACAAGCCTGACACTCCATTTGAGTAAGAGCGAACGCGCACACAATAAAAGCCTGATTGAGGAATAATAATATTCAATGAAGCTGACCCGTTTTTTGATTTTTTACTCCATGAATAGGTTTCCGCATTCTCCAAGCTGAAGAGCTCCAACACATGGGTGAAATATCTCGAACTAGACGTGCTTATAGACGCTGTATCATTAGCTTGGAAATACAAATACGAATAGAATGTATATTTCAACGGCACATTCAATTTATATTCATAGTCATACAACGGATTCTCAATCTGCCTAGACAGAGTCCCTTCCGCATAATCAAATGTATCAACACTAGCAGCAACAAGTCGAGTTAATTCTTTCATCTCTAATCCTCGCTTGTACGATGCATAAGATTTTGTATCCATATGCGCATCTTCAAGGGTTTTCGCAGCCCTAACATGTTCCACATTAGGAGTAGCAGGAAGCTTACAAGAGACAGAAATTATATTATTTCCCTTTTTTAACCTAACCCTTTCTGGCACAAGGACACATTGCCAATCGTCAGAAACTGGTTTTAACACACTAAAATCCTTCGAATCATTGACAGAAACACTATAAGGAACATAAGATCCATCTTCATTTTTTGATGGAAGCATCCAAAAACTAAGATAATAAAATCCAGCACTAGGCGCAACGACTTCAAACTGGGTTATACCAGTTCCTTTGAGAGCTATCGTTATTGCCTTCCCTTTTATCACCACTTCATGTCCCAATTCCGCATGATTTTTAAAATAAGCTGTTTCCTCTATCTTTTGAGAGAAAATCGGACTACATACAGCAAATAGTAGCCCCCAGATAATAAACAACGTTCTTTTCTCCATAAAATAAAATTGATTAAATAAGTTTATAATAACTATATATTTAGCAATACAAAAATAAAAAATATTCTCATATTTCAATACCATTCATTTGCTTTGTTTATATTTATTGACTATTTTCAATGCAAACATTCACAAAAAAGATCATTAAACACGACTTGCACTACACACAAAAAAAGTTGGCTCGCATCAGGACGAACCCAACACGAGCCAACTTGCCTACAGAACGGCTGAGACGTTACCCCAGCTATTTATTTGTTTTTATTGCAGAATGAGACGATGCAGGGAAGGACGCATAACGCATTATTCCCTGCCCCAACAATCCTCTATGACACTATTTTTTCTCCAACATGTAGACATTCGTAAAATCCAACGACCCACCTTTGCGATCATACGTCAAAACCATCGTTTTACCACTGATTTTTCTGATACGATATTTTTCAATTCTATTTCTGCAATCCTTTATAGCAATTATGGCAAAATCCTTATGTATTTCATTTACAGACGCATCAACCTCCTTAAATTCATCTTCCAATCTCTCTCTTGAGCTCACTTTCGAAGGCGTCATGACAAGGGAGTCTCCTTTTATCGCATAAGTCCCTTCGACAAGGACGAATCCACGTGCAATGTCCCATTTATATGAGCCAGAAGCATCGAACTCGAACCTTTCAAATAAAAATTCTTTTTTGCCAACTTCTATAACCGCCTTGCTTATTTCATCCCCTCTATTCTCACACACATAGTCTGTCGGCACCCATGTTCCTACTATTTGATTCTTGGTCACGGAACAACTAGACAGTCCTAAAGCACAGAGTGCGAAGAATAGTTTTAAATAATTCATAATAAAATAGTTATATAATTTTCATTCCAGAGGATAAATGTACGAAAAAACAGTGCAACTTCACCGCAAAGAATAGAAAAGTTTTGCGCCATGATCGCAAACATATTTTATGATTTTTTTCATACCGTTTCCACCCTACGCAGCAACTCCTCCGCCCGCAGCTCCATCTTGCAGAAGGCGAACCATTTCTTCCCCAAGTCCTTAATGGAGGCTCCGATGTGGTAGACCTCATCATCGATCACAAGGAAACGGTCGTGCGAGTGGGCGAACTCCCGGACAGTGACGGGACGGTACTGTGCGTTGTGCCGTTGCACGTCGAGGCGGAACGTGGCATTCAAGCTCTTGGTGAAGATGGTGGCTTCCACAGGCTCTCGGCGCTTGTCGAGCATTTGCAGGACGGTATCATCCACATAATTGTCTATCAACACGATACGATGCTTCGCACTGCGTATCAAGTCATTGACGAACTTATAGGCATCGAAGATCTGTCCGTCGTAGAAGATGCCCTCCACGGGAGGCAGGGAGGTGCGGACGAAGAAGTCTATTTTGTTCTCCGTCTCGGTCACGCGGTGCTCAAGGCGTTCGATGCGCTGATTCACGGCATGCCCATTAAGGAGGTACTCCTTTAGCACCTTGTTCGCCCACTGGCGGAACAGAATACCTTGGCGTGATTTCACACGATACCCGATTGACAAAATCATATCAAGATTGTAATACTCCATATTATACGTTTTGCCATTGCTAGCAGTTGTCGCAAAATTTGCGACAACTGAAATTTCCGCCAATTCTTCAGAAAGCGCATTGGCGATATGCTTACCGATGGTTTTCACATCACGTCCGAACAGGGTTGCCATTTGGTGACGATTCAGCCAGACCGTTTCCCCATCCATACGCACCTCTATCCTTACCGCCTCATCGGGCTGGTACAATACTATTTCATTCTTCTGTGCCATAATTGCAAACAAATATTTATAATCGATTTTCAATCTCTAACAATCCTTGAATACTCCACAAGACGTCTCACCTGCCCACCACCCTCTGATTGAACTGTCGCAAATTTTGCGACAGTTGAAATGGCCTAGCGGTCTTCTTGTTGAACTGTCAAGTATTCCTTGACAGTTGAATACTATCACATTCCTTTGTGCCATGATTGCAAACAATTTGACAGGTTATATTTTGTGCAAATATACACATTTTTCCTTAAAAGCAAACTGTCAGGTGTATGATGAGTTTATAAATTAGAGGATAAGGAGTATAAAAAACAATCAAGCACATTAGGCGAGCTATCAAATGATGAGGTCGGAGAAATCGTCATGATAAAAACCGTAAGCGATATCTCCTTTCAAAACATCTACGGTCAATTCCGTCATACAATACGAGCATTCCTCTCTTTTCTCCTTAACCCATTCTTCATAGGAAAGGGAAAAGTCTTGCGCATCCAGTTCTTCCGTGACAAGTTCCTCGACATACCATACCTCACTCGCCCCTAAGGCTTTGGCTATTCGGCTTATTTCAGCCCGCAACCAGCTATAACCATCCAGACGTTCCGTAAAAGCAGATTGCCTATAACAGGTATTTATCAGGAGGAAATCCTCAAACAAATAGAATAATCTAGAATCCGCAAATTCAGAGGCAATTCCATTCAACGCAGGGATTTCCGCATCGTATATACAGGATTCTCCCTCGTCAGGGCAAAAGGAATCCCCAATTTTATAGGGTATTATGGCATATAGGTACGCTGACATGATTAATATTTGATCGAAGAACGTTGGCAAATGTACAATATTTTTCACATACCACTATAACAAATTTCAGTTTTCAAAAAACACTATGCACCCCGATTAATCAAACAAAAACAGACCGGTGATAAATAAAAGAATTCCGTGCCGTCCCTTCAGGGCTCTCCCCTCCCCTTCCCAACCTCCCAGGGGTTTACACCCCTGGCTGGGCTATACCGCCCCGTCGGGGCTGAGAGCGTGCGGATTGGAAAGGGATACTCGTTCCAAAGCTAAATTTCACACCCCACAAGGCTATACATTATGCCATAAAAATCGGGCTTGCCCCAAAGGAACAAGCCCAACTCTTAACTCTTAATTTTTAACTCTTAATTTTTAACTTCCCTCTCCAACTTCTTCGCCTCGTTCCAATACCGATCCATCTCCTCCAGAGGCATCTCCTTCAGGTCCTTGCCCTTGGCCAGCGTCTGCGACTCCACGTAATTGAAGCGACGGATGAACTTCTGGTTGCACTTCTCCAATGCGTTCTCAGGGTTTATCTTATAGAGCCTAGCGGCATTCACCATGCTGAACATCAGGTCGCCGAACTCCTCCTCCATCTTCTCGGCATCGAGGTGCTTCACCTCCGTCATGAGCTCGTCGAACTCCTCCTTCACCTTGTCCCACACCTGCTCCTTCTCTTCCCAGTCGAAGCCCACGTTGCGGGCCTTGTCCTGAATACGGTAAGACTTGATCAGTGCGGGAAGCGCATCCGGCACGCCCGAAAGGACGCTCTTGTTGCCATCCTTCTCCTTCCGTTTGATCTGCTCCCACGTCTGCTCGACCTCGCCGGCCGTCTTCGCCGCACCTTCGCCGAAGACATGCGGATGGCGGAATATCAGCTTATCACACAACGAGTTGCACACATCAGCGATGTCGAAATCATTCGTCTCGGAGGCAATCTTGGAATAGAAAACGATATGCAACAGCACATCCCCCAACTCCTTGCGGATCTCCTTCATGTCCTTCTTCATGATCGCGTCGCAAAGCTCGTACGTCTCCTCGATCGTGTTCGCGCGCAACGACTCGAACGTCTGTTTCTTGTCCCAAGGGCACTTCAGCCTCAACTCGTCCATCACATCCAACAAACGTTGGAAAGCCTTCAATTTATCTTCTGTCGTATTCATAGAAACAATACTCAAAACGAAACAATCATACGCCTACTGCTTCCACATGGCGTTTTTCTTCTCACCGATCTTGCCGAAGGTCCGCACATGGAGTGTGATGAGCGGCAAGATGATATCGTACAACACGATAGACAATGTGAACTTCCTCTCCGTCAATGCATTGGAGGTCTTCGTGAAGACAACCAGCTGGGTGATGAGGCGGATGAGGAACAGGAACGCCACGATGCCCATCGATATGAAATCGGTCCAAACGGCGAACATCACCAGCAACACAAGCGCCAATAAATAGAAGATATAGCGGGAGATGATCTCCGAACTGATTCTGAATTTCGTGGCAGGAAGATACTCCGCATAGGTCTCCATCTGCTTCTCACGCTGATAGAGGAACGAATTCATCGTCAAATCCCTATGCGACCAGGTGACGGCCTCCGGCTCCACACACACCGCCGTGTTTTGATCGGTGGCGATGTCACGGATCAGCAAGTCATCGTCGCCATACGAAAGGATCAGATGGGAGGTGAAGCCTTTCTTCGCGAAGAAGAGCTCCTTCGAGTAGGAGAGGTTACCGCTCACGCCTCGGTACGGCTTCTTTTGCAGGGCGAACCCCATGAAACGCATCGCCTCGAACATCATATCGTAGGCGATCATATTGTCCAGGAACCCATTATTACCCTTGTAGCCCGTATAGCCCAGCACAACGGAGGTGCCGCTGGCGTAGTGGCGCATGATGTTGGCGATCCACTGGTCGCTCGCCGGCTCACAGTCCGCATCGATCAAGAGCAGATGGTCGTAATGAGCGGCCTTGATACCCACGGTCACGCACATTTTCTTACGGCTCATGTACTTCGCGCCCATCGGCAGGAAGGTCTGGTAGAGGTTAGGATACTGCTCAGTCATCTTCTTCAGGAGGTCAGTGCTCTCGTCCGTGGAACCATCGTTGACCACGATCACTTCAAACTTGGGGTACTTCTGTTTCAGTACCGCCGGCAAGAAACGGGCCAGGTTCTCCGATTCGTTCCTCGCGCAAATAATGACTGACACCGCTGGTTTATTGGTGGAGAGCCGCACATCGTTCTTGTCTATCCTATTCTTGAAACGGAAGATTCCGCTATAATACCTGAAATAGAAATAGAGTTGTAACACCAGTGCGAATAGGAAAACGCCCAACAACACCCACACATACTCCTTGTATTCAGCCACACGCAACAAATAATCTTCCATTTTCGCTATCTTTTACGGGGATAACCCCCACATTAACACATACTTATAGCAAGTCCGAAGACTTAGAATTCGGTAGAGAGGTAGCCTTTCGGCAAACGTCTCAGGTTGTAGCCCGAAGCCATGATCTCGCCGTATGCACCGGCCGAACGAATCGCCAAGTAATCACCGCGCTTCGTTCCGTTCAACAGGACATCCTTGTCGAATACATCCGACGACTCGCAGATAGGTCCCACCACGTCATACTTCTCCTCCTCCGCATCCGAAGAGATGTTCTCGATACGGTGGTAAGCCTGGTACAACGCCGGACGGATCAGGTCGGTCATGCCCGCGTCCACGATGGCGAACTGCTTCTCCTTGCCCTTCTTCACGTAAGTCACCTTGGTGATCAGGCTACCGCACTGCGCCACGATGGAACGTCCCGGCTCGCAATGCAACTGCTGTCCCGGACGCAGCTTCAGGTATTTGGAGAAGAGGCGGAAATAGGCCTCGAAATCAGCGATAGGCATGTGGTTCGGATGCTCATAGTTGATGCCCAAACCGCCACCGATGTTGATGTTCGCCAGACGAACGCCCATAGCCTCCATCGCATCCTGCAACTCGTTGATTTTCACGCAGAGATGCTCGTATGAGCTAAGGTCCGTGATCTGCGAACCGATATGGAAATGCAAGCCGATCAGCTTCAAGTTCTTCAACGAATCGAACATCTTCACCACGTCGGCCAAATCATCCATGTTGAAACCGAACTTGTTCTCGTTCAAGCCCGTCGTGATGTAATGGTGCGTGTGTGCGTCCACGTTAGGATTCACGCGGAGCTCCACGTTCGCCACCTTGCCCTTCTTGCCCGCCAATTCGTTGATCACCTCCAATTCAGGAATAGACTCGGCGTTAAAGCAGAAGATATCATTGTCCAACGCAAGGTTTATCTCAGGGTCCGTCTTACCCACGCCGGCGAAGACGATACGGGAGGCCGGGAAACCGGACTCGATGGCGGCCTTCACCTCATTACCGCTCACGCAATCGGCGCCCAAACCCTTCTGGGCGATGATTTTCAACACCTTAGGATTCGCATTGGCCTTTATAGCGTAATGCACAATGGCATGATTCGCCTCCGACTCCTTCTTCACCAAGTCCAACGTCCTGTTCAACACATCAACATCGTAATAATAGAAGGGAGTCTCAACGTCCCTAAATTTATCGATGGGGAAGTTCCCCTTAACTACGTTTGCCATTTAAAATAATTTATTGTTCAATTGATTCAAAGCCATCTTTTTGTCTTTTCCATCGACCAAGATCGATATATTCTGCAGACTTCCTCCGTAAGAGATCATCTGCACAGGCAACTCCTTGAGCGCATCCAGCACCTTGTTCGAAGCGCCTTCTCCGCAACGCATATCGCCCACGACGCATACGATCGTCATGTTCTTGCTCACCGTGACGGTACCGAAGGTCTTCAGATCATTCACGATCTCCTCCAAGTACTTGTCGTTATCGATGGTCACCGAGACACCTATCTCGGAGGTGGTAATCATATCTATGGCGGTCTTATGCCCCTCGAACACCTCGAAGACGCGGCGCAGGAATCCGTGCGCCAAGAGCATGCGGACAGACTTAATCTTAATCATCGTGATGCCATCCTTGGCGGCGATCGCCTTCACCTGGCCATTCGGCATCTCGGAAGAGACGAGCGCTCCCTCGCTATCAGGCGACATCACATTCTTCAGGCGGATAGGCATATTGGCCAGCTTGGCAGGAAGAATGGACATCGGATGGATCACTCTGCCCAAGAAATAGGAGAGCTCCGCAGTCTCGTCGAACGTCAAGGACTTCACCGGACGGGCATTCTGGACGATGGCAGGGTCACTGTCATAGATTCCATACGTGTCGCTCCAGAGGATCACCTCCTGCGCTTGAGCAGCGACACCGATCAGCGTAGCGGAATAATCGCTTCCCCCCACGCCGAAGTTCTCCACCTCGCCATAAGCGTTGCGGCAGATAAAGCCCTCCGTGACGAACGTGTCCGCCGACTTGTTCTCCTCCATCAGTTTGGAGAGCGACTCTTTGATGAACTTAGCGTCCGGCTCGTCATTCTTGTCCGTCTTCATGAAATCCAACGAATTCAGGTGGACCGCCTTGACGCCCAATGTGTTCAAATAGGAGACGAACAATTCGGAGATCAACAGCTCGCCCTGCGCGATGATGATCTTCTCCTCATATTTCGTAAAGAGTTCCTTCGCCGTCTCCCGGATGACCGAGGAGTATGACTCGACGACCTTCTTCATCTCAGCGTTCTTCCTCGATTCAGGGAAGAGGTCATCGACCAGTTTCGCATACTGGAGCTCCATGTTGTTCATCAGCTCCATGGCACCATCGACATTCTTCATGTAGAGATAGTCCGCCACCTCCTGCAACGCCTCGCGAGAACCGTTGATGGAGGAGAGGACAACGATGTTACCCTTCTCGGCGGCCACTTGTTTAGCCACCTCCTTTATCTTTGCGGCGGAAGTCAACGTGGAACTTCCATACTTCAATATCTTCATATCTTTAATTCAACAAATTAGGTGAATAAAAAATCACTATCATCTTTTAATCAACTTGTAGCCCACCGATTGCTCCCCATTGCAGACACGCATGAGGTAGACGCCGGAAGCCACATCGCCCGTCTCCATCACTTCCCGCACGTTCTTCACATCGATATGCTTCACGACACGGCCGTCCAACGTGATCA
Organism: Paludibacteraceae bacterium; assembly: GCA_016285885.1. Classification (GTDB taxonomy): domain Bacteria; phylum Bacteroidota; class Bacteroidia; order Bacteroidales; family Paludibacteraceae; genus UBA1181. The sequence goes on from JAEERP010000006.1 coordinate 123,478, forward strand.
GGTCGGCCGTCACATTCGCGCCACCGTACGAGATCAGGTCGATCACCACGTAGTCGGAGAAGTCGGTAGGATAAACCATGTAGGAGTGGTCCGTCAAGACAGCAGGCGTACCCGTACCGAATGAGGAAGGATCCTTCTCCGCCATCATGCGAGCCATGGCGAATACGAACGGTGCGTTGTAGTCGCAGCCACCCTCCGTCTCCGTGTAGGACGCACCGCCCTCGATGATGTTCGAGAACTGTCCCGTACCGGAAGGACCACCGATCACACCACCGCTCGCGAACATGAAGTCGCTACGATTCTTCTCATCTGTAGGAGGGTTGTCATCCCTTCCCATCGCATTACGATGATGGATCCTAAAAGTCATGTCTCCCTTGAAACCATGCAGGAATGGATGATTGAACTCATTCACACCCAAGACATAATCCACCACGCGGGTGATGAAGTTTTTCGCATTCCGGGTATTCACCGAAGGGGAGACCACCTCATCCTCCGCCAGCTTCACCAGCAAGGAAGATGCGGCAGCCGCGCCACAAGCCAACTTGTTCGTACCCCACATTTGCCCTTGCACATAAGGGAACCCATTTCGATCGGCCGTACCGTTCGCGAGATGCTTGGTGACATTCTTGTCCATATGGTCACGGAAATAACCGCCCTGCCCATTGTTCGCACCCGCATCATCCTTCACGATATAGTAATACGCGAAATCCGCCATCGTATCCCACGCCAACGGGTAGTTAGACTCCCACTTGCCCTGCAGGTAACCCAAAGCCTCCTTCTTATAGGAGGCCTCGCCTGTCAACCTATACAGCAAGATGGCGGCAAGGGCGAGTTCATCCGTCCACTCCGTGTTCGGGCTGGCATAGAAATTCGGGATAGCCGCCTGCTGCGATTGATTTTTCTTCGCGAAGGCATACGCCTTGAGGGCTGCGGTCTTGCATTGCTCTTTGTAAGTCTGATCAGGATATTTCATGGACATCAAGGCAAGTGCTGAGGCGCAGTTGGCGGCTTGAGGTCCACCCGAGTTGCTCGTCGTCCACACAGGGCGCGGGTCACCACCTCGGTCCACAGGGAGGGAGGATTGCGCCGAGGAGGTACACCAGACATTATGGTCAGCCGGAGAACCCACATAGTAGACGAACGTGTTATCGTCCGGGAAACATTTCATGAAGTAGTCCGTGGCATACTTAGCCTCGTCCAACACGTCCGCTATTCCATTCGGTGCGCCATACGCCTCGTCATAATTGTCTTGGAAAGCCTGTGGCCACAAATCGTACGCCACGAGCAGGAAGATACAGGATGAGCCCATCGTCGTGCCCACCTTGATGTGGTCGCCACAATCATGCCAACCGCCCGTCAGGTCGTAATTGCCATTACCACCGCCATTGACGGAACCCTTTCCATCCTTCATGTGGCAAGCTTTCGTAGAAACTTTCGGGTTGTCCACCAACATCCAGTTATGGCTGTCACCACAACGCTGGCCGCCAAAGAATTTCAAGCCCATATTGAATGCCGTACGATAATCCTCCGTCGGAAAACCATCCTGGTAGGATGAATAATCAAACGCACCAACCGAACCCGCCGCCAGGAGCAAGGAAGTCCCCAAAAACATTTTCTTTATCATATCCCAAACTTATTCGTTTCACACTAAAAATCAATATGCGAAGCCTCCTTTCTGGGCTATCCGCATAGGGTGCAAATATAAGAAGATTTCCGCAAAAAATTTATCGATGAAGTCCAAAAAACGAGCCTCATTTCAGCAAATTCTTGTAGTAATTCCGCACCTCGTCCCACTTGTAGTAAGGGGCCACATCGCTCTTCAACGGAAGATCCACTTCCCGCTCGTTGAGCATGATTTTCACCAAGACATCGGGAGACTTCTTAGAGCGATAGAAAATCATCTGGACGTTCGCCGCCATAGGGATGATGCGGAACTCCGTCCAGTAGTTCATGATCGAGTCCACATTGGTCACCTGGTCGCGGCATCCCTGCAGCTCCATCAGGGCGGTCAATGGCAGGATGGCGATGTCGTGGCCGAAGCGCAGGTTCGCCTGCACCGCACCGCTCTGAATGGCGATGTCCGCTTCGTCGACCATGATATTCAGCAGGTCCTTCGCGAAGAAACGGCTCTTGTTTTGGGTCAGTGGACATGGACCGTAAGCCCCGTACCACCAAGCGTTCTGCACCACCCAGTTGTTGTACATCTCCTCCTTCGTCCACACGTCGTCAAAGTTGATGTTGGAGTCATCGCAGACCAAACTGTTCTTCACCTCGTAGAACTTGCGCATGAAGGCTATCGTGTCGATGTTCTTCGCCACATAATCCATGTCCTTGAAGAGTTGGTTCACCATGCGGGAAGGGTGGATCAGGCGGTAGTGGAGGTCGCCGAAAGGCTTCGACCAAGCCGTGTCCGCCAAGCGACGGTTCTTGTCCTCCATCGGATCGTTGGAGATGTAATACATCAGACGTTTGCTGGACTCCGCACGGATATCCAACGACGGCTGCAGCGCCTTCAGCTCCTGGCAGAAGGCGGACATGCTCATCACGCAACGCACTGATGTAGAGACCTTCACCTCGACCACCGAGTTCTTCTTAAAGACCTGCGGGAAGGAGTGGAACATCCTATCTGCGATGCCCCGATGCTGCGCCACGCCCTTCGTCGTCAGGTCGCCAGCCCGGTCATAATAGCGTTGATACATCGTCTCGAAACGAGCCTTCACGCTCTTTCCCGTAGCCGTGAGGGCATTGGCGGAATCCGCCTTGGCGAACATCTCATAGAGATTACGATAGTCCGCCGCCGTATGGTGGTAACGGGAACCATGTCTGCCGTAATGGCTGATGTAGAAGGGTTCATAGCCCTTCGGGGCAGCCGTCTGTTTCGGGAATGTGGTAGGGTACGACGTGTAGTTGCCCGCCGTGTACTCGATATGATCCATCATAAACTCCTTCGTCGTCTGCGCAAAGAGAGTCCCCGAACAGAGGAGGAGTCCCATCGTAATCAGTTTTGTCCGTTTCAAATCCATAATTTCTAACAATAAAAACTAACATTTAAACACTTAAATAGGCTCAATCACGAAAGCGCTTAGCCAATTCGTCGAAATACTCAATGCGGCGGTCACGCAAGAAAGGCCAGATCCTGCGCACATCCTCCGAGCGGGTCATGGAGACCTCCACCACCCTATTCTCCTCCGAGTCGGCAGGCAAATGGGCCAACAGTTCGCCCTGAGGACCAGCGACAAAGCTATTGCCCCAGAACTGTATACCGTTCGTCACCCCGGAAGGGTCCGGTTCGAATCCGTAGCGGTTCACCGTCACGACAGGCAAGCCATTCGCCACGGCATGGCCACGCTGCACGGTCATCCAAGCATTCAGCTGACGTTCCTTCTCGTCAGGCGTATCCGTACTCTCCCACCCTATGGCGGTCGGGTAAATCAGCAGGTCCGCACCGGCGAGCGCCATCAGACGGGCAGCCTCGGGGTACCATTGGTCCCAGCAGACCATCACACCCAAGTTGCCCACGCTGGTCCGTATAGGATGGAAGCCTAAGTCACCTGGCGTGAAATAGAACTTCTCGTAATAGGCTGGATCATCAGGAATATGCATCTTGCGGTACTTCCCTGCGATGCTTCCGCCACTGTCGATCACCACGGCCGTGTTATGGTAAAGGCCCACGGCGCGCTTCTCGAAGAGGGAAAGCACGATGACCACATGCAGGGATTTCGCCAAGGCCGAGAACTCCTCCGTGGAGGGACCAGGGATCGTCTCCGCCAAATCGAAGCATGAGACATCCTCCGTCTGGCAGAAATAGAGCGAGTTGTGCAACTCCTGCAAGACCACCAATTCGGCGCCCTTCTTCGCACATTCCGTGACGTTGCGTTTCAGTTTCTCCACGTTCGCCCTCACATCCGACGAACAACACTGCTGAACCAATCCAACTTTCATATCCTATTAAATTTATAATCAATCAATTAATCTTCCAACACATAATATGGCAACTGCATCGTTACGCAATGCAAGGAGCCATGCTGATGAATCAGCGCGGAGCAGTCCACGCCCACCACCTCACGGTCCGGGAAGGCCTCACGCAAGGCGGACAAAGCCAGTTCGTCTTTCGGCGAGCGGTAGGTCGGCACCAGCACCGCCCCATTCACGATCAGGAAATTAGCGTAGGTGGCCGGCAAACGCTGTTCCCCCTCGTAGCGGGCATCCGCCATCGGCAATGGAATCAGTCGGTAGGGGTTCCCCTCCAGCGTCCTGAACGATTTCAGCTCACGCTCCATCAGTTTCAAAGAGGCGTAATGCTCGTCCGTCTTATCGTCGCATTGCACATAGGCGATCGTATCCACGTCGCAGAAGCGCGCCAGCGTATCCACATGGCTGTCCGTATCGTCTCCCGCCAGATAGCCGTGGTTGATCCATAGCACACGCTCCACGCCGAACGAACTCTTCAGGAACTCCTCCACCTGAGGCTGCGTCAGGTGTTCGTTGCGGTTAGGCGAGAGCAGGCATTGGGAGGTCGTCATGAGCGTACCCGCCCCGTCCGACTCGATGCTTCCACCCTCCAAGACGTAGTAGAGAAGGCTCATATAGCCCACCTTCGGGGAGAAGGTGCGGGAGAGGTAGAGGCTCTTCGTGATCTGGTTATCATAATTAGCAGGGAACTTCAGCCCCCACCCATTAAACTGGAAATCATACAGATAGGGCGAACCATCCACGAAGACAGTGATCGGACCATGATCGCGCGCCCACGTGTCATTGGTCGGCAACTCACGGAAACGGATGTTAGGGTTCATCACCTCACCCAAATCCTTACGAACAGATTGTTCGTTCCGGCAGACGATTAGCAGGCGTTCCCGCTTCGAGATCTCACGGGCAATTTCCACGAAACAGGCCACCGCCTCGTCCAGCATGTAAGCCCAATCAGTATCCTCATGCGGCCAAGTGATCATCACACCGCTCTGCATCGTCCATTCGGAAGGGAAGAATGTAGTCATAAATCAACTCTATTTTACAACAAACAAAAATAAGATTTTTTCGAGACAAAAAGAAGAGGGGGAAACAAGGAGTTCCACGATTATGCGATGCATCAGGTCATATTAGATATAAAAACCTAACAAACAGAATATTACACAACATCACCCATCACAAAAAACATTCAATTAGCGAAACAACAAAAACGTCACGACAGGCAAGGCAGATTTATCGGGTAGCATAAAAAGCAAGAGGATGCGCCGTTGCCGACACATCCTCTTGCTTAACCTATTTGTAAACAAAAAACTACTGCTTGATCAGTTTCTCATTGAACACCCCATCTTCGCACTCAATGCGAACGACGTAGACGCCTTGAGGGATTGCGTTCAGATCGATACTGATTTCCTTCTTTTTAGGAGTATACTCCATCAATGCCCTACCATCAACATCGAGGATAGAGACATTGGCGATCAACGTTTTAGATGTTATGGTCACCCCGCAGGAGGTAGGATTAGGATACATTGACAGTGATGATTCAGAGACCTCAGTGTCAGTCAAGCCAGTGCCCCTACACGTGATGCTTCCGTTCGCTTTGCCCGGAGTGGCTGTGATCTTGTTGTCACAAACACCGAACAATACCCAGTTGCCAGCGTTGTCTGTCTGGAAGCCGAACGATTCGTTTGTTTCGTGCGGATCAAAGGAGGCTTCCGATATAGTCTCGTCAAACTCATTGCTCAGATAAATGGTCTCCGACTTGTCCACATTCATATTGAAGTTGAGGTAGAGAGGGCCATCGACAGGGTCGCTGTTCGCCCACAACAAAACGCGTTGTTTGCTCTCCACGATAGTCGACTTGTATCCGTAGGCTACTTGGCTGAGTCTCAAGTTACGTACCTTGTCCGAGAAGTAGAGTCCCGCCAAGTCGATAGGCTGATCTCCGAAGTTGTAGACCTCAATCCAATCAGGATATTTACCATACTCATCGGCATTGCCCGAGTTCCTGTCGCTGCTAGCGCACAACTCATTGATGACAAGCGTATAGTCGTAATTGCTTGGCGTGAAGACTGCGGTAATGACACAAGAGCTTGTCAGTGAACCACTCAGTTCGCCAGGCAAGTTTGTCACGCAGTTCTCCTTCTTCCCGGTCTCATCAAACCCGCTCTGGATTTCCCAGTGGTCGAATTTGTAGTCTGCAGGAGGGTATGCCATGAAGTCGGTAGCGAATCCGGCCAAATACTTGCCTTTGAATCCGTCTACAGATTCTCCGTTTATCGTGAAGTGTGCGCCTGGGACATTCGATTTCAGTTCAAAATCGACAGCGGCACCAGTTCCCGCATAAGTTTGAAGGTGCTGCAAGATGTTCGCCGGTCTTTCCAACAAGAAAGTCAGCATCGTATTGGCGGCCTCTTTCGAATCCTTGCCCATGTCGGCACAATATTCAGCCTTCACAAGGCTAGTGATACTGTCGTAAACGAATCTAATACGATCCTCCGTGAAGGTGGTCGACAAGTGGCAAAGGTATTTGGTCGTGAACTTTTTCGCGAACTCCGGGTTATTGCTCAAATGCTTGAATATGGTGGTCATCCATGTTTGTTGGTTACCCCAGTTCGTTTTACCCTCTCCCCTACAGTAGGTGATCATATCGCTCGCACTGTTCAATGCGCCATCATGTCCACAACCATAATCCGTGTCGAAGATAATCCAGCGGAAGCGGGAGCCGTCTTTACGCTCTCTCCATATCTTCGTGTTGTTGCCTGGCCAATCGGCATTGCAGATAAACTGTTGGAAGACTTGGTATTCCAGATACTCATCCATGTCCATACGTTTGCAGGCACCGGCATAGAATTCGTGAGTTGAGTTGTCCGTACTCTCCAAATACGACACCAATTCATTGTAGGCGTCAAGGGTTCCTTTGGAGACACCGATACCCTTTTGGTCGGAAAGAGTGATTAAATCCAGATCCTCGTCGTCGACACCATGGTTCGCCTTTACATAGCTCGCATTGGTTCGTTCCATCAAGGCCATGAGACCCTGGTATTGACCGTTGAGGTAATAGGCCACAGGCTGATAGGCTTGGTAATCAACGTTCATATGGGTACAATAAGCCTGCATGAGCGCATCTCTGAACTTCACCTTGTCGTTTTTTTGGCCATTTTGCTGACCTTGTTGACCGCCTTGCATACCGCCACCTTGCATGCCACCCGGCATACCACCTTGTCCAAAACCGCCACCAAAGTCACCGCCGAAGCCGCCACCAAAATCGAAGCCGCCGCCCCACATGCCCATACCGCCATCAGCGCCTTGGCCTCCGTTCCTCAAATAAATGGTCTGGGTGTAGAGGTCAGGCTTTGTGCCGAAGAAACGATAGTTTACAATGTCTGTACCCGTCTTTTTCGAGGCTTTCAGCGAAAGCGATTTCACAGTATATGTTCTCGTACATCCACCTTCGATGGCTGCTTCCAACTCCTGCGAAAGCACTTGTTGTCCGTCGACGAAGTATTCGAAAGTGACAGGACGGGTCCAGTCATTGTTGTAGTTGGCCCGCATCATGGTACAAGTTTTATCACCTTGCGTACCGTTCGAACCCGTCACATACATACCAATGGTATTGTCGTTAAAGTAACGGTCCTCTACAGTAAGGGAAACCACAGGGATGGTAACGCCACCGCAACCATTGTGGTCATTATCGGCATAGATGTACGAGTGGGTCGCGATCGCGCTTGGCAACATACCATCGGCAAAAGCCTTCGCGCGTATACTAGTATTGCTATTGATGTTAATAGTAGAGTTATAGACGTTGCTCTGTTTTGTAGGCTCGCTACCATCGGTGGTGTAACGTATCGTAGCGCCGGCGGTTGCACAACTCAATTGCAGATTCACATTTCCGTGTTTCAGTCCACCTTTCTCGCTGAACTCAGGGGCTTGGCATCGGGTCAATTGGGCATAAGCGGTGGTATTTGCCTCCCCTGGAGTAGGCTCCATGTAACCTGTTTCGTTTCCATAACGTCCAAACGATATGTGAGCGGTTTGGGCACCGTAAGCGATAGAGTCGACCAACGTGTTACCGTTCTTCAACAAGAGGTAACCGCCATCAGCATCAAGCTTATAAGGTGAATGTCTCGGCTGCTGTTGCTCACTCTCGTCAAACCACATGAGCGTATAGTTGTTGGCATCCACCATAAAATCGCCCTGGATTTGCCAAGTCCACTTTTCAGTATATTTTTTAGAGGTTTTCTTGTAATGGACCAAGGTGTAGCCCCTTAGATTAACACTTTGTTGCTGATCGTTCGTGAATTCGATGAAACCCGAGAAATTGTAATTGTCGGTGTTCAATATAGTCGACAAATTACAAGGCATCACTTCGTTCATTCGAACGGCAGCGTTACCGGCCATACTCCCGCATAGGAGAAATAATGCCACGATTCTTTTTGCATATCTCGTTACCATAAGCGATGTTTGATTTATACTTTTCACGCATAAAAATACTTCTTTTTTCCATACGAAGGTTATCTTCAATAGCACAAAAACATGGCGAAAACCCCATATTTCACTATGTTTCTCGGCTCTTTTCGGCGGTTTATCGGGCATATCGTTCCGTTCTTGACTAAAACATGACCTTTGGTTGAAAACTAAAATAGAGGGTCATATTTTGGATCTCTGGGGAATAAATACACAAGGATATATTCATGCCATAAGGTTAACGATTTTAGGTACGCAATGAGGGAAAGGTAGAGACGATATGCAGGGAGATTCATAATTCAAAATTCAAAATTCTTAATTAAAAAAGGGGCGCTCCGACCATTCGAAGCGCCCCGCATTCTATTACGAGCCTCAAGGCTTATTTTATCATATCGCAACCCATGTAAGGGACCAAAGCCTTAGGGATCTTGATGCCTTCAGGGGTTTGGTTGTTCTCCAAGAGAGCCGCCACGATACGAGGCAGAGCCAAGGCGCTACCGTTCAACGTGTGGCAAAGCTGCGTCTTCTTATCCGCACCCTTATAGCGGCACTTCAGACGGTTCGCCTGGTAGGTATCGAAGTTAGATACGGAAGAGACCTCCAACCAGCGTTTCTGAGCGGCGGAGAAGACCTCAAAGTCATAGCAAGTGGCAGCGGTGAAGCTCATGTCGCCACCGCACAAGTGCAAGATACGGTAAGGGAGTTCCAACTTCTTGAGCAAGCCCTCCACATGGGCCAGCATCTCCTTGTGCGACTCCTTCGAGTGCTCAGGCGTATCGATGCGCACGATCTCTATCTTGGAGAACTCATGCAGACGGTTCAATCCACGCACATCCTTTCCGTAAGAGCCAGCCTCACGACGGAAGCACTGCGTGTAGGCGCAGTTCTTGATAGGGAGATCCTTCTCGTCCAAGATCACGTCACGATAGATATTCGTGACAGGCACTTCGGCGGTAGGGATCAGGTAGAGGTCATCCACCTCGCAATGGTACATTTGGCCCTCCTTGTCAGGCAATTGGCCCGTTCCATAGCCGGAAGCCTGGTTGACGACAGTCGGAGGCATGATCTCCAAGTAGCCCGCATTGCGCGCCTCGTCCAAGAAGAAGTTGATGAGCGCACGTTGCAACCTCGCGCCATAGCCCTTGTAAACAGGGAAACCAGCGCCAGAGATTTTCACACCCAGTTCAAAATCGATCAGATCATACTTCTTAGCCAATTCCCAGTGAGGCAAAGCGTCATCACCCAACTCAGGGATGGTGTTGCCCATCTTCTCCACTACGTTATCCTCTGCGGTCTTACCCTCAGGGACATCGTCGTAAGGCATGTTAGGGATGGTATATAAGATGGAGTTGATCTCCTCCTGTGACTTGTCCATACCCTCTTGCAAGGACTTGGTAGTCTCCTTCAAGGAAGCGACCTTAGACTTGACGGACTCCGCCTCATCTTTTTTACCCTCCTTCATCAAGGATCCAACACTCTTGGACAATGAATTGATTTCAGCCAATGTGGCATCTAACTGAGCTTGCGAGGAGCGTCTCACCTTGTCCAATTCAAGAATCTTTGAGATCAGATCCTTCGCCTCGAAATGTTTTTTTGCCAACTTACGGACCACCTCGTCAGGATTCTCCGTAATAACCTTCAACGTCAACATATTCTTACTGGAATTATGAATTTAATATATTATTCTTGCTTCTTAATGACAGCGTTCAGCGTCATGTTATACACTAGCGTGGAATATGACAAAACGCTTACCCGCTTCCCCCCATATACGAACTGAGTGCTTGTCGCACCATACATCAGATAGTAAGGGATGAAGAAATGGTAATTAGACCCCGCAGGCATGTGGCGAAGACCGATTCGCAGCCCCTCACCCAGGTCCGACAAGGCGACCGTCTCCGTCTTCGACACAAACACGGAATCACGGATTGTCTTTCCCGTATAGGTGACAATCACCGTGTCATCTTCGAGAGGTCTTTCTCCTACACCTTGGGAGATAACCGTGTACAACAGACCGCTAGGATCCTCCTTCACGTCCGATTGAGCACGTTTTTCCTTCAAATAGGTTTCATTTTCCTCCTTGTATTTACGGGTCTGGGCTATCTGATCGACCTTCAAATCATCGTCATCCCCACACGATGTCACCACCGCATTCACCACAAACAAGGGGAAAAACCACCACAAAATCTTTTTCATTCTTTTATTTTTCTTATTAACGTCATTCCGTCACGAACAGGAACGATCACCCGTTCCACCCGCTCGTCAGAGAAGACCTTGTCATTAAACTTCTGAACGCCGACGGTCTGCGCATCCTTGGAATCCTCCAGCACATGTCCGTCCCACAAAGTATTGTCCGCGATCAACAAGCCCCCCAGCCTCAACTTAGGGAAGACCACATCGAAATATTCTGAGTAGTGCCGCTTGTTACCATCCATGAAGACCACATCGAACTGACCCTCCAATTGAGGAATCAGTCGGGAAGCGTCGCCGATGTGCAGATGGATCTTCTCCGACATCCCGGAGCGTTCGAAGACCTCATTCAGGAACTCCTCCATCTCGTCATTGATCTCCAACGTATGCAACTCCCCGTCTTCCGGCAAAGCCTCCGCCATGCAAATCGCGGAATAGCCCGTGAAGGTACCAATCTCAAGAATCCTCTTCGCCGACATCATAGCGCAGAACATCTTCAGCATCCTGCCTTGCAAATGACCGGATAGCATACGTGGCTTCAGGGTGCGCAAATGCGTCTCCCTCGTCAGCCAAGAAAGCACCTCCGGCTCCTTGTCGATGTGCGAAAGCACATATTCCTCTATGGTTGCGTCCGACATGTTCATATCCCGCAAAAATACATATTTTTCGAGACAAATCGGTTCTCTTCACATAATATTTTTCCAGCGGAAACATAACACACGAATGACGTCAATGCCTCGGCGACGGAAAACTTCGGTCAGACACGAAGCGTTCCATCCATTCCCATCACCGTCCAGGGGCTAGAACATCGATGAAGTCAACAGCTTCAATGACTTCTTCCTTTTTTTCCTCATTAGGGGTGGAGAAAGACTTTCCCTCGATGTTCTTGAACGAACCCCAGTATTCGGTTTTCTTGTACCGCTCCACACTCTTTTCAGGAACGTAAACAGGGATGTTCTTATCAACGTTTTCAAAGGTGCACCAAGTGATTTCCGGCGGAGCAACGCTCTTGCACGTTATGCTTTTCAGGCCTCTGCAACCTGCGAACACTGAGATGTCAAGTTTCCTCACACGACTAGGGATGGTGATACTTTTCAGGCTGCTACAACCCTCAAACGCAGACATGTCAATGAAACTCACACCGTCATGTAACGTCACACTGGTCATGCCCATGCAATTGAGAAACGCTTTATATCCGATCTCCGTCACGTTTTTAGGAATCACCATGCTCTTTAAACCTATGCAATTCTTGAATGCGGCAATACCGACTTTTTCCATTTTGTTGGAAAGCGTCACGTTAGTCAGCCCCATACAATTTTCAAAGGCGTTGGACTCCAAATACTTCACGCTGTTAGGAATTTTGTACGCCCCTTTTTTAGCGCGAGGGAAAAGGACAAGTTCCGTCTTATCCCCATTGAACAACACTCCGTTTTCCGAACTATAATTAGGATTCCCTTTCGCCACATTTATGTTCATAAGGCTGCCACACTCGTCAAACACGCCCGTCTCAATAGACATTACGCTGGCGGGAATCGACACGCTCACCAAGGAGGAACAGCCAGAAAAGGCGAACAAACCTATTTCTTCAACACCACTCTTTATCACAACATTTTTCAGCGACCCACACTCCGCGAAAGCGCCCTCCCCGATCATGCTCACACCGCCCGGGATTGTCACGCCAGTCAGCTCGCCAGCATAAAACGCCAACTCCGCTATCGTATATTTTTTGCCCTTGTAATTGGGAGGCAACGTGATGGATTTCGCTTCGCCAATGTATGCCAGCAACTCCACGGTACTATCATTCCGCTCATAGAAGATATAATCCCCGGAGGTCTTAAGCTTGCTAACGGCAGGAACGGATGAATAGACATCAAATTTCTCTGATTCCATCGGTATTCCGGAATAGTTATACACCTCCCGAAGCTTTTCGCAATCTCTAAAAGAAAATTTCTCTTTAACACTTGACGGTACGGTTATACCTATCAATCCATGATTAATAAAAGCCGCGCCCTCAACTTCCCGTACACCATCAGGAATCATATAAAAGCCAGATTTTCCATAAGGGCATAAGATCAGTTTCGTTTTTGACTTATCGAACAAGACACCCTCCTCTGAGCAATAGTTTGGATTGTCTTTTGCCACAGTTATGTTCTGAAGTCTGATGCATTTGCAAAAAGCATCAGACTTAATTTCCTCCACCCCCTTTGGGATAGTGATGCTCGTCAAACTACTGCAATTAAAAAAAGCGTCACGTCCAATTTTTTTCACACTATCAGGGAGCGAAATGTTAGTCAACGATGTGCAATGCTTAAACACTTCTTTTTCAATCTCTTTCACACCTTCAGGAACAGTAACGCTCTTCAGGGCTACGCAACTATGGAAAGCACAGCGCCCGATCATCTTCATCTTTTTGGGAAGGGTCACGTTGGCCAGACTTCTGCACCCTGCGAAAACATAGCTATCTATGACCGAAAGACTATCAGGAATCGAGACGTTTTTCAAGGCGAAACATTTATAAAAAGCGGAAGATTGTATCAACCGCACGCCATTAGGAATGACTACGCTGGTCAGCTTATCACACGCCTCAAACGCACTACGTCCTACCACCACCACATCATAGGTCACATCCATGTAGGTAACTTTCTCTGGGATGACGACAGACCCCGAATACTCGTTTTTATAGGAGTCGCCATATTCCCCTTTATGCGTTACTTTCGCAAATTTATCAAAGAAATCATACCAAATCGTGTCACCGCTACTATTCACCACCCATGTGTCCGACGCCACAGCGCCGAGGCACATCAAAAAAGAACCTATAGCAGTCAATAAAAACCTTCTCAAATCCAAATTCTTAATTCAAAATTCTTAATTCCTAATTCAAAATTCTCACAGTGTTCCCTTCGTCGAAGGCAGTTCGTACTTGTAGATATCGCGTCTGACCGCCATCTTGATCGATCGGGCCAACGCCTTGAAGATGCCTTCGATCTTATGGTGCTCGTTCTCTCCCTCCGCCTTGATATTCAGGTTCATACGGGCCGAATCGCTCAACGACTTAAAGAAGTGGAGGAACATCTCCGTAGGCATGTCACCCACGTACTCACGTTTGAACTCAGCGTCCCACACCAACCATGGCCGGCCTCCGAAATCCAGCGCCACGGAGCAGAGACAATCGTCCATCGGCAGGCAATAGCCATAGCGCTCGATGCCACGCTTGTCGCCCAGCGCCTTCAGAATCGCCTCGCCCAATGCGATGGCGGTATCCTCGATCGTGTGGTGCTCGTCCACGTTCAGGTCGCCCTTCACCTTCACGGTCAGGTCGCAGCCCGAATGTTTGCCGATCTGCTCCAACATGTGGTCGAAGAAGCCCAAGCCGGAGGATATGTCACACTTGCCCGTACCATCCAAATTGATTTGCACGAAGATATCGGTCTCCTTGGTGGTACGCTGTACGGTCGCCACCCGCTCCCCAGCGAAGAGGAACTCGGCGATCTGGTTCCAGCCCGTCACCACCTTGGCGCAGGCCTCCGTCAGATGCGCCTCCGCCAGCTCCTTCGTCGCAGCTTCGACGGACGGAGCGATCAGAAGGGCACGGCAACCTAAGTTCTTAGCCAGCATCACGTCCGTCAGACGGTCTCCGATCACATAGGAGTGGGCCATGTCGTACGAACCATCCATGTAGGCGGTCAGCATAGCGGTGCCCGGTTTGCGGGTCGGGAGGTTATCCTCCGGAAATGATTTATCGATGAATATCTTATCGAACTCGATCTCCTCTCCCTTCAGCGTCTCCAACATCTTGGACTGCACCAAGTCGAAGTTCTTCTGCGGATAGGCCTCAGTGCCCAAACCGTCCTGATTCGTCACCATGACCAGTTCGAACGAACAGTTCTTACGGATGAAATAGAGATTACGGAGGACACCCGGCAGGAACGTCATTTGTTCCAAATTGTCCACTTGATACGTGACAGGCGGCTCCACGATCAATGTGCCATCCCTGTCTATGAAAAGAGCGGTCTTCATCATTTTCTATACAATTGAGGCCCAAAGGTACAAAAATTCAGTGGGATGGCAAGAGAGGGGATTGAAAAAGAGAAGAGTGCGGAAGAGAAACACCCTTCGCCTAAAGTTAAGCAATGATAAAAAAGTGTATTTTTTTGCAAAAAGAAAACAATGATTAAAAATATATTCCTATATTTGTTAGAGAGAGAGGGAGATGATTCTCTTCGTTATCCTTAAAAACAACGGACAAAGAAGCATTAAACCTGTATAGTAAACATCAGAAAAAAACAGATTATACATATGGAAATATTTCTCATCATTGTCACGCTCATCACTTTGATCATATTAGGAGTAAAAGTGAACGACCATTTGAAAGACATCAAAAGCCAAGTCAGGAAGAATGCGGAAACGCTCCGTGAGACAAAAACATTAGCGGAGAAACTGAGCATACAAATCGCACAACTTAAAGGAGTGAATGTTCCTGCATCGACCCAACCATCGACAGTCAAGGAGGAGAAAAAAGAGACCGCACAGCAGGACATTGTCATAGAAAAAGCAGAAAAAGTTATTCAGAAGAATGAGGCAATAAGGCCAATCGGGGAGGTCAAACAGACAGAACCAAAGGCGACGGTCGAGCCTACCGCAACACAACCGACACCTTCCGCACCGTCCTCCGCACCTACCCCTACGTCCCAGCAACCTGAGGATGGAACAATTCAGGCGACGCAAACACAGACCACCTCGACGAATCCAGCCTCAGCGCCTGTTCAACAACCGACAGCACAACAACGCACCACCGCAGCCCAGCCCAACAAGGCGAAGGGCCAACCATTTAGCCTGGATAAACCCGGCAAATCTTCTACGAACAAAACGAAGGGAAGCAAGACCGATTACGAGCGTTTCATCGGAGAGAATCTTTTCGGGAAGATTGGTATATTGATCTTCATCCTCGGCATCGGGTTCTTCGTCAAGTATGCGATAGACAAGAACTGGATCAGCGAAGCCATGCGAGCCGTGCTTGGTTTTGGTGTCGGCGCCGCCTTAATAGGTGTAGGCCACAAGTTGAGGAAGGGATACCACACCTTCAGTTCCCTGCTGGTAGGAGGCGGTTTCGCCGTCTTCTTCATCACGGACGCCATCGCCTACCATTACTACGGATTATACGATTCCACGTTCGCCTTCTTCATCCTTTTGGTCTCCATGCTGTTCATGGTCGCGCTCTCGATCATCTACGACAGGCGGGAGTTGGCCATCATCGCCCTGATTGGCGGCTTCACAGCCCCATTCCTCGTCGGCATCAGCTTAGGAATAGGCATCCTGATATACATGGCGGTCCTGAACATAGGCATGTTCGCCATCTCCATGGTGAAGAAATGGGAAGAGCTACCCGTCTTGTCATTTGTGGCGACAACCATCATCATGATTATCGCTGCGGAGTCGGTCGAAAGCGCCCCTATGGCCCGGACCACATTTATCTTCGCCTCCCTATTCTATATCATATTCAATCTTCCGATATTCTACATCCTGAAGTTCCATTCGTCCGACAAGATGCCTATCGCATTGACGGCAGCCCTCACCAGCAACAACTTCAGTTACCTTGCGTTCGGGTTATACCTGATCGATCAAATGGATCTGAATTTCGAGGCCAACGGACTATTCTGTCTCTTCATTGCGGCTGTCAACACCGGTATCTTCCTTTGGATGAAGAAAACGCAACAGGAGGCTTTGAAGAGCATCTCGCTCGCCATGACCCTCATCTTCGCCGCCATATTCGTGCCGATGCAATTCAAAGGGGCTATCCTACAGGTAGCCTGGGCGGCAGAGATGGTCGCCACCCTCTGGCTTTTCATCAAGACGAAGAACCGACGCTTCGAATACGGATCGTTTGCCTTCTTCATCTTAACAGGCATCGCCATAGTCCTCTTCTTCTTAGGCTTCGGAGAGGGGACATCCCTCATGAACACCGAGCCACAGCCAGACACCAAACTCTTTTTGAACAAAACATTCATATCCAATATCTTCGTGGTCGGCGCCTTCCTGGCCTCAGCTTTGCTGATGGACAAATTCAAGCAGGCATTCGAGGAGGCGAAGTTATTGCAACCTAAACATTTCAGCCCGTTGTTCTACACTACCAGCGTGTTGACAGGCTACGTCACCTTCATTTACGAGTTGATGCCTATAGAAGACGATAATGTACGCACGGCAGCGTTCGGACTTGTCACGGCAGGCTTCGCCCTACTATGCAGCTGTTTCCTCCAGAAGAGGTTCAAACACGAAAACAACATCGCTCTCTATACGATCTTGATGAGCGTACCGGTGGCGACCCTGATTTGGGAAATGGCCACGCTGGAGACACCGCTCAACGGACTATCGCTCACCTTGTGGGCAATCACCGCCGCCGCGACACTTCTCAGCATATTCATAGTCTCAAAGAATTACTACGCCATCAAGCCTCGAGAGAAGAGTTTCACCATTCTGCTGAACATCTTGGCCACCACAGCGATCATCATCATCGCCTACACCATCGCAAAGCAGTTGGGATTCGAAAAGTTCACCATGACGTTCTCCATCCTCATGGGTATAATTGGGTTCGTTCAAATGTGCATCGGCATGAAAATACACATGAAGCTCATGCGTATCATCAGTCTATTCACCTTCGGCATCGTTTTGCTTAAGTTGCTGGCCCTAGACTTGTGGTCGATGCCATCATTGGGAAAAATCCTCGTGTTCGTCTTGCTGGGTCTGATTCTGTTGATCCTCTCCTTCCTATACTCGAAGCTAAAGAATGTGATCTTCGAGGACGAAAACGAGACGAAGGCTGAGGCCAATACGGAAACGAAGGCTGAGGAAAAGCCTGAAGAAAAACCAGAGGCGGAAACAGAGGAAAAGGTGGAGGCGAAAGCCGAAGAACCAGTAGATAAAATGGAGGAGCACTAATCTTGTCCATTTAAACTCCATTCGTTACCTTTGTGGTACAATTTAACAAGGAGGAACAAAAATGAAAAGATTTTCTCGGGTGCTTACTTCGATGGGGATTGCAGCGACCATGATGCTGGGATCCTGCACGGATTCTACCCTCTTCGGGGAGTGGAAATGTTACGATTTCGTCATTGCGGACACGACTGGCATACCGGCAGAACTCATCAAGAGCGGCATCGAATCCGCCAAGAGCACGACCCTCTTCCTCAACGAGGATTCAACCTACCAGGAGGATTACATCGTCGAAGATGCCGAGATCATCTCCACCCTTGGAAATTACAGCATAGTAGGAGATAGCATCTGCTTCTCGCCCGTTCAAATGGGTGGCAAGGAGCTGACGGACACCTCCGCCATCGAATACAGATACATCGCGAACGACGAAAGGCTCGCGAACATCACTTTCCCTAAGAGATACAGGCTCGAACTGGCCGACAACCAGTTGAAACTCCTGGACCTGATCTACAGCGGAGCGTCAAGAAGTAAAACGAACCAGACTACCATGTTCTACGAAAAGGTGAAGAAATGAAGGTTTGCATCGCGGAGAAACCAAGTGTGGCAAGAGATATAGCGGCCGTTTTGGGGGCTACCACCCGCCGGGACGGATACATCGAAGGGAACGGATACCAGGTCACCTGGGTATTCGGCCACCTCTGCACCCTAAAGGAACCCCACGAATACAACCCTGCTTGGAAACGATGGGACATCTACAGTCTGCCGATGATTCCCCAGAAGTTCGGCATCAAGCTCATCAACGACGAGGGCTCCATCAAACAATTCCACATCATCGAAGGTCTCATCAAGAATGCGGAGGAGATTATCAACTGCGGGGATGCCGGGCAAGAGGGCGAGCTCATCCAACGTTGGGTGATGCAGATGGCGGGATGCAAATGCCCCGTCAAACGGCTCTGGACCTCCTCCCTGACAGAAGAGGCGCTCAAGGAGGGTTTCAACAACCTCCACCCGCAATCGGACTACGACAAACTATACGAGGCTGGGGCCATGCGCGCCATCGGCGATTGGCTCCTGGGCATGAACGCCACACGCCTCTACACCATGAAGTACGGCGGCAACAAGCAGGTGCTCTCCATCGGAAGGGTGCAAACCCCTACCCTCGCCTTGGTCGTGAAGAGGCACCTGGAAATCGCCAACTTCAAGCCGGAGCAGTATTGGGAGCTGAAGACCGTCTACCGTGACACCACCTTCGCCGCCACAAAGGGTAAATTCACCACCGAAGAGGAGGGAAGGAAATTCCTGCAGGAGGTGCAAAACAGCGAGTTCACTGTCACCGACGTGACCACCAAGAAGGGTGTGGAATTCGCTCCACGGCTGTTCGACCTCACCTCGCTCCAAGTGGAGTGCAACAAGAAATACGCCTTCTCGGCCGAGGAGACGCTCAAACTGATTCAATCGCTCTACGAGAAGAAGGTCACCACCTACCCTCGTGTGGACAACACCTACCTGAGCGACGACATATACCCTAAGATTCCGAACATCATGCGGGGGATGACGAAGTACGAAGCGCTCACGCAAAGCGTCCTGGCGAATAAGATACCGAAGACCAAACGTGTGTTCGACAACAGCAAGGTGACCGACCACCACGCCATCATCCCGACAGGCGTCAACCCGACGAACCTCACGGCCGACGAATGGAAGGTGTACGACCTCGTGGCGAAACGTTTCATCGCCAACTTCTACCCCGACTGCCAAATCTCCACCACCGCCGTCTTGGGAGAGGTGGAGAAGATTGAGTTCAAGGCGAACGGCAAGCAAATCCTCTCGCCAGGCTGGCGCATGGTCTACGATAAGGAAAAGAGCGAAGAGGCCAACGATGAGGAGAAGACCCTGCCCGCCTTCACGAAAGGGGAGCATGGTCCGCACACCCCAGACCTGGCGGAGAAATGGACCACCGCCCCGAAGCCCTACACGGAAGCCACCCTGCTCCGCGCCATGGAAACGGCAGGCAAACAGATGGAGGACGGCGAGCTACGCGACCTGCTGAAGGAGAACGGTATCGGTCGGCCTTCCACCCGCGCCAACATCATCGAGACCCTCTTCAAACGCAACTACATGCGCAAGGAGAAGAAGAACATATACGCGACGCAAACAGGCATCGACCTCATCAACACCATCCAGCAGGAACTGCTGAAATCCGCAGAACTGACCGGTCAGTGGGAGAAACGCCTACGCATGATCGAGAAGAGCACCTATGATAGCGCCACCTTCATGACAGAACTGAAAACCATGGTGACGGAGATTGTGCAAAGCGTGAAACACGACACCCAACGCACCATCACCATCGAGGAGAAGAAAGCGGAAGAGGAGAAGAAAAAAACACCAAAGCCACGCACTAAAGCGCCAAAGAAGGAGAAGGCGGAAGAGTCTCAACCCACCACAGAAGCGAAGCAGCCACAGCCTCAACCGCAACAAGCCGCTCCCCTACCCGCCACCATCGTCGGCATGACTTGCCCACTCTGCGAGAAAGGAACCATCGTCAAGGGACGAACCGCCTACGGATGCTCCGAATGGAAAGCAGGCTGCGCGCTCCGGCTACCCATCGAAGTGGACGGGAAGGAACAAACCACAGAGGAGCTACTACAGCAACTGAGGACGCTCAAACAATAAAAAAACGAAGAGGGAGAGAATCCCTTCCCCCCCTTCTCCACTGTCAGAATCATCAACTTTAAACAAACAAACCTTAAATAAACGAACTTTAAAATAACCCAAAATCCATAATCGATTAAAACCTTATAAACACAACGAAATCAATTTCTTTACGGGAAACCTCCCACTGCCCAATTTCATGATGGAAACCAGGGAGGAAATGGTACAATGAGGCATTGCCCTTTATGCACCTTAAACGCACCTTCAGATGAACCTGCCGGCACAGAATCAGCGACTTCATCCTACGGACAAATCATCGCATACATGTCGCCAATCCCGACCATAAGGGAGCACGTAAATATGAATAACTTTTTTCTCATACGCTTAAATTATTGTCCTATATATTGTCTATACAAAAATTGTTCTATATATAATTGCGTACAAACACCACTCGCAAAGTTAACAAAAAATAAATTAAACAAAAGAAAATTCAGATTTTTTTGAATAAAAATTTATAAAAAACACAATATACACATCACGAGTCTTTCATGTAGATGAGGCAGAGGGGAATTATTCGTTCTGCGTTTTTGGAATAGTAAATCGTAAAATCAGCACTACCAAGAGGCTCAAGCAATAAAAAAGGGGAATCGCGACGACTCCCCTTCCTCAAAAACATATTCTCTGAACATTTTACGGAACCAACACCTTGACGGACGACCCGTCGCCTAACTTCACAAAGTAAACTCCCGGATTCAGCGACACGGCATAGTCACTGCCCGCATAGACTAACGATCCATTCTCCGTAAAGACAGAATAACTCACATCGTCACACTCGACCATCAACGTGGATGGACCCGCATAAACGCGAGGGCCACTAACCTGCACAGACTTCGGAACAGAGTTAGGCACTGCCCAAGATTGGACGAACACAACATCTGCATCCGGCATAATAAAATATTTACGACAAGGCGGTAGAGGAGAAGGACCCCATTCACAGTCCACACTATATTGTTGGATTTCCGCCTCCCACGCCTCCTGCACCAACAGATGATACTCACTAGAATAGTGGCTCATTGCCATCACGCACACGGGAAGAGTCGTCGTGGAACAATAAGCATATCCAGAACCTGGATCACCAACACCAAACCACACGGTATCTCCAACCATAACACTATATTCAATGATGTTTCGATAAACCAAATAATCATCGGGTAAATCATCACAATACTCGTCCGCAGTTGTAAAGCGACCATTCCTTTCGCTTTTCGAGAAATCCAAATCACTGAGACTCGGAACATCTCCAAGATTCCTCAAAATTCGCGTCTTAACCGCACCTTCTGATGCGCCTGCCGTCACAGAATCACCAGCTGCGGCGACAAGGTCAACATCTTGTCCCCCCTGTGCAAACATACCCTCGCCACACAAGAAGCAAAATAGCCCTAAAATGAATAAACGTTTTTCCATAAGCAGTTGTTTTTATGAGAAATAATTCAACAATATGTTTCACAAAGATACGGTAATAATCAAGAAAAGCAATGAAACAAACAAATTCAACACACAAACTCACTTGTTTTTTCACACAGACAAGACAGAGGACCACTATTCCTCACGAAGGAAATGCTCACGGAGTTTGACGCGATATTATCCATCAGCAATAATAGTAAAACGTAAAATAGTAAATGTTGTATTATACCAATGCGGCAAGTGAAACCGTCGTAAGGCACATCGTTGGAAATGCATGCAAAAAAAAAAAATCGGGACCCCCATAGGGAGATCCCGACCCCGTATCTTTCCAAAGCATTAAGGAAGCCTTAAACCGAAGCAAGCGGAGAAAGAACGGCCCTTGTAAGCGGGTTGTTTTTCATTCGCATTCATATTCGTACAACCGATTTCCGCATTCACTTTCAACATCATGAAATCATAGATGAAACGAATGCCACCACACAAACCGAAATCGAAGCGGTTCAACCGAGGATAGTCCCCTCCATAAGTGTTATATTCCACCGTGCTAAAGCCATTTTCCTGTTCGTACAAATCCGAAGACTGGGAATATTTACCCGCAATACCATAACCGAAATATGGGCCACCCAAGACTTGCATACCTGCCTTGCGCGAGAAAGTGATGTTGAAAGCGAACTCCAAAGGGATCTCAATAGACATTGCCGTCACATCATAGTCCCACACATACGCATCGTAGGCGGTATAAGTAAATTCCTTGCTTTCGAACGTCAACGACGGACAGAAGGATGTCCATGCGTAGAACAACGGGATGTCAGCACCGACACCTGCGCGGAACAGCGGCTTGTATTCCGCCGATTTCTCGCTAATGGTACTATACGTCACACCTCCATCGATGATGAAATGGTTCCCGTCAAACGGAGAGAACTGCTTGTAAGGACTAATCTGAGCACTTGCTCCGAACGCACATAATGCGGCAATAGCCACCGCGAAAATCTTCTTCATATTGATCTGTACACTAAAATCGTTAACAAATGACGGGTGCGAATTTAGTTAAAATTTATAAAAAACAAATCACATCCATCTACTTTTCTTCATTTCCCTGCTGGGAACGATACGTCATCTCGTCATTTACCATCCGATACATATACTGTTGGATGATGGCCTCCAAGCGTTGCTCCATCGAATCAATCGGCAACGCCTTACCGCTCAAATCGATGGCGAGGTTCCTGTCCAACTGGAAATCATAGACCGATCGCACGCTGTCTCCATCGTAACATAACATGAACGAGCGATGGAGATATTGGTAGAATGGCGCATTGTACATCACCACGCTCTTGGAAGAATCAGGAGCGAGGCAATTCTGCCCAAAAGCGACGTAGGGTTTGTCATAATTCAAGTAAGACAAGACCGTTGGCATGATGTCGATCTGCTGCGCCAGCGTGTGGCTCCTTCCCCGCAACAGGCTGTCACTCGGGCAATAGAAAAGAATCGGCACCTCGTACCTGCCCAACTGCGTCATGTACTCCTCGTGCGTAGTCTGGTTGGTATGGTCGGCTGTGAAGACGAAAAGCGTATTCGAATACCAGTCCATCGTCTTCGCCTTGTTAAAAAAACGGCGGAGGGCCATATCCGAATAGCCTATGCACTGATGAATCGGCTCCCTTCCCTTAGGGAACGAGTCCTTATACTGCTCAGGCACACGGAACGGATCGTGCGATGAGGCGGAGAAGATCGCCGTCATGAAAGGCTGCGGGAAGGTATCCATCGTTTCGGCGAAGAACTGGAAGAAGGGTTCGTCCCAAATCGCCCATATACCATCGAAACAGCTGTCATCCCCGAACTCCGTCTTCCCGAAATAGTCATCAAAACCGATGGACTTGGCGAACGATTGGAATCCCATGGAGCCATTCGGCGCACCATGGAAGAAGGCCGAATAGTAGCCTTTCTCCTTCAACAAGCCAGGCAACCCCACCACAGTGTTCACCGCATAAGGCGTAGTGATATAAGGCGCCACAAACATCGGGATGCTCGCCAACACGGAAGGCATGGCATCGATCGATTTCCGGCCATTGGCATATGAATAGTTAAACGTATAACCCTGTTGGAACAGAGAGTCCAAGAAAGGCGTGTACCCCTTGTAGGTACCGTCGTCCAAGTCACGGTTGAACAAGCCCATGTACTCCTTGCCAAAGCTCTCCATGATGATCACCACCACATTCATCGGGCGGAAAGCCTCCTGCGGATGAGGATCGACCACCGGCGTGTAACAACGCTCAGCCTCCTCCATTGAAGCGAAATAGGAAGGGACGACGAACGAAGGGCTCTTCGCCGTGCGGATAAAGCAGAAAGGAGTATTCAGGACCACCGCCGTCTCCTCCGGCTTCTTCACATACTGCATGGAATTCGAGACCGCCAACGGACGCGTGTATTTACCAAAGCCACCACGTATACCAATGACCGCCATGTAGGCCACTCCAGCAAACAGTACGGTGTTTGTCACATAATAGATCCAAGTCTTAGGCTGGTGCTTCCCCTCTCGCTTCGGTCTGTAGTAGCACTTCACCAAGACAATAACCATCAGCAGGAAAAACAATGTAGCGTACCAATAGTTGAAAAGGCCTGTGAAAATGACCTTCCCTATATTGCCATCATTGGAAAATTCGGAGAAGAACGAGAGGTTGGTGCGACGGTTCGTGAACTGATAATAGACCATGTCGGCCGAGTTCATGAACGCCCCCACGATATTAGGCACACAGAAGACCCACTTGGCGACCTTCTGGTAAGTATTGTTCTCCCTAAACGGGAAGGGGATGGCCATCATCGCCAAATAGGCCGCATTCAGGTAAATGCAAGCCGCGAGGTCAAAACGCAGGCCAGCCGTCATCAGACCCAACAGACGAGCGGTATCCACCTCCGGGAAATAAGATTGATTGCAGAGGTAGAAAGCGAAGCGGCACAATGACAACACCCCCATCGCCAACAAAAAATTGACGAAGAAGACAAACAACGGTGCGGTGCGCAACCTGTGCCAGAGGCTTTTCATTATTCCATGACCTCCTCACCGATTAGGGTGGCGGAGGTGGAGCTAAGCACCCTCACCTTCACGAAGTCACCCACTCTATGATTACCCTTCGGGAAAACGACCACCTTGTTTTGCGAAGTGCGGCCGAACAACTGCTCTCGTGAACGCTTGGAGAATCCCTCCACCAAGACCTCAAACGTCTTGTTGATATCCCGCTCGTTGCTCAAGGCAGACATACGGGTCTGCAAGGCGATGATCTCGTTCAGACGAGCGATCTTCACCTCCTCCGAGATGTTATCCGGCAAATTCTTGGCGGCGAAAGTGCCCGGTCTTTCCGAGTATTTGAACATGAAGGCGGAGTCGAAGACAACCTCCTCCATCAGGCTCAGCGTCAGTTGCTGGTCCTCCTCCGTCTCGTCATGGAACCCGCAGAACACATCCGTCGTGATGCCACAGTCAGGCACGATGCGACGGATGGCGGCGATACGGTCCAAGTACCACTCCCGCGTATATTTACGATTCATGGATTTCAATATCTTGTTGCTGCCCGATTGCACAGGCAAGTGGATGTGACGGCAGATGTTCGGGTAGGCCGCCATCACCATCAACACATCATCGTTCATATCTTTCGGATGGGAAGTGGTGAAACGCACCCTCATCGTCGGATAGGCCTCCGCCACGATCTTCAGCAGGTCAGCGAAAGAGACAACGGTTCCGTCCTCCCCCTTGTAGGCGTAGGAGTTCACGTTCTGGCCAATCAGGACCACCTCCTTGTAGCCACGCTTTTTCAGGTCCTCGATCTCGTTCAGGATGCTACGCACCTCACGGCTACGCTCCCTGCCCCTCGTGTAAGGCACGATGCAATAAGAACAGAAATTGTTACATCCGCGCATGATGGAGACGAAGCCGGATATCGCAGCTCCGCATAATCGCTGGGGAATGACATCCTTGTAGGTCTCCGTGGTGGAGAGATCCACATTGATGGACTTCTCGCCCTGCTCCACAGCGCCCACCAGGTTCGGCAGGTCCAAGTACGCATCCGGGCCAACCACCAAATCGACGACACCCGTAGCCAGCAGTTCATCTTTCATGCGCTCCGCCATGCAACCGAGCACGCCCACGATCATATCGGGACGTTTCTGCTTGCGCTGACGGAAGACCTGCAATCTGCCATGAATCTTCTGTTCCGCATTATCGCGGATGGAACAGGTATTCACGAAGATAGCATCCGCCTCATCCTCCACCTGTGTCACCTCGTAGCCAGCCGTATCCATAATAGCCGCAACCACCTCACTGTCAGCAACATTCATCTGACAACCATATGTTTCCAAGAACAATCTCTTCATCTTATTCTACCTTAAATTTCGGTTGACAAAGATACAAATTAATAGATCATTTTTTCAGAATCCGTTGTATAAATCGACAAGTTACGTTACTTTCGCGAAGGACTAAGGGAAAACCAAGTCCAAAAATTAAAGTTTAACGAAGATACGAACGCGAAAGATTCATCTATGCAAACGGAAAAGCACGAAATAAAGCCATTCCAGAATGCCGAGGAACGATTCCAAGGGAACGACATGGTGCTTCGGACAGAAGGATTGGTGAAACAATACGGACAAAGAATCGTGGCCAACAACGTCTCCATCAATGTGAAGCAAGGCGAGATCGTCGGATTGCTCGGTCCTAACGGCGCCGGCAAGACCACCACATTTTACATGACGACCGGTCTGATCGTACCCAATGCGGGAAGGATATACCTCAACGATGTGGACATCACGAAGTACCCCGTTTACAAACGCGCGCAGGCAGGTATCGGCTACCTGGCACAAGAGCCTTCCGTGTTCAGGAAGATGACGGTGGAGGACAACATCCTCTCCGTGTTGGAGATGACCAATTTCTCAAAAGAATATCAGCAAGAGAAGTTGGAGAGCCTCATCTCGGAGTTCAACCTCGGTCATGTCCGCAAGAACCTCGGCGACCGTCTTTCGGGAGGTGAACGCCGTCGTACGGAGATCGCCCGTTGCCTCGCCATCGAGCCTAAGTTCATCATGTTGGACGAGCCTTTCGCAGGTGTCGACCCGATTGCCGTACAAGACATCCAGGACATCGTGTGGAAGCTAAAGAGCAAAAACATCGGCATCCTCATCACAGACCACAACGTGGACGAGACGCTCTCCATCACAGACCGCGCCTACCTCCTGTTCGACGGAAGAATCCTCTTCCAAGGAACCTCAGAGGAGTTGGCGGAAAACCCTATCGTCAAAGAGAAATATTTAGGACGTGACTTCGAATTGAAGAAGAGAAAGCCTATCTCATAACACCCAGGAAAAAGCGTAACCATGCAGAAGAGACTCATATTTGCCAGCTTATTAGCCTCTGCCGTAATCTTTCCCTCCTGTTTGGCGGGAAACAACAAGGCGGAGACGACAGACAACGTGAAGGAAAAGAAGACAGAGATCGTGGAGACAAACGTTTCCGCACCTTCGTTTTCAGAAGATTCCGCCTTCCAATACGTGGTGCGGCAATGCGAATTCGGGCCACGCGTGCCCAACACCGATGCGCACGAGCAATGTGCGGCCTACCTTAGCCAACAACTCACAGCATTCGGTGCAGAGGTCTCCCTGCAGAAATTCACCGCAAACGCCTACGACGGAACGGAACTGAAGGCCACCAATATCATCGGGACCTTCTTCCCCGAGAAGAGCAAAAGGATTATATTTTTCTCCCATTGGGACTCCAGACACACTTGCGACCAAGACGTTCCCCAATACCACCAAACAGCAGTGCCAGCCGCCAACGACGGCGCTAGTGGAGTGGCCGTGCTCTTGGAAATCGCCAGAATCCTCAAAGAGAATCAACCCAACGTAGGTATCGACATGGTATTCCTGGACGTGGAGGACTATGGTAACGCTAACGGAAACGCCAACAGCTGGTGCCTAGGCTCTCAATATTGGGCCAAGAACCCGCACTACAAGACGAAACCGCAGTTCGGCATCTTGCTCGATATGGTCGGAGGCGCCTCACCCTCTTTCGGCGTAGATGCCATCTCCCAACAATTCGCGCAGAACATCGCCAGCAAAGTATGGGATGTGGCCCACTCCTTAGGATACCAACAATTCAAGAATGAAACCAGCGGGCAACTCGTTGACGACCATGTATTCGTTAACCTGACCGCAGGCATTCCAACCATCGACATCATCGATTATTCGTCGACCAGAGGGTTCCCTTCCACCTGGCACACCCATCTCGACACGCCAGAGAACATCAGCAAGGAAACTTTAGGCATGGTCGGCAATGTCCTTACTAACCTGATTTTCAGAGAATAGCGATCATTCGCAAAGATACGGCTCAAAAAAAACGATCCTTTCCAGTAAAAAAATCGCTTTTTTCTTTGGAGAATCACAAAATAAGCGTACCTTTGCATCGCAAAACGAAACAAGAGAGTTTCAAACAAATGGCGGATTCGTCTATCGGCTAGGACGGATGCCTCTCACGCATCAAAGAGCAGTTCGATTCTGCTATCCGCTACGAAAAGAGATCTCAACGAGGTCTCTTTTTTATGGGAAAAATCCAGCCATCCCCCATTCCATCGCATGAGAAACCAAACCACACATCTGCCTATATAATGTCAAAACAAATCGCTCTAATATTTTTGTGTATTTTTATTTTAATTTCAGATAAGTTTTATATTACATTTGTGCAATAATTGGAAAACATGCTTGGTATGTATCAATGAATGCCCCCTCTAAAGGAAATTAAAGAGTGTGTTATTGTTGTTTATTGTGTATGGTTTCCTGCATCTTTTCACGCTGGCTTTCTCCTTTGTGTATTGATTGAAGAGATTCGTGTATTTTGTGTAAAATATAATAACCAATATTATGCTAAAGCAAATGTTACTGCTGACGACGCTGGCGGGTGTGCCGGCGCTATGTCATTCCCAGACCAACATCTACAGTTCGGCGAGCGAGCGCACGGAGGATGGTGTGACGCTCTACCATGTAGTGGGAAATGTGGCGGCTT
>JAEERP010000004.1 GCA_016285885.1 Paludibacteraceae bacterium
ACAGATAAAATTGTAAATTTGTAAAACTCGAAAGAAATAGATGTCCACAAGTCTATTGATTGGAACGTAATAAAACCATGCACGCCTTGTCAGCCCCCTGTCACTGACAACGGCGAAGCCGTGCCAACCCCCAAGGAAAATGATGAGAAAAAAGCACGACAATATCCGCCTCTACCACGTCGATCACCTCGGCTCCACCTCCCTCGTCACGGATGCGGAGGGGTTGATCACCCAGCACGTCGCCTACATCCCTTACGGCGAGGTCTTCGTCGAGCAACGCAACGGCTCTTGGAACACTCCTTACCTCTTCAACGCCAAGGAGCTGGACGAAGAGACGGGGCTCTACTACTACGGGGCGAGGTATCTGGATCCTGCGGGGGCGATGTGGTTGAGTGTGGATCCTATATTCCATGTGGGGGCTAGTCCTTATGCTTATTGTATGGGGAATCCTATCAAATTATTAGATCCTAATGGCAAAGAAGAATATTTTTCTGACGATGGAACCCATTTGGGGAATGGAACTAACGCAGATGACGAATCAAAGTACGTCGTAACAAGTAAAGCAGATTCAAAATTGATTAAAAGAAACAAAAAAAACGGAGGCACAACAGATGTAAAAGATTTAAATTCTGCGTACAAACTGCCAAGTGATGTGGTGTTAAGTGAGGCACTTGATGTATTGGAAAGAACGGGAGAAGACGGATATAGAGAACATAGTTCTTTGGTCGGGAAAAATGGTGAAATACATAAAGGTCAACCCGGAGAAGCTGTTACAAAAGACACAGAAACGGCGACAACAACATTTCCTTCCGTTACCGATGACAATGAAATAGAGGCTTCTATTCATTCTCATCCAACGAAATATTTTGCGTGGGAAGAAAGTGGATATTTGCGAAAGCGTTCATGGAGTGCAACTGAAGCTAGTGATGTGGATGTCGCTCCGTTTTCTCGATATAATTGTAATATAATTGTCGGGAAAAAGGGTCATGCTAAATACATACTCTCTGGAGCTAACTCAGTTCCTGCTTATGCGCCTATAGGTGTTGAGGATAACCGAGAAATGGGGATAGGCATATACGGAAGAAAAATTGAAACAGGGCAGAGTCCCGATTTGTGGTTAAATGAATCTGCCGTAAAAAAAATCCTAGGAAAATGAAAAAGATTTTTTTTGTTGTTCTGTTTCTACATTTCATTAGTTCAGCAAAATCGAATGATGAAAATTACCTTCATTTAGATTTTGTTATACTAGAGAATGGAGAATGTACAGGAGAAATTGACAGTTTTTTTTACTATAACAAAGTATCATGTTCTTATGTAAAAGTAAAAGAGTATGTACATCATTATGGTGGTGTAGATATATTGGCCGAGGATTATGAACATATAGTTCATTCTGACACTATAATGTTTTTTATCAAATATCGAGATGAAGATAACGGAGTTAATTGGTCAGAGCCTATAAAAGTTCAAAACAAACCATACGCCTCTTTTTGTGTGGAATTAAAAGGCACTTTACGCAAAAAAAAGAGAAAAAGAATGTATTTTTTTGAAAAAAACATCAAAATGGGTTGTTCTCAAGTTAGTGCCGCAAAGGTAATAGAGCTATAAATTCAACCAACAGCTATAATTCACCTCAAAAATTCATCAACAACAAATGCATTGAGTGATTTGTAAAAACAAAAGGAATAGATGTCCATAAGTCTATTGATTGGAACGAAATAAAACCACGCACGTTTTGTCAGCCCCCTGCCACTGACAACGGCGAAGCCGTGCCAACCCCCAAGGAAAATGATGAGAAAAAAGCACGACAATATCCGCCTCTACCACGTCGATCACCTCGGCTCCACCTCCCTCGTGACGGACATCGACGGCGAGATCACCCAACACGTCGCCTACATCCCTTACGGTGAAATATTCGTCGAGCAGCGCAACGGCTCTTGGAACACCCCTTACCTCTTCAACGCCAAGGAACTGGACGAGGAGACGGGGCTCTACTACTACGGCGCACGCTACCTGGACCCAACCCATGCCGCTTGGCTCTCTGTCGATCCGTTGTTCGAGAAGTATGTGGGGATGACGCCGTATGGGTATTGTGCGGGGAATCCAGTGAAGATGGTGGCCCAGATGGGGAAGCCCCCAAATCACTTATTGAATATCGTGGGAATGGAGTATTCGGAATTAATAAAAGCAACCTATCTAACGCCACACAACGCCAGATGAATCTGGAGAATAATGATCCGAAATATTGGCGTCCTGGTGAAATAGGGGTGAATACAACGATTCTTTCGCTCTCTTTTAAACCATACCGTTATGACGGGAAATTTCCCGGGATAGATCCTGCAGATAGAAATAGAACTCACACCGAATGGGTAGAACCTCCGCTTACTAAAAAAGGATTACCAGACAAAAGGCATAAACCAGCGCATTATGTAACTTTCAATTATATGGGCAAAGCTCCGGTAGGAGGAAAAGCATTTGCCTATGGTACAATTGCTGTTGACCTTGTCATTGTGGCGTTCCAAAACATTCAGTCATATAAGATGTACTCAGATGTGACAAATTTGGACAAGCAAACGAAAGGTTTAATACGAGCATATGATATAGTACATAAATATGTCTCGGATGGAGGTTCCCTTCCTTCTGAGTATAATAATTCGGACGGATATGGGAAATTGGTTAATTATTTGTTTCAGGGTTCATCTGGTCTAAATGCACTTCAAGACCTTAAGGGACAATATCATATAGATGATACGATACAACAAATCGGCAATCAAATTTTAAAGGATAAAGGTCGATATGATGAGAAAAATGGCACATACAGGTTTTATATTGAGGATTAGTATAGTTTTTTTGATTATTATGCAGGGTGTATTCTCTTCGTGCGATCACAGATTCAATACCACAAAGAATATATGTGGAATTTGGGCTATACACGAAGATAGTTCCTATATGGAAAGAAGTGTTGTACCAGATTTAGTTGGGAATTTGCTATATATTTACAAGAAAGGTGTGTTACTACCAGCAAATGAATATTCGATAACAGGAGAAGACAACATGTCAATCGAGGAAAGACAAAAGAAGAGACAAGAACTAAATGTGTTAAGTGAAAAAGAGTCTGAAGGTACTTGGGATGTCATAGGTTCTACTCCAGATTCAGTGATTTTCATAGCTCCAAATCATCCTTTAAGTGGCAGATATAAAGTCCATATCTTTCAGGAGGATTTTCACGAATATATGATATTATCAAATGATTCGACTTATTTGTTCTGTTATAGGGCTGGCTACTAAAGAAAGTCCCATTGTGTCGTCATCTCTTTGGGTTTAAAACTTCTCTGTAAAGCATAAATTATCCCTGCCAAGGATGCCTTGTGGGGGAAGTATAGTCCCTACAAAATTCAAACAAAAGAACTACAGATAAAGATTGTAAATTTGTACAAACCCGAAAGGAATAGATGTCCATAAGTCTATTGATTGGAACGAAATAAAACCACGCACGTTTTGTCAGCCCCCTGTCACTGACAACGGCGAAGCCGTGCCAAACACCAAGGAAAATGGTGAGAAAAATGCACGACAATATCCGCCTCTACCACGCCGATCACCTCGGCTCCACCTCCCTCGTGACGGACATCGACGGCGAGATCACCCAACACGTCGCCTACATCCCTTACGGCGAAATATTCGTCGAGCAACGCAACGGCTCTTGGAACACCCCGTACCTCTTCAACGCCAAGGAACTCGACGAGGAGACGGGACTCTACTACTACGGCGCCCGCTATCTGGACCCGACCCATGCGACTTGGCTCTCTGTCGATCCGTTGTTCGAGAAGTATGTGGGGATGACGCCGTATAATTACTGTGCGGGGAATCCGGTGGGGTTATGCGACCCAACTGGGATGAGTATAGATGATGCATCAAAAGAAGACTGGGATGATAAAAAATATAAATTGTCTTTAACAATATCTGACTTAAACAATAAACTTTCTAAGAAGAAAGACAAATTAAAAAAGAATGAAGCCGAAGGTAAAAATGTCAATGGACTGAAATCAGATATATCTACGATTGAAGAACGGCTGTCCTATTTAAACAGGAAGTATGATGATATGAGAAAAATGGAAGATGATGCAGACCAAGTATATGCATTGAGACATCTTCCCGATGTTCAGGAAGCAAAACTCACAATGGAGAATGGAGTAATCTACATTAATTATATTGACGATGACAATTTCTTCCATGAATCCACACATGCTTCCCAATATATGGCTGGAGATTTTGGTTGGATTATAGGAAATAAACCTGATGCATTTTTCTTGGTTGACATTGAAGATGAAATAGAAGCATACAAGATGCAGTATGCATATAGTGGGGCCGTAGCTATTAGTAAGGTAAATCAAAAATATGTGCGTGGGTTGCTAGATGCGGGGGGAAGTAGCATATATAAAAATCTTCCATCCATGTCGATAGGTAAAAACTCTATTGCAACTGATTTAAATAGAGCATATCCCAACATGAATGATATTCACAAGGATACTGGTGATGGGGATCCTAATCAAACAGTTGGCAGTTATTTGCGGAAACTATTGATATTTCATAAATGAAAAAGAAGATAATAGTTATATTCATATTGATTGCATTGATGTCATCATGCAAAATGATCCATGACGGCTTTTATCATAGTGGAGACTCTTTATATGTATTCCATGATTCGGAATTTATTGCGATAGATAGTGGTCATATTGGATGCTTTGATTATACACGGGGAAAGTATAGGGCCAAAGGCAATAAACTTGTGTTTTATCATGATTCCGTATCAAGAAAATTGGGTGCTGTAGGCATTGATTCTTTGTTTAGATATAGCAGGCAAATGGGTATGTTTCTATGTTTTGTGGGGCATCATGGCGAAGATACTACGACGCTCAACAAAAGACGATTCGTTAAAAGATTGGTAAAAATTGACACTTTATCACAATACGAGAAAGAATGGGTGCAATTCTTAAAGAGCGACTCGGTATATAGTAAAACAATTGAATGGTAATTGAGAGATGTTCGTGGCTATTGGCTGGCAAATTTGTATCACCATGGCTAAAAACTCTCACCATCGCTATGGCATAACGTCGTCTAATCCCTATCTTCGCGGAAAACAATGTTGGCATGAGAGGATTTGTGGAGAGAGTGTTTCTCTATTTTAGGCGACACCGCTTGGTGTTCGGCGCATCGCTTTGCGCGGTGGTGGGCTTGCTGGCCGTGGCGGTGTGCCATGTGCGCTTCTCCGAAGACATCGGGAAGTTCTTGCCCAAGGATGCTCGCAATGAGCGGGCGGACCGTGCCTTCCGCCTTTTCAGCACTTCGAATAGGGTGATGGTCTACGTCTCGATGGCGGATTCCACACCGGCGGATTTCCCTCTCTTGGAACAGGCTGCGGCGGAGTTCTCCGAAGCGTTGCGTTCCGCCGACTCCTCAGTCTACACCTCTGATGTTTTCCTGAAAGCAGACCCGGAGAGGGTGCTGGAAACGATGGACTTCGTCTTGGCGAATCTGCCGTATTACCTTGAACCGGAGGATTATAAACGTATCGATAGCGTCTGGTCGGACAGTGCGTTGGCACGTGTCATGCTGGCAGACCGCAACCAACTGATGTCTCCTATGGGAGGCTTTGCGCAGGAGATCGTCTTGCGTGACCCGTTGCACCTCTCATCCCCCGTCCTGAACAAACTGAACGCATTGCGCCCTTCGGAGGGGGAGAACATGAGGAATGGTTATCTGTTGGACAAGGAGGGGCGGGCGATCATGGTGCCGGTCTCTTCTTCCCTGCCTTCCAGCGAGACGCAAAAGAACAAGCAGTGGATCGCCTCGATCGGTGAGG
The DNA here is from genome assembly GCA_016285885.1 of Paludibacteraceae bacterium. Lineage (GTDB taxonomy): Bacteria > Bacteroidota > Bacteroidia > Bacteroidales > Paludibacteraceae > UBA1181. Next base: position 5,858 of record JAEERP010000004.1, read on the forward strand.
CCGCGCGATCGGTGATGGATAAGTACGAGGGTAGGGTGAATGTCTCGTACATCGGACCGGCGGTCATCTCCGTAGGCAATGCGGATCAGATCAAGAGGGACACAATATGGTCCACCGTCATCGCTTTGTCGCTGATTGTCATACTGTTAATCTTGTTCTACCGTGACGTGCGGGCGATTCTCCTCATATTGTTCTCCATCGCTTTCGGCTCATTATTCGGGTTGGCTTTCATGGCGTTGCTGAAGGAGGATGTGTCGGTCATAGCGATCGGCATCGGTTCGGTCATCGTGGGTATTGCGGTGAATTATCCGTTGCATTTCCTGGCGCACCTCAAGGAGGGACATACCCGCCAGGAGGCGATGCGTGACATCGTGGACCCGCTCGTGACGGGTAACATCACGACGGTGGGCGCCTTCCTCAGCCTCCTCTTCATCCGTTCGGAGGCGATGCGCGACATGGGACTCTTCGCCGCCTTGCTTCTGGTGGGTACGATTCTCTTCGTGCTCTTCGTGTTGCCTCATTTCTTCGCGGATAAGCTTTTCAAGGGCCGGACGGGTGGTAAACTGATGTTCGGCAAGATCGCTAATGTCCAGTTCGAGAAGAACAAGGTGGCGGTTTGCCTGATCGTCCTTCTGACCTTCCCGCTCCTCTATTTCAGCACCAAGACCCAGTTCGAGACGGATATGAACGCTATCAACTACATGACGCCCGACCAGCGTGTGCGGATGGCGAAGCTGACGAGTGAGACGGAGTCAGGCTTGTCGAAGAGCTTCTGTGTGGCGGAGGGCGGAACGATGGACGAGGCGTTGCGTCGTTACGAATCCGTGTGGGGCTCCATGGATAGTCTCTTGTCGGCTGGGACGATCTCCAAGGTGACGGGCATCAGTCTCTTCCTGCCTTCGAAGGAGATGCAGGAGAGACGGGCGACGGTATGGAACGATTATTGGGCCAACCATCCTATGGCGTCGGATATGATCCGGAAGCAGGCTGTGGCCGCAGGTTTTGCGACGGAAGCGTTCGATCCCTTCCTCACGATGGTGGGGAAACGGTACGGCGTGGCGGAGGAGGATCATTTCGAACCTATCCTACGTTCCCTCGCCAAGAACTATGTGATGGAGGACGATGGGAGATGGTATGTCTATTCGATCATGGAGCATGAACAGGATGCCTCGGAGGTTATTGCGGCTTCGTTGGCGGGAAGGGATGAGTCACTCTCCTTCTTCGACGGACGCTCCATGCTGAATAAGTTGGTGGATACTTTGTCGAGCGATTTCAACAATGTCCTCTTCCTATGCGGTTTCATCGTCTTCCTCTTCTTGCTGATCTCCTTTGGACGTTCCGAGTTGGCGCTTCTGGCGTTCGTCCCGCTGACGGTGGGATGGGTCTGGATCTTAGGGTTGATGGGTTTGCTAGATATGCGTTTCAACATCGTCAACATCATCCTCGCCACCTTCATCTTCGGGCAGGGCGATGACTATACCATCTTCGTCACGGAGGGCTTGATGCACGAGTACGCCTATGGGAAGAAGGTGCTGGCGTCGTACAAGAATTCGGTGATGCTCTCCGCCCTGATCATGTTCATCGGAATCGGCACGCTCATCATCGCCAAGCATCCCGCCATGCGTTCGTTGGCGGAGGTGACGATCGTGGGCATGTTCACCGTCATCCTGATGGCTTATTTCTTCCCGCCGTTGATATTCAATTGGTTAACTAAGTCTAAGGGCAAAAACAGACTCATGCCTATCACGCTGAAGAACCTGCTGTTGACCATCGGTTGCTTTGCGGTTTTCTTTGTGGGGACGATCTACATGTCCCTTTTAGGATTCTTTGTTCTGACGATTGGAGGTAAGACGGAAAGTCATAAGGCATTCTATCACAGGCGGTTGTGTGGCATCTTCCGTGTGTTGGTTAAGCTGATGCCGGGCGTGGAGTGCCATGTGCATAACCCGCAGGGGGAGACGCTCGATCGCCCTGGCATAATAGTTTGCAACCATCAGTCGCACCTGGACTTGCTCTATACATTGATTTTGAGCCCTAAGATTGTGTGCCTGACGAACAAGTGGGTATGGAATTGCCCGTTCTACGGGTGGATCATCCGTTATGCGGAGTTCCTGCCGGTTTCCGACGGGTTGGAGCAACACGAGGAGGAGTTGAAGGCTGCGATCGACAGGGGCTATTCCATCCTGATCTTCCCGGAGGGCACCCGTTCGGAGGATTGCTCCATCCTACGTTTCCACAAAGGCGCATTTCACCTTGCGGAGCGTTTCAATGTGGATATTATTCCTTTGCTGATCCATGGCATCGGACATTTCTTCCCCAAGAAGGAGTTCCTGTTGCGCAAGGGTAGGGTGGATGTGAAGTTCTTGCCGAGGATCTCACCGGAGCATCCTTTCCGAAAGGAGGTGAAGTCGCTGAAGAGCGCCCAGTTGACGCAACACTACTATGAAGAAGAGTATGCGAAGTTCGCTTCTGAGCTCGAGACACCCGACTATTTCAGGGACTTGGTCTTGCATAATTATATCTACAAGGGACGTGCGGTGGAGCGCAACGCACGGCGCACATTAGAGGCGTTCGATTCCCTCTCCGCCAAGATTGCGGCATTGCCTGAGGAAGGGGAGGTGTCTCTCCGTGAGGAGGGGCAAGGAGAGTTCTCCCTGCTGGCGGCCCTGACGAAGAAACGGTTGCATATTGTGGCGGAGATGGATGACGAGAACCTGCTCGCCCTTGCCGACAATTGCGCTTCCAAACCGGCGAACCTGACCTATCGGTTGAAAGCAGGGGAGAGCCAATTGTCGTCACACACCTAAGCCTTCGGTAAGGAAGCGGCGAAGGTGAAGATGAATGATGCCGTTGTCGTCGTTGCGGCTTACGAGAGGTGTCATTGAAATGACGAATTTAGGGTAGTTATCATTTATTTTCCTTAAATTCCCAAACTCGCGTTCTCTGGTTTCATCGTTGGTGATTAGGTACGAAGCCTGTACATAAATGCGTTGACCTAATGGCTTTGTGCAGACGAAATCGATTTCACCCACTTGTAATTGTCCGATGAATACATGATATCCAAGTCGTAGAAGATGTAGGTAGACCACATTCTCTATCACTTTTTCGATATCGCCTTCTCTGGTGCCCCCCACAATCATGTTTCGTAGTCCGACATCACCAAAGAAGGTTTTCCGGTTGCTCTCGAAGATTCGTCGTCCATGTATATCATATCGGTTCACCATGTCAATCAAGTAAGCTTCCGCATAATATTCGGCGTAGTCCAGAATGACATTAGTCGAAATGGGTTGCTGTTGTGACTTCATGTATTTACTAATGCTTGTCGCCGAATTGATTTTACCAACTGTATCTGCCAGAAAAGTGATGAATCTCTTCATGAATGTTATATTGCGGATATTGTGTCGTTCCACGACGTCTTTCAACATTACCGTGTCGAACACGCTGTGAAGATATTCCCAAACATGTTCTTCCTCTCCGAGCCCAATGAGTCGAAGCCCTGGAAGACCTCCGTAATTCAAGTAGGTAAGCAGGCTGTCTTCGTTGTCGTTTAATCTGTGGAACCGCAAAAACTCCAGATAGCTCAGCCCTTGCACTCTGATCTCTTCATATCTGCCAGCCAGTAATGTGCTCAATTCTCCGGAAAGCATTTTTGAATTGCTTCCTGTGATGATAACGTCCGTCTCTTCCTCAGTGCGGAAACTGCGTATTACATGCTCCCAACCATCCACTTCTTGTATTTCATCCACAAGGATGAAGTTGTGTTTCCCTTTGACAAAATGTTCGTCAATGTAATTGCCCAAATGCTCTTGGTTGGTGATGAATCCGAATTGACGTTTTTCTTTGTCGATGTAGATGATATTGGTGTTTTCGTCTTGTTGATGTCGAAGCACAAAATCTTTCAATACATAGCTCTTGCCCACACGTCTTTGCCCTGTGAGCACAATGATGACTTCTTTCCCTAACCAAGAATCAACCTTGTTGGCATAATATTCACGTGTTATTATTTCCATTGTCTATAGATTATGAATTATGCAAATGTAATGTTTTTGTTGTTTATAGACAATAAAAATAGCAACTTTTCTTTTCCGTTGTCTATGGACAATGGTGGTTGTGTTGTCGAGTAAGGTTCCTTGCCGAAATGTATAGGTGCAAAAACGAATGCTTCACCTCCCTATGTAGTCCGATTTATATCATAACGTTTATTTAGTTGCAAATCATTCATCTTTGAACTTTAAATTACATAAAAATGGTATACGGTTACATCAGAGTCAGCAGCGACAAGCAGACGGTGGAGAACCAGCGATTTGGAATCAACAACTTTTGAGAGAGGGAATACCTGCACATTGACGGTTGGATTGAAGAAACCATCTCTGCACAAAAACGTACAGCAAGCGACAATTGGATGTATTCCCGATTCATGTAAACTCCTTTGAAATGAACGTTTTATGATTTTTGTTAAAGAATTTTCGTGAAACATTTGGCGGGATAGGAAATAAGCATTAACTTTGCACCCGTCAAAAACAAAAAATAAGGTTCCTTGGCCGAGTGGTTAGGTACCGGTCTGCAAAACCGTTTACAGCAGTTCGAATCTGCTAGGAACCTCAATACAAGCGAAATCTTTATGGTTTCGCTTGTTTCGTTTTTGTACTCCGTTATTATAAAATCTCCCTCCTAAAAATGGATAAATTACATCCGTAAGTTCAAAAAACATACGTTCTTCTTCCCCCAACCTGTCACATGTGGATGTTTTATGCTAATTTCGCGGCAGATTTAATGCTTGAATGGATATGTTTGAGAAAAACCCCTTGATGACGCGCTGTCGCTTCCGTAAGGTTTGTGTTCGCCTGCTGTGCATGATGACGCTCCTCTTCCCTTCGTATGTTTCCGCAGAGGAAAAGATGGAGGAGAACCTGGAGGAGATAGAGGTCTTGGTGGATATCGATATCAAGTATAGGGAGAAGTGGGTGGAGGAGTTGCCCGTTTCGTCCAGCACTTTCACGATGTCGAATCTGGAGTCCGGCGTGGTCTTCTCCTCCAAGGATATCGCTACGTTCGTTCCGAATTTTCACCTGCCGGACTATGGTTCGCAGATTACCTCCTCCATCTACGTGCGCGGATTCGGTACACGGATCGAGCAGCCGGTGGTGGGTATGATCGTGGACAATGTGCCGATCCTCAACAAGAACGCTTTCGACATGGACCTTTTCGACCTCCAACGGGTGGAGTTCCTCCGCGGTCCGCAGGGCACGCTCTATGGTCGCAACACCATGTGCGGTCTGATGAATATCCACACCCTTTCCCCTTTCGCCTGCCAAGGCACACGTTTGTCCGCTGACTATTCCACGGGCAATACGGCCCGGCTGAAAGCCTCCCTGTACCGTAAGCCTACGGATAAGTTCTCCTTCTCTATCGCAGCGAATGCCCAGCACACGGACGGACTCTTCATGAACACGTATAAGGATGAGCTGTGCGACCCATCCAATAGCCTTTCCCTGCGCAATCGGCTGATGTGGAGGCCCTACTTTTCCCTCTCTCTTGAGAACAACCTATCCTTGGGGGTGCTGAAACAGGGCGGATATGCTTATGCGAAGGTCGAGGGCGACGACCGCCTCCCCGTCAGCTATAACGATGAGTGCAGCTACGAACGGTTCAACTTGAGTGACGGTTTCGTGCTTTCCCACAAGGGAGAACGTATGACGTTCTCTTCCGTCACGAGCTACCAGTTTCTGGACGATGGTATGCACCTCGACCAGGATTTCCAACCCTCCTCCATCTTCACGTTGGAGCAACGTCAGCGGGAGCATGCGGCGACGCAGGAGGTCATCTTCCAATCCCTGCGGCAAGACAAGAAGTGGAAATGGAAGACGGGCGCCTTCGCTTTCCTGAAACATAATGACATGGCTGCCCCCGTCACGTTCAAGCGGGACGGTATCGACCAGCTGATCCTTTCGAATGCCAATAACGGTATTCGTCACGTCTTCCCGGACGATAGATTGGACATCCTGGAGGATCAGTTTGTCGTGAACAGCGAGTTTGGTTTGCCGACGTACGGATGTGCCGCCTACCACCAGTCGGAGTTCAAGCTGCGGCGGTGGACCCTGACGATGGGGCTCCGCCTAGACTATGAGAAGGTGCGGATGACCTATGACAATGACGCGCGGTTGAATTACATCTTCACCCTCTTCATGAAAGATTACAAACCATTGGTTTCGCAGATGAACGGAGAGGCGGAGAAGACCTTCTTCGAGGTGTTGCCTAAGTTCTCCGTGCAGTATGACTGCGGAAGGAGGAACCATCTCTACGCCTACGTCGCCAAAGGCTACAAGGCGGGCGGATTCAATACGCAGATCTTTTCGGATATCCTCCAAAATGCCCTGATGAACGATATGATGAGGGATTTGGGCGTGAGCTTCGACAATATGGGTGTGCCGGATTATGATCCCGCGAAGGCCATCTCGTATGACCCGGAGTATTGCTGGACCTATGAGTTGGGGGGACATTTCAGGGGAAGGAACATTGATTTGACAACCGACTTCGCCCTTTTCTACATCGACGCCCACGACCAACAATTGACCGTTTTCCCTGCGGGGAAGAGCACGGGACGCTTGATGACCAATGCCGGAAGAAGCCGTAGCTGCGGCGCCGAATTGTTCATGAACTACAAGGTGAAGAACCTGGACCTGACGGGCTCCTATGGCTATACCAACGCCCGGTTCGTCGATTACAACGATGGAAATCATCGCTACGATGGTAATTATGTCCCATTTTCTCCCCTGAATACCGTATCTTTGCAGGCCCTTTATACGTTCTATTTGAACAAGAGACTGATCGATCAGTTGGTGGCTTGCGCGGATTGGCATGGCGCCGGGAAGATATATTGGGACGAGGCGAATGAGGTCTCCCAAAAATTCTACTCACAGTTCGGTCTCTCCCTCGCACTGAAGAAGAAGCGTTTCACGCTGAAAGGATGGTGCAAGAACCTAGGGGATGCACGGTATGACACCTTCTACTTCGTCTCCATGGGCAACCGCTTCTGCCAGGTCGGCAAGCCGAGGAGGGTGGGGGTCTCTCTCTGTTATGAACTGAAATGATAGGTTGAGTGTTATTTTAATTGTTTGATATATAATAGTTTGTGAAAATGAAAAAGAGATTTTTTATCTTGTCAGTGATCGGATTGTTGTCGCTGGGTTTCGCTGCGTGTGGTAGCGATGATGAGGAAGAGGAAAATGGAAATAATCAAAACAACGTTGTTCAAAACGGTGAAGATCCTTTCTTTTCCACCTCATATCTCGGTAAGATGCAGGTGGGTGCTGGCGAGTCCTCTTTCGTGAACGACTCCGCCGTGTGCGCTTACTCTGTTGAGGGGAAGGCCCTAGTGTTGTTGAACGCTAAATTGATGACGGGCATGCCAACCCTCGATACCATCAGGATGGATGGTGTTTCTTTCACGGAGAAATCGGTGGCTGATGTCACTTTCGCTGGAGAAAACATTGTTCCTACATGGAAGGGTAAACCTTTCGAGCAATATACGTTGACGTCGCTGCAGGGTTATGCTAAGAACGACTCCCTTGTCTTCTCATGTATGATGGGACAATTCCCGGTTGAATTTGCAGGCAAGTTGATTCAGACTGATATAATGACTCGGTAACTTTATGCGGGAAGGAGTGGTCCTTCTCTATCATCTTTTATGCCCGATGTGCGTTTCCCCGTGCATCGGGCGTTTCCTTTTGTGGATTGTTATGTGTGTTTTCCTGCCCCGTTATTTATTAAAAAAAGTAAAATTGCCTTAAATATGCAAAAAAATGCCCCTCGTACAGCGCTTAAAGCGGGGTTATTATCGAAAACATTATATCTTCGCGGTGGCGGATGGGGGCTTCGCTTATGCACATAGTGTGTTCCCTTTATAACTTTGTGGGCGTATGGTCAATTTGCGCCTGGTTGTTTATTTCAAGTAATCCCCGCCTAAGGTGAAACGTGCTTATGAAGAGGTTATTTTTATTGGTATTTATTTACATCCCTTTCCTTGCCGTGGCGCAAGAGGGTGAGCAGGAAACAACGTTAACATTAGACTCTTTGTTGGTGGAGGATGAGACAGCGGATGAGGATTTGCTGTCCGATTCCATCAATTCGGATTGGAATAGCGAACGCTTCGTTTTTAATGACTCTATTCCTTGCGATTCCATGTATCATGGCATCTGGGACGGTACGCGTGTGAATCCATATCAGATACCGATCGACTCGGTGCCTGACTCTTTCTTGGTGGACTGCCGTGGCTTCTATCCTCCGAACGTGAATTTGGTCACCTCCGAGTGTGGCGAGCGTTGGGGTCGTTTCCATGCGGGTACGGATATGCGTCTCAAGGTGGGCGACACGGTGCGTGCGGCTTTCGATGGCATGGTGCGCCTGACGCGTGTGGGCATGAAGAAGAAGGGTTACGGCTACTTCATCATGATCCGTCATTACAATGGCTTGGAGACGTTGTACGGACACCTCTCCAAGGTGCTGGTGGAACCTGGACAGAAGGTGAAGGCGGGTGACGTCATCGCCCTTGGCGGTAACACGGGACGCTCCACAGGACCTCACCTCCATTTCGAGTTCCGCTACCTCGGCAACCCTATCAACCCACGTAAGCTGTTGGAGATGAAGGAGGACAGCGTCTATGCGAAGGCGGACACCTATCTGATCGAACGTAAATCCACTTTCAGCGACTATTACGCATACCTACATTCCCCTATTCGTTACCACAAGGTGAGACAGGGAGATAATTTGGGACGAATCGCCAGGAAGTACCATACGACGGTCGCACGCCTATGCAAGCTGAACCATATCAAGAGCACGACGCTCTTGCGCGTGGGTAGGAAGTTGCGCGTGTCGTAAATCACAGAAAAATAGCAAATGGTAAATCGTTAAATAGTAGATACTTGTAGGTACCATGCCCGGTAAGTGAAATTTCCGTGATGCGGACCGGTGATTTTTCGGGGAAAATATTTGCAAGTACAGAAAAAAGCGGTATCTTTGCACCGCCTTTGAAAAACAAGGCGAATGAGGGAGAGCTAGTAGCTCAGCTGGTAGAGCACATCCCTTTTAAGGATGGGGTCTTGGGTTCGAGCCCCAACTGGCTCACCAAAGCGATCAAGGTTTCTTGGTCGCTTTTTTTTGTTATTTTCCGGGCATCTATCCCTTGATGTTGCTATTCTTCTTCCCTTCTATCCGTAATTCTTCCCCTTTTGTCTCTTTTTTGTCGTTTTTTGTTCTTAAATTTGTCTCCAAAATATGGGTTTGACATGAAATACTTAATCATACTCGGAGACGGTATGGCGGATGAGCCGATCGCCTCTTTAGGAAACAAAACGATTCTTCAGGCGGCGAACATCCCGACCATGGATATGTTGGCTAAATTGGGCCGCAATGGTCTTTTGTCGACGGTGCCTCCTGGATACCATCCCGGAAGCGAGATAGCCAACCTCACAGTGCTTGGCTATGATGTGAGGAAGGTCTTCGAAGGCCGCGGCTCCTTGGAGGCCGCCAGCATGGGCGTGGACATCGAGCCGGGCGAGATGGCGATGCGCTGCAACATCATCTGCGTGCAGGACGGTAAGATAAAAAACCACTCCGCAGGCCATATCTCCAACGAGGAGGCCTGCCAATTGATCAACTACCTTAACGAGGAGCTGGGAGACGACAAGGTGCGTTTCTTCCCTGGCGTCTCCTACCGTCACTTGCTGAAGGTGAAGGGTGGAGACAAACGGGTCTCTTGTACTCCTCCCCACGATGTGCCGGGCACTCCGTTCAAGGATGTCATGGTGAAGGCGGACTGCCCAGAGGCGGAGCAGACCGCGAAGTTATTGAACGATTTGATCCTCCGCTCCATGGAGATCTTGCCTAAACATCCGGTCAACATGAAACGTGTGGCGGAGGGGAAAGATCCCGCCAATAGCATCTGGCCTTGGTCGGCCGGCTACAAGCCTAGCATGAAGACGTTGATGGAGACCTACGGGCTGAAAAGCGGTGCGGTCATCTCTGCTGTCGACCTGATCCGCGGCATCGGTGTCTACGCCGGACTGAAATCCATCGAGGTGGAGGGCGCCACTGGCTTGTACGACACCAACTATGAGGGCAAGGCGCAGGCGACTATCGATGCGCTGAAGGAGAATGACTTGGTCTACCTCCACATCGAGGCGAGCGACGAGGCGGGCCACGAGGGTAATGTCGAGCTGAAACTGAAGACGGTGGAGTACCTGGAGAATAGGGTGGTGAAGCCAATTTACGAGGAGGTCTCCAAATGGAAGGAACCGGTGACGATCGCTATCTTGCCGGACCATCCGACGCCTTGTAGGCTGAAAACGCATATCTCCGCCCCAATTCCGTTCCTGATCTACTATCCGGGCATCGAGCCGGATGCGGTGGACCGCTATGATGAGGAGTCGGCGAAGAAGGGTGCCTATGGCCTCTTGGAGGGAGATGAATTCATGAAGGCGCTATTAAACCAAACTATATAAATTTAGTGGATATGAAAAAACTTTTCATTTTGGCTTTGTTGTCCGCTTTGCTGGTCTCCTGCAAGGATTCGCCTAGCAAGGTGGCTAAGAAGTTCTCCCAGGCTGTCGCTACTGGACAGGTGGAAGAGGCGAAGAAATATTGTACGGAAAGTACGGGTAAGATACTGGATATGTCTGCCGCTTGGGGAGGCTTGAAGGAGAACCCGAACTACAAAATGAATATCTTGCGCGATTCGATCGTCGACAACCTCGCTTTCGTCTTCTACACGGAGGACGACAGTGACAAGGAGCAGGTGATGAAGCTGAACAAGATCAATGGGGAGTGGAAAGTCTCTATGAGTGGCAAAAAATAATGCCTTCCTCTTTCCCTGGCGTCTTATTGGCGGTGGGGTGTCTCGTCGCATCCGCATGTTCTAGTCCGTCGGGCGGCTCGCCATCGGACGGACTCCCTTCTTTCGAGGCTGACTCCATGCGGAGCGGTGATTTGGTATGTCGGTTGGGCAACGGCTATTTCTCAGGCATCTTCAGACGTTTTTCGGGCGATTCCGAGCGTTTCTCCCACATTGGGGTCTTCCATCGTGAGGGAGACTCCTGTTTCGTGATCCATGCGGATGCGGATGAGTTGACGGGCATCGGTTCCGTGAAAAGAGAGCCTCTGTCTGAATTCTTGCGAGGCTCTCACGACCATCAATTTTACCGATTCACCGTTGATTCGATTCGCTCGGGTGTCGATTCGCTCGCTCTTGGTTATTCCGTTCGAGGAGTCCCTTTCGATACCGATTTCGACCTCTCCAGTGATTCCTCCCTTTATTGCACGGAACTGGTGGCTGTTGCCATCAATGGGGCGGCTCAAAATGACACAGTGGTCTCTCCCTTCTCGCTGACGAAGACCTTCCTGTATTATAGGATCGATGACATTTTGCATTGCGGATTGCTCGAGGTTTCGCCCGTTTCGGGAGATTCCATCGGACAATAATTTGTTATCCTTCTGCTCATATTCTATTTTGGGGTCGTATTGAATCATTAATACGCACAATGTTTGATACATATTCATCGTTTTTATCGACTTTATGTGCATAATTAATTTGCAAATTCTTGATATAAATGGTATATTTGTCATTGTGTTTAGGGTAGTTTAATGCATGCATTTAGGGTAGTTATATCTATCAATATTCTATCCGTTTAAATGTTCATTTTAAAGGGGTGCTTGGGAATTATGGACTTCGCCCATTCATCCTTTTTTGTAGTGAGTCCAAAAAAATTTTACTGTATGTTTAAAAATTGTTTAGCGTTGGGGATGCGAGCTTGTGCCGTAGGCTTGCTATCTCTGGGTTTTGTTAATGCCAGTGCGGCGGACGAGGGGGTAAAGTTGCCTGCTATTATCCTTAACTGCGATGACCAAGATGGTTACTCAAATCTTGATCAAAGATTGTCGGATATGGTTATTTCTACGATTAAGGTAAAGGACGCTGCAAACTCCACTTATTATTGTGCGATGCAGTGGGGATTGAGCCACGTGAAGGACGACGGAACGGTTGAGACCGAGGAGTGCGGATATACCGGCTTGCAGCAGTTGGACAACGGTAAGCGTATCGCTATTTTCTCTAACTGGAATCCGAAGGTTAGATGGAACGGAGAGGCTATCGCTTCTTCTAGCTCTAAGTTTATCGGTGACGGTACGGTGACGATTACGGTCGGCAACGAGACGTTGAAGACGTTTGACAGGTCTTGGGACAAGTTGAAGGGCGATTACGTTTATTGCTTCAGCAATGATGGTATTGTCCGTTTCTATACCTATGAGAACGGTACAGAACCAAGCGTAAGGGTTGAAAACAACCAGGTGATTGCGAGCGACAACATGGAGCTTTTGTTCCAATCAACTGAAAGCACGGTTATCTCTTACGAGCAAGCCAACGAGATCTCTTACGGAATCCAGCCGTTCTCTGGCGAGGGTAGAGGATTGCAATCTTTCTACAACTTGGACTGGAACACGGATAGCTGGTATACGTTCGTGACGAAGTTCTGGCAGGATGGCGATAACACGAAGATCGGTTTGTGGGTGCTTGACCATAGCGGAGAGAAGTGGCACCACTTCCTCACGATGATCTATCCTGAGCGTAATGTCTATGCCACATCTTCTTTCGGTTCATTCCTTGAGACCTTCGCGGTTACGGATGGTTCTGTAAGATCCATGTATGCTGCGCCTAGATTCGCTCGTCTCCTTTCTGGTGAGTATTATTACAAAGGAAATGGCTATGTTTATGCTTCCGGTAGCGGTCCTGAGTTCCATGAGAACTATGTGGCTCGCAAAGAGAACGCTACGTACTTCATACAGGCAGGTGGCACTGAGGATGACCACTCAGAGCTCGACCGTCGTCAGACCATTGAATATGAGACCTTCACCTCTGCTGATTATGCGCTTGAGGGTCTTCGCTTCTTCTCTCCGATCACAGTGGAGTCTATCGCTTATGAGAATGGTTCCCTTGTATGGGAAGTCGCTTCAGACAAGGCTCCTCAGTTCTCTTACGAGTACAAGGTTTCAAAGATCATAAGAACGGATGATCAACTCTATTTCGAGCCTGTTTTCGAGGGTTCTGCTATCGATCCTGATTGCAGAAGCAAGGAGATCGACCTCTATTCTTTGGCTCCTGGACAATATGACGTGCAACTCACGTTGTATGACATCGCCGGCAACAAGTACACCACTGCTTTCCCTTGGAATGTGGAGGAGGTTGAGGAGAACTCTTGCGTTGAGTTGATGAACGGCTTTACCGCTCAATACGGTAGCTTGCTTGTTGATGTGCCTATCGAGCACAACAACACGGACGTTGACCTCAGAATCGAGGATGCTGAGGGTAACGTGGTTTCTCAATTCACCAGCCCTATGAGCGTTGGCTATGGCCAAAACTCTGCTGTTCTTCAATTGAACACTCAAAACCTCTCTGTGACGGGCGAGTACTACTTCACAGCTACTGTGGATGATAAGGCTTGTAAGTCTAAGTTCTCTGTCATCAATGGTGTATACGATGGTGACGAGCCTGTCGCTGACAATGTTCAGGGCATCAAGTACATCTATGCTAACTGGAGTAGCGCAGTGCTTGGCTTCGAGGCTTTGGAAGAGGCTGACGCTGTCGTTTCCATCTCTTCTATCTGGGGTTGGACGGCTAAGACGGAGACTATCCACTTGCAGAAAGGTTTGAACTCTTATGAGATCAACTGCAATGGTTTGTCTGTTGGCCAAACTTTCTCTGTTAAGGTGGTTGTAAATGGCGCAACATATAGCGAGATGTTTATCGTTAAATAATCGCTTTTATCGTTGCTTGATTTTAGGCGGGGATTTTTCCCCGCCTTTTTTGTCCTCTGTGGGGAGGTTTCTTCTCCGTGTGATGTCGTATGTCTTCTTGGCGGAGAAAATGCGTTAGAGGGGACGTGACGGCCCTTCTTCGCCCCTTGAACGTTTCGTGTGGTCTTCTTCCTGAAAGGATCTGCCGTAGAATGGTGGTGCGGATCGTTGCCCTCCCCAAAGAATTGTCGCCAGGATTTGGTCAGTTCAGACCATAAAAAAAGTGCGCCAAATCATTGACGCACCTTCTTTTCGTAATTCTTATAGGGGTTATTATATGTCTTTCCCTTCCTCCTTGTGGTTGGCGTAGTATACGCGAAGAGGGGTGGAAGTTACCTTGATAAAGCCCTTCGCCTCCTCTGAGGTCCAACCCTTGTTCATTTCGCCGTACTCGCCGAACTTGGTCTTTACAAGGTCGTCCTTTGAGTCGACGCCTACAGTAGAGAAGGAGAGTGGACGGAGTTCCAGTTTCACCTCTCCGTTGACGTGGCGTTGTGAGCTTTCCAACATGGCCTCGATATCCCTCATCACTGGTTCGAGGTACTGGGACTCATGAAGGAACATGCCGTACCAGTTAGCCACTTGGTCTTTCCAATATTGTTGCCACTTGGAGAGGGTGTATTTCTCCAAGAATTTATGTGCGCCGATGATCAGCATAGGAGCGGCGGCCTCGAAGCCCACACGGCCCTTGATGCCGATGATGGTGTCGCCCACGTGCATGTCACGTCCGATACCGTAAGCCGAACCGATCTCCTCGATCTTTTGGATGCAGGCGATCTTGTCGGTGAACTTCTCACCATTGACGGAGCAGATCTCACCCTTCTCGAAACCGATGGTGAGGTACTCGCTACCGGTCTTCTTCACTTGCTTCAGGTAAGCGCTCTCAGGCAATCCCTCGCGTGAGTCAAGGATCTCGCCTCCGCAGATGGAGGTTCCCCAGATGCCCACGTTGTAGGAATATTTCAGTTTGGTCCAGTCAGCGGCGAATCCGTGCTGGTTCAAGTAATCGATCTCATATTGGCGGGTGAGCGCCATGTCGCGTGTCAGTGTGATGATCTCCACGCCTGGAGCCATCACGAGGAAGGTCATGTCGAAACGCACTTGGTCGTTGCCGGCACCGGTGGAACCGTGAGCGATGGCGTCGGCGCCGATCTCGTTCGCATAGCGTGCGATGGCCATGCCTTGGAAGATACGCTCGGAAGACACGGAAATAGGGTAGGTGCCGTTTCTGAGCACGTTACCGAAGACCATGTACTTCAAGCTCTTCGCGTAGTACTCTTGGGTGACATCCAATGTCACGTATTTGACAGCGCCCAGCTTGTAGGCGTTCTCTTCGTTCTGCTTCAATTGCTCGGCGCTGAATCCGCCTGTGTTGGCGCATGCGGCGTATACATCATATCCCTTTTCTTTCGCAAGGTACATGACGGTGAAAGAGGTGTCGAGACCTCCGCTAAATGCAACTACTACTTTTTTATTAGCCATATTTCGAAATGTATATTTTAATTCCTAGATTTTGATGTTAGGGTCTTTGGCGAGTTCCCTCTCCGCCATCTCCACGCTCAATGGCTCGTGCGGATCGAACAACATGCCGGTGCAGATGCAGTAGCGTCTGCCTGTGCGTTGGAGCACGTCGTAGTTGACACAACCCTGACAACCCTTCCAAAATGTATCGTCTTCCGTTAGATCGGCGAATGTCACGGGGAGGTATCCCAATTGGGTGTTCAGCTTCATCACGGCGGCGCCTGATGTTAGACTGAAGATCTTTGCTTCCGGCCATCTCTTGCGCGCCAATGTGAATGTGTGGTGTTTGATGCGGCGCGCCAAACCTCTTCCGCGGAATTTCTCTGGGACGATGAGGCCTGAAGTGGTGACGTATTTCTTGTCCTCCCACGTCTCGATGTAACTGAATCCGGCGAATTCATCTCCACACAAAGCGATGATCGCTTTCCCCTCAAGCATCTTCTGCTTCACGTATTCGGGGTCACGTTTCGCGATTCCAGTCCCACGTACTTTGGCTGCCTTTTCTATTGTGTCCAATATCGTGTCAACGTAGCCCAAATGCCTTTCGTCGGCAACCATGATTTCAATTTCCTGATCCATTTCTTCTGTCTGAAATACGATTGAATTATTTAATTGAAGGGATGAACTGAGCAAGAGACTCTGTCACCTCTTTTTTTGTTTTATCCTCTTTCGTCACAGCGATGATGGTGTCTTCCCCCGCCACTGTGCCAATTATCACGTCTTTGGCCTTGTCGTCTATCTCGTAGGCTAAACTACTGGCGTAGCCCGGCCTTGTATGCAACACCGCTATGTTGCCGGAAAACTCTATCGATAGGAGTGCGTTCCCCATTGGGAAGTCGTTCCCGAGGCTCTTGTTCTCCTCTTGTACGCTCCTGGTCGGTAGTTGATAGAGATACTCCCCTTTCGAGTTGGTCGTCTTCGAGACCTTCAACTGCTTCAGGTCGCGGGAGAGTGTGGCCTGCGTCAGTTCAAATCCTTCCTTGAAGAGACGCTGAAGTAACTCCTCTTGACTCCCCACAACCGAGGTGGAGATGATCTCTTGTATGGCAGCAAACCTTTTTACCTTGTTTTTCACTGTCTTATCGCTTTAATTTTCACATGCGTGGATCTTTGGTGGAATAATTATCCGTCCACGCTGCAAAATTATGCAAATATTGTGAATGATAAGAGTTCTTGTGCATAAAAATTGATTGATATGTTAAAAATATGCAATCAAACGTATCTTTATACCTTTTATATCCGTTCTTATCTATGGTACGGGGTCATAGCCGCTGCCGCCCCATGGGTTGCACTTCAATATCCTTTTTATGGCTAGCCAGGATCCTTTGAAGACGCCATGCTTCTTCACGGCCTGAATAGCATATTCCGAACATGTTGGCGTGAACCGGCAACATGGGGGAAAGAGGGGCGATATGCATCTCCTGTAAAAGTATACGGGGAGTAGCACAATCGTCTGAATGATCCTATTCACCGTGATAGGCTCCTTATTTTTGTTCGAGTCGCTTCCCATCCTTCCCTTTTAGAATTTGGTCCAAGACCCTTCTCATGCGTTTCTCCACGAATGCCTGGGACTCTATCGTGTCTCCACTGTAGGTGATGGCGATCTGCATCGTCGCGCCTGCTTCCTTCATCGTGTCACATAGCGCATGCTTGTTTTTGCGGTATGCTTCCCGCATCAGCCTTTTGATTCTGTTTCTGTCCACTGCGTGCTTGAACCTGCGTTTGGGCGCATTGACGAGGCAACGGACGGGTACGGACTCCTCGGACACTTCCTTGTACTGCGCGCGGAACGGATATAGGAAGAAGCTTTCGCCTGTCTTGTACAGCTCGTCGATGGCTGTCTTCCCACAGAGGTGTTCCTCTTTTCCGAATGTGTATCGTCGTTCCATCGCTATCGTTCCCTTTGTCGTGAAAAAAGTCCAGACGCATGTCCGGACTTCCTTCTATTTCTTTTTATTGCACTCCTTCAAGAACAAATCCAATGCCGCCGGCATGGATGGCGCATCGGGGGTGGGTGCCTCCACGTTGACGGTTAACCCTGCGTCTTTCGCCGCTTTCACGGCTGTCGCGCCCAAGCATCCGATACAGATGTCTCCTTGCTTGAAATCAGGGAAGTTCTTGAACAAGGAGGTGATTCCTGATGGGCTGAAGAATACGAGCATATCGTAGTTGAAGTCAGGGTCGTTGGTGAAATCCGTGCTGACGGTCTTGTACATCACGCCCTTCGTGAAGTTGGCGCCGATCTCTTCCATCATCGCAAGGATGTCGTCTTTGTGGTCCTCAGACACCGATTTGTTCGCGTCGTATACATCTGCGACAGACACGAGGAACTTCTCGTCCAGGTGCTTTGCGACGACAGGAATCAAATCTTCCAGTTTGTTGGATGTGCCGAAAAATACTTTCCTTTTGCGATACTGGATGTACTTCTGGAGGTAAAGCGCGATGGCTTCCGAGACGCAAAAGTACTTCATCGTCTCTGGTACGGTCACCCTCATCTCCGTGCATAATCTAAAGAAGTGGTCAATAGCCGCCTTCGCGGTGAATACTATCGCTGTATAGTCCAAAATCGCGATTTTCTGTTGACGGAATTCTTTAGCCAACACTGGTTCTACCTTAATGAATGGTTTGAAGTCGATTTTCACCCCATATTTTGTTTCCAAGTCAAAATAGGGTGACTTTTCAGTCGCCGGTTTGGGTTGTGAAACCAAGATACGTTTAATTCTTGCCATTTTCTCTTTGTGTTTTTTTAAGTTATTTTACCCAGACCATTAACCCCTGCACAAGGACAAGGGTGGGTAAAATTTCTAGCGTGCAAAGGTACAAAATCAAATAGAAAATCGAGGTTAATCCGTTAAAAAAAATAGAAACAATCTTGTATATGTATAATAATACGGCCGCTACGCATAGCCCGCAGCCTATTGTCAGCGCATATGTCGCGATGGTGTGGTTCGTGAAGGCGGTCAGCAACACGATGGGGAAAAGAGACATGCAGAATGCGAAACAGATGGTCGCATAGGAGTGCCGGACAACCCGGAATGTGCTCTTGTCATAGAATATGCTGCAGATGTAATGGATGCTCAGTAGCTTGAAGGCCACGTATCCGATAAAGAGCAGTAGGGTGATGCCCAATGTGTGTATGATGTGCTGGTCCTCGTAGTGGAAGAGGTTGGTCCTTACGAACTGACAGAACAATGTGACGGTCGAGAAGGATAGTATGGTCATGGCCGCCTTGAAACCGAACTCGTCCGTGATCCTGTCGGAGAAGACGTTGCTACGGTTTTTGGGGTAGAAAAACTCCCTCGTCGCCTGTATGATGTAGGAGAATCTCATGGATAGCACCATGCCGAATCCCCAAAAGAGAATCAACATCAGGGGGATGAACCAGATCTCCTGTTGGATGGTGGAGGGTAGCTCTACGCCATTTAGCCTTGGCACTTCGCCCAGGAATTTTTTCTCCCTCATCGGGGTCGCCTCATCTATTTTCTTCTGGATCTCCGCTTGCATCTCCTCGAAGGTGGGGATGAGCCGGATGGTTGAGTCGTTCAGGAACTTTTCGATTTCCTGCTCTTCCATCTGCTTTATCTCCTTCTCGGATATACACACAAAGGGAAGCGCATCTTTTTGTGGTGCGCCTCCCTCTATGGTGTCTTGCAGATGCAGAAGAAGTGGATCCATCTTTACTTCTTGTCGAATATGTCATTCGCCCCTTGGGGGACGACGATCTTGCTCGTTAAAATTGCTCGTTAAAAATTGGCGCGGATGCTCTCCGCGATTTTCTCCATCTCTTCGGTGGACAATTGTTGCTTCTTGGTGAAGTTCAAATCGCTCTCCTTTGTGATGGGAATGAGATGGACGTGCGTGTGTGGCACTTCCAATCCTACGACCGCCACGGAGATCCTTTTGCATGGAACCGCCTTCTCGATGGCTTTCGCCACTCTCTTCGAGAATAGCATCAGCCCCGACAATGTCTGGTCGTCGAGGTGGAAGATATAATCGTCCTCAATCTTCGGAACGACTAATGTGTGTCCCTTTTGCACTGGGTTGATGTCCAGGAAGGCGAAGTAGTTCTCGTCCTCCGCGATCTTATAACATGGGATCTCTCCCTTGATGATTTTCGTGAATATTGTTGCCATGTTCCTTGCCTCTTTTTAGACTTTAGAAAGATATGCTTACCACCTCGAAAGGAATCTTGCCGGCAGGCACGTTCACTTCCACCACGTCGCCCACTTTCTTGCCGAGCAATGCTTGCGCGATCGGTGTGTTGACGGCCAATTTGCCCTCTTTGAGGTTCGCCTCATGCTCCGAAACCAACGTGTAGGTCATGGTGGCTCCGTTCTTCTTGTTCTTGATCTGAACCTTGTTCAGCAGTTGGACAACATCCGTGTTGAGCCTGGACGCATCGATGATTTTCGCGTTCAATATCTTTTCCTTGAGCAGTGAAATCTTGGACTCCAGAAGTCCCTGTGCCTCTTTCGCCGCATCGTATTCCGCATTCTCGGATAGGTCGCCCTTGTCGCGGGCTTCCGCTATTTGTTTGGAGATGTTCGGACGTTCCACAGTTTCCATGTGCTTTAACTCCTCCATCATCTTGTTGTACCCTTCTTCGGTAACATAAGAAACAGCCATGATATACTATTTAAAGGTTTGTATTTGTGTTATTTACTATCGTCTGCTTTTCGATACGGCATAACAAAAAGAATCCCGACTTTCATCGGAACTCCTCGAGTATTGTCGCACGTGTCATTTCTGACATAGCAAAGGTAGTTTATCTTTTTTACTTTTCCAAATTAATTGGTTCTTTGCAGAAAAAACTTGATTTATTAGTTTCGCGGTGGGATAGCGAGGTATACCATGTACGAGAAAGCGGTAAATTTTTACAATCGGTTGCTGGGGATGTGGAATTCCGTCTTGCGGTGGGGCTTGAAGTTGCCCTTCTCCAAGGTGGATAGGGAGCGTTATCTGCGCCGTGTCTTCTCCAAACATGTGGCGGACGAGGTTCAGATGACGGTCTTGCTGGACGAGAGGCCTTCCGTCGTGTTGCCCGATTGCCTCATCGAGGAGGTGGTGAAGAAGGAGATCCACCGCCACGCCTTGTGGGTGACGCTCGTCTCCTTGGTGTGCGCCATCCCGCCTGATGGCTGGCTGATGTGGGTGCTGATCTTGGTGGACTTCGTGCAGTTCCAGGTGTTCGTCTTCATCATCCTGCAGAAGATGTTGTACATCTACGGGTGCAAAGAGCTCCATGTGCAGGACTCCTTGAAGGAGGAGCGGTCGCTGGATGTGATGATGCTGATGATTTCGGTGGTGATGATAGGCAAGAGCCAGGTGAGACGTCTCGCGAAGTCGGCTTTCGGCTTGGCGGTCAAACAGGTGATCCAACGGTTCGCCGCCCGTCTGATGACGAGGCTGGTGGTGCTGAACTTCCTGCGGCAGATGGCTAAATGGTTCGGCATCGTCCTGACGAAGGAGATGGTGGTCGCCGGGCTCTCCATGATCGTGCCTCTGATATGCGCCCTGATTTCAGGACTGATCTCTTTGTGGTTGTTTATGCCGATGGTGAAAAAACTACATCGTCATCTCCGGGAGTTGTCCAATGAAGGCAAAGATCCCGTGGAGGTGACGATGCAGGAGTGCTTGTCCGCCCGTTAGAAGGTAAGCACGATCTGATTCTTTTTCACAAGGTTATATAGGTCTTCGATGCAAGTCACCTTGCAGATTTTCGACCCCTCTTTCTTGCGGTTCTGCAGGCATGTCTTGCAGCCCATGATGACGCCGCCTTGGTCGATGAAGTTGTCCACCTGACTCTTGATGTTCTCATCCTTCTCCATCATCTCCTCCACCTCGACGCCTTTGCCCAAGAGGAATATCTCCACCTGGTTGTCCCACTCCTGCGCGTAGTTGGCGAAGCGGAATGCGTTGAAGACGGTCTCCGTATCGTTGGAATACATGACGATGCCTATGCTCTTAGGCTCTTGCGGGTCGTTGTATTTGATGTCCTTTTTTAATGCTTGGGCGGAGAGGCTCATGACCCCTGCGAGAAAGAAGATGGTCAGTAAGAGTATTTTCTTCATGATTCCACGATTTAAAATGATTTTGTCCTGTATTCTATTGGTGAGTCACCCACGTACTTGCGGAAATAGCGGCAGAAGAACGACGGGTTTTGGAAATTCAGCTCGTTGGATATCTGTTTGATGGTCATGTTGGTGTTTTTCAGCAACACCTTCGCCTCTTGGATGAGGAATCCTTGTATGGTCTCGCTCGGTGTCTTGTTGACCGCCTGCTTGACGGCCATCGAAAGGTATTTCGGGGAGATGCACAGCTTGTCGGCATAGAAGGCGACGGAGTGCTCCACCTTGAAGTTCTGGCTGGCGAGTTGGAAGAAGTTCTGGAAGATCTGCATCTCCCTTGTCATGTACGATTTCTGGGAGTCTTCCTTGATGCATGCGTTGCAGAGTTCGTGAAGGAAGGATACGATTTGCAGTTTGATGACCTCTCTGCGGTACCGGTTACTCGTGTCGTTGCAACAGTCCGCCAGTTTCTTGATGTAGGAGAGGATCATCTGCCCGTCCGCTTCCGTGACATGGTTGTTGACCGTCCGGATCATGGCGTCCAGGGAGTTCCAGATGGCGGAGCAGAGGGATATCACCTCTTTGCCGTATTTCTGGGAGAAGACAAGAAAGGTCGCCTTGGGGGAGTTTATTTCGTTGATGTTCAGCACACAGTCTGGCGTGAGCAACATGACGTTGTTGGCGCTGACGTCGTAATTGATGGTGTTGATGGATATTTGCGCACCCCCTGAAATACAGAAGGCCACCACAAAGTTTTTCATGCGCACCGGATAGGATGGCTTAGGTATCTGGTATATGTCGTTGTTGTTTACTACCATAACCTCTTCATCCAAGAAGGCTAGGGTGGGTATCTTCTTGAAATCTTGAATCGTAATTATGTTCAATTTTTCTTGCTTCATTGCAAAAATATCCTAGATATGGCACAAATATAGACATAATTTTCATTTTTGGGTTTGATAAGTTGAAGTTTGTGTCATAAACAATGAATATTGTGTCTTTGTTTTTTCGTATATAAAGAGGAAATTTGCATCGTTAATATATGAAGTCTAATTAAATAAAAGATACGATGGACAAAAACGAATTAATTGAAAAAGTGAATAGGGTGTTGGCCGATGAATTTGAGGTCGAGGTTTCTGAAATTTCAGAGGACAAGAATATCAAGGAAACTTTGAACTTGGATAGTTTGAGCTTGGTCGACTTGGTCGCTTTGATAGAGGAGGAGTTCAGTGTGAAGATCCAAGGCTCTGAGATGTCTTCTATTCAAACATTCGGAAATTTATACGATTATCTCGCCAATAAGGCTTAAAGTATAAATCTAAAGCATGACGAATTGTTTATGCAAGGTGCCGGTGATGTCGCCGGCACCTTTTTTTGTTGTGTCTGGTGCTCCCTGTCCTTCTCCAAACAGGGGGTTGGTTGAAAAATAGGAGAATCGCATCCTACTTGTGGTTCGCAGTCTTATACGATTTAAATGTCCGTACTAATTTATTCCCTTTGTAGATGGCAGTGATATAGATATTATCCTTGAAGTTGAGATCCGAATACTCCTCGCCCGTTAAGGAAAAGAATCTCTTTTCATATTGGTCTTCTTCTGAATGGATCATATTCAATGATGTCTCATTCTTGTAATAAACTGTTCTATTCGTCTGTATAGGTGTTTCTCCCCTTTCTGTGTCATGGTAGATATAAAAATCAATATTTTTTATCGATTCATATGGGTTTTTTTCACTTGGATTGAATTTAAACGTTACAAAAGTGGAATATAATAATTTTTGTTCCGTAACGTGGAATTCTGATAATTCATTATAGATATAGCTCGTGTACATCGTTCCTGTCGCCACCATATATATATGATCATACACTTTCAAATCTGCGGAAGTATAAAAGGTGACAATCGCAGAGTCTTGGTTTTCTGACAAAAACATGTTCGCACCCCAAATAGAATCCGTACGTTCTACCGGTATATCTTGTCCCCAGCATATATTGGTACTAAGGAGCATAATACTCATGATGGGTATCAGTTTCTTCGCTATTTTCATATCTGTATAATTTTAATGAAACATTAAATGAATTATTGAACGCACAAGGAAATGTCCGTTTCGCAGTTCATCGCCCTCATCCGCCACAACACTGCATTCGTCGACATCATCAAGATAGCAACACGCTGTCCGCATCCCCTTTTGCCTTTTTTTATTTCTCTTAGAAATACTTTTATATATTTTGTTTGCGAATATAGGTGTTTTGGGGTATGTCGCTATAGATTTTCCAATTTTTGTATGTTTTTATGTTTATGTTAGCCTATTTCGCCACACTTCTTCTCATCCGCCGCTAACACGTTCCCCTGCGGGTCGCGCATGTAGTAGGTGGTCACGATTCTGTTGAGGGGAGACATTACAGATTTTCTATTTCCTCTTTAGTGAGCCCCGTCGCTTTGGAGATGGTTTCCACATCTACTCCCAACGCCTTGAGATTTTTAGCGCTACGAAGCTTCTCGTTTCGCTCGCCTTCTGCTCGTCCTTCTGCTCGTCCCTCTGCTCGTCCTTTCTTCTCCGCAGTAGAGAGAACATTGCTAAAGTCCCAGAAAACCTTGAGGCTCTCTTCGTACTCCGCACGGTCCATATTGGGTGAAGCTATTCCAGGCATGCACATGTTTTTCTTTTTTTAGTCAACTGAACAAAGATACAACTTGTTCGGGAATAAAGCAATTGGGTTTAAAGGTACATTGCCCTGCGGGTCGCACATGTAGTAGGTGGTGACACTTTTCTCTTTATCCGTTGCCATATTCTTGTTAATCACCGTCTTCGAGATACGGTTGCCCATAGCGTCATTATTTACATTCATTTTCATGTCTGTTAATTTAAGTTTTATTTTCTTAACTTAGCAACTGGTTCGAAAAAGCGGCAGTATTATAGCGATGGTGTTATTCATCTCACGTGTGCGAAATCCTGCACGCAGAAGTACTTGTATTTCCAACCATCGTATTTCCTGATCACAACGCCTATGCGGTTGTACTCTTTCGACTGTAAGCCGAGGATGGCTTTTCTGTGTCCGAGATTTTCCAGGTTTTCATCAACCAACAATTGAACTAAAAACTCTAACGCCGCATTAGTGGCCGATGATTTCGCCGCTATGTTTTCCGCTGTTGCGATAGCGTTAGGGATAATTCCCCTCAACCTATCCGAGGATGTCGCTCCGTTGGATGAGGTGTGACTGAAGAAATGGTTGGTGCCCATGTCTTCCGCATGGTTCGACGCAGTTCCGTAAAGCTCCTTTGCCGGAAGGAGAAGCGTTTTGTTTTTGATCCCTTCCAAGTCCCTATAGAGCGATTCGATGTATTCGCTGGTCTTTCCCTTGAAGTAAGGTTGGAGGTACTCTTGGGCGAAGCGTTTCCCGTCTATTCTGGCGAGGTTGCACATCTTGAGCATCTCTTTCTCCTCCTGGGTCATGTAATTAGCTTCGGCGGCGGTGTTGGCACGTTTCATCTCCTCTTCGGTGAAAAGGCTGGTCACTTTCACTTCGGGCTTCTCTTCGTCCTGCACCTCCGTGGTTTCTTCCTTTCCCTTCGTGTTATCCTCCGTCTTCTCCTGGTGTTCAGGGAAGTCCTCCCAGATGTCTTTTTCTTCCTTGCAGGAGCTGCAAGCCCACTGGAGAAGGAGGAGGGGTATGCTTAGTAGTATTATATGCTTTTTCATGGTATTGGTTATTAGAGAGGTGGCTCTGCTCTGTTTCTCGTTCCGCGAGGGAGAACAGATTGCCCTGGGCGGAATCGTTGCGTTTTCCCATGAATATAGTGAAAATTTTCTGATTCGCCAAATTTTTTGGATGCGTTTTCGGTGGATAGGATTATTTTTGGTTCGCCTTAGATGGCAGGTATCCGAAGAAATCACGGAATTTCTTCGTGAAGTAGGATGGATCGTTGAATCCTACCTCGTAGGCCACGTCAGACACGTTAGCATCCGAGTGGATGTCCTGCAACATTTTCAGCGCGGTGTTCAGCCTGTATTCGGTGAGCACCTCCAACGGTGTCTTCCCTGTCATGGAGCGTATCTTCCTGTTGAGGGTCGGCTGGCTGACGGCCATGCCCTTGGCGAGGTCTTCCACGGCTGTCTGGCTGTCGGTGTATTTCTCCTTGATGACCTCCAAGAATGTTTTCAGGAATGGGTTGATGCCTTCCGACGATGTCTCTCCTCCTTCCGTCTCTTTCCCGCTCTCCTTGCAAAGGTAGTCACTGAGTATCTTCTTTTGGTGCTTTTGCCTGATATCCAATATGTTGGTTAGCTTGAGGAGTAGCTCGGATTGGCTGAATGGCTTGGCGATGTAGTCGATGGCTCCGCTGAGGAGGCCAAGGAGACGGTCGCTCTCTTCGTTCTTGGCCGAGATGAATAGGATAGGGATGTGCTTCGTCTTTGGGTGTTGCCCCAATGCCTGGCTCATCTCGATACCGTTCATGTTTGGCATCTCCACATCGCTGAGGATGACGTCTGGTTGTTGCTCCTCCGCTATCTCCAAGGCTTCCTTGCCATCCTTGGCCACGATGGTCTGCAGGTATTCGCCCATCATGTTCTTGATGTTGTTGCAGATGAGCGGATCGTCGTCTACGATCAATAGGGTGTTGCCTTCCAGGATGCTTCTGTCGATGGTCAATTCGGGTTGCTTCTCTGTAGGCTTGTCATTGATTCCTAGTTCTTTATGTGACAATGGGATGCAGATGCGGATGCTCGTTCCTTCGCCTTGCTTGCTGCTGATGGAGAGGGTTCCGTTGTTGCGTGTGATGTAGTCTTGGCAGATTCGCAGACCAAGGCCTGTCCCCTTCTCGTTTTCTGTGCCTGGAGTGGTGATGTTGCCGTTGTTACGGATCTGTTGTAGCTGTTCTTCGCTCATGCCTACGCCGGAGTCTGATATCTCGATGAGGGCTTTCTCTCCTTCTTGCCACCCTTTGACGCGGATGGTGCCTCCCCTTGGTGTGAATTTGATGGCGTTGCTCAGCACGTTGCGGATGGCGGTGCCCATCATCCTCGAGTCGGCGAAGGCGTAGTGGCTCAGGCTGAAGTGTTGCTCTAGGGTGATCTTCTTGTCCTCCATCATGCCCTTGAGGAGCAACACGACATTGTTGGTGACGAACCTGAGGTCGATGTCGCTCGGATGGCAGAGTATCTCGTCTCGTTTGGACTTCGCCCAATCCAGGAGCTTCAGCATCTCTCGCTGTAGCGTCAGCGAGGATTGGTAGGTGTCTCCGATGAGGCTGCGTTTGTCCGCGTCGTTCATCTGCTTCTCTTTCCCTATCCAGGTCTCGAGGGCTCCCACGATGGCGAACATAGGGTTCTTCAGGTCATGGGCGATGACGGAGATCAGTCGGTCTTTGTCCTGCAATGCTTGTTTGAGCTCTGTGGTGCGCTCGTCCACTTTTTTCTGGAGCACAATCTGCTCTTCCTCTAACTTGCGCATCCTTCTCCTGAAGATGAGGAGGATGGCTGAGAAGATGAGGAGGGTCATGAGCAGGCGGAACCACCAGGTGGACCACCATGGCGGGAGCACTTGTATCTTCATGGATATCCTTTTCCCTTCGCAATCTATGTGTGGACGAAAGGCTTCCACCTCCAGTGTGTAATCGCCTGTAGGGATGTGGTTGAAGTTGATGTGCCTTGAGTTGTCCAGTACGATCCAATCGTCCTGCATGCCTATTAGTCGGTAGCGGAGTTTCACCTTGTTGGATCTGGCGTGGTCGATGACGTCCACGGTGATGGAGATGTCGGTCATGCCGTGTTCGAGGATGAGCTCTCGTGTTTGGGCCATGTTGCCGTGCGTCAGGACGGATGTGCCGGGTGTGACCTTCTTTCGGGAGATATAGAGCTCGGAGAAGGCCATGTGCCTGATGGCGGTGTCTGGCACGATGTGGCTAGGGTCGAAGGTGTAGAAGCCACCGTTGGTGCCGAAGTAGATCCTTCCTCGTGAGTCTCTGAATCCAGCCTTGATGTAGAAGAAGGATTGAGAGATGTCGTTGTAGTCACCCTGCAGGTGGTGGTATTCTCTCTTGTCGCAGTCGAAGGCGATGATTCCGTCGAACGAAGCCGCCCAGAATTTGCCGGAAAGGTCTTGTGTGATGATGCGGTAGAAGTAGTTGGGGAGGAAATCCAGCAGTTGGACATCCTTGCCGTTGTTGTCGTAGCGGTAGATACCATGATTGCTGGTGGCGTAGAGGTTACCCTCCGGGTCGCAGGTGGCGTCGAAGATGACGAGCGGGTCGTGCGATTTGTTCATGAAGAGTTCGGGGTGGATGGCTCGGGTGTTCTTTCCTTCGACTTGCCACAGCATGTTGGTGGAGAGCACCCATAGGGTGGAGTCTTTGCCGGGTATCACCTTGGCGATCCATTTGCTGACGATGTCGGGGAACGAGTCGTCGTGCAGGCAGATCTTGTTCCATGCCTGATCTTTCAGGTACAGGTCGTCGTTGGCGGAGCAGGCCCACAACTTCCCGTCCTTGGTCTTCCCGACGCTAAAGAACATCTGTACAGGGTTGGTGATCCCATTGAAATCGATTGATTGGACATCCCCGTTATGTGGGTTGAAGTCCAGCAACCCCGCTCCCCAAGTCGAAGCGATGACATGGTCTCCGTCGCTATATATGCCCGTGACATTGTTGTTGGGCAGGCTGTGGTGCTTGATCTCCTGCATGTTCTTGGAAATGCTGTAGATGCCGTCACCGTCCGTTCCCACATAGATGGTGCCGTCCTTGCCTTCCTGGAAGGAGGAGCATACTTCTGTCGGGAAGCCTATGTCGCCCGAGAAGGTGACGCTCTCTTCCCCTCTCTTGCTGTAGGACCATATGCCTGAGTTTTGTGTTCCCAACCATATCTCTCCGTTGATTCCCTTGGCTAACCCGTATATCTTTTTGATTTCGTTCTGCGTTTCCCCGTAAGGTACGAGGTTCTTAAAGCGGGCGTTGGGGGATATGGGGTCGTCGGTGAACCATAGTCCGTCACCGTCCGTGGCGAACCAGTAACGTCCATCGTCCGTTTGTATCATCTTCATGACGCTATGGAATGGCAGCGCTATTTTTTGCAGTTCGCCGACTTCCTCGGATGAGGTGTCCACGAGCCATATCTCGTTGTTGAGGAAGGTGATGGCCACTTTCCCATTGCCTAAAGGAATGATATTGGAGACATATCCGCAACCATCGTGCTCCATGTCGAAGAGATGGACTTTGTTCCCTTGCTCGTCGATGACGTGGAGTTTATTGATGGCTCCGATCCAAAAGCGCTTCCTTTTGTCCACATACATGGTGTTGACGAAGTCTATTTTCAGTGCGTCGAAGGCGGGGAACTTGGAGTTGAATGAGTCTGTCGTCTTGTCGTAGTGGTAGACTCCTCCGTTGGTCTGTAGGTATTGTTCGCCCTCTTCGGAGATGTAGACGGCTCTGACTTGCGTGTAGCCGATGCTGTCCAATTCGGCGGGCATCCTGTCGATGAAATCGTCCTTTTTTCTGTCGTACTCTTGAAACACGCCACTGAATCCGCCTACTGCGATTCGGTCATGGCCGAGGTGGCCGACGTACATGATGTCGTTGCGGTGTAGGTTAGGGTAGTCTTTCTTCTGATGGTGCTTGAAGTTGATTCCGTCGAACCGTTCCAATCCGAAGTCTGTGGCGATCCACACGAAGCCGGTGGAGTCTTGCACGAGGTTGAACACTCGATTGGAGGCTAATCCGTCCTTGGTGGTGAAATGTTCGAAACGGGCGTACTCCTTCGTCTCCGTGGCATGAATCATTCCTTGGAGTGTTACGAGCATGAATAGTGTTATGATACATTTCACCGTGTTTTTCATCCTATTGTGCTAATCGACTTCGTAAATATACCTTTTTTTTGAAATGATAGCATTGAAATTCCCTTCTTTGTTGTGGTTTCTTGGTTGAAATATGGGGCAAAATGCATGAGGACATTTAGTCTACGGCTCAACCATCGATTTTCTTCCGCTTCGTCTGTGTTGTGATGAGGTGTAATACAACAAAGGCACAGAACATGTCCGTGCCTTTGTCCACCACTATAAGCAAATAAAGATGAAAAACGACCCTTATTTGATGAATTTAAAGCTTCCACCGTTGCTAGTTCTAACGATGTATGCGCCTTGACATAATGAAGAGATATCCACACCTTCAGCATCCAATATGCCAGACATGAGGATCTTTCCTGAGATGTCTGTCAGGTTGAAGTTGGTTGCCTCGGCATTGTCGTTGCAGATGTAGAGTCTGTCGTTGTCTACACAGATGCTCTTGTTGAATGCAAAGATGTCGATTACGCCTGACAACTCTGCTTCTTCGCCTTCTGAAGAACTATGAGCGGCAATGGCGGCTGCCTTTTTCTCTTTAATCTTGTTGAGGAACTTAATCATGTCGCCGGTCAAGCTGCCTTCCACGCCGTGGCCACCTCCGTGAGGATGGTATTCGCAATCCTGAACATTGTTCTTTATGAGGTTGTCATAGAATATCTTACCCTCGCATTGTGGCACGATATTGTCGCTAGAGCCATGTGCCACGAATACAGGTGCGTCCGTCTCGTCGATGAAGGTGTTAGCACCAAGCAAGGCGTGCTTGTCTGGGCATGTGCGGTCGTTGCAACCACCTACCATATCGTTCTCTGGTGCCATTTGGATAGGGTTGCCGCATCCTTTGTCTCGACAATCCACTGGACCAGACCAGTCGCATACCGCATCCACCCAGCTGCTCTCGTTGGTGTATCTACCAAGATCACCCTCGATGTTCATGGTTGCGGAGCCATAGGTGTAGTTGTCCTTCACGTTTCTGGTCACACCCATCAAGGATGCCAAGTGACCTCCTGAAGAGAAACCGGACACCGCGATGAAGGAGGTATCTACGCCCAACTCTTGTGCGTTACCGCGCAAGTAGCGGACAACCGCCTTGATATCGTTGATTTGCGCAGGGTAAAGCGCGTCGTTGTAGGTTCTATGGTTAGGGGTCACAAGGATATATCCTGCTCCCAAAGCTGCAGTACCTACAGTACCCAAGTCTGCGGAACCCTTGGAGTTGTTACTTCCCCATGCACTACCGTAGATATGGATAAGTACTGGGTGGGTTGCCTTTCCGTCATCTTTCGGGAAATAAACGTCCATCTTGTGTCCGACATGGTTATCTCCCACATAATCAATGTCGCCCTTCTTTTGATAGTCACCGATGTTGCCGGAGTTGCCGCTGCCTTCACCACCGAAGTTGAAGCCGCCGCCGCCCCATTGGCCGCCGCCGCCCCATTGGCCACCGCCGCCCCATTGGGCGAACGCATTCATACTACAAAGACTTAATGCTAAAATTAAAATCCTTTTCATGATAGTAAAATTTAAAGTTCGTTTAATTAATTGTAATGTTTGAAATCCTATACATTCTACTCTTAGAAAACAACATCGCAAATTTATGGTCGACTGGCAATATTCTTCGGTAATATGGAATCATAAACTAGAAAATTTCGATTACGGGGTGCCTGGATTTGATGATTGTATTTTCTGCTTTTTAAATGCAAATAATTTTAAATTAGAATGTTATGTTGATTGAATCGTTGCTGTGAGCCTCTTGGGGATAAAAAAAAGAGCCATGGGTTATTTGCCATGGCTCTGTCGAAAAAACAGATAGTGAACGTTGTTATTTTATGCTTATTTTTTTTGTCGATATGCTTTTCTCTGTTTCTATGCGGAGGAGGTAAACGCCTATCGGGAGGTCTGCTGTTTGTATCCTGCCGTTTGTGGAAGTGCGGAGTGTTTGCCCGTTTAGGCTAAGTATCTCGCATCCGAGGATTCTGTCTGGAGCGAATATGTTGATCTGCCCGTCACTTGTCTCGTATGATATGCGTATCTCTGCATCGTTTTCGCTGGTTCCTGTCGGTTCGATGATCGTGACGCGGGCGCTTTGGGCGAAGATGGTCTCCTCGATGCTCCTTTCGGAACTTTTATCGATGGAAACGGCGGAATTGATCTCCTTGCCGATTCTGAAGTAATCAAAATCGGCGTATCCATCGGTATTTTTTGTCCCGAAGTGGAACAGACCGTAACGGTAACCTGTGAAGTGGGT
Source organism: Paludibacteraceae bacterium (assembly GCA_016285885.1). Classification (GTDB taxonomy): domain Bacteria; phylum Bacteroidota; class Bacteroidia; order Bacteroidales; family Paludibacteraceae; genus UBA1181. Next base: position 37,358 of record JAEERP010000004.1, read on the forward strand.
CAGCTCGTACCTCATCTGTAGCGTGTTGCCGAACTTCGTCCATGTGTTGCCGTCTTTGCTGTAGTAGAAGGTGGCTTGGTCTTTTTGCCCTTGGAAGTTCATGTCGATCCGTAGGTATACTTCGTCTTGGTTCAGCGGAACGGACTCTATCACCTCTCCCTTGTTGGACATGATGATGCTTTTAGATCCATTGCTTACGCGGACGCCCGCGAATCCGTAATATTCTTGCAAGGCTACCAATCCGGCGCAGTCACCCTCCTTCATGCCTCTGGTGTCCAGTTTGGTCCAGCCTGAGCACTGGGGTCCGAAGGAACGTTGCGTCAGTGTGTTTTTAGTGCTGACTACATCCTTGTCCGTCCGTTGGTTGGTCAGACGTAGCTTGCCGTCGAGGATCTTCCAGTTGCGTGGGTCGGGGTTGTGGTTCCACTGCCACTCCAAGGCGAGTTCCTCCTCTTCGAATTCATCGGACGTGACGATTCCGTACCCCTCCTCTTGCGACGCTTTGACATTTAGGGTGGAAGGCACCTTGCCGTTGTTCCCTAAGATCGGCCAGTCGTTAGACCAGGAGACGGGAAGGAGGTAAGGGATTCTACCGACCGAACCATTGTCGCGGAAAAACATGCCGTACCAATCTCCCTCCGGTGTGTCGAAGATGCCTCCTTGGGCGACACCATTGTCTTGCAGCAACACTTTGCCCTCGAATGAGCCATTCAATGATTTGGAACGGTAGCAAAGCACGGAGCGGCATGAACCGGCTGGCCATGAGATTAGGAAGATGTAGTAGTAACCGCCCTTCTTCATGACCTGCGAGCCCTCACATTCGACGTAGAAATTGGAGCCGGCTATGGAGGCTGGCTTGCTGAGGAGCGTGCGCGAATTGCCCTGTGGCCTTTTGCCGTCGGATGAGAGCTCCACGATGCTGATGTTGCCGGAACCATATATCACGTAGATCTTGCCGTCATCATCTAACAAGAGGGAAGGGTCGTGGTAGAAGGGCAGGGTGGTCGATTCCCACTCTCCGCCTAGGATGTCCTTCGTCCAGGCGAGGTGGGTCTTGTTGGTCGTGTAGGAGGGGGTCAGTACATACCATGTGCCATCCTTGTATTTGATGCTGCTGGCCCAAGACCCCTTGCCATAGGCGTTCTTGCCGTTCTCCATGTTGAGCTCGTTCGTCTGTCCGTTGTCCAGCGCTTGGTGGGCGTAGTTGACGGTGCGCCAACGTACCAAGTCTTTGGAGGCCATGATGGGTGCGCCCGGGTTCATGTGCATGGTGGTGCTGACCATGTAGTAGGTGTCTTCCACCCTGATGACGGATACGTCGGGCACGTCCGCCCAGATGATAGGGTTGCTGACGGTATGGTTTTCTCCGTCGAAATCGGAAGGGATGAGCCCGCTTCCTCCGCTGACCTTCACCTGCGAAAGGGTGTAATAGCCGCTTTGTCCGACATAATCGTCGGGTATGCTCGACACGAAAGAACCATGGCACCTAACCCCCTCTTTCAGCAAAACGGTATCCCCTTGGTCATTGACCCAGTTCAGATTATACTTCTCCACGTTTTCGTCGTTGGTCGTCCATGAGACAGTGAAGGGTACGCCTGCGCTGACTTGTGACGTTGAGGCTGGCGAAGTGAATCGGTACGCTATTTCTTCGTCTTTGGGGCGGAAGGATATCTTGTCTATGTTGCAGTAGTCGGACTCTATGTAAAGGCGAAGGGTATGCCTGCCGGCCGTTATGGCGGAGGTGTTCCCCGATATCCGTTTATAGTTGGTCCACGACCCCGTGTTGGGTACTACGATGGCGGGCGTGATGGCTTCCCCATCGATCAGCAGAGAGAAGCTTGACCCGTCAAGGCCAGAGGCTACGATGGCGGAGTAGGTGTATTCGGTGCTTTGTCCCACCTCTATGGTGTAATCCATCCATTCACCTTTTTTGGTCCATCCGATGACGAACCCGCCATTGCTGCTGGTGTCGATGTCCACACCCACGTCAGGGCGATAGGCACCTCCGTCGTTTATACTGTCTTCGTCATGGTATGACGACCCCTCTTCCCCCTTGTCGAAGTCTTCCACTTCGATGGTGCCGGGAATAGGAATTGCTCCATCGCCATAAGGTGCGGGGGCTTTACCGTACGCTTCCCCCAACCCAATGGAGAGGAAGCACAAAGCGGTGAGGCTTTGTCTCAAAATGGTCTTTTTCATAATTTGCTTACAATAATTAATACAATAAATACATGCTCAAATCTGCTCGCTTACAGGTGATGGTTCGGTTTATGATTGGTCGGTTTATGGTTGAAAAATGCGGGCGGAAGAACGCTTCCCTCCGCCCGCATTGAAAAATCTTATTCTACGATGACGATGCGGGATCGTTCGTTTTGTTTAGTTCTGGCGATGTATGCGCCAGCGTTGAATCCGATGTTCTTGAGTCTATCTGCGATAGCGTTCTCGCGAACCGTGATTGTCTTGATGTAGACGCCTTGCATGGTGTAGATGTCGTACTCCATCTCGGCCTCTTGGGAGATGAGGTTGTTAACACCTACGTCGCTGTGCTCGTTGACAGCCTTGAACTCAACCTTGTCGATATTGACATAGTCAGCCTCGATTGACACCTTGAGGATGTGCTTGCCTTTCTCGATTTCGCCAGTCTTTCCGGTGTACTCTCTGAACGTTTTCCAGTCGCCTGAGTTCTTGACGCTGATAGCCTCTGAAATAGCCTTGTCGTCGATGTAGAGCTTAAAGGAAGATCCGTCGCTACCGGAAGCCGCGTATGCAGTCCAAGTGTACTCGTCGTCGTACTTCACCTCCAACGTGTATTCCGTCCATTCGCCAGCCTTGGTCCATCCGATGGCATACTCGCCTTTGTTGAACTCCTCGATGTCCACACCATCCTTGCGGTATCCATCGCCTTCGTTTTGTTCGTCGCTGTCATGGAAGGCCATGCCTTCGCCACCCTCGTCGTAGTTCTCCATCTCCACAGCGCCAGGCAATACACTTGCCACGCCCTTGTAAGGAGATTGTGGAGCTTTCACTTCGAAATTCTTCTTGGAGGTGTAGCTCTTTCCTTTGCTGTCGGTCATGACCACGCTAAACTCATACTTGCCGATCTCCAAATCCTCGACTGTCACCTCGAATGGTTCGCCGGTTACGGTCTTGATCAGGTTATTACCCTGATAGAACTCGATGGATTTCAAGTTAGTGCCTTCCGGCAGGGTAGCCTTAGCCGTCAAAGTGACAGTGGCAGGAGCCTCACCGATAGTTGGTGATAGGGAGAGGGAAACGCCAGTGGATGCGTATTTGCCGCAACCAGTTGTATATTGCTGGAAGAAAGTCCAAAGAGCTTTGGAGGTGTTGAAGCCGTTGTTGGATGGCTCATGGTCACGTCCATTGACGGAGTAGAGTACCACTTCCGTTTCGCAGTCTCCGCCTGTGTAGCGTTGCTCTGAGTAGCCGTTACCTGTTTTCTCCACAGGAGTCATGTTACATTTCATCGCTTGCGCATACTTCTTCATGTTGTCTTTGATACCACTATAAGGCATTGTGCCGTCGGCTGTTCCGTGCACGTGGCAAATTGGAACAGGGCGGGAGCTGGCAGTGCTTCCGCCCATCAGGTTGTATCCGGAGATTGGTCCGAAAGCGGCGATTTTGTCGGCCGCCTTGTTGATCATGTAGTAGGTGAATGCACCTCCCAAGGAGAATCCTGACAAATAGACGCGCGTCTCGTCGATGTTGTAGCTCTTCTTCATCTCTTCGATGATGTCCAGCATGAAATTCACGTCACTCATGCCGTCAAGATCCCAACCTGTGTCGAAGCCCATTCCCCATGCTTTTCCCGCTATTCCGACTGGATAAACCACTACGAAGTTGGCTGTGTCCGCGAAACTAGGCCATTGGGTCTGTTGCTTCTGGTAGTTGTAGTCTTGGTTCATTCCGTGACATGAAATGATCAAAGGTCGGTTGTCTGTGAGACAATCCGGCACGTAGAGGAAATACTGTCGGTTCTTCCCTCCCGTCTGAATACTTTTCAAACCATTGAATTTTGCGGCTATAGCAACCACGCTAAAGATTGCCGCAATTAATAAAATAAACGTTCTTTTCATGATAAAATGTATTAATGTATTTTGGGTTATTTAAGAATGATCACTTCCGATTGTGTACCTCCTTTCTGCCTAACAGCGTAAGAGCCCTTCGCAAAGTTCTTCGCCTTAAGAGCATCCTCGACGCTCGTTCCGGAGATATTGATAACATCAATTAATGTACCGTTCAATGAGTATACTTCATATTCACCATCTATATTTTCGCTATTTTCTATTGTGAGGAGACCCGTCTCAACGTGTTCGTTGACCGCCTTGAACTCTACCTTGTCGATGTTTACATAATCGGCCTCGATACCCACCTTGAGGATATGTTTTCCTTTGGAGAGTGATCCCGTCTTACCGGTATACTCCCTGAAGGTCTGCCAGTCACCTGAGTTCTTGACGCTGATAGCTTCTGAGATAGCCTCGTTGTCGATGTAGAGTTTGAAGGAAGATCCGTCGCTTCCGGAAGCTGCGTAGGCGGTCCATGTGTACTCGTCGTCGTACTTCACCTCCAACGTGTATTCCACCCATTCTCCCTTTTTCGTCCATCCGAGCGCGTATTTCCCAGTTTCGAACTCTTCGAGGTCCACGCCTTCGCTCTTACGATAGGAGTTGCCCTCATTCTTGTCGTCGCTGTCGTGGTAAGCCATGCCCTCGCCACCTTCGTCATAGTTCTCCATCTCCACGGCGCCAGGCAATACACTTGCCACACCGTTGTAAGGGGCTTGCGGCGCCTTCACCTCGAACGATTTCTTGGCGGAGTTGTAGGTCTTCCCTTGGTTGTCCGTCATGACGGCGCTGAACTCGTATTTGCCGATCTCCAAGTCCGCAACGCTCACCTCGAATGGTTCGTTGGTTACGGTCTCAATCAGATTGCTCCCTTGATAGAACTCGATGGACTTCACGCTTACGCCTTCCGGCAAGGTGGCCTTGGCGGTCAAAGTGATAGTCGCTGGAGCCTCTCCGATGCTCTCGGAGAGAGAGAGGGAAACCCCTGTGGCGTTAATCTTGCCACATCCATTCGTGTAGTTACGGAAGAAATCCCACAAAGCCTTCGTGGTGTGGAACCCGTTGTTGGTCGGCTCGTGGTCACGGCCTTGTACGGAGTAGAGGATCACCTCTGTTTCGCAGTCACCGTTCTTGTAATGGGTTTTCTTACAGATATTGTTGGCTTGCGTCACCTCAGGTGTGGGGTCGCAGTTGTCCTTGTTGGCGAATCCTTTGATGATGGTTTCGATGCCGTTGTAGTTGACGACGCTGTCGCTCGTTCCGTGCACGTGACATATTGGCACAGGGCGAGAACAATCATAGTTTGCTCCCCACAGATTGTAGCCGGAAATCGGTCCGAAGGCGGCGAACTTGTCCGCCACATTGTTGATGATATGGTAGGTCAACATACCACCCATGGAGAACCCAGTGATGTAGACGCGGCTCTCGTCTATCTTGTAGTCTTGGGACATCTTTTTGATGATGTCCAGCATGAAGTTGATGTCGGTCATTCCGTTGATGTCCCATTGCGTGCCATCCGACTGAGGATATACCACAGCAAAATTTGCGGTATCAGCGACCTTCTCCCATTGTGCCATACCCTTCTGGTAGGCGATGTCCTGGTTCATGCCATGCACGGATATGACCAAAGGCCTATTTTCCGTATAGCAATCAGGCACATAGATGAAAACCTCCCTCGATTTCCCTCCTGTTTGGATGTGCGTTGTCTGACTGTATTTTGCGGCCGTAGCAACCACGCTAAAGAATACCGCAATGATAAGCAAAAATGTTTTTTTCATGGTAAAATGTATTAATGGTTATTTCAATGGTCATTTAAGCATTATTAGTTCAGACTGCATACTGTCCAATTGGCGGACCACATATAATCCGTTCGCGATTTGGTATGCCTTGAGTCCATCCTCAATGGTGGTTCCAGAGATGTTGTAGACACCTATCTTGGTTCCCAACATTGAGTATACTTCGTATTCACCATTTGCTACTTTATTGCTCTTCGCGATAAAGATGCCTGTCTCGTCATGGTCGTTGACGGCCTTGAACTCGATGTAGTCGATGTTGGCGTAGTCTCCTTCTATCTCAATCTTCAGAATATGCTTCCCCTCTTCCAATTGAGTGGTGGTTCCCTCCACAAATGAGTAGGTCTTCCAGTCTTCCCCTTGAGGCACTTCGATGGTTCCGCCTGCGATGTCCTTTCCGTCCATGCTCATGTTGAATGCGGAACCGCTCGCACCTGAGGCAACCTTCGCCGCCCATGTGTAGGTGTCGGTGTATTTGACGTTGACGGTATATTCTATCCATTCGCCCTTGGCCGTCCAACCCAATACGTAGCCGCCTTCTCCGTTGCTGTCGATGTCCACGCCTTCGTCGGCTCTGAAGTCACTGTTCTCAGCACCCTGGTTCTCGGCTTCGTTGTCTTCATAGGCATAGCCTGCGCCACCGACATCGTAGCGCTCCGCCTCCACTTTCCCTGGCAATTCCTGGGCGATGCCCTCGTATGGACCTTGCGCCAAACGTGCGCTGATCGTCACTGTAGGCGACTCGAATGTCTTGCCTGCGTTGTTGGTCAGGATAGCGTGGAACTCATATTTTCCTGGCTCCGGTATCTCGTACTCGAAGGTGTAAGGTGCTTCTGTCGCACTGCCGACCAACTCTTCTCCTAAGTAGTAGTCAGTCTTAGTGATTCCCTCCTCTGACGTCTTGACGGTCAATGAGATAGTAGCGGGAGCCTCTACACTGTTCTCCGAAGCGATGATGGAGACGTCAGCCTTCTTGCACATCCAGTAGTCGAACTCGAAGTCGCCTGAGTAGATGAAGAAGATGTCGGAGACACCCGAAATCGCTTTCGTGAGTGTCGCAGTCACCTCTTGCAGTTGTCCGTTGGTGTTAGGTACTGAAATATAACCGATTACATCTCCGTCCACTTTCCCTTTACAAATCTTGATGGCACCCTCTTTCTTGGAGGATACGTAAGCTGAGATGATGCTTGCGCCCTCGCCGAAGTCCACACCGGCCACACCGGTCCAGTTTCCTGCGCCACCCGTGGTCACCAACATATTGGAACCACCGTTCTTCGTGTCGATTCCGGCCATCCATGCCATGGTCTCAGCCTCCACCTTGTCGAATGGGTTCACGTACTGGACCTGTTCCACGCCGGAGCGGGTTCCCTTCGCCTTGTTGAAGGTTGCGGTGTTCTCGTCCACCGAAAGGTAATCGATGTTGGTGGAGCGGTAGCCGAGGTCTTTTCCTCCAAGCCTTGAATCCTTCATTTGGAGAAGCAATGCGTGGTAGGCAATATACCACTTGTCCTTGAACTTAAAGGCGGCGTGGTGGTTGTTTCCGCCACTGCCTTGGAAGAACTCGCTATGGTTAGGCAGGAACATTCCCTTGTAGGTGAATGGTCCCATCGGGTTGTTGCTGGTCATGTAGCAGATTTGCGCGTTGCTCATAGGGTTGCCTGTGCAATCCCAGTTGGAGCAATAGCTGTACACGTAGGTGTTCCCCACCTTGTTCGCACCGGCATCCTCGAAGAGGTAAGGTGGATTGATGGCTTTTGGGCTTCCATCCAAGCTGGTGTAGTTCGAGCCCAATTTCACGACACGTGCGGTTCCTGGGTCTGACTCTTTCCCTTTAGGCACACCTCCACCGAAGTAGAGGTAGGCGGTTCCGTCGTCGTCCATGAGGACGGCCGGATCGAAGAGCCACGTCACCGTGTTGCAGGTTGGCGTACGGCTGGAGACCAATTCGGCTCCGATAGGGTCCGTCCAAGGCCCGTAAGGCGTGTCGCTGGTGACAACACCGATACCGCTACCGTTGTTGGCGAAGTAGAGGAAGAATTTCTCTTTTTCCACCTCCTTGCCATTCTCCTTCACCTTTACTTTGGCGTGCATGGCGGTAGGTGCCCATGAGCAGTTCGCCCATCTGGCAGCGCCCGAGCTTCCTGCGATAGCCATGACACCATGGTCGGTCCAGTTGACCATATCTTTGGAGGAGATACAGTTAATCGTATGGATCTGTTCGTATGAGTTTGTCACGATGCTGTTGCCGCTGTATTTGAAGTTATCGCTGGTCATGTAGACGAACACCTCGTCGTCGTAGACCATTGCGTATGGGTCCGCACCATATCGTTGAGTCATCAACGGGTTATGGTCGGATTGTGGTTTGTATCCGGATGCCGCACGCACTCCGCTGAAATAGCTCTCAGGGTTTGCGTTTTGGGCAAATATATTGGCAGACATGGCTACACAAGCACATGCCACAATACCTTTGCCGAGTAAGTTTTGAAATGTGTTCTTCATGACGTATGGTTTTAAATTTCTGTTTTCCTTTTTTCTCGGATGACACACTTGTCATCGGTGCAAAAGTATTCATGAAAACTACATATCTCTGTGAATTAAAATTCAAATAATAGGATTTTTTTTTCACAAATCCATCCCTTTTCAATTCACAGTACCTTAAAAGTGTTGCATTTCAGTGAATTAATCCAAAAATGCTACGAATCACTTGTTTTCTTAGTTGAAAGATCTTCTGCCACAAAAATATACAAATTTTCACACATCCAAACTTCTCGTCGATTTTTCATCTAATTTTTGCAACAATTTTTTCATGGTTTCTCCTAAAACAGGGTGTGTGAATTCGGGAGCGATCTCCGCCATAGGACGTAAAACGAAGTCTCTTTGTTCGATGAGCGGGTGGGGGATTGTGAGGTTATCGCCATGGTAGATTATGTCGTCGTAGAAGAGGATGTCGACATCGATGATCCGGTCTTCGTACCCCTCCTTGGTGTGTACCCTTCCCATCTCCCGCTCGATGGCCTTGGCGATGTCCAGACATTTCTGGGGCTCTATTTCCGTCTCAATCTGGATGACGGCGTTCAGGAAGGTGTTGGGGGACTCAAATCCCCATGGCTCCGTCTCGTACAGGGAGGACAATATGCGCAAGTTGCCCATCACGGATCCGATGATGATCGTCGCATCCGTGATGTTCTTCTTTTTGTCTCCGATATTGGTGCCGAGCCCGAGATAGACGGTTGCCATGAGGGGAAGTGCTTAGTTCGTTTTGAAGTTGTATTTCACCTCTGCGAGTTCGGAGTTCGCCTTCACTATCTTCTCCTTCAGGCCTTCCTTGTACTTTGCGAGCTTGTCGGCTAAGTTCTTGTCGCTGAGTGCCATCATCTCGACGGCCAATATGGCGGCGTTCTGCGCACCGTTCACGCCCATTGTCGCCACAGGTATTCCCGGAGGCATTTGGATGATGGAGAGCATGGCGTCCAGTCCGTCCAACATGCCCTTGATAGGCACTCCGATGACGGGCAACGTCGTGCTGGCGGCGATGACGCCCGGCAATGCGGCGGCCATTCCTGCACCTGCGATGATCACTTTTATGCCTCTTCCTTTGGCGGAACGGGCGAATTCTTCCACTTCGTCGGGCGTCCTATGGGCGGAGAGTGCGTTCATTTCGAAAGGCACTTCCATATCGTCCAGGAATTTGGCGGCTTTCTCCATGACCGGAAGGTCTGAGGTGCTGCCCATGATGATGCTAACCAATGCGTTCATTTTCTTATGTTTAGCTATTATGTTTGTGTATAACGTTTGTTCGGTTAATCCATGAACAAAAGTAGACAATTATTTCCTGAACGCAAAGGATTTTTGTTGCTGGAAGGGTTGCGTGCGTGTGGTGGCCTATGATGAAACTTTTCGATGTGTGATGAAAATATAGTAAGACATAGTCCTCCTAACAGACATGATATTGCATACAGAATATCCTCCATTACAAGTTTTTATAATGTAATAATTATTTCTCCTCTTTTTTTGCCATATTTATTAATTCATCTGTCATTTTATCAAGAACAACGTCGCGAATTATTTGTTTCCCATTATTAGGCTTCCCAAGTTTTTTAGAAGTGGATATAGCTCCGGCATCTCCGACGCCTTGCGTTACAGCATTATAAATATTTCCTTCTATAAGATCACCAATAAAATGACAGCCATCCGCAACATAACCACTTGCGGTGCCAAATTCTTTAGCTGCACCACCAATAGGAGCACCAAATCCTGTAGCTGTAGAAACTACAGCTACACCATCAGCAACATCGCTAGAGAGTTCAGCCATATCTCCAAACTTATGAAACATAGCGCCAACTTCTTTTCGTCCACCAGGACAAAATCCTCCTTGATTAGCAGCATCATAATTTCCCTCTTCAAATATCGATCCATCTTCTAACCACTCCATAAAATTCCACGCTACATTATGGTTGTTTCCCTTTGTTCCTTCAAATTTTTTTGCCTCAACAACAATTTCTATACCTGATTCCGTTTGATTAACTGATACGGTCTCGACACTTGCTGAATTATAACCATTTTTATTTACCCACTTTTGGACCTTGCCTCCGTTCTTTTCTGCATATTCTCTTGCTTTTCGAACATTTCTGTCTTCCCAAGGTTCATTCCCATCCGGATCCACTAATCTAATCGGATTCCCCATGCAATAGTTATACGGGCTCATCCCCACATATTTTTCGAACATAGGGTCCACACTCAGCCAACGGGTATCCTTCGGGTTGAGGTAGCGTGCGCCGTAGTAGTAGAGACCGGTCTCCTCGTCGAGTTCCTTGGCGTTGAAGAGGTAAGGGGTGTTCCACACGCCGTTGCGCTCCTCGATGAAGACCTCGCCGTACGGGATGTAGGCGACGTGCTGGGTCACCTCTCCGTCGGCATCCGTCACGAGTGCGGTGCTACCCAAGTGGTCAGGGTGGTAGAAGAAGATATTACCCTCGATGTCGGTCTTTTCTGCTACGGATGAAGGATCAGAGCTCTCCAATTCGTCAAGAGGTGTATTGCCGCAACAGAAGGATCTGTTTTCCTTCCAATCCTCGTTCTTCTCCAGGTTGTTGGTCACGCCGAACTCCTTGTATCGACCTTCTATTTGATCGTTCAGCGTATCGTACTTGCTGCTGTAGTCGATCTTACGGATGCCGGCACCCGCCATCTCCACACGTCTTGGATCGGCGCCGAAGCTGCCGAAGTCGCCTATCTTGCTGGCGATGCGTTCCGTTCCGGCGTAGATGTGCTTGGTGTACTCGCCTCCGTTCTTCAGTACGAGGTACGGTGAGACGTAGGCCACGAATTTGGCGTCGAACTTCTTCTCATCGCCCGCACTTGATCCGTTGATGTAGAGTTCCTCCATGCCCGCCGACATCTTGACGGTGCGCTCACCGTTGGCATCGTAGAAGTAGTTGGAGACGTGCCCGTTGTCGTTGATGGCCAAGAGGCGGTTCTCTTCGTCCCAAAGCAGTTGTCGGAGGTTGGCCTGCGGCAACTCCTCCACACCCTCCTTGGCCTTCTTGCCTGTCGCCACTTGGGTCTGGTTGCCGTTTGCGTCGAAGGCGTACTCGCTGCGGGTGTTCACGATCTTGTCGTCTTCCACTGGTGCTTCCGGATCTTCACCATCCTCCACAGCTACACGGTACTCGCTGACGGATATGGAGAGGAGGCGGAACGGATCGTTGTTCTCCCTGTCGTATTGGTACTTCAAGTCATGTCTCGCCTTCAGCGTTCCTGGGAACTGCAGGTTGGTCTGCTCCACGTCCAACTTCTTGGAGGTCACGTTGTAGAGTTCGTCGTAGGCCATGAGGAGGTTGTACTTCGCACTCTTCCCATCCGCTCCGCCAAATGTTCCGCTGGCTTTGACCAGACGGTTCCAAGCGTCGTAGGTGTATTCATGTGTGACACCGCCGCCGATGGTCTTGCCATCCTTGGTTTTCTGCGCCTTACCCTCATTCTCCAATTTCGTGACATTGTCGAGGTTGTCATAGGAATAGGTATTGTTCATGATGTTACCCTCCTGGTTCGACACAACGAGGTTTTTAAGTCTACTACGTTCATTGGAGTATTTGTATTTCGTCTCCACGCCGTTGCCATATTTCAAGTATTTCCTCTGCTCGTATTTGTCGTACCCGATCTCCTCGACATAGTCGTAGGTGAAATCCTTCTTGCCGGAAACGGAAGAGAGGAGACCGCCAAGGTTGTATCGGTAAGAGACGATTTCTCCGTCCGGGTAGGTCATGGTCTGGATACGGTTGTGGCTGTCGTACGTCCACTCGGTGGTGTAGGTGGCCACGGCCTGGTTCGGGATGACGAGGGTGCGTCGCTGCTTGGTCACCTCGCCCATGCGTCCGTAGAAGAACTCGGTGGCGCCGGAGCCGTCCTCGATAAGGGCGAGACGTCCCACGCGGTTGTGCGGTGCGTTCACGCCTCCGTAGGTGTAGGTGACGTTGTTCCCTGGATGGTTAGGGTATTCCACACCCTCTAATCTGTTCTTGGCATATCTGTAGGTGATGAACTTGTTCACCTCCGCAAGGTTTGGCGTCTGCTTCTTTACCATGTTGCCCGCCACGTCGTAGACGAAGGTGGTGAGACCCGCGGAAGGGTGTTCGACGCTCAGCTTGCGGCCCGCCATGTCGTAGGTGTAGGAGGTCTTGTTCTGGGCGGCATCGGTCACGGAAAGGAGTTGTCCGATCGGGTCGAACACATAGTGGATGGCATAAACTTTCTGCTCCATGGACTCGGAGTCCTCGCCCTCCATCTTTTTGTAGTCGCGTGCGGTGCGGACGGTCTGTCCTGCGCCGTTGGTGTAGGTGTATTGTTCGTTCTTCTTAGGGTCTGTTATTGTGGCCTTCATGAGCCCGTCCTCTATGGAATAGTCCATTTCTGTTACGGATGGCACTCCTTTTAATTCCAAATTCTCATCTCCGCTTTCGTCTCCCGGCAACGTCTGCGATAGCGGGCGGTCGATGGCGTCGAAGGTGGAAGATTTGAGCAGTTCGTTGTTGAACGGGATTATATTTGTGGCGTCAGCAAGTTCGCAAGTATTCGGGTGATAAGTCTCGATGGTTCTGCCGAGGGCGTCGTACTTGACACGTCCGGAGACGATCATCTTTTCTCCCTTTCCATGGATTTCCGCATCCTTCTTCACCTGGTACGGGCGTCCGAGACCATCCACGTGGGTGACTGTTTGCAACGGATTGTCAGGATGCTGCGGGTCGTAATGGTTGGTCACGGCATAGGAACTCTTATAATCCTCACCCAGAACATACTTGTATGTGATGGTGTAAGGCACGCCGTCGCTTTGCTCGTTCGGTGCGACAATGGTGTCGGTGCGGCCGAGGTCGTCGATATGGTAGCGCACGGTGTACCCGTTCATGCCACGCACGGTGCGAGGGATACCGTAACGGTAGTCGTAGTCCTCCATCTCGCTGTGGTATCCGAAGGCGTCGGTGACGCGCTCCGGGTACATGTGGTACTTCCGGTCGTATTCGTACTCGAAGAAGGAACTATCCTTCGCAGGCTCTATCTCCTTTTCCGAATTCATCTCCTCCGTAGGGAATGTGCGGCGAACCATGTTACCATATTGGTCGTACTTGAAGTTAAACACGGCCTTCTTGTCCCCGTCTAGGTGCTGCACCATCTGGGTCATGGCCGTAGGGGTATGTTTGTCTTTGTATTCGGCGGTCACCTTGCGATAGAGCGTTCCGTCGGTTCCCTTGACTTCGACACTGGTGGCTAAGCCCAGTTTCTGGTCGGAATATTGGATGACGTCGTCATAACCCCAATTGCCGTCCTTGTCTTGAACCAAATCCCTGAAGCTGTAGGCCGAGAGGTTACCGTAGCTCTTCGTGTAGTCGTAGGTCTCGTGGGTCAGTTCCAGACCATCCTGCTCTTTCGCCTCATATGCGGTGGTCTTCTTCTCCTTAGGGGCGGAGAAGAGGGAGATTCCATCCGTGATTTGTTTCAGGTCGTTCAGCTGGGATCCGCCGGTGATGCTATAGTGTGCGTAGGCGGTGCTATTCTCCTTGAACTTGATCTCCTTCGTTTCCCCGGTGTTTTCATCCTTGGCATAGCCGACCACAAGGTTGTGGATCGGTGCGCCTGCGGTGAGGTAGTGTTGCACGTCGTACTCCGCGATGACGGAGCGGACAGGGTTGCCCTGTTCGTCCACGTTGGTGGTGGTCACCTTACCGAAACCGAGGAACTCACGTTCGCGGCGGTCACGCTTACCGTTCTCGTAGCTGAAGGTTGTCCTCATGGCCGGGTTTATGCCCGTCGCGTCGTTGACGGTCAGCGCGGACATGGCCCACTTGCCGCCCGGGTGGTCGGTCGTCGGTGTCGTGTGCGCGTACTCGATGGTGAACTTTCCGCCGAATGGGTTGGTCACGGACTCGAGCTTGTTGGTGGCACCGATACGAGAATAGCGAACACGAAGACTATTAAAATCTTCAGAGCTAACCATGTCTGCAAAACCATCACCATCCACATCCTGGTAGGAGAAATGCTCACCGGACAAGCCGACACCAACGCTACCGCCTCCAGAACCAGAGAATTTCACAGGAACCATAACTATCTGAACAGTGACAGAGACTGTCGCATTCGCATTGGTGGAAGCAGATGTCGAAGACGTGCTGCTCAGCTGATTCAATCGACTCCACGTATATGGAGATGTGAACCCACTTCCCGTATTAAATTGCACTTTCGAACCAGTCCCTTCAACCATCACAAGATCAGGCAACCCATCACTATTAACATCTCGCAAATCGTACACCGTTTTCGCATCCGTTCTATTCACACTCACACCAGCAGAGAAACTGGACGCACCAATATCAACACACACTCCTAGTCCCTTATCCGACGAACTGGATTTCCTGATAAATCCAGCGTCGAACGAGAATGGTCCCACGAAAGAGTAGCCCGTATTATATGCGACAGATAGTTGTCCATCATTGACGGCCACCTTGTCAGGAAGACCATCACCATTCATATCCACCATGGTGAAATGGGTTATATCGTAAGCATACGCATTAAAATTAGCACTAACAGAGGCCTGAGCTTTATTAAACGATATTGCATTTAGCTGTACCTTATTCCCGTTGTTTTCCGCACGTCCACCAGCGGACTTACCGCCATTCGGTTCGTAATGTTGCGGCATGCCTCCCAATCCAAATGTGAGAGCATCACTTATGCTAAAATCTGTACAATTGCCCTTATAGCTCTTTCCATCAAATCCTCCCACCGAATTGGTATACTGTACCTTCTTGCTAGTCACAATGTCCGGATAGCCATCTCCATTCAAATCCGTGAATATCTGCGTAGCACCACCCTTACCGTCAGACTTACTACCCGTCAAATTCACACCGAAAGCACCACCACCCAACATTTCCGTGTTGCTGGAACTTTCAGAAAGAACAGGGATAGCGAATGCAGGGGATCCTTTCCCATCATCAACTATAGACGCCAAAGCTTTCTGCATTTTCTTCAATGGATCCTCCACGATAACATGTTGCTCGCCCAAACGTGAGCTATGCATCGAATCCGCACAAACGTAACAGTTCGGATCCTGACCTATCCAACCCTGGCTTTGGGCATCAGGTCGCAACGGCACAAACGTCATATCATCCAATCCATACGTTGTTCCATCTTCCTTCTTCGGGAGATTCCCATCCGCATCTGGTTTAAACATATCAATCAACACCTGCAAACCCAATTCATCCGTTCTTATTGGTGTTTTGCATCGTTCATCCCCTGTCGCACTATATGCGAACATTCCCCAACCTTTGTACATCGGTCCAAAACCGTTATCGGACACTTTCGAATACATGTTCACAGAGAATGTCTCGTCATATACATTGTTCCTTTCCTCGATTTTATTGCCAGCCTCGTCTTCCGTGATGGAGACAAGCGTGTCCACATAAAATCTAAGTTGCGCATTCTCATCCGCATAATCGTCAAAGTCATAATAGAATTCGAACCACACCTTTTCCCCAGACTCGTATGTCAAATCCTTATACGGATATACAAACGGAGGATCGAAACTTTGTGATTGAGTGTTGTATTTGAACGTGTATGAGGCTATTTTCTCCTTCTCTGTTCCTTTAAGAGACAAACGGACAGTATAATCCTTATCCATCCTTTTCAGAACTGGGCTTACCCTCAAACTGTCAACGGCCTTCTCATCAAGATTCGGCAGAACATATGGTGCGGACACATGGTTGACACTATTCGAATAATGCATATACGAAACAATCATTTTTTCGTCCTTGTCCGATTTCCCATCGCCGGAAACGTAATGAATCGACGGATTCCAAGAAAGGTCCTCGACTGCCACATTCGTATTCGAGTACAATTCAAATACAATATTGGAAAGGAACACATCATGCCCTGTTTCGTCATTATGTTTTCTGTATGACAGCAAATCGATTCCGCCCAGGTCTATATCCTCATCGGCTTCTTCGTTCCAAGCAAATGTGTGTTTGTAAATAGTATCCCTTAAGAAATCTGGATTAAGTTCCTCCTCGTATACGATCTTTGGATTGCCGGATTCATCCACCGTTTCTATTTTCTTTGTCAACAACGAATCCGAATACAAAATAACACGGGCAACGACATCATCAGAGAGCAAAGGTTTCTTGAATCTGCCTTGCAACGTTGCGGATTCGTAAACTGGAGTACCACTCTTTGTCGACGAATCGACGATTGCCACTGAACTGGCAGTGAACAACAATTGGTCCGCAACAGAATACTTCCCGTAGGATTTGCCTTCTGGATCCGTCCCTTTTTCTTCCACATATGTAACAGTAGGAGTCCACAACACAACATCGTTCTCTCCGTTGGCGAATTTCTGATTACCGGACTGGACACGGAAATAAATCTTGTCACCCTTTTTCACTCCACAACTTCCAGTGGCATCAACAGTTTCTCCATCGCCTAAATGGGAAGGAGACATTACATATTCGCCGTTTTTTTGTATCGAAACATATACACCGTCTCGATTATCGGACAGTGTGGTACCCTCCTTCTGCACCAATTTCACAGTTCCGCCTATCTCGATCGTTCCTTCAAATGGCGCACACCAAACCCTTACAATATCCTGAAGCGGAGATTCCTTAGCTTTCTGTTCTTGCTTTTCTTGCAGTTGCTTCTGCAACTCAGCCATTTCTTCCGCATTCTCACTGTCGAAAGAGAGTTCTATATTGCCCGAAACATGGAGCGGATTCGCCGTACCATCACTAGATACCTCAAAAACCGGTTTCCCATCAACCAACCTATTGAAATAGACACTCCCATTATTTACCAAATCGACAAAACCATCGGAATTGACATCGGAGAAGTAGACATCCGTCTCAGACTCGGAACTATTATAATCCCCGCCTCCCACAAATATGGCAGGGCCCCATCCAAGATGGACTTTTCCTCCAAATCCGTTTGATTTATTCACACTGTGCGAGATGGAAGAAATACCGTTGACCCGCTCCTCATTGCTGAAAGTGCCATCTGCATTTTGCGCCATGTAATACACTTTATCATCCCTCACATATACCTTATCTGGCAACCCATCTCCATTCAAGTCTATAAACGAGGAGATGCCGTTCGACTCAGTTCGACCATGGGTGTAACTGACACCGCCCGTCATACTTTTAGTCGGGCTATAATCTCCCAATCCACCGCCAACATAGGTATTGAAGGAGCCTGAGACAGAATGGTTACCTCCCAATGCAGTGACATTACTTCCCGTTGCTTCATTGATAATATCCTTTAATTTCTCAATGATACTATTGCCATCACTACTACATGAGATGGTTTTCTCTGCGCCATCGAAAAAGGGATCGTATATAGCACTTCCATTCTGGATATCCATTCCCTCGCTATTCTTAGTACCCTTGCTATATTCCATTTTATGGGAAGTAAAGGCATTTTTCTTGCTATCCAGTTGAAAGATGTCACGCAACAAGTTTACACCGAACAAGCCGACCTCATAATCGAACTTATACCCTCTCAAATACTTACCTTCGAAATAGATGTCCACACTTTCCAACAATTTGTTCGACGAAGTAAGATATCCATAACGCGCATCACTTCGTTTAATGTTTTTCTCCACTCCATTATTCAGCACCACGACAGTATGCGGAGTCTCCCCTGCATTTCCCGCAACCACGGAATCCAAATAGAGAGCGGTGGAATAGAGACCTTCGGCACTTTGCTCAAAATCTGTCCGATACTTGTATTCCACATAGTCTCCATGAATCTCCTCTATACGGGTCAACCTCCACTCCGAGATGACCGTGTCATATTTTTCATTATATTGATTATTTCCCATGACAACACCAACGATGGTGGTGTCCTTCGTCACATCGCCATACTCGTCCTTCGTCTCCGTGATTTTGTAAGCACCATAGGTGTACTTCGTACCTCGACGGTCAGTCACCTCCCAGATGTAGTTCGATGGTTTGTCACCGATACGCACAATCTCCGAAAAGGCGTTTTCCTTGCGGGGATAGAACCTCACCTTGCCACTCTTACGTTCCTTGCCCAGATTACGATGCGCCAAACCGATGCCATCCTCCAGGAGCATCTGCCCGTCCATCACGTAGGTCTCCGTCTCAGTTCCCGGATTATATCTCGGCACACCCCAACGGGTATCGACCGTGATGGATGAGGTGGAAAGGTTCCAGCCTTCGCCCAGCCATCCGCTACCAGCGTCGCTGCTGTATTGGATCGACAGGTTCGGTGCCATGCCGTTGCGTGCCGGTGGCATCTCTAAACTGTAGGAGAGGGAAGCGGTACCATTGTTGTTGGCTTGAGGAGCTTCGATCATCTGTACCTTCGTCGTAGGGTCGGCGGCCTGCAGGTCGCTCATCATGGTCGGTGTGAAACCCTGCGTCTCAGGAGACTCCGGCGCTTGGATCACACCGTTGATCATGTCGGTGAAGTGGGTGGTGTGGGAGATGATTGTGCGGTGCGCACGGTCCACGCTGTCGCGTTGTAGCGCTATCCAATGTCCCTGTTGCTCGTCATAGTAGTAGGTTCGGATATCGTTCTCCGTGTAGCCGCTCGGAATCTTCGTGCGGTCGTAGCCCAGCACCACTTTGGCGCCCTTCCCGCTGAAGTGTTCTCCGTGAGGCAGGAATCGGTAGCCTGAGAAACTGTCCGTCACATTGGTCATGCCGCGGTCCAGTTTCGGGAGTTGGGACTCCCCGATGGAGGAGATGAAGATCTCCATGTTTTCCTTCATCACGCCTTCTCCCACCTCTAGGGTCGCCGTTGGCGCTTTCAGTTTGCCGGACTTGGACTTTTCCAGCAACTGGGATTGGTGGAAAACATTGCTTTCAGAACCATTAGCCATCGTGTATGGCATACATACCAATCCGATTACGGTAACCCAAACTTTAAATAAACGCATCATATTTTTCTATTCGATTCTCTTTCCTCATCCAACCTCTTTTGCCAAAGGGGACAATTTTATTGACATTGAATGATTAATACTTTTCTTTTGTTTTTTATATTTTGCAAAGTTGCAAAAAAAATATATATTAATCACAAAAAAAATGAAATTTGTGTTCGAAATATATATTGATTGCATATGTCAATTGCTTTTGGGGATTCAAACATCCCATCAATACTCAATTTAACATTTCCATATGTATGTGTCGCGGATGTTTTTCTATTGTGTACCAATAGGGTAGGGGTGCTCTTTGTCACCCTTATTCCTCATTGCCGAATAAGAGTTTTCAATCAATGTGTAAGACTCCTCCATACGAAGTATACCAAACTTATAATAAGACAGATGGAAATAACTTCAGGAATCTCTTCGACACATATAGAATCATGCCTCCTACTGGGAAAGATAAAGAGAAGTACAGTTCCTAGTACAGACAATAAAAACACTTAGTAATATAATATTTAACAAATTTCTTTTCATTTCTTGTGAGGCATTTTATGTCTTGTTCACTTGCACATTGAAACACCTTTTCTGGGTTCGGGATAGTTCGACCGAACTTAACAGATTTTGTTGTTTTTTTAATAGTAGTAACTTGACAAAATACATAGGCGAAAGATTGTAATCCCATAGTTTCATGTCAACCGCCCCCCTTTGCTCTTGTCCCTTGATGGCGAAGGAGGGGTAATAGATGGATCGGTCTACGAAATAATTTTGTCCCGCCTTTTGTATTTCGGTGGTGAAATGTTCGTCAGCGGTTGCCCTGCAATAGACGTCGTAGATGGCTTGTTGTTTGCTTACGGCTTTGGCGAGTTGTTCGCTATTCATGTGGGTCAGGTCTGCGATTTCTTTGTCTCCTTGCAGATTGAGCAGGCAGTTTTGGAAACTGATAAGTAAATCCCTGCTCGCCTCCGTACTGAAAATCTTTTTGAAGGCGAAATTAATGTGGAAGTTTATGTGGCGACTAATCGCTATCCTGGATATGCATATGTTCTTCTTTAGTCAGCGGGAAAAACTGCAAATTTTTATGAACTTTCACATAGGGTCAAATTGTTCTTTGAATGCAGAGATGTCCTATGCAAATTATAGTATAGATGCTACTTAAAAGAACTTAGGCTAGGGTGGCTGAGAAGTGCTACGCTTTGCCTCATTATTTTGTTGGATTTAAGTTAGTTGTCTTAAGTTAGCAACTTGTTCGAAAAGGCGGCAGTATTATAATTCTCAATTCTGCTTTTTTGCAATACGGGGTTTACCATGGAAAAATAGGATACCTCCAAAAAACAGAAGAAAGATGCTATAACCTATTATGAAAGATGGAGCATACTTAGACAAAAGGGCACTTCTTCGTAATTTGGGTAATTGTTTTTCATCTAATGTGAAATCATCATCTACTTGAGCTAAGAGATTCTCTTCCACATAATTTCTAAAATCAGATAATTCTTTTTTTGACATATTACTTAAAATACCACCACCCTCATCTACGCCCATTTTTTTATAATTACGGAATTCAACTTGACAAATATTATCAAACTTTCTAATAATAAAATCAATACTCATGGACAGTTCCTTTGCAAAAACATTGAACTTGGTCGCATTATTAAGTTCATACACATCTTCAGATATAAATTTACCTTTACCCATGATTTTTAAAAAATCATGGGTAACTACTTCATATCTTGCCACTTTATATTCATAGACCAAGCTTGAACATTGAGGATGATAAGAATACAAAGCAACAAATGTAAATGGCCATAAACAACAAAGAATGGAAAAAAGAACAACAAGTTTTCTCATGCAAATTATCTATTAAAATTTGCCCTTTCAGGGCGCTGAGGGAGAGGTGTTTGTTAGACGGATGTTTCGTAAAGATTTTAAAGTTGGGGGTGTGTGAGAAATTGTCTGCGTGAATACACTGGGAGAAATCCTTTTTAGTGGCAAATCGAATCTGGCAAATTATATACCTTGAATCTCAAAGGTTCTTCTTTCCTTCTTTTTTTTATACCACCAATAGGAGTTGATTTTCCTATATGATATGTCATTTTGTAAATAGGATATGATGAATATGGGAATACAGGGGACTTCGTCTCATCATGGGCATATGGATAATACATTAATTGTACTTCATCTAAATCTGTGCAATATCCTGCGTCAAACAAAAAATCACAACGACTATTGAATGAGAACACATAAAAAGTCACATGTAAATAATGTTCGTCCTCAATTATGCTGTAAATTGAATCGTATTTAATATAATCTATACCAATTTCATCATAACTTGTTTTTTTTATACTAACAGAGTCTAAATATAGACCCACATATCGCAAAGTCATATTTCCTATTGTATGACCTAAAATAGAACTTTTACATATCATATGCATTGGGTACTCATCCAATGCTATGGTATCCACAAAAAATTTATCGCTGTTATAATCATATTGTTTGTAAAAAACAGTATCTTTTTGTGAAGAGAATACATTATTGTAACATATAAAAAACAAATTGACAAATAAAATTATTTTACGAATCATTTTATCTCCTTCTATATCTTACAGAATAATTATTAGGGTTATTATAATTATATGTATGGGTTTGTATAGAATTGGAATAACGAACTTTCAGACGTCCATCTTTTGATCGATAGTCACCTGCTGGTGAACTGTCCCATTTAATATAAGAATGTTGTGGAACATTATTTCCTCTTGAAAAAAACGTGATAACATCATATTGTTGAATATCGCCTTGAGCTTGCTGATATTCATCATTTATTATGGTAGACACGGCATTACCTTGAATCCAAACTTGACCTTTGGCATAGGCAAGTCCATGACAATTTGATCTAAAGGCAGAAATATACTCCTGTGCTATACTTCTACCAGCCATACTACCTAAACTTTTTTGTAATTTTTCGTTTCCAAGAAGTTCTTGAGGGGCTCCTATGGGTTCTCGTGTCTTACGATCCACCTGAGTTATCGTTAAAGATACGAGTTGAAATGCAGGAACTCTATTACCTTGTTTAGTTGTAACAAATCCAGGTTGATACAGTGCGTTAGTTTGATAAACCTTGTTATCAGTAGTTGTTAAATAAGAAACTTCATCAGGACCATTTAAACTTTGACTTCCACTTGCAACAAGTGACTGAGTAAGATCTGGTACAAATACCACATCTCCGTCTGGTGTTGTATTTAGTGTTCCATCAGGATCCACCAACCGTACCGGATTCCCTGAACAATAATTATACGGACTCATCCCCACATACTTCTCAAACAGTGGATCGACGCTAATCCACCTTGTGTCCTTAGGATTCAAGTAGCGGGCACCGTAGTAGTACATGCCGGTCTCTTCGTCCAACTCCTTGGCGTTGAAGAGGTAAGGGGTGTTCCACACGCCGTTGCGCTCCTCGATGAAGACCTCGCCGTAAGGGATGTAGGCGACGTGCTGGGTCACCTCCCCGTCGGCATCCGTCACGAGTGCGGTGCTACCCAAATGGTCGGGATGGTAGAAGAAGATGTTGGCCTCAGCCTTCGTGTTCTCCACGACGGACGATGGATCATTTCCTTCCATCTCTTCGAGCGGTTTGTCACCACAACAGAAGGAGGCATTGTCATCGTAATCCTTGTTCTCCTTCAGATTATATGATACACAGAACGTGTCGTAGTTCGCCTTGAGTTGTTCACCCAACGCCTTATATTTGCCACCATAATTGATGTCTCGGATGCTCTCGCCAGCCTTCTCCACACGTCTCGGGTCGGCTCCAAAACTCTCGAAGTCGCCTATCTTGCTGGCGATACGTTCCGTGCCGGCATAGATGTGTTTGGTGTACTCACCGCCGTTCTTCAGCACGAGGTAAGGCGATACGTAGGCCACGAACTTGGCGCCGAACTTCTTCTCATCGCCCGCACTTGACCCGTTGATGTAGAGCTCTTCCATGCCCGCCGACATCTTGACGGTGCGCTCACCGTTGGCGTCGTAGAAGTAGTTGGATACGTGCCCGTTGTCGTTGATGGCCAAGAGACGGTTATCTTCGTCCCAAAGCAGTTGTCGGAGGTTGGCCTGCGGCAACTCCTCCACGCCCTCCTTGGCCTCCTTGCCCGTCGCCACTTGGGTTTGGTTACCGTTTGCGTCGAAGGCATACTCGCTACGGGTGTTCACGATCTTGTCGGCGGTCACCTCCGCTGCAGTCTCTTCATCGTCTGCCACACGGTACTCGCTGGCGGAGACGGAGAGGAGGCGGAACGGATCGTTGTTCTCCCTGTCGTATTGGTACTTCAAGGTATGGCCCGCCTTCAGCGTGCCTGGGAACTGCAGGTTGGTCTGCTCCACGTCCAACTTCTTGGAGGTCACGTTGTAGAGTTCGTCGTAGGCCATGAAGAGGTCATACTTCGCGTTCTTGTCGTCCGCCCCGCTGAATGTTCCGTGGGCCTCGACCAAGCGGTTCCAAGCGTCGTAGGTGTAGTTGTGTGTGACGCCACCACCGATGGTCTTGCCGTCCTTGGTATGCTGCGCCATGCCCTTGTTCACCAGCTTCGTGATGTTGTCGAGTTGGTCGTAGGAGTACGTGTTGTCCATGATGTTCCCCTTCTGGTTCGACACGACGAGGGTACCCAGTCTGCGACGTTCGTTGGAGTAGCCATAGTTCGTCTCCACCCCGTTGCCGTACTTCATGTATTTCTTCTGCTCGTATTCGTCGTACCCGATCTCCTCGACGTAGTCGTAGGTGTAGTCCTTCTTTCCGGATACGGAGGAGAGGAGACCTCCGAGGTTGTATCGGTAAGAGACGATTTCTCCGTCCGGGTAGGTCATGGTCTGGATACGGTTGTGGCTGTCGTACGTCCACTCTGTGGTGTAGGTGGCCACGGCCTGGTTAGGGATGACGAGCGTGCGTCGTTGTTTGGTCACCTCGCCCATGCGTCCGTAGAAGAACTCTGTGGCGCCGGAACCGTCCTCGATGAGGGCGAGACGTCCCACGCGGTTGTGCGGTGCGTTCACGCCACCATAGGTGTAGGTGACGTTGTTCTCCTCATGTTTAGGGTATTTCACGCTCTCCAGACGGTTCTTCTTGTAGGTGTATTGGATGGATGCCCCCTCTTCTGCCAGGTTCGGGGTCTGCTTCTCCACCATGTTGCCCGCCACGTCGTAGGCGAATGTGGTGAGACCTGCAGAAGGGTGCTCGACGCTCAGCTTGTGTCCCGCCATATCGTAGGTGTATGTGGTCTTGTTCTGGGCGGCATCGGTCACGGAGAGGAGTTGTCCGATCGGGTCGTACGCATAGTTGATGGCATAAACTTTCTCCTCCATGGACTCGGAGTTCTCACCTTCCATTCTTTTGTAGTCGCGTGCGGTGCGGACGGTCTGTCCCGCACCGTTGGTGTAGGTGTATTGCTCGTTGCCTTTAGGGTCTATCGCTGTGGTCTTCATGAGCCCATCCTCGATGGAATAGTTCATTTTCGACACGGCATCGCCTTGCGATTCCTCATCGTTGCTCTCGTCGCCCGGCAATGTCTGCGTCAGCGGACGGTCGATGGCGTCGAAAGTGGAGTCCACGAGTAGTTTCCCGCTAAATTCAACTATCTCAGTCGCTTTTGCGAGATTGCAGGTGGTAGGGTGATAAATTTTAATGGTTCTACCGAGGGCATCGTATTGGGTGCGTCCTGAGACGATCATCTTCTCGCCCTCACCCTGGATCTCCGCATCCTTCTTCACCTGGTACGGGCGTCCGAGACCATCCACGTGAGTGACGGTCTGCAACGGATTGTCCGGATGCTGCGGGTCGTAATGGTTGGTCACGGCATAGGAACTCTTATAATCCGACCCCAGGATGTATTTGTATGCGATGGTGTAAGGCACGCCGTCGCTTTGCTCGTTCGGTGCGACAATGGTGTCGGTACGACCGAGGTTGTCGATGTGGTAGTGTACGGTGTACCCGTTCATGCCACGCACGGTGCGAGGAATACCGTAGCGGTAGTCGTAGTCCTCCATCTCGCTGTGGTATCCGAAGGCGTCGGTGACGCGCTCCGGGTACATGTGGTACTTCCGGTCGTACTCGTACTCGAAGAAGGAGCTGTCCTTCGCACTAGATGCCCCTTCGGTCGGGAAGGTGCGGCGGATCATGTTACCGAACTCGTCGTATTTGAAGTTAGACACGGCCGGATTCTCTCCCACATATTGCGTCATTTGGGTCATGGCCGTAGGAGTACGATTGTCATTGTATTGGGCGGTCACCTTACGGTAGAGTGTCCCGTCGGTTCCCTTGACCTCGACACTGGTGGCCAAGCCTTTTTCCATATTTTTCTCTCCTTCGTATAGGATGACGTCGTCATAACCCCAATTGCCGTTTTTGTCTTGTGTCAAATCCCTGAAACTGTAGGCCGAGAGGTTACCATAACTCTTCGTATAGTCGTAGGTCTCGTGGGTCAACTCTAGTCCATCTTGGTTGTTCGCCTCATAAGCGGTGGTCTTCTTCTCTTTAGGGGCGGAGAAGAGGGAGATTCCATCCGTGATTTGTTTCAGGTCGTTCAGTTGGGAACCGCCGGTGATGCTATAGTGGGCGTAGGCGGTGTTATCCTCCTTGAACTTGATTTCCTTCGTTTCCCCCGTGTTTTCATCCTTGGCATAGCCGACCACGAGGTTGCGGATCGGTGCGCCCGCGGTGAGGTAATGCTGCACGTCATACTCGGCAATGACGGAGCGGACAGGGTTACCATTCTCGTCCAAGTTGGTGGTCGTCACCTTACCGAAGCCGAGGAACTCACGTTCACGACGGTCACGCTTACCATTCTCGTAGGAGAAGAGGCTCTTCATATCCGGGTTCATACCCGTCGCGTCGCTGACAGTCAGGGATGACATGGCCCACTTACCGCCCGGATGGTCGGTCGTCGGCGTCGTATGCGCATATTCGATGGTAAACTTACCACCAAACGGATTGGTTACGGAACTCAACTTGTTGGTGGCACCAATGCGGGAGTAAGAGATATGCAAGTCCTCGTCACCACCCAAAGGAGCCGTCACGTAATCCATAAATCCATCTCCATCCATGTCTCGATAGGAAAGGAGCTCACCATTCATGCCAATGCTTCCAGAGCCACCGCCAGAACCAGAAATCTTCACGAGGAAGACAGGTACAGAGACAGTCAACGTACCGTTAATGGACATGGAAGCGGAGAAAGAGGAACTCAACCAGCCCTCCGCCTTCTTCGTATCCCAAGGGATGGAACTATTATCTTCGAAGCCACACCCCATGTTCATCTTCACAACACCAGACCTTCCATCGACATAATCCGGCAATCCGTCACCATTCACGTCACGGATATCCTCGTTGACCCTGTTAAACGTGGCCGCAGTACCCGCACCCGCGGAAAAACTCGTCGCACCAAGATCAATACCAAAACCAAAATTCAAGTCATTATTATGGGACTTCCTAATACTTGCCTTACCCCAAACAATTTCATCCAAGGTAAAGGAATATCCCAAATTCAGGCGGACTTTTATCACGCCATCCTCCGTCTTCACCTTATCCGGCAAACCGTCTCCGTTTATATCCATCAATGTCACTTCGGTTTCATCCTCAGCGTATACGCTCGCACCGATAGAAAGATTCACCTGCGCTTTTTCAGAGGCGGTCTGCGCCAAATTGGCATCCTTAACCCCTGGCTGCCCATTTTTAGGGTTCGTCGGACGGCTCGGAGTCGGATTCATACCCGCACCAAGTGAAACCGAATGACTTTTCGAATAATCTAAAGAGGTTTTCCCTTGATAAACCCCACCACCAGCATAACCTCCCAATGGGTTGGTATATTGGATCGCACCATCCAGCACAATATCAGGATAACCATCTCCGTTGACATCCGTATATGAAAATTGAGAGCCACCCCAACCGTTTGAATTTTGACCGGTAAAATGGGATATACCTGCCAACTCGGTGAGACTGCTCGTCTTTGAGACCAAGTTGAACGCATACGCATTCGTACCCTTGACTTCTGAGTTCAACTCCATATTTCCCAATTCATTACGCATCTCCTCCAATGGATCGGTCAGGACAACATCCTGCTCTCCTAAACGGGAACTACGCATTACATCATTAGTCAAGTATGTATTGTCAGGATCCTGGCCCAACCAGGCTTTTTTCTGCGCATCAGGTCTCAGGAACACGACAGGCATATTATCGAACGTCAATTCGTCCGCCTTCACATTCCCATCGTCATCTTTAGGCATGTCATCCACCAACTTGCTGACATCCATTTTATTCTCATCCAACAAATTCTCGCCCTTGTCCATAGTGACCGTATACCCGAACTGGCCCCATCCCATATACATAGGACCAAAACCATCGCTTGTTCTGGAATAGGCACCCACATTGACAGTCTCCTCTTTCGAAACCTGATGTGTGGTTTGCCCATCAACAACAACAATCTTATCCACTTTTGTCTCTGCGCTGAATAGCAGTTGGAACTTCAGGTCAACATTATCAAGTTCGGAATACAACTCAATCCAAACCTTATCGTTAGGCGTATATTCGTCCGCAGTGAAAGGAGTGATACGCTCCGGCTCAAATGCTTTTTTGCTGAAGTTATATGTCACATGATATTGCTTGTTATACTTGCCATTCTCATCCTTAATCGACATCAGGAACGGAACTCCCAATAAATTGGTCAATTTCTTAGCCTCCTCAATAAAATCATCCATAGTGTGGATATCCCCAGCCGAGGCGATTTCCATTTGCGGGGTCACCACAAAATTCTCCACTTCATCCTCATTCAGTTCCGGAAGGGTGAATGGTTTGTTCGAATAACTGAGCACTTTAGAATAAACGCTATAATCCACCACACAATAATCATCTTTGGCGTACGATTCTTGCACACCATCCTCCAATTCATAATGGAGTACAGGAGTCCACTCTATCTCATTAAAAGCAACATTTGTGTTTGTCTTGACATAGAATGACACATTATCCAAGAGCACATCTTCCCCCTTGTCATTCTTTCTTGTGTAGTTCAATATGTTCTTTCCTCCCAAATCGATTGGAATGTCGACCACCTCGTCCTTTCCAAAAGTCTTTTCAAAGATGATTTCCTGCATGTAATCCGGGTTATCGACAGATTCATATTGAGCACATTCCACCCTTTCTGGCAAATGATCATCATCAAGAACACAATCAGGAGAAGCCGTCTTGAATTCAGGGCAATACTTCACCATTTCAGTTTTCGTACAAACAGAAATTTTCTTCGGAGAATTGAGCACAACGCGCACAGTGACATCATCCGAAGTGACAGGCTTTTTGAAGGCACCATTCAGATA
The DNA here is from genome assembly GCA_016285885.1 of Paludibacteraceae bacterium. Classification (GTDB taxonomy): domain Bacteria; phylum Bacteroidota; class Bacteroidia; order Bacteroidales; family Paludibacteraceae; genus UBA1181. Next base: position 65,989 of record JAEERP010000004.1, read on the forward strand.
AACCCCCTTATATATTTTTTCCCCATCCGATCCTTCGTTCAATCCATACGACACCTGTCCACTCACAAGGAATGCCTTCTCCGACTCGTACACATTAATATCATGTCCATTCGCATCATTGACGGAAACACCATCAACATACGTGACAGTAGGATGCCATTCCACCTCATCATGCCAACCGTTGGACAAATTATCCTGTCCGGACTGAACACGGAAGAATATCATCTGATCTTTTTTTACTATCGTAGAGACGTTTCTCTCATCCACTTTAAACTCAGTCTTACCGTTCACAGCCGAAAGATCTTCCGCAGCAAGGACTTTACCTCCTGTTTGAATGGAGACATGGACTCCATCCTGAGGCTCGTCCTCCACATCACTCACGATATACAAAGCGTTTCCCGTAATCTTTACATTACCACTTCTCGGAGCCTTCCAGACACGAACAATATCCTGCATTGGAGAACTCTCTATCATCTCCTTCTGTTCCTGCATACGTTCCTGCTCCGACTCCTCATCATCCCCAATAGAGATGATTTTCCCTGATTGTATAATCGGGTTCTCCGTATTCCAACTACCTACGCTGAAGGTCGGCACTCCATTATCCAATTTGTTGAAAAGAACCTTCCCTTTGCACACAACATCGATTAGACCATCCCCATTCACATCTTCAAAATAGACCTTCGTCTCCGAGCTGCTCGAAGTGTAATCTATACCCCCGACGACGAGCAAATCACCCCATCCGACATGACCTTTTCCTCCGAACGTGTTCGATCTGGAGACTGTGCTCGCAAATTCTTTCAATCCTTTCACCGGAACCGCCTCATTAGCAAATGCAGGAGACCCTGTCTCATTTATCGGCAATTGCTTTCTATAAAAAACTTCCGAACCTTTGCAGAAGACCTTGTCCGGTAATCCATCGCCATCCAAATCAATCATGGTAACGACGCCATCCGAATTCGATTTGCTATGGGCATAACTGATACCACCCGTGTTACTCTTGGTCGGACTCGCATCTGTAGGGCCAACACCCGCATACGTGTTAAATGAAGTTGATGTAGAACGAGTTCCTCCTAAGGCAGTGGCCATATAACCACCTGTGATAGCAGAGAGGAAACCGTGTATGTCATTTCCTGTTTTACATGTAACAGATTCAGACGAGATGAGGTTCCCATCATAGTTGTTGTGGTAATTCATCTTGTGAGAATTGAACAGATTGCCCTTTGAGTCATACTGATTGATGGTGGACAACAACTCTGTTGCAAAAGCGCCATCGACATACTCAAATCCATACTTGCGTAACAACGAACCTTCAAAATAGATCTCGACGGAAGTCAACAATTTGTTGGAAGAGGAAAGGAATCCGTAATTACCATTGACTCGGGAGATCTTCTTTTTCTTGTCGGAAATCAAACGAACCTCCGTGTGAGGCTTCTCCCCTTTATTTCCTGCGGAAACACGGCTTAAATACAACTCAGTAACCTCATCATTTTTTGTTAACTGTGAAGTTTCCTCTTCATACTCATATTCCACATAGTCTCCATGAATTTCCTCGACACGGGTCAGCCTCCATTCCGAAATGACATCCCCCAAGTCAACCCCTTCATCCTTTTTTATCTGCAAATCTTTCTCCTTATCATCGGACCTCGTCAATTGGTTCTTCAACACACCCACGATAGTGGTGTCCCTCGTCACATCTCCGTACTTATCCTTTGTCTCTGTGACCTTGTAGGCTCCGTAGGTGTACTTCGTTCCTCGACGGTCGGTCACCACCCAGATGTAGTTCGATGGCTTGTCTCCGATACGGACAATCTTCGAGAAAGCGCTCTCCTTGCGCGGATAGAACTTCACTGTGTCACGCAATCTTCCCTTCCATGAATTACGGTGTGCCTGACCGATGCCATCCTCCAGTAACATCTGCCCGTCGAGCAGGTAGGTCTCCGTCTCATTTTTCAGGTTATATCTCGGCACACCCCAACGGGTATCGACCGTGATGGAGGAGGTGGACAAGTTCCATCCTTCGCCCAGCCATCCGCTGCCAGCGTCGCTGCTGTATTGGATTGAGAGGTTCGGTGCCATGCCGTTGCGTGCCGGTGGCATCTCTAAACTGTAGGAGAGGGAAGCGGTACCATTGTTGTTGGCTTGAGGAGCTTCGATCATCTGTACCTTTGTCGTAGGGTCGGCGGCCTGCAGGTCGCTCATCATGGTCGGTGTGAAACCCTGCGTCTCAGGGGACTCCGGTGCTTGGATCACGCCGTTGATCATGTCGGTGAAGTGTGTGGTGTGGGAGATGATCGTATGGTTTGTTTTGTCCACACTGTCGCGTTGTAGCGCTATCCAATGTCCCTGTTGCTCGTCATAGTAGTAGGTGCGGATATCGTCCTCCGTGTAGCCGCTCGGAATCTTCGTGCGGTCGTAGCCCAGCACCACTTTGGCGCCCTTCCCGCTGAAGTGTTCTCCGTGAGGCAGGAATCGGTAGCCTGAGAAACTGTCCGTCACATTGGTCATGCCGCGGTCCAGTTTCGGGAGTTGGGATTCCCCGATGGAGGAGATGAAGATCTCCATGTTTTCCTTCATCACGCCTTCTCCCACCTCTAGGGTCGCCGTAGGCGCTTCCAGTTTGCCGGACTTGGACTTTTCCAGCAACTGAGATTGGTGGAAAACATTGCTTTCAGAACCATTAGCCATCGTGTATGGCAGACATATCAACCCGATTACGGTAAACCAAACTTTAAATAAACGCATCATATTTTTTTATTCGATTCTTTTTCTTCATCCAACCTCTTTTGCCAAAGGGAACAATTTTATTGACATTGAATGATTAATACTTTTCTTTTGTTTTTTATATTTTGCAAAGTTGCAAAAAAAAATATATTAATCACAAAAAAAATGAAATTTGTGTTCGAAATATATATTGATTATATATGTCAATTGCTTTTGGGGACTCAAACATCCCATCAATACTCAATTTAACATTTCCATATGTATGTGTTGCGGATGTTTTTCTATTGTGGACCAATAGGGTAGGGGTGCCCTTTGTCGCCTTTATTCCACATTGCCGAATTAGAGTTTTCAATCAATGTGTAAGACTCTTCCATACGAAGTGTATTAATTCGATTAACAAGGACGGAATGTTGGGCGGGTAAGGGATCAATACCTGGTCTGCATATCCTTTGCGCATAGGCAACTCCTTTATTAACGTGTGGCGGGTATTAGCGTAGAAATAGGTCAGGCAGATGGCGCTCTGGAAGCAATGTTCGTCGTTGTAGGTCAATGGGTTGGTCACCTCGGCGTGGGCGGCGTCCGGCGCATGGACCACCGCCTCCTCGTTGCCGTTGATGGTGTCAACGAAGAACTTTGTTTTTCTGTTCGGAAGGAATGATTGTGGGGAATTTCAGTCTGATAATATTGTGGTTCTCTCCATTATGCTCAAGCATGGATGCCCAACGAACGTGTAAATATCACGTATGAATATCGGGTATATCAACGTACCATTTCCATTTATAAACTGATGATATTGGATCTGATTTGATGATTTTTTTTAAGTCATTTTTAAATTCCTCACAATGTCTTAGAAAGGAAACCTTGTTAACAAACCAAGTAAAAAGAAAGAAAACTGCAAGGATAGTAAAAATTCCTTGTGTTTTATAGAGGATGTCTCCTTTTCCTAATGAAAAAGCAAAAATAATAAATAATATTGACAGAGAAGTTGCATATCTGATAATATATGCCATTTCCGAATATTGGCAAGTAACATTTAAAAATTCGTTACTACAAGAGATTCGAATGTCAAGCATTAAACTATCTTGCGTGTCGCACTTTTTTACCAAAATGGATTCTTTTTTTTTATCCCAAGTACATAAATATTTTTGCTTCTGAGAAAAAAAAACCAGACATTGCATGTTCCCCATTTTCGCATACAAATATTCCATGTCAACCATTTTATATTTAAATTCACAATAGTTTTTCATGTCAAAATCTACCATTTACAATTTTTCATTTCCCCGATGGTAATAAATCTGGAAAAGTATATATAACCCCACAACTTCCAGAAACACCTTTTCCACCGATTCCAAATTCTATAGACTGATAGGTCCCATCAAATGAGCGATTATAGCCTCCAGTAAAGTAATAGATTCCTCCAGAAACATAAGTAGAAAGACCAGAGAGCGAATTTATGCCGTTCCCTTTAGCTCCAGTATAATTCCCCAATTCTATTGTGGCAGTCAAACCCGTATCATATCCAAATCCATTTCCGAAAAAAGGATTAAGGTGCCATCCTTCTCCTTTAAAATAGCCAATAGATAATCCCGCTGTAAATCCGCCATATTCAATATCCGTATACGCAACATTTACTGCCACATTATCAATTTTACTTACAGTTGCACATAATGCATCTGATTGTTCTTTCATTTGATTCACCTGAGCCATTTCTCTATTATAATTCCACATGCCTAATCTTTCAATCAATCCTGGCTTTGGTTTTTCTCCAACAGAATTACTCGTGGAAGTTGGTTTTGAAGTGGTTTTCTTCGACGCTGATGTCGCCTTGTTCGTTTTAGAATTAGAAGATGCGGTCCTATTTGATTTAACCACGTCTCCGACTTGAACAGCAACATTAGAATCATCATTAGAGAATTGAAATCCTTGAGACTTCATCAAGTCTTTAGCCTCAGCAAAAGACATTCCTGTTTGTTTATGTAATGTCCATGCACAATCTCCTTTTTCAGCAACCCAATTCCCATCTGAATTCTCAGTCCACATTCCATTCGGATCTACCAACTTCACCGGATTTCCCGCACAATAATTGTACGGACTCATTCCGGCATACTTCTCGAACATTGGATCCACGCTCAGCCAACGGGTATCCTTCGGGTTGAGGTAGCGAGCACCATAGTAGTAGAGCCCTGTCTCCTCGTCGAGTTCCTTGGCGTTGAAGAGGTAAGGGGTGTTCCACACGCCGTTGCGCTCCTCGATGAAGACCTCGCCGTACGGGATGTAGGCGACGTGCTGGGTCACCTCACCGTCGGCGTCCGTCACGAGTGCGGTGCTGCCCAAATGGTCTGGGTGGTAGAAGAAGATATTGACCTCGGGCTTCGTGGTGTCGCCCATAGAGGAGGCTTGCCCACCATCTCCGTCGAGGGTCGGCATCTCTCCATTCCCGTTGCAACAGAAGGAGCTATTGTCCTTCCAATCCTCGTTCTTCTCCAGATTATTGGTCACGTCGAACTCCTTGTATCGATTGTCTATTTGACCGTTCAACGCGCTGTACTTGCCGCTGTAGTTGATCTTACGGATGCCGGCACCCGCCATCTCAACACGTCGAGGGTCGGCGCCGAAGCTGCCGAAGTCGCCTATCTTGCTGGCGATGCGTTCCTTGCCCGCATAGATGTGTTTGGTGTACTCGCCGCCGTTCTTCAGCACGAGGTAAGGCGAAACGTAGGCCACGAACTTGGCGTCGAACTTCTTCTTATCGCCCGCACTTGCCCCGTTGATGTAGAGTTCCTCCATGCCCGCCGACATCTTGACGGTGCGCTCACCGTTGGCGTCGTAGAAGTAGTTGGATACGTGTCCGTTGTCGTTGATGGCCAGGAGACGGTTATCTTCGTCCCAAAGCAGTTGTCGGAGGTTGGCCTGCGGCAACTCCTCCACACCCTCCTTGGCCTCCTTGCCCGTCGCCACTTGGGTCTGGTTGCCGTTTGCGTCGAAGGCATACTCGCTACGGGTGTTCACGATCTTGTCGTCGGTCACCTCCGCTGCAGTCTCTTCATCGTCCGCCACACGGTATTCGCTGGCGGATACGGAGAGGAGACGGAACGGATCGTTGTTCTCCTTGTCGTATTGGTACTTCAAGGTATGGCCCGCCTTCAACGTGCCAGGGAACTGCAGGTTGGTCTGTTCCACATCCAACCTCTTGGAGGTCACGTTGTAGAGTTCGTCATAGGCCATGAAGAGGTCATACTTCGCACTCTTGTCGTCCGCCCCGCTGAATGTTCCGTGGGCCTTGACCAGACGGTTCCAGGCGTCGTAGGTGTAGTCGTGGGAGACGCCACCACCGATGGTCTTGCCGTCCTTGGTATGCTGCGCCATGCCCTTGTTCACCAGCTTCGTGATGTTGTCGAGTTGGTCGTAGGAGTACGTGTTGTCCATGATGTTCCCCTTCTGGTTCGACACGACGAGGGTACCCAGTCTGCGACGTTCGTTGGAGTAGCCATAGTTCGTCTCCACCCCGTTGCCGTACTTCATGTATTTCTTCTGCTCGTATTCGTCGTACCCGATCTCCTCGACGTAGTCGTAGGTGTAGTCCTTCTTTCCTGATACGGAGGAGAGGAGACCTCCGAGATTGTATCGGTAGGAGACGATTTCTCCGTCCGGGTAGGTCATGCTCTGGATACGGTTGTGGCTGTCGTACGTCCACTCTGTGGTGTAGGTGGCCACGGCCTGGTTCGGGATGACGAGCGTGCGTCGCTGCTTGGTCACCTCGCCCATGCGTCCGTAGAAGAACTCGGTGGCGCCGGAGCCGTCCTCGACGAGGGCGAGACGTCCCACACGGTTGTGCGGTGCGTTCACACCACCGTAGGTGTAGGTGACGTTGTTTTCCGTATGTTTAGGGTATTTCACGCTCTCCAGACGGTTCTTCTTGTAGATGTATTGGATGGATGCCCCCTCTTCCGCCAAGTTCGGGGTCTGCTTTTCCACCATGTTACCTGCCACGTCGTAGGTGAATGTGGTGAGGCCTGCGGAAGGGTGCTCGACACTCAGCTTGCGTCCCGCCATGTCGTAGGTGTAGGAGGTCACGTTACCGCCCGCATCGGTCACGGTGAGGAGTTGTCCGATCGGGTCGTATGCATAATCGATGCCGTAGACTTTCTCCTCCATGGACTCGGAATCCTCGCCCTCTTGCTTCTTGTAGTCGCGTGCGGTGCGGATGGTCTGTCCCGCACCGTTGGTGTAAGTGTATTGTTCGTTCTTCTTAGGGTCTATCGTTGTGGTCTTCATGAGCCCGCCCTCGATGGAATAGTTCATTTCCGCTACGGCATCGCCTTGCGATTCCTCATCGTTGCTTTCGTCTCCCGGCAATGTCTGCGTCAACGGACGGTCGATGGCGTCGAAGGTGGAAGAGTTGAGCAGTTTGTCGTTGAAACCGACGATCTTGGTGGCATCCGCAAGGGCACAAGTCGTAGGATGGTAAGTCTCGATGGTCCTGCCGAGGGCGTCATACTTGACACGTCCGGAGACGATCATCTTTTCGCCCTCACCTTGGATCTCCGCATCCTTTTTCACCTGGTACGGGCGACCGAGGCCATCCACGTGGGTGACGGTCTGCAACGGATTGTCCGGATGCTGCGGGTCGTAATGGTCTGTCACGGCATAGGAACTCTTATAATCCGATCCCAGGACGTATTTGTATGCGATGGTGTAAGGCACGCCGTCGTTCTGCTCGTTCGGAGCGACGATGGTGTCTGTACGTCCGAGGTCGTCGATATGGTAGCGTACGGTGTATCCGTTCATGCCGCGCACGGTGCGAGGGATACCGTAACGGTAGTCGTAGTCCTCCATCTCGCTGTGGTATCCGAAGGCGTCGGTGACGCGCTCCGGGTACATGTGGTACTTCCGGTCGTACTCGTACTCGAAGAAGGAGCTGTCCTTCGTAGGTTTCCCGTCATCTTCAGTCGGGAAGGTGCGGCGGACCATGTTCCCGAACTCGTCGTATCTGAAGTTGGACACGGCCGTTTTCTCTCCTACATGTTGCGTTATTTGGGTCATGGCCGTAGGAGTACGATTGTCATTGTATTGGGCGGTCACCTTACGGTAGAGTGTCCCGTCGGTTCCCTTGACCTCGACACTGGTGGCCAAGCCTTTTTCCATATTTTTCTCTCCTTCGTATAGGATGACGTCGTCATAACCCCAATTGCCATCCTTGTCTTGGGCCAGATCCCTGAAGCTGTAGGCCGAGAGGTTGCCGTAACTATCCGTATATTTGTAAGTCTCGTGGGTCAATTCCAACCCATCTTGAGCATACTTCTCGTAGGCGGTGGTCTTCTTCTCCTTAGGGGCGGAGAATAGGGAGATTCCATCCGTGATTTTTTTCAGGTCGTTCAGTTGGGAACCGCCGGTGACGCTATAGTGGGCGTAGGCGGTGTTATCCTCCTTGAACTTGATCTCCTTCGTCTCTCCGGTGTTTTCGTCTTTAGCATAGCCGACCACGAGGTTGCGGATCGGTGCGCCCGCGGTGAGGTAGTGTTGCACGTCGTACTCGGCGATGACGGAGCGGACAGGGTTGCCCTGCTCGTCCACGTTGGTGGTGGTCACCTTGCCGAAGCCGAGGAACTCGCGCTCGCGACGGTCACGCTTACCGTTCTCGTAGTTGAAGGTTGTCTTCATGGCTGGGTTCATGCCCGTCGCATCGTTGATGGTCAGTGTGGACATGGCCCACTTGCCACCCGGATGGTCTGTCGTCGGCGTCGTATGCGCGTACTCGATGGTGAACTTTCCACCGAATGGGTTGGTCACGGACTCGAGCTTGTTGGCGGCGCCGATGCGGGAGTAGCGGACATTGATACTGTTAAAATCCTCGGCGCTCACCTTATCCGCAAAACCATCGCCATTAATATCCTGGTATGAGAAATGCTCGCCGGAGAGACCGAAGCCGACGCCTCCTCCTCCGGATCCAGAGAACTTCACAGGGACGACAACGATCTGAACCGTGACGGATACTGTCGCATTCCCGTTTATGGATGCCGCAGTCGAGGATGATTCACTCAGTTTATTCAATCCGCTCCAAGTGTATGGTTCCGAGAACCCTGTTCCAGTGTTAAGCCGTACTGTGGATTTTCCTGGATCCACGACATCCGGCAGTCCGTCTCCGTTGACGTCACGCAGGTCATACACGGTCTCCGAGGTCGTCCTGTTCACGCTGACGCCGGCAGAGAAACTGGAGGAACCGATGTCAACGCTCACGCCTAAGCTTTTGTCGCTAGAACTTGACTTCTTGATCATTCCATTCTCTATGATGATAGGCCCTGCAAAAGAGTACCCCGTATTGTATGCGACATAGAATATTCCTTTCTTGTCATCGTAGGCCACCTTGTCAGGCAATCCGTCACCATTCATGTCCACCATTGAGGAGCCGGTCACATCATAGGCGAATGCACCATCCCCGATGCTGACAGAAGCCTGCGCCTTGTTGAATGAGATGGCATTCAGTTGTACCTTGTTGCCTGCGGTTTCTCCAGGACCAGCGGTCTTGCCCCCATTAGGCTCGTAATGCTGAGGCATGCCACCCAATCCGAATGATAACGCCTCACTTGTGCTATGGTCCGTGCAGTTGCCCATGTATTTTTCGCCGCTGAATCCTCCCAACACGTTTGTGTATTGGACCTTGTTCTTCGTGACGATGTCAGGGTAGCCGTCCCCATTCAGGTCGGTGAATAGTTGAGTGGCTCCACCCTCACCTTTGCTATAACTTTGGGTCAGGGTCACACCAAATCCTCCAAGGCCTCCCATCTCGGCGTTGCTAGAACTCTTCGACACGACAGAGATGCCAAATGCGGGGGTGCCATCCATTTCCTCGTTTAGTTCCAGAGACGCCATGGATTCCATGTCTTCCTGCATTTTTTTCAGTGGGTCTTCCACGATGACGTGCTGTTCCCCCAGACGGGAGCTACTCATCGAATCCGCACAGACATAGCAATTCGGGTCCTGACCTTTCCAGCTTCCGCTTTGGGCGTCAGGTCTTAATGGGACAAATGTCATGTCATCCAATCCGTAGGCAGAACCATCCTCCTTCGTCGGGAGGTTCCCATCCTCATCCGGTTGGAACATCTCCATCATTCTTGCCAACCCCAACTCCTCGGTTCTGATCTTCTCACTGAATCGTTCACCTGTTGCGCTATAAGCGAACATACCCCAACCCTTGTACATCGGACCGAACCCGTTGTCGGATATTTTCGAGTACATGTTCACGGAGAACGTCTCGTCGAACACTTTGTCCGTCTCCACCACCGTATTGCCGGCTTCGTCCTCTGTAATGGATGTGACGGTGTCGACGTAGAATCTCAGTCGGGCATCTTCGTCGGCGAAATCGTTGTTGTCATAGTAGAACTCGAACCAAATCTTTTCTCCGGTCTTGTATTCCAGTCCCGTATGTTCGCCATCTTCCGTCTCCTGTTTCTCGAATGGATATATGTACGGCGGTTCAAAACTTTCCGTTTGAGAGTTGTATTTGAATGAATAGGAGCCCAATCGTTCCTTCCCGGTCCCCTTAAGAGAGAGGCGTACCGTGTAGTCTTTGTCCGAACGCTTCAAAACCGGGGAGACTCTCAGGCTGTCGACGGCCTTTTCGTCCAAGTCGGGCAAAGCGAACGGAGTGGACACGTGATTGACGTAGTTGGAGTAATGGGAGAAGGAAACCAACATCTTCTCGTCCTTGTCCGAGGACCCGTTGCTTCCCTCGTCCTGTCCGTTTTTGGCGGAGACGTAATGGATCGAAGGATCCCATGAGATGTTTTCCATGGCCACATTCGTGCTCGAATATACTTCGAACCTTATGTTGGAAAGGAACACGTCGTTCCCCGTCTCCTTATTATGCTTCCTGTATGCCAATAAGTCCACACCATCTAAATCTATTTCGACATCCGCTTCCTCATTCCAAGCGAACGTGTGCTTGTAAATCGTGTCTTTTAGGAAATCCGGGTTTAAAGGCGCCTTCCCTTCCTCCGTTTCTGTTCCTGTTGCGAGCAACGAATCGGAATGCAAGATGACATACACCTGAACATTGTCCGATGTGGCGGGTTTATGGAACTTACCCTGCAGTGTCGCGGATTCGTAGACAGGCGATCCGCCCTTTGTCGAAGAGTCAATGAGTGCCACGGAGCTGGCAGAGAATAATAGCTGGTCGGAAACGGAGAACTTCCCGAAATCGTTTCCTTCCGGATCCGTTCCGTTTTCGCCATTGTACGTGATGGTAGGAGACCATACCACGATATCATCCTCACCGTTGGCATACTTTTGGTTGCCTGATTGCAGACGGAAGAATATCTTGTCACCTTTTTTCACCTGACGAGTTTCCGACACATCTTTTTTGCCGGCGTCCTTCAGCAGGTAAGGCTCCATTATGATTTCATCGTTCTTCTGTATCGAGATATAGACGCCGTCTCGGTTCTCCGAGAGGTCGTCTTCCTCTTTGCCTTTCTTCCGCACGAGTTCCGCAACTCCTTCTATCTTTATTTCCCCATCGAAAGGAGCGCTCCAAACCCTTACAATATCCTGAAGCGGGGATTCCTGTGCCTTTTGGTCTTGTTCCTCCCTCATCTGCTCCATTAATTTCTCTTGTTCCTCCGGGTCTTCACTGTCGGCGGATTGTTCTATCTTGCTTCCTTTCGCATTGAGAGGGTTTGCAGACTTCGCACTTGTCGGGAGGAATTTCGGCTTGCCGTCCACCAACCTGTTGAAATATACTTTGCCTCCAGAGATCAGGTCGACGAACCCGTCGGAGTTGACATCGGCAAAGTAAACATCCGTTTCGGATTCTGAACTGTTGTGATCCCCACCACCAGTGGCTATCGCGGGACCCCATCCCAAGTGACCTTTTCCTCCGAATCCATTTGACTTGTTCACGCTGTGCGAGATGGAGGAAATACCTTCGACACGCTCTTCTGTTTTGAATGAGCCATCGGGATTCTGTGCCATGTAGTACACATTCCCTTTCCTCACGTAAACTTTGTCCGGCAATCCGTCTCCGTTCAGATCTGTGAAAGAGGAAACACCGTTCGACTCGGTCCGGCCATGGGTGTAGCTGACGCCACCCGTCATACTTTTTGTCGGGCTGTAGTCTCCCAATCCTCCTCCCACATAGGTGTTGAAGGACGAAGAGAACGACTTGCTACCTCCCAGTGCGGTGATGTTATTTCCGGTAATGTAGTTGAAGAAATCCCTTAGGTCGTCTCCAAAACCTTCTCCCGAACCACATTCCAAAGATTTCTCATTTCCGTCGAAGAAAGGATTGTAGGTTTGACCATTCTTGATGTTTTGTCCTTGGCTGTCCTTGATACCCTGATTGTAGTCCAACTTATGGGAGGAGAAGACCTCTCCCTTGCTGTCCAATTGGGAAATGCTCTTCAACAAGTCCACGCCGAACATACCCTCCATGTATTCGAACTTGTATCCTCTCAGATATTTGCCCTCGAAGTAGACCTCCACCTTGTCCAGCAACTGATTTGAGGACGTCAGGTATCCATAACGCGCGTCGTTGCGTTTGATGTTTTTCTCCGCCCCATTCTTCATCACCACGACCGTATGTGGTGCTTCTCCGGCATTTCCCGCCTTGACGGAATCCAGGTATAGGGCGACACTGTAGTGATTGTTGGCAATGGGTTCGAACTCTTGCCTATATTTGTATTCCACATAGTCACCGTGTATTTCCTCGATGCGGGTCAAACGCCATTCCGAGATGACGTTCTCTCCCCCTTTGTATTGGTAGTTGCCTGATACCACGCCCACGATGGTGGTGTCTTTCGTCACATCTCCGTACTCATCCTTCGTCTCGGTGATATGGTAGGCTCCGTAGGTGTACTTCGTTCCCTTACGATCGGTCACCTCCCAGATGTAGTTCGATGGTTTGTCACCGATGCGGACGATTTCCGAAAAAGCGCTCTCTTTACGTGGATAGAACCTCACCTTGCCGCTCTTACGTTTCTTTCCGGGATTACGGTGTGCCTGACCGACACCATCCTCCAGGAGCATCTGTCCGTCCATCATGTAGGTTTCCGTCTCAACTCCCGGGTTATATCTTGGTACGCCCCAATTGGTGTTTACCGTGATAGCGGAGGTGGATAGGTTCCAGCCTTCGCCCAACCATCCGTTGCCAGCGTCGCTGCTGTATTGGATCGACAGGTTCGGTGCCATGCCATTGCGTGCCGGCGGCATCTCCAAACTGTAGGAGAGGGAAGCGGTACCATTGCTGTTGGCCTGAGGAGCTTGGATCATCTGCACCTTCGTCGTAGGGTCGGCGGCCTGCAGGTCGCTCATCATGGTTGGTGTGAAGCCCTGCGTCTCAGGGGACTCTGGTGCTTGGATCACACCGTTGATCATGTCGGTGAAGTGTGTGGTGTGGGAGATGATCGTGTGGTTGGTTTTGTCCACACTGTCACGTTGCAGCGCTATCCAATGTCCCTGTTGCTCGTCATAGTAGTAGGTGCGGATATCGTCCTCCGTGTAGCCGCTCGGAATCTTCGTGCGGTCGTAGCCCAGCACCACTTTGGCGCCCTTGCCGCTGAAGTGTTCTCCGTGAGGCAGGAATCGGTAGCCTGAGAAGCTGTCTGTCACGTTCGTCATGCCGCGGTCCAATTTCGGGAGTTGGGACTCCCCGATGGAGGAGAGGAAAATCTCCATGTTTTCCTTCATCACGCCTTCGCCCACCTCTAGGGTCGCCGTTGGCGCTTCCAGTTTGCCGGACTTCGATTTCTCCAACAACTGATTGGTTGAGAATGTCCCCTCGCTTACCATTTCTGCCCCTGCCACTGAAAGCGGCAATAACATTGACATTACAGCTATGATTTTTACCGAACGCAACATGTTATGTTAAATATATAATAAACTTAACCCTATTTTCTATTTAAAATCTAATCACGTGTTTTTATTTGACGTGTTTGAACAATCTCTTGGATTCGAACGGAGTAATGAAGATCACATCCTCCAAATTGGCCCTCAAGTTGGTCATGTAGTAGATGGAATTACCGTTGATTCTGTGGATGTATAATTGATTCTCCTCGTAATTATCCATCTCATGACCGATGTTGGAGCTCCTTAATGCAGCTGGAGCGTTCTCCTTATCCACATCTTTTCCGTCTCGGTATGGGAGATCCTCCTGCTCGAGTTCCAAGTTCAGCAAAGCGTACCGATTCTTAAACGCCTGACTTGACTGCTCGTACAAAGTCTTGTAGTCGCTCTTTTGTCCGGCGAAGTAGGTGCCAGCACGTTCTTCCCTTTCAGGATTCTGTCCGTAGCTTGCATTGTCTCCCGTCTTACGTACCACCTCTTCGTCTCCGAAGAAGACATGTTTCGTATAGCCCATGGTGTCGTTCATGGAGAAGTACTTGTTGAGCTGGAATTCCATGGAAGGCATGTCAATTGAGGAGAAGGTGCTTAGACCGTTCACGTAGACACCCTCCTTGCCACCGCCTGTCGAGATGACAGGGTAACCCGTGTAGTCATACCAATACGTAGTAAGGAATCCGCCATCGTTTCTGATTTCCACAGAACCTTCCGGATTCAACACTTGCTCTCTATTCTCCAAGATGAGGTTCCCATCTTTGTCAAATGAATAAGTTTTGTCCATTGAGCCCTCTCCTGGGAATTCCAAGTTCGATTGGGTAAACGAAACCTCATTAGTAGACGAATAGAGTACAACTTGATCTGAGGATAACGTGTACGACACATTCCCACCCTCTTCATTAGAATAGGTAACCTTATCATCGAATGGCTTGCCGTTAAAGATCCATCGAGAGGAAGCGCAGTCAAATTCCTTATCGAACAAGTTACCAAACAATTCAGTCTCAACAATTGAATTATCTCCTGAGATACGATTACGACTTGTGGCAACCATCGTAACCTCATCATCCCGCTCCGAATAAACCTTCTGCACCTTGGACATCTGTTCGTCATCGTAGTTATAGAAGGTCTTCTCTCCATTGCAATAAGAGAGATAGGTTGGCCGTCCGAAAAGGTCATATCCCGCATCCCAGATGTATTGGTAAGCGTATGATTTCGAACCAGTCACCGTCATAGGGAAGCCACTGAGGTCATAGGTATAGCTCAACATCTCCTGATCTGGATAGGTCATCCTCATCAGATGGTTGAACGAGTTATAGTCCCAAGTCATCTCATAGGTGCGAATCGGTCGGTTAGGCGCCACGATGGAACGACGCACCTTAGTGACCTCACCCATGCTACCGTAGAAGAATTCCTGAACACCCACAGCATCCTCGACATAGGCGATTTGACCAACACGGTTGTACTTCGCATTCTTGTCTCCATAGGAGAATTTAACGTTCTTGTACGGGAAGTCTGGGTATTCCACAGAAACTAATTGATTGAGTTCATACTTGTATTTAACAATTTCCTTTCCATTCTTAGAGATGGAGATCAGATTGCCTGCATCATCATACGAGAGATTCCTTGTCCCATTTATCGGATCACTCATCAATATGACGAGACCTCTCATATCATATCCGTATGAAGTTGATTTTCCGTTCTCATTGATTTGCGTCAAACGACCCATCCTGTCATATGTACGCTTGCAAAGACTATCTTTCCCATCAATTGAAGAGAAGATTCTCTCCTCTAACAACAGACCATCAAAATCTACATCCTCGATTCTCTCCAAATAAGATGGTGTATTTTTCTTATGCGTAACAGTCGCATCATTCATATAATAACTATGCGTAGCTAACAAAGCACCTTCCGCACTAGTTTCCATGGATAATAGTCCATACTCATTATAAGACCTGACGCTCGACAACTTTCCACCTCTCAAATAAGACCTTTTTTTGTCGATTTCCCCAGCGAATTGTCCGTACACTTTACCATACAGATACATAGGCTCGTCATCCGCATAGGTCACAAGATGTTGCTTTACCGGATCATTTTTCGTATATCCTTCCGCATCCACATTTGTAACCGCACGTAGTTGCTTTGTCTGGGCTATTCTACCCAATCCGTCGGCGAACACCACTGTTTCTCCATCCAAGTTGGTAACCTTCACCGAATAGGCCAGTTGGTCCGTGGAGTCCTTACAGAGACATTTGGATGCATCGGCGGAGTCAAGTTTGACGATGATGTCCTTCTTTTTGTCGTTCTCGTCCCATGGCGTGGTGCAGACATTGAACTTATGCAATATGCCTGCTTCGTCAATGCCAGCGATCTCCTTATCAGGTATCTTATAGAAATAAGAGAGCACCTTCAACAACGACTCCTTGCCGTATGTGTTACCCAAAATAAACTCAGGAGCGTCAGTCGTAAGCGTATCTCTGAAAGGATAGAAATCGCTGTCGTTCATCGGTGCAGGAGGTACAGCCAATGAGAATTCGTACTTCAAAGTAGGTTCGGCATTCAGCTCCACCTCATACGGTGCAGTGATGGAAATGACGTGACCCAAGCCGTCCGTATTTTGCTTCATCCTCATACCGTTCCTGTCCATTATGGAACGAGGCACACCATAATGGTAGTCGTAATCGTTCAATTCGGTCCTATATCCAAGCGAATTCTCCACACGGTTCAAGTACATGTTGAATCGGCGGTCGTAGAGGTAATCCACCTTCATGTTCGCCCCGTTAGCATCTTGTGGATATACTACCTGTATCATATTACCATCCGCATCATATCGGAATGTGGTAGTCACACTATGAGTTGTTTCTCCATTTTTTTGCGCTATCGAAACAAATTGACTAAACGCAGTTACTCGACTCGGATTCTGTTTGTCCGAATAAAGGAACGCTACATCAAAGATATTACTTCTACCTTGGAATAAAGTTCTGATAGAGTCTAACAAGCCCCACATACCACCATAGCATTTTTCTTCGTCCAAACGATGGAATATGACCGTCTGTCCGGCCTGATTATTTTCCTTCTCAAGTATTATGGTTCTTAACCAACCGGCCTCAGAATATTTATACTTCAGTAATAAAAATTTGAACTGAGACGAAGATGGGTATTTTATTAACTTGCTCTTCAGATTTACATGACTGAACTTTTCTTTCTCACCGACACCATATTCCATGTCGAACGTCTTCATCTTTTCCTCCATCTTTGCATCATAAAGCGTAGCTGAAATCAAGTTGCCGCGCAATTGAGGGTCAAGCATATCGTAAGTTTTCACCCAAGACTTAACTCTTTCACGAGTCTGCGGATCCAACACGTGGGTCTGCACCTCATCGAATCCGAAGAAATGGGTCGAATCCAAATTCCAAACCTGACGGTTGTAATCGAACGTGTCATGAACAAAATTCTGGATACCGTTGGAGACACGCAACACGGACATGACCATGATGTGCCCGAACGAATCCACCGGATACTTGATGGGCTCTATCGGCGCATATTCGATGCCGTCTTCTCCTCCCGCGCTTTGGTACTGAGGCACCTCCTCCTTTGGCAAATCAGAAAGCTTCAGTCGATAGTCCGAAGTCTTGTAATCAAATGTCATACACCCACCCAATGGATTGTGGATGTTCCTAATCAACAAGGAACGATCTATCAAGAAAGGCAGCACGTTCTTGTCCTGAGTGTTGCGGTAATATTCCTTACGTCTGCGCACATCATCCTTGTCGTCATAATAATCCAAGACATGCGTAGCATAATCCTTTTTCTGGTCATCTATTTGTTTGATTGACTTCAACACCTTCGCATGATTACGGAATCTTTCGGCAGGCACACCCCTTACAAAATCGAAATGGTACCCTCTCAGGTAATCATATTTGCCAGCTGCCGTGTCACTTTCGTAAAGGAAATCGATGGATTCAAGCAACTGGCCCAACGAATAGTTCATGCCATAGTTCTTATAATGCACAATGGAATCCGCCCCTTCCTTCTGTTCCTTGTAGCCGAACTTGATGATGGTGTGCGGAATTTTGTTCGCGTTACCCACCGTGATGGAATCGACGAAAGGCATGTCATTGGAAAGTTTGTACATATAGTCCACATAATTCCCGTAGAAGTCATGTTGATATGAGATGTTCCACTCGGCGACTATCGTGTCCGGTACGGCTTCTCCATCTTCAGGCACACTTTTCCTAAAAAGTCTTGAGTTGTTCGCGAACTCATCCTTCTTATCCTCTTTCTTGTCGTCCTTCTTCTCCTCGAAGTGGAAAGGATTCTTGACATTTCCGAAGACCATTCTTCTGCCATCGTGGCTAACCAGCTCCCAGTAGATATAGACGCCCTGCAGTTTCCCCTTCCCAGACTCATCCTTGACCACTTTTCCTTTCTCATCCCTCTCATACGAGATACGGCTATGGCGGAACAATTTGCAATCATACGGATTGATTTCCCTACGATACTCAACGTCTTGGTCTTGGTCTAACGCCAACTTTGAATTGTCATTCACAGGGATGAACCTCTGCCCGTTGAGGAAACATGCCCCGTAATTCTCCTTCCAGTTCTCGACGGTGGTGTCCACCACCACCTTGGGGAGAAGCATATCCCAGCCCATGCCGAGCAATCCGTAGCCGCCACGGCTGTCGTAGGACAAGTTGAAGTCGGGAGCCTCCCCGTTTTTCGCCGGGGGGAACTCGAAATCATAAGCCAACTTGACAGTGCCTTGGCTGTTCGCATACGGCGGTTTGATCAGGGTCACCTTCTCTATCGGATTGGGGATCGGACGGTCATTGATCATGCCAGGGGTGAAACCGATCGGCGCCTTTAGCATCGGCATGTTGAGCGTCTTGCTCGCAATCGATTCAACATCAACTGTCTTATATTCAAGCTGTTCTATCTCCTCATCCACAGGAAGGATGGGTGACATCCGCTCTATTTCCTGGGCGAACGCCCCGGAAAGGAAAAACGGGCAAAATACGGATGCTATGAAATATAAATGCTTCTTCATCTTTTCAGAATACTATTCTTGATTACTTAATCAATATTTTTCCAGAGAATGTGTTGCGGGTCTTTTTGGTGATCATATCCACCGCGTATACACCTTTTGCTGGCACTTTTACGATTTTCTCGGACTCTCCCTTGTCAGGTCTCATGGTGACTTCCGTCACGTAGCGGCCCATCATGTCGAAGACGAGGAAGGAAACAGGTTCCGGCTCATCCATTTCAAGACGGATTGCGAACTGTTTTTCTTCGTTCTTAGGATTTGAATACATGTACCACTTAAATGCGGTTTCGTTCTTGACGTCCTTCACCTTGTCGTCGTTCTCTTTGATCTCCATTTCGTCGACAACTGTCAGGTTCTTGATAGGAACGATGTTCTCATCCTCTTTGTCGTTAGGCACGAATGTTGGTTTGAAGTCCGGGTTTGGTTCGCCCTTGTAGGCGAATGTGAACTTCATCTCCGGATTGTCCCACTTTACGTTGTTAAAGATTACCTTTTTTCTTTCCGCATCTACGGCAGATACTGGATAGTAAACCAATCCCGTATTGGAAGCCTCGAATTTGTCGGAAGGGTTTGAGCTGACAACCAAGAAAATCTCTCTTGTCTTGGCTCCCGCTTCATCCACGTAATATCCGAAAATGGCGTCTTCCGTCAAGTTGTATCCCAACTCCACGGTGTGTGGCGCCTCTTGCTGCGGATTGATGACGTTCACCATCCATTCACGTGGCATGTATTGGTATGTGGCTTTGTATGCTTTGATCTCCTCTGCTGTCGCATCGCTCTTCAATTGTGCAGGTTTGGTCCCCGCGTTGTTGTCCCCGATGACTACGAAGCAGCTGTCCACCATCTGTGAATTGTCGGTGAAACCGGCTACCAGCAAGTTGTACTCTGAGGACTTATTCAAAGAGCTATGGTTGAAGTAGGTGTCATCCAATCCATATACATTCTCCTCATATGATGTTGTGGCGTATTGTTGGCTGAATGCGCTTTTGTCATCCCTGCCGTAGGCGAAGACTCTATTTCCGCCCCATCCCATATCGATCTTGTCCTTCCATCTTGTCATGTAGACACCATCAAGCGAGATGCCATATTTGAAGGCCAAATATGTCTCTACCACTTGTCTGTCTGATTCTTCAAGGGTGCGTCCGTATGCGATAAGCTCAGACAAGAAGCCTTGTACTTGACCCTCTGGATCTTGAACAGGGTATTCTCCCATGTCGCCAGTACGTTTCACTGCGGTACCGAGGTCGATCTTCGAATCTTTGGAAGCCCAAATAGAGTAGTCAGGGGTGGTCGCCCTTTCGTAGGCGATTATCTTAACCCTGCTGATGTCGTCACCCACACCATTTGAGATGAACCCTTGGAATTGAAACGAAGTGGAAGCCACATCTTGTTTCGTGTGGAATAATTTGTTACGGGTGAGCAATACACCCTTTTCTCCCTCCACTTTGTAAAGCATCGTGTTTTTGTAGTTCTCGGGTTGTGTGAATCCGTAAACGCCGAACACTGTCATCTGCGAAAGGTCAACCCCTTGCACGTCGACACTCCATGGATCTGTAGAGTAGAACGGTATAGCAGGGTTGAAGTTGTAGGTGTTGATCTTAGCTCTGGAGACTGGCTCCTTCGCTTTGCCGTCTTTGTAGTCATAAACCGTTCTGTCCGGGTCCACCATGTTGTACCATTGGTAATCCCCGTCTGGAAGAGTTTTGTCCACCGCATCAGTTTTCAGCCACAGCAAAGGTGACTTCACGTCGCCCGGAACGGCTCCATATGCCCATGAGCTTCCCATTCCGCACATTAGAAGAAGAAAAAAATACTTACGCCACATCTTATTTCTTGTTTTAGTTATTATCTATATTGTTTATTAATAATTCTTATCCAATCTGGTGATGTACAAGTATGTCACATGAATCTTGCTACCCGTCTTCACCGTCATGATGAATGGTTCTCTAGGATCATGATCCAGTTCGAAGAGACGCAAGTCTGCCAAATTAACCGTCATCTTGCCTTCTCTGTCTCTGTAAGTCATGTCCGCGTCGCGAACCAATCTTCCTTGGAGGTCGGTTACGATCACCCTCACGTCACATCTGTATGGTACAGTGAAGGAGATGTATTGAGTCTCGTACGTCAACTTATGCTCTTTCGGAAGATCCAGGAGATCCTCGCAATCCGTCAACGGAATCTCGTACGCACCCATACATGTGGTGCTGATACGTTTGTATTGACGTTGGTCTGCTGTCACAGTCGTTTTCTCCAATGGCAATCGGATGATTGATATACCATCGTCCAATCTGTCTGACTTGAGGGCTACCGTTTGCGTGTATCCTCCGTTGTCACGTAGGGCAGGGATGAATCTATTTCCTGCGTTCCAACCATCCAAGATGCTTGTGTATCTACCCAACATCTTCATGTTGGTTTCTGGCAACTCTTGTTGAAGATCCAACAAGTTGTACTTGTATATGCTGCCGTTGGTGTTCGTGCATACGTGGGACAATTCGCTCACGTTCTCGTTTCCTACGATCAGGTTTCCTGTGATTTCAGTAGAAACATTGTTTCCACGCACGTTAAACAATGAGGATAGGCTTGTGCCGATCTCGTTGTTCACTATCGTGTTGTTTACGATTCGAACCTTTCCACTGCTTGGAAGAATTATCAGATTCTCTTTAGCGTAGTTGTTCACCAATGTTGAATTCTCCAAGACGAATAAGGTAGGATTTATGCCATGGTAATCACACGTCAACATGTCATTGTATCCACCGAGGATATCCGTGATCGTCGTGTTGCGGATGATTATCTCCGTGGCCACACCTCCGAACAATGTGGATGGAGCGCCTCCGATAGAAACCTTTCTGAAGAGACAGGTGTCGACATGCAATGATTTAACATAATGCACAGGGTCTGACATCTCCTCGAACGAACATCTGTTCAGGGTCAAGTTGGTTGCTGAATGGTCGCCAACGAATCCGTAACCGTAGTTGAGTACGATACCGTCGAGTTTGACCTCTTCCGCTTTTGCGTTTGCGATAAACAATCCTCTGAAGGATCCGACGAACGCTTCATTGTCGATATGCATGCTGTACAACCTTGGAGAGGTCGACTCAACCATCTTGTTGTTCTCCTGGTTGCTGGAAGCGGTGAATACCGTGCGGTATTTCTTAGGGTTGCTAGGAACCGTCTCGTCCAACTCGTCCTTAGCGTATCCACCTATGATGGTCACGTTGTTGTTAATTTCGTAGTAGCAACGTTTGGACACTTTCTCGTAATACGCGTTGAAGTATGGACGATAGCGGCCTTCAGCCACATGGAACACAACTCCTGCCTTCGCCAGTGGAAGGTAAGTGGCGAATTCCACGCTGTCTATCGCATTGTCCCAATCCACACCCGTGTGTGCGGAACGTCCATCCATGGTCACATAATACTCTGCGCCGCCTGGGTGAACAAAGACCACATGGTTCACTACCTTGTCGCAACCAAATTCGTTCACCTCTCTGTTGGATGTACGGAACACACCGACCTTTTCGTAAGTGACACCAGCGTATGTCTCTCCTTGAAGGATGTGTGCGGTGTCTTTCTCCAGCGTGTACTCCGATACGAATATTGGTACTATATCAGAGATGGAGTTGCATTTGCTCATCTCTCCCTCGACACCTGCGGACGATACAACGCATCTGTAATAACCGTTAACTGCGCTGGTCATGTCTTTGAGCTCGTAGTTCTTTCCTGTACCTACCTTCACCCAACCATCCAGATCATATGTCTCCTTATCGTTGCGGAACCATGTGTAGTTGACAGGCTCCAGATAAGATGGATCGCCGGAATAATTGGCTGTAAGTGTATAGTTCGTGTGCTTGCAGAGAGGTTCCGTTGGACGGTTCACGTCTACTTGAGCCTTACACAAGCGAACGATGATATCGTCTAATGCGAAGTCGTTTCCTTGGTGTCCGCCCTCGGAATAGATCTTGAACATTACGGAAGATGCGCCTTGAGGAACGGAGAAGGTTACGCTATACTCTTTCCACTCGTTCACTGTCTTGTCGATAACAACCTCTGTTCTTTCCGTGAGAGGATTGCCAGCCATGTCTTCTACTGACATGTAGAGGATAGTGTTGTCGCTAGCGTAAAGAGGGCGAGCCGACATAGACAACGACAAGTTCGTGTTCTCGCAGAGATCGTTGATCTCTCTCTGGTAGAAGGTCGTTGGCTTGCTAGCCATGTCGATAGACATGAAGTAACCTCTTTGTATATCTCCCAAGTAAGTTTCGTCATCAAAGTCAGCATACCATCCTTCGTATATGTGGCTTTCTCTATATCCAGGTTGTCTTCTGTATGCCTCCTTCAACAATGCGTAGCATCCCGTCTGCATGTAGTCGTTCAACGCCAACGGACAGTCGCCTGCGCATGGCAATGAGCAGAGTCCCTCTTTCAGACCATTCTCGCTGTATAATGCGTCTGAAGGGTTGTTGCCGCCGAAGTCTTCCTTGAACAAGATGGACTCATAGACACACTCGATAGGATCAGAAGGTATGTACTCGTACGCACCCATACAAGTGGATACCAATCTAGCTACACCACGTTGGTCTTGCTCCACTGTCGTTTCGGAGAGTAGGAAGCGGATGCTGGTCTTGTCCGTCAATCTATCCTTCTTCAGGGCAATTGTAGGAGTGAAGCCACCGTTGTTCTTGATCTCTGGAGCGAAGAGGCTCGTGGATGGATCGTATGTGCCGAAGAAGATGTCGTTGATGCTAGCATATTGCTTGATAGCGTCAAGGCCTTCTTCGATGATCTCATATTCGTCAGTCTTGTACTTGTCTACGAAATAGTCAACCACAATGTTCGTTTCGTTAGGGATGTGTACACCGACCTTGTCGGATTGAGTGTAATCCCTATCCACATACAATGGCATGATATTGTATTGTGGTGTGGTTGTGAAATTATAGTAGTTCAACTCTGTATAGTTATTTCCCCAGATGATGTTTCCGATGAAGGATTTGTCGTAAGGGTATCTGAACAATATATCCTTCACGTCGTTTCCAACAATCGTATTATTGTTGTATGTGGTTGACGTGTAATAGCAGCTGAGCAAATCCTTATCTGACTTGTTGGCCGCGATGGTATTGTTCTCGATCTCCACACCATCCCAACATACGTTTGCCTCGACTACGTTACTTGTCACTTGGTTCGAGTACAATGCGTTGCTGATGATATGTACTGTGGATGAGGCAAATGACATAATGTTCTTGGCTGTGTTGTTGTTGACATCGCACTCGCTCATGGTGAAGTCAGAGGATACTGAAGTTATCATGGCGGCGGAGACATTGTTGTCTTTTATAATGTTCTTGTTCAAAAGCACTGTCACATCTTTTCCGTTTCCGATAATGTTGATCCATGTGATATCCTCATCGGTCGTGTTTCCGATGAACTCAGAGTTCGTCATTGTCACATTGAGGCCATTAGCAGTGTTCTCATGTTTGAACAGGCGGCCCTTGTTGGATTCCACATGACATTGATCCACAAGTACCACGTCGTCTGTTGGCGCATAGATGTGAATTGCCGTTTCAGCCTCGTTCTCGTTGATGATGTCGTTCGTGAGTTTCACGTCTTTTATGATCTCAAATAGAACGCCTGTTCCGCACTTGTTGCCGATTACCCTTGATGAATCCATCGTCAGTGAGTATGGATAGATCATTGAGGATGTCACCGTGTTGTTTTGGAACAACGATGTGTCGACTGTCATCTCTGAGTTATTGGCGTAAATGAGGTTGTAGTTACAGTTGTTATCCGTGAATTTAGTGTTACGAACATGTATCTTCGAAGATTTCTCGGAAGAGATTTGTTCGTTGATGACATATGGAATGCAACTGTTCTTGTCGAATGTCGAGTTGGATACGACAACGTTACCTGAAGTTTGCATGTATGCCGTGTTGTTGGTAGCGGTGACAGACTCCATCGTGACGGACTTGTTCACGTCGCTGCTGTTGTCATACACTTGCAAGAGGTAATTGTTGTAGTTGTTCTCCATCTTGACGTCTCTCATCTCCACATTGGTTACATTCGGCACGAGTAGACAGCCTCCGTTCTGGATGAACTCAGACTCGGCTGCCTTGAGAGATCCCAAATAGTTGGATTGAACAGCGCCATATCGGCAGTTCTCAAACTTACAATTGTCTATGTTTAAGTGGAGCGCACTCTCCTCCGATTCTGTGTAGGCATTGTAACCATGTCCGGCATTGATGATCGAGATGCCGTAGAATGTCACGTTGAGGTTCCTCTCCGCGGAAGAGGAGAACATGTCGTATGTGTCATCTTCCGTGTTTTCCACCTCAATCACAGGACAACCCGTTTCGTCTGTTGTCTTTGTGATGACGTTATCGCCATTCTTGTCTCCGTCGAATACGGTTTTGTATTTTTTCGGATCGCTGAGGTCACCCGTCTTCGCATCTGCCGGGTAACCACCGCGGATGGTCACGTTGCTGTTGATTGTGAACATGCAATAGTCTTCGTCACATTCTGGCTTGTAGCTTCCCTCTGCCACGTAGAACGTGGATCCATCAGGAGCCAAAGGCAGATAAGTGGTGAAGTCCTCTCCGTTCATTGCATTCTCCCAGTTAGATCCGTCTCCCGTACCGTGACGCTCTGTCTTAACGTAGTAATATTTAGCGTCTGGGTTGAGTTGGACGTTGAGCGTATGCATGATGACGCTGTCGCAACCATTTATGTCTTTCAAGTTCTCGAAGATGCTGTCGTGGCGACCTACCTCGGTATATGTCACGCCAAGGAATTGTTCGCCCACGAAGATGACATCAGGGTCAGCAAGGACAGTAGTGTCCGGAACACATACGACACATGACTTCACCAAAATTGGAACAATGTCAGATGCGGAATTACACTTATTAAACTCACCAGGAACACCTGCGGAAGAAATCACGCAACGATAATAAGCGTTATCCTCAGGTTTCAAATCACTAAACGAAAGCGTCTGACCCTCAGCCACCTTAGTCCAGCCATCCAAGCCATACGAAGGTTTTTCGTTCTTGAACCATGTGAAATTCAACGGCTCAATGTAACCACCAGCATTCGTATAAGAGGCTGTCAACACGTAGTCATCTCCAGCGCACAAGGAGTCGATCGGAGAATTTACGCTTACAGCAGGTTTACACAAACGAACCTCAATGTCATCAAGCACGAAGTCATTTCCACTTGTCGTATTGCTGTTGTTTATAATTTTGTAGACAACCGAAGTTTGCCCCTCCTTAACGGTGTACGGCACGCTGAAGCGTTCCCATTCACCCTTATTGTTGACGAGTAAGACATCTTGTGTAGCCAACACTTCCCCATCCAAGCTTTCAAGAACCATCTTTAACTTGGCATCATCACCAAAGCCCGTACTGGTCGAACTCATACCCCACATAGACAATGTCAAGTGAGTGTTAGGGCAAAGATCATCGATCTGAGTATTATAGAACACACCATTATCGCCAGAGCCGTCTACCTGCATCAGATAACCTCTATCTCCATTATCCGGGAAGGTATGGTCGTACAAAGGATAGAACCACTGGTTATGATTCCAACCCACCTTACGGATAGCATAGTTGCCCGCGCCCTTAGGATTTTCATTGTAATTATACGTACATTGTGGTATACCAGCGCTCTTAGCGATTGGGTCGGAAAGATAGTTTCCGCCGAAATCCTCACGGAAAAGCACAGTACCAATCTCACAACCCTCGAAAGGATTCTCAACTACCACTGTGTGCAACACCACACTGTCGCAACCCATCACATTCTGCAAAATCTCGAAGATGCTATCATAACGACCCGCCTCGTTGTAGACAACACCAAGGAATCGTTCGCCCACCGTAATGATATCAGGATCGGAGAGAACTGTTGTGTCGGCGCTACAAGCGATTTCGTACGCACCCATGCAGGTCTTCGCGAGACGAGTAACGCCACGTTGGTCATCCGTCACGATTGTTTCCGTGAGCGGGAAGCGGATGCTGGTGCCGTCAGGGAGTTTGTCCTCCATAAGGGCTATGGTCGGCGTGAAGCCACCGTTGTTCTTGACGGCAGGAGTGAATGCGTCAGTGCCGTCATATGTCCCCTCCAATGGGATATCTTTCAGATCGGATACCATAATGTCGGCGTCCGTTCCGTTGATATTCTCGAGAAGGTTGTTCTTGATGACGTGCACTGGATCAGATGCGTCGTCGACCAAATTAATATACTTGCAACCTTTGAATATGTTGCCGACGATTTCCATTTTGTTTGCTCTGGAAGAGCTGAATAAGAGGTTGCTTGAACCATCTGCGGTTAATCCGACAAATGTGTTGTTGTATAACCTGATATGCTCAGCCCTCTCCATTATAGTTGCGGAACTACCGATGTTGTTGAACGTGGAGTTCTTAATATCCGCAAGTTTCGATACTCTTCCGAATACTCCGCCTGTGGTTCCAATCATATCCTCGAACAATGATTTCTCCACATGAATCGTGTCATACAAGAAAATAGATGACGGTGTGGATATCGAAGGACGGTTGTGGAAAATACATTCTGACGCATAGAGCGTAGATTGGCTTGAACCGCTGTTCTGTATCGTTCCAAATGTACTGAAGTCGCACTTCTCAAGCTTGAGTTTGTCACATCTAATTGTTGCGCCAGTTCGTTCTTTGTTCTCGGCAAATGTTGTCTCGTATGAGGCTCCGGAGAAGTTGCAACCAAAGAAGTACACTTCAGAGGATGGGCTTGCGTTGAATAGATACAACACTTGCACGTCGTCTTCATTTGGATCCAGTAAAATAGCAGAGTTGTAATAACCTTCTTTGTAGACGTCATCCCCGCTTGGGTCTCCCGTAAATATGGTATGATATGTCTTAGGGTCTGATGCCGCTCCTGTCTCAGCCGTTGCTGGATATCCACCTATGATGGACAAGGAACTATTAATGACGTATTCCTTTATGTCTCCAAGAATGTGTGAAGGATTTTCTTCCATGTTGTAGATTGGCGTGTATCTTCCTTCCGCCACATAGAATGTAGCCCCGTTAGGAACCAAAGGCAAGTAAGTGGCGAAGTCTTCACCGTTCATTGCGTTCTCCCAGCTGGATCCGTCGCCTGTGCCGTGACGTTCGGTCTTGACGTAGTAGTTCAATACCTTTTGGTCTGGTTTCACGACGAGTTTATGCATTATAACCTTATCGCAACCGTCCTCGCCTGTGAGCGTCTCGAAGATGCTGTCATAGACACCCACGGTAGTGTATGCCTTGTTGAGGAAGCTTCCTCCGACCAGTATGGTGTCGTTCTTAGGAGTCGTGTCATTCTCGCAAACGATTTCGTATGCACCCATGCAGGTCTTTGCAAGACGATCCACTCCTCGTTGATCGTTGGTGACATTCGTCTCCGTGAGAGGGAAGCGGATGCTGGTACCGTCAGGGAGTATGTCCTTCATTAGGGCTACGGTTGGGGTCGGACCACCATTGTTTTTCACCTCTGGAGAGAATAGACCTGTGGTCGAATTGTATGTACCAGAGAAGAGAGTTGTGAGGATTTCCTCATTGCGGTTAGGAATCTCCGCGAATTCGTCACAAGTAACCTCTTCGCTGAATACGGAGAAGATATTGTTGCTTGAGATGTCGCTTATGGATTCACAGTGTCCCAAATCATCTATGAATTCAATGCTTGGTGCGATGTTATATTTAAACTCGCTATCCTTTATGTTGCATCTGTTCAAATAAATGGCCTCCGGAGAATTACCCAAGATGATATTTCCTGTCATCTTTAATCCTAAGCCGAGCAGATAGGTTAATCTAAGTTCCGCATTATTTCCTACAATGGTGTTGTTGTTCAATTGGAGATTTCCTCCTGACGCTTCTAGTATGTAGCGGGTAACCTTATTAGATGCTATGGTGTTGTTCTCGAGCAGATGTGTGCCTCCTGCTGTGTGGAGAATGTCCGCCGCAGTGTTGTTGCAAATTGAGTTCTCCTTATACAGAGGAGTGCTTTCGCTGCTTCTAATGTTGAAGAGATATTCTCCCACTTGGTTTTCTGCCATATTGCAGTTTGAGATAACAATATCTCCTTTCGCATCGGATTTTATGAGATCAGTGGCTTTGTTTCCAAGAAATTCGCTGTGTTGGATATATAAGCCGTTGTTGGTTGAGCTTTGACCTATGAGATCCCAATTAGATGCGTCGTTCTTTTCGAATAGACAACTATCGATAATGATTTTTTCGTCGCTGTTTATTATACCTCCATTCTTTCCGATATTTTGGATGAACTTGGATTTCTTTATTTCAAAGGTCTTGTTGTTGTTGAGGACTCTGAAC
The DNA here is from genome assembly GCA_016285885.1 of Paludibacteraceae bacterium. Taxonomy (GTDB): domain Bacteria; phylum Bacteroidota; class Bacteroidia; order Bacteroidales; family Paludibacteraceae; genus UBA1181. Next base: position 94,891 of record JAEERP010000004.1, read on the forward strand.
AAGTCGGTTGCCATATTAGCCTCGAACAATGAGTTCTCCACTTTCGTCTCGTACCCATACACATTGAAGTTCGCCTTGTTGCCGATTGCCCTTACCCTGTTCATTGACAGATGCTCCTTGCCCTCATTCTTCTCGTTGAATGAAGCGTATATAAAATTGCTCTTAGAGCTGCTTATGTTGGAGGCATTGCCCTCGAATAAGACAGAATCTAGAACGATATCCTGGATTGCAGGCAAATAGAGGATATTCCCCGTGTTTTTCGCGAAGGAGGAATTGTAAACGTATATGCTATCCTTCTCGCTGGTTAAAGAGATTGGGGTCACGTTGTGGTCGAAGGAACAATTCAACACCTCCAACTTCTTGTCGGGGTTTATCAATTGAATGGCAGTGTTCACATTCTTGAGAACCACACCGTCGAATCTAGCCTTTAGACGTCCTTGTGCGACGGAGAAGAAAAGTGTTGAAGTATTTTCTGTTGTATTCAACTTGTTGATTACAGGATAACCATCCGCATCCAATTGCTCGTCATATTCGTCGTCGCCGAGGAGGTCGCCGTCAAAGATTGTCTTGTACTTGTCCGGTTCGCTCGCTGCGCCTGTCTCCGCATTGGCAGGATAGCCACCACGGATGGTGACGTCGTTATTGATGGTGTACATAGGGGATTTGCTCTCCGTCAAGTCCATTCCATATACTGGGTTGTATGTACCCTCTGCCACATAGAATGTAGCTCCTTTAGGAGCCAAAGGCAAATACAAGGCGAAGTCTGTTCCGTTCATTGCGTTCTCCCAGCTGGATCCGTCGCCCGTACCGTGACGTTCGGTCTTGACGTAGTAGTTCAGTACCTTTTGGTCTGGCTTCACATAGAGTTTGTGCATCACCACGCTGTCGCAACCGCTGACGCCCTTCAGGGTCTCGAAGATGCTGTCGTTGACACCTACGGTGGTGTAGGTCTTGTCAAGGAATTTCTCACCCACAATGATGGTGTCGTTGGCGAGGGTGGTGTCTGGAGTACAAACGATTTCATACGCACCCATGCAAGTAGGATCAAAACGCTTCATGTCTCGCTGGTCGGCGGTGACGATTGTCTTCGCAAGAGGGAAACGAATGCTGGTACCGTCCGACAACACATCTTCCTTCAAAGCAATCACAGGCAAGAACCCGCTCCTATCCAAATTCGGGGAGAACACATGAGTTGTCGAATTATAGGTGCCTTCAAAAATCGACTTCAACACAGCTTCCTCATATTCGCCATAAGCATACGAGCATGCTTTGCACTGAGTGGACTCGTTTGCTCCCAGACTGAACGGACGAACAAAGATATTCGTGCTGTTATCTGGAACCCACGTGGTATTATCCTCTCCTTCCGATTGATAATCAGTGCGGATAATTGGCATCAAATTATATTGAATGTTTTTCTTTTCCGAAAACACTAAAGGTAAATTGTCATAACCGATACCCGACGCATTGGAGGTTCCGTTACCTAAGATGATATTACCATACATGTCAGTATATTCATCTGTGTTGTGAGAAGAGAGGATTTCTCTTGACACCTTGTTGCCGACAATTGTATTGTTATATAATTTCCTATTATCTCCTTGGATAATACGAGGGACAATATTACCCGCAAAAGTGTTATTGTAAAATTCTGCCCTTCCGCTCCCATAATTTATCAAATAATTCCCTGATGCGACATCATTATTGATGAAAGAAGAGTTAGAATAAGATTCATTACCAGCTCCATCTATCAAAGATGACTGAGTTGTATTGGAATCAAAGACAGAATACCTGACACGAAAGTTTCTATCAGGAGAACTATTGTTGATAATCCAACTTGCGGAATTCTTTACAAATGAACATTTTTCAAAACTTGAAACACATGCTTGTAAATCCAAAAACATGTAAGTTGAATTATTGTTATCAAAAGAACAATTTTTGACATCAACGGTATCATGTATAAAATGGAAGTAAAGGGCATTGTTTTCAGATACCTTACATTTGTTCATTTCAAGGCTAATACCCAGCACTTCAACCGTGAGTTTATCGTTGTGGACAAATGTATCCGATTCAAAGTGAATATGACCTGAGAAATCAAAATTCTCGGAGTTGCTTATTTTGAAATTCTCGAAACAATCATCAAAAGTGGTATTGTAAATATTCACTTCTTTTGGCTTGCCAGTTTCTATAACAATACCCCTATAAACTTGGTGGAACTTGCAATTATCAATGGTTAACGAATTATTCGGCACGTACATGTAAATGTAGCCAGATTTCTCTATAAGTGAATTTGTAAGTGTCACCCTCAAATCAAGACCCACTCCATATATCGATGTGGCTCCACCTTTCAACACAACACCATCCATATTGAAATAATTTTGGGTGTCAGATTCATCCAAAGTGTATGTGAACGAAGTCGTATTTAAACTCTTCACAGACGGCTTCACAAGGAACAACCTACTACAATCATCTTCCAGATACATGAGATTGCTCCTATCGTCATTGATGCCATTGTCCTCGAGGAAATCACCGCTAAAGATAGTCTTATATTTGGAAGGATCGCTCACTGCACCAGTCTGCGCATTAGCCGGATAACCACCCTTGATCGAGACATCACTGTTCACCACAAAGGAAGCCTCATTGTATTGGGCAAGACGGTTATACATGTCGTAGATAGGATAGTAAGTACCCTCTGCCACGTAGAAGGTGACATCGTCTCCAACACGTGGTAATGCATAGGCGAACGTCTGCGGGCTCATCGCCTTTTCCCAAGAAGAACCATCACCAGATCCGTCTATCTTTACATAGTATCTAGGACGGGTGAGGTCAATGTCTGGGATTGACAATTGTTTTGCGGCAGACAAACGGGAAGTCTTTTTTTCGTCATAAGTAGCCGTGGCGCAGAAACTCACATTTCTCTTCCCCACATACTTGTTTGGAACCTTAGCAGAGAAGGTACCGTCCTCCAAAGTGGAGAAGGAGCTCACAAACTCCGTAGCGGTCTGCTCTGTCTGATCCGTGAAAAACAATTCGATGGTAGCGACAGCCGCAGTATCAACGTATCCCTTAATTACAATATCATCACCGGACACCTCCGCAGAGGAGATGACGGGGGTCGGCAAATTGTACGACAATTGATATGCCAAATCCGTATTGAAGAACAAGTTGTTGGACAATAATGATTTATACAACGGCGTAACATCCCCAAGATACAATCCCCGGTTAGAGTAAAAAACATTATCCTTGACCGTCAGATAATAGAGAAAATTATCACTGTTATATTTCGCGATTTCAACCGAATATTCCACGCGGTCTCCCATAGGATAATAATGTGTTCCGTCACCTCCAAAGTTGTTGTTCTCCAACTCGATTTCTTCACATGCACCCACATATAGATTGGAATTGTATGAGTACCCGAAAGAACTTCCCTTAATGGTCATCTTCTTTAGGGGGCTGGTACTTGTATTCACACTAATAGCATTAGCGTTGGTGAGAAATGAGCAGTCGGTAACGGTTAAACCACCTGACCCCGGAGCATCGTTCGTTTCATCGAACATGTATAGTGCATCATAGTTGTATGAGAACACACATTTCTCGAGTCTCAGTTGCAAATTTGTTGCGACCGTATAGATACCCGTATTCTGCGTATTATCCTTTATAGGCATTAGATCCTTATTCACACCAAAAATACAAGAAACGATAGGATTAGTAATAAACGTTTGCAATGCCAATTGCAGACCCACACCGTTTGTTGCCAACACGTTGTCCGTGAAGTTCGTGATGTTTCCTCTAATTTCCAGTCGAACTCCGTAGTCATTGCTGGCAGCGGCGTCCTGCTCTCTTGAGAGTCCGAAAACACAATTCTTAACGTTCGTCACCTGACTTTCGACCCAAAAGCCAGTCTTGTTTTTCCCAAAGACGCAGTTTACCACGTCGTTGATATATCCTTTCGTATAAATACCTATATTGTTGTTTACGAAGTCGCAGTCGTAGAAATTTATTTTTGTGCCGTTTGTCACATAAGCCGCATTGTCGAAATTACTGAGTGTCAAACCCTTAAGTGTGGTTGCGCTTGATATCTGAAATCCGTTAAAAGATTTATCACCACCATCCAAAACAACAGGATTTTTACTTGTTGAAGCGTCAACAATCAGCACTTTACTCGTCAAGGAAGTGACAGCGCTTTCCAACTGAATTACCTTTTCCCCTTGCGTGGTGAACTCAAAAACGATTTTCGCCGTATCGGCTTCAGAAGCTTTCGCAGACTCAAGAGCCGTCGTGAGTGATCCTGCACCTGTTAGACTTGTCGTTGTCACCTTGAACGTTTCAACCGTCGCATAGACAGCAAATTGCATTGCCATCAATGCCACTACCAAAGAAAAAATTCTTTTCATATAATGTATAATCTATTTTATACTGTATATTGTTAGTTCTTAACACCAAATGTTTCTTGATTTAATCACGTAATTCCCTATAATTGAGTAGGTTTATGTGATTCGTTTTATCAAAAAAAACATTTTTCACATGATCAGTGATGCTTGCGTCCTGAAGGGGAAACAGAATAACACTGAAAATAGGACAATCGTAAATTCTTATATATGTAATTCATCAATTCTCAATTCAATCACAAAGAAAAGTCTTGTCATTAAAATAAATCAACTCATCTCATCATTCTTCAACACATCTGACGTCTTATCATACATTAAATATTACAACAACCTTTGCGTTTTGGCTTTGATCAACTTTACTTAATGGGGAAAGTTTTACACCAAAACGTCTGCAAAGGTATAAAATAGGTTGCATATAAAAGAAATATTTGACATAAAAAGTTGCAGTTGCAGAAAAAAATTTTGAAGTTGATTTTAATTGATGATTCGTAAGCGTAGGTGCAAGTATTTTTTACTCAATGGATTAAGATGTTTGTATGAGAGATTTTGGTAGATGATATTTTGTGTTCTTTTGGATTGATATTTCTTCTGCAAAGGGGATTTCCCCTCTGCAGAAGCGTATATCGATGTTGATATGTGTCATTTTTTTCATTGCATCTGGCACGACCGGTTGGGTGGTGACAAGATGCTTTGAAGGTCCGTTTATTCTTCTGGATCGTCCGGTTTCTCCGCCTTGCTTGTGTCGTCGGTTACAAGGCGTAGGCCGATGATGCTGGATGCGTAGTTGGGCTCGCTTTTGTTTCGGCAGGATACTCGGCAGAAGATGGCTGGTCCTTCGAAGTAGCCGCCTCTGACGACGCGTTCCTTCCCTTCAGGTGCGCCTGTGGGGTTGATGAGCTCGGTCTCCGTGTCGGTCGGGTAGGGGCCATACCAATCGGAACACCATTCCCATACGTTGCCGCTCATGTCGAAGATTCCTAATTCGTTCTTCTTCAGTTTGCCGTTAGGGCGGAGTTCCCCCGCATTATCTTTGAACCAAGCGACTCTTCTGACCTCGCTTCCTCCACTGTATTTGCTACCTCCGGGATAGGGTCCCCCTCTCGCCGCGTATTCCCATTCCGCTTCTGTCGGGAGGCGGTAGCTTGTTCCCATGAATTCATTCAGCCTTGAGATGAATTTTTGTGCGTCATCCCATGATATATTGGTGACGGGCGCATTGTCGTCACGTACTTCGCTTGGGTTTTTGCCCATCACCTCCACCCATTGCCTCTGGCTGACACAGAACCTGCAGATGGCGAAACTCCTCACGAACACTGGGTGTGCGGGTTTTTCGGGCTTGAAGCATTCGTCCTCCTGCTCCGAAGTGCAACCCATGGTGAAGGAGCCTCCCTCCACGAAGATCATTTTGAAGTTCAATATAGCCTTTTTTCTGGCGATTTGATCTTCCCGGTAGGCGCTCGTTTGTTGCTGTTTGGCCTGGGTGGGCTGCTCTTTGGCGGCTTTTTTGCCCGCTGCGTATGCACCACAGAAAGCGAAGGAGGCCAATAGGGCGATGGCGGTTATTCGGGTCTTCATGATATTATTGTTTGTCGGACTCTTCTTTGAGGAATATTCCGTTTTTGGTGAAACTTAGTTCGATGTCGTTCGGTTTGTTGAGCCTAATGCGGTAGCCATAACTTTTCTTCTCGACCCTTCGGATGAATTGGTCAGGGTGGTTCTTCGCCACGTATTTGATCATCGTGTTAGGTAATTGTTTTAGGAAGCCTTCTGGCAATGCCTTGTTTTTTGATTTCACGGAGTACCAGACTCCTTTCCTGTCGAACTCAAGCTCTGTTTTGTCGTCCAATTCGACCTCGATATCTCCGTCGAGATCCACGTAGATGGAGGATATCTCAGCGCCCTCGAACTGTCCGATGAGGGCTCTCGCAATGGAAGGGATGTGTTTCCCCTCGGGGTCATTGCTGATGATTGTCCCATCCTTGGAGAAGCAGAGCTCAATCTTGTTTGGCTTGTTGAAGGCGACCCTATAGATGATTTTATTCCTTCCATAGTTTTTTTTCGAGATCTTCCGTATGCTGGCGTTCTCGTAGTTCTCCTTTAGGTAGGTGGAGATGTTTTGAGGGATTGCTTGGAAGATGGAGGCTGGCACTTCATTCTTTTTGAAGTTGATTTCCTCCCAATCTCCGTTCTCGTCGAAGTCTATCTCCGTGCCATTTTCCAAGACGGCTGTATATCCCATTTGGGTGATGGTGTCCATGATTTGGGACACGGGCACATCGCTGAAATGTTCCGTAAGGAAATGTTCCGCATCTTTAGGGAGTTGAGTCTTTCCGACGTTATCACAAGCAATCAGTCCTGCGCAAATTGCTCCGAGAAGTAGTGCTTTTACCTTAAATGTCCTCATATCCTACGCTTTAATGTTTATTTGCTCAAAGTTATATTTTTTTTTGTTCTTTTCCCTCTATTGGATGTCAATTTTCAGAGTAAGGGCATTTTTCTTGTGGTGAAAGGTGTTTCATTTCGTACGACGGATATGCGCCAAACCGACATTTTTCTGTACATTTGCGAAGATTCAATTACTTTATGTATATGTTTTTAGTTTTCGATGCGGGTTCTACCAAGACGGATGTCCGTTTGGTGGCGGAGAATGGAGAGACCCACTCTCTCGAGTTGGCGGGGATAAACCCTTTCTTTATGGATAAGGAAGCCATTTGTGCGGAGTTGCGTCGCGCCAGTGAGGCGTTTCCTTCGTCTGCTGTCGGTCACGTCTATTACTATGGGGCGGGATGCGTGTCGGATTACGAGTCTCTTTTCGAACAATTGTTGTCGTCTCTCTTCCCCCAGGCCAAGGTTGAGGTGCATAGTGATCTATATGCGGCGTGCCGTGCCACGTTAGGAGATGGCGCTGGTATTGCGTGCATCTTGGGCACGGGTTCTAATTCATGCTATTATGATGGCGCTCGCGTGGTGCGCAATGTCCCTCCGTTGGGTTATGTGTTAGGCGACGAAGGCAGTGGTGCGACGATGGGGCGTTGCTTGGTCGGGGATGTGCTGAAGGGATGTGCTCCCGCTGAGGTCTGTGATTTGTTCTGGACGTGGTGCGGAAGTGACTATAAGACGGTTATGGGAGGAGTCTATAAGGGAGAATTCCCGAATCGTTTCTTGGCCACGTTCTCACGTTTCTTGGCTGAGAACATAACGATGCCTTATTGTTGTGGTTTGGTGGAAAAATCTTTCATCGCTTTTTTTGAGCGGAACGTGTTGCAGTATCCGGCATCCGTGAAGGAGATTGGTTTCGTGGGGTCGATCGCCGCCCATTTCTCGGACATTTTGCGGGAGGTGGCGGATCGGTATGGATATAAGGTGCGCACGATTGTAGGGCGTCCGATGGATGCGTTGGTTGCGTACCATCGGGAGCGTTTATTTCCTGCGTAATGTCACGAGCGGGATGATCATCTCCTCGATAGAGATACCTCCGTGCTGGAAGGTGTTCTTGTAATAAGAGACGTAATAGTTGTAGTTGTTCGGGTAAGCGAAGAAATCGTTGTTCCCGGCGAATATGTAGGTCGAGCTGACATTGAGGGATGGTAATCCTATCTTGTCGGGTTGCTTGATGGCTAACACCTCTTTCGGATTATAGTCCAGGTTCTTGCCGATCTTATATCTCAGGTTTGTATTGGTGTTTTTGTCTCCGATCACGCGGATGGCTTTGTCCGCGCGAATGGTTCCATGGTCGGTTGTTATGATGATCTTGATGTCTTGTTGCGCCAATGCCTTGAACAGACTCAGGATGGAGGAGTGTTGGAACCATGATTTGGTGAGGGAACGGTAGGCGGCCTCGGTGGAAGCGAGTTCCCTGATCATCTTGGAGTCCGTGCGGGCGTGCGAGAGCATGTCCACGAAGTTGTAGACGGCCACGTTCAACTGCTTCCCGATGTGTTGCGGAAGGTCCGATACGAGTTTCTCCCCGGCTGTCGGGTCGCTGATTTTGTGGTAAGAGAAGGTGTATTTTTTCCTATAACGATCAATCTGGGATTGGAGCAACTCCTTCTCGTAGATGTTTTTCCCTTCGTCGTCACCCTCTTCCACCCAATATTGAGGGAACATCTTCTTGATCTGCAGGGGAAGTAATCCTGCGAAGATGGCGTTTCTCGCGTACTGGGTTGCGGTAGGAAGGATACTGCTGTACAATTCTTCGTTCTCCACGATGAAATCATCGGAGAGCAGGTCTTTGATCACTCTCCACTGGTCTAAGCGGAAGTTGTCTAATATGATGAGGAACACTTTCTCCCCGTTGTCTAGGATAGGGAAGATACGTTTCTTGAATAGCTCGTGGCTGAGCATGGGGCGTTCGACGTCGGTGTCGAACCACTCTTCGTAGTTCTTTTTGATGTATTTCACGAAGGTGGAGTTGGCCTCTTCCTTCTGCATTCGAAGCAGTTCCTGCATTTGCTGGTCTGCGTTCTCCAATTGGATTTCCCAATAGACCAGTTTCTTATATACCTCCGCCCAATCGTTGAATTGGGACGACTCGTTGATGAGTGAACCGATCTTTGTGAATTCGGTGCGGTAGTCATCTGTCGTGGTGGAGGAGATGATTTCCGTCTTGTTGATGTTCTTTTTGATGGAAAGAAGGATCTGGTTAGGATTGACGGGTTTGATGAGGTAGTCCGCTATTTTCTTCCCGATGGCTTGTTCCATTAGGTTCTCCTCCTCGCTTTTAGTGATCATGACGACGGGTACGCTGGTGTCTTTCTCTTTGATGAGGGAGAGAGCCTCCAGACCGCTCATGCCAGGCATGTTCTCGTCGAGGAATATGATGTCGAAGTGTTGCTCTTCGCAGCGTTGTACCGCGTCTTTCCCGTTGTTGACACAGACCACCTCGTACCCTTTCGCTTCAAGGAAAAGCACGTGTGCCTTCAGCAAATCTATCTCATCGTCAGCCCAAAGAATTCTATCCTTCTTCATCATATATCACTTTATCGTTTTAAGTATAGCCTTTTGTATAGTTCCATGTAGACGTTGATGTTGCCACTCTCTTTCAGGACTTGCAAATTGTCTTTAGAGATGACAATGTTGCGGTAAGGGGTGCCTCCGAATGCGTTTTTCACCTCTGCGCTCTTCACGAATTGGGTGAGGTAGGACATTCCGATTTCAGACGATGGCATTTCCCCTATCTGGAAGATCTGAGGGAAGTCTTTGGAGGTGGCGACGTCCACTTTCAGGTTCAAAAGGGCTTGGTTGCTCTTGTTGTACTCGTTCAATGCTTTTGTCACTACCGCCTCATCCGCTTTCCCTTGGTTGACAAGGATGACGAGGTAGTGAGGGGAATTAGGATCATAGGTGTATAGACCTTTGTATTTCCTCAATTCCTTTTTAGGCTGTTCCTTGACCGTGTTGTCGGATTCTTCCTTCACCTCAGGTTTTGTCTCGGGTTTCGCCTCTGTCGTGGCGGCCGTCTCTTTCTCCTCGGCCGGAGCAGCGGATTCGTTGGCGGTGTTCTCCTGCTGGGTGGCAGGTGCGGTGGCAGGTGCGGCCTCCTCCTTTGGCGCAACGGATGGTTGGCTCGTTTGAGGTTTCTCCTGAGGCGTCTGTGATGCGGAAGCGCCATTTATGTCAGCTCCCTCTTTTGTGTTAAGTTTTTGTGTTGAGGTGGCCTCTTCCGTCTTTTGCTTGCCGACCAGTTCGATGTTAGTTCTGTTGGAACGTTTGTTTTTGCCAGCGATGTTTTGCTTGTAGAACTGCTCATATTGTTCTATCGTATAGCCTTTCCCGATTAACTCAAGGTTCTCCGGTGTGATGAGCAAGTATTTGTAGTCGGTGCCGTATAGGAGCGATTGGATGCCCTTGTCGGCGATCACACCGTTGATGTACCAAAGTGCCTCGTCGTAGTTGTCGAGACCGGATACGGAGAGCACGCCCTCCTTGATGTCCAGGTCGAAATCCTTGATGAGGAATTTCGTGAAGTTATAGGTGGCTGTCTCGTAGAGGAGTTTGTTCGAGTTGACCTTCGTGGTGTCGATAAGAATCGCGAAGATATAAGGGGAGTCGAAGCTGACGGTGAATCCCTTGCTCTCCACCACACCATTCTCGGCGGCCTCCTCTTTCCTGTTCTCCTCGCGCAGCGTCATCAGTCCGCCTATTGATTTGCCCTGTTCAGGCTTGTTCCCTTGGTTGATGAGTGCGAGGATATCCTTGGCCATGGAGGAGACATCGCTGGTAGGGTAGCGCTCCAACAGATTGTTGAGTGCGCTGGCGAATGTGTCTTTGCCGGCGGTCTTTCCGATGCTCAGTGCATTCAGCAATAGGAATTTAGGCATCAGGGAAGAGACAGGATAGTTCGCCTCCATATAAGCCGTGTTCTCTTTCACATCGTTGAATTGTCCGTTGAGGAAAGCGGCGTATGTCCTCTCGTAGAGTGAGTCTTGCACCTCCTTCATCTTCTCGAGCTTCAGTTTGAAGTCAGGTTGTGAAAGGATCTTCGCGTACTTGCTGTTAGGGTAATCGGTGAGCAATTTATCCCTGTATTTGTCGGTGAGTTGGGTGTCTCCCAACTTGCTTGCGATCCTGTAGCAGCAGTAGAAACCGTCAGCGGTGCGAGGGTCATCCGGATAGCGTTTTGCGAATTCCTCGAAAGCTTGGAATGCCCTTTCGTGGTCGTTTAACTTCTCGTCATAGATGACGCCTAGGTTGAAGAGGGCCTCGGCGAGTTGCTCGTGCGCGTTCTTCTTTTGATCCTCCGAGAAAGGTATTTGTTTCAGATAATATTCAGGACGTTTAGGGTTCGCTTCGTTCGCCACGGCTTGCTTGTTCTCACCCTCCGTCGCTTCTGATGATCCTCCTTCGCTGGCGTCTTCCAGGTTGATGGCATCCATGTCAATCATGTCGGACAATGACTCTTCGGAGAATACGGCGATAGCCTTGTTCTTACGGTTCCAGTTGTCCTCCAACCTTCTTTGCCCGAATTTCTTGCGGAACTCCAGTTTACCCTTGTCCACCGTGCTCTTGACATAGAAGTACCATGTCGATCCCTGGTTGCCGCCCAATGCGCGTTGGTCCATGACGGCCATGTTCTCTATCTCGAGTTCCAGTTGTTTCTGCTCTTCGTACTCTTTTTGTTTACGTTCTCTCTCCTTCTTTTCCTCTTCGATGATCTTTGCGATTTGCCTGTTGATGGCTGCGGTCAGGTCGCTTTTAGAAGCGGTGGAGAGGATGAGCAGGCTGTCCTGCAGTTTGTAGGTGTTGTAGTTTTGTACCAACTCGTCCAATACGGAGGCGAGGCGGGATACTCTTAGGTAGTCGTTGTGCTTATGGTCGATCAATGAAGAGGCCTCCGAGAAGCAAGGCTGTGCCTGCACGTAGTCGGGGCGTTCGTAGTAGAGGTCACCCAAGGTGATGAGTGTCTGCGCCTTTTCCTTGCCGTTACGGGTACTCTTCTCCGCGGATAGCAAGTAGTTCTCTATCGCTTGGGCGGTATCTTTTTGGGCTAGGTATATATTACCGATCGCATAGTATATTTGATCGAGATAATCCTCATTGTTCTTGTTCTTTGCCATTTTCTGCAGGCGGTTGACGAGCGATTCTGTTGACTGTTTGTCGCTTACCACTTCCGTCTCCCTGATTTTGGCGTTGAAAGACATTTGGTAGGTTGGATTGGCCTTGATCACCTTCTCATAGAGGGTGAAGGCTTTATCCTTTTCGCCTAGAAGCTGGTAGATCTGAGCCGCCACGAAGATGAAACGGATCCGTTGTGTGCGGTCCTTCTCCGTCTCGGCTGCCTTCTCCAGGTATGGGAGGGCCGCCTTGTACTCCTTTTGGGTGACGAGCAGGTCTGCCATGGCTCCATTGTAGAGGTTGGCTGTCGAAGGGTCCAATTCCTCCGGTTCGATCCGTTTGAGTATTTCGTCCGCCTCGTAGATCCAATCCATCTCTTTCATGGCGCGAGCCTTCCAGATGTTTGCTTGTGTGACCAGTCTCGCGTCGTGGGTGTAGTGTTTGGTGACGTAGGTGAAGGTGGCTGAGGCCGCCAGATAGTCGTTGGCGTGGAATTTGGATTTGCCCATCAGCATGTATACGTCGTCCATGTAGGAGTTGAACTCCTCCTGGTTGTAGAAGGCGACGTATTTAGGGTCACGCATCTTGTCGTAATCCTTCTTCGGCTTCTTCATCATGGAACGTTTCTGAATGGCCTGCTCACATTTCTCCACCGCCTTGTTCATGTCTCCTGTCCCGCTTCCCTTGGTGGAGGGGTCGCTTACGGCGAAGACGGGTATCACTTGGGAATAGTCGGGAGCATATGCCTCTTCAATTCTTTTGTAGCCCTTCTTGAAAGACTCGTTCGCATTATAGTAGACATTGTATTTCGTGTTCAACGCCTGGTGTTTCCGGTTGAACCATGTGTTCTTTTTCATGTCACAGCCAGCCAATGACAGGATTGCCATTAGCCCGAACAATATGTAGGTGTGTCTTGTCCTTAACATTACTGTTTCCTCATTTTTTCGAATCGTAGTTCTACAAATGTGATGGGGGCTACCCATAATTTCCTAACGCACTATTTCGGGGGAAATTGTGCATTCCCATATAGTTATCGGACAAAAATACATAAAATCCGTAATTTATCCTTGATTATTGGGGTATATGTGCTTGGTTTTTTTCAATAATGGACCTCAAAGGGTGATGGCGAGTGGGGTGGAGCGGTGGATTTCTTCCTTTTTGAGGATTAGTCCGGAGCCCCCGTCTTCAGGATGAGGGTGGTTGCCCCCAAGGTGATGATCTCCCCGTCGGTGATGACACGTTTCTCTTTTTTCTGCAGTATCTCGTTCATCACGAAGGTGCCGACGAGGCTGTCGTAGTCTTCCACCTTGTGGATGATGTTCCCCTCCTTGTCCATGTCCACGTGGACGATGCAGTGCATCCTATCCATGCTGGTGTCGTTGGTGTCGATGGGCGAGGAGATTACCGTGCCGGGGCAGCGACGGCCGAACATGTTCTCCCCGAGCTGAAGCGGGATGATCTGCTTGTGGCAGAAGACGTTCTCCACGACGATGATGCAACCATAGGTGTAGTCCTCCTTCTTCTCCTCTTTGGGTTTGAATCGTAAACTGAATTTTTTCCCGCAGTTGTCGCATTGGATGATGATGGAGGCTCCCGGCTCTATGCGGCTGTCCTCGAACCTGATGAATTGCTCACATTTTGGGCATCTGATCTTTCTCATGGGTCATTCTCTTTAGAGTGTCCGATTCGGTGGTTGTGACGTGAAAAAAGCCTTTGTCATTCACATTGGATGAGTGGCAAAGGCTTTTGGTCGGGGTGACCCGGCTCGAACGGGCGACCTCTACGTCCCGAACGTAACGCGCTACCAACTGCGCTACACCCCGAAATCCGCCGCAAAGGTATAAAATGATTTCATAAACGGCAACGAATAATGCAAATTATCTTTTGCGGATTGCAGGATTTTTATTGGGGAGGAAACCATCCCTCCCCAACAACTAAAGCATAGAGTCTTGCGCCTAAAGTCTAAGCTATTGACTTCTTGGACTTCGGGGAAGAAGCGGTGCTCTTTCCCTTTTTCGCGGTGCTCTTCTTCTCTTTTGTGACCTTTTGCGCCTTGCATTCCACCTTCCCTTTCTTGGCTTTGGCTTCGCTTGGGGTGATGGAGGTGTCGTTCTTCTCCTGCTCCAGTTGGGCGATGATCTTTCCTTGTGCGTCGATGGTCTTCATGAGGGAGTTGAGCTCTTCCACGTCTACGCCTTCCGGGAACTTCTCCCTGACGCGGATCATGAAGTCGCTCAGTACGTTCATGTAGTTGGTGAAGGCCTCGAACGGAGTCTCGTACGGGCTGAAGTGGTTGTGTACCGCTCCGTCGGAGAAGTGCTTGGTGCTCATGTAGTAGAAGTGGTCCGAAGTCTGGAGGTAATACCAGTCTTGGAGAATCTTCCTGTCCGTGCAGAGGCGTACCTTGTCACGTATGCTGTAGAGTATGTTGAAGGCCGAACGTTGCAGTTCGTTTCCGAGCCAAGCGGAGGTGTCCCTCTCTTCGTCCGCCCAAGAGATTGGGTAAGGGACGTCGATGCGGTCGATCGGTTTCCTCTTGCTGAATAGGGTGGCGGGTGTTTCGAAGTTGATGTCCGCTTTCTCCGCCATGCGAGGAATCGCTTTCAGGAATTCGAAGATGCCGGTCTCCTTGCTTTGCAACTCGCCGAATGTCTCGTAGTTCATGAAGAGGTTGAAGACGTCCTCTTCTTTCGGACAAGCTGATATCCAGTTGATTAGCTTGTCCGCCGTCAGCGGGAACTGATCCCAGCTCCAGTCCGAGAAGCGGAAGGTGATGTCGTCGCTCAGTTTGTAGTTCTTGAGCAGGAGTTTCAGCCTCGGGTCGCTGGCGCAGCTATAGACGTAGTTCGGGCTTTTCCAGCCGAGCACATGTTTGGCTCCTTCTGTGATCATGCCCTTGAAGCCCATGGCGGAAACCCGTCTGCCGATGTCGTCCGAGTAGATCAGCTCCGTGTTGCGGAAAGAGGTCGGTTTGTATCCGAAGAGACTTTGTATCTTCTTGGCGTGCATCTTCACTTGCAACTCGAACTCGTCGCTGTCCTCTTCCAGGCATGCCAGGGAGTGGGCGAATGTCTCCGCGAGGAACTCCACGCAGCCTGTTTGCGCCAACTCTTTGAAGGAGTCTATCACCTCCGGGGCGTAGAGCTCCAGCTGCTCCAGGGCGATGCCGGAGATGGAGAAGGCCACTTTGAACTTCCCTTTCGTCTCTTTGATCATCTGTAGGATGGTCTGGTTGGCAGGCAAGTAGCAGCGTTCAGCGATGCGACGTATGATATCCTCGTTGGCGTAGTCGTCGTAATAGTAATGATCCATGCCGATGTCGAAGAACCTGTATCTCTTCAGTCTGAATGGCTGGTGTATCTGAAAGTAAAAGCAAATTGTCCTCATCTTTCCTATGTTTGTTTTTTGTTATTTCAATCCTAATACTCGGTCGTAGATGTCACGCACTTTCCATGCCGCATTCTCCCATACGATACCGTCCACCTCTTTTTTGCCCTCTGTCTTCAGGTAATCGTAAAGGGCGGGGTAGGTGATGATGGAGTAGATAGCGTTTGCCATCGCGTCGATGTCCCAATAATCCACTTTGATGGCATTGCCGAGGATCTCGGCGCAGCCCGATTGTTTGGAGACGATCGTGGGCACTCCCACCTGCATGGCCTCCAACGGTGAGATGCCGAATGGCTCGGAGACGGATGGCATGATATAGACGTCGCTGGACTTCAATATCTCATACACTTCCGTTCCTTTGAGGAACCCGGTGAAGTGGAATCGGTCGCCTATGTTCTTGTAGGCCACCATGCTGATCATCTTCTCCATCATGTCTCCGCTACCAGCCATGACGAAGCGCACGTTCTTTGTCTTCTGCAGTACTTTGTGCGCCGCCTCGACGAAGTATTCCGGACCCTTCTGCATGGTGATGCGTCCCAGGAAGGTGACCACCTTGTCTTTCGTATTATGGTGAGGTTGGATGGCTTGTATCTCCGGGCTAAGTGGTTCCACTGCGTTGTGCACGGTGGTCACTTTGGCGGGGTCGATATGGTATTGGTCGATGACCGTGTCCCTTGTCTTGTTGCTCACGGTGATGATATGGTCCGCATGGTCCATGCCCGCCTTCTCGATGCTGTAGACGGTAGGGTTCACGTTGCCGCGGCTCCGGTCGAAGTCGGTGGCGTGGACATGGATGACGAGCGGTTTGCCGGAGACGTACTTCGCGTGTACGCCGGCGGGGTATGTCAGCCAGTCGTGGGAGTGTATGATGTCGAATTGTTCCGCGCGGCTCACGACACCTGCGACCGCGTCATAGTTGCGGATCTCCTCCTGGAGGTTCTCCGGATAACGTCCCGAGAACTCGATGGAGCCGATTCCGTTCGTCCCGATATGGTTATTGTCTTCTTGAATGCAATTGCGCAGGCGATAATACTCGTCGGGTGTCATCTTGCCGTCCAGCTCCCGGTTCAGGTAATCCCAGTCGGGGTCTCTCCATACCACGGGTACTTTGTTGGCGGCGACGATTTTAAGGAAGCTCTGATCCTCGTCTCCCCAAGGCTTTGGAAGGACGAAGGTGATTTGCATGTCCTTTTGTGCGGACATGCCACGGGTAAGGCCGTAACTTGCTGTCCCTAAACCTCCGAGGATGTGCGGAGGAAACTCCCAACCAAACATTAATGCTCTCATAGTCTATTTTCCTAATCGTTCTTATGGTTTTTTAGGTTCTTAATAGTGCGTAATATTTCTGCCACGTTCATTGCGAATGAGAGGCCGCCCCTTCCTTTGTAAGGCGGATTCCCGTCGTACATCTCGCAGAGTGTGCCGATGCAACCGACGAACATCTCTTCTTCTATGCCGATGAGCGCCCTCTCTGCGAAGAACATGCCGCTATTCTTGTATACGCTGAGGTAGGCCTCCACGTATGCGCCGAGGAGCCATGGCCAAGCCGCGCCTTGGTGCTTGGAGAAGGTGCGGGTGTCCTCGTTCCCTTCGCATGAGCCTCTATAGTTCGGGCTCTTAGGACTCAACGAACGTAGGCCCTTAGGGGTGAACAACTCTTTCGTGGCGATGTCCACGATCGCCTTCTTCTGCTTGTTCTCCAGCGGTGAATACTTCAGCGAGGCGGCGAAGATCATGTTCGGGCGAACCGACGGTTCTTTGTAGTCCCCGCTGACGAAGTCGTATAGGTAGTAACCATTCCAGAAGGTGGCGGAGAAACTCTCCTGCACCCTGTTGGCGTAGTTCGTGAGGGTCTGTGAGAATTCTTCCTCTCCGAAGTCCATGGTGAGGTCTGCGATGAAACGCAGCATATTGTACCACAATGCGTTGATCTCCACGATGTAACCGCTTCTTGGTGTGACGGGCTTCCCGTTGAAGGTGGCGTCCATCCAGGTGACGGGGGTCTCCCATCCGTTGGAGAAGAGCAGGGCGTTGTCGTGCACGAACAGGTTCGGGTGTCTCTGTCGCAGAATGAACTCCACGATCTCCTTCAGGATGTCTCCGTATAGGTTCCAAAGCTCCTCCTTGGAGGTTGCCTTGCCGTATTCCTGCAACGCCCAGGCGAGCCAAAGCAGCACGTCCGGTTGCTCCAATCCTTCCACGTCCCTTTCGATTGGCTTGGCGTTCATGAAGTTGCGGATGGCGGGTATCATGGTGTTCATGATCTTTTGGAATCCGGAAGTGTCGTCGAATGCCAATGAGACGCCCGGTAGGGAGATGAACATGTCCCTCGCCCTGCATTTGAACCAAGGATAGCCTGCCAACAGGTACAGTTCTTCAGGGTTTTTCCTGCAAAAGAGCTGTTGGGCGGAGTTCTTCAGACAGTTGAAGAAGCTCGTTCGGGTGGTTCTCCTGGTGATTTCATCGAAGCATATTTCCGCCAACTTCGGGCAGTCCGCTTGGCTGACACCTGCGGAGAAGATGACGGACTCCCCTTTCTTGATGGGCAGTTCGAAGTATCCGGGTACGAAGAGGTCCTCTTTGTAGTAGTAGCCCCTTTCCATCTCCTTGAAATATTCGATTCCTTTGTTCCAGTTAGGTTGAGAAACGAACTGGACTGGTTTGTTGAACTGCATGAAGAGCCTAGGGTAACCTTGGTAGAGACACATGGATATGCCGTTCTCCTCCTCCTCGTAGGCGGTATTGATTTTGTCGTTCTCCATGCAGAGCTCGTTCACGTTCCTGAACGCCAGGAAGGGTTTGAACCTGAGGATGGTCTCGGAGTGTGCGTCGAGCAGGGTGTATTTGATCAATATTCTATTCTCGAACGAGACGAAGACCTTCTCCTTGGAGAGGATGACGCCGCCTACGCGGTACACCTCGGAAGGTACGATGTCGAACTTGAATTCCCGCTGGTACTTGTGCCCATGGGGTGCGTAGTAGTCTCCGTTGTATTTGTGGATGCCGAGATTGAACTCCGCTCCGTGCTGTATCACGGTCTCGTCCAACGAGGACAATAGCACATGATTGTCATTGTCCAGGTTCCTGACGGGTGTTACCAATAATCCGTGGTATTTCCTCGTGTTGCAATCTATGATGGTTGTACAATGGTAGGCGCCTGATTTGTTGGTGCGTAGCATCTCCCTTTGTTGGGACTGCTCCAAGTTGGTTAATAGCGTTTTATCAAATCTCAGATAACTCATGCCACATCAATCTGTTTCGTCAAACAATACTACGTTAGAAAAATTTGTTAAATATAGGCTTTTTTCCTGAAAGGAGCGCTCAGTGAATCGTCTTTTTTTCATTTTCCTTATCCCGTAATTGATTCAATTATCTTTTTTTACGTTGCTAAGGTGTTTTTCTTTACTTTTGTGGTAAAATTTCATCTAATATGATAGCAAATGGAAAATCCTCTCGCGGGGAGGAGAAAAACAAGATTGTCACTTTCCATGTGAAGGAGGAGGCTATTCTTTCCGATTTTGTCGCGAAAAAGATCGGTAGCATGAGTAAAACCGCACTGAAGCGTGTTTTGTCGCGCGGGCAGGTCTTCGTGAATAATCAGGTGAAGACGCAGTATGACTATGCGCTCCGTCCGGGTGATGTGGTCGCTGTCGATTTTGCCAAGGCAGCCACTGGATTGAAGAGTAGCAGGGTCTCCGTTTTGTTCGAGGATGATTATCTCGTCGTGGTGAACAAGTCGGAGGGCGTGTTGTCTGTCGCCACGGAGAGGCAGGAGGAGTATACCGCCTTCCGTGTGGTGCTGAACCATCTGAAGAAACAGAATAGGAGTAACCGCTTGTATGTGGTGCACCGCCTGGATCGTGAGACGTCCGGTGTGCTGATCTTCGCCAAGCAGAAGGATGTCCAGATGCTGATGCAACGTAATTGGCAAAGGGATGTTAAGAGCAAAATCTATTATGCGATCGTGGAGGGCGTCGTCGAGAAGGATGAGGGGGAGGTCCATTCGTGGCTGAACGAGGATCCGAAGTCCAAGAAGGTCTATTCAGCGGACTTCGATAACGGTGGCATGGAGTCCACTACCCGCTATGAGGTGGTGAAGCGCTTGAATGGCTACACTTTCCTGAAGATACATCTGCTGACTGGACGTAAGAACCAAATCCGTGTACACATGCAGAGCATCGGTCACCCTATCATTGGTGATAAGAAATACGGGGGATCTACCTCCCCGATCGGTCGTATCGGCTTGCATGCCGCATCCATCACTTTCCGTCATCCTATCACTACCAAACTGATGACCTTCGAGGCGGAATTGCCTGAGAAAATGGCTCGTTTCGTCTCCAAATAATTGTCGCCATGAATCATAAATTGGATGTTGTCAGGAACCGCATGGCGGAATTGGGTTTGGACGCTTACATCGTCCCTTCCGAAGACCCTCATCTGAGTGAATATCCGCCAGAGGAGTGGAAGTTGAGGCAGTATATCTCCGGATTCACGGGTTCCGCGGGTACGCTGGTGGTCTTGCCGGACGAGGCGGGGCTTTGGACGGATTCGCGCTATTACTTGCAGGCGGCAGACCAGCTGAGGGGCTCTGACATCACACTTTTCAAGGATGGCCTTCCCGACACACCCTCTTACATGAACTGGATTACAGGTAAGTTACCTAAAGAGGGTACGGTGGGCATCGATGGCTGGTGCTTCTCTGCCCGAAACGTGGAATCGTTCCGTACGACCCTGGAGGTCTATGGTGTCCGACTGGTCGCTGATGTGCCTTCGCTTTGGGACGAAGGTGTTCCAAGGAAACGCACGTCGCTTTATGGTTTGCCTATTGCGGTCACGGGCTTGTCTCATCAGGAGAAACGTGAGCGGATCTTCGCTAAGACGAGTGCGGATGCCCTGTTGTTATGCGCTTTGGACGAGGTGGCGTGGACATTGAACATACGTGCCTCCGACACTCCCTGTAACCCTGTGGCGGTCGCCTATGCGGTGGTGGGTAGGAGTGGCTCTCTTCTGTTTGCGGAGGAGGGTTGCGTCTCTGCCTCCCTACGAGCTGAGTTGGCGCGGCAAGGCATCGAGTTTAGGCCATATGATACTATTTCGGCTTACTTGGAGTCGTTACCGGAAGACTTTTCCCTCTCTGTCGATTTAGATAAAACAAACTACGCGTTGTCTCATCGCATCACCTGCCGTAAGGTGGTTGAGCCTTCTCCCGTCGCTTTGCTGAAGGCTTGCAAGAACGAGACGGAGCTCTCGGGCTTTCGCCTTGCGATGCGGAAGGATGGGGTGGCGCTCGCCAATGCTTTTTCCGAGTTGTATGATCGCATGGAGGCGGGCGAACGTCTGACCGAGTTGGATGTGGCTGATATATTGTTGAAACACAGAAAGGAACAGCCTGACTTCGTGTGCGAGAGTTTTTCTACAATCGCAGGCTATGCGGCGCATGGAGCGGTGGTCCATTATAGCGCCACGGCGGAGTCGAATGCGGTGATTGGCAAGGATAGCTTGCTGTTGGTCGATTCGGGCGGTAATTATCTGCATGGCACGACGGACATCACGCGCACGGTCTGCTTCGGAACGCCTACGGAGGAGCAATGTCGCGACTACACGTTGGTCCTGAAGGGTCATATAGCGGTGGCGATGGCTCGTTTCCCGGAGGGCACGCAGGGGGCTCAGCTGGATGTGCTGGCGAAGATGCCTTTATGGCGGGCCGGTGCGGATTATGGACATGGAACGGGCCATGGCGTCGGACATTTCCTTTGTGTGCATGAGGGACCGCAAAATATCCGGAAGATGCAAAATGGTGTCTCTATGCTTCCTGGCATGGTGCTCTCCGATGAGCCGGGAGTCTATCGGGAGGGGAAACATGGTATCCGCATCGAGAATCTGGTCTCAGTGAGGAAAGGGGAGAGAAGCGAATTTGGGCTCTTCCTCCAGTTCGAAACATTGACGTTGTTCCCTTACGATCATAGCCTGATCGAGGTCGATATGCTCTCAGACGAGGAGTTGGAGTGGGTGAATGTCTATCATAAACGGGTGTGGGATCATCTGTCTCCGTTTATCTCTGATAAAAAAACGTTAAAATGGTTGGGTAAAATGACTTCCGCTATTGGTCGTTGAAAAATAAATTCATTAATTTAGCAAAAAAAATTTGGATTAGAGTCATGAAAAGATTGTGTATGATTTTGGCGACATTGTCGCTCTTTGCTGCTGTTAATGTGATGGCTGGGACTGGCTATAGGATCCAGCTTAATGTGAAGAATATGAAAAATGGGCCAGCGTATCTGGCATATCACATGAATGGTAAGACCTACTCTCGTGACACTTTGCAATTGGACGGAAAGGGTAATGGTGTCTTTTCCGGCAAGAATAAGTTGGATGAGGGTATTTATATCATCTATTTTAATGCGGAGAAGTACTTCGATTTGTTGGTTGGCGCTGATCAGAATATCAAGGTCTCTGTGGATACCACCAAGATCGACGAGGCTTCCGTTTCAGGTGCGGTGGAAAGTTCCGAGTTCCAGAACCTGAGGAAATTCCTCATCGAGATGAATACGGAACGTATTGACCTGCAAAAGAAATACAAGGATAAGAAAATCGATTCGACTCAATTCTACGACACGTTCGATAAGATGACGGACAAGGTGATGAAATACCAGAACGATATGATCGAGCGCAACAAGGGTACTTTTGTCAGCGCATACATCAAGGGTACCATTCCTGTCGAGACACCTTCGTTCGATGAGTTGCCGGATTCTATCCGTGCGTTCACTCGCTACCAATATTTCAAACACCACTATTTCGATAACGTCAACTTGTGCGACCCTCGCTTCTTGCGTACTCCATTCTTCCCTTCCATGGTGGATGGATTCATCTCCAAGCACGTGCTGCAGGATCCTGATACGTTGGCCGAGGCTGCTATAGAATTGATCGAGAAGAGTAAGTGCGACACGCTCACCTTCCAGGTGATGACCAGCAAGATGATCAACTATGGTATCTCCAGCAAGATGATGGGTATGGATAAGCTTTGGTTGCGTCTCGCTGAGAAGTATTACTTCTCCGGACAAGCTAAATGGGCTGATTCCGCATGGGTGGAGTCTCTCCGTAAGGAGGCTAAAAAAATACGTTACAACTTGGTGGGCGACAAGGCTTATATGCTCACGATGCTCGATTCGACCAATAGGGTGAAGAAACTCTCTGACGTCAATGCGGAGTGCGTGCTGGTATATTTCTTCGAGCCTTCCTGCGGACATTGTAAGAAGACCACTCCTGTGCTTCATGACTCTGTGTACACGAAATGGAAGGATAAGGGCTTCGAGGTCTTCGCTTGCTACACGCAGACGGACCGCGACGAGTGGATGAAGTTCATAGATAAGAACCATATGCAGGATTGGATCAACGTGTGGGACCCTTATCGTGAGTCTTACTTCTGGGAGTTCTATGATACTTCTGCTACGCCTGGCGTTTATTTGCTGAACAAGGACAGAAAAATCATTGCCAAGAAGATTGATATGCAGACCTTGGACATGATCCTGGAGGAGGAACTCGTGAAACGGAAGGCGAAGAAGAATTAGGAAACGTTAGTTCGACGTAGTCAGTTAAGAATTATAGGGGGATATGTGTCTCCCTATATTTTTCTGTAGGTGATTCTTTTCATGTCGGTCCCCGTAGAGACGCAAAATCTTGCGTCTCCACAACAAACGCAATGCCTTTCGTCTCCACAAAACGAATGATAAATTCATTGGAATGAATTTATAGAACCCACCATAGGGAAGGAACGATACTTTGTGATCATGGTTGTGCCTTCCTTTTTTGTTAATCGTAAAAAATTATATTATGGCTTTGATTAAATCAGTGAGGGGATTTACCCCTAAGATCGCCGAGGATGTTTTCTTGGCGGAGAATGCGACCGTGATTGGGGATGTGGAGATCGGCGAGGGTTGTAGCATTTGGTTCAATACGGTTTTGCGGGGGGATGTCAACTCCATCCGCATCGGTAAGAATGTGAATATCCAGGATGGCAGCGTGCTCCATACGCTCTATCAGAAATCCACCATCGAAATCGGCGACAATGTCTCTGTGGGTCACAACGCTACGATTCATGGTGCGAAGATCTGTGACAACGTATTGGTGGGGATGGGCTCCACTATTCTGGACGGTGCGGTGATTGGCGAGAATTCCATCGTGGCGGCGAATGCGCTTATCACGCCTAATACGGTGGTCGAACCTGGTAGTCTCTATGCGGGTGTGCCTGCCAAGAAACTGAAGGATGTATCACCGGAACAGACTAAGGAGATGATTAATAAGATCTCCAATAACTATCGGATGTATGCTAGTTGGTATAAGGATTAAATTTATAGCCTATGAAGAAACTTTTTTATTGTTCTGTACTTTTTGCGGCTTCCCTCGCTTTCCTTCAATGCTCACAAAGCAAAGAAGAATCGCCTGTGGCGGCTTGTGAGGAGGCGTATATCGAGGGCACTTCACAAGATGAATGTGAGCCTGATGCGAAATCCCTTCCTCAGACTAATTCCGAGGATAGTCCAAGTGGAACGTTCCCCGCTGGTAAAAAGATGGAGAAGCGTGTGGATGTGACCATCGATTCCAAGCAGACTTCTCTCTGTAGGGAGTATGTGGATAGCCTCATCGTGCGTTTCCATGCTTATGTGGAAAACGAGACCTTCTCCAATTACAAAAACTCTTACCGCTTGACTATTCGTGTGCCTGCTGCCTCATTGGATTCTTTCGTGGCGGGATTGTCCGGCACTCAGGGAACAATTGTCGACAAAAACGTTTGCGTGGAGGATCGTACCGCTGAGTACACCGATCTCTCTTCCCGCAAAAAGACGCAAGAGGCGATGCTGGATAATTATCGCCAGATGCTCAGCCGGGCGACGAAGATATCTGATATGTTGGAGATACAAAACCGTATCGATGAAATCCAAATGGCGGCCGACCGTTCCCAAGGGAGATTGAACCAAATCGACCATAATGTCAATTATAGCGTCTTGGGAATCCGTATTGAGGATAAAAGCTACGTCTCTCCTGATACGGATGATGATTCCTTCACGCTCGGTGATTTCGGCAGGGCGATCGCCAATGGTTGGCATGGCTTGATCATGGTGCTGTGGGCCATTTTGAATCTATGGCCCTTGTGGATTTTTATAGCGGGTGTGATTTACTTAGTCGGACGTTACAAGAAGAGAAAATAGCTTATTCGACTGCACAGAAAAGAAAGGCTACCCGATGAGGTGGCCTTTTTTGTATGGTTAACTGTAAAATTATTAGGGCATCATGACAAGAGACTTGCGCATGATGCCCTATTGTTTTGTTGTGCCGAAGCGTATATTATCTTGTCAGATTGATCTTGAATGCGATACCGAAGTCCGACGTGATGATAGGGAAGCCCTCCGACACTTTCGGTGTGCTGGACTTGCAGTCGTAGTAGAGCTTGATGTTCAGTCTTTCGCTGAATACATAGTCTGCGGAGAGTTTCAATGACAAGGCACGCAGACCGCTGCTCAACTGTGAGTAGGCCTCGTCGATGATGCGGATGTATGCGTCCGTGTTCTTGAACGAAAGGTCTCCACGTACATTCAGATCGTTCTTAATCTTCTTCTGTTGCTTGCCTAGATTGATGATCATACCGATGTCGTCGAATCTATAACCCGAGCCGATGACGAACTCTTTGCTGGATGATTCGAGGATCTGGTTGCCTGGAATATCCAATTGAACGTTACGTGATCTCTTGAACTCGCATTTCAAGCTTAAGCTATTCTTCAGACTAGCGTCCACACCAAAGAGTGGAGCGAATTGCTCATTGATGCTGACCGAGCTGACATCGTAACGGGAGGTGACGTTGTTGAAATCCTCAAATTCGCCACTGGTACCGTATAGGTCGCTTCCGTAGATGTTGTTGGTCCACTCAAGAAGCGAGCTGTATGGACCTAGGCTATAGGTGCTCTTGTAAGAGTGGGTCAAGTTGAACGACTTGAAATTTTTTTTGATGGATTCCAATCTCATCAGTGCGTTGCATGTCAACTTCCAGTTCGGTATGAGGGCGGTTATCATGCTCTTGAAGCTTCCGGAAGGAACATAGTCCAAATCCACATCATTCGCATCCTTCTTCATGTAGGCGGCGTAGAAGGCCGGTATGAGTACGTCCGCACCGCTTGGGTTCACATAGTTTGTCTTCCCGTTGCTGTTTATGTTGCCTACCTCTTTGTAGATCCTGCTCTGGATGGTCTTCCTGTGACGTAGGAACTCATCGAACACTTCCGAGTTGGCGGAGTTGGAACTGAATGCTGTGCGGATGGAGAGGCAAGTTCTGGAGTATGTGCCCGAGAACTCTTTCATGTTCCAGTCGTCCGAGTATCCATACATGTAGTAGATGTCCTCCTGGTTGTTCTTCATCCATGAAGCGTTCAGATCGATCTTCAGATTTGGCAACGGCTCAAGTTGGGCCTTTGCGGTGAGGTTCTGTGAGATGGACCGGACAATAGGAGTCGTGATGCTCTCATTGGTGAGCAACAATGAATCATCCTCGTATGCCCTATGGATGAACTTGTCCGTGTTGTAGAATCCGAACGTGAAGTCGTATCCAGGGTTGTCGTAGTCTTGTCCGAGGAATCCACTCGTTGGCTTGTATCCACCCACTTCGAGCACATCTCCGTGACGATAGTTGAAACTTACGTTCCTGATCATCATGAGGAACCTGGCGGAATAATCCAGCGCTTTGTAGATGCCCTTGTCTCCTCGGTTATCGGCCGTGATAGATACCGTCGCATTGTTCACGTCCACCTTGCTTGTGATGTTAATGGTGTTCGCGTCTATGGAAGAGAACTTCACCGGTATCTCTTTGCCTGCTGTGTCTTTTACGGAGACTTTCAGGGACATGGAGCCTAATCTATGGCTAATACGTGTTCTGCTATCCGCCTTCAGCCTCATGTTCTTCCGCTCATAGGTTTTCGGTTTCTCATCCTTTTTCTCCCCCTTATCGTCTTTCTTCTTGGTGTTGGACGATGTGGTCTTGTTTAGCCTCTTGTTGATCTCCTTCAAGTGCGGGAACTTGTTGTAGAGCGTCTCGAAATTGAATCTGATGTCTCCATTCCAGTTCCTTTGGTTCTCGATGATGTTACCCGTGACAGGCGCCTCTCCTAGGATGAGGACGGTACCCTTGTCCCATTGATAGAATGCGGAGTATGACGCATTGGAGGTGATCCAATCCAAGTGCGGCAATTTGTTGATCGGCACATTGTATGAGATGGTGAACTTCTGCTCGTAGGATACAGGTTCTCCGAAATGCTTGATACTATTCCATACGGTGTCTCTCCACTTGTCGTACCAGTCATAGTAACCGATGTCGTCTAGGTATTGTTTGTTGATAGGGATGTTGATAAGCCTATCTCCATCCTCTTCGTCGGTTCGGATGATCTCGGTGATCTCGGAGTTGGTCGCTGTGGAGAAGTTCAACTTGAGGTTCCTTGTCAAATCCCACTTGATGTCTGAGGTCCTATCCCATTGCCAATTCTTGTCGTACGTCATGTACTGGAAGGTGGTGTCCTTCACGACTGGTTGGGTGTAGTTCCTTAGTTGTGCCTCTTCGTAGTAGCGGGTCATGGATGTTCCGAAGGAGATGTTCTTTGGAACATAGTAGAAGTTGAAATCCCTGAAGAGCTTGAGGTATTGGGATTTGAAGATCTTTGCCTTCTTGAACGGCTCCACTGGCTTTGGATTGATCGAGTAGACGTAGTTGAATACACCCTTGTAGTTCTGGATGTTCTCATACTCGATCTCTGGGTTCACCTCTTCCGATTTGTTGTATCCCAAACTGAATGAGAAGTTGGCGGGATCGTACGGCATAGGTTTCTTGCTTGTTATACCTACACGTACGTTGTTGAGCGCATAGCTCTTGTATATCTTGTTCGTTTGGGACATCTCCTTGATGGAGTCTCTGATCGCATCTGAATCGTAGTTGTCAAGCGTCTTTTTCAACTCGACGTCCGTATTCAGTGGGTCGTACTTCGGAGATGTGCGCTGATGGGTGCGTGTGTAGGAGAATGGCATGTTGACCTTCGCCTTCTCTGGGAACAGCTTGCCCAATTGGATTGCGGCCGCCAAATTGTACTCGTAGAAGTCGTCCTGGTTCCTTTCCATCACGTTGTCTTCTATGTTGCCGAATCCTACCGTCTCGATTTGCCCACCCAAAGAGAATGAACCCAAGTCTGAGAATACGATGCCTAAGTTGGCCACAGCTGCCCAACCTCCCTCTTCGTCATAGCCGGACATGCGCATCTCATTGACCCAGATCTCCGCATTGTGGGTTACGTTGTCTTCATTGATGATACCGATCATCATGGAAGAGATATCGCCGAAGGATGGTGAACCGATCACCGCCATGGTGTTGTGTCCGTCCATCTTGGTGTACACTTCGTTGTACCTCGCTTGTCCGGATACCTTCTTCCTATCTCTCTCCAACTTGAGGTTGGTCAGCTGCTCGAAAGAGAAGTCGAAGTTGTTCTCCCTTGGCCAGATGTCGTTGGCGTCGATGGCTCCTGCGTGCGTCATCTTCAAAGGAATCTTGTATTCGTAATAATTCTCCGTGAAGTCTGATCCGAAACGTACGAATGCGTAGATCCTGTTGTCTGGTATGTCCTCTCCATCGATGAATTCTTCCGCATGTACAAACATCTTGAATCGTTTGTATTGACGGGTGTCGAGGTTGGCGGTCTTATAGACGGCGCGCACATCGTTTGGCTCGAGGCTGTCTATGCGTAGCACCATTGCCTGCTCGTTCTCCTCCCTAATCTGGCTTTGGCTAGGGTCGATGGTCTGCTTAATGCCTGGAGGCAACTTATAGCCTACCGGCTTCTTCCTTTGGTCTTTCTCGTAGCATACGGAGGAGATGTCGATCTTTCCTGTCCCGCGCAGTTTCGCATATATGCTATTGTCCACCAATCTGTCGTTCTTCTCGTAGATGCGCCAATCGGTGCGGACGAGTTGGAATTCGCTGAATCGCAAGTGTTCCTCCTCTTCGAATCCTGTCATGTACATACGGATGTAACGGATGGACCTAAAGTCGGAAATGCCTCCCTCGGCACGTTTCTTAGGGGTCTTGATTGGTATTCTGAATTGATACCATCTGATGTCTTCTTTCTTTCCGTTCTTAAGCTCTATGGTGGATTGCACCATGTTGGTGATGTAGTTCTCCTCCCACTCAGCCTCGTTTTGGAAGATGGCTTTGTCAATGTTTACGATGTACTCGAAGTATTGCTCCGATTCGTTGAGCGTGTTGTCTCCGTTCAAGTCTTCCGCATCTGGTGATGTTGTGGCGGATGAGGTGAATTTATCGTTGCTGGCGGTCGAGTTACCGTCTGTTCCGTTGTAATACTTATATCGGTCGAAGATGCTGGCCTCCCGATCATCGTAATCCGAACCTCTGTAGTAGTGGTAGTTGTCTCCCGCTGGGTCGTTGAGAGGGGAGAACGTGGATGCGTCCCACCTCTGTTTGGTCGTTGCGTTAACCTTGGAATTTACTTCTCTGTAGTATTTTGCGTAGGATTCGGAGAAGCGGAACTCGTCGCTGTTGGCGAGTCCGTCCAAACCAAGGTCTTGCTGGTCTAGGTTCGCATTGTCGAATGAGCTCGTCAACGCTGTCAGTTTAGGAACCCGGCCCCATATGGTGGAGTCTACTGCCGCATTGTTGTTGGCGGTTGGCAAGCCATTCTCGAACGCTTTTCTTCCATCTTTTAGGATATCTTCTGAAACATTACCCAAGTTGAACACCAATTGTCCTGAAGTGGTGTTCATGTCCGAATAGACGAATGGATCCATCAACCAGAACTCGAGGTACTCCACGTTCGAGGTCTCGAAGTTGGTGTTGTCCAGTTTGCGCATGATACCTGCCCATCTGTCCTCTGGGTTCGTCAAGTATCCGTCTGCGCCCATTCCTGACACGTCGAGGTTGTATTGACCTCTCTCTTTAGGGTAGTAGTGCAGATGAAGGGTCTGCATTATCGTGGATTCTCCACTGATTGGATCCTTGTCTTGATAGATCTCCCGCTCGTCCACCTGACGCACATAGTGGTTGGACTGTTGCTCTTTGTCTTTCCTGATGTGGTCTGGCGTGCTCGAACTTGTGCTGGTGAACAACTGATCGATGTAATACCATGCCAAGTGTGCCCTGTTGAGTCCGTATCCTACGTTGGTGAAGTCTGTCGCACTTAATTGTTGACTCCAATAGCTGTCGTTCTCTCGGATGAAGTGTTTTTTCATGAGAGGACCACCTGTAATTCGTGGCGTACTGGAGAGCACCCATGAGGTCGGGTTCTTGATGTTGATGGATGACTCCGTTCCCTCAAAGTCGTCTATGTAGGATGTTCCCGCATCTTCTTGATCCACAGCCTTGTTGTGGCCTGGTATGAGTTGTGCGAATTCCCCTGACAGTGCTACCGAAGATGGTGCCTTCGCATCGATTAACGGTAGTTTGTCGATGGCTGAGGTCAGCCATTGCCAATCGGATTTGAAGGTTCCGTTTAATCCCCAGATAGTGTTGGAGATCGGTTCGTTACCCATGCTGATTTTTTGTGTCAACGGTTTCTCTGACAGGTGGAGTAGGGTTCCTCCCAAGGTGAACTTGTCGGAGAATTCGTATTCCATGTTGGTTCCTATGAGCGACTTTCTCTGCGTGTTGAAGAAGGATTCGCTTTCCAGGGATACATTGATCGGGGAGTTGGACGAGAGTGCGATCTCGTCTAGAATCTTCACGATTCCCAAATTGTAGTCTACGGTGTATCCTGTTCCCTCCACCAATGTACGTCCGCCGGCAGTGACCCTAACCGATCCTCTCGCCACGTTGGTGGCGCCGAGCCTGATTTCCGAGCCCGATGACGAACTATATTTTCCTGCGATGAGGTATTTGTCCTTCTCCGTGTACTCCTTTGCCACAGTGAGGGTGGAATCGTATAGCTCAGGGTAGGTGAACTTGTCTACACCTGCGATGTTGTTGTATCCGTCCTTGATCCCTTTGTCAAACGGACGTGTGGAGAGGAATATGATTCTTCCGGTGGTCGGATCGACCGTATATCCTCTGATGAAGTCGAAGTAACCGTCTGGCATTGCGTTCAACCTCTTGTTGAGCCGATCCATGTTGAGGACACGCAACAGGTTCTTGTTGCCTAGTGGCGGGATGTAATTCAAGTATTGTGTGGTTGAATCACTTTGGAAATAGTATTTGACCTCAACCTTGAAGTTCTCTTCTTGTATGTTGTAGGCGCCCAAAGAATAGATGTTCTTCATGGCCAAGTTCCATAGCCTTTTGTTCTGAGGCGCAGGTATGGAACCCTTTATCAATTTCACCACAAGGTTCTTGGTGGACGTGCTGGACGTGTCGGTCGTGCTGGTCGTCAGCTCTCCTACTTTGTACGTCTTTCCGCCTTGCGTGTACTCATATGCGACGGCGATGATATTGTCGGATGACACGCTGCTCTTCAAGGATATGTATCCTAATTCTGAGTTGATGGTATACTCTGACTCGCGCAATAGCTTCGCATTGTTGAGGATTTCGTATTCTTTCGCTGATTGGTATTCTTGCCCGTCGATCACGAGGTTGGACATCTCGTTGGAGGCGGTCTGAATGTCACGTATCGCCTTGTTGGCGTTGATGGTGCTGTATGTGTTGCCGTTGGCATTGCTTGGCCATGCCTCTGATTTTCCGTCGCCGTCGTATGTTTCGGCGAGGTCACGTACTGCGACGATGTTACGCATGGTTGTGTTGTTGGACGAGGAACTGGTGGAGTTCGTTGTCCATATTTCCACCTTGTTGATCACGATTCCCGACTGTGGGTTGGGCGCATTTTTCGCCCACTCATCATAGTGGTCGTAGAAGTAGGTGGAGAGGAAGAAGTGCCTGTTTTCTTCGTATTGGGAGGCTTTTATCTCGAAGTCTGTCGTCTGAGCCCCTTGTGTGGAGATGCTCTTCCGCTCCGATTCCTGTTGGGATATGATGGCCGATACCTTTAGTTTGCCGAATTGCAGGTCTGTCCTGAATCCGAAGAGATCTGTACTTCCCGTGATGAGGGAGGAGGAGAGCGGTAATTTCACGTTTCCTGCTTCCACCAATTGGAGGATATCGTCTTCATCTCCTTTGTATCCTAGGTTGATGAGCCTTTGATCCGCACTGAAGGTGGCTTCCGTGTTGTAGTTGAGGTTGAAGTTGATCTTGTCTCCCACATTACCAGTGGCGGATAATTGTATCTTACAGTCAAAGTCGAAAGAGACGTTTTTCCTGTTTCTCTCGGATATGGCTGGGTTCTTTCTTTTGGTGATGGAGAAACCGAAAGGAAGGTCGATGGACCCTTGCGTTTTAAGTTGCACACCGCCAGGTCCGAATATCTTCTCTCCAGTCTTTCCTAACCCTATCTGAATGTCGCCTGGCGTGAACTTGTTTCCTCCCTCCGTATTGGTTTTTGCCTTTTCCGCCCAATATTTGTTCATGGACTCTTTCAGGGCGTGGTCTCTGTACTCGTCTTCGCTGAGCACAAATGGTGTCGCCACCTCCATCTCTCCCACTTTGGTGCGGTAGATGTAGAAACCACTTTCCGGATCGTATTCCACGTCCGTGTTGATGTTGCTTGGGGTGACGAGGTCCATGGATGATTTCTGGGTGAGGTCGTCGTAGGTGACCATCTCCTGCTTCTTGAGCGGATAGCGCAGACCTGTCGTGTCCTCCTGCTCGCTGGCGAGTGTAGGCTTTCTGTCGGATAGTCTTGGAATGGATAAGTTATCTTCCCTCTGCGCGAATGCCGAAAAGGCGAGGATTCCGCAAAGTGACCCGGCTATGAATATATTATGTCTATTAAATTTCTTCAATGTCTTTCTTTTCTGTATAGGAAACGAAATCAAAGTTGTTTTAGTGCGTCCTTTATGATTTTTTCTAGTGAAATTGATGGGTCGCCTGCGATGATTTTGTCGACTACCTTTGCGGATGCACTTCTGTTGAATCCAAGCAGAACCAAAGCGGTGAGCGCTTCCTCTCTGTTGTTGTTGGTTTGTATCTGTGCACCCAACGGAGATGTCTCTTTCCCTACTTTGTCTTTAAGGTCAACAATGATTCTCTGTGCGGTTTTCAGCCCGATGCCTTTGACCGCTTTGAGTTGGTTGACGTTCTCTCCGCTGATGATGGCCTCCAATTCGGGTACCGAGAAGGAGGATAGGATCATCCTGGCGGTGTTGGCGCCAACGCCTGATACGGATATGAGCAGGAGAAAGAGGTCACGCTCCGCCTTTTCGGCGAAACCGTAGAGCGTGAAGGCGTCTTCGCGGATGGCCTCGTGGATGTAGAGCTTGACCTCTGCCTTGCCTTCCAGTGCAGCATAGGTGTTCAGCGAGATGTTCACCGCGTACCCGACCTGGTTGGCCTCTATGATGGCCATGGCGGGACTCAGTTCCTCGATTCTGCCTTTGATATATTCGTACATTCTATCTCTAAGTTATATTTTAGTTTGCAAAATTAATGAAATAATTCTAAAAAAAGCAATTTGGGCGTGCGGAAGTTTCATTTAGACGGTTGTCGGATGGGAAACTATAACCCAAAAATTGAGAGGTGAAAATTAAAATTGGGGGGATTTGGGAATTCTGTGCTTGTGGTAGTAAGGATAGTAGTCGCAGAAATTTTATTTGTAATGTTTGGACGGGGTGCTCACTTTCCGCACCTGCTGAAACAGTAAATTGTAAATAGCTAAATGGTAAATTTCATTCGGACGAGCCAGTATGCGATCGCGCTATGCCCGCAAAATAGTAAATCGTAAATGTCATAGGTGTTGCATTGCATAAAAAAAGCGGACCGAAGCCCGCTTTTTGATTCGCTTAATTCAGCTGTGATTATTATTTCTCACCGAACAAAGTCTCTGTAGCACCTGCTGCTTTAACGCCCTTGTTAACAGTTGCAGAAGTGATAGTGTAAAGAGAAGACTCAGAAGACAAGCAGAATACAACCTTACCAGCGTTTTCTACAGCCTCGCTTTGCTTTACGTTCTTGAACTCAGATCCAGTCCACATCAAGTAAGATGTGTGCTCGCTGTCATCACCCAACTCGTAAGTCTCACCCTTTGCATCGTCTTTCTTAGTAGTGATCTCGATCTTAACAACCTTAGAACCTGCAGTTCCTGTTGCGTCAACTACTTTGAAATAACCACTCTTACCAATTTCCTTGTTAGAGAATGAGTATTGCTTGCCTTTTTGAACGTTGATTGAAGGCAAAGCTTGCTCGTTTGCGTTATCCTCTGCATCGTCCTCATCGCTACAAGAAGCGAAAGTGAAAGCAGCTGTCAAAGCTGCGAAAATCACTGCCAAATTAAAAAGTTTTTTCATTTTGATAAAATTATTTAAAAGTTAAACAATAAAAATTCGATCATATAGCACGAAAACCTACCTCCGTAGATTTTTACAATGCAAATATAATAAAAAAATGGAATTACAATTTTTTATTCTCTATTTTTTTCGAAATCGTTTATTTTTTTTATGGATGGGCAATCCATTAAATAATGTTGGGACACCACTGAAGTGATATCCCAACCCGTTATTTGTAGAATCTTATTCCTCGTCGTCTTCCTTCACATTGGTGAATACGTTGGAGATGTCGTCGTCCTCGTCTAATTTGTCGAGCAACTTGTTGAGGGTCTCTCGTTGCTCAGGAGTGATTTCCTTCGTGTCGTTTGGTGCGTAGATGAATTCCACGTCCTTGATTTCGAATCCGTTCTCTTCCAAATAGGCTTGGATCTTGGAGTTGTTCTCGAATGCGCCTTCGATGATGAGCTCACCTGTCTCTTCGTCTTTGAAAACCTCCTCTACACCGAAGTCGATCAATTCAAGTTCCAGCTCTTCGAGGTCCGCTCCCTCTTTCTCTGCCACCTTGAACACGCATTTGTGCTCGAAAAGGAATGCAAGGCTTCCTGAAGTACCGAGGCTACCTCCGTGTTTGTTGAAGTATGAACGCACGTTCGAAACGGTACGTGTGTTGTTGTCAGTCGCGGCTACAGCCAAGACGGCTACTCCGCCAGGTCCGTATCCTTCGTAGATGATTTCCTTGAAGTCAGCCGCGTCTTTGTCTGTCGCCTTCTTGATGGCGCGGTCTACACTATCCTTAGGCATGCACTCCGCCTTCGCCTTTTGCAGGAGCATACGTAGACGGGAGTTGACCGCTGGATCCGGACCACTGGCTTTGACACTGATGGTTATTTCCTTGGAGATGCGAGTGAATGTCTTAGAAAGACGAGCATTTCTCGCAAAAATTCTTGCTTTACGGTATTCAAAAGCTCTTCCCATTTTGTTATTATTTGTTATTGTATATTTTTATATTCTCGTCTTTGATGATCTAATATCACGCGAAGGTATTATTTTTTGTTGAGTCTGCCAACCCCACAAACTTAATTC
The DNA here is from genome assembly GCA_016285885.1 of Paludibacteraceae bacterium. Lineage (GTDB taxonomy): Bacteria > Bacteroidota > Bacteroidia > Bacteroidales > Paludibacteraceae > UBA1181. The sequence goes on from JAEERP010000004.1 coordinate 129,639, forward strand.
ATAATCCTTAATTCAAAATTGACTTCGTCTAACTATCGTTTCTTAATTCGCAATGATTCTTCCGTCCTGCATGTTGATGATCCGTCCCGATCCGGAGGCCATCTCCATGTCGTGTGTGACCACGACGAGCGTTTGCCCCATCTCCTGTTGGAGTTGGCAGAAGAGCCGGTGGATGTCCTCTTTGTTTTTAGAGTCGAGGCTGCCGGTTGGTTCGTCTGCCAGTAGTACGTCTGGTTTGTTGATGAGAGCGCGCGCCACGGCGACTCTTTGCTTCTCGCCTCCCGAGAGTTCACTGGGCTTGTGGTCGGCTCGTTCGCTCAGATTCATAAAGGATAGTAGCTCCTTCGCTTCTCGCTCGACTTCGGATTTCTCTCTCTTCGCTATCAGGGCGGGGATCATGATGTTCTCTAAGGCTGTGAATTCCGGCAGGAGTTGGTGGAATTGGAAGACGAACCCGATGTGTTGGTTGCGGAAGGTCGCCAATTCGTCGTCCGATAGCTCGAAAACGTTCGTCCCATTGATGGATACAACGCCCATGTCAGGCTTGTCCAATGTGCCAAGTATTTGTAGGAGCGTGGTTTTGCCCGCTCCGCTTGCTCCGATGATGGAGACATATTCACCTCTTTCGATGGAGAGGCTTACGTCGCGTAGTGCGGTGAATTGCCCGAATTTCTTTGTGATGTTATTGGCGGTTATCATAATTCTCTTCCAGCTTATTGGTCAGAAGCGCTTCCAACTCTTCTGAAGTTATGTTGATTTTCAGGGCGCCGTCCTGCGCATAGGATATTCTTCCCGTCTCTTCTGATATGATGATGACCAACGCATCGGTCTTCTCGGAGAGTCCCACGGCGGCCCTGTGGCGCAGTCCGACCTCCTTGGGTAGGTCGAAATTGTGGGAGACTGGCAGGATGCATCCTGCGGCTGTTATTTTGTTTTTGGATATGATCATAGCTCCGTCGTGGAGCGGTGAGTTTTTGAAGAAGATGTTTTCGATGAGGCGGGCGTTGATTTCCGCATTGATGAAGTCTCCCGTCACCTCGATGCTTTTGAGGTCTTTTGTCTTCTCGAAGACGATCAGCGCACCCACTCGTCTTTTCGCCATGTTCTTGCAGGCGATGATGATTTGCATCACTTCGGAGTCGACCAGTTGGGACGGGTTGGCGGAGAACAATTTGTTGATGAACGACGACACTTTGTCGCGCCCCGTGCCGATTCTTGAAAGCGTTTGCCGGATCTCGTCCTGGAAGAGCACGATGAGAGCGATGGCTCCCACGTTGACGATCTGGTTCATGATGCCTCCCAATAATTGCATCTGGAAGACAAAGTTCACGACCAGCCATGCCACGACGAAGAACAATATGCCGATGAAGACACGGATAGCCACTGTCCCCCGCAATACCTTATACGTTTTGTAGAGTATACAGGTGACAAGAATGATGTCTATGTAGTCAATCAGTCTGATCATTTTCTAGCTTTATACCTTAATATTATAACGGTCAAAAAGGTCGATGCATTGTTTTGCCTCTTTCACATCATGCACTCGTAGAATGTCAGCCCCTTGGGACAGAGCCATCGTGTTTAGGACGGTGGTCCCGTTTAATGCGTCTTCTGGCGTGATGTCCAATGTCTGCCATATCATCCGTTTCCTCGATATCCCCACCAGTATGGGACGATTCAAGGCTTTCAACTCATGCGTGAGGGCAAGCAGTTCGAAATTCTGGTCCATCGTTTTCCCGAAGCCGAAGCCGGGGTCGATGATGATGTCTCGGACTCCCTTCTCCTGCAAAGACTGTATTCCTTCTGCAAAGAAAGTGAAAATTTTTCTGATTAGTTCGTTCGGGGAGGAGGAATCTACTTCGGTGGCGTGCATATATACATAGGTGCATCCTAATTCCGCCACGGTCTCCGCCATTTTGGGGTCACATCCATATACGTCGTTGATGATCTGCACATTATATTCCTTCCCCGCCATTCGGGCTACACTGGCCCTGAAAGTGTCGACTGAGAGGCAAATGTCCGGGTGGGTTTCCCGAATAACCTTCAAGGCGAATTCCATTCTCGCCATTTCCTCTTCTTCGCTGACAGGGGCGCTTCCGGGACGGGTGGAACATGCCCCGAGGTCGAAAATGGAAGCTCCTTCGGATAGGAACTGATTAACTTTTGACAATATAGCCTCTTTCGTTTCACATCTGCTATCTGCGTAGAAAGAATCCGAGGTTATATTTATTATCCCCATCACTTGGGGTTCCTTTTGTTTGTAAATGCTTGTCATACAATCGTATAGATAATAAATAATTCGCTAAAAATCAGACCTAGTATTAAAAAATGCAAAAAAATATTCGCAAAAACTTTTTTGCAAAAATAGAAAATATATATCTTTGTCCACTACTTCGGTCGCGAAATTGATTGTGATGTTGAATTTTGAGGTTGAGTGGGGCAATAAAACTGCAATAGAAGAGTTATATAAATTAAATGAAACATTATCTTATTTTATTATAGTGCTATGAGACACGTAAATTTTTTGAAGACTGCGGCGTTGTTGATGTTGGCTGGTGTTACATTGGCTTCGTGCGGAGAAAAAAAGTTGAAAGACTCTAAGGAATCAAACGCTACAGGTTGGAAATACAATGACAAGGAGAATGGCGGATTCCAGGTTGTTAATGGTTACGTACAGGAAACCCCTCCGGGAATGGTGTTCATCGAGGGTGGTACATTTACGCAAGGCCGTGTTATTGAGGACGTGATTGGTGATTGGAACAATATTCCAAGACGTGTGACCGTTGCCTCATTTTATATGGATAAATATGAGATTTCAAATGTGAACTGGAGGGAGTACCTCTATTGGATGGGTAATGTGTTCCACAATACTCCTGAATATGTAGAGAAGGCTTATCCTGATACGTTGGTATGGCGTGAGGAGTTGGCTTACAACGAGCCTTATTTGGACTTCTACTTCTCTCACGTCGCTTATAACTGGTACCCAGTTGTGGGTGTCAATTGGGAGCAATGTTCAGATTACTGTATCTGGCGTACTGACCGTGTGAACGAGATGAGAATGGCTTCTAAGGGTATCATCCAATATCCTGACTTCCAGGCTTTGAAGGGAAATACTGATCCTAATGATATCGCTCAAAACCAAGTATTCAGTACTCAAAAGTATTTGATGAAGTCTGATTACAAGCCGACAGATGGTAAGAAGCCTATGACTGACGTTTACGGAAATGTTAGAAAGACTAATATGTCTGACGGTGTTTTGATGCCGAAGTATCGTCTCCCGACCGAGGCTGAGTGGGAGTACGCAGCTTATGGAACAAAGGCTATCGAGGGTGAGGAGAACTATCAAGAGAGAAAAATTTATCCTTGGTATGGTCACCAAATGCGTAACCCTGTTAAGAAGTACAAAGGCCAAATGTATGCTAACTACGTTCGTGGCCGAGGCGATATGATGGGTATGGGTGGTCACTTGAACGACCATGCTACTATCACTGCTCCAGTGGACGCTTTCTGGCCAAATGAGTTCGGACTCTATTGTATGGCTGGTAACGTGAACGAGTGGGTAATGGATGTTTATCGTGTATTGTCAAGTGATGACGTTCAAGAGTATAACCCATTCCGTGGTAACGAATACAAGGTTGTTAAGAAGGATGTGACTACAATCGATGGTGTGGACGTGAAGGTTCCTCAGATCGATAGCTTGGGTCGTGTAGTATTTGCTTATCCAGTTGAGAAGGCTGACTCTATTGTCGCTTACGCTAAGTTGGATGTTCGTAACTACAAGGATGGTGACGCTCAAAGTGCTTTGAACAGCAACGAGTGGACTTCTATCATCGATCCTGATCTTTCTACTAAGAAATTGTATGATCCAGATCCAGAAGGTGACAGGGAGAGCATGTTGACCTCTAAGGTTTCTAATACTACCCGCGTTTACAAGGGTGGTGGTTGGAAAGACCGTTCTTACTGGTTGAATCCTGGTCAAAGGAGATATCTTGAGCAGACTGAGTCTCGTAGCGATATCGGTTTCCGTTGCGCAATGAGCAAGGTGGGTGCTGAAGATGGCGATGTAAGATAATGTAATTTCATAAATGGAAAAGCCCCTCTCGTAGGGGCTTTTTTTTTACCGATAATATTCTTTTGTTATGGATATCCAACAAATTTATGATTTATTCTCCCGCTTTCCTGCCGTGACGACGGATAGCAGAAAATGCCCGAAAGATTCCCTCTTCTTCGCTCTTAAGGGCGAGAACTTCAACGGAAACAAATTCGCTCAGTCTGCTATTGACCAGGGTTGCGCATATGCGTTTGTGGATGAGCCGGAATATGCGGACGGGAAAAGGATCTTTTGCGTCGATGATTGCTTAAAAACTTTGCAGCATCTGGCCGCTTATCATCGTGACCATCTGGGAATTAGAATCATTGGCGTCACGGGCAGTAACGGTAAGACTACAACCAAGGAGTTGCTTGCCGCTGTTTTGGGGAAGAAGTATAACTTGACTTATACTCAGGGTAATCTGAATAACCATATCGGCGTGCCGCTGACGCTACTCTCCATAAAGAAAGAACATGAATTGGCTATCGTCGAGATGGGCGCAAGCCATCCTGGCGATATTGAGGAGTTGGTGAATATCGCTCATCCGAATTACGGATTGATCACCAATATCGGTACGGCTCATATCCTCGGCTTTGGCTCCTTCGAGGGGGTCGTTAAGACAAAGTGTGAATTGTATGATTACCTGAGAGAACATAAGGGTGTGGCCTTCTATCATCGCAATAATCCTATTTTGGAGGAGAAGTCTGTTGGTATGGAACGTATCCCTTACGGGACGGACACTTCCTATTCTGCTGAACTTAGAGGTTGCGATCCTTTCCTTCATGTCGGATGGAATGGTTTTGATATCCTGACGCAACTGATCGGTGCGTATAATTTTGAGAACGTTTTGGCAAGTATCGCTGTGGGGTCTTATTTCGGGGTCGCCCCGGAAGAGATCGTGGATGCTATCGCTCATTACACCCCGACGAATAGTCGTTCGCAGTTCAAGAAGACTGCCTCTAACGAGTTGATCATCGATGCCTATAACGCGAATCCAACTAGCATGGGGGCTGCCCTCGAAAATTTCAAGAATATGGTCGCACCGAATAAGGTGGTTATCCTTGGCGACATGAAGGAGTTGGGACATGTCAGCGAGGTGGAACATCAGAAGATCGCGGATATGTTGCCTGCCCTGCACTTGAAACAAGCGTTCCTGATTGGCACTGAATTCGCTAAGACGAACTCTGATGCGCTGAAGTTCGACTCGGTTGACCTCCTGAACGAGTACCTGTCGAAGAACCCGATATCTTCATCGCTCATCTTGGTGAAGGGTTCTAATAGTATGAAATTGACCTCTTGTGTAGATAATTTGTAATGCTCTTGCCATGAAACAGATAGTCTTGTTGATCCTTTTCTTTTCCGTATTCTTCTCTTACCTTTTCTATGTTCGTAGGAGGAGTAAAAACAGTCGCGGGCAGATTGAACGTCCGGAGTCTGACGAAGAGAGGAAGGAACGTCTGCGGAAGGAACGCATCGCCTCTGGGGAGTGCTGCGGACAGCATGAGGTCTGCGAGCGTGATTCGCTGATGAACACTAAAACGAAGGTGGACTATTATGATGATGAGGAATTGGATCTTTTTGTGAATAGGGAGCCTTCTGACTATACGGATGAGGAAATCTCTCAATTCCAAAATGTGTTGCTCACCATGAAGGATTACGATGTGGCGGGTTGGCTGAAAAGCCTTCAGGCACGTGGCGTGCAGTTGCCGGATGTGGTGCGGGAGGAGGCTCTGATGATCGTTTCTGAACGACGGGCCAAGGCGGTCTCCAATGTTAATTCGTAAAAGCATGTCGCCTATGAAGTCCAGATTGAAATCCCTTGCGTTCACGTATCTGTTTTGGCTGGTTCTTTTTATTCTACAGAAACCTATTTTCCTGCTGTTCCATTGGAATTCCGCTTGCCGATATTCCTTTACGGAGTGGTTGCGGACCATCTACCATGGTTTTCCGATGGATCTCTCCATGGCAGGCTATTTTACCCTGCCGATATTGGTTTTGCTATTGGTCTCTTGTTTCTTTTCTAGTGATCGTATCTTCGGAATTATAGCGAAGGTTCTTGCCATCGTATTCCTCTCTTTTGGCATGCTGGTGTTGGTGTCGGACCTTTTCCTCTATAAGTATTGGGGCTTTCGTCTCGATGCGACGCCTCTCTTTTATCTGTCGTCACCTAAGGAGGTCGCGGCCAGCGGCACGGCGAAGGAGTATCTTTCCGCCTTGCTTCTCTTCTCCCTCTTCTTGGGCGGTTCCGTGTGGGCATATCTTAAGCTTCATAAACGTTTCTTTTCCTTCTCGGGGAAGGCCTATGTGGCGTTCTTGCCTATATTGCTGTTGGGAGGTGTGGTGTTCATCGCCATAAGGGGTGGTGTGGGTGTCTCTACCATGAATGCGGGTAGGTGCTATTTCAGCAAGGAGATATTCCTGAATCATGCGGCGATTAACCCTACGTGGAATTTCATCAGCGCATGTTTCTCCTCCAAACGTTTTGATGTGCAGTATCGTTTCATGCCTGATGAGGAGGCGCATGAAAGGGTTCTCCCTTTGTTGCCGGTTGAGGGTGATTCCACGACGGTTCGCTTGTTGAATGCATCCCGCCCGAATGTCATCTTCCTGATTATGGAGGGAATCGGCTCGAATGTGATAGAGACGCTTGGCGGAGAAAAGGGTGTTACGCCTAATCTTGATCGTCTGATGTCGGAAGGGATCCTCTTCACACACTACTATGCGAATAGTTTCCGTACGGATAGGGGCTTGGTTTCAATCCTAAGCGGTTATCCTGCCCAACCTACCTCGTCGGTGATGAAATACCCTGCCAAGACGCAGAATATGGCTAAAATACCGCTTTCTTTGAAGCAGGCGGGCTATGATTTGGCTTTCTTCTATGGAGGGGATGATAACTTTACCAATCTACATTCATACCTCGTCACTTCCGGCTTCGAGAAGATCATCACGGAGAAGGATTTTGGCCACTCCGAGATGTCTGCCAAGTGGGGCGCCTATGATCATGTGGTGTTGAACCGTCTGCTGCAAGATGTTGATGAGAATCCTCGTCGTCCCTTCTTCAAGTCTATCCTGACGCTCAATAGCCATGAACCCTTTGATGTGCCTATGCATAAGTTGGCACATCCGTACCTCAATTCGGTCGCCTATACGGATAGTTGCATTGGCGCCTTCGTCGAGCAGCTTCGCCAGAGGGATGTCTGGAATGATTTGTTGCTGGTCATTATGCCTGATCATGCCTTCCGTTACCCTGAAGATATGTCCAGTTCCTGCGTTGAGCGACATGAGATCCCTATGTTGTGGTTGGGTGGCGCGTTAAAGCGGCAGCCGATGCGTGTGGATACGATCTGTTCTCAGATGGACTTGGCCCGCACGTTGTTGTCTCAGCTGGATTTGCCGGCGGATGATTTTATCTTCAGCAAGGATATATTCGGGCAGCGTACCCATAAGTTCGCTTATTATGCCTTCCCTGACGGATTTGGACTGCTTGATCATAGCGGAGTGGTGATTTATGACAATGCGGCAGGGGTGACGCAACGGTGCGACAATGACACGCTCCTGCCTATGGGAAAGGCTTTCCTGCAGTCTCTATATGATGATTTGGCTAAACGATAAATTTGAAGTGTTATGCGATGCTATAATTGTGGTTCTGAATTGCCTGAGGGCGTCAAGTATTGTTTGAGTTGCGGACGTAAGGTCGGTGACAAGGGCTCCTCTTCCTCAACCCATGCGGAAGGCAATGCCGAGCATTTGGATATGAGCAAAAAGAAAGAGGGGAAACGTTTCAAGTTACCCCTCTTCCATCGTTGTATAATCTTTCTGACATTACTCTTTTTGGCTGTTATGATTTTCCTCCATGCGGAGTAGCTCGTCCGTGTCGTAGAGGTTCATGTGCGAGTTCTTTTTCGGATAATCTATCGTGTAGTGCAGGCCTCGGCTCTCTTTCCGCTGCGAAGCGGCCTTGATGACCAAGTATGCCGTGTTGATGATATTTCTCAGCTCACATATCTCTTTGGAAACAACCGATCTTTGGAATAGGTTTTCCGTTTCCCTGTAGAGTATTTCTAGGCGGTCGTAAGCTCTTTTCAGGCGCAGGTTGGACCGTACGATGCCCACGTAGGCGTTCATGATTTGGTTCACCTCCTTTTCGCTTTGGGTGATGAGCACCATCTCCTCGTTGAGGGAAGTTCCTTCGTCGTTCCATTCAGGGATCTCCTCGTTCCATGAGATGGCTGGCAGGTATTTGAGCGCATCCTTCGCTGCTGCGTCGGCATAGACTACCGCCTCGATGAGGGAGTTGGAAGCCAGACGGTTGGCGCCATGCAAGCCCGTGCGGGAGCATTCGCCTGCTGCATAGAGGTTGTGGATGCTGGTCCTTGCGTTCATGTCCACCTTGATTCCTCCGCAGAGGTAGTGCGCCGCTGGTGCGACAGGAATGTACTCCTTGGTGATGTCGATGCCGATGGAGAGACATTTGTTGTAGATGGTAGGGTACTCCCTTTTCGTGGTCTCCGGGTCTTTGTGCGTCACGTCGAGGTAGACATGCTCGTCACCCGTGATCTTCATCTCGTTGTCTATGGCGCGTGCGACGACGTCACGTGGTGCGAGAGAACCTCTGGAGTCGTATTTCTTCATGAAGGCTTCGCCCTTCTTGTTGCGCAGGATACCTCCGTAGCCGCGCATCGCCTCCGTGATGAGGAAGGAAGGACGGTCGCCCGGATGATAGAGTGCGGTAGGGTGGAATTGCACGAACTCCATATCCTCCACCAATCCCTTGGCGCGGTAGACCATGGAGATACCGTCTCCCGTGGCTACCGGTGGGTTGGTTGTTGTCTGGTAGATGTTGCCGATACCACCCGTGGCCATCATGGTGATCTTCGAGAGGAAGGTGTGCACATGGTTGGTACGGATGTCCAGGACGTATGCTCCGTAGCACTCGATGTTCGGGGTGGTGTGTTTCACCAATTGTCCCAGATGGTGCTGTGTGATGATCTCAATGGCGAAGTGCTGGTCGTATACATCGATGTTCGGGTGGTTCTTGACCGCCTTGATCAGGCTCTTTTGAATCTCCTCTCCTGTATTGTCCTTGTGGTGGAGGATGCGGAAGTCCGAGTGCCCGCCCTCTTTGTGCAGGTCATAGTCCCCTTTCTCGTTCTTGTCAAAATCGACGCCCCATGATACCAGTTGCTTGATTTGTTCAGGTGCGCCCTCTACTACTTTGCGTACGACCGCCTCGTCGCAGATGCCGTCGCCGGCGATTAAGGTGTCGATCACGTGGTGTTCAAACTCGTCGGTGGGCTTGGTCACGGATGCTACGCCACCTTGTGCGTAGTGGGTGTTCGCCTCCTCCATTTCTGTCTTGCATAGAATCGCCACTTTGCCTTTGTGTGCCACTTTCAGGGCGAAACTCATGCCGGCGATGCCCGAACCGATAACTAAGAAATCATATTTTTTCGTCATATACTTTGTGTGTTTTGATATTCCTTGTCACTATTATATTACAAATTTAGTTTTCTTTTGTATCAAAATCTTCAAGAATGCTTTTTTTTTCATAAGTTTTTATATCTTTATGCATGGGATATAAAACACTCTGTAAGTAAAAAGCTAATTGTAGATATCTTATGAGAAAAATGTTTTTAGGACTGGTGTTGGCGCTTGCGATGGTGGCGTGCACCGTTCCGTCGGATTATTTTGAGAAGGTTTCGAACGAGGTCGCTTCTGTAATACAGGCGCACGACCGCTTCGTGGAGTCCCTTTCTGCTCCGATTGATGCGGGGAAGGTGATGGATTCGTATGTGAAAAGTCATGATGCGGCCAGTTCTACGTTGAATGTTCTTCAAGGTATGTCCGACTGTAGTGGAAATGATACGTATCGGCAGTCTGCTGTGGATCTCGTTTCCACGTATGTCTCGTTTTACGAGAATGATTTTCCTCCGGTGATGGATGCCATTAAGGCAGGTGAGAGTGGTGAGGATTTGGAGAATCGGTTGAAATCGGTGAAGTCGGATTTCGCGTTGAAGTCCGTTGAGAAGACGCAAGTCTTCATGGAGAACACGAAGGCTTTCATGAAGGAGTTCGATTTGTATAAGGCTGGTTTTTAGAGAATTCCGGCTGTTGATGATATTTTGTTGAATGTAAATTGTAGATGAGTATGAATAACATGGTTGATGTCTTTTGTGTCAATACGCAAAGGAAGTATAGTTACCCGATGGGTACTAGTTTGTTGGATATATATAACGATTTGAATGTGCCGTTGAGCGGAAAACCCTTTGTCGTACAGGTGAACAATGTGACGCGCGATTTGAAATTTAGGATATATAACCCGAAAAGAATAGAGTTCCAAAGTAATGATGTGGCAGCGGGTAGGCGTGCCTATGTGCGCTCGCTCTCCTTTATCCTCTGCAAGGCTTTTTACACGCTCTTCCCGGGTGCGGAGATCCGTCTGGACCATCCGATCGCCAATGGCTATTACTGTAAGCTTTTAAGGGTGGATAAAAAGATCACCAAGGAACTGACGGAACAGATCAAGGCGGAGATGCGGAAGATCATCGCGATGGATTATCCTTTCGTTATGCGGATGATCCCTACGGAGGAGGCGATCGCCACATTCGAGAAGCGTGGCGCCACGGATGTCTCTCTTTTGTTGAAGTCTTTGGGCGAATTGTACACGAAGGTTTATGAATTGGATGGCTTGATGGATTGGTACATCGGTCCGCTAGCACCTTCCACGGGTTATGTGGATATATTCGATCTGACGCCTTACAAGGATGGAATGTTCCTCCGTGTGCCGGATAGAAAGGATACGAAGAAACTGAGCGAGGAGGTGAACCAGGACAAGCTGTTCGGTACCTTTAGCGAATATACCGAGTGGAACGAGATCATGGGCCTCAGCAACGTGGGCAATATGAATTCGATGATCCAGAAGAAACGTGTCATGTCTGATGTGATAAAGGTGGCGGAGGCTCTGCAGGAGAAGAAGATCACGAAGATCGCGGACGACATCTGTGAACGAGGCACTGTGAAACTGGTCTTGGTTTCGGGGCCTTCCTCTTCTGGTAAAACCACTTTCAGTAAGCGTCTGAGTATCGCTCTTGCGGTGAATGGGAAGCGACCTACGCCTCTTTCGATGGATGATTACTTCGTGTCACGCGACAAGACTCCACGGGATGAGCATGGCGACTATGACTTTGAGTCTCTCTATGCGCTCGATCTGGAGCTTTTCAATGACCATCTGAAGAAGATGCTGGCGGGTGAGGAGGTGAGCCTTCCTACGTTCAATTTCGAGACGGGTATGCGCGAATATCGTGGCAACACGATTAAGTTGGGCGAGAACGATATCTTGGTGATAGAGGGCATCCATGCCTTGAATCCTACGCTTACTTCGGAAATCCCGTCGGAGCGCAAGTTTAAGGTGTACGTCTCGGCATTGACGACGATTTCGTTCGATAACCATAATTGGATCCCGACGACCGATAACCGCCTGCTCCGTCGTATCATCCGTGACTACAAGTATCGCGGATACTCTGCGATAGATACGATTAGCCGCTGGCCGAAGGTGAATGCGGGTGAGGAAAAGTGGATCTTCCCTTATCAGGAGAATGCTGATGTGATGTTCAACTCGGCTCTGATTTTTGAGCTGAGCGTCTTGAAGAAGTTCGCGGAACCAATCCTTTCGGAGGTGCCACAGAATTGTGTGGAGTATTCTGAGGTGCATAGGTTACAGAACTTCTTGAAATATTTCACTCCTATTCAGGAGACGGAGATTCCTTTCACTTCATTGTTGCGTGAGTTCTTGGGAGGAAGTACGTTCTCTTATTAGGATGGTTCCTTGTGTGAGATTTTTAATTTTTAACATTCAATAATGGTTATGAAACGTTATATGTGGAAGACGTTGGGAACCCTTATCGCAATGGTTCTGAACATTTCCTTGTTGTCTGCGGCCGATAAGGATGCGTTGTCCCGCGAGGCGATGTTCCCTGGAGGGAATGCCGCATTGTCGAGTTACTTGCAATCCAACATGAAGTATCCCGATGCGTCGGTGAAGAACAATGAGATAGGCAAGGTCTTTGTCTCTTTTGTGGTCGAGAAGGATGGTTCTATTCAGAACGCGAAGGTGGAAAAGGGTGTTTCTCCTGCCTTGAACGAAGAGGCTTTGAGGGTGGTGCGCGGTATGCCGAAATGGACGCCTGCCTTGAAGGACGGGAAGGAGGTTCGTTCGGTACTGACGTTGCCTATTGTGTTCCATCTGCCTAGTGCGGTATTGGAAAAATAGTACGGTTTGTGGAACTGCCATGTGGGGGAGCGCTGGGAATACTCAACGCTCCCTCTCTGTTAATGCTTGGGCAGAAAGTAGATGTTGCCGGGGGCTGAGCAGACTATATCCTTCATCTCCATGTCGAATAGGAGGGAGGAGAGTTCCCCGAAGGGAATCTGCGTCTTCCGCACGATTTGGTTCATGTCCATCTTGTCGCCCATCTGAAGTGCCTCGACGATGATTTTTTCTTGGTCGGTCAATTGCATGAACCGGGAGATGTTTATGTTCGGTTGTTTCGTTTCCGTTATGTCCCAATTCATGAGCTGCTCGATCTCTTCCGCATTTTCCACCATGGTGGCTTGGTGGCTCTTGATGAGTTTGTTGCACCCTGCGGAGTAGATGTCTCCTATGCGTCCGGGAATGGCGCACACGTCCTTGTCGTAGGAGTTGGCGAACTCGGCGGTGAATAGGGCGCCTCCCTTCTCCCCAGATTCCACAACGAGGATGACGTCGCACATGCCTGCTATGATTCGGTTCCTGGATACAAAATTCTTTTTGTCCACGATGCATTTAGAGCGAAATTCGGTCACGATACCTCCTCGCTCCATCATCTTATAAGATAGTGCACGATGTCTTGCGGGATATAGCATGTCGAGTCCGTGCCCGACCACTCCGATCGTCTGGATGCCTAACTCCACCGCCTTTTTGTGGGCGCATCCGTCTACCCCATAGGCCAATCCGCTGATGACGGTTAAATCTGGGTGTTTGTGCGCAAGTGACGTGATGATCTCCTCGCAGATCGTTTTCCCGTAGGAACTCATTTTGCGTGTTCCCACAACACCGATGATGTGGTCACTATTCATCATCATATCTCCTTTGCTGTATAGAATGTAGGGCGCATCAATACACTCTCTCATTCGGTTGGGATACGCTTCGCTGTTGAAGGGAATAGCCTTCGCTCCTGCCTTCTCTAGGAAATGGATCTCCCTCTCCGCTTGTTTCAGGAGCTGCGGATCCTTTATGTTTTTGGCGATGGCCGCGCCGATGCCTGGTATGCTTTCCAACTCTTTCCGTGAACATTCGAATACCTTCCTCTCGCTGCCTAGAGAGGAGACGAGCTTCTTTATTGTGTGAACACCTACACCTTTCGCCATCGTCAAGGCGATTTGATACATTATCTCTGAATCCATGAAAAAAACAAATAGAAATTCTTATAATTTTGGTAGACTTGTCTCTGCTTTTCCGCAGATACGAATTTTATATTACCTTTGCAAAGATAACTATTAATGTTTAAAATGCGATGGAATCAACAAGAAAAAACAAGATAGATAGACTCGTCCAAAAGGAGTTGGGCGATATTTTCCAGAAGTTCACGAAGTCTCAGGGCGGTGTCCTGATCTCTGTGACTTCAGTCTCCGTGTCGTCGGATTTGAGCGTCGCGAAGGTCTATTTGAGCATCTTCCCGAACGAACGCCAGTCGGAGCTTATGGAACTGATACAGGGTGCTTCGAAATCGATTCGTTACGATCTCTCCCAACGTACCCGCTACCAACTGAGACAAGTGCCTGAGTTGCACTTCTATTTGGACGATTCGCTCGACTACTTGGAGAATATCGATCGTCTATTGGGCTTGGATAAAAAATGAAACTACAACTTTTCATAGCTTTCAGATACCTCTTTTCTCGCAAGGACCATAACGCCATCAATATTATCTCCGCCATTTGTGCGGGGGGTATTTGCGTGGCGACGATGGCGCTCGTCTGCGTGCTCTCCGGGTACAATGGGTTTCAGGAGCTGATCCAAGGGTTGTTCAATGCCTTTGACCCTGATGTGAAGATCACGTTGGCGGAGGGAAAGAGCTTTAGCCTTTCGGACGAGCGTGTCCAAAGGGTGAAGACGCTCGACTTCGTGGATGTCTCATGTGACGTCATGGAGGAGAATGCCCTGATCCGTAATGCGGAGCGTCAGACCATGGTGCAGGTGAAGGGCGTCTCTGACTCGTACGCCAGACTGACGAACGTGAACGACGTGCTTCAGGTGGGACAGTTCATCCTGAAGGAGGATGACAATTATGCGTTGGTCATTGGCGGGGCGTTGGCAAACCAATTAGACGTGGCTTTGGGCTTCTCCCGACCGGTCTCATTGTTTGTCCCTAAGCATGACGTGAAGATCAATCTGGCGAATCCGGAGAGGGCTTTTGAGGAGCAACAGTTGTTCGTCGAGGGTATCTATTCCACGAATCAGCTGGAAATCGACTCCAAGTATGCTTTCGTTGATATCTCCCTCGCAAGGAAGATGCTGGGCTATTCGGATGACGAGGTGACTTCATTGGAGCTTAGCTTGTCTCCTGGGGTGGATGAGAAGGAGGCGCTGAAAAAGATATCGGAGACGCTCGGCCCTTCGTTTGTGGTGCAGGGTAAAACCCAGCAACACGAGGATTTTTATCGGATGATGAAGGTGGAAAAGTGGATATCTTTCCTCATACTCGTCTTTATTCTTTTGGTTGCGGTGTTCAATCTGGTGGGTTCCCTCACTATGCTCATATTGGAGAAGAGATCGGATATCGAGACGTTGCGTAATATGGGTGCGACCAGCAGATTTGTCCGCCAAGTCTTCCTGCTGGAGGGCTGGCTTATTTCTGTGCTAGGCACAGTCGTTGGCGTTTCTGTCGGATTGATTCTTTGTGGCCTGCAAAAATGGCTGGGAATCATTAAATTGAATAATGGAGATGAGGGCGGATTTGTGGTTGATGCCTATCCTATCAGCGTGTCTGCAACGGATGTGCTGATCGTCTTGCTCTCTTCGTTGCTGATCGGATTGCTTATTTCATGGTTCCCGACAAAATATATGGGTCGAAAGGCTTTTTAGTTTTAATCGTTTAATGAGATGAAAAAGAAGGTTTTTGGTGTTCTCCTTTTGATGGAGGCGATGTTTTTGGCCATCTCTACCATAGTCTCTCTCTGTTATGGTGAGCAGGATTTGTTCGCATTGCTGATACCAACCTGTTTGACGGCTGCTTGTGGAGGCGTTCTTTTCATGGCAGATAGGAAGAATAAGGGTTCCTTGACCCGAAAGGATTGCTATATGATTATCTCTGGGGCATGGGTGATCTTTTCTCTCTTCGGCATGCTTCCTTTCCTGATTTACGGAACGACGTCGACCTTGGCGGATGCCTTCTTTGAGACAATGTCCGGTTTCACGACGACGGGCGCCTCTGTCCTGAATAACATCGAAGAACAGCCGCACGGCATACTCTTTTGGCGAAGTGTCATGCAATGGATGGGAGGATTGGGTATCATGTTGTTCTCCATCGCTCTGCTTCCTTCCTATAACAGGAATAACACGCAGTTGTTCTCCACGGAGGCTACGAGCGTTTCGATGCGGAAACTGCGTCCGAAGACGCAGGAAACCGCAAGGGGAATCTTCCTGATTTATGCGATCCTGACCGCTGTCTGCGTGTTGTTCTACTTTATCGGCCCGATGTCCTTCTATGATGCGGTGTGCCATGCCATGACGACTGTCGGAACGGGAGGTTTCAGCACGCACCAAGCCAATTTTGCCTACTTCAACTCTCCTTACTTGGAGTACGTGGCTTCCATCTTTATGTTTTTGGCGGGTGTGAACTTCGCTCTCTATTTTTTGGCAAGCGTGGGTGATTGGAGCGTATTCCGCACCAACGAGGAATTCCGCTGGTATGGGTTGATGACAGTGTCGCTTGTCGTCATTTTTTATCTTATGTTGCTCAATAATCCTTGCCATGTGCTTACGGCGCAGATGCCTTCCGATTATGAGGCTGCATTTAGGGCCGCGTTGTTCCATGTGTCGAGTATATTCTCTTCCTGTGGCTATCAGGGTACTTATTGCGACTATGTGGGTTGGGGCGCCCCTTTCTGGATACCTACTGCCATCATGATGTTTAGTGGCGCATGTGCGGGTTCCTCTAGTGGAGGCGCTAAGCTGATTCGTGTCATTATCGCTTTGAAGAATGCGGGGAATGAGTTGCGTCTGCACTCTCATCCTAATGCTGTGTTGCCACTAAAAGTCTCTTCCAGGTTGATGTCCATGGAGCTGGTTGTTCGTGTGCTGGCCTTCTTCTTTATTTTTGCATTGCTTTTCTTGATGGGCACATTCGCCCTGACAATGACGGGCATGGACTTTGACACGGCCTTGGGTTCTTGCCTTACCGCCATCTCGAATAATGGTCCTGGCTTCGGATTTACGGGTCCTGCGGCTAACTTCGCCGATGTCCCGATCTCTGGCAAGTGGATCCTTTCTGCCTTGATGTTGATCGGACGTTTGGAGATTTATACAATCTTGTTGCTCTTCACCTCCCATTTCTGGAAGCTAAGATAGTTCGGAGAATTGAGAAACAGTAGCAATTAGTACAAACAAAGAATTGAAAAGTACAAGGCACATTTCGTTTAGTTGCTGAGTTCTAAACAATTACAAAAAATACAGAAAAAATGAAAAGTACAGCCAACAAATTAAGGTTACAAAAAGGTGACAAAAACGAGGCAGTTTTCCCTTAATATAGGACTGGGGGTAAATTGAGCGAGAAAAGGGGCTAATTTCGCCCCTTTTCTCGCTCAAATCGTTCAATAATAGCCCGGACAATGTACTCTGTTTTGTTGGGGACTGATTCGAGGATTGCGACCACCTCACCGGGGGCATTGAACCCATACGTCTTGCAGGTCGTTTTCTTACGCCCTGCTCCCTCTCTCTTTCCTCCTCTTTTTCTCTTTTCTTCTTGATTTTCCATGATTTATGACTATCTTTGCATCCGAACAAGTCCAAAAGTGGGCGGTGCTGGAACACCGCCCAGAAGGTCATTTCTTTAACTGAATAGTTATTGTTACCTTCTCAATTTTAAAACTAATTTTTACCTCTTTTAGTTCCATAATAATTGGTCTTTTGGCTTGTTTTTCTAACCTTTCAGGCGCTAGAAATCTCCGTTGTAACCACTCTCTTTGATTATTAGTGGGTAAGAATTATGAATCAAGGATTGGTTGTGGTGGGTAATGTCCATTTGTGCCATTCTTGTGCCAAACCGTTGCGTTCGGGGCTTATTCTGCCCTCTGGTCGTTGCATTCCCTCTTTGGACATATAAGTGACCGCCTGGTGAGTTTGCGATTGAATTTGAGGCTTTGGAAGCCGCGAATCCCTGTTGGAACGATTGAAGCCCATTGCTTTCGATGGACATAATAGTTAAAAATTAGGAGTTATGAGTTGTTCGTTGTGTGTGGAGAGTGGTCATGGGTATCATCCCCGTCTCAATCCTATTGCGTTTTTAGCTTCTATATGACGGCTTGTGTGGAAGTGGGTCTGACACATACCATCTGAGCATAAAAAAGCGGGAAAGCTAATGCAAGCCTTCCCGCTTCCGTGTGTTATAATCTTAGAAATTATTTCTTGATGAACTTGCCAGTGATGCTCTTGTTGACGATGATGATATACTCACCAGCTGCCAAGCTAGAAACATTTACCTTTCCGTTTACTACAGCGTAAGACTTAACCGCACCGTTCAAAGAAGCGATCTCTACGCTTTGGATATCCTCGATACCTGCGAATTCGATAGCCTCGCTTACTGGGTTAGGATATACTGACAATGTCTTGCTGTCACCGTCGATCGTAGCGACACCAACCTTACCCTTGTAAGAGATCAAGAGCTTGTCTACAACGTAAGATACGTTAGGGTTTTGCTTGAAATCGATAACGATTGATTTTGCGCCGTTAGGAATTGCGATTTCTGCAACCTCTTTCTTCCACATGCCGTAGATGATAGAGTCCTTGTATGCGACTACAGAATCACCATTGTCAAATTTCACAGTGATAGGAATCAACTCGTCTTGGTTTATTCCGTTTACGTTTCCTACCAACTCGTACATGTTGTCTTTAGCCCATTTCTTTACATAGCACTCAACTTTGATCTTTCCTGCTGCAATAGCCTCTTCTGGCAAAGCGATGTTGTCTGTCCAGATTGAGTATACACCAACTTTTGGTTTGAATACTGGGCTGTAGATAGCCAATGCAGAGTACATTTGGCACATTGGGATGCCAGATTCATCAGACCATGATGTTCCGTCATCGCTCTTGTCCCATTGTTGCAATATTTGTGCGTTTGCGTTGACTTGCTTGTTGTCCTTGTCCCATTGCATGTAGATTCCGAATGGGAAGTGCAATTCGTCACTGATGTTGGCCAACTTGTCCGAATCAGAGAAGATGTTGTCTCCGTCGAATTGACATCCGTAGATTGGATAAGTGTCTTCCTCTGTCTCGAAATACAAGTTCTTGATCTTAAATTTAGACAAAGAAGCTCCCGTAACCTCTCTCTTGTAACCGATGATGACTGTTCTAACGTCTTTGTCGTTGAATGGGTAGGTGTACTCTTTGAAAGTTTGCCAGTCTTTTTCGCATCCAGGGGTCTTGGCGTCGATGAAAGTTCTGCTCACGAGGTCAGAAGCTGGATATGTAATGATTGAGTCTCCATTCTCGTCGATTTTCAAAACAGATTCGCCCAGTCCGCCGCCACCGACGAAACCACCGTGTTCCTTAGACAGACATTGGATAATGATGGTCGCTTTGTCGGGTTTCTCGGCAGTAGCTACTTTCTCGTCTGATCCGCTGTTCTCTGGGATTCTGATATCCAAAGGGTCTGACATGTACTCGAGGATGATGGATTTTGTCTTAAGTCTAAGACCTTCAGGGACTGCCAATCTGGTCTCAAATGCCATCTCGTAGTTGCCGTTATGAACGATGGTTGCATACTCGTTTCCCTCGGTCAGATTGCCATCTGCTTTAGAGTCATCTTCGTAAGAATCGAGCGTCACTCCATTTTGGAGCTTTCCGTCCTTAATTAAATAGTATGCGTCACCTGCAAACGCACCAGCGCAGCAAGAAGCGAGCGCAAAAAAGAGTAAACCTACTTTTTTCATATAATAAAATCTATATAAATAAAAGGCGGGTTCTAAATGTCTCTCTCTCCTCGTCGGAAGAACCCATTACCCGAGGTTGGAGAGGTCGTTCTTGTTGAACGATTCCCCAAATTTAGTTCTTGTTACCATGCGCGACAAATTTTTCCTCATGGCTTTTTGTCTCTGTAACTTATTTCTTGACGTATAACAATCTTTTGCTCTCCTATTTTAGACCAAATGGGGCGACCTTTCTTAGAACGATTGTGGCGCGATCGGCTTCTTCCCTCAATCTTCCCCTCATCGTCGGGCACCTCTATACGTTTCCCCTATAAGATATTCATATCGCCTATGCGGAAGGGAATTGACCGATAGATGATAAGTGTCTATTGTGATGTGTTCGCATAGCTATTTATTGACGAAAAGAGTAAATCGAACGGGTATTTAATTTTTTATAGGGAAAAGTTTTCGTACTTTCGCGCCAAATCAGAATATTTTATGTTGAATAACATATATCACATTGGCTTAGATGCTGGTTCCACCACCTTGAAGGTGGTTGTTACGGATGCAAATGGTGAAATCGTTTACACTAATTACGCAAGGCATCATGCTGATATTCAAGGAACGTTGCTCTCTTCTTTGACGGCTTTGAAGGAGAGCCTGTCGGATGTGTCAGTCCGTATTCAGGTGACGGGTTCGGCTGGTATGGGTCTCTCCGAACGTTTCGGATTGCCCTTCATTCAGGAAGTGGTGGCGGCGACGCAGGTGATAGAGAAGAAATTTCCGGACACGCGTACGTTAATCGATATCGGAGGTGAGGATAGCAAGATGATTTTCTTCAACAAGAAGATGCAACCCGACATCCGTATGAACGGTAACTGTGCGGGTGGTACAGGTGCCTTCATTGATCAGATGGCGGTGATTTTGGGTGTCGAGGTCGGCGAACTGAGCGATATGGCGCTTCATGCCGATTCGGTCTATCCGATCGCCTCCCGTTGCGGTGTATTCTCCAAAACGGATATCCAGAATCTTATCGCTTTGAATGTGAAACGCGAGAATATAGCCGCTTCTATCTTTAATGCGGTCGCGACGCAGGTGGTCTCCGCCCTTTCCCGTGGCTGTGACATCTTGCCTAAGGTGTTCTTGTGCGGTGGTCCTTTCGCTCATATCCCTGCCTTGCGGAAGATTATGCAGGAGCGTCTAGGTCTCTCCTCTGATGATATTATCCTTACGGATCAAGCTTCTGTGGTGCCTGCTTGGGGCGCCAGCCTCGCCATGAACGAGCAGGCGGAGGTGAAGAACTTGAGCGAATTCATCGCCCTGTTCCAAACGAAAAGTAAAAGTGTGGGCGTGTCGAGTTCGTCTCTCTCTCCGTTGTTCGCAAGCAAAGAGGCTTTCGAAGATTGGAAACGGAGCAAGGAAAAGAATAAAATCGAAAAGGTGGCAATGTCTGATCTTGCCTCCGATAATTGCTATATTGGTATCGACTCTGGCTCCACGACCACAAAGGTGGTGGCGATGGATGAGCAGGAACGTATCTTCTTCACTTTCTATAAAAAGAATGGCGGTAGACCGTTGGAGACTGTGAAGGAGGGCCTTTCCATATTGTTGGAGGAGGCGAAACAATGTGGCCGTGACCTCAAGGTGGTGGGTAGCTGCTCTACGGGTTATGGCGAGGAGTTGATCAAAACAGCTTTCGGCTTGAACTTCGGTATGGTCGAGACCATCGCCCACTATACGGCCGCCTATAAATTGAACCCTAAGGTTTCTTTTATTTTGGATATCGGTGGACAGGACATGAAGGCGATCTTCGTCGAAAAGGGCGCAATCAATCGTTTGGAGATCAACGAGGCGTGCTCATCTGGTTGTGGCTCTTTCATCGACAGCTTCGCTCAATCGTTGAAATGCCCGATCTCCGATTTTGTCCGTAGGGCTTGCGAAAGCCAACACCCTTGTGACCTGGGAACACGTTGCACTGTCTTTATGAACTCTAAGGTGAAGCAGTGCTTGCGTGAGGGCTCCCCGTTGGACGATATCTCCGCGGGGCTTGCTTATTCGGTGATCAAGAACTGCCTCTATAAGGTGTTGAAGCTGAAGGACACGAAGGACTTGGGTGACCATATTGTGCTGCAGGGTGGTACGATGAGGAACCTGGCGGTGGTGCGCGCCTTCGAGTTGTCCGTGGATAAGGAGGTCATCGTCTCCAATTACCCTGAATTGATGGGCGCATATGGTGCCGCACTCTTCTCTAAGAAACGGATCGGTGCTGAGGCTACGCCTATGGCTCTTGACCAATTGGTTGACTTGAAGGAGTATACATCCGAGCCTCTCCGTTGTGTCGGATGTGAGAACAATTGTCAGATCCTGAAGAATGTCTTCGCCAATGGAAAGGTCTATTATTCAGGTAATAAGTGTGAAAGGGTTTATACCAACAAAGGGGAGAAGGGCAGGACTGCCTTTAACCTGAGTTTCTATAAAAACGAGTTGGCGTTCAAAAAGGACAAAAAGGGTATGCTGGAGAATCCATATTTCACGATGGGTATCCCACGTGCCTTGAACATGTATGAGAACTTCCCGTTCTGGTACACGCTCTTTACGCGTTGTAACATAGCCGTCAAATCTTCCGCACGTTCCACTTTCTCGCTTTATGAGAAGGGTTTGAACACGGTGATGGCGGACAATATTTGTTTCCCTGCCAAGCTGCTTCACGGACATGTCTTTGATTTGGCGGAGAAGAAGGTGGATCGCATCTTCTATCCTTACGTCATTTATGAGCGGATGGAGCCTAATTCCAACAATAGCTACAACTGCCCTGTCGTGGCTGGCTATTCTGATGTCCTGAAGAGTTCCATCAATGTGGAGGCTAAGTTTAATATACCGCTCGATTCGCCTGTCATCAACTTCAAGGACGATACTCTTCTGAAAAAGTCATGTTCTTCTTACTTGAAGAGTGTCCTGAAGGATAAGTTCAATAAGAAACAGTTCGAGGCTGCGTTTGCCGAGGCGTTGCAGGCGCGTGACACCTTCGCGGACACGGTGCAGAAGAAGGCGGTGTCGTTGTTGGATAAGGCGAAGGAGGAGAATCGTCTGGTGATTATTCTCGCCGGCAGGCCATACCATAACGACCCATTGGTGCAACATAAGGTCTCTGAAATCATCACCTCTTTTGGGGTGGATGTCGTTACGGAGGATTTGGTCCGTGGCCTTGACACGGACATGAAGGATTCACATATCATTCCGCAATGGTCTTATATGAACCGAATCATGAAGGTGGCGAAGTGGGTCGCACAGACGAACGAGAATGTCCATTATGTCCAGCTGACTTCCTTCGGTTGCGGACCGGACGCATTCATCGTGGATGAGGTGATCGATATGATGAAGCGCTACGGAAAGAATGTCACCCTCCTGAAGGTGGATGACGTGAACAATGCGGGCTCTCTCCGCCTCCGTATCCGCTCCTTGATCGAGTCGTTGAAATATAAGAATGAAGAGACGGAGTTGGTGACTCATTCGTTCCAAAGCACCCCTGAGTTCCTGAAGAAGGATGTGGGAAAGAAGATCCTTGTCCCTTTCTTCTCGGATTTCCACTCTCCATTTATCCCTCCATTGTTTAAATTGATGGGGTATGAGTTCGAGAATATGCCACCGAGTGATGCGGCTTCAGTCCAATATGGCTTGAAGTATGCGAACAATGAGATCTGTTATCCTGCCACTTTGGTGGTCGGAGACTGCATACGGGCTTTGGAGTCTGGCCAATATGATTTGAATAATATCGTTTTCGCTATTACCCAAACGGGCGGACAATGTCGTGCGACGAACTATATCGCCCTCATCAAGAAAGCGCTCCTTGCGGCTGGCTATGGGAACATACCGGTCATCTCAGTCTCCATCATGGATACGATTAACGAGCAGTCTGGCTTTACGCCGAATGTGAAGAAAATTATTAAGATAACCCTTTACCTTCTCTATTTCTCGGATGCGATGTCGAAAATGTATTATTCGGCTGTGGTCAGGGAAAAGGAAAAGGGAGCGGCTCGTAAGATTTTGGATAAGTACCTCGCCTTGGGTGTGGATGCTGTTCGCCAGAAGAAGTCTAAGTTGATGGTAAGCTACCTTTCTGAGGCCGCGAAGAAATTTGATGAGATAACGGAGACGAAGGATGTGCCTCGTATTGGCATCGTGGGAGAGATCTTTATCAAGTATAATTCCTTCGGACATCAGCATGTGGTGGATTGGTTGGTGCAAGAGGGCATCGAACCTGTGATTCCTTCCCTGAATGAATTCTTTGTCCAGTACTTCCCGAACGCTAAGTTTAACGAGGAGAACTATTTGGAGCGTAAGCGCAAGTTCGTCTCCAAGTTCCTTTCCAACCTCGGAGAGAAGTACGTGAACCATGTGGCGAAGAAGATAGACAAGGCGGCTTCCGCTTTCCGCTATTATGAGAAGAGCGTGAATATCCATGACGAGGCTAAGCGTGCGGAGAAGATCACTAATCTTGCCGCCCAATTTGGCGAAGGATGGTTGATACCTGCCGAGTTTGCGTCATTCGCAGAGCATGGCATCAATGCGGCCATTAGTTTACAGCCTTTCGGATGTATCGCCAACCATATTATTTCCAAGGGAATAGAAAAGAAGGTGAAGGATATCTATCCGGACATGAACCTGCTGTTCTTGGATTTCGATGGAGGAGTGAGCGAAGTGAATGTGTTGAATCGTCTCCATTTCATCGCAAGGGCTGCGAAGCATGGGAAGTAACCCGTTGTTATTGATACGGCAAAGCATAAAAAAAGAGGAATCCGAAAAGGATCCCTCTTTTTGTTTATACACCGAACTGCTTATTTCATGATTAGCGGAGCGGTGTTGTTTTTAGCAAATTCATTTTCCAAGTCGTGCACTCTGTTCTCAGCGGTGATGACGGCCTGTTTCGCTTTTTCCAGGTCAGCTTTTGCTCTCTCGATGGCTGCCAGGTCCTTTTGGTAGTTAGCGCGAATCTCCTTGATTTGTTCGTCAGATGTGATGCGGGTCGCATACATGAAGTTGCCGTTGAATCCAGGATCAGTGCTGCTGGCGATGATGACGCCTCTGTCTGGGAATACGCATACGAAGTTGAATGTACCATCCTCATTGATGTGTTGTACGATGCCAAGGTGGTAAATCTCCTTCGGGTTCAAGGAATTGCAGAAGAATGCGATGTCGCCCCTTCTCATTTTTTTAGGGGTGGTGATCTTCTTTCCTTGGGTGCCGATAGCGGTTAGGTCAGCAGGAATGTCAAGACCTAATTGCCTATAGGCGAAACTAACCAAACCGGGGTTGTCGAAAGCGTCGTTTCCGCTCGCACCTACGGCGAATGGTTTCTGCTGTTGCCTCAATACGATAGCCATCATGGCGTCAATTGTGGTGCATGGTGCATTTACAATGTCAGCTCTTGTGCCTGCGAAAGCGGAAGTGCCAACCAATAAGGCTGCGAGTAATAATTTACATTTCATTTTTTTGTCTTTGAGTTACTATTTTTTGCAAAGTTAGTTTTTTATTTTTAATAGTATGTTCAGAATCAACAAATTGAAATTTGTATTATTGAAAAAACCATCTGTTTGCCGTTTGTCGTACCCCGTGGAGAGCAAAAACTACATGATTAGAACTCGAGGCGGAATTGATGATTGGTCTTCATCTCCTCATACTTCTTCAGGATGAATCTCCATTTTTTGTTTTTGGATCTTCCCTTTGCGTTTGCTTTCCTCTTCACGTTGTGTTTCGACTCTTCGAGGATGCCCAATTGGAGCAGTTTCTTTTGGAAGTTTCTGCGGTCGAAGTGGGCGTTCAGGATTGCTTCGTAGAGGCGTTGGAGCTCTGGGATGGAGAACTCTTCCTCCAGGAGGTCGAATCCGATTGGTTCGAAGTGGATCTTCTGTTTCAGGGCGGTTAGGGCTTTCTTGAAGATGTAGTCATGGTCGAAGGCCAATGGAGGAAGGTCTTTCACCTTAAACCATTGCGCTTCGGATGCATCGTCGCCACCTTCCACGTCCGATTTCTTTATCAGGGCGAAATAGGCGATGGAGATCACACGTTCCCTCGGGTCTCTATCCACCTCCGTGAAGGTGTGGAATTGCTCGATGTACCCGGGTGTCAGGCTCGTCTCTTCTTTGAGTTCCCTAAGTGCGCATTCCTCAGCGGATTCGTTCATCCTTAAGAATCCTCCAGGAAATGCCCATGTGTCTTTGAATGGTTCTATACCCCGTTTAATCAATAGAACATTCAAGTCTTTTTTGTCAAAGCAGAAAATCACGCAGTCTGTTGTTACGGAAGGGTGTGGGTGTTTGTAAGAATACACAACCTCTTCATTTTGTTCATTTTCATGTGTGGCGTTTCCGCTTGCGGCTTCCACACTCTTTTTACCTTTTTTTTCTTGCATATGTGTATTGTTTTTCGTTTTATAGAAGATTGGTCAGCTCTTTTCCCAATAGGCAGAACCAGAGGTTCTGCAGTTGGTGAATGTAAAAAAAGTTTTTCCCTATTTTATTGCCGTGAGAGTAGAGAGCGATGCCCTCTGTCGGGTGGAATAGCAGTTTGATACCCTCTTTAGCGTAGACCCTATTAGTCATGTTCTCAAATTCGAATTCAAAGCCTATACCCTTAAGTGTCTCTTCTGTGATTTTAATTGGTGTTGTTTCGCAGTTTATGCCTAAGAGGTGGCATTTCCCTATGAAGGCGATTTCATCCGAACCTACCACGCTTTTTTTACCATTCAGGTAAATGATATTTCCGATTCTTAGTTCCCTAGTCTCTAGCATAGTGTTTCATTTATATGTCCTTATTTGTATTCCCATCGATTGCTTTGGCTATTTTTTCGATGTTCAGGCTACGTGCGGAGGCGTCCACGATATCTTTGTAAATTCCTCCTTGCTTATATACATCGTCTGGGTCACCACCTTGCTCCACGCGCCCGTTCTGTAGCGCATATATCGTGTCGCTATCGATGATCTGCGAGATGCTGTGGGATATGATGATGACCGTTCGGTTCTTTTTGATGGCATCGATGCTGTTCTTGATCTGTTCTGTCGCGATGGCGTCCAGACTGGCTGTCGGCTCATCGAGGAAGATGATCGGCGGGTTCTTCAGGAACATGCGGGCGATGGCGATGCGCTGTTGTTGACCTCCGGAGAGGAGGGTCGCCTTGCTGTCGAAACGGTCAGGCAGTGCCATCACTTGGTCGTAAAGATAGGCTTTCTTCGCGGCGTCATAGACCTCCTCCATGCTGGCGTTCGGATTGCCGTACATGATGTTCTCGGTGATGGTCCCGTCGAAGATGTGGTTCTTCTGCAATACCAGGCCGATGTTGTCGCGCAGGAATTTCGTGTCGTACTCCTTTAGGTCCACGCCATCCAATTTGATGCTTCCGCAGTCTGGTTCGTAGAACTTGTCGAGAAGGTTGACGATCGTGCTCTTTCCCGCACCGGACAATCCGACGAAAGCGGTTATCTTTCCGCTGTCGATCTTCATGTTGATGTTGTGCAGCGCCTTCGTGCCGTTCGGGTAGGTGAAGTCTACCCCTGATATCTCAAAATTACCATGTACTTTCTCTGGTTTGTAGGTGCCTGTCGGCTCGATCTCGTGGTCGGAATCCAGGATGCCGAAGAAGCCCTCCGCATAGATGAGCGCATCGTTCATGTCGTCGAAGATGCGTTGCAGCTGGTTGATCGGAGCTGCCACGTTGTTGAATAGCATGACATGGTACATGATCTTACCGATGCTCATGCCCGGATAGTCGTCCAAGACCAGATAGGCGGTGAGGATGATGATGAGCACGGTGCCGATCTGTTGCATGAAACTCTTCAGTCCGTCGAAATAGAAGCTCACTTTGCGGGTTTCCATCTGGTTGTTCGTCACCTGGTTCTGGATTTCGAGCTGTTTGTCGCCTTCGATCCTTTCCCTGTTGAAGGACTTGATGACGTTGATGGATTCGATGATGTTCATGATACCATGGCTCTTCAACTCGCGGAAGTGACGCATGTCTCGTCTCCACCCCTTCAGACGCTTCGCTTGGCGATAGGTGATGAAGAAGTATATAGGTACGATGCACAGCGCTGTGAGTCCGACCCAAACATTCGCCTTGAACATGAGGATTAAGGCCAAGATGGCGCTTGTGAAGAGCGGCAATAGGTCGATGAAGAAGTTTTGCACCGTTCTGGACAAACTGCTCACGCCTTGGTCGATGCGGGTCTGCAGTTTGCCCGCCTCGTTGTCGTTCGCCGAGAAGAACGCGATCCGGAAGGTGAGCACCTTCTCGATGACGGATTGCGCCAAATCTTTGGATACAAGTATTCTCATCTTTTCGCCGAAATACCTTTGGGCGAATGTGATGATGGCGGAAAGCGCCTCTTTGCCCAAAAGGACTATGGCGATGAAGGAGACAATCTCAATGGCTTGTTTCCCCCATTTCCCTCCTGCTTGGATGTGCGCGTTGATGGAATCCACTGTCCAGTCGAGGACAATCGCATTGACCTGCGCCATAAATGACCCCACAAGTGTGAGTAGTAATGTCGCCAATACTAGCCACTTATAGGGCATCACAAACGGTTTGATGCTTCTGAATAATTGTATCAAATTCATAATACCGCAAATTTACATTTTTTTTTTACCTTTGCAAAACATTTATTTCGCTGAATTCCCTGATTTGGGGGCATTGGAATGTGTGACGCTTAATCGTTTGATTATTAAATTATAATTGTTTTTTTAGAAAAGTATGGATAAGAATACTATTACGGGTTTTTTGCTGATTATTGCTGTATTCGTTGGTTATAGTATCTGGAATAGACCCACTCCAGAGCAGATAGAAGCCCGCAATCGCTACCAGGATTCAATCGCACAGGTTCAGAAAATGAAGGAGAAGGAGTTGCTCGAGAAAGAGACGGCAACCTCGAATTCTATATTCCAAGGCGTGGAGGGTGACTCCGCGAAGATGGCCAAGGCTTCCCTCGTTTATGGAGAGTTCGCTTCTGGCGCGATGGGTGAGGAGACCACCGTCTCGTTGGAGAACGATAAGGTGAAGGTGGATTTCTCTACCCGTGGTGCGCGTGTCTCCAGTGTCGTCCTGAAGGATTATCTCGATAGGAATAAACAATCGTTGACGTTGTTCCGCCCGCAAGATGGTGATTTCGGCTTCGAACTGAACACTTTGAGTAAACGTACGTTGACAACCTCTGAATTGAATTTCGGGGTCGCTTCAAAGAGTGACTCTTCCATCGTATTCTCTTTGCCTACGCAGAACGGCGGAACGTTGCTCTTCTCTTATGTCTTGCCGAAGAACAGTTATATGCTTCAATTTAGTGTTGAGGCGCAAAATAAGGCCGCGATGCTTGACCCTTCCATGAAGGATCTCCGTGCGTCTTGGTCGTTGCGCATCCCGCAACAGGAGGTCGGACGTGAGTTCGAGGACCGTTATGCGCAGATGTACTATTACGACGAGGATGGTGATCGTGACTATTTGAGCGAACACGGCAATGACGAACTCGATGTCGAGAAGAAATTGCGTTGGGTGGCTTTTAAGGACCAATATTTCTCCAGCATCTTCATCGTGGATAATGCGAGAATGGGGAATGCTCACCTGAAGTCTACCGCACTGACGGACTCTTTATACTTGAAAAAGTATGAAATGCAGGCCTCCGTTCCTTTTGAGGAGGGGAAAGCGAACTTCCGTTTCTTCTTTGGTCCGAATAGCTACAAGCTCTTGAAGTCGTTCAATGAGGGTACGAGCGGAGACGAGAAGTTGAACCTGAACCGCCTCTTGACGCTCGGTTTCTCCTTGATTCGTTGGGTGAACCAATTCATCATCATCCCGTTGTTCGATTTCTTCGGCTCTATCTTCAGCAATTATGGTCTTGTAATCCTTTTGCTTACTCTTTCGGTGAAGTTGATCCTTACGCCGTTGACGTATAAATCTTACTTGTCATCCTCCAAGATGCGTGTTTTGAAACCTCAGTTGGATGCCCTCAATGAGAAGTATGCCTCCGAGTCTCCGATGGAACGTCAACAGAGGACTCAGGATTTCTACAAGGATGCGGGTGTGAACCCGGCGGGCGGTTGCTTGCCTATGTTGCTCTCCTTCCCGTTCTTGACGGCTGTGTACTTCTTCATACCGGTAGCCATAGAGCTGAGGCATGTGCCGTTCTTGTGGGCGGATGATCTCTCTTCCTATGATGCCATCATTTCATGGAACACAGACCTTCCTTTGATCGGTGACCATATCAGCCTCTTCTGCTTGCTGATGACAATCGTGAACGTGGTATACACGAAGTATAACATGCAGATGAACAGTAATTCGGCGCAGATGGATCAGATGAAGTTCATGAAGTATATGATGTACGGTATGCCAATCTACTTCTTCTTCTGGTTTAATAAAATCGCTTCGGGATTGTGTTATTACTATTTTCTCTCTTTGCTTATCACGGTGATTCAGACGTATGCCATCCGCAAGTCTATCAATGAGGAGAAACTATTGGCGGATATTGAGGAGCATCGTAAAAAGAGATCTGAGTTGAAGCAACAGAAGGACAAGTCTGATCGCCTGAGAAAATCGGTTGGCGGTGATGTGATTGGCGCCATCAACGACATCTCGAACGATAATGCGTCGTCGGGTGGGGGATTGTTCGGTTCGCTGAGGAAGAAGATGGCTGATTTCCAAGCTCAGATGGAGGAGGCTCAGAAGCAGATGGCGGAAGAGCAGAAGAAGCGCAATGGGAATAAACCTTCCGATTCGCAGGATAAGAAGGGCGAGTCTTAATGCTTGCCGCAGTTTTCATATTGTATTTTTGTTTGCTTGCGTATGTCTCCAGACGTACGGGCAAAAATGATAGTGGTGCCGATTTCTTCTTGGGGAATCGGCACTCTCCTTGGTGGGCGGTCTCTATTGGCATGGTGGGCGCTTCCGTTTCGGGGGTCTCATTCGTTTCGGTTCCGGGTTGGGTGCCTTCCTCCGCCTTCT
Organism: Paludibacteraceae bacterium; assembly: GCA_016285885.1. Taxonomy (GTDB): domain Bacteria; phylum Bacteroidota; class Bacteroidia; order Bacteroidales; family Paludibacteraceae; genus UBA1181. The sequence continues at coordinate 159,863 of JAEERP010000004.1, forward strand.
CCTATATGCAGATGGTGCTGGGCTTTGTCGTCGGATATGTCGTCGTTGCCTATCTCTTGTTGCCGATCTATTATAATTCAGGCAATGTCTCCATCTATGCTTTCCTGGCCTCTCGCTTAGGTTCCGTCGGCAGGAAAAGTGGCGCTTGCTTTTTCTTGCTGAATAAGTTGATGGGTGCCGCTGTGAAGTTCTACGTGGCGGCTTTCGTCTTGTATCGGGTGGCGGATGTCAGCCTTGTGCCTTTCCCTCTCTTTGCCATGCTGTGCGTCTTGTTCGTTTACCTTTACACCTATAGGGGCGGTATCCGCTCTATTGTGTGGACCGATCTTTTGCAAACCGTTCTTATGGTCCTTTCGTTGTTGCTCCTTCTCTACAAGGTGTTGTCTCTCTTGGATGTGAATCTGTGGGAGGGCATGCGTCTTGTCGCATCCTCAGACCTGTCCAGAGTCTTCTTTTTTGACGAGTGGAGCGAACGGGCCTATTTCTGGAAACATTTTGTGAGTGGTGCGTTCGTGGTCATCGTGATGACAGGCTTGGACCAAGATATGATCCAAAAGAACCTGTCATGCCGTTCCTTGAAGGAGGCGCAGCGCAACATGCTCTCTTATGGGGTTCTTTTTGTTCCTGTGAATCTGCTCTTTTTGATGCTGGGATTGTTGGTGGCGCTCTATTATGGGGTGGATGCCTTGCCGGCGACGGGTGACGCTCTTCTTCCCTATTTCGTAAAGGAGGCGGGTGCGGTGGTGCTGGTATGTTTCTCAGTCGGTATGTTGGCCTCCTCGTTCTCGAGCGTTGATTCCGCTATGGCCGCCATGACCACCTCATTTCTTGCAGATATCATGGAGAGGGATGCGGAGAGTGTCTCGCCGAGGTTCCGCCATCGGGTCCATTTGAGTGTCGCTGCGGCTGTGTGCTTGGCGGTCATCCTCCTGGATTATGTGAGAAGTGACCATGCCATCGATGTGATATATCAGTTGGTGTCCTATCTGTATGGACCATTGTTAGGTATGTTCGCCTATTGTGTTTTCCATAAGAGTCGTGGGGCGTTTGATTCAGGGTGGATCGCTGTGGTTGCGGTGCTTTCCCCCGTACTCTCTTTCGCCATCTCAAAAGCGCTTCATGCCCGATATGGTTATGATATGGGCTATGAATTGCTTTTGTTGAATGGTACGATCACCTACGTCGGTATTGTAGGTGTGCGGTGGTTTACTTCAGTTGGAAGGAGTTGATGATATGTTCCACCGTGTCCTTTTGCTCATTGGTTTCGTATGCGCATGTGACGCCGTATAGCTTATTCCCTCTCTTCCCGATCTTCATCAGCGTCTCCAAATGGAAGGTCGGATCGTCCTCGTCCTCGTTCGAGTAGCGGATAAGGGCGTAATCGTTTTTCATGGACAGGTCTATCAGCTTGAATCCGATTTGTTCTTCCGAAAACGCTTTGATGCGCATTTTCGCAAATTCTTCGACGGTGACACTATCCATCACTTTGGTGCTGACCATTGCTGTTTGGTATTCGCTGAAAGTGACGAATGGCATCACGGGATATCTGTCGATCTCCTTGTCCCATTTCCTTGGATATTCGATGGAGAATTCCTCGTTAGAGTATTTCTCATAGGTGCTTTTACATCCGGATAGTATCATTCCGAAAAGTGCCACGCTAAGTATGAGTGTCTTTTTCATGTCTCTTTGGATTTATGTGCTCACAAATATAGCTAAATATTTCATGATGTAAAAGTGAAATGGTTTTTTGAGTCAGGGAAGAGCCTGGCTTGCGTTTTCCCCTCGAAAAAAAAGATTCGTCCAGTTCGCTGGACGAATCTTCAAACGTGTATTTCACATACATGGTTATACTCCAAATGTAGGCGACCTGTGTCGTGGAGACCATTGAAACATTTTATTGTTTCGCCAATGCGTCGAATGCCACTTTGGTGTTCTCCGCAAACTCTCTCGCAAGTCTGACTTCCTCGTCATGATAGAAGTCCTGAGTCTCTTTTTCCTTCTCTTTTCTCTTTTGTTCTATGGCGAGCTGATGTAGGTCTATAGTTCGCTCTGTTTGATGCAGATTCCTGTATCGGATAATGTCGTCTGCGTCGTTTGTGTTCCCTCTCGAGAATAATAGAATAGAGAATAAGAGCAGCAGCGTCAAAAGAAGGTACATCATGTGCCTTTGATTGTTCGTCAGATCTCTGTTCCTGCGTTTCTCCTCTTTCCCTGTCTCTGTAGAGAATGATTCCAATCGTTCGATCCAATACCCTTCTTTCGGAATTTTCATGTCCTTCTGAGGTTCTTCCACTTCAATGCCGTCTTTTCGCACCCACTCCTTTAACTCGGAGTAGTCCTCATCCGTCCATTGTACAACCATTTCAATTCGCTTGCCATTCGCCAAGTTGATTATGCCTTGGCTAGGCTTTTTGCCGCATGAGACCATACCATTTGTCTCTCCCGCATTCCTGAATATATTCCCTTCCTTGAGAAGTGAATTCAGTTTGTTCGGAAACGCTTCGTTCAATTCGTCTAACGAGGTGTTGGGATGCAATGTCAAGTAACCATTCGCTATCCCAAGAACAATGCGGTCACGGACTCTTCCGTAAACTTTTAATTTTGCCATCCTTTGGATTTCGCAACTTTCTTGTCTTCAATATACTGCATTCCCACCGTATAAAAAAGTTTTTCCGCACCTTTTTTCGCATTTGACCGCACTTTCCGCATCTGTTCTTTGATTTTTGCCTATTTTTTTCTTTTTATTATCTAATGCGAATTTTTATTGTCTATGCAACATTTTTAAGATTCGTTAATATTAAGTTGTTGTTTAAACAACTATATTTGTGGTGTTAATTTATAAGGAAATGGAAGAGTTCATTCAGGACATAGAGTTGGCCTTTGCCGTGATAAGCGGTAAGGTGTCGAATGCTATCAATCGTAATTTGTCTCGCAGTTTCAAGAAGTCGGGTCTGGATATCACGCCCGAACAGTGGTCGATTCTGATGTGCCTATGGCTTAGGATGGGTGGGGAGAGCCCTACACAAAATGCGTTGGCGGAGGCTACGTTCAGGGATCGTCCGAGTGTGACCCGCCTTATCCATAACATGGAGAAGCAAGACTTGGTGACACGCGAGATGAGGGATTCTGACAGACGATCGAATCGTATCCGGTTGACGGAGAAGGGACTTGCCTGCCATAAGATTGTCAAGGATGCCACGTTGAACGCGATGAAAACGTGTTTCAAGGGCATGAGCGAGGCGGATGTGAAGACCGCTATCGAAATGTTGGGCCGTGTATTCCGCAATTTGCGTGAGGTCGAGCAAGCTGAAAGTGAAAAAATAAATAAACTATCGATATGAAAAAGAGATTATTGCTTGTGGCAATGTTGTGCCTGGCCGCCTCCATCGTGTGGTCTCAGCAGAAGGTCTACACGTTGGATGAGTGCCGTGAGTTGGCGTTGCGGAATAATAAGGGGCAGAAGATCGCCCGTGAGGAGGTCGAAAAGGCGACCTATGAGCGCAAGGCTGCGCGGACGAAGTATTTCCCGGATTTGAGTCTGCGGGGAGCATATGTGCGTAATGGCGACCAGCTCTCGTTGGTCTCCCAAGATATGTACCTCCCTATTGGTACATTGTTGAATGGTAGTTTCGGCTTCGAATTGCCGACCCTTCAGTCTGACGGAACTTTCGCCAGCCGCCAATTGAATAATAAGTGGGCGTTGTACAACGGATCGATCGCTCCTCTAGACGAACAAGGGAAGCCCTTTGACCCAAGGAAAAACCCTGAGAAACTACAGTGGAAAGAGTATACCATCATTCCGAAGGAGGAGCTTGAGTTTGATACCCGTAACGTCTTCTTGGCCTCCCTCAATCTGACACAACCTCTCTTCATGGGTGGTAAGATTATTGCTTACAATAAAATCACAGAACTTAAAAAGGAGCTCGCACAAAGCAAGCTACGGACGCTGAATGAGGATGTTATCCTTGAGGTGGATGCGGCTTACTGGCAGATCATATCGCTCAATAACAAGCGGAAAGCGGTTGAGGCTTTGGTGACATTGCTGGAGAAGATGCGGTTGGATGTCGATGCCCTGATCGAGTCTGGCGTGGCCACGAAGGCGGATCAACTGTCTATCGATGTGAAGAAGAATGAGGCGGAGATGACGCTTTTCAAGGTGGACAATGGCATCCGCCTCTCTAAGATGTTACTGGCTCAATATTGTGGATTGCCGTTGGAAGAGGAGTACGCTCTGGTGGACGAGACGCAGGACGAGATCGCCATCGCGGATCCTGAGTTTTACGATATCAACGAGGTCTATAAGAACCGTAATGAGGTGAAGAGCTTGGAGATTGCGAAAGAGATATATGACCAGAAAGTGAAGGTGGAGCGTGCCGCTTTGATGCCTAATGTGGCGTTGTTCGGCTCGTATGCGGGAACCAATCCTTCGACGAAGCATGGCTTCGAGAAGGAGTTCGGTTTTGATTGGCATGTTGGCGTGATGGTGAATGTCCCGTTGTTGCACTGGGGCGAAAGTATCTATACGATGAAGGCTGCTAAGTGCGAGGCGAACATCGCTCAATACAAGGAGGACGAGGCGAAGGAGAAGATAGAACTGCAGGTTAGTCAATCCTCTTTCAAACAGTCGGAGGCTATCCGCAAGTGGGAGGTGGCGAAGAGAAACCTGGAGCATGCGGAGGAGAACTTACGTTATGCCACGCTAGGATTCAAGGAGGGGGTTATACCTGCTTCTAATCTGTTGGCGGCACAGACGGCTTGGCTAGCGGCCCATTCCGATAAGATCGATGCGGAGATAGAGGCGAAGATGAGCGAGCTTAATTATCAAAAGGCTGTCGGAAAGATCGGAAAGTGAGAAATTTATTGGGTTAGGAATTAAAAAAAGTATAATGATATGAATAGTTTGAATAAGTCAGAGAAGGACGTCAATATGCTGATCGCATTTGTCGTGTTGTTGGCCATCGTGGCTATTGTCTCCCTGATCGGTATCTTCATGATGGAACCAGAGAAGGACATCATTCAAGGTGAGGTCGAGTTTACCGAGTTGCGCATATCGGGCAAGATACCTGCGAGAATAGAGAAGTTCCTCGTGAAAGAGGGCCAGTATGTTTCGGAGGGTGATACGCTTGTGTTGCTGAATAGCCCTGAGATTGAGGCGAAGCTTTCCCAAGCCCGTGCGGCCGAGAAGGCGGCTTCCGCAGTGAAACAAAAAGCGTTGCGTGGTGCGAGTGAAGAACAGATCAAAGCCGCTTATGAGCTGTGGCAGAAAGCGCAGGCGGGCCTGGATGTCGCTAAGAAGTCATTCGACCGTGTGCAGGCACTCTATGAGAAGGAGGTGGTCCCTGCCCAGAAACGTGACGAGGCCGAGGCAAACTACAAGGCGATGTTGGCGACGGAACAGGCCGCCAAGTCACAGTACGATATGGCTCTGCGTGGTGCGGACCAAGAGGATAAGGATGCCGCTTTGGCGCAGTTGAGTCGTGCGAAGGGTGCTGTCGCTGAGGTCCGCTCTTATGTGGAGGAGACGATGTTGACCTCTCCGATCTCTGGTAAAATCAGTGAGATATTCCCTCAGCGAGGTGAGTTGGTCGGCTCGGGTGCGCCTATCATGAATGTAATCGATACAGCGGATGTTTGGGTGACTTTCAACCTGAGGGAAAAGGATATGGCTCAGTTCTCTGAAGGGACGGAGTTCAAGGCTTTCATCCCCGCATTGGACGATAAGGAGATCTCCTTGAGGGTCAATTATGTGAAGGATATGGGTTCTTTCGCCGCTTGGAAGGCTACGAAGGTGGCGGGCGAGTTCGATTCCAAAACATTTGAAATCCGCGCTGTCCCTGTTGAAAAGGTCGATGGATTGGTTTCTGGTATGTCAGTTATCGTGAAACGATGAACAATAAGTTAGCGTCAAATAAGATTTGGATGGTCATGGTGCGGGAGTGGAGAACTATATTCTCCCGTAAGGTGTATATTGTCGCCATGGTTATCCTGCCAATCTTCTTTCTGCTCTTCTTCCTTTCGTTGATGCGGGACGGATTGCCTCAGGATCTGCCGACGGCTGTGGTCGACATGGATCAATCTTCCACCTCCCGCCGTCTTGTGCGCCAATTGGATGCCTTCAAACAGACGCGTGTCGTCGTCCATGCGAAAGACTTCAGCGAGGCGAGAAAGTTGATGCAGAAAGGGACGGTCTATGGCATCTATTATGTGCCAGAAGGGTTTGAGCAGGAATTGCTCTCTTTCAAACAACCACGGGTCTCTTTCTATACGAACAACGCTTTCATCGTGGCGGGCTCCATGCTCTTCCGCGACATGAAGACAATCTCTATTCTGGGCTCCGCTGCCGTGGGGCGGGAGTTGAGGCTCGCGAAGGGACAGACGATGGAGCAGGCGATGATAGAGCTGCAGCCGATCGTGGTGGACACGCATCCGTTGGGCAATCCGCAACTCAACTATGCCGTGTATCTGTGCAATGTGCTGTTGCCAGGCCTCCTGAGTGTGATGATTGTCTTGCTGACCGTCTATGCGTTTGGCGTGGAGGTGAAGACGATGCGGTCGCGGAAATTGTTGGATGCGGTGGATGATGACATAATTTCTGTGCTGGTGGGCAAACTCCTGCCGTACACGTTGACCTTCATGTTGATGGCGACGCTCTATGACGTTGTCCTCTACCGCTACATGGGCTTCCCATGCAACAACGGATTGCCGAACATGTTGCTCAATAGCTATCTATTGGTTCTGGCTTCCCAAGCGTTGGGCGTGTTCCTCTATTCGTTGGTTCCGATCATGAGCATATCGTTGAGCCTTTCGGCCTTCATCACGATGTTATCCTTCTCGATCAGTGGCTTTACGTTCCCTGTGGGGGAGATGCCTAGTCTGCTTCAGACATGGGCCAATGTCTTCCCGCTCCGACATTATTTCCTCTTGTATGCGAATAATGGATTGAACGGCTATCCATGCTATTATGTGTGGTCCTCGTATATCGCTATGCTGATATACTTGTTCCTGCCCATCTTGCTTTCCCGCAGGTTGCGTAATGTTTATCGGACGGATACGTATAAACCGTAAGCGCATGTGGGTTGAATGAGTCGTTTTATAGAACCTATCAAAGAGTAGTTAAGATGAAGATAATTCATATGTTTTGGAAACAGGTGAAGGAGGGATTGGCGGATATATTCGTCGTCTGGAGGGACGAGTTTTCCCTTGTCATCCATGATGCGGCCATATTGATGCTTTTCCTCGCGGCTCCTTTACTCTATCCTGTTGTTTATAGCTTAATCTATAGCCATGAGGTGGCTCGTGAGGCCAAGATGGTGGTGGTGGACCAGTGCAATTCTCCTGAGACGCGTGAGTTCCGCCGCATGTGTGACGCCACGCCGGATATCGAAGTGGTGGGTCTGTGCGCCAACATGCAGGAGGCGCAGGAGGCGTTACGTAGGCGCGAGGCGTTCGGCATATTGGTTTTCCCCCGAGACTTCTCCAAAGCCTTGGCGCATAAAGAGCATGCGTACGTGCAACTCTACTCCGACATGAGCAGTCTGCTCTACTATAAATGCTTCCTCCTCAATGTGACGGAGGTCTCCTTGAAGATGAACAAGGACATACAGGTGCGTGACATGAGCAATGCCACCGAACGGGAGGCAGAGGTCTCCACGACTCCGATAGAGTATGAGGATGTCGCTTTCTTTAACCCCAAGAGCGGTTTCGCCAGTTTCTTGATACCTGGCTTCTTGATGCTCCTGATCCAGCAGACGTTGATCATCGGTATTTGTGCCTTGGCGGGTAGTATCTATGACAAGAAGATGTACCATGTGCTGGAGCCTATTCTGCGGCATAGACGCGGCTCGTTCAGGATTATCTTCGGGAAGGCGTTGTGCTACATGATGTTCTACGGAATCATGTGTGCATACTTGTTGTGGGTGATTCCTTGGATGTTCAACCTGCCACGTATGGGCGACCCATGGAACATCGTCGCCTTCATGCTCCCGTACCTTGCGGCTTGCATCTTCTTCGGAATGTCCATCAGCGTCTTCATCAAGGAGAAGGAGACGGCCTATGTGCTGATTGTGGCCTCCTCGTTGGTCTTCTTGTTCATTTCTGGCTTGTCATGGCCAGCGGCTTCTGTGCCTTGGTATTGGAAGGCGCTCAGCTACTTCTTCCCGTCCACCTTCGGGTTGCAGGGCTTTGTGAAGATTAATACGATGGGTGCGACGATTCCGGACTTGCGGACGGAGTGCATCGGTCTGATCGTGCAGATATGCGTGTACTTCCTGCTTGCCACTCTGGTTTACCGCTATCGGGTGAAGAAGGAGTGCGCATAGTGATAGCGTCTAAAATAGTGGAATAAAGAAGGGAGGACATGACCGAACGGTTTGTCCTCCCTTACAATTCAGATTATTTGATGTTTATTTTCCGTAGAAAACTTTTCCTTCTTTGATGATGTGCTTATGTCCGTTCACAATGTAAAGTCCGTCCTGTAGATTCTCATACCAGTTGGTTGACTCCACATTTGTTTTGACGATTTGTCCCCAAAGATTAAATACGTTCACAAGACCGGATTGCACGGAAGAGGTCTCCTCCTGTGCGATTTCATCGAGTATGAATATCTCTTCGTCTGCAGGTAATGACAATTTCCGCAATTGGCCATCCTCCGATTCTTTTTCTTCGACCGCATAGAGGTATTGCTTGTATTTCGCCCAATCAGGAGCGTTCTTGTAGCGTTGCAGGTATTTGGCAGGTACGTAAATCTTGAAATCGTCGGACACATCTCCAAACACGTCCTCTCCAAGGTTACACATTCCGGAAAGAAGCGTCACCTCTGTCAATCCAGATTCTCTGAATGCGTCGTCCCCGATATATCGGAGTCTGCTAGGGAGTGTGATGTTCTCAAGTCGGATGCAACTGTAGAAAGCTTTTTCCCCGATGGTGTCGAGACGAGAATATTCTGAGAAACGGATTTCCTGAAGGAAGTAATCGGAGAGACAGACTTGGTCTGCTAATTTGCTGACCATTCGTGGCAATTCGATATATGTGACGTTACTGCATCGTGAGATGTCCATCAATCCAGATGAGGCACTGGTGACGGTGTATCTTTCTCCTTGATATAGGAAGGAAGCGGGTAAAACAATCTTGCCTATGTTTTTTTCTCTTCCCACCAAATCTGCTGTTTTAGCAACTGTGTCGATTTTGAAGTAGTATTTGCCGGCATGTACTGTGTTTTTTTGCTCCATATACTTCATCGTCACATTGATGTGGAGGTCCTTTGTGATGTTTTCCAAATGGATGCTCTTCTGCTCTTCGGAGACTGGTAGGTATTTGCCGTCCATAACGACTTGGTAGGCGAAATCCCCGAGATGGAGAGCTAACGGAATGTCCGTTTCGTTCCCGTAAACAATGTAAGACTTGTTCAAGACGTAGACATAGGATCTCCAGTATTCCTCGTTGAATTGGTGCTGCTCAACATATATTGTATAGAAAGGAATTAATTTATCGGCATATTTCTTCCAATTCTCTGCTTTTTTGTATCGCTCCAAAGCGGAATATGGTACCCAAATGACAAGGCTGTCGTTGTCTCCAAATGCGTTTGGCCCAATTTCACAATGATCGGAGAGGATTTTGATTTCATGCAGAGAGGCACATCCGGCGAAAGCCTCTTCCCCAATGTAAGAGAGGGTGTTCGGCAAGGTGACTTCTTGTAGCCTACTGCAGTAGGCGAATGCCTGATACCCAATCTTCTCTAAATTTGCCTGTTCCAGATCAAACTCTAGACTCTCCATGTATTCGAAATCGAAACAACAGATGTCTCCTATTTCTTTGACTGTTAAAGGAATGTGGAGTTTTGTTATTATCCCTGATTTGGGGTGTTCTCCGAGCAGACTCTCTATTGTCTCTACGGAATAGGTTTCGCCATTGTGCTCTATGCTGTAAGGCACCTGAAGATTTCCTCCACCTTGGAACATCCTTCTTCCTCTGATGAGTGCGGTGTGCTCCTCTGGGTTGATCGTGTACAGGATGCCATCTATCGAGAGGTAGTTTTTCTCTGCTTCCTCTTTGGTGAGATATCTTAGGAGATGGTCACTATCCACGTTCTCTAGCGTGAATATGGTGATGTTGTTTTTCTCCACGCTGTCTCTCAGGTTTCTTCCGTCCAAACTGATTTCATCCACGATGGTGGAGGTTGTTTTCCTGAGCTCAAATTGGATATCTTTTCCTTCTCCGTAGATGAAGGTGGTTATGTCATAGGATCCATCTTCCATCATCCCTTCATACCAATCTTCTCTGTAGTATCTTGGCTGTAGGATAATACGGTAGTATGGGTGTATTTTGTCGGCTTGCTTGTTCCAATTCGGAGCTGATTTGTATTTTCCCACTTCCGTGTGGCTCACATATATGTTGAAACGTGAGTTCGTGTTGTTGAAGACGTTTTTCCCTGATGGAATAGGCTCTCCCTCGTAGTTGAGTCCGGGGTCGAGGATTCCGAACTTGCCTCTATAATCCAAGATCTTAACAGTGTCCAAGGCTGTACATCTCATGAAACAACTGTCCCCGATGATTGACTCTTGGTCATCCCATTGTTTGATGGTGATGTTTTGAACTGACTGACAATACATGAAACATTTGCTGCGGATAATCTTAGGGGAATTGATTTCCAAGTTTTTGATGTTTCTGCAGTTGTAGAAGGCATATGTGCCGAAGTCGCAGTTGAATGAGAATGTGATGTCTTCGATCGAGGTGCAGTTGTAGAATGCTTTCTCTCCGAATGCTTTTACATATGACAGATCAAAGGCTCCTTCCAAACTTGTGCAGTTGGCGAAAGCGTAGGCTCCAATCGTGTCGCGCGGTGTATATCCTTCGATGGACTTCAGTTTCTTGCAACCATAGAAGGTGTAATCTTTGATGGTTACATTTCTGTTCCTGTTAAATATTACCCTCTCGATGTTTGCGCAACCGTAGAATGCCCCTTCTCCAAGGTGTTCCAATTCCGGACGAAGGGAAACGAATTGCAGTTGAGCGCAGTGTCCGAATGCGTAGTCTTCTATTGATTTTACACTTTCCGGCACGTTCACTTCCTTTATGCTCGGGTTTCTGTAAAATGCTTTGGACGTGATTTCCGTAACGGTGTAGGTGCCGCTATTGCATTGAATGGATGATGGAATGTAGTAAATCCCCTGATCCACATTCCTGCCGTTGATGAGAGCGGCGGTCATTTTCCTCTCGTCGATGTCGTACTTGACATTCTCTACGGTGACGACCTTCGCCGCCATAGATTGTGCCACAAGTGTTACCATGAGGCACATGATCGTTTTTTTTAAATTCATTTTAGTTTAAATAATTAATGATAGGGAATAACTTAACGCATCAATATACAACCAATTATCAGTTTGGTAAGCGAATGGCTTGTGCCTTTATGGTATTAGCGATAGATAAAGTAACACTGAATTTTGTCGCTAAATCTAAACTGAAAAATCGTGCGCAAGTTAATGAATATCTTATAAATACACAATGGTTAAATTGAAAAAACTCATTTTGGCATATTGGAATTGTCAAGAGCGTATGAAATGCTTTATATTGTTGGTGGTAAGAATATTGTATGTTCTGGAATCGTGTATGTCGTAAAAAAAACAGGTTGCTTCAATTTTAAAACGGAAGAAAATATGAGATATTAAAAAAAAACTATATATTTGTTATATTCGTTAACAAATCAAAAATGTATATGAGAGGAATTTTTACTGCCACAATGTTGGCTTTGGCTGCTTTTGCGAATGCGCAGACTGTAGCATGGGAAGTGCCTGTTAATGGCAAAGCGGAGAGGATTTTCTTCAATGGGTTCACGCAGACTCCAATCGTTGAGATGAGTGATAATTTCGTTGGAATCGATGCGGAGAAGAGTACGACCGCATGGACGATTCAGAAGGCTAAGGGAAACGAAAACCTGAAGAAGGCTGCGAAGGTCGCTGCGTTGACTGGTAACAGTAGCGAGGCGAGTATGATGAACAAGTTCGAGAAACAAATCTACCAGGAAGTTGACTGGACGCATTTCGTGTTCGTAGGTGACAGGGTGATTGATGTTGTGACCGGCGAGACGATCATCGAAGGTGTTCGTGAGATTCAGGCAAGCGATGTTATCCCTGAACTGAATATCGCACTTGTCCGCATAGATGGCACAGATAAGAACGTGTCACTCCATGCGATTGATATCGCGACGAACAAGGTGCTTTGGAAGTTTGCGTTGCCTAAGCCAAAGAAGGCAATCGCGGCTAACTTGCTTCTAGACATGGCGATGGTTCAGTGTAGACCAGGTCTCTCCGCTGACGGAAATGTTATCTACGGTTTCGACCAGTTCCTATATCTGATCGATGCGAAAACGGGTAACAAGAAGTGGGAAAACCAATCCAAGCCGGAAGTTTATTTGATTGATAATTCAAGCAAATATATCTTCTCCATCGAAAGTGGCTTGAAGAAAATCCATTTGGTGGACGCTAAGACGGGTAAGGATGTGTGGGCTCAGCCTATGAAACTTTCCGCACCATTCGCGGAACTTATTCAAATCGACAACACGCAGGCGATCATCGCTTCGGATGCGGAGGTGAACATCATCGACATCAAGGCTGGTAACAAGAAGTGGAAGAAAAGTTTCTCCGCGCCATTCTATAAGAGCGCCGAGGTGACGAATGAGGGTATCCGCATCTGCTACGGTAACAAGATCCAAATGGTCAACAAGTCAACTGGTGAGAAGGTTTGGAAAAAGCCAATCGAACTCGATGGTGTTGATGAGAGCAAGTCTCCTCAGGTCGAGAAACAATACAAGAGCACTTATTCCATCATGACGAACAACCGTCTGTTGGTTTACGACAAGGAGACCAACAAGCGTAAGTTCAAGTTGGATCTATCTCCTACAGATCGTGTCGCATATGACGATGCTACCGGCAAGATCGTCGCATTGAGCGGAAAGAAGGTATATGTGATCGATCCGGACGCTGACGCGAAGTTGCCTGCTGTTGTCACCAAGGTGGATGACCCTTCCACGATCTCTGGTCTTAAGGTGTCTGAAAACGGATACTTCATCTATGGCGCTAAAGAGTATGTTATGATCGGTAAGGATAAGAGCGTGATCGCTCAGAAGGTGTTCCCTCAGTTGAAGACTGGCCGTGGCGCTAACGCTGCTTTGCTTGCCGCATCTATCTACAACGGAATCAAGAGCGTTAAGGTCACTGCCACAGACGGGAATGGCCAGGTGGTGGCTGAGTCTGGATTATTCTGCTCCGCAGCCGAGGCTGATCAACATGGACGTGCTTGGGAGGCTCAGAAGAACTTGCGCCACAAGATGAAGGACAACGAGAAGGCGAAAAAGGCTGCTAGAGCTACTGACGACTTGTCTATCTTCATGACTTCTGAGAAGGTGAACGGTGACGAGTTGGTTCAGTTGGTTGTTGTTGACCAAAATACAGGAAAGGAAGTTAAGTCTTTCCGTTTGAGCGACGATAAGAATGTCGTATATGAAATTGATTTCAACTCAAACACTGTCTATGCGGTAGACGGAGGAAAGTTGAGGGCTATTAAATACTAAGCTTTTCTGAGTTGGGTTCCGCTATTTGAGGGGGGGAATCCTTTCGGAACTTTCATGTAAAAGGGGATGTGCCCAACACGGCACATCCCCTTCTGTTTGTTTTCAAAATTTGGAGTCTATTTACAGATGAACTTGGAAGCCTTGCCTGTTGTGGTGTTTTGCAGAGCATAGACTCCTTTGTTGCCTGTTGTCTGTTTTACTTTCTCGTTTAGGTCGCCTCCGTCGTAGGTTACCTCGCCGAGGATTTCACCCATCATGGAGATCACGGTATATGTTCCGAATTCGATGTCGTTTGGAGTGATTTCGATGCCTGAGGTTGAGCAGGTCTGGCAAGCGAACTTAACCTTGTCGATGTTGACATAGTCGCCCGTGATGGTGAATCTGATGGTTTGCTCACCTTCATCGTAGAGCTCCATGTCGGTCTTCACGTCGGTGTAAGTGTCCCAATCTTCCCCTGTAGGTACGCTGATCTTAGCGGAGGAGTTCCCGCAGCTGATCTTGAAGCCTGAGTTGCTTGATCCGGAAGATACGGTCGCCGAAACGGTGTATGTGCCAGCTTGCTCGATGTTCACTGTATATTCCAACCACTCGTCGCTCTTCGTGTAGCCGATGGCGTAGCCTCCGTTTCCTTTTACGATGTCCACACCACCATTGTCGGAGCGGTAGCCATTGCTGTCTCCTTCGTCGGTGCCGTCGGAGTCGTATGATGCCACACCGTTACATCCCTTGTCGAAGTCTTCCGCCTCGATTGTGCCTGGAATCTGTATGGCTGATCCTGAGAATGGAGCTCTTGCCTCGCATACAGTGATGGATTTCTTGATCTCTTTGCTATCCCCGCTGGTGCTTTGTACAGTGACGAGGATCTCCAGATCGCCGGCCTTTTCCGCCACGTATACCCATTTCCCGTTCTCGTTGTTCACGGTATTTCCGTCCACCTTCACTATAATGTTGCTGATGCTTCCTTCGGTGGTTGAAGCCTCTACGCTGATGGTCAACTTGTCTCCTACGGAGATAGCGTCCGCCGAGAGTTCCACGTTAGCCTTGAGTTTGGATGCCGTACCGCAGAATGGGCTCTGTGCGTTCTTGGCGGCGTCGCTCTTCATGTAGTTCTCCAACCATGTGAATGCTGAACGTTTCTTGCAATCCCTAACCAATCCGGAGCATCCGTTGGTAACCCATGTGTGTCCGTAGATCCAACCCCATAGGGTGACACCTGCTACGTAGTCGGCCTCCCACATGATAGGGAACTGCTCCTTGTAACGCGTCTCGAATGTTGCGTCGTCGCTTTTGGCGATATCATACTCAGTGATGTACTGAGGCAATTGCGTCTTGTTGTGGATCTCCTCCAATGCGCTCCTGAATTGGCTGCCGCTCATGTCGTTCAAGTCGTGCGCTTGGTTACCCGCTGCGTCGATAGGTGCGCCGCAAGCCTTCAAACCGTTGACAAGGTTGATGAACTCGGTCTTTTGCCACTGGAACGTGTTGTAGTCGTTGTAGATGAGGATGGCATTTGGCCAACGGTCACGCGCCAGACGGAACGCTTCCGCGATCCATTGGTAGGAGTTGGTGTTAGGGTAGCCATTCGTGTTGCAGTTGTAGCTAGGCCTTGTGCCGGTCTCCTTTTGTGCCCTATCCTCCGCAAGAGAACCCAATGCCTGGATAATCTTTGTGGACTTGTAAGGGGAGTGGTAATCTCCGCCGGAATAGATGGCCTCGTTCACCACGTCGATGATCTCGAGGTTCGGGAAGTGCTTCTTGCACTCGTCGTACCATTCGATGATGGCCTTCTTGGTGTCGTCGACGCTTAGGCTCTCGATCCAGTTCGGGTGTTGGCTTCCCCAGATGAGGGCGTGGAATTTGAAGATGATTCCATGATCCTGACAATACTTGTAGGTCCTGTCAGGACTTGACCAGTTGAATCTTCCCCAACCACTGTGCACGGAGCCCCACTTGGTGGCGTTCTCGCACGTGATTTGGTTCCAGTAGTCAGCGAAAACAAGGTTGCAATCACTGTAGTCACATTGCTCTCCCGTGCTCCAATCTTTGGTAGTCGTGATGTTACCTAAGAACTTACACGGATTGTCCTTCGCCAATTGGGCAAAGGATGAACTGCTTGTCAGGATGCCCAGTGCGAACACTGTGGCTGTTTTGATAAAATGTGTTTTCATTTTTTGGTAATATTTTATATTAATATTCTTGGTGATGAGGGCTCGATCTGCTCATGGAATTTTCTTGCCTCATCGTTTCTTGCTTACGATGGCAAACATAGTCATTTGGCAGATGTGCGGATGTGAAATATGATTCAAATACTTGAACAATCGGTTCAAAAAACAGGTTCCGGCTGGTGAAAGGCCAGTCGTCTTCAGTGTGTTGTGCCCGGGGACGGTCTAATGCTGGAAATGGTAGCTGAATCCGAAGGAGAGCTGCTCCTGTATCTGTATTTTTGCGTCTTCGTTTTTCGGTGTGTTGTCGAATCGCATGATGAGGGAGAGCCTAGTGCTTAGGAATCGGTTGATGGCGAATCTGCCGACGGTCTCCCAGTTGAACTCGATGTTCCTACAATCATAGGAACTGAATAGGTCGAAGTCTGATGTGATAATGATCTCTTTAGAGAATTTCCAGTCGAGCGTTGCCTGTATCAGGTAGCCTGGATATCCTTTATGGTAATGGAAACTGTCTATGCCGACGCTTAGAGGGTCTATCTCCGAATGGTGGGTGATGGCGATAACCTTATAGCTCAATGGCGAGAATGTTACCTTTGTGCTTTTGTTGTGTCGGTAATTCAAACCTGCGCCAAAGAAGCAGCGGGTCGGGGAGAGGAATGACGTAACCACATCGTCGGAGTTCGTCTTCTTGTATCCCTTGAAGAAAGAGGTGTTGAAGTCTATCGTCACATCGTAGTATACCTTCGGAGAGAAGGATGTCTTATATCCGATTCTGGACTTTATCCTGAACAAATCGTTGTTGATACGGATGGCCCGGAGGGTGTCTTCGATCGTATTGTAAAAACCGATTTTCACGTCGAGCTCGTTCTCCCATCTCCATCGTCCTTTTTCGTAATTGGCACGGTAATCCAAGATGGAGATGAAGGTGGCGTTCGGCGTTCCTCCCTTGTGCCAGTTGTCCGTCACGTAGTATTGGGAGAATTGGACGGAAAGGTTACCGGAGAGTTTCCATGGCTCATTCTCCCTTGTCTTTTTAGGTTGTTCAAGTATGAAAGGCATGGGGAGCAACTGCGGTTCGTCCACACCCTCCACCTGGAGGCGTTTCTCCTCCTCCTGTACATAGTTCAGTGTCTTGTCGAACTGGTGCAGGTTATAGAACTCGATCAGGTCAGGTCGGGTGATGGTGATATAATGGACGGAGCGGTTCTCTATCTTGTTCTGCACCATCATGCTGTCGAACCTCTTCTCCAATGCAAGTTTGGGCAGGCTAGGTTCTTCTTTCTGGTATGCTATTCTGTACGGGAGCGAAAAAGGGACCAGGTCGAACGCGTGTAGCGAGTCGAATACGAGGACGGGCAGGTAATTGGACTCGTCTATCGTGATGGAGTCGGTCAGGTCTATCTGAAATAACGATGCTTCCTTATCCGCCTTCGCAGGGAGGGCGGAAAGAAAAAAAATTAAAATGATTATTGTCCTGAAATGGAATAACTTCCGACGCATCGCTACACATTCCTGATTTAAGCGCGAAGTTAATCATTATATTTGGGAGTTGAACTTGTTGGTTCATAAAAAGAAATGTGATTCTGTATTGTTTTTTTCTTATATTTGCCGATTGTAATCCCTTTTAGTAGGGTGTGTGGTTCTATTCAGGGTTTGGAATAGACGGATTGAGTATATAATTTAATTACTATTGTATGATGAAGTTTAAATTTACGATTTTGGCATTGATGTGTTTCCTGAGCAGTGCCTCATGGGTATCCGCGGCGGACTTGTCGTTCGATAAGGAGCAATATCAAAAGGCTTTGTGGATGACCGCAAGGTTTTATGGCGCTCAACGTATGGGCGAGGGCGTGAATTGGCTGGTGGCGGACCACGAGCCGAATGGTGTCTCCAATGGTATGTCTTTCTCTGAGAGGAATTTTGTCAAAGGGAAATCTTACTTGAAGGATGCGGATGGTTCTTATGATCTGACGGGTGGCTGGTTCGATTGCGGTGATTTTGTACTCTTCGGTCAGACCTTCTTCTATTCCGCCTATATGTTGGCGTTGGGTTATTCGGAGTTCCCTGAAGGATATGACGACTATTATTCTTTTGATTATAATGGATATGTCTCTTCCGGTGACTATACGTGGGAAGGCAAGAAGGGTGTGCCGAATGGTATCCCTGACATCTTGGATGAGGTGAAGTACGCGACCGACTTTATCCTGAAGGCTGTTCGTAGTGAGAATACGTTCTATTACCAGAAGGGCGATGGCGACGCCGACCACATGGTGTGGTGTACCTCTCCTGTGAAATCCGCTATGCCGAAGTCACAAGGAGGTGAGTCGGATGGATCCAGGGCAATCAAAAAGGCGAGCGGCAACGTGACCTCCATGGCTGCTCTCGGAGGTGCCGCATTGGCTGTGATGTCCCGTGTGTATAAGAAGTTCGACCCGGTTTATGCGCAAAAGTGTCTGGAGAAGGCCAAGGTCGCTTATGACTTCGTTAATGGGACCTCGAAAGGTAATACGGGTGGGGGAATGTTCTATGGGGCGAAGCCTAAGTATGTGCCTGACATGGTCATTCTCGCGGCGGAGTTATACCGCGCCACGAATGATTCCAAATACCTGAATAATGCGGAATCGAATTGTTCTTGGATGGATGCTCAGAGAGACTATAATTACAATTACACGTTGTGCTATAACAACACGGAGGACTTGGCCGCATACCTGATGGCTTCCATCAAGGAATCCTCCTATAGCGAGAAGGCGATGGCCGTGATGGATTTCTATGTGAATTCGATGTATAAGCCTGCTTCGGGTTATATCCTGAGAAAGCCTGGCCATTATGACGCTCAGTGGGGATCTCTTCGTTACCCTGCCAACCAGGCCTTCACGTATGGCTTGTATTCTAAATTGAAGAATGACAAGGATGTGAACCCTTATTCGTTGGCCACCATCGAATTTATCATGGGTAAAAATTCATCTAACATGTCTTTCATCGTGGGATTCGGCAATAAATATCCGGTAATCCCACATCATCGTAATTTCTTCCGCTACGATGGCAATAATATGAGCATGGTGCCTATACCTGACAAGAATTATAAGTTCATACAACTGGGTTTCATGGTGGGCGGTAGTGGCGCCACCTTGGAGTCTGCCTCCTATTCGGAGTCGTTGGACAATTACCAGATATCTGAGGGTGGTATCGACTACAATGCGGGTTTGGTCTGCGCCTTGGGTTATATCAACTCTGTCGTTAACACTGTCAATGTCAACAAGTTCGGTCATCCAACGCCAGATCTTGGCAATATGATCTCTCTTTGTGGCATGAGGTCTGTTACGTTGGACTCTAAGGTGCCTGCCGACGGAAAGAAGACTTTCACTTGGTATAAGGATGGACAGAAGGTGGAATCATCGACTTCGGCTTCTTCTTTTACGGTCACCGTATCTGGCGAGTATGTCTGCGAGATTGATTCCGCCGGCGAATGGACTACCAGCGGAAGTGTCGTGGTGGTGGCTTCCTTGCCTGAGTTCGAACCTATCCCGGATATGGAGTTGTGCAATCCTTCACAGATAGAAATGAACTTCGAATTGCAGGATGTGCCGGCTTCCTACCAATGGTACAGAAATGGCGAGGCGTTGAAAGGCGCTACTTCTCCTACGTACCTCATCACGAAGGGTGGCGAGTACGTTTGCGAAATCTCCGCTTCTAATTGTAAATCGACGGGTGTCTCTTTCAAGGTGACTTCCTTGTTGCCGGAGGCTGAGGATGCCGTTTCTGATATGAATGGCAATGTGACCCTGACGGTGAAGGGGGATGGAGAGTACGAGTGGTATGATAAATTGGAGGGTGGTTCGCCGCTTGCCACGGGCTCTTCCTACAAGACTACGATCTCCGCTGACAAGACCTTCTACGTGCAGGACGCCGGCGCCATGGACATCGTGGTTGGCCCAGCTCAGAAGGACTTCACCTCCACGGCTGTGAACTGGGGTAACATTTCCGCCAACTTCAAGGCCTCCAGAGCTTGCAAAATCACAAGTGTTTATGTTCATATCGATGGCAACCCTTACAACCAAGGTCAAACTACCGTGAAGGCTGAGTTGGGTGGCGCGAAGAAGGCGACGTTCACTTCCGACCCAATCCAGGTATCCAAGGGTAACCAGTTCGTGAAGATCACTTTCTCAAACCCAATCGAAATCCCTGCGGAGGGAGACTATACGTTGACCTTCTCTTCCGGTGCATTCGCCGTCTCCTATTATGAGAACATGAACAAATATTCCTCCTTCGCGCATCAAGGTGAACCTCTCACGTTCACTAGTGCGGGCGATGGTAAGCAGGGCTTCCCTGGCATCGCTGATTGGAGCGTGACGACAGGTTCGGGATGTGCCCGCGCCGTGGTGCTGGCTAAGAAGGGTACAGCCTCTGGCGTCGAGGATGTGGAGAATTCTCTCTGTTCATTCTATCCTAACCCAGTGTCTGATCTCTTGACCGTCAGACTGAATACGGTTGCGCCGGCTACCGCTCAACTCTTCGACCTTATGGGAATGGTTGTGGCTGAGAAACAGTTGAACGCTTCTGACATGACGTTGGATCTGCATTCTTTGCCTGCGGGCGTCTATGTGGTGCGTGTCATCGCTGGCGATTCGATCTATACGGGAAGAATCGTGAAGGAATAATCGTTTTTTAGATAATATGAAGGGGGATGGACGTGTGTCGTTCATCCCTCTTTTTGTATATTCGCGGGACCAATAGACTCTATCCGATGGAAGAAGTTAGACAGAACTCTGTGCGGGCGTGGCTTTTAGCTGCCCGTCCGAAGACATTGGCTGCGGCAGTTGCGCCGGTGGCCGTGGGTTGCGCCTTGGCGTACTATTTCAACGCTTTTCAGTGGGTGCCGGCTTTGTGTTGCCTTCTGTTCGCTGTCGCCATGCAGATTGCGGCGAACCTGATCAACGATTTGTATGATTTCCTGAAGGGAAGTGATGGGGAGGACCGCTTAGGCCCGCCTCGTGCCACGGCGCAGGGATGGATTACGCCTGACCGCATGAAGATTGGTATCCTTGTGGTGGTGGCGATGGGTTGCCTCTTCGGCTCGGTGCTGATGTTCTATGTGGGTTGGTGGCTCGTCGCTGTGGGGATCTTTTGCGTGTTGTTCGCCTACTTCTACACCTCCGGTCCGTTCCCTTTGGCCTACAATGGCTTGGGAGATGTGGCGGTGGTGGCTTTTTTCGGATTGGTCGCCGTTGGCTTTACGGCTTACGTGCAGATCCTTTCGTGGCCCATGGCGCTGACGTTGGCTGGTATCGCCACTGGTTTGGCGGTTAATGTGTTGCTCGTCCTGAATAATTACCGCGACGTGGAGAATGATGCGAAGTCCGGGAAACGTACAGTCGTGGTGCTGTTCGGCAAACGGTTCGGCCTCTACTTGTACCTGTGCTCAGGCTTGGCCGCCGTGCTCCTCGCGGGCGTCTCTTGCTATTGGCTCGGGCTAAAACCCTATGCGCTTTTGTGGATGGTGCCCTATCTCCTATTACA
This sequence comes from Paludibacteraceae bacterium, assembly GCA_016285885.1. GTDB lineage: Bacteria > Bacteroidota > Bacteroidia > Bacteroidales > Paludibacteraceae > UBA1181. The sequence goes on from JAEERP010000004.1 coordinate 181,109, forward strand.
TTCCATGACGTGGGGAAAGATCCGTAAAATCGATCAACCAGCTATGCTGAATGCACTGATTGGGGAGACCTCCAGGAATATGCTGGTGTTCGCGGTGTCGATGACGCTCATGCTATTGACCTCTCGCTGATTCGTCTATGAATATCTGCCTTTAGTATCTGTGTTCGGCCAATTCGTCTATCATATTTTGTGTCTTGGTTATATTGTTTTAAATTTGAATATCGATTTAAGCAAAATAACTTTAAAAAAAAGAACATTTATGAGAAGAAAAATTGTTTCGGGAATCTTGGTTTCCCTTTTGATGGCAGCTCCTGCCTTTTTGGTAAGTTGTGGTGACGACGACGATGATGACAATGACAATGGCAATGCGAAAAATGAGGTCACAGTGAATAATCCCCTGTTGGGAACTTGGATTAGCAGGGATTCGATGAAGGTGACTGAAACCCTTTATTGGTACGAAGATCAATATCAGAAGTTTGAGAAGGACTATTACTTTGATGTCTATGTTAAACAACAAGGCTCGGTGCAGACCGTAACGGTTTATCGCTATGGTTACACTTATGATGGACAAAAGATAACATTGGCTAGTTTCCCGACTTTCCCAGTCAGAGTTACCGTTGAGGGTAATACGTATAAGACTCCTACAACCGTATTTACCCGCGTTGCCGATTTGCCTCAGGTTGCGTTGGATAAGATCGCCGCAGGTGATTTCGAAGACATGGATGCGGACGATGAGGAAGATTAAGATTCTGATGCTCATTAATTGTACTTCCCCCTTCTATAGGAAGGGATAGATCTACGGTTAGTAAAACTTGTTGACCCTCTTATTCATCTGCTTGTGCTGGTGATTAGGAGGGTCTCTTTTTTGTTTATTAATGTTTAGAAGAAAATAAGATGCGTAACGGAATGTAACGCATACGAAACGGAGGTGTGAGTTTTTGCTTGGGCAGGAAATGCTCATTTATGTATCCCTCCAAAAATAGTTTTATGTTGGATAACATCTTTTTGATGTTTTTTTATAACTTCGCGACTTGAAAAATTTTAAGTAATACAGAGATGCAAAAGATTAGAAATGTTGCGATTATCGCTCACGTTGACCATGGTAAGACAACGTTGGTGGATAAAATGTTGTTGGCTGGAAACCTGTTCAAGGATCACGAGAAACCGACTGACCTGATTCTGGACAATAATGATTTGGAGCGTGAACGAGGTATAACCATCGTTTCTAAGAATGTCTCTATCCGTTATAAGGACTATAAAATCAATATCATAGATACTCCGGGACACTCCGACTTCGGTGGCGAGGTGGAGCGCGTGCTCAACATGGCGGACGGCGTGTTGCTTCTGGTGGACGCCTTCGAGGGCCCGATGCCGCAGACGCGCTTCGTCTTGCAGAAGGCTATCCAATTGGGTCTGAAGCCTATCGTGGTGATCAACAAGGTGGACAAACCGAACTGCCGCCCGGAAGAAGTGCAGGAGGAGGTCTTCGACCTGATGTTCAACCTGGACGCCACGGAGGAACAGCTCGATTTCCCTACCATCTATGGTTCCGCTAAGAATAACTGGATGTCGGACGACTGGAAGAAGCCTCGTGAGAACGATATCACGCCGGTCTTGGACGCTATCATCAAATATATCCCAGAGCCTCACATGAATGTGGGTACCCCACAAATGTTGGTTACCTCTTTGGACTACTCCTCCTATGTGGGACGTATCGCCATCGGTCGTATCCATCGTGGCACTTTGCAGGAGTCCCAGAACCTCTCGCTCGTGAAACGTGACGGTTCCGTGAAGAAGGTGCGCATCAAGGAGTTGCGCGTGTTCGAGGGCTTCGGACAGGCGACGGTACGTGAGGCGCATTGCGGTGAAATTTGCGCATTGGTGGGTATCGATGACTTCGAAATCGGTGATACTATCTGTGACTTCGAAAACCCTGAGCCATTGCCACCTATTGCGATCGATGAGCCTACGATGAGTATGGTCTTCGCCATCAACGACTCTCCATTCTTTGGTAAGGAGGGTAAATTTGTCACTTCAAGACATATCAACGACCGTCTGGAGAAGGAGTTGGACCGCAACTTGGCTCTCCGTGTCGTGAAGAACCCTGATTCTGATAAATGGATCGTCTATGGCCGTGGTGTGCTTCACTTGTCTGTCCTGATCGAGACGATGCGCCGTGAGGGCTATGAGTTGCAAGTGGGTCAGCCTCAGGTCATCATCAAGGAAATCGATGGCGTGAAGTGTGAACCGGTCGAGCAGTTGACCATCGACCTCCCGGATGAGGTGTCCGGTAAGGTGATCGAGATGGTTTCCGTCCGTAAAGGTGATATGGTCTCCATGGAGCGCAAGGGCGACCGTGTGCATCTGGAGTTCGTCATCCCTTCCCGTGGTATCATCGGACTTCGTACGAATGTCCTGACCGCCACTGCAGGAGAGGGTGTCATCGCTCACCGATTCTTGGAGTACCAGCCTTATAAGGGTGAGATCGAGCGTAGAACCAATGGCTCCCTGATCGCTATGGAGACGGGTACGGTCTTCGCTTACGCCTTGGATAAGTTGCAGGATAGGGGCCGTTTCTTCATCAGTCCGCAGGACGAGGTCTATGCGGGACAGGTGGTCGGCGAACACTGCAAAGACAATGATATCGTCATCAACGTGACGAAGGCCAAGCAGTTGACCAACATGCGTTCGAAGAGTTCAGACGAAAAGGCTCGCATCATCCCGCCTATTATCTTCTCCTTGGAGGAGGCGCTTGAGTATATCAAGGAGGATGAGTATGTCGAGGTGACTCCGAAGAGCATGCGTATCCGTAAGATCATCTTGGACGAGACCGAGAGAAAACGTGCGAATAGGGTCTGATTGACCTTTGAACCCTAATATCTACAAGGATGAAAAAGTATTTTCGTAGTTGGAAGGCGAGGATCTTTTTCATCCTTTTTTTGTTTTTCGTGACCTTTTGTTTGCTTCGTTTCGATCTCTTCCAAGATGACTATTCCACTGTTGTTTTCGCCAAGAATGGTGAATTGGTGGGCGCTCGCTTGGCGAATGATGGCCAGTGGCGCTTCCCTCCGATGGATACGGTACCCTACAAGTTGAAGAGGGCTACGTTGAGCTTCGAGGATAGACATTTCTACTACCATTTTGGTGTGAATCCATTCTCCATCTTTCGCGCGTTGAGGCAGAATATCTCCGCAGGTAGGGTGGTGAGCGGTGGTAGCACCCTCTCCATGCAGGTGATCCGTATGAGCCGTAAGCAGCGCAAGCGTGTCATCTCCGAGAAGATCATCGAGGCGTTCGGAGCCTTGTGGCTAGAGCTCCATTATTCGAAGGAAGAGATACTCTCCTTGTATGTCTTCAATGCGCCATATGGAGGTAATACGGTGGGCGTCCAAACGGCTGCGTGGCGTTATTACCAGCGGGCGGGGGAGGAACTTTCGTGGGCGGAGGCGGCTCTGTTGGCGGTGCTCCCGAATGCGCCTTCCATGATTCATGTGGAGAAGAACCGGAAGCTGCTGAAACAAAAGCGCGACAACCTCTTGCGGAGAATGTGCGAGGAGGGTGAGTTTGACGAAGAGATGCTCCAACTCTCGATTGACGAGCCACTGCCGGAACGGGTATTTCCGCTACAGACAATGGCTCCTCATCTGGTGGACCGGCTGAATCGGGAGCGGCATGGGGAGATTATCCATGTCGAACTGAATGCTTTGCTCCAACGGAATGTGGAGGATCTGATCTCCCGTTTCCGAAGCACCTATTCCCAGAACGGTGTGCAGAATATCTCCGCGATCGTGATGGATGTCGCCACAGGTAATGTCCTGTGCTATTGCGGAAACTCCGACTATAATAACGTGGACGATAATCAGGTGGATGTGATCACCGCCCCTCGCAGCACGGGCAGTATCCTGAAACCATTCCTCTATTGCGCGATGGTGGAGGACGGCCGGGTTACTCCTCGCATGTTGGTGCCGGATGTGCCGATCCAGATCGCTGGCTATAAACCACAGAATTATGACCGCACCTATGACGGTGCCGTCCCTGCGTGTGAGGCATTGGCCCGTTCCTTGAACATACCTGCTGTGCTTATGCTGAGGAAATATGGTGTGCCCCAGTTCCAAAACTACTTGCAGCGGGCGGGTATCACTACGATAAATTATCCTCCTGAGCACTACGGACTCTCTTTGATTCTGGGAGGTGCGGAGGCTACGCTTTGGGATGTCTCTGGTGTGTATGCCTCCATGGCGCGCGTGCTGAACCGTTACAACCGTGATTTCTTGTATGATGAGGGGGATATACATGCTCCTAGGCTCTACAAGCAGGAGGAGAAACATAAGGTGGTCGATAAGCCAGTCTTATTCCACGCCGGCTCCGTTTGGCATACGATGGATGCCATTAAGGAGTTGAATAGACCGAACGTGACCGACTGGCGTCTTTTCACCTCCTCCCGTAAGGTGGGTTGGAAGACTGGTACCAGCTTCGGTAATAGGGACGCCTGGGCGGTGGGTGCCACGCCAGAGTATGTGGTGGGCGTATGGGTCGGTAATGCGGATGGCGAGGGTCGTCCCGAAATGACGGGTGTGGGCTATGCCGCTCCGGTGATGTTCGCGATCTATAATATTTTGCCGAACACCACATGGTTCGCCTGTCCCGCCAAGGATTTCTCCCCTATGGAAATCTGTCCGCAGAGCGGTTACTTGCGGGGAAAGGATTGCCCGCAAGGCGAATCGATGATGTTGTACGCGACTTGTGCGAAGAGCGATCCGTGCCCTTATCACCAGATCGTGCATCTCTCTAAGGATGAAAAGTATAGGGTGTCGGCAAAGTGCATCTCGCCGATGGATATGCTGCACAAGTCATGGTTTATCCTTCCTCCTACGATTGAGAGTTTCTATCGTTTGCACAACACCTCCTACCAGCCGTTGCCACCATTCCAACCAGGCTGTGAGGATGAATCCACCTCCATGATGGAGTTCATCTATCCGAAGGATTTCCGGGCATTGTATATCCCGAAGGAGATGGACGGGAAACGGGGAGAGGTTATCTTCGAGGTGGCGCATCGTCATACGGATAAGACGCTCTACTGGCATCTGGACGAGACCTATTTGGGCGAGACGAAACGGTTCCATCAGAAGGGCATCAGCGCGACGGAAGGAGAACATACGATTACGGTGGTCGACGAGGATGGAAACCGTTTGGAGAAACGCTTTAAGGTGATCGTGACGGAGTGAGGTTTCTCAGGGTGGAGGATTCCTTTTTTATGTTTTTCCGTGCTTGCCGCCAAGCCTTGCTGTGCGGCCTTATGTCGCTTTTTTCTTTCTTCTTTTTTTGCCTATATGTTATTTGTTTGTAACTTTGTAGAGGATAATACATTAGAAATGTTATGAAAAACGGTAAGAAGATAGTTGCAATGGTACCCATTAAGCTAAATAGCGAAAGGGTGAAAGAAAAAAATTTGCGTGTCTTTTGTGATGGCAAGGTATTGGTCCAGTTTATATTAGAAGCATTGTTGGAAAGCAAATACGTTGATGAGGTATACGTTTACTGTAGTGATGAAAGAATAAAAGGGTATTTGCTTGATGGTGTGAAGTTCTTACGTCGCCCGGAATATCTGGATTTGAACACATCCAATTGTAATGATATAATTCGTGAGTTCATGAAAGAAGTGAAGTCCGATTATTACGTGGTTTCACATGCGACCGCTCCGTTCACGACTTCTGATAGTATTGACCGCTGTGTCGATAGTGTGGTTGACTCGGAGCAGTATGATTCTTCTTTTACCGTGGAAAAAATCCAAACGTTTATGTGGACGAAGGGGAAACCTATGAACTTCGACCCTAGCCATTTCCCGCGCACGCAAGATTTGGACCCGATCTATGTTGAGACGTCAGGCGCCTTTGTCTTTCCGAGGGAAGTGTTTGAGAAATATGATCGACGCATAGGCGTTCGCCCATGTTTGGTCGAGGTCGATGCGAAGGAGAGTTGCGATATTGATACTGAGTACGACATGATGGTCGCTCAGTCACTGTATATGTATAAAATGAATAATAAGTAATATGAGTTTTCAGATTTCAGATTGCACAATTCGTGATGGTGGCTATTTGACGGGAAAGGTCTTCCCTGATGAATTCGTTCATGGTGTTTTGGAGGGTTTGGTTAATGCGGGAATCGATTATGTCGAGGTCGGCTTCCTTCAAAAACAGGTTAATGGGGAACCGATTGTATACCTCGACTCGAAAGGTGTGATGAAATATCTTCCAAAGGATAAGAAGGGAACCGAGTTTGTCGGTTTTTGTGACAATAGCAGATACTCCATCGATTTATTGGACGAATGTGATCATCAGTCATTCGAGAGTCTACGTATATCATTTGCGAAACACGAGAGCGCTGAGGCTTTGAAGTTTTGCGCTGCCGCCAAGCAGAAGGGATATCGCGTGTTTGTTCAGCCTATGGATGCTCCTGGTTATACATTCGAGGAGCGGGCGAAGATGATCGAGGAGGTGAACAAAATGCAACCGGAGACGTTCTCGATTGTGGATACCTTCGGAATCATGGATATGCATGAATTGCGTGGAATTTTCCATCAAGTCGATGAACTCTTGGATAAGAACATTAAAGTTGGTCTGCACTCCCATAATAACTTGAATCTGTCGTGCGCTTTGGTTGAGGATTTGATCAGCATGGCGGAGAAAACGGATCGTAGTGTGGTTGTGGATGGTGCTTTGTTTGGTATGGGCCGTGGCGCTGGAAATGCTAATACGGAGGCCATTGTGCATCTTCTTAACAAGAGATATGGTAAGAACTATGATCTTCCTCTATTGTTGGATGTGATAGAGAAATATATTGTTCCGTTGAAGTCTCAGGTGCGCTGGGGATACGATATGCCGATGTTTGTGTGCGGTTCTCAGTGTTCACATGTGGACAATGTATACTATATAGAGCGGACGAAGAAGGCTTCCGTTCGTGACATGTATGAGGTTCTAGGTTCTTTGAGCGTCGATAAAAGGAAACGATATGGAACTGGCTATTCCAAGAATGATTTTTCCTTGCTTCAGGAATCTCTTGATTCATATTACAAAGAAAAGAAATGACGTGTGCAGAGTATTTGGTTGATTTCCTGATCTCTCGTGGTGTGACCGATGTTTTTGGTTATGCTGGAGGGTATATCGTGCCGTTCATGGATGCCTTGCGGATGCGTAATGATGAAATACGTGTGCATGTTTGTTACAATGAGCAAGGATGTGCGTTCGCCGCTAATGGATATGCGCGCGTGAGCGGACAAATCGGCGCCTATTTTACGACTTCTGGTCCGGGGGCGGTGAATGCATTGGGAGGTCTTGCGGATGCTTGGTTCGATGGGGTGCCAATGATGGGGGTATGTGGAAATGTGCCTACCAATGAGATGAAAGGCTTTTCGGGAATCCGTCAGAATGGTTTCCAAGAGATGGACATTGTTTCGATGACTCGTCACATCACGAAATATTCAGTTACTCCTATGAGTGCGGAGGAGTTTCCGGATGTTGTCTCTCGCGCATATAATATGGCAATGACAGGTAGAAAGGGGGGTGTTTTAATTGATTTTCCATACAACATACAAAAAGCCAGTCTTACTGGTCGGTAATGGCGCTCGTTTTTCGGGTGCGGTTGACTTGATCCATGAATTTGTCAAAAGGACTCATGTGCCTGTGCTGACTACGATGAATGCGGTCGATTTGGCGCAGGATGATATTCGTTTGGGTTTCATTGGCACCTATGGCAACCGTGTCTCCAATATGATCCTCTCAGAATGTGATTTGCTCATCTCTGTGGGCGCTCGTTTGGGATTGCGCCAAATAGGCCATGTGCGTGAGCGCTTCGCTCCTAAGGCGAAGCTCATCCGTGTTGACATTGACCCTAATGAGTTGAGCCGAATTGTCAAGGATGATGAGAAACAATATCTGATGGACGTGTCTGCGTTTTTGCGCCAATTGTTGACTGAGGATGTGCCAGACTTCTCCGATTGGTGGTATCGTTGTATGAAAGCCAAGGACCTTTTGTCCCAATATGATGACGAATTGGGTAATGTGGTGGTGAAGAAGATTTCTTCCCTGTTGCCTCCTAATCCGATTGTCTCTGTGGATGTCGGCCAAAATCAGTGTTGGTGTGCCCAATCGCTCTCTTTGAAAGGAGATAAGGGACGCATCTTGATTGGGGGAGGTTATGGCTCCATGGGATGTGGCTTGCCTATGGCTATCGGCTCGTCAATCGCTACGGGTAAGGGTGTCGTTTATTGTATAACGGGTGATGGTGGACTGCAGATGAACATCCAAGAATTAGAATCGGTTGTGGCGGAACACCTTCCTGTGAAGATAATTGTAATGAATAACCATGCTTTGGGAAAAATCAGTGAGATACAATACGTTTCTTATGGTTCCCGATATGCGCAAACAACGCATGGAAGCGGTTATTGTGTCCCGGCTTTCGAGAAGATAGCTGAGGCGTATGGTATCCGCTCTGTGGCATTGGAATCCTATGAGTCATTGGATGCTTATGCCGGATGGTTGCTTGATAAGGATCCTTGCCTTATCAATATTAATATGCCGGAAAACACGTTGCTGATTCCGAAAATCAAGTGGGAGTCGGGTGAAATTTTGCCTAAACTCACGGAAGATCTTTTGCGTGAGGTGAATGATTTACTACGCTAACTCTTTGGGATATGTATAAATTTTTGGTGATGGACGTCGATGGCACGTTGACCGACGGGAAAATATATGTGGGTAACGATGGTGAACTTTTTAAATCATTTGATGTGAAGGATGGTTGCGGAATCGCTGTCGTCCTTCCTAAGTATGGTGTCATCCCTGTTGTTATCACAGCACGTAAAAGTGCTATTGTCGCTAATCGTTGTAAGGAACTGAATGTGAAGGAGTGTAGACAGGGCGTGATGAATAAGTATGAAGTTCTATGCCAAGTCCTTGCCGATTATTCCCGTGCGGATGGGGTGGAATATACCTTGCGGGATGTCGCCTATATCGGAGACGACTTGGTGGATTTGCAATGCATGATGCCTGTCAAGTCTGCGGGAGGTTTGGTCGCATGCCCTTCTGACGCCATAAGAGAGGTGAAGGATATCTCTGATTATATTTGTTCGAATAGGGGAGGTGACGGCGCTGTCCGGGAGCTGATTGATTGGATGGTTGGTAATGCATAGTGAAATGTCATAATAGAAAAAGTGGAAAGAGAACTTAACAAGTCATATGCGATTTGTCTCTGCATATCTCCTTATGCGTTGTTGCTCTATATGCTTGTCGCTGAGGAGGATAAGGCTAAAAACGAGACACTCTATGTCTTGGGTAAAGGCATCAGTAGGATTGTCTGTGACCGTCTCTCGGGTATCTATCTGGAGACAATTAACGGAAACTCTTTAAAAGACAAGGCAAAGCGCTTCCTCAGCAAACTGCAGATGCGTGGCTTCTGGCGGCGTCAGGGAATTGATGTGCGGAATCATGAGATCTTTGCGCAGGATCATGCGGTTCTCTCTATTCTGCTGAGAGACGTCAATTACAAGCTTCTGTCGGACGGACCGAAGTATTTCTCTATTAACATGCAGGAGGATAGTACGGAATATCGTAGGCTTTTGGCGAAAAGGAATTCGCTGGAGGGCAAGTTGGCCCGCCTCTTTTATGGTAATGTGGCGGTCTCTCCTTTTGGTGATAATGCGCAATGTACGGATGTCTATCTGACGGAGGAGGATTCTTCCCCTGTTTTGAGAAATAAGATCCTTCATGTGCATTCTTTCCAAGAGTTATGGAACGGATCGTCCGAGGAGAAACGCTCGTTTGTTAATTCGGTCTTCGATGTCTCCTTGGAAGATGTCTCTTTCCTGAATCGGAAGAGCGTGATCTTTTTTAGCCAGCCTTTGGTGGCGGACGGTATTCTTTCCGAATCAGACTACATGGAGCTGTTGAAGCGGATTTTCTCTAGATATGACCATGAGAGATTGTTGATTAAGACACATCCTAGGGACAAGTATGATTATAGAACATTATTCCCTGATGTGGAGGTCTATGAAAAGAGCGTGAATGTTCAGTTGTTGGTGCTGAATGGCCTCAAGGTGGAAAGGGTGGCTACGATTTTTTCTTCCTCTGTTGACGCTTTCCCGGAGTCTGTCGAGGTGGATTGGTTCGCTAATGCGCATCCTGTCACAAAGGCTTATTGTGGAGGCACGTTGAAACCTCATAGGAGATTCAATGATATCCTTTCCGTGTAGTTGGGGGCGTTATCCCAACTCCTCTTCGTAACGTTTGATCAGTTCCTCTATCATGTTGTCTTTGCTTGCCACTTTCTTCCAATAGGATCCATTGATGGTGTGTAGCCATGTACGGTCGAATATTTCCACCTGGTCTTGATGCCGGAGCCCTCCTTCCCTGAAATCCTCGAGATATTCTGTTGCGAACCGGATGGTGTTGGGGTCAATCTTCGCATAGATGTCATACCAATTGCCACCTCCCGAGTCTAAATAATCTCCATCTACCTGTACGGGCATGAAATCCACTTTTTTCCCTTGCATATATGAAAAATTGAAGAAGAACATGATAGCGGACAGATACCACTTGTCCTTCTTCTCTCCTCTTTCCCTTTTTACTCCATAGACGGGCTGGTCTTTTAGTAGGCTCTTGATGTCGATGCCTTTTACGGGGAAAAGATCGTGGTCGATGAATCCGAAGTAGGTGGGTCTCCTGTTCGACACCACATGTTTGTAGGCCCAATTGAGCGCCGCTGCGTGAGAGTAGCTCGGACCGATTAGGTTCAGGTGATTCTTGGGCAGGCGTATGTACGATACGTTCTCCTTCTGACAGATTCTCATGATTTTGTTCGACTCTTCCTCGTTGGATGAGTTATCCGCTACGATATAGGAGTAGTTGCCCAAGATGTGTTTGCGCACGCAACGGATTTGGTTTTCAATGACCACAGGATTGTTGAACGCAATGGTGATGAGATCCACGTCGTTCTCCTCTCGCTTCTCTTTAAGGGTGAGGTTGAGTTGGGTGCAGTTCTTTTCGTTGTGTAAATTGTGGATCTTCTCTAATCCGCGGACTGCCAGCCTGAAAAGCATACGTTTGGGTGTCATCATGATGGAACTCTTTTCTTTAGTGTCCTAATAATCCTTTGGTTACGTTGAATCTGAATTGAAGCAATTTCCAGCCCTTGAGGGGGGATAGCGTTAGGGTGTAGAATAGGAAGAACACGATGGATGCTCCCCATTTGACGAGTTCAGAAAGAATCCGTTTCAGGTATTTGAGTGTGGATATGTTCTTGGTCCGTATTCTCTCGCTTTTCCCGATGGAGTGCGTCAATTTATCGAAGTACTCTTTCTGCAGTTTCTTCTCGGGGATAATATGGTATAGGATCGCGGTCGGCAAATAGAAGAATCTTAGGCCTATTGTGGTCATCTTGTCGAAAATATCTTTCTCCTCTGCGCCGATTAGGCTATCGCCTTTCCTCCCCAAATCCACGTTGAATAGACCCACCTTGTCGAACACCTCTTTCCTGTATGCTGCGTTTCCTCCGCCGGGGAATGCGTTTTTGGGGAATTCCCTCTCTTTGTCTCCGAGGTATAGTTTGCCCGTCAGGAGTTGTCTCGTGTATGGGGACATCCAATTGGGTTCCTCCGTCTCGTAGAGGGGGAGGATGGGCCCTCCTGCCGCATGGATATTAGGGTTCTTGTCGAAAAAGTCCGTGTAGGTCTGGAGGTATTCTTTGTTGATGAGGGCATCGTCGTCCACATAGACGATAACACTTCCGTGGGACTCCTTGATGCCTCTATTCCTTGCGTAAGAGAGGCCTTGCGACGTCTCTATGTGATAGTTGAACTTAACGGAGGGATAATCTTTGCGGAAACGTTCACATTCCGATTCGGTATTGTCTGTGCTGTTGTTATTCACTAGCACAATCTCGAACTGGTCCGAACTCAATGTGTTCTCGGCCACACTCTTCAGCAGGTTGTAGATATATTTCTCCCTGTTGTAGGTGCAGACGATAACGGATAGCTTTATTTCCCCGTTTGACATACTAAGCTTGTTTTTTTGTTCTTCCTATCAAAGTAGATGGCGACACCTATTCCGATGATAAGAAGGAATGACATGATGGTCTCTATCCTTTTCAGATTCCAGTAGGTGTTTGGCTCGAATTTGAATTCGATGTTATGGTCGCCTGCAGGAATCCTAAGGCCTCTTAGAATCCAATTGGCGCGGAAGTGATCCACCTTTTTTCCGTCGATGTATGCGTTCCATCCTGGTTGGTAGTATACCTCCGAGAAGAGGGCGATGTTTTCTGCGTTTCCTTGAGATTTATATTTCACGCACATAGGCGTGTAGTCTGTCATTTCGATCTTCGCATTGTCATCCATTGGGGCGTTCTTTCCCGCCACAGCCTCAAACGATTTATCTATGACGGCCGTGGTCTTAGGGTCAATACGATCCAACGCGGTCATCTCCTCGTCCGCATTGTTCACGTATTCGATGTTTTTGACGAACCATGCGTTCCCGTTGGCGCTCTTGTTCCTAATGGCTCGTATGTTGTCTTGGAGAATGATGTAACGTGTGTTCAGCATGTCCAATATCGGGGTCTTCGCCTGAGATACCATGGAATCTGCCTCTTCGATTGTTCTAGCTCCTTTGCTGATCTCCTGCTGGATGACTTGCATCTCAGGAGCGATGTGGAGCTCTATTAGGTCTTGGTATCTGCGCAGTTTCGCCGCATTGTATCCTCCGATGGATTTATGGAAATAGCTGACGTTAGTGTCGTTGAATGTGTTGTTGAAGGTCAAGACTCTGTAAGATGGGTCTTTGTCCTGGAGAATATAGTTGTCAGCCTCTGTTTTTGTATAGCTCTTCACCTTCGCCTTTTTGACGAAATTGTTCTCGCTGAGGTATCTCCTGTCCACATTCCAAAGATCGATTATGGTGAGTGCGGCGATGGCGGCTAAGAAGTATGGCATGCGCTCCTTGAATCTTGTGGAGATTATCAGGATGGCTGTTGCCGCCAAGATGAAATACAGTGACCTCCATGCGTCTTTGACGAATATCGCTTCCCTATCTTGGACAAGTGCGTTATAGTACCAATCCGGTAGTTTGTTCCCAGCGTCTTGGGCGGACTGAAATGATAGGAATTGTGATCCGAAAAGTGCCATTATCAGGCAAAAACCGCCTGTTATGCCAGCTGCTATATAGATGGATTTGTCTAGTTTCTCCTTGCTTATGGCCCCTTCGCTAATCTCTTTCAAGGCTAAACATCCCAACCACATGAAGGTTAGTTGCGGGATGACCAAGGCCATGGACGGGGTCCTGAACTTGTTGTAGAATGGCAGATGGTGGAATAGGAAGTCGTTGATGCTCATGCAGTTTCCTCCCCAACTCATGATGATAAGGAAGGCTGTGGCACCGACTACCCACCATTTGTATTTATTGTTCACGATTAGGAGGGCAAGCACGAAAAGGAAGCATACGACGGCTCCGAAGTATACTGGGCCGGACGTGAACCTTTGTTCTCCCCAATAGGTGTACGAACGTAGTGGATTCGACACTTGCGCGTTGTGATTCCGCAAAGCCTTTGCCAGGTGGGAGTCTGATGATAGCTCTCCTCCCGATGCTCCTCCGTAGAAATTAGGGATGAGCAATGTGAATGTTTCGCTCTTCCCGTAACTCCATTCAAATGCATAGCTTTGGTCCAATCCTGTGGACTTGTCGTCTTTGCCATCTATGTTGGAGGTCAGCTCCGATTTGCCTCGTATACTCGTTTCGCTCATCTCCAAGTTAGAGTATAGTTGGGCGGAGTTGAGGATCAAGGATACCACAATGCCTGCTAATAGTGTGAGCGTCGTTTTGATGATTTCGTCTTGCTTCTTTTCTCTCAGTTTGTTGACGATGTATCCTATGAAGAAGATGAGACAGAGGATGAGTAGGTAGTAGGTGACCTGGATGTGCCCATGCCTAATGTTCTCCGTGAGTGAGAAGGCGAAGAAACATCCTCCCATTATGAGTTTCCCTCGCATGACCAGTAACATACTGGCGATGACGATTGGCATGGTCGCCATTACCCAACCTTTGGTCACGTGCCCCGCATCAATGATGATGGGAAAATAGGAAGAAAAGGCGAAGGCGAAGGCTCCGAATATGGCGATTGGTATCGAACAACCTAATGTGATACACAATGCGTAACCGCATAGTAATGCAAGTAAAATGATGGCTGCTGTCTCCACGTTGAGCCATCGAATCGGAGCCTCTATGATGTCTATGCCATTGACGAAATTGTTTGGTGTGCTGACGGTGTAGGCGGGCATTCCTGAAAACATACTGCCACACCAAGCGACATTCTCTCCGCTCTCTTTATGGAAGTCTGAGGCTTCTTTGGCCATCCCTTGCCATTTGATTTGATCTCCTTGGGGTAATTCTTTCCCTTGAAATTGGGGTAAAAAATAGATGATGGTAGCGACAAAGAAGAATAGGATGCATCCTACATGCTTCCATATTGATTTATTTTTCATTGCATTATTTAATTTTATACATTTTTGCAAAGGTAATAAAAAAATGTGATTTAGGTTATTGCATCGGAGATTTTGACGTCGGTGGGAACTGCAAAGAAAAAGGGGCCGTTCAGCCCCTCTTACTTGTGGTATTTGTTTTCAGAAATTTCTGAATCCCATGATTTCTCTCACCTCCCTGATGGTCTTGGATGCGCTTTCCCTCGCCAATTCCTTGCCTCGGGTGACTGCGTTGTGCAGGATCTCAGGGTGTGCGTCAATGTAGGCGATGCGCTCGCGGATAGGCTCCGTGGCTGCGATGATGTCGGCCGCCAATTGTTTCTTGAGGTCTCCGTAGCGGATCTCGCATTTGTTCCACTGCTCGTCGAAGTAGGCTACCGTGTCAGGGGTCGACACAACCTTCATGATGGTGAATAGGTTCTCGATGTAGTCGGGCTTAGGAGAGTTCGGCTCTGTCGGCCCTTGGTCGGTCAACGCTTTCTTCACCTTCTTCTCGATGGTCTTCGCATCATCCGCCAAATAGATGCAGTTGCCTTCCGACTTGCCCATCTTGCCGCTTCCGTCCAATCCAGGGATCTTGATAGGCTCGGTGCCGTCATTGTAGGCGACTGGCTCCTTGAAGTATTCCACCTTGTAGAAGTTGTTGAATCGTTTGGCGAAGTTGCGGGTCATTTCCAAGTGCTGCAGTTGGTCTTTGCCCACTGGCACCTGGTCTGCATTGTGGATCAGGATGTCCGCCGCCATTAGCGTAGGGTAGGTGAGGAGTCCGGCGTTCACGTTCTCTGGCTGCTTCCTCGCTTTGTCTTTGAAAGAGACGGTCTTCGTCAACTCTCCGAGGTAAGCGTGCATGTTGAGCATCAGATAGAGCTCCACCACTTCCGGCACATCGCTTTGGATGAAGATAGCCGACTTCTCAGGATCCAACCCGCAGGCTAGATACTCTGTCAGAACGCTCTTCACGTTCGGATAGAGGATGTTGGGGTCTGGATGCGTTGTCAGGGAGTGGTAGTCTGCTATGAAGAAGAAACAACGGTTGTTCTCTTGCATGCGTATAAAATTCTTTAGGGCTCCGTAATAATTGCCCAAGTGCAGGTTTCCGGTCGAACGGATGCCGCTTACGACAGTTTTCATTTTATAATTGCTTTATTTTTATATACCTTTGCAAAGGTAAGAAAAAAATGTGATTTAGATTCGGTTTTGAGCGATTTGGATCGTTAATGTAAATAATTTTCAATATGCGTTTTTTCAGAGTTTATGGCATGTCCCTCGTGTTGTCTCTTGCTGTTCTGTATGTGAGCATTATTCGCACGGTTCCGGAGTTCCCTGATTTGCAATTCCGTTGGATGGATAAGGTTGCCCATTTCTTTATGTATTTTGTGCTGTCTGGGGTGGTTTGTTTCGAGTTGTACCGCCAACGTTATGACTTCAGCGACCGCCAGATGCGCCTGTGGGGGCTTATCTATCCTATCGTCTATGGCGGTGTCATCGAGTTGCTGCAGGAAAATTTCTTTCCTCCTCGCACGGGGGATTGGTTCGATTGGGCGGCCGATGCCTTGGGCGCTGTGGCTGCTTATTTCTTGGCGAAGAAACTGTTCCCTAAATATGTGAAACCGGAGGACCAGGGTATTGGTTGCCGATAATTATTCTTATGAAATTTTCTGTTTTAGTTCCCGTATATAATCGCCCGAATGAGGTCGGCGAATTGCTCGAAAGCCTCACTTCTCAATCTTTCGGCGACTTTGAGGTGATCATCGTGGACGATGGTTCCGATGTGCGTTGCGGGGAGGTGTGCGCTTCCTTTTCCGATAAAATGACCCTCCGTTATTTCTACAAGGAGAATAGCGGGCCGGGACAGACGCGCAATTATGCCGCGGAGCGCGCACAGGGCGACTATTTCCTTATCCTTGATTCGGACGTGATCCTCCCGCCGGACTATCTGAAGAACACAGCGGACGAGCTGGAACGTGAGTATGCTGACGCTTTCGGCGGACCGGATTGTGCGCACGACTCCTTCACGGATCTCCAAAAGGCGATTAGTTATAGCATGACCTCTTTCTTCACCACGGGTGGAATCCGTGGCGGCGACAAGAAGATGGATAAGTTTTACCCCCGCAGTTTCAACTTGGGGGTGAAGGCGGATGTCTTCCGTGCTTTGGAGGGCTTCTCTTCCATGCGCTTTGGCGAGGACATTGATTTTAGTATCCGTGTCTTCAAGGGTGGTTACAAGTGTCGCCTGTTCCCTGATTCATGGGTGTGGCACAAGCGCAGGACGGATTTGAAGAAGTTCTTCAAACAGGTATACAACAGTGGCATGGCCCGTATCAATCTATACAAGAAGTATCCAGAATCGCTGAAACTGGTGCATCTGTTGCCGGCTGCTTTCACGGCGGGTTCATTGCTGTGCATCGTCTGCGCAGTTCTTCTTGCGGTGCTCTCCTTTGCGCTTTCATCGTCCTCCCTGGCCTGTTGGGCCGCTATATGTGTGGCTCCGATCCTGCTCTATTCGTTATTGGTTATGGTGGACTCGATGGTGAAGAATAGTAGCTTGAAGATCGGACTGCTTTCCGTCCCGGCCGCTTTCACGCAGCTGTGGGGCTACGGACTGGGCTTCTTCCATGCGTGGTGGTCGCGTTGCGTGCGGGGTGGAGGAGAGACGAGCGCCTTCTCGAAAACCTTTTACAAGTAAGTTTGGTGATGATAAAAAGGAAAAGGGTCGATCTGCATAAGCTTTTCGACCCTTTGTTTATAAAGTAGTTTTATCTCGGTTAATCAGAAGTTGTGCCAGTCGCTGAATATCAGGTCTTCGTCCAACTCGTCGTTCGCTCCGCATAGGAAGGTGTTGTTGTAGTCGTCCGAGCACTGGAATGTGATCAATCCGTCACCTAATTGTAGGGATTCGGGAACTACCTCTTCGATGAGGGCATCCCATCTGAACATCGGGAAGTATTCTTTCAGCAAAGCCTCGAAGTCCACTTTCTCGATGGAACCATCGTTGGGTGAACCTTCGTATTCGTCCGCCGCCTTCCCTAACTCCTCTTCGTGTAGGTCATAAAGCGTGTCGTCCATCTTCTCTCCCTTTGGCACAGCGTTCGGGTCGAATATCTTTTCTATGTTCCAGAACTCTGTGCCAGAGTTGTTCATGTCTAGATAAATATTTCGAAGAAAATTATTATTCACCTGCTTGCGGTTCTTTTTCACTTTTTTCTCAAAGTCGTTGAAGTACTTTGTCAGGAATTTAGCCAATTCCTCATCTGTGCTGTCCGCCTTGTTGCTGTCCGCCACAATGGCCCATTCTCTCACTTCCCCGGGAGTGCTTTCTATGGATATCATATCATCATCATATACTCCCATATATCCAAGATCGAAATCTCCGCCGATTTCGAATTCCCCATCGATGATTCTAATGTCTATCATAAATCTCCTTTTGCTGATTAATAACTAACGCCTTGTAAATATATAAATTATTTTGAATATCAAAAAATATATCAGTGTATAAGTCATCAATTTTAGACGTGAAAATGATCGGAGAAGTCGTGATGCGGGAATCTATGGGAATCGGAATTTGCTCTTCCGCTCTTTGCGGTAGTCTCAGATTCCGCATGTGCGGCGCTTCTCTTTGGGGCAGGAATATTGGTCTAAGCAACCGCTTCCACTGATATCTTGGGGCCGTTGAGATATCGCAAATTGATATTTGTGTATTTGAAAAATTATGCCGAACTTCGGGGCGTTTTTGCGTGGAATATGTGTGAGGTTAATGGTGTTAGTGGTCAAATGGACGGTAATAGGTTGGACAAGGGATATTTTCCATATCTTGACATCATAAAAATACTTAGTTGTATAGGCATTGTGGCGATACATACTCAGCCATTTTGTGCCTATGAGTGGTTGTATGTCAGGTTTTCCTATATATACCCTGTCTTTGTGCCTTCCTTTTTTGTGGTCTCTTCACTCCTGTTCTGGAAAAAAATAGAGTGGAGTGATGCGGATTGGCGTGTTTTGCGACATTTCACGGTACGACTGTTTGTGTTGTATTTAGGTTGGAACATCATCCTTTCCCCTTCGTGGCTTAGAGTCTGTGTCCTTCAAAATCCTGATACATGGATGTGGATGATCCCCCTGAGGCTCTTTCTCTTCGGTGGCTCTCTGGGTAGTTGGTTCATCTTGTCGTTGATATATGGGATGTGGATATGTTATCTGCTCAACCGATATCTAAATAAGCACGTCGTATTTGTTTTGTTGTTTTTTGTGTGGCTATATTATAGCTTGGTCCATTATAATAAGATGGATGACTTCCTCGGTATATTTTTCAGGGAAGGTGCTGTGGATGCCTATTTCTCGCCCATAAGGTCCGTGTTTTGGATCGAGAGTTTTTATCTCTCTTCTTTGCTCAGGTTGGATAGGCTCAATAAAAGGTGCTTCGTGCGATGTGTCATTGCTTTGATGGTCGCATATTTGGGCTTCTCTTTTATTGTTAATGGACCGTGTCAATTCGTCGTCAATGCGTTGATGGCTTTTTTGTTGCCGATGCTTTGTTATAGGCAGGAGAATGTGATATACAGCGACAAGCTGGTCACTCTGCGCAAGATGTCGATCGTCGTCTATTTTTCCCACACCGTGATGCTTTCGGTCTTTAATAACGCATACAGAAGGGGATTCACCTCTTTTGAGTGTGGCATGGTTGTCTTTCTCTCAACGTTAGTTGTTAGTGGAGTCTTTGCATATATTCTGGTCAGATTGTCCAACCGGTATAAGTGGCTAAAATACTTTTACTGAACACGCATGGTTTGACGCACTTGTTTCGAGGCATGTGTTTGTCTGTTGGATTCTCCTCCCGTGAGAGTTCCCTTCCCGTTAGAATAAGTTCAGCTTTTTTTTCTTAGCCTCTTCCAAGTCGACCAGTTTCTCCTCTTTTTGCTGGTGAGTGGCTCTGCACTCCGCTTGCGCCGCTCTGTTTTGTGCCTCGTACTCCTTTTGTGTCTTCTTGTTCAGAAGCATTGAGATGGCATAGGTGTTTTGTGAGGCGTCGCGCATGTGCATGACCGTTCCGCTGTAGCTTGGGGCGATCTTCACGGCGGTGTGTATGTCTGATGTAGTGGCTCCTCCGACAAGCAAAGGTATCTTCAGGTGCGCCTTCTCCATCGCTTCCGCCACGTGGCACATCTCTTCGAGCGATGGCGTGATGAGTCCGCTGAGGCAAACCACGTCCACCTGTTCCTTGATGGCTGTCTCGATGATTTGTTCGGTCGGCACCATCACCCCAAGGTCGATCACCTCGTAGTTGTTGCATGCGAGGATGACGGCGACGATGTTCTTGCCGATGTCGTGCACGTCTCCCTTGACGGTGGCGATGAGCACCTTCCCGGATTTCTTGCCCGTCCCTTTGTTCTGCTCCTCTATGTGGGGCTGCAGGATTGATACTGCCTTCTTCATCGTTCTGGCGGTCTTGACCACCTGTGGCAGGAACATCTTGCCCGCACCGAATAGTTCTCCCACCTCGTTCATGCCCGCCATCAGTGGTTTCTCGATGATTTCAACGGCGGAGGAGTAGGTTTTTAAGGCTTCACCCATATCCTCCTCGAGATAGTCTCCGATGCCTTTCACGAGGCTGTAGGATATCCTTTTCTCAAGAGGGTAGGTCCTCCATTCTATTTTGTTCTGCGCAGCCTCTGCGCTTTGGGAATTCTTGATTTCGTCCGCCTTCTCGATCAGTCGCTCGGTGGCGTCCTTGCGGCGGTTCAGGACCACATCCTCCACCAGTTCGAGCAGGTCGGCGGGTATCTCCTCGTAGACTTGCAGCATCCCCGCATTCACGATGCCCATGTCCATTCCTTTTTTGATGGCATGGTAGAGGAACACGGAGTGCATGGCCTCACGTATAGGGTTGTTTCCCCTGAATGAGAAGGAGAGGTTGCTGACACCACCGCTGATCTTGGCGTATGGCAGGTTCTGGCGGATCCATCCTGTCGCATTGATGAAATCGACGCCGTAGTTGTTGTGCTCTTCGATACCTGTGGCCACCGATAGCACGTTGGGGTCGAAGATGATGTCTTCCGGAGGGAAGCCTATGTTCATCAGCAGGTCGTACGCCCGTTTGCATATCTCGATACGCCGCTCGTAGGTGGCGGCCTGTCCTTGCTCGTCGAAAGCCATCACGACGGTGGCCGCTCCGTATTGCTGGATCTTTTTCGCCTTTGCCAGGAACTTCTCTTCCCCTTCCTTGAGGGATATGGAGTTGACGATGCTCTTGCCTTGCACGCATTGCAGACCCGCCTCGATGACTTCCCATTTGGAGGAGTCGATCATGATCGGCACCTTCGCCACGTCGGGGTCCGATGCGATCAGGTTCAGGAAGGTGACCATCTCTTTCTTCGCATCCAGCATGGCGTCGTCCATGTTGACGTCCACTACTTGCGCACCGTCTTCCACCTGTTTGCGCGCGATGGAAAGGGCCTCGTCGTAATTCTTTTCGTTGATGAGGCGAAGGAACTTGCGGGATCCCGCGACGTTACACCGCTCTCCTATGTTCACGTAGAGGGAGCGTTCCTGGGGCTCGTTGAGGCTCGCGTTGATGGATTTGATCTCCAATGGTTCCAGACCCGATAGCCTCAAGTGGTGGTTGGCCACTTTGGGAACGCGCGGCTTCGCACCGTTGACAAAATCTTGGTATTTGGCGATGTGCGCGGGTGTCGTTCCGCAACAGCCACCTAGGATATTGACCAACCCCTCGTCCACATACTCGACCACTTGCTCCGCCATCATCTCAGGCGTCTCGTCGTATTGCCCGAACTGGTTGGGAAGTCCCGCGTTCGGATAGGCGCTGACGTAGCAGGTGGCGACGTCGCTGATTTCCTTCAGGTATTTCTTCAGGTCCCTGGCGCCGAAGGAACAGTTCAGTCCGATGGACAATGGGTTGGCGTGCATGACGGAGTTCATGAAGGCCTGCATGGTCTGCCCGGAAAGCGTTCTGCCGCTGATGTCCGCCACTGTCGCGGAGAGCATGATATAGACGGTCCGTCCGCTGCGGGCGATGCATTCGTTGGCCGCCGAGATGGCCGCTTTCGCATTGAGCGTGTCGAATATGGTCTCTATGAGCAAGGCGTCGACACCCCCTTCGATGAGGGCGTCCATCTGTTCGACGTAAGCCTCTTTCATCTCTTGGAAGGAGACGTTGCGGAAGGCGGGATTGTTGACGTCAGGCGATATGGAGCACGTTTTGTTTGTGGGACCGACGGACCCGGCCACGAATCTCGGCTTGCTCGGGTCTTTGGCCGTATAGTTGTCCGCCGCTTTCCTCGCCAATTGTGCGGCGGCGAAGTTGAGCTCATGGATATGGTCTTCCATCTTATAGTCGGCCATCGAAATCCGTTGGGAGTTGAACGAGCAGGTCTCGATGATGTCCGCGCCCGCTTCCAGGTATTTGTTATGGATGTCGGAGATGACGTCGCTTCGGGTGATGCAGAGCAGGTCATTGTTCCCCTTTTGCTGCACTTCGCTGTTTGGCACGAAGATCCCGCGGTAATCCTCTTCCGTTAGTCCGTATTGTTGTATCATGGTTCCCATACCTCCGTCGAGGACCAGTATGCGGGAGCTTAATTCTTTTTTTAAGTCGAACTTCATGTTGCCGTTAAATTTTTTGCAAAGATAGGATTAGAATTTTGAATGAGGGAATATGAGAGGAAAAATAGATGCTTGTTGAGAGAGACCATAATCTATTGCTCTTTTGTGTTTTGCTTCTTCCCATAGAGGAATCATGGTGTATATTTGGCATGAAAGATTATGAATGATATAATATGTTCATTTCTTCTATAGTAGCAACGTGACGCCTTCATATCAAAATAATAAGTGTAATGGGGCATTCAGTGTCCGCCTTGCTCAAGATATTAAGTGAAATAAAGAATAAATGAAGTTGAAGGGCTGCCGTAAGGTGTCTCTTTTTTATTAAAAAATTATTTTTGTGATAAAAAACGATTATATTTACGCACTTTATCATATAATTGTTGTTTAATGTAAATAATCCGAGGAGGGGAGATAAAAAGAATGAAACGTGATTTGAGCCTTGATCTTTTGAAGATCATAGCGATATTTGCTGTCGTTGCGGTGCATACACAGAGATGCCTTGCGACCGGAGAACTATATAATCCGGTTGTGTACTATTTTTTTAGATTTGCGATGCCCTTATTTGTCATGTGTAATGGGTACCTAATCCTTAATAAGGACCATTTTGATTTTAAGTATTACAAGAAGAAAATTCTAAGAATAATAGTTTTGTTGGTAATTTGGGGGGTAGTCACATTTGCATATCAGTTTTTTTTTGTGTCATACACCCTTGGGGGAATCACTTTATGACGGCCTGAAATGTACACTTGGAGCATATATAGTTCCTTTTTGGTTTCTCTTCACTTTCGGTCTCATCTATACGATTCTTCTTTTCACTTTTGATAAGGTGAAAAAGTATTCGAAACAGATAATAATTTGTTTGGCGGTTTGTATGATAATCGTGGATATTATTTCCCTTATCAATATCTTCCATGGCGGGTACTTTGTTCAATGGTATGTGACGCAGAGACTTAGGCTATGGACGTGGATGTTCTATTTTGTGGTTGGTTATAAGATCAAGACATCCATGCATGTGTTCGATAAGGTGAAAACTCCGGTGCTGGTGACGCTCTTCTTGGTGTTGTCGGTGATAGCGGTTTTGTATCAATACTACTTGTGCGCAGTATATCTCGGGAAAATTAATGCGGAATATTGTTATGATAATGCCATTATCATCTTGTGGAGCTTGTCTTTCTTTGTTTTGATTAACCGAATAGATTTAGAGAAGTGCAGTGATAAGGTTAAACGGGCAATCTCTGTTGTGGTCGAGAACTGTTTTGGCGTTTTCTTGATTCATAGTTACATCGACCATTACTTCAATTTCACGGGAAGAATATCCACTGCCTTCGAATCAACGATATTGTGGCTTTCCGTCTTTACCTTCTGCCTAGTGGTCACTTACTTCCTGAGAAAGATTAAATATGTTGGCAGGATGTTTGAATACTGATTGACGGATTACGTCATAGGTCGTTTCCGTATCCTCCGTGCCTCAATTTAAAATCCAAGTTTGAGGGAGAGAATAGGTGGGGAAGGGAAATAGATGCGTTTGTTATGGTGGAAGTTGGTGTCGCATAAAGGAAAAAAAATCTTGAATCTTTTTGATAAGAGTATGATAATTATTATCTTAGTCTAATATAAGTGAAAAGAGTGATCTTGGGTGACGAGGAGGTGACGGAGGCAGACGCACTCGTACTCTCTTTAGGGGAGATCATCGAACTGGACCCTTCCGTGGAGGAGGTGCTGGACATGAAGATGGGGTGTTCGGCACACAGAACCTCGAAGGTGGATGCTTGGAAGATAAATAAGGAATAGGAAGGACGGGTCAACTCATACATGGATTCTGCTGATTTTTGAATGTCCTCAAATGTTATAATATGGGAAAGCTGAATTTTGAATTTATTAGGAAGATAAATCATGTGTTAATCTTTTTGGGCGCATGCGCAGGGATTGTATTTGTTTGTGTGTTAGTTGGTTGTGCGATCTTTGACGCTATCTCCTCGTCTTCGTCCCGTGACGAATCTGCTGTGTTTGTGAAAACGGATGCTGCCGATGTGTCGTCGCCAAGTGACGTTGAGGCTGAAAATAATGCGGAGAATGAGGGTGGGGTAAAGGAAGAGGAAGAGAAAGAGTATATTGAATTTAACCGTATGCTCAAGGATGTATATGTGTTTGATGTGCTGGATTCATCTCTATGTGTGAAAAAGGATGTGACTCGCTCAAGATATTCTAGGTCGACTGAAGCCAGGAATAAAAGTGTACATGCTAATTTCTTGTTTGTGAACAGTAATAAGGAGGAGCATAAGTTGTTTCCGACAAATTCGCAATATATAATCAAGCATTCTTTCCGCGATAGTTGTGCCATCTATGTTGTTATCAAGCATGATACAAACGGTGATAAGGTGCTCGATTTTTCAGACGATGCTTCTCTTTATGTCTCTGATTACGATGGGAAGAACCTAATGGAGATGTCATCGTCCGTTTTCGATTCGAAGCCTATCGGTAAGGGGTTGATCCTTATCACGGAGTTCCATGACGATGAACTGAAGTTCTATGTGCTCGATTGTGTGAAAAGGGAGAAGAATTTAATCAAGTCGGTGAAGCAAAAAGCCAGTAAAAGCAATTGCCTCGTTTTTTGAAGCAAGACGGATTTGACGTCGGATATGATGGCAAAAAAAGAGGATACATCCTGCCGATATATCCTCTTCGAGCGGTAAACGGGACTCGAACCCGCGACCCCCAGCTTGGGAAGCTAGTGCTCTACCAACTGAGCTATTACCGCAAAACCGGGAACCTATTGCAATCCCCTCGTTTTTTGGTGACACAAAGGTAGTAATATTTTTGAAATAGGGCAATGTGTGGGGATTTTATTTCTTGGAAAATTCACTTGCCATGTGAGATATTTACTATTTAGCTATTTACGATTTACTATTTGGTTATTTGCCAATTGTCGTTCGAAAGAAAAAGGAGACTCTGAAAACTCAGAATCTCCTTTGGGATTGGTTGTCTCACGAGGATTCGAACCTCGACAGACAGTACCAAAAACTGTAGTGCTACCATTACACCATGAGACAATCCTCAATTGCCTTCTCTTCGAAAGCGGTGCAAAGATACGTCATTTTTCTGAACCTGCAAGCGTTGAAACGATTTTTTTATTTCTGTTCTGATGATTTTAGGGGAAGAGCCGTGTGTTTGCGCCCTTTTCGCATCATGTGACCTGCTGTCGTATGGCTCTCCCGTAATTTTTTCGCTAATTTTGTGTTTTTTTACATTTTTTTGTTATGTTTGTCGAATGTGACATGTTTATAAACTACAAATTATTAGAAATATGAGAAGAGTTATTACGCTTTTATGTCTGGTTTTGGGCATTGGATGCAAGATGCTTGCCATGAACGGAACGGGTACGGCGGAAGATCCGTACCAGATTAGCACTGCGGACGATCTCTATGAGTTCGCGGACATAGTCAGTGGTTTGCACAAAAGTATCGATCAGAACCTTAATGCACATGCTGTTTTGATGAACGACATTACCATCAATGAGAACGTTTTGGACGAGGAAGGCAATTGGAACCGCAAGGGAGATTTCAGAGAGTGGAGGCCTATCTGCAAGTACCAAGTAAGTGGTGCCCGGGGATATCAGGGTGTGTTCGACGGGCAGAAGCACGTCATCCGAGGCGTCTATTGCACGGAAGGCGGGGATATGTCCGGCTTCTTCTCCGTGTTGAGCTCGGGGGCTGAGGTTATCAACGTCGGTTTCGAGGATTGCTACATTGAATCCTCCATGGGCAGGGACGGCGGCATTTGTGGACAGTGTTGGGGCGGTCACATCCGTAACTGCTATTTCATCGGAGTGGTGGATGGTGATGGTTCTGAGATTGGAGGAATTTGTTCCTTGATAGATTCCGGAACAATAGAAAATTGTTTCAGCGTGGCCAACTTGTCAGGCCATTCGAGGGTGGATGGCATCTGTGCCATCAACCAAAAGTCGGAGATTCGTAATTGTTACTCCATGCCGCTCAAAGGTGCGGACACGGAGCTGAAGGAGCGGTTCCTCACGGGTGAGATCGCGTATCTCCTGCAACAAGGGCAGACGGAGCATGTATGGGGACAGAGGATCGGTGTGGACAAGCATCCAGTCTTTGACGGCAATAAAGTCTATGCTTGTACGGATAGTGTTCTTAAATATTCCAATCATGTGGACTGTGGGGAATCCCATGTGTTTGATCATTGCGTCTGCACTTATTGTGGCTATCGTGATACCACATGTGCCTGTGAACATGTTTATGACAATTGTGTCTGCACCTATTGCGGCGCATGCGATACGACGTGCTGGTTCAATATCTATACGGTCGATGACCTCTATAAGTTTGCGGAGATCGTGTATGGGGTTAATTGTAAGGTGAATGCACGATTGATGAATGACATCACCATCAACGAGAACGTGTTGGATGAGAACGGGAACTTGAATGAGGGGTCATTCCGGGAATGGGTCTGTAAGAAAAAGAACGGAGACTACTATCAAGGCATTTTCGAAGGGAACAAACATGTGATTCGAGGAATATACATAGAGGATGGCGGCGACAGAGCCGGCTTTTTCTCTCAGTTATATAAGGGAGAGGTGAGAAACCTTGGAATCGAGGACTCTTACATTGCCTCCAGTATGGGCAGGTGTGGCGGTATCTGCGGACAGAGTTGGAAGTCGACCATCAACAACTGCTATTTCATTGGTGTGGTCAAATGTGGAGGTAACGAAGTGGGCGGAATCAGCTCTTTAAATGAAGGAATACTCAGCAACTGTTTTTCTATATGTAAATTAACATCTGCATCTGGCGAGATGGACCCTGTCTGCAGGGTGCTAAAAAAACCTATAGAGAATTGTTATGGCATGTATATGTCGGAGGCGTCGGGTTCCGAACTGAGGAGGTCTTTCGAAAGTGGAGAGGTTGCTTATCTTTTGCAGAATGGGCAGACGGAGCATGTTTGGGGACAGAAAATCGGTGTGGACAAGCATCCAGTCTTCGATGGTGATACGGTCTATGGGTCGACTCCATGCCCGCAATCTTTCTCAAATACGCAGAGTGACGAGGTGATAGCTCATGATTTAGACCATTGCGTCTGCAAGGCCTGTGGTTTCCGTGACACCACCTGTGTCTGTGAGCATGTCTATGACCATTGTGTCTGCACTTATTGTGGCTATCGTGATACCACCTGCATCTGTGAGCATGTCTATGACCAGTGTGTCTGCACTTATTGTGGCTATCGTGATACCACCTGCATCTGCAAGCATGTCTATGTTCGTTGCATCTGCATCTATTGTGGGGAGGCGAATCATGATTTAGACCATTGCGTCTGTAAGGTCTGCGGTTTCCGTGATACCACGTGTGTCTGTGAGCATGTCTATGATCATTGCTTCTGCATCTATTGTGGGGAGGCGAATCATGAGTTCGACAACTGCTATTGTGTCAACTGCAAGGCTAGGGATATTACTTGCACCAACCATGAGCATCGTTTCGAGAATTGTTATTGCGTTTGTGGAGAACCTGACACAATTCCTGATTGTTGGTTCAACATATATACGGTCGATGACCTCTATAAGTTTGCGGAGATCGTGTATGGGGTTAATTGTAAGGTGAAAGCACGATTGATGAACGACATCACCATCAACGAGAACGTGTTGGATGAGAACGGGAACTTGAATGAGGGGTCATTCCGGGAATGGGTCTGTAAGAAAAAGAACGGAGACTACTATCAAGGCATTTTCGAAGGGAACAAACATGTGATTCGAGGAATATACATAGAGGATGGCGGCGACAGAGCCGGCTTTTTCTCTCAGTTATATAAGGGAGAGGTGAGAAACCTTGGAATCGAGGACTCTTACATTGCCTCCAGTATGGGCAGGTGTGGCGGTATCTGCGGACAGAGTTGGAAGTCGACCATCAACAACTGCTATTTCATTGGTGTGGTCAAATGTGGAGGTAACGAAGTGGGCGGAATCAGCTCTTTAAATGAAGGAATACTCAGCAACTGTTTTTCTATATGTAAATTAACATCTGCATCTGGCGAGATGGACCCTGTCTGCAGGGTGCTAAAAAAACCTATAGAGAATTGTTATGGCATGTATATGTCGGAGGCGTCGGGTTCCGAACTGAGGAGGTCTTTCGAAAGTGGAGAGGTTGCTTATCTTTTGCAGAATGGGCAGACGGAGCATGTTTGGGGACAGAAAATCGGTGTGGACAAGCATCCAGTCTTCGATGGTGATACGGTCTATGGGTCGACTCCATGCCCGCAATCTTTCTCAAATACGCAGAGTGACGAGGTGATAGCTCATGATTTAGACCATTGCGTCTGCAAGGCCTGTGGTTTCCGTGACACCACCTGTGTCTGTGAGCATGTCTATGACCATTGTGTCTGCATCTATTGCGGTGAGGTGTATCATGAGTTCGACAACTGCTATTGTGTCAACTGCAAGGCTAGGGATATTACTTGCACCAACCATGAGCATCGTTTCGAGAATTGTTATTGCGTTTGTGGAGAACCTGACACAATTTCTGATTGTTGGTTCAACATATATACGGTCGATGACCTCTATAAGTTTGCGGAGATCGTGTCTGGGGGTAATTTAAAGGTGAATGCACGGCTGATGAACGACATCACCATCAATGAGAACGTTTTGGACGAGGAAGGCAATCTGAACGAGGGAACCTTCAGAGAGTGGAGGCCTATCTGCAAGTACCAAGTACGTGGTGCCCCGGGATATCAGGGTGTGTTCGACGGGCAGAAGCACGTCATCCGAGGCGTCTATTGCACGGAAGGCGGGGATATGTCCGGCTTCTTCTCCGTGTTGAGCTCGGGGGCTGAGGTTATCAACGTCGGTTTCGAGGATTGCTACATTAAATCCTCCATGGGCAGGGACGGCGGTATTTGCGGACAGTGTTGGGGCGGCCACATCCGTAACTGCTATTTCATCGGAGTGGTGGATGGTGATGGTTCTGAGATTGGAGGAATTTGTTCCTTGGTAGATTCCGGAACAATAGAAAATTGTTTCAGCGTGGCCAACTTGTCAGGCCATTCGAGAGTGGATGGCATCTGTGCCATCAACCAAAAGTCGGAGATTCGTAATTGTTACTCCATGCCACTCAAAGGTGCGGACACGGAGCTGAAGGAGCGGTTCCTCACGGGTGAGATCGCGTATTTCCTGCAACAAGGGCAGACGGAGCATGTCTGGGGACAGAAAATCGGTGTGGACAAGCATCCAGTCTTCGATGGTGATACGGTCTATGGGACGACTCCATGCCCGCAATCTTTCTCAAATACGCAGAGTGACGAGGTGATAGCTCATGATTTAGACCATTGCGTCTGCAAGGCCTGTGGTTTCCGTGATACCACCTGTGTCTGTGAGCATGTCTATGACCATTGCGTCTGCATCTATTGCGGTGAGGTGTATCATGAGTTCGACAACTGCTATTGTGTCAACTGCAAGGCTAGGGATATTACTTGCACCAACCATGAGCACCGTTTCGAGAATTGTTATTGCGTCTGTGGAGAACCTGACACAATTTCTGATTGTTGGTTCAACATATATACGGTGGAAGACTTTTACGAGTTCGCCCGGATAGTGAACGATGTAAACCCGAGTCAGAATGCTCGGTTGATGAACGATATCGTGTTGAATGAGGAACACCAACTTACGGTTACTCCGGAATACGTGTGGAATCCATCTAATTATTGCCTGGCCACTTGGCCTGGTGCGGACTCATTGACGATACTTGATTACTTCATCTACCGTACATATTCCGGCGTTTTTGATGGACAGAATCATGTGATAAGGGGTTTGTGCGGTATCTTTGAGTTGGGTGGCATTATAGAGTATATGAATGGTGGCGAAATAAGGAATGTCGGATTTGAGGATGCGTTCCTTTCTGGTTGTGGATATTCCGCTATTGTGGCGGAAGCGTCGAACACAAAATTCACCAATTGTTATGTCACGGGGAATCTGTTTGCGTATGGAGATTATGGCGTTGCCTCTTTGGCGGCTCATTCAAAAGCTTGCTCGTTTGAAGGGTGTTATAATTTGGCGAAGATTATTTGTCCAGGCAGTTGTGCAGGTATTACTTGCGCCCTGGATGGGGCTGGTGACGTTTCAATAAATAGATGCTGGAATGCGGGTGATGTTATTTCGGAGTATGGTAGTCCTTCTGGATTGGTTTCGTTTAATCTTGGATTTGGAAGGGAGAGGGAAAGGCCTCGGAAAGCCACTTGTTCTATCTCAAATAGCTATAATTTGGGGGAAATCAAAGGATCTCCAAATATGAATTTGGGATCTGGTATCGTTTCATTCGACGCAAAGGATGTGGCTTATGATGACATCTATCTGGAAAATTGCTACAATGCAGGAATCGTTAGTGGCGAGGAGCACACTGTTGCGGATCCTTTTTGTGCTTCTCTTGAATTTGGAAATGTGGCTGATCATCTTCATTTCAGCAACTGCTATTATCTAGATAGTTGTGTGGCGGAGGGAAACATTTTACATGCCTATCCGGACTCTATAGATGTGCATGCCATGTCTGCCGAGCAATTCGCCAATGGTGAAGTGTGCTACCGGTTGAACAAAGGTGTGACGGATGGCACGCAACCGTTCTACCAGAACCTGAACGAGGTGCGGGTGCGCCCTGTCCCGATGCGTCCTGCCCCTGTCACGGTGGACCCATATCCGGTGTTGGATAACACGCACCTCACCGTCTACACCGACGGAGACACTTACTTCAACTACAAGACGAATGTGGGTATCGAACAAACCTCCGATGACCTTTCGAATCCTTTGGTCTATGTGGTGGACCGCACCATATATGTCTGCAATGTGGAGGGACGTGTGCTCCTTTCCGACATGAACGGGCGGATCCTCTTCTCCCAGAAGGTGCAGAAGGAGGGAACCTCCTCGTGTGCGGAGATCCCGGTTCGTGACGCAGGCGCCTATCTGCTAGTGGTGAATGGCGCGCCGTGCAAGGTGGTGGCGAGGTGAAATGAATTATAGTTGGTCATAGACCACCTTTGTGTATACGAAGAATGGCTGAGTCTCCTTGAGGCTCAGCCATTCTTGTGATTAGGCTTTCTCTTCTGTTATTTACAGATCAGCAAGAAATAATTCTTCTTGCCTTTTTGAACCAATATGTACTTGTTGTTCAGAAGGGATGCGCTGTCGATGGTGGTGTCGAAATCCGCCAACTTCTCTTTGTTCACGGAGACGCCACCGCCTTGAACTAGTTTCCTCAACTCGCCTTTGGAAGGGAAGATGGCCGCCTTCTCGGTGAAGAGCTCAGCTACTTTCACGCCTTGCTTGATCTCCTCCAGCGACACCTCGAATTGCGGAACGCCCTCGAATACGGAGAGGAGCGTCTCCTCGTCCAATTTCTTCAGTGCGTCGGAAGTTGCGTTGCCGAACAGAATGTTGGAAGCCTCGACCGCGGCGTTGTAGTCCTCTTCGGAGTGCACCATGATGGTGATCTCCTTCGCCAGTCTCTTCTGGAGCGGACGCAAGTGCGGAGCCTCTTTCTGCTCTTGGATGAGTGCGTCGATCTCCTCGTGAGGGAGGCTAGTGAAGATCTTGATGTATTTCTCGGCGTCCTCGTCGGATACGTTCAGCCAGAATTGGTAGAACTTGTAAGGCGAGGTGTATCGCTTGTCCAACCATACGTTGCCCGACTCCGTCTTGCCGAACTTCTTGCCGTCGGCCTTCGTGATGAGAGGGCAGGTGAGGGCGAACGCCTCGTTGCCGGTTACCTTGCGGATCATCTCCGTTCCGGTGGTGATGTTACCCCATTGGTCCGCGCCACCCAACTGCAGCTTGCAGTTCTTGTGGCTATTCAGGTATACGAAGTCATATCCTTGGAGCAATTGGTAGGAGAACTCGGTGAAGGACATGCCGTCCGCACCGTTCTCGCCCGTGAAGCGTCTCTTGACGGAGTCTTTCGACATCATGTAGTTGACCGTGATGAGCTTACCCACGTTCCTGATGAAATCGAGGAAGGTGAAGTCCTTCATCCAGTCGTAGTTGTTCACCAGCTCGGCTGCGTTCTCCGCCTTGCTGTTGAAGTCGAGGAATTTCTCCAACTGTTTTTTGATGCACTCTTGGTTGTGGCGCAGCCTAGGCTCGTCGATGAGGACACGCTCCTGCGACTTTCCGGAAGGGTCTCCGATCATACCCGTGGCACCTCCGATGAGGGCGATTGGCTTGTGACCGCTGCGTTGGAAGTGACGAAGCATCATCACTCCGACCAGGTGACCGATGTGCAGGGAATCTGCCGTAGGGTCGATGCCCAAGTAAGCGGTTGTCATCTCTTTCTTCAGTTGTTCTTCAGTGCCTGGGGTCATGTCCTGAATCATCCCACGCCATTTAAGTTCTTCGACAAAATTCATTTTATATGATTCTAATAGTTTTTTGATACGAATTGTTATGGGGTGCAAAGTTAGCAATTCTTTTTCCAGCGAGAGCCACTTTGTCTCTTTTTATGAACTTTTATTGTGTGTTTTTCAGATTTTAAACTAAATTCGCGGTGATTTATAAGTCGTAATCAAAATTTTGTATCAGTATGATAAATGCACAAGACATCAAGAACGGAACTTGCATCCGTATGGATGGAAAACTCTATTTTTGTATTGAGTTCCTGCATGTAAAGCCAGGTAAGGGAAACACCTTTATGCGTACCAAGTTGAAAAACGTTGTCAACGGACTCGTTGTGGAGAAACGTTTCAACATCGGTGAGAAATTGGAGGACGTACGCGTAGAGCGCCGCGAGCACCAATATTTGTATCAAGAGGGTGAGGATTACATCTTCATGAACCAAGAGACTTTCGAGCAGGTACCTATCGCTCATGACTTGATCACAGGTGTCGAGTTCATGAAAGAGGGAGATGTTGTACAAGTTGTGTTCGACGCCTCCACTGAATCCGTTCTTTTCGCCGAGATGCCGGTGAAGACTCCGTTGAAGATTACATACACGGAGCCAGGTTTGAAGGGTGATACCGCTACGAACACCTTGAAGCCAGCTACGGTTGAGACGGGTGCCACGGTACGTGTGCCTCTTTTCATCAACGAGGGCGAGACCATCTTGGTGGATACGCGCGACGGTTCTTACATCGAGCGTGTGAAAGCGTAGTCTCTAAGTAACCTTAATATATGAGGTGGGGACTTTCGGGTCTCCACCTCTTTTATTTGACATGACGATCCATTATCTCAAAAATTACGTAAGGTATCTATTCTGTTCCCGTCATTGGCGGGGATACGGTATCCATTCGCCCTTTGTCTTCGAATTGGTCACCAAGGTGATCGAGGAGAAGCTGCCGTATTATAAGTACGGGTTGGTGGAGAAGGTGCGGAAGATATACCAGACATCCTCCAAGAGCCTATCCTTGGACGACGAGGAGGTGAAGGTCTCCAGCCTTGTCAAGCGGCTCTCCATGGATCCCTCCCATGCCCAGGTGATGTTCCGCCTGGTCAACAAGTTCAAGCCGAAGAATGTGGTGGAGACAGGGATGGGGCTGGGCATCACCACGATGTACCTGGCGGCGCCCGATTCCAAGCTCAATGTCGTCACGCTAGAGCGGCGGAAGGTGTTGGCGGAATTCGCCTCCTCATATGTGAGGAAGGCCGGATTTCGTAATGTGAAAGTGGAGGAGGGAGACCCTTTGGAGCGCTTGCCGAAAGTTTTGGATGCGATGGAGAGTCTGGATTTCCTCTATATGGGGGATTGTCAGGATGCGGAGGATGTCGAGAAGCGGCTGAACCTATGCATGCCGAAGATGGGGGAGCAATCGGTGCTCGTCGTGTGCGGTATCTACGAAAACGAGTCGATGACGGAGGCTTGGAGGCGCATTCAGGCGATGGAAAAGGTGCGTGTGACGCTGGATCTCTTCAAATATGGCATAGTCATCTTCGACGACAGGTTGCAGAAGGAAGATTATTATTTCCGCTATTTCCCTGATTTCCATATCTAACGGGGCGGGCGAAAAAAATAAATTCATTTTTCCACATAATTTTTCGCTCAATTTGTTGTTAGTACTGAAAAAAGGTATATTTTTGCAGACCTCAACATGAGGATAATTTTTAATTCTTTTTCGTTATGTATTGGACATTAGAGTTAGCTTCAAAATTGGAAGATGCGCCGTGGCCAGCCACGAAAGATGAGTTGGTGGATTATGCGGTGCGCTCGGGTGCTCCTCTTGAAGTTCTGGAGAACTTGCAGGAAATGGAAGACGAGGGGGAGATTTATGAGAGTATCGAGGACATATGGCCCGATTATCCTAGCAAGGAAGATTTCCTCTTTAACGAGGAAGAGTATTAAAAATGTTTAAAAAAAAAGAAATACTAATTCGCTGAATTTAAACGACATGAGATTTTTACTTCGGGTAAAGCCGAAAAAAATGAGGTCGATAATTTGTGAATTAATGTAAAAACTTGTAATATTGTTGTCGATTTTCTTGTGACTGACAGTTGAAATATGAGGGAAAGGCAGTTCATATTAGTCGTTTTTTTTCTATGTATTTCAATATTGAGATCTTCAGCTCAGATGAGCCCTCAATTCAGTCAGTATATGGAAGTCCCGACGACCACGAACCCCGCCGCGGTAGCGGAGGAAGAGATGATAAGTGTGTTTGGTGTCTATAGGAGACAGTGGGCAGGGTTCAGTGGAGGGCCGCAGGATGTTTATTTCTCGTTGACCGCACCATTTAAGGTCGGGGAGACAAAACATGGGGCTGGATTAGTCTTTTCAAGTGATGAGATAGGTTTATTTAAAAACCAGAGCGTTCTTTTACAATATTCGTATAAAACGAAACTTTGGGGTGGAAGGTTGAGTCTTGGCTTAGGTGTTGGTTTTTTGAACCACGTTTTTGACAAGGAGAGTGTTGATTTTACAGGCGGTGGTGAGAAAGTGTTGAACGGTGATGATTTCCACAAGGAGAGTGATCCATTTGTTTCGAGTTTCACGGCAGAAGGGAATAGCGATGTGTTATTTGATGTCTCGTTTGGTTGTTTATATACGAGAGAGCATTATTACATTGGCCTATCCGCTTTGCATTTGAACTCGGGTACCATTGATTTAGGAAACGAGTTGTATGGAATGTATGTGCCTCGCACAATTTATTTGACGGGCGGATACAATATTTCAACTTCTAATCCGTTGGTTACTTTGACGCCGTCTTCGCTAATTAAAACAGATTTCTGTTCATGGCAAGCGGAAGTTTCGGGTTTATTAGAGTATTCTAAAAGAGTGAGAGGAGGAATTTCATATCGTTTTGGGGATGCTTTCGTATTCATTTTTGGAATGGATGTGATAAGTGGACTCCAAGTAGGTTATTCTTATGATTTGCCCACATCGAAATTGATTAGGTCGGGGGGAAGTCATGAAGTCTATTTGCGTTATAGTTTCCGACCTCAGTTCACTAAAAAGAATCGATATAAGAGTGATCGAATATTGTAGTAGTAAATAATAACAAATGACAAAGACAATAAAGTAGTTTATATCATGAAAAAGCTGTTAATTATTTCATTAGTCGCCGTCCTTCTCGCTGCTTGCAGTGGAGAAAATGGAGAATTGGTGGGAGTTTACAACAAATCTTGGAAGGAGCCGGTACCGTATGGTATGCTGTACATTAGGCGTGGTTCTTTCACTATGGGTCAGAACGACCAAGATGCAAACTGGGCAATGTCGTCCCAATCCCGTACGGTTTCTCTCGATGCGTTCTGGATGGATGAGACGGAGATCACAAATGGTGAGTACCGCCAGTTCGTGCATTGGGTGCGTGACTCAATTGCAAGAGAGAAGTTGGCTGATGTCGACGAGTCTTACAAAATTTACCAAGACAAGAACGGTAATGAGTTGGAGACTCCTATCTTGAATTACAAGAAGAAAATTCCTTGGAACAAGCAGACTGAGGATCAGAAAGCCGCTTTGGATAGCATGTACTATCAAGGTGCTGACAAGATCGACTTCGCGGCAGAGGTGAATGCAGCCATTTACATGTACAAATATGCATGGGTGGATTACATCCAGGCTGCTAAGAAGGAGAACAAGTTTGATCCGTTGTTGGGCCGTTACAACCGCAGCATCGCTGGCCTTGGCAAGACAAAGGATAGTGCTGATGTGATGGTGAAGAAGGATACTACGATCTACAATGAGAATGGTGAGATCCAAAACATCACGGTTTATCGTGAGTTGAAACACCGTTCAGACTTCATCTCTGTAAAACGTGTGAATATTTATCCTGATACATTGTGCTGGATCCGTGACTATACGTACGCTTACAATGAGCCTTACATGAAGATGTACTTCGCTCACCCTGGATATGGAGAGTATCCTGTTGTCGGAGTATCTTGGGAACAAGCACAGGCATTCTGCCACTGGAGAACATATTTGTTCAACTCTTACCAAGTTGCTAACAAGGGCGTGAGAGTTCAGGATTATCGTCTCCCAACCGAGGCTGAGTGGGAATATGCCGCTCGTGGTGGAAAGGATTTGTCTATGTATCCTTGGGGTGGTAATTACATTCGTACCGCTAAAGGTTGTTTCTTGGCTAACTTCAAGCCTCAAAGAGGTAACTATACGGATGATGGTTATTTGATTTCATCAAAGGTAGCTTCTTATCCGCCGAATGAGTACGGTTTGTATGATATGGCTGGTAACGTGGCTGAGTGGACCTCTTCCGCTTATCATGAGTCTAACTACTCTTTCGTACATGACTTGAACCCAAGTTATGATTACAACGCGAAGAGCTCTGACCCAGATGTGATGAGACGTAAGGTTATCCGTGGCGGATCATGGAAGGATGTTGGTATCTTCTTGCAGTGTGGTGTCCGCACGTATGAGTACCAGAACGAGAACCGATCTTTCTTAGGTTTCAGATGTGTTCGTAGCTATATTGGAGAGTAATTATTAATTGGATGAGATAACATATTATTAACCTTAAAATATTTATTAAAATGAGTTTTTCAGAATTGCGTGATACCGCAGGTTATCAGAAATTCACTGCCCTTGCGTATGGTTTGGGTGCGAGTGTCGTTATTATTGGAGCGTTGTTTAAGATCATGCACTGGCCAGGTGCAGGTATCGTGTTGACAATCGGTATGTGTACGGAGGCTTTCTTGTTTGCATTGTCCGCATTCGATAAACCTCACGTAGAGTACAAGTGGGATAGAGTATATCCTCAATTGAACGAAGACGAGGAAGGTGGTACTGCTACCGGACTTGTTAATGCTAATACTAATGCAGCTGAGGAGAAGAGACTTGAGCTTCAGAAGATCCGTGAAATGGTTGACGGTGAGATGCAAAACTTGAAGGATGGTATCCACAGCTTGAACGTAACTGCAGGTCAATTGACAGACTTGTCAAGCGCTGCAGCAGTTTCTGGCGAGTATACTAACACTTTGAGACAAGCAACTAGCGCAGCTAGCGCATTCGCTTCTTCTCAACAAAGCTTGAAAGAGGCTTCTGAGTCTTTGGATTCTTCTTACAAGAATATCGCCGCTAGCATCAGCTCAGCCTCTCAAGGTTCTCAGAGCTTCGCTGCTCAGATGGACGGTATCAACAAGAACATTTCTACTATCAACTCAGTATTCGAGCTTCAAGTTAAGTCTGTTAACGAACAGAACGAGGCTATGAAGACTTTGGCTTCTGCAGTTAAAACAATCGAAACTTCATTGAACGGTTCTGCTGCTGAGGCTGAGGAGTACAAGAAACAAGTTGCTTTGTTGGCTTCTCAGATGAAGAGCTTGAACTCTATCTATGGCGGTATGCTTAGCGCTATGACTATTAAATAATGAATTTTAGGATTTAATCTAACTAAAGAAGTTTAATTATGGGTGGCGCTAAAAATTGTCCGGAAACCCCGAGACAGAAGATGATATCCATGATGTATTTGGTGTTGACCGCAATGCTTGCATTGAACGTGTCTGCCCAGATCTTGAATGGATACGCTTTGGTGAATGATTCAATGAAGAAAAACATCACGATCAGTGATGGTAAGCTTGACAATTTGAGCAACGAATTTGATGGCTTATTGCATTCGGATTCCATCAAAGCCAATAAGGTGAAGCCTAGGGTTGACAGCGTGATCGCTCAATCTGACGCTTTCTGTGAATACATTAGTGGTCTTGAGAAAAAGATCATTACTACGATCATGGGTGATCCAAACGCTACGGAGTTGGATCCTTCTATGCACGGTGATTTGAACGTAGCTAGCCAAATCGGTTTGGTTGACAAGGAGAACGGTAAGACCAATGCAACTATCTTGAAAGAGAAGATGATTGAGTACCGTACTTTCATGGCTACCATCGATACGGCTAAGGCTAAATCAATCGAGAACACTTTCTCTACGGATGATCTTACTCCAACAGAGAAGGGTGGTAAGAAAAAAGCTTGGGAGCTTGGTGTGTTCGAGGACATGCCTGCTATCGCAACGTTGACAGTGCTTAACAAGATCAAGAACGATGTCAAGATCACTCAATCTGAGGCACTCGCTTACTTGATCGGATCTATGGATGCCGGTGACTTCCGTGTGAACAAGATCCAAGCCCTCGCAATTCCTAACTCAAGCTACATCATGCGTGGTGGTAAGTACTCTGCTCAGATCATCTTGGCTGCTACTGACTCTACTAAGAAGCCAGTCATCACCATCAATGGTACTCCATTGGAGAAGGATCGTTATGAGTTCGTTTGTACTTCCGTTGGTACGAAGAAGTATTCAGGTAACATGGTTCTTACTAAGAAGAACGGTGAGACTCAAACTTACAACTTCGAGAGCGAGTATACCGTTGGTGAGCCTACGGCTACTGTATCTGCTGACTTGATGAACGTGCTCTACGCCGGTTTCAAGAACCCAATCAGCGTGTCAGTTCCAGGTGTGGCTGCTAACAGTATCGAGATCAGCCCTTCTAACATCAAGTCTTCTTCTAGAACTTCTACAGGATGGTTGGTTGTTCCTGCTAAGGTGGGTACTCCTTGTAACATCTCTGTAAGCGCTAAGGTTGACGGTAAGACGCAACACATCGCGACTAAGACATTCCGTGTAAAGAAATTGCCAGATCCATTGGCAATGATCGAGTATACGAATGCTCAAGGTGTTAAGAGCAGATATAGAGGTAACGCTTTGGATAAGAGCATCTCTAAGAACCTCTTGATCACTGCTCGTCGTATTGTTGCTGAGTTGAACGATTCTGATTTGGATGTTAAGTATAAAGTGTTGGAGTTCTCTTTGAACTATTTCGACTCAATGGGTAACACCTTGATCGAGAAATCTTCAGGTGATCAATTGAACGATAGACAATTGAGAATCTTCAGAGAGATGACTAACAGAAAGACCGTTTATGTGTCTAACACGAAGGCTCTTGGTCAAGATGGTCTTACTCGTACTTTGCCTCCAGTGGAAGTGAAAATTAAATAAGTAGTATAAAAGTTTAACGTTATGAGTAATCTAGTTAAATTATTGTGTGTTGGTTTCGCGGCATTCTCCACTTCTGCCGTTTTCGCTCAGTTCGAGGAGAATTCTTTCTTCGATGAGTCTGGTGATGTATCTGTGGAAGTCGCTTCTAACATGCCAACAAGTGGTCCTAAGGAGGGTCTCGAACCGATTGAATTGGTAAATCCTCGTGCGGACGATATCTTTTGGCAAAAGGTAGTTTATAGGACTATTGACTTGCGTGAGAAGATGAATTATCCTTTGTATTATCCTGAAGAAGCTGTAGACAACAGACAAAGTTTCTTTACTCTGATGTTTAGACTTATTCAAGAAGATAAGATTAAGGCTTATGAGTATCTCGATGCTCGTGAGATCTTTACAAAGGAGCACGAACTTACGTTTAGCGAAATCATCAATAAGTTCGAAATTATCCATGAGAAGAAAGCTGATTCTTTGACAAACGATTCTATCATCGTTGTCGCTGAGTCTGACGTTCCTAACCGTGATGTCGTTAAGTTCTACGTAAAAGAGGTTTGGTATTTCGACAAAATCACTTCTACGTTCAATGCACGTATCATCGCATTCTGCCCTATTATGGTCAAGGAAGGTGACCTCGGTCTTCAAAAGTTCCCTCTCTTCTGGGTTCCGTTTGAGACGATCCGCCCATACTTGGCACAACAGGAAGTCCTTATAACTGATAAGAACAATGGCGCAAGACCTTCTCTTGACGATATCTTCGTGAAGAGACGTTTCTCAAGCTACATTTATAAGGAGTCTAACATCTACAACAGAAACTTGTTGCAGTACAATGTCTCTTCAGAGGATGTTAGAAAAGAACAGCAGAAGGTTAAGACTTTGTTGCTTAACTTCGAAACGGATTTGTGGGAGTATTAATCTTACTCTGAGTATATGAAGGGGTGACGGAAACGTTACCCCTTTTTTTTGTCCCCTCCTTTCTTTTGTATGGTCTCTTAATTTTATGTAAATTCGCGAAAAAATTTGTCGATATGGATTATGTTTTCAGAGAAATAGAGAAAAAGTGGCAGAGTTATTGGAAGGATAATTCCACCTATAAGGTTGATATCAACAAGTCAAAGCCTAAATGTTATGTTTTGGATATGTTCCCGTATCCTTCGGGCGCTGGCCTTCATGTGGGACATCCGCTTGGGTATATCGCTTCTGACATCTATAGTAGATACAAACGTTTGTGCGGTTTTAATGTGCTGCACCCTATGGGGTACGACTCCTATGGTTTGCCTGCTGAACAGTATGCGATACAGACTGGCCAACACCCTGCTGTCACGACGACCAAGAATATTAATCGTTATCGTGAGCAATTGGATAAGATAGGCTTCTGCTATGACTGGTCTCGCGAAGTCCGCACCTGCGACCCGAAATATTACAAATGGACGCAGTGGGCTTTCATCCAAATGTTTAATTCCTATTACGACAATGATTGCAACAGCGCTAAGCCTATCGCTGACCTTGTGGCTAAGCTCGAGAAGGGTGGCGCTGCTTCTGTCCATGCGGCTTGTTCCGAGGAGTTGACCTTCTCTGCCGAGGAGTGGAAGACTATGGATTTTAAACAGCAGCAAGCTGTTCTGATGAATTATCGTATCGCATATTTGGCTGACACGAAAGTGAATTTCTGCCCGAAATTGGGTTGCGTGCTTGCCAATGATGAGATCAGTGAGGGTCTTTCCATCCGTGGTGGCTATCCTGTCGAACAACGTGTGATGCGCCAGTGGAGCCTTCGTGTTTCCGCTTATGCCCAGCGTTTGTTGGACGGACTTGATGTTTTGGATTGGACGGACTCTTTGAAGGAGACCCAACGCAACTGGATCGGCAGAAGCGAGGGTACTGAGATGAAGTTCAAGATTAAGGACAAGGATATTGATTTCGAGATCTTCACCACCCGCGCGGATACGATCTTTGGTGTCACCTTTATGGTTTTGGCGCCTGAATCCGCTTATGTGGATATGGTGACGACTCCTGGACAACGTCAGGCTGTGGATGAATACCTTGCGGCTGTGAAGCGTAGGACAGAGCGTGAACGCTTGGCTGATCGTCGTGTGACGGGTGTCTTCTCGGGAGCCTATGCCATTAACCCTGTCACGGAGAAGGAGATTCCGATTTGGATCAGTGATTATGTCCTCTCAGGATATGGTACGGGTGCGATCATGGCGGTCCCTGCCCACGATTCGCGCGACTACGCCTTCGCCAAGCATTTCAACTTGCCGATCATCCCTGTGATTGAGGGATGCGACGTGAGCGAGCAGAGCTTTGATGCCAAGGATGGTATCATGACCAATTCCGGATTCCTGAACGGCAAGACGGTGAAGGAGGCTATCGCTGCCACGAAGGTATATGTGAAGGAACATAACATCGGACGGGTTAAGGTGAACTACCGTCTCCGTGACGCTATCTTTAGTCGTCAACGTTATTGGGGCGAGCCTTTCCCTGTGTATTATAAAGATGGTTTGCCTTACGTCTTGGATGAGAGCAAGTTGCCTTTGGAACTTCCTGAGATTGAGAACTTCCTCCCTACCGCATCGGGCGAGCCTCCGTTGGGTCATGCGAAGAACTGGTGCACGTCCGAGGGCTATCCGTATGAATTGAATACGATGCCAGGTTTCGCAGGCTCTTCCGCTTATTTCCTCCGCTACATGGATCCGCACAACGATAATGCTTTGGTCAGCCGTGAGGCGAACGACTATTGGCAGAATGTGGACCTCTATTTGGGTGGTACGGAACATGCCACGGGTCACTTGATCTATAGCCGTTTCTGGAATAAATTCCTGTACGACTTGGGCATTATCTGTCAGGATGAGCCATTCAAGAAACTGATCAACCAGGGTATGATCCAGGGACGTTCTAATTTCGTCTATCGTATCAAGGATACCAACACGTTCGTCTCCCTGAATCTGAAGGATCAATACGAGGTGACTCCTATCCATGTGGACGTGAATATCGTAAGCAATGATGTCCTCGATATCGAAGCGTTCAAGAACTGGATGCCTGATTACAAGAATGCGGAGTTCATCTTGGAGGACGGCAAATATATCTGTGGTTGGGCGGTTGAGAAGATGTCCAAGTCTATGTTCAATGTCGTCAACCCAGATGTTGTGGTGGAGAAATATGGAGCGGACACGTTGCGTCTCTACGAGATGTTCCTTGGTCCGTTGGAGGCTTCAAAACCATGGGACACCAATGGTATCGATGGCGTCCATCGTTTCTTGAAGAAGTTCTGGAGCATGTTCTACGACAAAGATCAGGTGAAGGTGACGGATGAATCGTTGACCCCTGAGGAGTTGAAATCCCTTCATAAGCTGATCAAGAAGGTCACCTCGGATATCGAGAGCTTCTCTTTCAACACTTCAGTTGCCGCCTTTATGATCTGTGTGAATGAGTTGTCTTCCATGAAGTGCAGCAAGAAGGCCGCATTGGAGCCTTTGTGTATCCTTTTGGCGCCGTTCGCTCCGCACATCTCGGAGGAGCTGTACCATGCGCTTGGAAATACAGGGACAATCTGTGACGCGCAATGGCCGAAATACGACGAGCAATACCTGAAGGAATCCAATTGCAAGTATGCGATCTCCTTCAATGGAAAGGTGAAGCAGTCTATGGAATTGCCGGTTGATATGGACAAGGCAACGGTGGAGAAGACCGTTGTTTCATCCGAAGCTGTGGCTAAGATACTTGGCGACAAGCCGATCAAAAAGGTGATCGTAGTCCCTGGAAAAATTGTTAACATCGTCTTTTGACGGAAAACAGTTTGCCAGTAAAAAATGTTTTATTAATTTTGCGAAGTTTTTGCGCAATCTCTGTCGGAGCAAAAGGTATCCGTTACATTGCGTTATGTTTAAAGTAATAATTAAAAACTAAAATGGATTTAATTAAAGTAGCTGAGGGAGCGTTTTCTGCAGGAAAGGAATTCCCTCAATTTAAGAGCGGAGACACGGTGACTGTCGCATACAGAATCGTGGAGGGTAACAAGGAGCGTATCCAGCAATTCCGCGGAGATGTCATCCGTATCTGTGGACACATGGACAAGAAGCGTTTTACTGTACGTAAGATCTCTGGTGGTGTGGGTGTAGAGAGAATTTTCCCTATGGATTCTCCATTCATCGAGAGCATCACAGTGAACAAGGTTGGTAAGGTTCGTAGAGCTAAGTTGTATTATCTTCGTGATCTCACTGGTAAGAAAGCTAGAATCAAAGAGAAGAAAATCTAAATCAATCTTAATATTCAGGAAAGAGAGGCCCCAAAAGTCTCTCTTTTTTGTTTTTTAATGGATATTTTATGTAAATTTGCCTGTCATATAAAAATTTGAAAACATAAAATGAGAGACATGAAACGTTGCATAAGTGTGGTTTTGATGTGGATGGCTTGGTCCCAGGTCACTCTTGCCCAAAATACTGACCCCGTCCTTTTTACAATGAAGAGTCTTGGAGATGAATATATAGAGGAGGTGACTAAATCCGAGTTCGAGTATATATACCGGAAAAACAATTCGAATCTTGCGACTGAGAAGAAGTCGTTGGATGAATATCTGCAATTGTTCGTCGATTTCAAGTTGAAGGTCTTGGACGCGAAGTTGATGTGGATAGACCGTTCCGAATCATACAAGAGGGAGTTGTCCACTTATGAGGCGCAATTGACGTTGCCATACCTGCGCGACACGCTGAAAGAGGAAGAGTTGGCTCGTGAGGCGTATGACCGTGATGCGTATGATGTTTCCGCATCGCATATCCTGGTCGCTTTGGATGAAAATGCGGCAGACACGACGAAAGCGTTCGCAAAGATTAACGATGTATATAACCAGTTGAAGAACGGCGCCTCTTTCCGTGAGATGGCCCAGAAATATTCTGACTGTCCTTCGAAGAGGGATGGCGGTTCTTTGGGTATTGTCAGACCGTTCACGACGGTATACCCATTCGAAAATGCGGTCTACAACACGGCAGTTGGTGCGATCAGTAAGCCATTCAGGACCAAGTTCGGTTATCATATCGTGAATGTGACGAAGAAAGCTCCTCACTACAGCGACGTACGTTTCTCTCAGATCGTTTTGGATGATTCTGTAGCAGCGAAGAATGATTTCGCCAACAAACTGTGTGAGCAGTTGAATGCGAAGAAGGTGAAGTTCGCCGATGCGGTGAAGAAATATTCTATCGATTCACTCACCCGAGTAAAAGATGGTGATGCTGGATGGTTGTCCTCCATGC
This sequence comes from Paludibacteraceae bacterium, assembly GCA_016285885.1. Lineage (GTDB taxonomy): Bacteria > Bacteroidota > Bacteroidia > Bacteroidales > Paludibacteraceae > UBA1181. The sequence continues at coordinate 225,890 of JAEERP010000004.1, forward strand.
CATATATCCCTCCTTTCTATGCGAATCAGTTGTGCCAAATAGGAGAAAAGGGCAAGTATGTCGTGCTGAAGTCGTTTGTCACCACCAATATTGTGGTCTTGACAGATATGGTGGGTAATAAACCTTATGACGAGGTGAAGAAGGAGTACAGGGCTCGGGTTGCCAAGGGTGATCGTGGAGAATTGTCGGTGGATAATGTTGTGGAGAAGATGAAGCGTGATTATGGCGTGAAGGTCTTTCCTGAGGGCGTGGAGCCTTTCTATAGAATGGTCGAGATGAAATCTAATGATGACATTCACAACGAGTATCGCAAATTGTCCGAACCTCTCTATTCGTTTGACGGAAATGTATATCCTCAGGAGGATTTCCTCCCTGTGTTCAAAGATGAGCGTCATCAGTACAAAAAGAGCGACACATTGTCCGCAAAACAATTCGTCGACAGATCTTTGGACGCATTCCTCAAGAAGAAGTGTTGGGAGAAGACCAAGTCTGATCTGAAGGAGAGAAATGCCGAGTATCGTAATCTCTTGAAGGAGTATAGCGATGGACTATTGCTCTTTGAGGCTAGTTCCCGGAAAGTGTGGAATAAGGCGGCGAAGGATAAGGAAGGATTGGCTAAATTCTTTGATGAGAACAAGTCTAAATATAAGTGGACTGCCCCTAAATACAAGGGCGTTGTGATCTATTGCGCAGATAAGCCGACATTGACGAAGGTGAACAAGATGTTGCCTAAGTTAGATCAGGATTCCGTTGCCATCGTACTGAACAGAGAGTTCAACAAGGATGGTAAGAAACTTGTGAAGATGGAGCGCGGATTGTTCCAAGAGGGAGCTAACGCTGTAGTGGATTGCGATATCTTCAAGAAGGAGGGTGTTACTCTTCCGTCTGATGGAGCATTCCCATTCCATACGCTTAAAGGGAAATTGCTCACGGCGCCTGAATCTTACATGGATGTGAAGGGCCCTCTTACCGCTGATTACCAAAATTACTTGGAGCGTAAATGGGTGGAGGAACTACGGGAGCGTCATGAAGTCCACATTTTTAACAATGTACTCAATATGATTCATGAGTAAGAAGAGATTGTCATATAGAACGCACGTCGTTCCGAGACCTGTTTCGATTGTGGGGGGGATTATCCTCTCTCTGGTGCTCTCTTCCTGCGATTTCGTCTCCTCGTTGGTTCGCCACGACAAGGTGGTGGCGGAGGTGATGGGAAAGCGTCTGACGGAAACGGAGTTGTACAGGAATCTCGATTTGACGGGTCTGAGCTCTTCCGATAGTGCGGATGCCATAGATGTATATGTGAGGGATTGGGCCTCTAGTACCTTGATGTATGAATTGGCGCGCGATGAGTTTTCGGGAAGCAAAGAGCTTGACTCTTTGGTGGAGAGTTATCGGCAGTCGTTATATGTCTATGAGTATGAGTTGCGTTTGATTAAAGAGCATTTGTCGACTCAGATCACGGACGATCAGGTGTTTACCTACTACAAGGAGAACTCATCCTTGTTCTACTTGCAGGAACCTTTGGTGCAGGGTGTCTTGATGACCCTCCTGAATAAGTCGCCGGACTATGAGGTGATCAAGTTGTTGATGGAATCTCCAAGAGACACGAACATGGATATGATAGAGTCGTACAGCGTGAAGAATGCGGCGAAGTTTGATTACTTCAACAACACATGGACCCTCTTCTCCGAGATCCAAAAGAAATGTCCTTTGCCGATCCATGAGGTTGATTTCAAGGAAAAGACCTTGTATACGGAGACAGACTCTGTCCGTACGGTTTTTTTGTATGTGACGAAGTGTGTCTCGGCGGGCGATATGCAACCGTTTGAGTTTGCCAAGAGTAGAATCCGATCCATTTTGACAGAACAGCGAAAGACTGGCTATCTTCGTTCCTATCGGAATGAATTGTATGAGAGAGGTTTGTCGAATGGCTCTGTGAAACGATATTAATGTTGATTATGAATAATAGATTATTTGCGCTATTTTTTTTAGCTGTTTTATCCCTTGCTCCGGCGAGAAGCGCCAGTGTGATTGATGAGGTCGCGTGGATTGTCGGTGACGAAGCCATTTTGCTGTCTGATGTCGAAGAATACCGCCAAAGGCTGAAATACGAGGGCTCGGAGTTCGAAGGAGACCCGTATTGTTATATCCCTGAGCAGTTGGCCTTGCAGAAACTCTATTTGGACCAAGCGAAGATCGATAGCATCTATGCGGACGATAAGGTGGTCTCTAATCAAGTGGAGATGCGTATCAATTATTTGATTTCCCAGGTGGGTTCCAGGGAAAAATTGGAGGAGTATTTCAAGCAAGACATTGCCTCTTTAAGAGAGGAACTCACGGAGATGGTTTCTAACCAACAGATCATCCAGCAGATGCAACGCAAGATCGTGGGTGACGCTAAGGTTACGCCAGCCGAGGTGAAGCAATTCTTCAATTCCTTGCCGGAAGATAGTATCCCTGACATACCAACGCAGGTGGAGGTTCAGTTGTTGACTGTCGCACCGGTTATAAATACGAAGACAATTGAGGAGGTTAAGGCTAAATTGAGAGGCTTCAAGGATCGTGTGGATGCCAAGGAAACGGAGTTCTCCACGTTGGCGATCCTCTATTCCGAAGACAAGGAGTCTGCTAAGCATGGCGGTGAATTGGGCTTCATGGGTAGGGGTCAGCTGGTTCCCGAATTTGCGGATGTCGCCTTCTCCTTGCGTGATCCGTCTAGGGTCTCGAAAGTGGTAGAGACTGAGTTCGGTTTCCATATCATCCAATTGATCGAGAAGGGTGGCGACAAGGTGAATGTCCGCCATATCTTAATGAAGCCAAAGGCGTCATTGGCGGAGAAGAATAACGCGATGGCTCGTTTGGATAGTATCGCCGCCGTTGTGGATAGCAGCATCCTCTCTTTTGAGCAGGCTGTGGCGCTCTATTCGGTGGACAAGGGAAGCAAAAATAGTTTAGGACTGATGACGAACGCTAAAACCGGTTCGTCCAAGTTCCAAATGAGCGAATTGCCTCAGGATGTGGCGAAAGCGATTTATCGTCTTAACCAAGGGGAGATCACGAAACCATTCATGATGATCGATTCCAAGGGTAATGAGGTCTATGCGATCGCTAAGGTAAAAACGCTACTGAAGGCTCATAAAGCCAATGTGGAAGATGATTTCATGGCAATCAAGGCGGCCTACCAAGAACAGAAGAACAGTGAGATTTTGAAGGCTTGGGTGCTTGAGAAACAAAAATCCATCTATGTGAGGATTGATCCTAAGTGGCGCAATTGCGAGTTCCAGTATCCGGGTTGGATTAAGTAAGATCGTCTCGTTATGAAAAGGTATCTCTTAGCCTTATTGGTGATCCTCTCATCTTTCCCCCTCTTCCCGGAGACAAGGAATGTCATCTTGGAACAGTGTGACGTGCTCTCGTTTGATAAAACTACGGGGGCGCAATATCAGGTGTTGAAGGGCAATGTGCGTTTCCGCCACGAGAGTGCCTTGATGTTCTGCGATAGCGCCTATTTCTACGACACGAACAACTCATTCGATGCGTTTGGTCATGTGAAGGTGATCGATAAGAATTCAACGATGACCTCCGATAAGATGTTCTATGACGGAAATACTACCCTGATGAAAATCCGTAACAATGTTGTCGTGAATAATGAGGGGACGATGTTGTCCACGAACTCCTTGGACTTTGTCCGCAACAAGAATTATGGTTATTATGTGGGTGGAGGGAAAATCGTGGACCCTGAGTATGAACTCACCTCCCAAAAGGGTTATTATTACCCGGACACTAAGACCTATTTCTTTAAGACCAATGTCGTGTTGACCAGTCCTGATTATGTCATTAAGAGCGATTCATTACAGTTCAACAACGAGACGGGCAAGGTTGTCTTGATCGGCCCCTCTGTCGTACAGGAAAAGGATTACACGATCTACACCTCGAATGCTTGGATAAACAAGCAGACTAAGGTGGGCAGATTGTATGACTACTCTGTCATTGTTTCCAAGGATGGCCAGCGCATGACGGCGGATTCTATCTATTACGACATGAACATAGAGTATGCGAAGGCGTATCATAATATAGATATACAGGATTCTTCGCAAAAGGTTATTGGTCGAGGAAATTTTGCGGAATTCTGGAAGAAATCACCCTCGAAGGGCTATATTACAGACCGTGCGTATGTGATAGATTATTCCGAGGAAGACTCACTCTTCTTGGCGGCTGACACGATTTTTGGTTTGGAGATAGATTCTTCCCGAAGTGAGGTACGTGCCTATTCCCATGTGAAATTTTACAGGGAAGATATGCAGGGCAAGTGTGACTCCATGGTCTATTCTTCGCACGATTCGATACTGACGATGTATGGGACTCCTGTCCTCTGGAGTGAGGAGAGCCAGCTGACTGGCGATAAGATTAATATCTACATGAAGGACCAAAAGCCGGAGCATATTCATATCACCCGGAACGCGATGATTGTCCAATATGAGGACGAGGACATGTTCAACCAACTATCGGGAAAAGAATCGAAGGCATACCTCAAGAACAACAAACTCTCTCGTGTGGATATGTTAGGGGATGCGATTTCCATCTACTATTCCAAGGATGAGCGGGATGCGTTGGTGGGTGTGAATAAGGCTAGGGGCAACGCCATGACCATTTTCATGAAGAGCAACAAGAAGGTGGAAAAAATATTGATGACACCTGATTCCGAAGGTGTTCTATATCCGCCGTTGAAGGTGCCTGAGGAGGAAAAGCGCTTGAGCACGTTTAAGTGGCTCGAGGATCAGCGGCCCAAGTGCAAGAATGATATTTTTGTCAAGTAATCGTTTGGGCATATGAGGCATCTCTTTTCCATCGTCATGCTAGTGGCACTTCTCCCTTTGGCTTCTTTCTCCAAGGGCAGGGTGGTGACCGGGGTCGTGCGGAATTCCGCAGGAGAGCCTTTGGATCTGGTGGATGTGGCGGAAGGCCGATTCCAAGTGGGCACATATTGTGACGCGAGGGGCCATTTCATGTTGGAGATCCCCTCTGACACGGTTCGCGAGGCTGATCTACAGTTCTCGCTCGTGGGGTATGAGGACCATAGCGAAGTGGTGCGCCTGGTGGGTGACACCACGACCATTCGCATAGTTTTGAACGATAAGTCCGACGAGATTGGGCAAGTTGATGTCGTGGCGCAGGGCAAGCAGGAGACCACCGTCGAGAATCTTAAGGTGGAGGTTACGAAAACAATGCCTAGCGCAAGTGGGGACGGTATCGTCGGTGTGGTTACCGCTCAACCGGGTGTCTCGTCCAACAACGAGCTGAGTTCCCAGTATTCGGTGCGTGGTGGCAACTATGATGAGAACTGCGTCTACGTGAACTCCATAGAGGTCTATCGCCCTTTGCTGATCCGTAGCGGTGAGCAGGAAGGACTTAGTTTTGTGAACCAGGACTTGGTCGAGTCCGTCTCTTTCTCTTCTGGAGGATTCTCCCCTGAGTATGGCGACAAGATGTCGTCCGTGTTGGATATTAAATATAAAAAACCGACCGCTTTCGAGGGATCAGCTTCCATCAGTTTCTTGGGTGCGTCCGCCTATATCGGTTCATCTTCCAAGCGTTTCTCTCAGATGCACGGGTTCAGGTATAAAACCTCTTCCTATTTGTTGAACACGTTGGAGACCAAAGGAGAATACAATCCGAAATTCCTGGATTATCAGACATACATGACTTACGTCTTCTCCCCTAAGTGGGACCTCTCTTTCTTGGGGAACATCTCCAGAAACAAGTATAACTTCATCCCCGCTTCGCGCAGCACCAATTTCGGCACGATGACTGACATGCACAATGTCAATTTCGATTTCTATGGGCAGGAGATGGATCTGTTTTCCACCTATTTCGGTGCATTGACATTATCATGCAAGCCAAGCTCCTCTTTGAACTTGGACTTCATCGGATCCACGTTCCGTTCTGTGGAGCGGGTGGGGTATGATATCACTAGCGTATATTCGATGGCGCAGGTCGAGATGGGCGGATCGTACGGTAGGGACGAAGGAGGTGGCGCGTTCCATCAACATTCGAGGGATAGGTTCGCAGGAACCGTCACGAATATCTCCCATATTGGTACGCTGGATTTGAAGAAGAACACGCTTAAGTGGGGCCTCTCATGGCAGTTGGAAGATATGTCGGAGGAGGTGAACGAGTGGGAGTACCGTGACTCTGCGGGCTATTCACTCCCGATCGATCCTAACTGCATGTCCCTGTATGATAATTTATCAGCCGACGTGGGCAAGGTATCCCATCGCTTGTCGGGCTTTGTGCAAGACTCCTACTCGTGGCGTACGGCGGCAGGTCGGTATGTGTTGTTGGGTGGCGTGAGATTCTCGTATTGGGACTTTAATGAGCAGTTGATTTGCAGTCCCCGCGGATCCTTCGCATGGTTCCCTGCTCACAGCTCGTGGGCCTTCCGTGTGGCTACTGGCATATACCACCAAGCGTTGATGTTCAAGGAGATGAAAAAGGTGGTGGAGGAGGATGGCAACCGTGTCGTCTATTTGAATCGTGATGTGAAAACCCCTCGTTCCTCGCAGATCATATTGTCGTCAGACTATTACTTCAAGAAGTGGGGGCGTCCGTTCAAGTTGACGGGAGAGCTCTATTACAAGTACATGGACCGGATCATCCCTTACAAGGTGGATAATATGCAGATCACCTATCGGGGAGAGAATTGCGCGGATGGTTTCGCATTTGGCGGAGACGTGAAACTCTTTGGCGAGTTTGTCCCGGGGACAGACTCCTGGATATCCTTCTCCATGATGAACACGAGGGAGAATATCTACGGGGACCAATATGGCTATGTGCCTCGTCCAACCGATCAGCGTTATAACATATCCTTGTTCTTCCAGGACTATCTTCCTGGTTATGAACGTTTGAAATTTAACATCAAGTTGGTTTGGGCGGATGGATACCCTTTCCGTTCACCCTATTCCTCGTCCTATAATGACAAGTACCGCATGGCAGATTACAGACGACTTGACATCGGTGCGGTCTATCAATTGCAGAAAGGGGTTGACGCTATCATGGAGAAGAAAGTCTTCGCATGGATGAAGACCATCTCCTTCAATTTGGATGTGTTTAATGTGTTGGGCATTAGCAATGTCAACTCCTATTACTGGGTTCCGGTGCAGGATGGTTGCCAATACGCCGTTCCAAACTATCTGACGGGTAGGCTCTTCAATCTGAGGCTGGCGATAGGATTTTAGTGATAGTGATTAGTGAAAAAAATCTGGGGCATATCGTCCTATAAAATAGATTATGATGGAAGAAAATAAAGTTCAGAACTATTCTTTTTCGTTGGTCAAGTTGACCATGTTGTTTTTCATGTGGGGATTCATCACCTGTTTGAATGATATACTCATCCCTTATCTGAAAGGCGTTTTTGATTTGTCCCAGTTTGAGGCCACGTTGGTTCAGCTGGCGTTTTTCTTTGCCTATTTTGTGGTCTCGTTGATCTACTTTATCGTCTCCGCCACGTTCGGAGACCCCATACTGAAGATAGGATATAAAAACACGATATCCCTCGGACTCTTTATTTCGGCGGTGGCTTGCTTCTTGTTCTTCATTGAGGCAGATTCCGAGACGCCTGTCTTTGCCGTCTTTTTGCTGGCCCTCTTCCTTTTGGGGGCAGGTTTCACCTTCTTGCAGATTGCAGCCAATCCGTTGGTGGCCATGTTGGGTACGCCTGAAACAGCCTCCAGCCGTCTGAACTTGTCACAGGCATTCAACTCGTTGGGTACCACCCTGGCCCCGATTATCGGTGGTGTGCTCATCTTCGATTATTTCTTGGTGGACGGGCAAGGCGCCTCTTCTGTGAGGATTCCTTATCTGGTGTTGGCAAGTCTCCTGCTGATCCTGTTCGGCGTCATATTCTTCGCGGAGATACCAAACGTTAATGTGGTTGATGACCAGAAAGGGTTGGATAAGTTAGGCGCATTGCGTCATCCACACCTGCGCTATGGCATGATCGGTATCTTTTGCTATGTGGGCGCCGAGGTGGCGATAGGTAGTAACCTTGTCGAGTACATGAAGAATATCCACTCTATGACGGAGCTGAACGCAAGTAAGTTGCTGACCTTCTATTGGGGCGGTGCGATGATCGGACGTTTTATGGGCTCCATCTCCATGAGTAAGATGGCTATGCACTTGAAGTGCCTTTGCATGGTGCTCTCGGCGGTGGCTTCGTTGGTGTTGATCTTCTGTGTGATTGGCCTTTCGGCAGACATGACGCTGAAGCAGTTCTTCACCTTCTTCTTTGACATGAAGGTTTATTACTTCCTGTTCTTCTTGGTGTTGAACTTCTTCGTCTTCATCATGGCCAAGTCATTGCCTTCCCGCACGTTGGGTATGTTCGCCGTCATGAATATGTTGTTGATCACGTTGATGCTGGTTATGAACAATGAAGTCTCTCTGTGGGCGATCTTGGCGGTCGGTTTGTTCAACTCCATCATGTTCCCGAATTTGGTGACGTTGGCGATCGATGGTCTAGGGAAATATACTTCGCAAGGTTCATCCCTCTTGGTGATGATGATCCTAGGAGGTGCGGTTGTTCCTCCGTTGCAAGGATTGCTTTCCGACTCTATCAATGCGCATGTGGCATTCGTGCTGCCTTTGGCATGTTACGCCTACTTGGTGTGGTACGGCTACGTCGGATGCAAGAGACGTAAGGCGGATGCGGAGGATTAAGATCTGAAAACGAATATATTAACTAATAAACAAATAAATATGAAGTCTGAATTGAAACCAAATGTGGTTGGAATCGACATCGGCGGTACCAACACGGTATTCGGAATTGTTGATGTGAATGGTAATGTCTTGGCGTCCAATTCCATTAAGACACAGGCTTATCCAGAGTTGGAAGATTATATCAATGCTTTGGGTGATGGCTTGTTGGATCTTATCTCCAAAAACGGTGGTGCGGAGAAGATTAACGGAATTGGTGTCGGAGCGCCTAATGCGAACTATTACACGGGTAATATCGAGCATGCGGCCAACTTGCCTTGGAAGGGCATCGTGCCATTCGCGAAGATGCTCTCTGACAAGGTGGGCCTTCCTGTCGCTTTGACGAACGATGCGAATGCTGCCGCAATCGGTGAGATGAAGTATGGCGCTGCCCGCGGAATGCGTGATTTCATCATGATCACGTTGGGTACGGGCGTTGGTAGCGGCGTGGTTGCCAATGGCCAATTGATCTACGGACACGATGGCAACGCGGGAGAGTTGGGCCACGTGATCGTACGTCGTGACGGAAGAACCTGCGGATGTGGTAATAAGGGATGCTTGGAGACCTATACCTCCGCTACGGGTGTCGCAAGAACCGCCAAAGAGTTCTTGTTGAACCGTAATGAGGATTCGGTGCTTCGTAAAATCGACTTGGATAAGATCACCTCTAAGGATGTGTTTGACGCTGCAATGGCTGGCGATCAGATTGCGAAGGATATTTTCGCCTTCACGGGCCAGATCTTGGGTGAGGCTTTGGCTGACTTCGTTAAATTCAGTAGCCCGGAAGCTTTCGTCCTGTTTGGCGGTTTGGCCAAGGCTGGCGATCTGTTGTTCGCTCCAGTGAAGAAAGCGATGGACGACAACCTGATGCCTGTCTTTAAGGGAAAGGTGAAAGTCTTGTTCTCCCAAATGAAGGATGCGGATGCCGCTGTATTAGGTGCCTCCGCATTGGCTTGGGATATCTAATTGAAGAGAATATCACAGGGAAGAGGGGTCAGCGACGGCCCCTCTTCTTTTTGCATATACATTGCATAAATATTCCTTCTTAACACTTCTGTTTGATATTTATGCAATTTTAAGTAAAAAAAGATCGTGGTTTGATTTTTTTGTTGTACTTTCGCGCTGTTATTCGAAAAAGTAGTTAGTAACAGAATAAAGAATAGTAAGGAACAATGGCATTTAACTTTATCACTGCCGAAGAGGCGGCATCGTACATTAAGAACAATGATGTGATCGGTATCGGTGGATTCTCATCGGTGGGTACAGTCAAGGCAGTAACGAAGGCTCTTGCGGCAAAGGCGGAAGCGGAGCATGCGAAAGGAAATGAATTCAAGGTTGGAATGATTACAGGAGGTTCGACGGGCGACGAGATCGATGGAGCGTTGTCACGTGCGAAGGCGGTGAAATTCCGTACCCCTTTCCAATCCAGCAAATATATGAGGGAAGCGATCAACAAGTGTGAAGTGCAATACTTCGATATGCACTTGTCCCATGTCGCACAAGATTTACGATACGGATTCCTCGGTCCTGTTGATTATGCCCTCATCGAGGCGGCTGATATCACCGACAAGGGCGAGATCGTTTTGACCACATCCGTAGGTATCACCCCAACTTTGGCAGACAAGGCGAAGAAAATCATCATAGAATTAAACGCACATCATCCGGCGAAGATAAAAGGAATGCACGACTTGTATGAGCCAGTCAATCCACCTTATCGTCGTGAGATCCCGATCTATACACCATCCGACCGTATCGGTAGCGCGACCTTGAAATTGGATCCATCCAAGGTGATTGGTGTGGTGAAGACCGATATGAAAGATGGCATCGCACAGTTCACTCCGGTGGACGATGTTACCGCGAAGATCGGAGAGAATGTGGCTAACTTCTTGTTGAGCGAGCTCCATAAGGGTATCATCCCGAAAGAGTTCTTGCCGTTGCAATCAGGTGTGGGTAACATTGCGAACGCAGTGTTGAGTTCACTTGGCAATTGTGACGATATACCATCGTTCACCATGTTCACCGAGGTGATCCAAAACTCAGTGATCGATTTGATGAAGCGTGGTCGCATCACCTTCGCCAGCGGTAGTTCCCTGACGTTGTCGGACGATGTGTTGTTGGATGTATATGCCAATTATGATTTCTTCAAGGACAAGTTGATGCTTCGTCCTCAGGAGCTTACGAACAATCCGGAGCTGGTTCGTCGTTTGGGCGTCATCGCCATCAATACGGCCCTTGAGTTGGATATCTTCGGAAACGTGAACAGCACGAATGTGTTGGGACAGAAGATGATGAATGGTTTGGGTGGTTCGGCGGATTTCGCTCGTAACGCTTTCTTGTCTATCTTCACTTGCCCGTCCGTAGCCAAGGGTGGTGTCATCTCGGCGATTGTGCCGATGGCGAGCCATATCGACAGTTCGGAGCACTCTGTGAAGGTGATCGTTACCGAGCAGGGTGTCGCAGACTTGCGCGCGAAGTCTCCATTGCAGAAGGCGGAAGCCATCATCGAGAATTGCGTTCATCCTGATTACAAGGAACTTTTGTGGGATTATCTTAAGATGGCGGCAGGCAAGTGCCATACGCCGATGACGTTGTCCAAAGCCTTGAAAATGCATCTCGCATTCGAGGAGACTGGCGATATGCGTAATACCAAGTGGGATTAATAGTGTTGTCTTTTTTGTTGGACTATTTTGTGGCTTTGTGACGTTTTGAGGACGTCCCGAAGTGGGCAAATGAAAGGGGTGCTATGACAGATAGCATCCCTTTCCTTTTTTGTGGTGGATTGAAGGAATATCACCGTTCCCGAGAAGAGGAGAGACCTGTGCTGCGTGCGCCACCTGACGGGCTGGCGGACGAATGGGCGTGCAAACCATAGGTGTGTGTGGATGTCCAAAAAACAGCAAGAAGGGTAAACCGTATTGTGAAAAAAAATATAAGATTTTGTGATGGCATATTGTTTTGTTGAAAGAAAATGGGCGTTTGACGAAAAATCTTTTTAGACTTTTTTAGAAAAAAAAGTGCGAAATAACGATATTTAACTTATATTTGCGTTGCTTTATGTTTAATGTGAATGATTCTGAGAATATTTCAATTTGTATTAATAATAGTTATTTAAAAAGATGAAAAAAGTTTTATTGTCTTTGACGTTACTCTGTACCGCAGGGGGACTTATGGGACGTGACATCACGGGTGTTGTCATGGATTCACAGGGACCAGTGCCAGGAGCTGACGTTGTAGTTCAGGGATCTGATGATACCAATTATGAGATCACTGATGAAAGCGGAGAGTTTTCTATTTCCGTAGAGACTGGTGACGTTTTGGTAATCTCTTCCGAGGGATATGAAACCAAAAAAGTAAAAATCGATTCACGTAACAGCTATACGATAACGTTGGCTACGCAAGAGACAGAGCTTGAGGCTGTTACTGTGACGGGAGATTATGGAAAGCAGAACAAGTCCGATAGAACGGGTTCCACTTCCCAAGTCGATGGATCAAAACTTACTAGTTCGCCAACTCCATCAGTGGAGAATGCATTGGCAGGTAAGGTGTCTGGTCTTCGTGTCTCCTCAAGTTCTGGTCAGCCAGGTCAGGCGTCTACCGTCCAGATCCGTGGTGTGGGTTCATTGACGGGAAGCAATGATCCGTTGTATGTCGTTGATGGTATGCCAATCAATGGTGGAGGTAAAACGGCTTCTAACGATAACCCGTTGGCCTCAATCAACCAAAACGATATCCTCTCCATCGAGGTGTTGAAGGATGCGTCTGCAACAGCCATCTACGGTGCTCGTGCCGCAAACGGTGTCGTGATGATCACGACCAAGAGAGGAAAGAACACTAAGGAGGCAAACCAAGAGAGCTCTTCAATTTCATATGCTGGACAATTCTCTGTTTCATCTGTGTCTGACAAGTTGGACTTGATGGACTTGCAAGAGTTCGCATCTTACTACACTGACCCATATGTTGCTTCAGCTTACAACCAAACCGTAGATAAGGAGTTGGTTGCTCTCGCACGTTATGGAGGTGCAGGTACAGACTGGCAGGACGTGATGTTCCGTACGGCACTTAGCCACAGCCACCAGGTTTCTTTGACGGGTGGAACGGACAAGACACAATACGCTTTGTCTTTGGGTTATATGAATCAGGACGGTATCCTCGTTAATACCGACTTCGAGCGTTTCAACTCACGTTTGAACTTGGAGAACCAAGTTAAGTCATGGTTGAGAGTCGGATTGAACATGGCGTACACGCACATGACTCAAACCAAGCAGAACGGTTTCGATTTCGCTGACGACAACAAGTTGAGCGGTATCGGTTCAGGTAGCGCAAACGAGGAGGCTGTATATATCCAGTCTTTGATCTCTAGCCCTGCTACTTCTCCATATGATTTCAATGGAGACTATACGGAGTTGGGTTCTGCAGATCAGGAAATCAAGATGAACCCTCTTCGTGAGGCGAACTACTCTCCAATCAACTTGAAGAAGAACAACGTTACGGGTCAAACATTCATGGCCATTAACCTTACGAAGGATTTGAACTGGAGAAACACTTTCGGTATTGACTATTCAAGCGCAGGTGAGGGTCGTTATACGCCAGCACAAAGCTTGGGATCAAACCAACAAGAGTTTATCAATCGTGAAAACATGTACTATCGTTTCTGCTCTACTTTGAACTATGTATTGCCACAACCTCAAGACAGCAAGCATAGATTGAACGCATTGTTGGGTTACGAGGCATGGAAAGCAACTTGGGAAGGTACTTCTACTCACAAGGGTAACTACTTGGATAACTTGAAGTACACCGACAAGAGATACCAGAACAACAACTTGGGAGATCCAGAGGGTCTTATCTCTGGTTACAAGGGTGAGCAATCAATGATGTCCGCATTCGCGCGTGTGAACTATACGCTCAACAGACGTTATTTGTTGACTGCAACCGGTCGTTTCGATGGATCATCAACTTTGGCTCCTGAGAACCGTTGGGGATTCTTCCCTTCATTCTCTTTGGCATGGAATGCTGACCAAGAGCTCTTCATGAAGAGAATCACCGCTAAGAAGAAGATCACTCAATTGAAGCTTCGTGCTGGTTGGGGACAAACTGGTAACGCAGGAAACAACATGGGTTATATCGGTTCTTACAAGTCTGTAAATACTCAGTATGGTGCAGGTAAGGTATATGGAACATGGTTGAACCCTGATTTGATCTGGGAGACGAACTGGCAGGTTAACGCCGGTATCGACGCAAGTTTCTTCAACAACAGATTGAACCTTGTATTCGATGCCTTCTATAAGAAGAACAACGACTTGATCGTGAAGGCTGAGCCAGGTCCAACTTTGGCAAGTACGGTTAATACATACCTTTATACTTCAGTGCCTGATATCAACGCAGGTTCTATCAAGAACGTCGGTTTCGATGTTACCCTTTCTTCTACGAACATCAAGAAGGACGAGTTGGGCGGAAAACCATTCGCATGGTACTCTGACTTCAACTTCTCTTTCGTACGTAACGAGGTGGTTAAGTTGCAAAGCGACTCAGCTGTGCTCGAGGGTAAGCAGTCATTCAAGACTTCTACTCGTACATATTGCGTCAGCCGTGTAGGTCACGCTCCAGGTTTGTTCTGGGGTTACAAGACCGATGGTTTGATCCAAAACTCTGATCAATTGGATCTCCTCGAGCGTGCGGATGCTACAGATGTGGGTGACTTCAACTTCGTCGATATCAACTCTGATGGTAAGATCACTGAGGCCGATAAGACATACATCGGTGACCCTAACCCAGACTTCACTTTCGGTTTAGGAAATACAGTTAACTGGGGTCCATGGTCTTTGAATGTATTCTTGACTGGTTCTTATGGCAACGACGTATATAACTTGCTCCGTTCTAAATTGGAGGGTATGGACCGTGGTGGAATCAACCAATTGAAGACTGTCCTCAACTGCGCTCGTGTCGAGACTGATGAGAACGGTAAGAAGTACATCTCTAATTCTTCTACGAATATCCCTCGTCCAAACTCAGTTGCTGAGGGTCGTAACGTCGCAAATGTTGTGTCAGATCGTTATGTTGAGGATGCTTCATACATCCGTATCCAATCAATCGGACTTTCATACACTGTTCCTTCTGAGTCTGTAAAGAAGATCGGTTTGAACAACTTGAGAGTGTCATTCAGCGTTCAAAACGTTGCTACGTTCACGAACTATTCTGGTTTGAATCCTGAGGTTCCAAACATCAGCGCAATTAACCAAGGTGTTGACACTGGTAGCTATCCATTGTCTAGATCTTATGTTATTGGTGTGAATTTTGATTTCTAATTAATAAAGAATTTTCGGTATGAAATTGCATAATATTAAATATAAATCTTTACTGTGGGGGTTGGGAGCGTTGGCTTTCTGCACTACATCATGTAAGGATTTCCTTGATGTGGATGTACTTGACCAGTATAGTACTGAGTCTGTTGGTACGTACCAAGATTGTATGACATTGACTAAGCCTTTGTATGGCGGATATCTTTGGACAGAGTATGAAAGTAAGTTCGCATGGTGCGTGAACGAGGGTCTCCCTGGTGTACTCTTCAATGTGCATCAGGAGGAGGGCGCTTTGTTCCTTCTTTCTATCGGTGCTGATAACCCGATCCTGTTGGAGGGCTATAGGTCTTTGTATTCAGGTGTGATTGCGATCAGCAACCAGGTTATTGACAAGGTCAGCGCTATGGAGACGAATGCTTCTTTGACGGAGTCACAGAAGTTACAGGCCATGGCTGAGGCCCGTTTGTTCAGGGGTTATGCGCACTTCCTCGCAACAGAGTACTTCGGCGAGGCTCCATTGGTTATGCATAGTTCCAAAAACATCTCTGAGAATGTGACTCTCCCACGTGTGTCTCGTAAAACTTTGTACACGGCTATCGAGAACGATCTTAAGTTCGCTGAGCAATATCTGCCAGAGACTCCTTCTGAGAACTGGAGAGCAAGCAAATACTCTGCGAAGGCTTTGTTGGCAAAACTCTATTTGACGATGGGTTCTTGTGTGGCTGACCTTCCTGGCGCTACTTATCCTTTCAAGGTTTCAGCTGCCGAGTCTCAAGCCTACATGAATAAGGTAGTTGAGTTGACTTCTGAGGTGATCGATAAGATGGGTTCAGCTGCGTTGACCTCTCATGCAGACATCTTCTCTGCGGAGGGACGTAATGCTCCTTGCTCCGAGACAGTCTTCGCTTTGTACTGGAGATTGGGTTCTTATGGCGAGGGTTCCGCTTATCAAGCTCAAATGGCGCCTGAGTCTATCTGGAGCCCAGGTTCTGGTTGGGGTTCAGGAAAGGGAATCTCTTACACCTTGTTCAACTCTTTCGAGAAGACAGACCCTCGTTTGTACGAGTTGTGTTTCGTCGCAGACCACGAGTACACTACGGTCAATGGTGTTAGGGTTTACTATGGACCTAACTACAGCGCATACGACCCTAAGGTGGATCATGTGAAGACTGGTTCTGATTTCTTGAACACAGGACAATGTCTTTTGAATAATGTTAAGAAGTATATTTGGGGTGTGGATGGTACGATGACCAACCCTACTGTAGGTATGGCTACTGACCGTCGTCAGGATGTTATCCGTCTTTCTGATGTGTTCATGATGCGTGCGGAGGCTAAGATGGCCCTTGAGAACATGAGCGTTACCGCAAAATGTTCTTCTGGTCTTGATGACATCAACGCAGTGTTGAAAGCTCATGGCGCTTCTCCAGTTAGCTCTATCGCATTCTTCGACGATATGGAGCAACAAGCTACTGATTATAAATTCAACGTGAAGATCGACGATGGTGCTCCAAGAGCGTTCACAGTTCATGGAGACAGACCGATGTACCACAACTTGGTTCGTGCCGACCTCATGCAACAACGTCGTAAGGAGTTCGCTATGGAAGGTCATGCTTGGTTGGATTTGAAGCGTTTCTTCTATCGTGATCCTGTGATGGCTGAGAAGTTCATGTACCAAATGGACCGTGGTATTCAATTCTCTCAAAACCCTGAGGTTCAAGACGAGTCTATGTTCCAGATAGAGGATGGTTACTTGCGTCGTGATCTTGTCTATGGGTTGAACGTAGAGTTGAAAAAGGCTAATCCGTCAGGCGATTACAATACGGGTGATAAAGAACCTACAGTGTTCGTTCCAACGTTTATTGAGCGAAAATATTGGTATTTGCCAATCCCTGCATCTGCTAAGGCTTATTTGCTTCCTGACATTTTGGATGTGCCTGGACAGGTGTTGGATCAAACCTACCCTTATTAATGATTTAAAATTATTTGTAAAATGAGAATGAAATATGGCTTTTTTGCATCGGTAGCCTCTTTGGCGCTTGCGACCGCTGGATTCTTTTCTTCCTGCGAGGACAAGTGTGTGGGTTGCCAATGTGATTCATTCGTAGTTGACCAAGTTGTCAATGCGGATTCTATGGACGTGGCTTTGACCGAGTTGTCATCTAACACCACTGTCGTGATTTTGGGATCAGGACTCGCTACCGCCAATGGTATTTATTTGGTGGATGCTGAGAACAACAGATACCCAGTCGCTTTGAACCCTACATTCGTGACGGATAACGCAATCGTTGTCACTTTGGATAGCGACGCTGACAACTTGCGTACGGAGAGACTTCTCGTGACTTCAACGGGTGGTTGTGAGAAATATGTGGAATTGGCTAAGCCAGTTCCTGCTCCTTCTATTAAGATGTTCTACTCTGAGTTCGTTCCTGATGGTGACACTTTGAGAATCGCTGGTAGCGCCTTCTTGAATGTGCCTGGTGATGAGTTGAAGGTATACTTCTATGACAAGAACGATAACAAGATCGAGGCTAAGTATACGAAGGCTCATGGCGACAATGAACTCTTGGTTATTGTTCCAGCGGGTGTGGCTGACTCTAAGCCTGTAACTGTTTCTAACAGATTCGGTGAGGCTACTAGCTCTATGTTGTTCCGTGATACAAGAAATATCTTCTTGGATTTCGACAAGGTGGTCGCTGGTGACCAACATGGTGCTTTGGAACCTTTCACGTTTGACTGGAACAAGTATGTGACAGGTAGTGCGTCTGCATCTGTATACAACAGTATGTTGGATGCTATGGGTGGCAAGATGCCTGCTCCATGTAACGGCTATTACGCGGCTATCACTTCTACAGGTGACGGTTTCGGATTCAAGGAGGATGAGATGATCTATTTCACTCCTAAGTCTCAGGGTCTCGAGAATGTTAGCTTGCTGGGTCAATTCGCTAGCGAGGACTTGGAGAACCTCCTCTTGAAGTTCGAGGTTTTCGTTCCTTCTCAAATTCCATTGGGCGCATGGTTCTATGTGGTATTCTCTGGTTATGGCGCTGAGATCGAGGATGATTGTTATGAGATCTATGACATGCCTCACTACGGATACTATAGCCGTGACCTTACCAAGGTGGATGAGTTCGTGACCGCCACAGCTACTTGTAACCCTCTCGGCGAAGGTGTCCCTGCTGCTTGGTTGAACATGACTACTTTGTCTGTGGATGACACTAAGTCTGACCCTGCCGTTTCTTTGTCTAAGGCATTCGATACGGGTGGCAAATGGATGACTGTCGCAGTTCCTTTGACGAAGGCTTACTTCAAACAAGATGTTAGCTCTTGGGGTCTTGCTACGAATGAGAACTATGTGTCTTGTGGTATTTTGAAGAAGGAGAGAGACTTCGGTAACTTCTTAATCCACTGCGATGCTAATGGTTTCCAATCCCAAGCTGCTAACTTCAACGGTAAACTCTTCTGTGCATTCGATAACTTCCGTATCGTCCCTGAGGACAACGGTGGTGTTCGTTTCTCGAAGTACTATGGTGCTACTCCAGCATCTAAGTATCCTTTCTAATGGATGTTTATCCTTGAATTGGTCTAACCAACGTTTGCTCTTGAGCTAGTTGGTGAAACTAAAATAGAATCTTACGGAACATCATTGTGGGGCTTCCCCGCAATGATGTTCTTTTTTTGTCTCTCTTCGAGCTCTCCTTGCGAGTGCCGCCCTTGCATCTGGGCTGCGTTGACATCTGTCGGGGCATCCATCCTCCTCTAAACATTTCTCCCTTTTTTGTTCGGAAAATGTTTTTAGTTTCGTTTGTTTTCCCTATCTTTGCGCTCGCTAAGCCAATGCGGATATGGCGAAATTGGTAGACGCGTCAGACTTAGGATCTGATACCGTAAGGCGTATGGGTTCGAGTCCCTTTATCCGCACAAGGTGGGAGTTGTTTCAACTTCCACCTTTTTCTTTTTCTGTTTCTCCCAATTATTTTGTAAATTCGTCCCCAAATTCAAAATCATGTTGCTATGTCGGACGAAACTAAAGGCACTAACGAAGAATTGGATGGCGTGACGGACGGAGAGGTGGTTGAGACTTCCTCCAATTCCTCCTATGAGGTGCCGGAGAATACCGATTCTCAGGATATTTTCCATCATATCCCAGGCATGTATAGGACATGGTTCTTGGATTATGCTTCGTACGTGATCTTAGAGCGTGCGGTGCCCCATTTGGACGACGGTCTGAAGCCTGTTCAGCGTCGTATCCTCCATTCCATGAAACGCTTGGACGACGGCCGCTACAATAAGGTGGCTAACATCGTCGGTCACACCATGCAGTTCCACCCGCATGGCGACGCCTCTATCGGTGGTGCGTTGGTGACATTGGGCCAGAAGGACCTCCTGATCGATTGCCAGGGAAACTGGGGAAACATCCTTACGGGCGATAGCGCGGCCGCTCCTCGTTACATCGAGGCACGCCTTTCGAAGTTCGCCCTCGATGTGGTCTTCAGCCCTAAGGTGACGGAATGGAAGGCCTCATACGATGGACGAAACAAGGAGCCGATCACCTTGCCGGTGAAGTTCCCTCTCTTGCTCGCACAAGGCGTTGAGGGTATCGCGGTCGGCCTCTCTTCTAAGATATTGCCTCATAACTTCAATGAGATACTGGATGCCGCTGTGGCATACCTGAACGATGAACCGTTCGAACTCTACCCGGACTTTCAAACAGGCGGTCTGATAGACGTCTCCCACTACAATGATGGAGAGCGTGGCGGTAGGGTGCGTGTCCGCGCGAAAATCAGTAAGATTGATAATAAGACGCTGGTCATCAACGATATACCATACGGTAAGACAACGAATGTGTTGATTGATTCTATCCTGAAGGCGAACGAGAAGGGTAAGATCAATATCCGCAAGGTGGAGGATAACACGTCCGACCATGCGGAGATCATCATCCATTTGGAGAGCAAGACCTCGTCCGACAAGACGATCGATGCGCTCTATGCCTTCACGGATTGCGAGGTGAACATCTCGCCTTGCTGTTGCGTCATCCACGACAAAAAACCTATGTTCACCAATGTCTCGAGCATGTTGAAGATGTCGGTGGACCGTACGAAGGAGCTGTTGCGCCGGGAGTTGCTCATCCAACGTGGGGAGTTGCTGGAGCAGTTGCACTATTGCTCGTTGGAGAAGATATTCATCGAGGAGCGCATCTACAAGGACAAGAAGTTCGAGGAGAGCAAGAACGTCGATGCCGCCTTGGATCATATCGCCACCCGCTTGGAGCCGTTCCGTTCGCTGTTCGTTCGGGATGTGACGAGGGAAGACCTGCAGCGACTGTTGGAAATCAAGATGGCGCGTATCCTCAAGTTCAATTCGGACAAGTCGGAGGAGCAGATCGTCGCGTTGAAGCAACAGATCGAGAGCGTGGATTACAACTTGGAGCATCTTGTTGCGTTCACCATCGCATGGTATAAGTCTCTGAAGAACAAGTACGGGGAGAAGTATCCTCGTTTGACCGAGATCCGTAACTTCGAGACGATTGAGGCCTCCAAGGTGGTCGAGGCGAACGAGAAACTCTATGTGAACTGGGCGGAGGGCTTTGTAGGAACCGCCTTGAAGAAGGACGATTTTGTATGCAATTGCTCGGATATCGATGATATCATCCTCATCCATAAGGATGGT
The DNA here is from genome assembly GCA_016285885.1 of Paludibacteraceae bacterium. Taxonomy (GTDB): domain Bacteria; phylum Bacteroidota; class Bacteroidia; order Bacteroidales; family Paludibacteraceae; genus UBA1181. The sequence goes on from JAEERP010000004.1 coordinate 246,607, forward strand.
AAGTATCAGATCATCAAAGTGCCTGACAAGAAATATGTGGGCAAGGATATTATCCATGTGAACGTCTTCCGAAAGAATGATAAGCGCACAGTCTACAATGTGGCCTATCGGGACGGGAAGAGCGGTTTCAATTACCTCAAACGTTTTGCGATAACGGGTGTCTCAAGGGATAAGGATTATGATATCACGCAGGGAACGCCTGGTTCGAAGATTCTCTATTTCTCCGCGAACTCCAATGCGGAGGCGGAGACGATACATGTGGTGTTGAAGCCTCGTCTGCGCCTGAAGGTGTCGGCTTTCGACCGTGATTTCGGCGAGATAGCCATCAAGGGTCGCCAATCCATGGGTAACATTCTGACCAAGAACGAGGTGATGCGTATCACGCTGAAGCAGCGCGGCTCTTCCACGTTAGGTGGACGTTCCGTATGGTTCGACAGGGATGTGCTCCGCCTGAACTATGACGGCAGGGGAGAGCCTCTTGGCGACTTCCAGTCGGAGGATAAGATCCTTGTCGTCTCTTCCAAGGGTGAATATTACCTCTCCGGGTTCGAGGATACCAACCATTTCGACGAGGATGTTAAGATCGTGGAGAAATTCGATCCGGAGAAGATCTGGACGGTGGCTCTCTTCGATGCCAACGAAGGCTTCAAGTACCTGAAGCGTTTCCGCTTTGAGGTGACGAGCAAGCGCCAGAACTTTATTGGCGAGAATCCGAAGTCGGTGATGTTGCTGATCACGGATACCTATTACCCTCGTTTGAAGCTCGTCTTTGGCGGAAAGGATGCGCATCGTGAACCATTGGAGATCGATGCGGATGAGTTTATCGGTGTGAAGGGTATGAAGGCGAAGGGAAAACGTTTGCATACGTGGGAGATACAAAGTGTGGAGGAACTGGAACCGTTACGTTTCCCGGAAAAGAGTGAGGATGGATATGAGTCGTCTGACGAATCAGAGGAGGATGCCTCCCAAGCAAATGACCAACCAACTTTGTTCTAATATAATAATCTATGAAACGCATATTGGTTATACTAACACTCTTGGGTTCCATGGGTTCCGCCCACGCGGCAAATCTGGAAAAGTACGAGAAGCTTTATGCTGGTTGCGTGGACAATCAAGAGTCGACTATTTATGGGGGAACATATGGGGCATGGCCGAAAAATCTTATTCTGCCGGAATTCCCAGATGGTGGGGATGTTGAGTTTACTCGCTTCATCTACCATAACCAGATGTACCCGGAGGTTGTGGAGTCATACGATAGCGTGACGAAACAACCTATATTGCCGACGGGTGTTGTGGCTGTCCAAATCGTCATCGATAGATGTGGAAGGGCAACGCGTCAGGAAATCATACAATCCATGAATGAGGAATATGACCAGGAAGCCCTTCGTATCATGAATGGCTTGCCAGTCTTCAGAGCGGGGGAGATTGATGGTATTAGGGTGAAAGTGGCGCTTATTGTGCCTGTGAGATTCTCGAGGACTCATCTTCCACCTAAGACGGAAGAGGTCATTGATTTTGATGAAAACTATAATTTTGATGATTGGTGATGAAACAAACACGTTTGTTTTTAGTGGGTTACATGGGATGCGGGAAAACGCATACCGCTAAGCGTTTGGCTAAAAAGTACGGTATGGACTATATCGATCTGGATCAGTATATCGAGCGTCGATTCTTCAAGACCATCCCGCAGATCTTCGCCGAGAGGGGAGAGGAGGGATTCCGTAAACTGGAGCACAACATGTTGGAGGAGGTCGCCTCCTTCGAGAATGTCATCATCTCTACGGGTGGTGGCGCGGCATGTTTCTACGACAACATGGAGTTGATGAACGCTTCGGGCGAGACGGTCTACCTCCAGGCTTCACCGGAAGGCCTTTTCGCTTATCTGAAGAATGCGAAGGCGGAACGTCCTTTGTTGGCCGGCAAGTCTGACGACGAGATGCTGGCGTTCATCCGCACAAGCCTAGAGACGAGGGAGCCCTACTATCTGAAGGCGAAGCATGTCATCGATTCTAAGGATGAAAGCGATGTGCTTTTCGACCAACTGTTGAAATAATACTTGGCTAAATAATTACATATTCATGCAAGAGAAAATTATCGTATTGGATTTCGGTGGGCAGTATGCTCACCTGATTGCGAATAGAGTCCGCCGTCTGGGCGTTTTCACGGAGATATGCTCCCCAACCGCTTCCGTCGAGGAATTGGCGGGCGCTAAGGGAATCATCTATAGTGGCGGTCCTTCCAGCGTGTATGCGGAGGATGCCCCTGATTATAATCCTGAGATATTGAACATCCCGGTGCCTAAGCTGGGTATCTGCTACGGACATCAGCTGATGGCCTCCCAGTTGGGTGGTACGGTGAAACCGGGTAAGGTGAAGGAGTATGGCATCGCGGATCTCCTGCTGAAGGAGCCTCAACATCCCCTTTTGAAGGGTATCCCTGCCTCTTCCCCTATGTGGATGAGCCATGGCGACGCGGTGGAGAAACTGCCTGCGGGTTATAAGATCATCGCCTCCACCAAGGATTGCCCGATTGCGGCCGTCGCTTTGGACGAGCGCAAGATCTATGGCATACAGTTCCACCCGGAGGTGACGCACAGCAAGTTCGGTATGAAGATATTGGACAACTTCATTGATATCTGTGGCTGCGAACGTACGTGGAACATGAAGAGCTACATGCCGCTGATCTCGGAGAAGATCAAGAAGGAGGTGGGCGACCGCAAGGTGTTCCTGCTGGTTTCCGGTGGTGTGGACAGTACCGTGGCGTTCGTGTTGCTGAACCGTGTGTTGGGCACTGACCGTGTCATGGGTCTGCACATCGACAATGGTATGATGCGTATGGACGAGTCCGCTAAGATCATTGATTTCTTGAAGGCTGAGGGCATGCACAACCTGCGTGTGGTGGATGCGACCGACACCTTCCTTGGCAAGCTGAAGGGCATCACGGCTCCTGAGCAGAAACGTAAGATCATCGGCGCCACTTTCTTGGTGGTGAAGGACGAGGAGATGGCTAAACTGAACCTCGACCCTAAGGAGTGGATGATTGCCCAGGGCACCATTTATCCGGATACCATCGAGAGCGGTGGTACGAAGAACGCTGATTTGATCAAGACCCACCACAACCGTGTGAAGGAGGTGATGGATCTGATGGCGCAAGGCTTGTTGCTGGAGCCGTTGGCAGACCTCTACAAGGATGAGGTCCGCATGTTGGGCGAGGAGTTGGGTATTCCTCATAACCTCGTGTGGAGGCATCCGTTCCCTGGCCCGGGCTTGGGCGTGCGCCTGCTTTGCACCGACGGAAAGGGTGAGTTCGCGAAGATGGAGGATGTGCCGGGCTTGGCGGATTATCTGAAAGAGAACCATATAGAGGGAAAGATCCTTCCGATCAAGAGTGTGGGTGTGCAGGGTGATGGACGTACCTATGCGCAACCGTTCCTGTTGACCACGAAGAACCTTACCTGGAAGCAGTGTGAAAAGTTCAGCACCGAGTTGGTGAACCGCTTCAAGGTGATCAACCGTGTGATTTGGCAGGTAGGCGCGGTATCCGATGAGATGCCTAAACTGGTGGAACAATATGCCACGAAGCACAACTTCGACGTGTTGCGTAAGTTCGATAACATCTGTACGGAGTTCCTGCAGGAGAACAACCTCTACGAATCCATTTGGCAGATGCCAGTCGTTTCCGTTCCATTGACGGTGGCCGACAAGCCATGCATCGTGATGCGCCCGGTGAACAGTTCCGAGGCGATGACCGCCAACTTCGCGGAGATCGACCAGAAATTGTTGGAAGGCCTGTGGGGCAGGTTCGTGGCGGAGGGTGCCGGCTCGTTGTGGTACGACGTGACGCACAAGCCTCCGGGAACGATCGAGTGGGAGTGATTTGAATCCTAAGATATTAAGCATCCCCATTGTCAGGTTGGTCTGGCAATGGGGATTGTTGTTTTGGGCCTTTTGTTTTGCCGTACGAAAATTTTTTTCGCCCAACGCCTTCCCTTGCAACTATTTCGTTTTTATTTGTACATTTGCATATTTAACGTTTCGAAATGTGTGACAGATTCTCATGGCAGACTGGAAAGAGAAAATAAGGAAGATATGTACCAACAAGTGGTTTGAGTTGGTGATCACGATTATCATCGTCGTGAATTCTGCCCTTATCGGTGTGGAGACGTACATGAAGTCTCCCGTCATCTCGCATGTGCAGGATATCATCTTAGGCATTTTCACCATTGAGATCATCATGCGTTTCATCGCCGCGAAGGATGTGCGCACGTTCTTCCGGAGCGGGTGGAACATCTTCGACCTCTGCTTAGTGATCATCAGTTACGTGCCGGAGACGATGATGCCGAACTCCTCCGCCATGATGGCCCTCCGTGTGTTGCGTGTGCTCCGTGTGTTACGCCTGTTGCGCGCCTCCAAGGAGATCAAGCTGATCGTTACCGTCCTGCTGAAATCAATCACCTCCATGTTCTGCAACATGCTCCTCTATCTGATCTTTATCTATTTGTTCGCCATCGTCGGTGTCGGTCTTTTCCGTATGCCTGACCCGCAGACGTTGAGCGGCGAGGAGGCTGTGCGGTACGAGGAGTTTGTGCGTGTCGCGCCTAATAACCCTCATAATTCGTCCGACCCATACGGTTCCCTGGACGAGGCCATGTTCACGCTTTTCCGTGTCATGACGGGGGAGGATTGGACCGATCTGCGCTATAACCTCGTGACGGCAAGCGAGATGGGCGTCATCAAGACCCCGACCGTGGTGGTGACGCTCTTCCACGTCTTCTGGTTCATCATCGCCGCCTTCCTTCTGTTGAACTTGGTGACAGGCGCCATCCTCAACAATTACCAGAAGGAAAGGAGCCGGCAGGATGTGCATGGACCTGATAGTGATGAGGATTAATAGCCTCGCTCCCTTTTTTGCTGATCAAATGTAAGTTGTTGATTATAAATTTAATGATTGAAACATGAAACGATTCTTACTGTGTATGTCGTTATTCTTCTCCTGGGGTTGTTTCCAAAATCTTATGGCGGAGGAATTGGATGTGTTGGTCGTCGAGCTGAAGTCTGACATCTCCTATAAATTTTCGTTGAATGAGCCTCCTCGTTTTTCGCTGAACAATGGGCAGATGGAGGTTGTCGGGGATGTGGAGACCAGCTTTGAGGTGTCGAATGTCCGCCAAATCTACTTTGCGCCGTCTGCATCGGTGGGTGTCTCTAAGAATGAGGCGAAGTCTGATGTGACGCTCTTCTATGAGGACAATAGCCATGTGCGTGTCGAAGGTGTTCAGCCTGGTTCCGTGGCCTATCTCTATGCGGCGGACGGAAAACTGCTCGGGGAGAAATCGGCGAGTGGAAACGCTGTGGAGGTTCAGTTGCCTAATGAGGCGGGGATCTATATGTTGCAGGTGGATGGTAGAACGTTTAAAGTTAGGAAGAGATGAAAAAAGAGATACTACTTTGTGGAGCATTGATGCTTTCCTTGGCGAGCCAAGCGGAATCATTCATGCGTGTGGAGCTTGCGGATGGAACGTTTGTGGACTATAAGGGAGATAATATCAAGAATGTCACATTTGAGACCACCGATAAGTCTGGAACCATTCAAGGCAAAAAATATGTGGATTTAGGCTTGTCCGTAAAGTGGGCGGCCTATGACGTCGGTTCGGACAACGCGAACGAGAACGGCAGTCGGTTTGCTTGGGGATTGACCACCCCTACGACGGAGACGCAAGTGCCATGGTCGGAGTACAAATATTTTGACGAGGAGAATAATGATGCTCCGTTGACGAAATATTGTGAGAATGAACGTTTCGGAAAGGTGGATTCCTTGAATGTCTTGGAGGCTATCGACGATGCGGCTTCTGTCCTTTGGGGCGATGAGTGGCGTATGCCGACGAAGGCTGAGGTGGCGGAGCTCATCCGGGTATGTCATGCCACGGTCGTCCGTAATGATGGTGTCCTTGCCAACCGGTTCACCTCCGATGAGGCGGGGTATGAGAATGTCGCATTGACCTTCCCTTATTCCTCCGGATTGTCCAACTATTGGACATCCTCGTTGTATGAGACGAATAGCATCTTGGCGTATTACTATCAGATGGTCGATTTCACGTCAGGCTCTTCGACTATAGAATCAGCGATAGGCCCTAAGGGCATGGGAAGGGGAGGAACGGCTTTCGTCAGGGCCGTGTCCACGTCCAAGAACGTGAAGGGAGATTCTACGGTGGTTGTCCACCTGAATAATGGCGAGGCGGTGGAATATCTTTCCGATCAAGTGAAGAACCTCTTTTTCTTTGATTCGGAGGCATCTTCCCTAGACAAGGAGACAGGCTCTTTGGATGACTATGGGTATGTCGATTTAGGCTTGAGCGTTTTGTGGGCGACCCATAACGTGGGCGCCGCTACGCCAGCAGGAAGAGGTGGATTGTATGCTTGGGGCGAGACGGAGGAGGAAGTGGGTGATACTTCTGTCTTGTATGCTACGGCGTATTCGGCTCTCCAGTATAAGTATTCGTTGGATGATAAGATTGACTCTGTTTCCAAATATTGTGTCGTGGATACTTTCGGTGTCGTGGATAATCTGGTGCGGCTTGAGGCGTCGGATGATGCCGCCAGTGTGAATTGGTCATCTAAATGGAGAATGCCTACCGTTGAAGAGTTGAGCGAGCTGATGGAGAATTGCTCAGTTCTTTTCACGGACGATTATGAGGGCACTGGTGTCAGTGGCATATTGTTGACCAGTAAGGTGCCGGGATATACCGACCGATCTATTTTCTTGCCGGGAAATGGCTATATCCAGTATGAACAAAAACCGACTGACGCAGAGGGTAAAGAATTGGCCGATCCATATTATTGGTCTTCTTCTTTGTGTGAGGCTCGTTGTTGGCTTGCATGGCAAATGACCTTTTCGCTGAATCGTGGGTGGAAAGAGATATCTTTCCCAAGAACCATCGGTGCATCGATACGTCCCGTGGCAGATAAGTGATAATCATCTAAATGTATAGTGTATCATGAAAAAGTATTTGATTCTAAACGTTTTCATGCTCTGTGCGACGCTTTCGTTCTCACAGAATGATGTGACTTTGGGCATGCGTATCGCAGCCCTGCGCTATCCGGAGGTGGGTGTGCCTCAGGAAAACCTTATGCCAGTGGTGGCGAGTGGTAAGATTGGTTTCGTCAATCATGACGGAGAGTTGGTGCTGCCTCCTACTTATGACAAGGAGAGGGACATCGAGTCGTACCGTTTCCGTGATGGCCTTATGATCGTGAAGAAGAGTGGCAAGTATGGCTACTTGAACACGAAGTTGGAGGAGGTGATTCCTTGCCAGTTCGAGGAGGCCAGACCGTTCGATGACGGATTGGCCGCTGTGAAGAAGGATAAGATGTGGGGATTCATCGATAAGAAGGGAGAGAACGTGATACCTTTCGGCTACAAGAGGGTATGCTCCTTCTCCTTCGGATTGGCCGCTGTAGTGGGCGACCAGGACTCTATCGGCTTCATCGATAAGTTCGGTATCATAGCTATTCCTTTCCAATTCGATAATGCGGGCCAACCTGCCTTCATGGAGGATGGCCGTTGCGCCGTGAAGAAAAACGGTGTGGGTGTCTTCATCAACAAAAAGGGTGAAATCATCGGCAACTTGTCGGAGGGCGACGCTGAGCCACAGTTGGCAAAGCCGACTTCCTTCCAAACCGCTGACGCGAGCTTTTCGAAGACCGGTTACCAATTGGCGGAGACTCCGTATGACGACGCATGGCCGTTCGTGGATGGCTACTCCATCGTGATGAAGAAGGAGGGCAACGAGAAACGCTTCGGTGTGGTTTCCATCAAGGGCAAAGAGGTGGTTCCTTGCTCGTATGACCAGATATCAGGTCCGTTCAGAGGCCCAGTCTCCTATTTCATCATCAAGAAATCAACGGGTTATGGCGCCTACGATGTGGATGGGAAGGAGATCCTCCCTTGCGAATACCAGTCTATCGGCAAGGAGGGTAGCCAACTAATCATGATCGAGAAGGACGGCAAGAAGGGTTTCGCGGATGCTTCGGGTAAGGTGGTGATCCCTTGCCAATTCGAGGATGCCCGTCCGTTCAATGCCGCTAACGTCACCGCTGTGGAGGAGAAGAAGAAGGATAAGATGGTTTGGAACTTCATCGACCGTACCGGTAAGGTGATCGCTTCCCCAGCTTATGACGATGCGCTTGCCTTCGTGAACGGTGTGTGCCCTGTGCAAAGAAAAGGCAAATGGGGCTTCGTGAACGAGTCGTTGAAGGAGATCTCTTCGCTGAAATATGAATATACTTTCTCTGACATCAGGGAAAAATGGTCATACCTCCGCTCTCTGCCGGGTGACCCTATCCCAGTCTCCCGTGCCGGTAAATATGGCTTCATCGACATCAGGGGTAAAGAGGTGATCAAGTGCCAATACGACGAGGCGCTCGCTTTCCGCAATGGCTTGGCAAGGGTGAAACAGAATGGTGCTGTAATCTACATAGACAAGAAGGGTCAGGTGGTGGATAACCAAACACCAGCCAACCGTAAGAGCATCCGCCAATCCATGGACGAGCAACCTGTTGTCACGAAGGAGAAGAGCGGTATGAAGGCGCTTGTGTTCGAGGACGAGACCTCTGGCAAGGAAACTGTTACGCCTTACATCTTCGATGACTTTGGCGCTAATTATATCGATGGCTTGGCACCGGTGAAGGTGGTCGGCAAGTGGGGCTTGATCAATGCCAAGGGCGAGATCGTTGTCCCTTGTATCTACGACGGCGTCGAGATCAGCGAGCAGGGCACGGCCATTGTCCGTGTAGGCTCTAAGAAGGGCTTCATCAATAAGATGGGCGAATCATTGTTGCCTCTTTCCAATGCGGCTAAGGTGCAGTGGATACCGATTCGTCGTTAATGGATAGGGCTTCTATGCCTTTTTGATTTTAGGAGATGACAACGTACATCGAGACTATCTTGCCGTTACCGTTGGGCGGAACGTTCACCTATATCCTGCCGGAGGAGATGGCGGGTGAGGTGAAGGTGGGCATGCGTGTGATTGTGCCGTTCGGCCGCTCGAAGTTCTACACGGCGCTGGTCTACGGTGTGCGTTTCACACCTCCCGAGAACGTGGAACTGAAGGAGGTGATCGGGGTGCTGGACGCTTCCCCGATCGTGCGCCCCCAACAGATCAAGTTCTGGGAGTGGATAGCCTCGTATTACCAGTGTACGCTGGGCGAGGTCTTTAAGGCGGCTGTGCCTTCGGGTCTGAAGCTGGAGAGTGAGACGACGATCTCGCTGGTGGAGGACTTCGAGGCGGAGGCTCCGCTGAAGGAGCGTGAACAGTTGCTCCTGGATTGCTTGTCCGCCAAGGAACATACCGTCGCCGAACTGAATAAGCTGATGGGTATGAAGAATGTCCTCCCGCTGGTGAAGCGCATGATGGACATGGGGGCGGTCTCCGTGAGCGAGGAGCTCAAGGCGAAGTACAAGCCGAAGATGGAGACCTATGTCCGTCTATCCCCCGAGTATATGGAGGAGGCGAAACTATCCGCCTTGTTCGATGCTCTGGAACGGGCGAAGAAACAGTCCGAACTATTGATGATCTACATCCAACTCTCTTGTTTCATGCAACCGCAGCGTCGCAAGGAGGTCTCCAAGAAGGCGTTGCTGGATGCGAAAGTGTCGCCTGCCGCCCTGACCGCCATGGTTGAGAAGGGCATCTTCGAGCTCTACAAGAAGGATGTGGACCGAATCGAGGAGGCTCCCTACGAGAGCGCTCTTACTCATCCCCTCTCCGATGTGCAGCAACGCGCATACGAAGAGATCAAGGAATCATTCACGTCGAAGGATGTCGTGTTGCTGCATGGAGTGACCTCCAGCGGCAAGACGGAGATCTATATACACCTGATAGAGGAGACCCTGAAATTGGGTCGTCAGGTCTTGTTCCTCTTGCCTGAGATTGCCTTGACGACGCAGATCACCAACCGGTTGAGGCGTGTGTTCGGCAATCAGTTGGGCGTTTACCATTCCAAGTTCACCGACAACGAGCGGGTGGAGATTTGGAAGAATCTCTTGGAGGATAAATCGTACAAGGTGATTTTAGGTGTGCGTTCCTCCGTATTCCTGCCGTTCAAGAACTTAGGGCTGGTCATCGTGGACGAGGAGCATGAGAACACCTACAAGCAATTTGACCCCGCTCCCCGCTATCATGCGCGCAATGCGGCGATCGTCTTGGCGAAGATGTCGGAGGCTAAGGTTTTGCTAGGCTCCGCGACGCCTTCGTTGGAGAGCTATGAATGCGCCCGCTCCGGCAAGTTCGGCTTGGTGGAGTTGATGACCCGCTATGAGGGCATCGAGTTGCCGGACGTCATGGTGGCGGATGTCAAGGAGGCGAGGCGCAAGAAGGAGATGGTGCGAGGGGTATTCTCCCCGATGCTCATTGAGCAGGTGCGGAAGGCTTTGGAGCGGAAGGAGCAGGTGATCCTGTTCCAGAACAGACGAGGGTTCTCGCCTTTCATGATGTGCAGGACGTGCGGCTGTGTGCCCCGTTGCCAGAATTGCGACATTAGCCTGACCTACCATAAATCCACCCATCAGTTGGTTTGCCATTATTGTGGCTACACGATGAACGTGCCGACGTTGTGCCCCGCCTGCGAAACGCCTGAGCTGGAGCCCCGCGGGTTCGGTACGGAGAAGATCGAGGAGGAGATCGCCGAGATCTTCCCTGGCGTGCGGGTGGTGCGCCTGGACTTGGATGTGGCGAAGTCGCGGAAGAATTACGAAAAGATCATCCATGACTTCGAGGAGGGTGCGATCGATATCCTTGTCGGCACCCAGATCATATCCAAGGGCTTGGACTTCGAACGTGTGCGTGTGGTCGGCATCCTGGATGCGGACTCCCTGCTGAACTACCCAGACTTCCGCGCTTTCGAACGTGCGTACCAGATGATGGCGCAGGTGAGCGGACGGGCGGGCAGGAAGAACAACCGAGGCATCGTGGTCATCCAGACCTCTGAGCCGGACCATCCCGTGATACGGCAGGTGCGGAACAATGATTACACCTCCATGTTCAACGTGCAGATGAATGATCGGGCGGCGTTCAAGTACCCGCCTTATTATCGTTTGATATATATTTATATAAAAGGGAAAGAATATGCGCCCGTGTACAGTGCGGCGAATTACCTCGCCACGCTCATGCGGCAGTCGTTCGGCGACCGTGTCTATGGACCGGACAAGCCTGTCGTGGCCAGGATCCAGAACCTCTACATTCTGAAGGTGATGCTGAAGGTGGAGCTGCGGGCGTCGGTCGAGAAGGCCAAGGCGGTGTTGCGTGAGTTGACCAACCTGACGTTGGCCCATCCCGCACATAAATCTGTTTATATTCAGGTAGATGTGGACCCGATGTGATATCTTTCCCATATTTTTGATTAACTTCGCGGAAATTTTGGAAGAACAGAGCAGAATATAGTTTATAATGAAGTTTGAAGAATTGAATTTGGAGCCCGCCTTGATGGACGGTTTGAACGTGATGAATTTCAAGGAGATGACTCCAGTGCAGGAACAAGCGATTCCTGTGATCATGGAAGGTAAGGATGTGATAGCGTGTGCCCAGACGGGTACGGGTAAGACGGCCGCTTTCCTCCTCCCATTGTTGAATAAGATGTTGAAGGAGAAACATCCTGAGGATGCGGTGAACGCGATCATCATGTCGCCTACGCGCGAGCTGGCGCAGCAGATCGACCAGCAGTTGGAGGGCTTCTCCTACTTCCTCCCGATCTCCTCGGTGGCGGTCTATGGAGGAAATGACGCGGGGGCTTGGGACCAGCAGAAGCGCGCCATGCAGTTGGGCGCTGATTTCGTCGTGGCGACGCCGGGACGTCTGATCTCCCACATCAGTCTGGACAACGTGGACTTCTCACGGGTCAGCTACTTCGTGCTCGACGAGGCGGACCGTATGCTCGACATGGGTTTCTTCGACGACATCATACAAATTGTGAAAAAACTTCCTGCGGATAGGCAAACCATCATGTTCTCAGCCACCATGCCGCCTAAGATCAAGAAGCTGGCGGAGTCGATCCTCCGTGATCCGGTCATGGTGAACATCGCCACCTCCAAACCGGCGGATGGTATTAAGCAGGGAGCGTATGTCTGCTATGAGACCCAAAAATTGTCACTTGTTCAGTCGCTTTTCGCCAACAAGAAGGACGAGAAGATCATCGTATTCTCCTCTTCCAAACTGAAGGTAAAGGAGGTGGCCCGTAGCCTGCGTAGGATGAAACTGCGCGCGGTGGAGATCCATTCGGACCTGGAACAACCGGAGCGCGACCAGGCTTTGCTCGACTTCAAGAGCGGTAAGGTAAATATCTTGGTGGCTACCGACATCATATCGAGGGGTATCGACATCGAGAACGTCGATGTGGTGCTCAACTACGACGTGCCGCATGACGCGGAGGATTATATCCACCGTATCGGACGTACGGCCCGTGCCCAGAAGGAGGGCGCCGGCATCACCTTCATCTCCGAGATGGACCAGTTCCGTTTCCAACGTATCGAGAAGTTCCTCCAGAAGGAGGTAGAGAAATATCCGTTGCCGGAAGGTTTGGGTGAGGCGCCTGCCTATAACCCGAAGAAGGATGGCGGACGCTCCAGACATGGCGGGGATGGCCGCAAGTTCCACCACCGTCCGAAGGGGAATGGCGCGAAGGGTGGTAATCCAGGCGAGGCTCCTAAGAAGAGTGGGGGATCGCACCACCATAGACGTAAGAACCCGGGTCACAACCAATAACCGTAGATGATGGGAAAGAAACGCATTCTTTTTGTCTGCTTGGGCAATATCTGCCGTTCCGCCGCCGCTGAGGCTGTGATGAAGGCGTTGCTGGAGCGTAAGGGCTTGGCGGACCGCTACATGGTGGACTCCGCCGGCATCCTGAACTACCATGCGGGCGAACCTGCCGACCCGCGCATGATCGCCGCCGCGAAGATGCGGGGCTATGATGTGACCTCCATCTCGCGACCGGTCCTCTTCTCTGACTTCGACGATTTTGATATCATCGTGGGGATGGACGACGATAATGTGGAGTCGCTGATGGACAAGACCCACACCGACGAGCAGCGCAGGAAGATCCACCAGATGACCGAGTTCTGCATCCTCATGCACGACACTTACGTGCCGGACCCCTACTATGGTGGCTCGGCTGGCTTCACCCATGTGATGGACCTGCTGGAGGATGCGTGCGAGGGGCTGCTGAATTACTTGGAGAATTAAACGAATTAAGAGTTAAAAGTTAAGAGTTAAAAATTTCTGTTGGTGGTCGCCAATAAGCCTCTCTATGCGCATCCCTCAAGGAATAATCGTATATTTGCCCCGCAATACCAAAGCTAAAGTCTAATGTCTGCAATGCTGGACATCCAACATATTGAGCGATCGACCGGTTCGGTGGAGTATCATCCGCTGAAACCCTTTTTGCCGCCCTCCGCGAAGGTGCTTTTCCTCGGCAGTTTCCCGCCGCCGAGAGCCCGCTGGAGCATGGACTTCTTCTACCCTAATTTCATCAATGACCATTGGCGGATCATGGGGTCGCTCTTTTTCGGAGAGAAGGACTATTTCGTGGAAAGCGGTCGGAAGCGTTTCTGCCTGGAGCGCATCGTGGCGTTCCTCCAGCAGACGGGCATCGCCTATTATGACACGGCCACGGCGGTCAGGCGCCTGAAGGAGAATGCCTCGGACAAGTTCCTCGAAGTGGTGGAGCTGACGGATGTTGAGGCGCTCTTGGGGCGGATTCCCTCCTGCAGGGTGGTGGTCACCACGGGTGAGAAGGCCACGCAGAACCTTATGGACTCCTTTTCGTTGCCGGAGATGCCGAAGGTCGGTACCTATGTCCCGCTGTGCGGTGATACTGTCCTGTTCCGTTTGCCCTCCTCCTCGCGCGCCTATCCGCTGAGCCTGGAGAAGAAGGTGGAGGCATATCGCAAGATGTTCGAATATGCGGGGATTCTGTGAGGAATCATAGTGCTTTGAATGGATTTATATTATAAATATAATTATTGTTTTGATTTGGCTACTTGTTTATATTGTTAATATCATGTAAAATAGTTGTTAGTTTAATAATAGTATGAAAGAAAAAATAATTCATACTAAATAAATGATTTATACGTTTTTAATTATCTATTTTGATAATGCTCAAAACAATAAAACGTAAAAAATATATAAAAAAGTTTGTTGTATAGAAAATTATATCCTATATTTGAATTGACAATAGACAAAACAAATATTGTTAAGTCGATGAATATTGTCGTGCAGACATTTTATTTAATAAAATAATTCGGTTTGTTGATGTGTATATGATTCTGAGCGGACGTGTAATGTAATTCTTTTCATGTGAGTTCTTGGGGTGGATGGTACTGACGAGCCACTCTCGGGAATGTCGTCGGCTAAGCATTTCTGGTTGTTTTATGTGAGTGTTGCACTTCTTTCTATTGACAAAATACACTAGTGTTTCTTGGAAATATTATAAAATTATTAACCTTAAATTTCAAGTATTATGAGCTACAAGAAATTAATTGATGAGAATCCATTTAAGGAATCTAAAACATTAGGTTCTCCAAAAATCGGTGGAAATGCATGTGTCTATGGAGCATGTAGTATCGAAGACTTCCCTTCTGGCATAAGCGATTTGAGATATACGCACGAAGATGCGTCAGGCTTTTTGGATTATCCCACGTCATTTACTCCTGCAAACTTTTGGAGAAAAGATAGTGGCGTACAGGCCTGGATGTATGAAGAGCCGTATGACAACTGGCAGGATTTGTACGGAATGGATGCCGTAGTGGTCTTCTATCATTCTGGACATGGAACCATGAATGATTCTAATGGTGTTTTCTCTGCTCCTATGGGTAGCGCTTGGGGCGGTAAGACTTGGGCAAGATCATCCAGTATGGTGATCGATGAGAAGTTAAGATATCTTTTCTGGTCAACTTGCCTTAGCTTAAGAGTTCACGATGGACATACTCCATGCCGTACTTGGCGTGGTCCTAATAAGGGGGGACTGAGAATGATCTTTGGCTATGAAACTACATCTGTAGATAGTAAAAAATATGGCTCTAATTTTTGGAATCAGTGGAAAAAAGGAAAAAGTTTTTCTGCGGCTTTCCTGGAAGCCAGTTGGTCGATATCCAAGAAGCAAACACCTGTAGTTGCCGCATTTGGTAGCAATGTGCAGGAATCCAGGTCGAGACTTAACGACGAGAGGTTCTTTTATAATCAGGCTGTTGGCAATAATGTTTGCTCCTATATGTGGAGGGAATCTAGTAGTTCAAGAGGCTTAAAAGCCGCCAAGTTGGTCGTGCCTCAAAATCCGGAAGTGTTGCTTTTGGGTTCATCTCTTGTTGAAGATGATTTATTGTCAAAGATCGCGAACAAAATTGGTGTTACGAAAAGAACGTCCCAAATCATCTCCGTCGGACAAGATGGTATGCGCAAGATTGGAACCAAAAACGTTGCGCTATACTTGGATCCATCTGGCACATTGCAACTGCAAATGGCTAAAGCCAATTATCGGAATGGCAGCCAGATCAGTGAATCCAAGGCGACCGACATTGCTCGTGGCTTGATTGATGATTTGGGTATCGCAAAAGGCATTAAACTGTCACAATCAGTCACTTATAACACATTTATGGGTGATGCTAATGTGAAGACTGGCAGTCAGAGTGACGCAAAGGTTGTGGAGACTATTGTTCAATTCCGTCAGGTCAATGACAAGATGGAAAGTTTGAATGCGGATTCTGGCTTTGTCTCAGTGGCTGTCGATAACGATGGAAAGATTACTAATGTCATTAGTTCCCTCAAACCGATCGTTGACGTTCAAAAACCTATGAAGGTGAAAGTGCCATCTAAGGAGAAATCTCTCTCCCTTGATGAACAATTGGACGCAAAGGTTGAACGTTTGAAACGTGAAGTCGCAGGTAGTGGCGCATTGAAGTTGGGCGCGGATGCTCCACAAGTGTCTGTTAAAACGATTTCTGATGAAATCGGTTACGACTTCTCTTCCAACTATGCGAAGCCAGTACAACAGCGTGACGTTGAGATCAAAGTCGGTGATTATGCGAAACGTTACGTGTTGAGTGTGGATTTGGAATAATCCATTCCAACTTATTCATGTAGACAAACTGATTTGTCATTAACAAGTAAATTCGGGAGGACGACGATTTATGTCGTCCTCCTTATCCTTCAAGTTCCGAGGATTATTCATCAATGAGAAGAAGAATCTTATCATTACATGTCAACGACACCTTCACGTCGGAATTGGAAAGCCATGAAGGGGGTGGTTACCTTTGGACGATTGCTTCTAATGACGAAGCGGTTACCCAAGTGC
Organism: Paludibacteraceae bacterium; assembly: GCA_016285885.1. Lineage (GTDB taxonomy): Bacteria > Bacteroidota > Bacteroidia > Bacteroidales > Paludibacteraceae > UBA1181. The sequence continues at coordinate 262,947 of JAEERP010000004.1, forward strand.
GGATCATGCCCCGCGAGTCGACGCAGTGCGCGACGGCGCCTCCAATCGGCAAGAGCCTCCCGGTACGGGTCGAAATCACTGCTCTGGCGGAGGGTAAATCTGTCGTTGTCCTTGAAGAGAAAAGGTCGTGGGAGACAGGTGTTAAGCCATTGAACGTCTATAGAATCAACATTACAGTAAAGCAAAAGTATTAAGACATGACAAACAATAACTCACAGATAATGGAAAGTAATTTCAAGTTGCCTAAATTGGGATGGCTTCCTGACCTTCCCGATGAGAGGGATTATGTTTACAAGGCTCCTGTCAAGTTCCGCAGCGCTAAAGCCTTGCCGTCAAAGGTGGACCTCAGGAAAATTTGTCCTCCTGTGTTTAACCAAGGGGAACTGGGTAGTTGTACGGCAAATGCCTTACTCGCCGCTGTGGAATGTTGCAAAAAGAAGCAGGGGCAGAAAACCAAAAGGTTGTCGCGCCTTTTCCTGTACTATAATGAGCGTGTGATGATCAACACCGTGATGTCCGACAGTGGCGCTTACTTGAGAGACGGTGTCAAATCGTTGAACAAGCAGGGCGTGTGCCTCGAAAAGGATTGGCGTTATAGTAGTAGCACTGGCTACAAGGCTAAATTCACGAAAAAGCCGACCCCTAAATGTTATGAGTTGGCTCTCGAAAATCAAATACTATCTTATTGGCGTATCTCTCCCAATCTCCAAGACATCCGTTCTTGCCTCGCCGACGGTTATCCGTTCGTTTTCGGATTCTCGGTCTATTCTAGCTTTATGACGGATGAGGTCTACAAGACTGGTATCATGCCGATGCCGCAATCTGGCGAGTCGATGCTTGGCGGACATGCGGTGATGGCCGCAGGCTATGACGACGAGAAGAAGATGCTCCTCGTGCGCAATTCATGGGGAAAGGAATGGGGCGATAAAGGTTATTTCTGGATGCCTTACGAGTACATTACAAACACAAGGAATTGCTCGGATTTCTGGACCATCCGTGAGGTGGAATGACCGATGCGCTGACTTCAGCTGTTGGACTGTTATTTAAAACATAGATGGCCAGGTGTTCCGCTCCACAATTGGAAACTCACCTGAAAATCTTCGACCGTATGGCTGTTAGTGTATATTAACGCCTTTTTGTTCAGTAATTTACTGATAAGTTTTCCGTCCGTCCGCGCGCCTAAGAGAAGGTGTGGCGGACGGATTTTTTATGTCTAGGGGATATGTCGCCGGATGAGGTGCGTCACTTCCCCTCTTCCTCCTTCTTGTTCAGCTCCGGATAGATGATGCGGGTGTGGTAGATGGTCTTGAGCTTCTCCTTAAGTAGCGTCTTGATTTCTTTGATCTCTTTGAAGGTGATAGGAGTCTCCTCGAAGATACCCTCCTTGACTTGGTCGGAGATGATCTTCTCGACAAGGTCGTTGATGCTCTTGTCGGTGTACTCCTTCAAACTCCTGGAGGCCGCCTCCACCGAGTCGCACATGACGAGGATGGCCATCTCCTTGGAGGTAGGTAGCGGTCCAGGGTAGGTGAACTTGGATTCGTCGATCTCCCTGTCCGGATATTTGTTCTTCATCGTATAGTAGAAGTACTTCGTCTTGCTCTTCCCGTGGTGGGTCTTGATGAACTCCTGGATCTTCTCCGGCAAGCCATACTTCTTCGCAAGGGCCACACCGTCCGCCACGTGACGGATGATGATCTGTGCGCTCTTCTCCTCGTCGTCCATCTCGGTATGAGGATTCACGCTCGATTGGTTCTCCGTGAAGAATGCCGGGTTTTTCATTTTGCCGATGTCGTGGTAGAGTGCGCCCGTTCTCACCAGCATAGGGTTGGCGCCGATGCAGCTGGCGGCGTCAGATGCGAGGTTGGAGACCTGCATGGAGTGCTGGAAACTGCCTGGCGCCTCCTCCGAGAACTTGCGCAGCAGCGAGTTGTTCGTGTTCGCCAGCTCCACCAACGTGACGTCCGACACATAACCGAACAGTTTCTCCACGATGAAGATGAGCGCATTGGCGAGGAGAAGCAAGAAACCGTTTCCCAAGAAAAACAGTAACATAGTCCAGTCGAAGTGTTCCACCCCGTTCTCGTGCACCAGCGTGTTCCCCACGTAGACGAAGCAGTAGGTGAGCGTTATCAGGATGGCGGCCTGTACCAACTGGGAACGCATGAAGAAGTTCTTCAGGGTGCAGATGGAGATCATGCCGGCGATGGTCTGAAGCAAGAGGAACTCGAAATCGTTCGGGACGATGAACGAGCAGAGCAGGATGGTCGTGAGGTGGGCGAAGAGCGCCGTCCTCGTGTCGAAGAAGCAAGTCACCATGATCGGCAGCAAGGCGTACGGCACGATGTTCGGTGTGATCTCCATCTTGACCATGACGGAGGTGAGTAGGCAGAGGATGACGGTCATTCCCAGCATGAACGCCACGTTTTTGAGGTTCGCCAGGAACCGTTTCCTGAAGAGGAGCAGGTAGAGGTAGAAGGCGCAGAGGATGATGGCGATGATGATGGCCTGTCCCACCTTGATCAGTTGGGAGTTCGTCTTGCCGCTATTCTCCTGCACGGCCGATTTGAGAGAGTTCAGGATATCGTAGGTGTTCGATTTGACGATTTCGCCGTGGTCGATGATCTTCTCCCCGCTCTGGATTCTACCCTTGGTGAGGGAGATGGACTTCAGCATCTCCTTCTTCACCGACTCGTTCTTCGTCTTGTCGTAGGAGAGGTTCTCGTGGATGTAATTGTTGATGTTATACCCTTGTAGCGTCTCCTTGTTCAGGGAGGCGGGGATTCCGTTGATGATGCTCTCGTAAGCCGTTTTGGTCGTGTGGAGGGCAGAAGTCGGTCGGGTCTTCGATTGGTTGCCGGTCAGCACGTTTATCTCCTCCTTCCCCTCCTCGTTGAGGCGCTCCATGTCATCTGCGGCGATGATGCCATTGGCGTAGAGCGACTTCAGCTTGCGTGAGATGTAATTCCTGTATTCGACCGCCGCCTCGTCCTCCACCTTGCCGAACTTCTCGTTCAGCAGGTTGATGGATTTGTTCAGCACCACTTCGTCGTGGGCGAAGAAAGGGATGTAATCCCGCAGGAGGCTATCCTCCTCCTTCTTGACATCCTCTTTGGACTTCATGATCTCGAAGGCGAAGGGGGCGGTGAGCGCCTCGTATTCCCAAGGCTTTTCGATGGCATAGTTATATTTGAATTTGCCGAAGTTCGGGTAGGTCTTGAATATGATAAGGCCAGCGACGAAGAACATGGTGGCGATAGAGATGTATCGCATGTATGAAGTTTTGTTTCTCATGTCAGTCCGAATATAAGTTATACAGGAACCCTTTATTTTATTATAAGGTACAAATATAAGCCATACATGTTGAAGAAACAAGGGGAGGGGAGAATTAAGAATTAAGAATTAAGAATTATGAGTTAATGGGGGATTCGCAATTCTACACGAGACGCACGTTCCACGGCCTGCAGGGCCAACTCTTTATTTAGCCCAGGGCAACACCCTGGGGGGGATTGTGAATTAATGGCGGATGCGCAATTTTACACGATGCGCATAACCCAAGCCCCGACGGGGCGATGATAACACAGGCAGGGGTGTCAACCCCTGTGCGTAGGTGACGGGTGCGATTATATAGCCCTGAAAGGGCGACACCATGATAATTATGATTTTTGAATTATGAATCGTTTGGGAAGATCGGGTTAACGTCCACGGAATGAGTCTGATGGTGAGAGAAAACCATGTGTTGAGGCAGTTGGGAAACATTTTGCATAAAAAAGAGCAAAAAAAATTGGTGGGATGAAATAATCTTCCTAAATTTGCACCCACTTTTAGTAGAGTGTCTAAAAATATATTTATTAATAACTTAAAAGATTAAAAGTTTAACGAAATGCCTACAATTCAGCAGTTAGTTAGAAAAGGAAGGGCAAGTCAGGCGGACAAGAGCAAATCTCCTGCTTTGGACTCATGTCCACAGAGAAGAGGCGTCTGCGTAAGGGTTTACACTACGACCCCTAAGAAGCCTAACTCAGCAATGCGTAAGGTTGCCAGAGTACGTTTGACGAACCAAAAGGAAGTGAATGCTTACATTCCGGGAGAGGGACACAACTTGCAAGAGCACTCCATCGTGATGGTGCGTGGTGGTCGTGTGAAGGACCTTCCAGGTGTGCGTTACCACATCGTTCGCGGAACATTGGATACCGCAGGTGTGAACGGACGTACGCAACGTCGTTCCAAATATGGTGCGAAGAGACCAAAGCCGGGACAAGCAGCTCCAGCAAAGAAAAAGTAATTCGATAGGGCGACCTAAAGATTACGTCGGTTGAGTAAATGGCTAAGCGAAGCCGTTGAAGCAACTGCAACCAAAACAAAAACGAAAAATTTTTGAGTAAAAATGAGAAAAGCAAAACCAAAGAAACGGGTCATTTTACCAGATCCGATCTTCAACGAAGTAATGGTTACGAGATTCGTGAACCATTTGATGTATGACGGTAAGAAAACTATCGCATACGATATATTCTATACAGCGTTGGACAACGTTAAGTCAAAATTTCCTAATGAGGAAAAAACTCCATTGGAAATCTGGAAGAAGGCTTTGGAGAACATCACTCCTCAAGTTGAGGTTAAGTCTCGCCGTGTAGGCGGTGCTACATTCCAAGTGCCTACGGAAATTCGTCCAGAGAGGAAAGAGTCTATTTCTATGAAGAACCTTATTATCTTCTCACGTAAAAGAAGTGGCCATTCAATGGCTGAAAAGTTGGCTGCGGAGATCGCAGACGCTTACAATAACCAAGGCGGTGCATTCAAGAAAAAAGAGGACATGCACAAGATGGCCGAGGCTAACCGCGCGTTCGCACACTTCAGGTTCTAATCAAATACAAGAATTACAAAATGGCTAAAGCTGATTTACATTATACAAGAAACATCGGTATCATGGCTCACATCGATGCCGGTAAGACAACAACGTCAGAGCGTATCTTGTTCTACACTGGTTTGACTCACAAAATCGGTGAGGTTCATGATGGTGCCGCTACCATGGACTGGATGGTTCAAGAGCAGGAGAGAGGTATCACTATCACTTCCGCCGCTACCACCACTTACTGGAAGTACAATGACAAGAAGTACAAAATCAACTTGATTGACACTCCGGGACACGTTGACTTCACCGTCGAGGTGGAGCGTTCACTCCGTATCTTGGACGGCGCTGTCGCTACGTTCTGCGCGGTTGGTGGTGTTGAACCTCAATCAGAGACTGTATGGCGTCAGGCTGACAAGTACTCTGTGCCTCGTATCTGCTACGTCAACAAGATGGACCGTTCTGGAGCCAACTTCTTCGACGTTTACGCGCAGATCAAGGAGGTGCTCGGCGCTAACCCTTGCCCAATCCAAATTCCTATCGGATGCGAGGAGACTTTCAAGGGCGTTGTCGATTTGATCAAGATGAAGGCTATCTTCTGGCACGACGAGACCATGGGTGCTGAGTACTCCATCGAGGAGATCCCAGCTGACTTGGTTGACGAGGCTAAGGAGTGGAGAGATAAGATGTTGGAGTCAGTCGCTGAGTGCGACGACGTGTTGATGGAGAAATTCTTCGACGATCCTTCCACCATCACTGAGGAAGAAATCAAGGTTGCCCTCAGAAAGGGTACCATCGCGATGAAGATCAACCCTATGATCTGTGGTTCATCCTTCAAGAACAAGGGTGTACAGACCATGTTGGATGCTGTGTGCGCTTATTTGCCTAGCCCATTGGATACGGAAGAGATCGTGGGAACCTCTTTGGAGAACCCTGATCAGCAAGTTGTCCGTCATCCAAACGAGGACGAACCTTTGTGTGCTTTGGCGTTCAAGATCGCTACCGACCCATTCGTAGGCCGTTTGTGCTTCTTCCGCGTATATTCAGGTAAGATCGATGCGGGTTCATACGTGTTCAACACTCGTTCAGGAAAGAAGGAGCGTATCTCACGTTTGTTCCAAATGCACTCTAACCACCAGAACCCAGTTGAGGTTATCTCCGCAGGTGATATCGGTGCCGGTGTAGGTTTCAAGGATATCCGTACGGGTGATACGTTGTGCGGTGAGGAGGAGAAGGATCACATGGTATTGGAGTCTATCGACTTCCCAGATCCAGTGATCGGTATCGCTATCGAGCCTAAGTCACAAGCAGACGTTGATAAGTTGGGCGTTGGTTTGTCTAAGTTGGCCGAGGAGGATCCTACCTTCACGGTGAAGACAGACGAGCAATCAGGCCAGACTGTCATCTCAGGTATGGGTGAGCTTCACTTGGATATCATCATCGACCGTCTGAAACGTGAGTTCAAGGTTGAGTGTAACCAAGGCCGTCCACAAGTTAGCTACAAAGAGGCTATCACGAAGACTGTTGAGCACCGCGAGCTTTACAAGAAGCAGTCCGGTGGTCGTGGTAAGTACGCCGACATCGTTGTGAAGGTAGGTCCAGCTGACGAAGGATTCGAAGGTTCATTGCAATTCGAGGATGTGGTTAAGGGAGGTAACATTCCTAAGGAGTTCATCCCATCTATCCAGAAGGGCTTCCAATCAGCCATGAAGAATGGTGTGTTGGCAGGCTTCCCAATGGAGAAGTTGAAGGTTACCGTGTTGGATGGTTCTTACCACCCAGTCGATTCAGACCAGTTGTCATTCGAAATCTGCGCCAACTTGGCGTTCAAGGAGGCATGTGCGAAGGCTAAGCCAGTCTTGATGGAGCCAATCATGAAGTTGGAAGTCATCACGCCAGAGGAGAACATGGGAGATGTGATCGGTGACTTGAACAAGCGTCGTGGACAAGTAGAGGGAATGGAGACCAGCCGTTCAGGAGCGCGTATCGTGAAGGCTAAGGTGCCATTGGCTGAGATGTTCGGTTATGTGACTGACTTGCGTACGATCACTTCAGGACGTGCGACTTCCTCAATGGAGTTCTCTCACTATGCTGAGGTATCCACAGCGATCGCCAAGACTGTAGTCGCAGAGGCAAAGGGTAAAGTAGAATTATTGTAATATTAAAATAGATTCAAAGAGATGAGTCAAAAAATTAGAATCAAATTAAAGTCTTACGACCACAACTTGGTTGACAAGTCAGCTGAGAAGATCGTGAAGACCGTGAAATCTACGGGGGCTGTAGTGAGCGGACCAATTCCGTTGCCGACCCACAACCGTATATTCACAGTGAACCGTTCAACGTTCGTGAACAAGAAGTCGAGAGAACAGTTCCAACTCTCTTCGTTCAAGAGATTGATCGACATCTACAGCTCAACAGCGAAGACAGTCGACGCATTGATGAAGTTGGAGTTGCCAAGCGGAGTTGAGGTAGAAATTAAAGTGTAGTTATCATTAATATTTATTGAAATGCCAGGATTAATTGGAAAAAAAATCGGAATGACATCCGTTTTCAGTGCCGATGGAAAGAATGTTCCATGCACTGTTGTCGAAGTAGGTCCTTGTGTTGTCACACAAATCAAGACCGTCGAGAAAGATGGCTATGACGCGCTTCAGTTGGGCTTCGAGGATAAGAAGGAGAAGCACACCAACCAAGCGGAGATGGGCCACTTCAAGAAGGCAGGTGTGACACCAAAGAGACACTTGGCCGAGTTCAATGGATTTGCTCAGGAGTACAATTTGGGCGACCAGATCACAGTTGACTTGTTCACCGAGAAGGATTTCGTGGACGTTGTCGGCACGTCAAAGGGAAAAGGATTCCAAGGCGTAGTTAAGCGTCACGGGTTCGGTGGTGTGCAACAGTCAACCCATGGTCAGCACAACCGTTTGAGAGCTCCGGGTTCTATCGGCGCATGTTCTTATCCAGCGAAGGTGTTCAAGGGAATGCGTATGGCTGGTCGTTTGGGAGGAGACTCTGTGACAGTTCAGAATCTTCAGGTGTTAAAAGTAATCCCAGAGAACAATCTTTTGGTTATAAAGGGATCGTTGCCGGGAGCTAAAGGTTCAATCGTAATAGTGAATAAGTAATGGAACTGAGTGTATATAATATTAAGGGAGAAGATACTGGAAGAAAGGTCTCTTTGGACGAGAGCATCTTTGGCATCGAACCTAACGAGCATGTGATGTACCTCGCTGTAAAACAATACATGGCTGCGCAACGTCAGGGTACACACAAGTCGAAGGAGAGAAGTGAGATTTCCGGTAGTACGAGAAAGTTAGGTCGTCAAAAAGGTGGAGGTGGCGCTCGTCGTGGAGACATCAACTCACCAGTGTTGGTTGGTGGAGCCCGCGTGTTCGGTCCAACGCCTCGCGACTATAGTTTCAAGTTGAACAAGAAGACAAAGCGTTTGGCGCGTTTGTCAGCATTGTCAACCAAGGCAAAAGAGAACAAGATCATGGTGGTTGAGAACCTCAGTTTTAATGAGCCAAAGACCAAGAATTACGCGTCTTTGCTCGATGGTTTGAAGGCATCAGATAAGAAATCTCTTTTAGTTTTGTCGGAACCAAATAAAAATGTATATTTGTCGGCGAAAAATATTCCGAATGCAGATGTTGTAATCTCTTCAGAGTTAAACACTTACAGAATTATGAGGGCTGCATGTCTCCTCCTTACAGAGGACGCTTTGACGAATATTGAGAAAAATTTAAAGGCTTAAGGAGGTTGAACAGATGGGAATCATAATTAAACCGATATTAACAGAGAAAATGACAAACCTTAGCGAGAAGTACTCTCGCTATGGTTTTCGTGTTGTTCCGACGGCTAACAAGTTGGAGATAAAGAAAGCTGTCGAGGAATTGTATAACGTGAAGGTGGCCTCTGTCAACACTGCGAGAGTGGAAGGTAAGGCAAAGAGCCGTTATACGAAGTCCGGCATTCTTTCAGGTCGTGACATGTCCTACAAGAAGGCATACGTGACTTTGAAGGAGGGTGAAGTAATAGATTTTTATAGCAATATTGAATAAAAATGGCTGTTCGTAAATTCAAGCCCACAACACCGGGGCAAAGACACAAAGTTATTGGTACGTTTGAATCAATTACCACAAACGTGCCAGAGAAATCTCTTGTCGTAGGAATGCGCAAGACTGGTGGACGTAACAACTCAGGTCAGTTGACCATGCGTTACATCGGAGGCGGACACAAGAGAAAGTATAGAGTAATTGATTTCAAGAGAGACAAAGATGGTGTTCCAGCAGTTGTAAAGACAATCGAGTACGATCCGAACCGTTCGGCTCGCATCGCGCTTTTGTTCTACGCTGATGGTGAGAAGCGTTACATTCTTGCACCTAATGGACTGCAAATTGGGCAACAATTGCTTTCTGGAGCGGAAGCTGCGCCTGAGGTTGGAAACGCGTTGCCTCTGCAGAACATCCCTCTTGGTACGGTGATCCACAATTTGGAGCTTCGTCCAGGACAAGGAGCTGCTTTGGTGCGTTCCGCAGGAACATTTGCTCAGTTGACTTCGAGAGAAGGAAAGTATGCTATCGTGAAATTACCTTCTGGCGAGACCAGAATGATTCTTTGTACTTGCAAGGCCACGATTGGTACGGTAGGAAACTCCGACCATGCGTTGGAGTCATCAGGAAAGGCAGGTCGTTCACGTTGGTTGGGTCGTCGTCCACGCAACCGTGGTGTCGTGATGAACCCAGTAGATCACCCGATGGGTGGTGGTGAAGGCCGTCAATCCGGAGGTCACCCAAGATCAAGGAAAGGCTTGTTGGCTAAGGGCTACAAGACTAGATCTCCAAAGGCTGCTTCTAGCAAGTATATAATCGAAAGAAGGAAAAAGTAATTTAAAAGGTAATTTTTATGAGTCGTTCATTAAAAAAAGGCCCGTTTATTAGCGTAAAGCTTGAGAAGAAGATATTGGCTATGAATGAGAGCGGAAAGAAGTCCGTGATCAAGACTTGGTCAAGAGCTTCCATGATTTCTCCTGATTTCGTGGGCCATACATTAGCAGTTCATAACGGAAATAAGTTTATTCCTGTGTACGTTACTGAAAACATGGTCGGCCACAAGCTTGGCGAGTTCTCCATGACACGTACATTTAGAGGACATGGCGGCAACAAGAAGAAATAAGCCGTGTAAACTGATTTAAAAAAAGATTAGTAAAATGGGTGTAAGAAAAAGAAACGCAGCGGAGGCCAAGAAGGAGGCTATGAAGTCTCTGTACTTCGCTAAAATGAATGATATCCCTACATCTCCGCGAAAGATGCGCTTGGTCGCAGATATGATCCGCGGAATGGAGGCATATAGGGCTCTCAGTGTGTTGAAGTATTCCACCAAGGAAGCTTCTAACCGTTTGGAGAAGTTGCTTCGCTCAGCGATCGCTAACTGGGAGCAGAAGAATGAGAAGAAAGCCGATAACGGAGAATTGTACATCAGTTCCATCTTCGTGGATGAGGGAAGGACTCTGAAGAGACTTCGTCCAGCACCACAGGGTAGGGGCTACAGGATCCGTAAGCGCTCTAACCATGTGACGATATATGTAGATTCTATTAATTCTAAAGAAAGTAAAAATTAATTGTTAGATGGGACAGAAAGTAAATCCAATTAGCAACCGCCTCGGAATCATTAAAGGTTGGGATTCCAGCTGGATCGGCGGTAAAAGTTACGGCGATACTATTGTGGAGGATGCTAAAATCAGAAAGTACCTCAACGCCCGTCTCGCAAAGGCTAGCGTCTCTAGAATAGTAATAGAACGTACATTGAAGCTCGTTACCATCACGGTGTGCACGGCTCGTCCAGGCATCATCATCGGTAAGGGAGGTCAAGAGGTAGAGAAGTTGAAGGAAGAGTTGAAGGGAGTCACCGACAAGGAGGTTCAGATCAACATCTTCGAGGTAAAGCGTCCTGAGTTGGATGCTATGATCGTGGCGAACAACATCGCTCGTCAGGTGGAGGGTAAGATCGCTTACCGTCGCGCCACTAAGATGGCGATCGCGTCCACGATGCGTATGGGCGCCGAGGGTATCAAGGTGCAGGTTTCCGGACGTCTGAACGGAGCGGAGATGGCTCGTTCTGAGATGTACAAGGAGGGAAGAACTCCATTGCATACCTTCAGGGCAGACATCGACTATGCGCAGGCGGAAGCTTTGACGAAAGTAGGTTTGATTGGCATTAAGGTTTGGATTTGCCGTGGTGAGGTTTACGGCAAGAAGGACTTGGCTCCTAACTTCACAGCCTCTAAAGAGTCTGGACGTTCAGGAAACAACTCCCAAGCCGCAGGTAAACCACAAGGCTTCAAGAAGAAAAAGAAATAATTCTGTTTAACGAATTAAAGTTGAAGGAAAATGTTACAACCTAAGAGAGTAAAATACAGAAGACCGCAGAAAGGTCGTTCTAAGGGAGTCGCTTCCCGCGGAAACCAGTTGGCATTCGGCTCTTTCGGAATCAAATCCTTGGAGACCAAATGGATTACCGCACGTCAAATCGAGGCTGCCCGTATCGCGGTTACACGTTATATGCAGAGGGAAGGAAAGATTTGGATCAGAATATTCCCTGACAAGCCAATCACCAAGAAACCAGCCGATGTCCGTATGGGTAAAGGTAAGGGTAGTCCGGAAGGATTTGTGTTCCCAATCACTCCGGGAAGAATCGTGATAGAGGTTGAAGGCGTACCATTCGAGGTGGCAAAAGAGGCATTGCGCCTGGCTGCCCAGAAGTTGCCGGTTACCACTAAGTTTATTGTGAGAAGAGATTATGACGCTCAAAATCAAAATGCATAAGTGATATGAAAATAACGGAATTAAAAAATTTGACCACTCAGGAGTTGCAAGAGAGACTTGCTACAGAGGAGCAAAACTTGGCTAAGCTTAAGCTTACCCATTCAGTTTCTCCGTTGGACAATCCTATGCAGATTAGAGCTGCTCGTAAGGATATCGCTCGCATCCACACGGAGTTGCGATTGAGGGAAATTAACAAATAATTAAGGGGCTGATTACAATGAGAAACTTAAGAAAAGAAAGACAGGGAGTAGTTTCCAGCAACAAGATGGACAAAACCATCACTGTCGCTGTTAAGTGGAAAGAGAAACACCCTATTTATCAGAAGTTCGTCAACAAGACGAAGAAATATCACGCTCATGACGAGAAGAACGAGTGCAACGTCGGCGACTTCGTTCGTATCATGGAGACTCGTCCGTTGAGCAAGACTAAGAGATGGAGATTGGTTGAAATTATCGAAAGGGCTAAGTAATTATGATACAGCAAGAATCAAGAATGGTCGTGGCCGACAATAGCGGTGCAAAAGAGGCATTGTGTATTCGTGTCTTGGGAGGTACAGCTAAGCGTTACGCCACCGTGGGCGACGTGATCGTCGTCACTGTCAAGAATGTCATTCCTTCGAGTGACATGAAGAAGGGTACTGTTTCTAAGGCGGTTGTCGTTAGAACGAAGAAGGAGATCAGACGTCAGGATGGCTCATACATCCGCTTCGACGATAACGCTTGTGTCCTTTTGAACGCTGCCGGTGAGATGAGGGCTAGCCGTATCTTCGGCCCAGTCGCTCGTGAGCTCCGTGCAACAAACATGAAAATCGTTTCATTGGCACCAGAAGTGCTTTAATTCTTAATTTTAAGGAAATGAGTAAGTTACATATCAAAAAAGGAGATACGGTGTACGTGAACGCTGGAGAGTCTAAGGGAAAGCAGGGACGCGTTCTCCGCGTCCTTGTTAAGGACCAGAAGGCTATCGTTGAGGGTCTTAACATCGTTAAGAAGTCAACCAAGCCTAGCGCAAAGAATCCTCAGGGTGGAATCGTGGAAATGGAGGCTCCTATCCATATCTCCAACTTGAATTTGATCGACCCTAAGAGTGGCAAGCCGACTCGTATCGGACGCCGTGAGGGTGCAAACGGCAAGTTAGTGCGTTACGCAAAAAAATCAGGGGAGGAAATTAAATGATGAATACCGCAAGTTTAAAGCAAGAGTACGCTAAGCGTATCGTTCCTTCCTTGATGAAGGAGTTTAACTACAAGACAGTGATGCAGGTCCCTGTTTTGGAAAAGATTGTTATCAACCAAGGTTTGGGAATGGCTATCGCCGACAAGAAGATCATCGAGGTCGCCATCAACGAGTTGACCGCCATCTCTGGTCAGAAGGCCGTTCAGACATTGTCAAAGAAGGATATCTCAAACTTCAAGTTGCGTAAGAAGATGCCTATCGGTGTCAGAGTGACTTTGCGTAGGGAGAAGATGTACGAGTTCTTGGAGAGACTTATCCGCGTCGCTCTTCCTCGTATCCGCGACTTCAAGGGTATCGAATCAAAGCTTGACGGAAGGGGTAATTACACACTCGGTATCGACGAGCAAATTATTTTCCCTGAAATTAATATCGATTCCATACAGAAATTGTTGGGAATGAATATTACCTTTGTAACCTCTGCGAAGACGGACGAAGAAGGTTATGCTTTGCTGAGAGAGTTTGGTTTACCATTTAAAAATGTAAAGAAGTAATAAGATGGCAAAAGAATCAATGAAGGCACGTGAGGTGAAACGTGCAAAGCTTTGCGCCAAGTATGCTGAGAAGAGGGCTAAGTTGAAGGCTGAGGGCAACTATGAGGCTCTTCAGTCTTTGCCAAAGAACGCGTCCCCAGTGCGTAAGCACAACCGTTGCAAGTTGACGGGAAGACCAAAGGGTTACATGCGTCTCTTCGGTATCTCTCGTATCCAATTCCGCGAGATGGCATCGGCAGGTTTGATCCCAGGCGTGAAGAAGGCAAGCTGGTAAAAATTAGTGTTAAATATTGTCAGGTTTTCCTGATCAATTTAATTGTTTTATTATGACAGATCCAATAGCAGATTATCTAACGAGATTGAGGAACGCTATTCAGGCTAAACATAGAGTGCTTGAAGTTCCTGCGTCAAATTTGAAAAAGGAGATTACGAAGATATTGCTCGATAAGGGTTATATCTTGAACTACAAGTTCAATGATGAGGGTTACCAAGGCTCGATCAAGATCGCCTTGAAGTATGATCCCATCAACAAAGTGAACGCTATCAAGGGCTTGAAGAGAGTTTCAACCCCAGGTTTGCGTAAGTATGTGGGTTACAAGGATATGCCGAGGGTGTTGAACGGTCTCGGTATCGCCATCGTATCCACATCCAAAGGAGTTATGACTGATAAGGAAGCCCGCGACATGAAGATCGGCGGCGAGGTTTTGTGTTACATCTATTAATGTTGGGAGGATTTTGAAATGTCAAGAATAGGTAATTTACCGATCAGTATTCCTTCAGGGGTTACGGTATCCATGAAGGATAATGTTGTGACAGTTAAAGGTCCTAAGGGCGAGTTGTCACAGTATGTGAATCCCGACATCAATGTTGAGGTTAAGGATGGCACCATCACATTCACCCGTTCTGCGGAGGATGCTCCTCGTCGTTCCATGCACGGATTGTACAGGGCTTTGATTAATAATATGGTTGTCGGTGTGTCTCAGGGCTACAAGAAGGAACTTGAACTTGTTGGTGTCGGTTATCGTGTTTCCAACCAAGGTCAGGTGCTTGAGTTCGCTGTAGGATATACCCATAACATCTTCTTACAATTGCCAAAGGAGATTAAGATCGAGACCAAGAGTGAGAGAAACCAGAACCCTCTGGTGATCCTCGAGAGCTGCGACAAGCAATTGTTGGGTCAGGTTTGCGCGAAGATCCGTACGTTCCGTAAGCCAGAGCCTTACAAGGGTAAAGGTATTAAATTCGTTGGCGAGCAGATTCGTCGTAAGGCTGGTAAGTCAGCTGGTGCTAAGTAATCATTGTAAAAAAGTAGTATTATGACGACTAAAATTGAAAGAAGATTAAAGATAAAGAGGAGAATTAGAGGCAAGGTCTCTGGCTCTGCCGAACGTCCTCGTATGACAGTTTTCAGAAGCAACAAACAGATCTACGTACAGTTGATCAACGATATGGAAGGCAAGACATTGGCTGCCGCTTCTTCACTTGGAATGACTGACAAGTGCCCTAAGAAGGAGCAAGCTGCCAAGGTCGGCGAGTTGGTTGCTAAAAAAGCGATAGAGGCAGGTATCACCGAGGTTGTTTTCGACCGTAACGGATACTTGTATCATGGTAGAATTAAGGAATTGGCGGATGCTGCTCGTAAGGGCGGTCTTAAATTTTAATAGTTATGGCTGGAGAAAATAGTAAAGTTAAGTCAACCAATGACTTGGAATTGAAGGATAGGTTGGTAGCGATAAACCGTGTGACGAAGGTGACCAAAGGTGGTCGTACCTTTAGTTTTGCCGCAATGGTTGTTGTGGGAAATGAGGAAGGTGTTGTCGGATACGGTTTGGGTAAAGCCAGTGAGGTTACTGCAGCCATAGCTAAGGGAGTTGAAGCTGCCAAGAAGAACTTGGTGAAGGTCCCTGTGCTCAAGGGTACGATTCCTCACGAGCAAGAGGCTAAGTTCGGTGGTGCGCAGGTCTTGTTGAGACCAGCTTCCCACGGTACCGGTGTGAAGGCGGGTGGTGCCATGCGTGCCGTCCTCGAGAGCGTTGGTATCACTGACGTCTTGGCTAAGTCTAAGGGTTCTTCTAACCCTCACAACTTGGTGAAGGCGACGGTTCTTGCCCTCTCAGAGTTGAGAGACGCTTATACCGTAGCTCAGAACCGCGGTGTTTCAATGGAAAAAGTGTTTAAAGGTTAATTTTTGGAATTATGGCTAAGATAAAGATTAGACAGGTAAAAAGTAAAATCGGTTGCCCAAAGAAACAAAAGGATACGCTTGCGGCTTTGGGATTGAAGAAAATTAACGCTGTGGTTGAACACGAAGACACTCCTACTGTTAGGGGAATGATCGAGGCGGTTAAGCACTTGGTGATTGTTGAATAATAGTAATTAACTTTAAAAACATTACATAATGGATTTAAGTAATTTGAAGCCAGCTGCGGGGTCAATAAAGAGCAGAAAGAGAATCGGACGTGGTCCAGGTTCTGGTTTGGGTGGTACCTCTACGAGAGGTCACAAAGGTGCCAAGTCTCGTTCTGGTTATTCAAAAAAGATAGGTTTCGAGGGTGGACAAATGCCTTTGCAGCGTCGTTTGCCTAAGTACGGTTTCAAGAACATTAATCGCATCGAGTATAAAGCTATTAACCTTGGTGATATCCAGGCTGTTGCCACTGAGAAGAATGTTGATGCAGTTGACGTTAACGTGTTAGTATCAGCTGGTTTGGCTTCTTCTAAGGATTTGATCAAGGTGTTGGGTGACGCTCGTAAGACTCAGTTGACTAGCAAGTTGACTGTTTCCGCTCATGCGTTCTCTAAGTCAGCGAAGGAAGCGATTGAGGCTTTAGGTGGTACGACTGTAATTCTTGAGAAATGAAGAAACTTATAACAAAATTACAAGAAATATATAAGGTCAAGGATTTGAGACATCGAATCCTTGTCACCTTTTTATTTGTTTTGGTCTATCGTTTCGGCTCCTTCGTGGTTCTGCCGGGCATAGATATGAGTTCTTTGGCCAGCTTGAAAGAGCAAACCGCTACGGGTTTGATGGGACTTTTGGATATGTTCTCCGGAGGTGCCTTCTCCAACGCGTCAATCTTTGCGCTCGGTATCATGCCGTACATCTCGGCATCCATCGTCGTGCAGTTGCTGACCATCGCTGTTCCTTCTTTCCAGAAGATGCAGAAGGATGGTGATAGCGGTAGGAAGAAGATGATCCAGATCACTCGTTACTTGACGGTGGCTATCCTCTTGCTCCAAGGTCCTTCTTACTTGCTGAACTTGTCTTATCAGTTGAGGGAGGTGAACGCCACTTTGCCAGAAGGCTGGTGGTTCAGAATCTCTTCCACGATCATCCTCTGCGCGGGCAGTATGTTCGTTATGTGGTTGGGTGAGCGTATCACTGACAAGGGTGTCGGCAATGGTATTTCCTTCATCATCTTGGTCGGTATCATCGCCCGTTTCCCACATGCGGTGGTCGGCGAATTCGCTTCTTGCTTGAACGAGAGCGGAGGTCTTATCAAGTTGATCTTGGAGATCGTCGGACTCTTCGCTGTCTCTTGTGCGGCTATCCTTTTGGTGCAGGGCGTGAGAAAAGTTCCTGTACAATATGCGAAGAAATTGGCTGCCGGTCAAAGCGTAGTGGGCGGTGCTCGTCAATACATCCCATTGAAGGTGAATGCTGCTAACGTGATGCCTATCATCTTCGCTCAGGCGATCATGTTCATCCCGTTGGCGCTCATGCCAGTGCTTGGAAACGGAGACGGATCAGGTTCCTTCTTCTCCATGTGGCGTGATAACAACAGCTTCTTCTACAATTTGGTCTTCGGTATCTTGATCATCGTCTTCACATACTTCTATGTGGCGATCATCATCAATCCGAATCAGATGGCGGAGGACATGAAGCGTAACAACACTTTCATCCCAATGGTTAAACCAGGTACGGAGACGGCCGAGTACATCGATACGATCATGTCTCGCATCACCTTGCCGGGTGCAATCTTCTTGGCGATTTTGGCTGTGTTGCCTGCCATTGTACGTCAGTTCGGTGTCACCACTCAATTCGCGCAATTCTTCGGAGGTACTTCTCTGTTGATCGTTGTGGGTGTGGTGCTCGATACGTTGCAGCAAATTAACAGCCACTTGAAGATGAATGGATACGACGATTTGTTGGAGTCCGGTCATTTCATGGGGCGTTCGGGAGTCTCCGTTTATTAACGTATGATATATCTTAAGACTGCTGAGGATATCGAGTTGATGCGGATCAGCAACAGAATTGTTGCGATGACATTGGGCGAAGTCGCCAAGGCGGTGAAGCCTGGAGTCACCACTCTTCAACTCGATGCTTTAGCAGAGGAATTCATCCGGTCACAGGGTGCTGTTCCGAGCTTCTTAGGATATGCGGGTTTTCCGAATTCGATTTGCACTTCCGTGAATGATCAAGCGGCGCACGGGATACCTTCCAAGTATGTACTGAAAGAAGGGGACGTCGTTTCCGTGGATTGCGGCGCTGAGATAAACGGTTTCCATGGTGACTCCTGTTACACGTTCTGTGTGGGGGAGGTCTCCGAAGAGGTGAAAAAGCTGTTGCGGACTACCAAGGAAGCGCTGCTGCTGGGAATCAGCAAAGCCAAGGTCGGGAACCGTTTGGGTGATGTTGAACATTCGATTCAGGAGTACTGCGAAAGCAACGGGTACTCGGTCGTGCGAGAGCTGACAGGTCATGGAATCGGAAGAATGATGCACGAAGAGCCTTTGGTCCGTAATTATGGGCGTGCGAGAAGAGGCCTTCCGTTCAGGGAGGGACTGGTGATCGCGATAGAGCCCATCATCAACATGGGCAAGAAAGGCGTTTACTTGGAGAAGGATGGATGGACGGTACGTACCTCCGATGGCTTACCTTCCGCTCATTACGAGCATACGGTTGCAATAGGCTCTGATAGTCCCGATATTCTTTCTTCTTTTGAATATGTCGAACAAATATTAGGTACTAACGCATTATAGTTGAATGGCAAAACAGGCTGCTATAGAACAGGATGGAACAATCGTGGAGGCGTTGTCGAACGCGATGTTCCGCGTAGAGTTGGAGAATGGTCATGAGATCACGGCCCATATCTCCGGGAAGATGAGGATGCACTACATCAAAATTCTCCCGGGCGATAAGGTCAGAGTCGAAATGTCACCGTATGATTTGTCCAAGGGACGGATTGCTTTTAGATATAAATAGAATAAATAATTGAGATATGAAAGTTAGAGCTTCTTTAAAAAAACGTACTCCTGAGTGTAAAATAGTAAGGAGAAAAGGGCGTTTGTATGTGATTAACAAAAAAAATCCTAAGTATAAACAACGTCAAGGATAATTTTTTATACTTTTGCAAAAAAATTAGTTTATGGCTATAAGAATTGTCGGTGTAGATTTGCCACAGAACAAAAGGGGCGAAATCGGTTTGACCTATATCTTTGGTATAGGCCGTAGTAGTGCGAACAAAATCTTAGCACAAGCTGGTGTTGACAAGAACATCAAGGTGAAGGACTGGAACGATGAGCAGGCGTCCAAGATTCGTGAGATTATTGGTACCCAATTCAAGGTAGAGGGAGACCTCCGTTCAGAAGTCCAATTGAACATCAAACGTCTGATGGATATCGGTTGCTATCGTGGCATCCGTCATCGTTTGGGTCTGCCTTTGAGAGGACAGAGCACCAAGAACAATGCGCGTACTCGTAAGGGTAAGAAGAAAACAGTTGCAAACAAGAAGAAGGCGACTAAGTAATAGTTAGCGAACGCTATTTAATTATTAAAGATATGGCAAAAAAAGCAGTAGCAACCAAAAAAAGAGTAGTAAAAGTTGACGCTAATGGACAATTGCATGTCCACTCATCTTTCAACAACATCATCGTATCTTTGTCCAATGCGGAGGGTCAAGTGATCTCTTGGTCTTCAGCTGGTAAGATGGGATTCAGGGGCTCCAAGAAGAACACTCCGTACGCTGCGCAAATGGCGGCTCAGGATTGTGCTAAAGTGGCTTACGATCTTGGTTTGAGAAAGGTGAAGGCATATGTGAAGGGTCCAGGTAATGGCCGTGAGTCTGCTATCAGAACCGTACATGGCGCTGGTATCGAGGTGACGGAGATTATCGACGTAACACCACTACCACATAACGGTTGTCGACCACCTAAAAAACGTAGAGTATAAAAAATACAGTATTATAACAACTTTCGAATCTCGCATTGTGATAATTGCATTTTAAACCTCTCTGCAATTGCGGCTGCACGGTTCAAGGTTTGGAAATAAACAGTAATTAAAATGGCTAGATACATAGGTCCAAAAACTAAGATTGCGCGTCGTTTTGGTGAACCGATTTTCGGTCCAGACAAGATTTTGGCTAAGAGAAACTTCCCACCGGGACAACATGGCGTAAACAGAAGAAAGAAGTCATCTGAGTACGGTATTCAGTTGGCTGAGAAGCAAAAGGCAAAATATACTTACGGTGTTCTCGAGAGACAATTCCGTAACCTCTTCGAGGCGGCTAACCGTTCGAAGGGTATCACCGGTGAGGTGCTTTTGCAACTCCTTGAGGCAAGACTTGACAATGTCGTTTTCCGTTTGGGTATCGCTCCGACTCGTGCAGCTGCACGTCAGTTGGTTTCCCACAAGCACATCGTCGTTGACGGTGAGGTGGTAAACATCCCTTCTTATTCTGTTAAGCCGGGTCAGATCGTGGGAGTTCGCGAGAAATCCAAGTCTTTGGAGACGATTGTTAATTCTTTGTCAGGCTTTAACCACAGCAAGTATCCATGGTTGGAGTGGGACGCTCCTGTTTCTGCAGGTAAGTTCCTCCACTTGCCGGAGCGTGCTGACATCCCAGAGAATATCAAAGAACAATTGATCGTCGAACTTTACTCTAAATAATAATTAATTCATGGCTATATTAGCGTTTCAAAAACCTGACAAGGTTATTATGTTGGAGGCGGACAATTTCCATGGGAAATTTGAGTTTCGTCCTCTTGAGCCTGGTTACGGTATTACCATCGGTAATGCCTTAAGACGCATTCTCCTTTCTTCATTGGAGGGTTTCGCTATCACTTCAATCAAGATCGATGGTGTCGACCATGAATTCTCAGTGATTCCAGGCGTAATGGAAGACGTTACTAACGTCATCCTCAATTTGAAGCAAGTACGTTTCAAACAGAAAGTTAGTGAAATTGAGAATGAGAAAGTCTCTATTAACGTCTCTGGTACCGAGGTGTTCAAAGCTGGCGATATAGCTAAGAGTTTGACTGGTTTCGACGTTCTTAACAAGGATTTTGTCATCTGCCGCCTGGATCCTTCCGCTTCCTTCACCATCGAACTGACGATCGGTAAGGGCCGCGGTTATGTCCCTGCCGACGAGAACAAGATTCCTGGTTCTGAAATCGGAGTTATTGCGATTGACTCTATCTATACTCCTATCCGTAATGTCAAGTATGCGGTTGAAAACTACCGCGTCGAGCAGAAGACTGACTTCGAGAAGCTGGTCATCGAAATCGATACCGACGGCTCCATCCATCCTAAGGATGCTTTGAAGGAGGCCGCTAAGATTTTGATCCAACACTTCCTCTTGTTCTCTGACGAGAAGATCTCTCTTGACACGGCGGATGAAGGTTCGAATGACGACTTCGATGAGGAGGTTCTCCACATGCGTCAACTGCTTAAGTCTAAGCTGGTCGATATGGATCTTTCCGTTCGCGCGCTTAACTGCTTGAAGGCCGCTGACGTCGAGACATTGGGCGAATTGGTTGTATTCAACAAGAACGACTTACTTAAGTTCAGAAACTTCGGTAAGAAGTCTTTGACCGAGCTCGACCAACTCCTCGATACTTTGAACCTTTCGTTCGGTATGGATATTTCTAAGTATAAATTGGATAAAGAATAAGTAAAATGAGACACAATAAAAAATTCAACCATCTTGGTAGACAAAAGGGACACAGAGCGTCTCTGTTGGCTAACTTGGCCATCTCTTTGATCGAACACAAGAGAATCACGACGACTACCGCTAAGGCTAAGGAGTTGAGAAAGTATATCGAGCCATTGTTGACGAGGGCTAAGGATAAGGACGAGGCTAAGTTGATGAACAACTACAGGGTCGTTTTCAGCTATCTCCAAAACAAGAAGGCTGTCACTGAGTTGTTCAAGGTAATCGGTGAGAAGATCGCTGACCGCCCAGGTGGTTACACGCGTATCATCAAGACTGGTTTCCGCGCTAACGACGCCGCTGAAATGTGCTTCATCGAGTTGGTGGACTTCAATGAGAAGATGTTGAAGGATGCTACTCCTAAGAAGGCTACGAAGACCCGTCGTTCTAGAAAGAAGGCTCAACCTGCAGTGGAAGCTCCTGCTGCTGAGTCTACTGAGGTCGCTACAACTGAGGCTGAATAAGATTTCTTCAGTATATGAAAAGCCGCATCCTAACCCGATGCGGCTTTTTTGTTCAATTCGGGGACCGCTCCTTGCCTCCCTATTCTTTTTTTTTGTATCTTTCATGAAATTTCGGTGGGCCTTTATGACCTCACTATCAACCTAAATTCTTTTTTGTATGGCAAAGTTTAAAAGAGTCTTATTGAAGCTTAGCGGCGAGTCGCTGATGGGCGAAAAAGGGTATGGTATCGACGAGAATAGACTGGGCGAATATGCTGCCCAAATCAAGGAAATAGCTGACATGGGCGTCCAACTGGGCATCGTCATCGGCGGTGGTAACATCTTCCGTGGCTTGTCTGGCTCGAAAAAGGGCTTCGACCGTGTGAAGGGCGACCAGATGGGGATGCTCGCCACGACGATCAACGCATTGGCCCTCTGCTCGGCTCTGACGGCCGCCGGCGCGAAGTGCAAGGTGCTGACCGCTATCCGCATGGAGCCTATCGGCGAGTTCTATACCAAGGATAAGGCCCTCGAACTCCTCAATGCGGGCTATATCACGATCTTCGCCGCTGGTACGGGCTGCCCTTACTTCACCACCGATACGGGCTCTTCCCTCCGTGGCATCGAGATCGAGGCGGACGCTATGTTCAAGGGCACGCGCGTGGACGGTATCTATACCGCCGACCCGGAGAAGGATCCTTCCGCCACGAAGTTCGACGATATCTCCTACGACGAGATCCTCGTGCGCAACCTGAAGGTCATGGACCTCTCCGCTACGGTGATGTGCCGCGACAACGGTCTCCCTATCGTGGTCTTCAACATGGATAAACCGGGCAACTTGAAGCGCGTGATCGCCGGTGAGAACATCGGTACCTACGTGCATCCGTGATGTGCTTTTGGGTCGAAACTATTAAAGCGGGGATGGGTCTCCGCTTTTTTTGTTTTCGAACAGAGCCTCTTAGATTTACTATTTGACTATTTACAATTTACTATTTTTTGCGGTCTCGCGATTATTGTTATCTTTGTCTTAGACTATGTCATAATGAGGAGTATATGAAGAGAAGTGCTGTTTTATTGTTTTTGTTGATGCTCTCCTGCTTTGCGATGGGTGCGGAGGAGGTGAGTGAGCCTGTCAATGTCCCTAAAGAGCATGCGAAGGATGTGGATGCACTGGCGGCGTATATCAAGGAGAACTGCCGTGACACGCGCCAGATGCTTTGGACGCTGCAGAACTGGTTGTCGGAGAACGTCATGTATGATCTCTCCGTGACGGATGTCCAGACTAAGTACAATACTGAGGACCTGGCCAACTGGACTTTGCGCAACAGGAAGGGTGTGTGCGCCAACTACTCGAGCCTCTTTTCCGAGGTCTCCAACAGGATGGGCATCCCCATGTTCATCATTGAGGGCTATACGCCGAAAGACAATATCGTGGGGGAGGGTGGTCATGCGTGGTGCGCCTGCATCATCGACAGCGTCCCTTATATGTTCGACCCGACCTGGTGCAGCGGATATTTCGAGCCGGGTAATCCCCGCGCCTACCACCAGCGCCTGGAAAATAAATTCTTCATGGTCTCTCCGGATAGCCTGAAGGAGAGCCATATCCCTTACGACCCGCTGATGCGTCTGGGGGCGGGGGTGTCGCAGGACCTGACCTCGGGGGATACGATGAACCCGCCTGCCGTGGATGGTACGGGCTGGTTGGACTCGCTGACCGCTTATTTTCGGTTGGACTCCCTCGAACAGAAAAAGGCCCTCTACGAGAGGCTTGTCCGTAACGGGGACGGCAATAAGCTGGCGGTCAAGTATAAGGAGAACGTGAAACACTACATCGACGCGTGCACGTTGGAGGAACAGCAACATAGGTGTGAACGGATCATCTACCAAATCAGTGACCTGCACAACCGCATCGTGGACCTCAACTTCGTGAGCCCGGGCGCAGAACGCTCGATGCAGAATAAAATCGAGGAGATCAGGGCTGAGCTGAACGATGCCATGTCGCGGACGAAGAGCGTGACGACACCGGTGCTCGCCAAGCCTACAAAGGAGATCCGCGCCTACATCCAGGACTTCCTCAGGAAAGTGGATAAGTGCGAATCCATGCTGAAAAAGAAAAAGAAGTAAATCGCGCGGAGACGTACGCTCCATCACTTCGGCGGGTATGCGTTTTGCCGCATGCGCCCGTTGCTTTTTCCCCGAATCTTTTTATCTTTGTGAAAACGGATGATTATGTTGAAGTTGACCAAACGCCAATATGGTATCTTACTCGCTTTGCTGGGTGCGACGCTCTATGCGGTGAACGCTCCTTTCTCGAAGATCGTGCTTGATTACCTGCCGCCTATCCTGACGGCTGGATTCCTCTATTTGGGTTCGGGCTTAGGTATGCTGGCGATCGCCTCGTTCAGGAGCCGCCACGGCACGGATAATGTGGAGAAGAAACTGGACCGCAAGGAGTGGCCGTATGTCTTAGCGATGATCGCCTTGGATATCGTGGGACCGATCTGCCTCATGGTGGGCTTGCAGAAGACCACGGCGGCGAACGCTTCCCTGCTGAGCGATTTCGAGATCGTGGCGACCGCCCTTCTCGCATGGCTCTTCTTCCGTGAGCGGATCTCCAAGCGGCTATGGGTGGGCATCGCCTTCGTGACGCTCTCTTGCTGTGTGCTCTCCTGCGAGGAGATGGACAGCCTGCGCTTCTCTTCCGGCTCCTTGTACGTTATCTTGGCGGCTTTCTGCTGGGGCTTGGACAATAACTGCACCCGACGGATCGCCTCGAAGGACCCGATGCAGATCGTCCTCATGAAGGGTATCTTTTCGGGGGTCGGCATGCTCCTGATCGGTTTCCTCATCGGGGAGACCATCGAGGTCATCTGGCCCATTTTCGCGGCGATGGCCATCGGACTGGTCTCGTACGGCTTGAGTGTCTTTGTGGACATCTATGCGCAACGGTCGTTGGGCGCCGCCCGTACGAGTGCCTACTATGCGGTCGCGCCTTTCATCGGAACGGGCCTCTCGCTGCTGATCTTCCGGCAGACGCCGCCCCACACCTATTGGGTAGGCCTTGCCCTGATGGCGGTGGGCGCTTGGCTCTGCGCCAAGGACTCTTTCGACGATAAGATAAATATGTTAAATGATAATTGATTGAATATGGGTTTGATAGATTCTATACTCGGTAAGGCGAGTGAGGTGGACGGAAAGAAGATCAGAAGTGACTTCGACCATGTCCTTTTGGAGGGTGAGACGGTGGAAACGGCTTTCGCGGTCTCCCGTCAATGTATGTTGTTCACGGACAAGCGAATGATTTTCATGGATGTGCAGGGGCTCATCAAGTCGGAGAATGCCTTCACCTCTGTTCCGTACCGAAGCGTCGTCACCTTTTCCGCGAACTTTGCGAAGCCATGCACGCTGACGATCTATCTGGTGGGCAGGGAGAAGCCTTTCATGTTCGAGTTCGGCCGCGAGTCGGGGCTGGAGACGGCGCAGATGTTGTTGGCGGCACACGTGGGACAATTTTGAATTAAGAATTTTGAATTTTGAATTAAGTGCATCGCTACACGATGTGCGCACCCCAGCCCTGAAAGGGCTCTACAAATATAGCCCAGGGCAGCGCCCTGGGGGCGGGGGCAATTATGAATTAAGAATTAGCCCTGAAAGGGCGTCATTCTCCAGGCAGGGGTGTAAACCCCTGTGTATGGAATGGCGGGTGCAACCGAGCCCTGAAAGGGCGACACATGGTAATTAAGAATTTTGAAACGTCAGTTCGACGTAGTCAATTTTGAATTAGGGCGGGATGCGTGTATCCTTGCACGATGTGCGCACCCAACCCCTGGGAAATTATGATGTCTATTTCCCGTTGATATTTATTAAGAAATAACAAATGGGTGAAATATATATTTAAATAATTCCCTGTATTTAAAGTATTTCTGCTAACTTTCTTATTCTTTTTGTAAAGTGTTCCCCCATGATTGGCGGTTGATACCGCCGATGAGAGGAAATGTGTGTTTATTGAAGCTATAAAAATATGTGAATGGACGTGAATTGCTTTTCTATGGTATTGGATCATCGCCCCATCGCTATGGCTTGGCATTAGTGTAGAATAAAAAATTACAGCTTATGAGAAAAATAATTACTGCTTTCATGATGTTGCTTTGCGCTGTCTGCATGGCGAGCGCGGCTAATTACCTCACCTTCACGGCAGAGGAGGATAGTTCTACGTTTGGAATTATGAACGAAAAAAATAATCCTGACGTGCAGTATACATTAGATGGTGGAGAAACCTGGACCGCACTGGCTGCAGGCGATACCATCACGTTGGCCCATAAGGGTGACAAGGCTTTGTTAAGGGGTAATAATCCGGAAGGGTTCTCAAAGGGGTATTCTTATTCATCTTTCACGTTGACAGGGAAGGTGGCCGCCAGCGGTAGTGTGATGAGCCTTGTGGATGGGCTTGGTGTCACAACTGCTATCCCTAACGAGGGCTGTTTCTATTATCTCTTTTTTGATTGTTCGGCTCTGACACAAGCCCCCGAACTGCCTGCCACGACGTTGGCGGAAAGATGTTATGAAGGGATGTTCTCTGGATGCACCAGTCTGACGCAGGCTCCCGCATTGCCAGCGACGATATTGGCTGAAGTGTGTTATAGGGAAATGTTCAGAGGCTGCACCAGTCTGACGCAAGCTCCCGAACTGCCAGCTACGACGTTGGCTGAGGCTTGCTACATTGGCATGTTTTTGGGTTGCACCAGTCTATCGGAAATCAAAGTCTCCTTTGATGATTGGAATCGCGGTCATTACACTGGTGAATGGGTCATTGACGTAGCCCCTACCGGCACCTTCATCTGCCCGAAGGCGTTGGCTCTTGAGTATGGAGTGGACAGAATACCAGAAGGGTGGACGGTGAAATATATTGATGATACGGTTGCGGTGGAGACCAACTACCTCACCTTCACGGCCGAGGAGGATGGCTCTTCGTTCGGAATCGTGAACAACGGTAGCAACAATCCTGACGTGCAGTATTCATTAGATGGCGGGGCGACATGGATCGCCTTGGCGGAAGGCGACACGGTCATATTGGCCCATAAGGGAGACAAGGCTTTGTTAAGGGGAAATAATCCCGAAGGGTTCTCAAAGAGTTGGGAGCAATATTCAACATTTAAGATGACCGGGAAAGTGGCCGCCAGCGGTAGCGTGATGAGCCTAATCGATGGAGTGGGTCTTTCTACGGAAATATCTAAGAGTTTCTGTTTCTATAGATTGTTCTCAGGTTGCACCAGTTTGACGCAAGCGCCCGAACTGCCTGCCAAGACATTGGCTTATTATTGTTATAACAGTATGTTCGAAGGTTGCACCAGCCTGACGCAGGCCCCCGAACTTCCAGCCACGGAAATGACTTTTTATTGTTATAATCGTATGTTCTCAGGTTGCACCAGCCTGACGCAAGCACCTGAACTTCCTGCCACGACATTGTTTGATAATTGTTATTCTGGTATGTTCTCAGGTTGTACTAGTCTGACGCGGGCACCAGAATTGCCAGCAATAAAAATGTTTTCTTATTGTTATTCTGGAATGTTCTCAGGTTGCACCAGTCTGACACAAGCACCAGAATTGCCAGCAAAAGAATTTTTGGGAAAATATTCTTATTCTGGTATGTTCTCAGGTTGCACCAGCCTGTCCGAAATAAATGTCTCATTTGATGATTGGGATAAATTTGATGCCACTTTTGAATGGGTCGCAGACGTCGCCCCTACCGGCACCTTCATCTGCCCGAAAGACCTGCCTCTTGAGTATGGGGTGAGCAGGATACCGGAGGGTTGGACGGTGCAATATGTCGATGATACAGTTGCGGTGGAGACCAACTACCTCACCTTCACGGCGGAGGAGGATGGCTCCACGTTCGGAATCATAAATGAGGGAGGAAATAATCCTGACGTGCAGTATTCATTGGATGGTGGAAAAACATGGACCGCACTGGCTGCAGGCGATACCATCACGTTGGCCCATAAGGGTGACAAGGCTTTGTTGAGAGGGGATAATCCGGAAGGATTCTCAAAGAGTAGGGAGCAATATTCAACTTTTAGGATGACCGGGAAAGTGTCCGCCAGCGGTAGCGTGATGAGCCTGATTGACGGTATAGGCAAAACCCTTGTTGTCCCTGCTGGTGATTGTTTCCATAGTCTGTTCGAAGGTTGCACGAGTCTGACGCAAGCCCCTGAATTGCCAGCTACGACATTGGCTGAAGGTTGTTATCAATATATGTTCTTCGGTTGCACCAGTCTGACAGAAGCCCCTGAGTTGCCTGCCACGACATTGGCTGAATATTGTTATTTAGGTATGTTCCGAGGTTGCACCAGTCTGACGCAAGCCCCTGAATTGCCTGCCACGACAATGTATTTCGGTTGTTATAATTCCATGTTCCGAGGTTGCACAAGTCTAACTGAAGCTCCTGAATTGCCTGCTACGACATTGGCAAGTTGTTGTTATTACTACATGTTCGAAGGATGCACCAGTCTGATTCGAGCACCACAAATTTCTGCTTTAACAATGGATTTCAGAGATTGTATTGCTGCTATGTTCTCAGGTTGCACAAACTTGTCTGAAATCAGCGTCGCCTTCGAAGAGTGGAGTAGCTACATTGCCTACACTCGAGAATGGGTCGCAAACGTCGCCCCTACCGGCATCTTCATCTGTCCGAAAGCTCTGCCGCTTGAGTATGGAGTGGACAGAATACCAGAAGGGTGGACGGTGAAATATATTGATGATACGGTTGCGGTGGAGACCAACTACCTCACCTTCACGGCCGAGGAGGATGGCTCTACGTTCGGAATTGTGAACAACGGTGGCAACAACCCAGACGTGCAGTATTCGTTGGACGGAGGAGAGACATGGAATATATTGGCGGAAGGTGACTCGGTCATATTGGTCCATAAGGGAGAGAAGGCTTTGTTGAGGGGTAATAATCCCGAAGGTTTCTCAAAGTATTTGGATCAATATTCATGTTTTAGAATGACAGGGAAGTTGGCCGCCAGCGGTAGCATTATGAGTCTGATCGATGGAGTAGGTATTTCTACGGAAGTTCCTGGAAATTTCTGTTTCTATAAATTGTTCGAAGGTTGCACCAGTCTGACGCAAGCACCCGAATTGCCTGCGACGACATTGGCTTATAGTTGTTATCGAAATATGTTCGAAGGTTGCACCAGTCTGACGCAAGCGCCCAAACTGCCAGCAACTACGTTGGCTGAAGCTTGTTATTTCGGGATGTTCGCTGGTTGTACCAGTCTGACGCAAGCACCCGAATTGCCGGCCACAACATTGCCAACTACATCAAACGTAGAGAATGGTTGTTATAGTTATATGTTCGAATTTTGCATCAGTCTGACGCAAGCACCCGAGCTGCCAGCTACTACGTTGGCTGAGGGTTGTTATACTGGTATGTTCTACGCTTGCACCAGTCTGACACAAGCACCAAAACTGCCAGCGACGACATTGGCCGATTTTTGTTACTTTGAAATGTTCTCAGGTTGCACCAGTCTGACGCAAGCCCCAGAATTGCCTGCCACGACATTGACTGATTTTTGTTATGACAGTATGTTCAAAGGTTGCGCCAGTCTGACGCAAGCTCCTGAATTGCCAGCAAAAGAATTTTTGGGAAAATATTCTTATTCTAGGATGTTCTTTGGTTGTACCAGCCTGTCCAAAATAAATGTCTCATTTGCTACTTGGTCAGATTATTATAGCAACACCGATGGATGGGTTAAAGACGTAGCCCCTACCGGCACCTTCATCTGCCCGAAAACGTTGGCTCTCGAATATGGAATAAGCAGGATCCCTGAGGGTTGGACGGTGAAATATATAGAGGATATGGCCAACTACCTCACCTTCACGGCGGAGGAGGATAGTTCTTCGTTCGGAATCGTGAACAACGGTAGCAACAATCCTGACGTGCAGTATTCGTTGGACGGAGGAGAGACATGGAATATATTGGCGGAAGGTGACACGGTCATATTAGCCCATAAGGGAGACAAGGCCTTGTTGAGGGGTAATAATCCCGAAGGGTTCTCAAAGAGTTGGGAGCAATATTCAACATTTAAGATGACCGGGAAAGTGGCTGCCAGCGGTAGTGTGATGAGTCTGATCGATGGAGTGGGTATTTCTACGGAAGTTCCTGGGGATTACCGTTTCTATAAATTGTTCCAAGGTTGCACCAGTCTGACGCAAGCCCCAGAATTGCCAGCTACAACGTTGGCTGTGGGTTGTTATTACGAGATGTTCTCAGGTTGCACCAGTCTGACGCAAGCGCCCAAACTGCCGGCTACGACATTGGCAAGCGGTTGTTATTACAAGATGTTCTCAGGTTGCACCAGCCTGACGCAGGCTCCCGCATTGCCGGCCACTACGTTGGCAAAATATTGTTATAATGAAATGTTCAGAGGCTGCACCAGTCTGACGCAGGCTCCCGCATTGCCGGCGACGACATTGGCTGAAGATTGTTATGGCTCTATGTTCTCCGAATGCACAGGTTTGACGCAAGCCCCTGAATTGCCTGCCACAACGTTGGCGGATGATTGTTATATGGGCATGTTCGCTAGTTGCACCAGCCTAACCCAAGCCCCTGAATTGCCTGTGACAGAGTTGGCTGAAAGGTGTTATGATAAAATGTTCTGGGGTTGCACAGGTCTTACAGAAGCCCCTGAATTGCCCGCTACAACGTTGAGGTATTACTGTTATCACGGAATGTTCATAGGTTGCACCGGCCTCACGCGAGCGCCTGAATTACCTGCGACGACGATGGCAGAATATTGCTACGGATCCATGTTCTATCGTTGCTCAGGCCTGAAACAGGCTCCTGAATTGCCTGCCACGACGTTGGCCACTTCTTGTTACAATTCCATGTTCGATAGTTGTATAAGCTTGACGCAAGCCCCTGAATTGCCTGCCACGACGTTGGCGGATGATTGTTATGATAAAATGTTCAAGGGTTGCACCGGTCTGACGCATGCCCCTGAATTGCCTGCTGCAAAGTTGACCAGTGATTGTTACTCTTCCATGTTCTCAGGTTGCACAAACTTGTCTGAAATCAGTGCCGCCTTCCTTTGGTGGAGGAATACTTCTGATTGGGTCGCAGACGTCGCCCCGACCGGCACCTTCTACTGCTCGAAAGAGTTGCCGCTTGAATATGGAGTGAGCGCAATACCGGAGGGTTGGACGGTGAAGTATCCGGATGGTAGCACGGTGGAATATGTTGACGTAAGTACCACCTTGGCCGACAACATCTCCGTATGGAGCGATGATCTCACCGTCTACGTCTGTGGGGCGGAAGGGGAGGTTTCCCTTTATGATCTGTCGGGCAAGCGGGTTGCGGTATCCGTCTCCGCGGATGAGGAGCGTGCGTTGAGCGTGCCAGCCAAGGGTGTTTATGTGGTCCGGACGAATAATGGTACATCGGATGTGTTGGTGCGCTAAGGGGCACCAACACAATTTGTTTGTAAATTATAGGGTGTCGCCCCGTTACGTCGTTCACAGGGGTTTGTACCCCTGCCTGTGTTGTCACCGCCCCGTTGGGGATTAGGATGTGCGTGTCGTGTGGGATGCGCATCTCCCTGTTTTAATTTATGATAAAAGAAAAGGGACGAATGTTATTCGCCCCTACCATATCGAACTAACGTTCCTAAATTTTTAACTCTTAACTCTTAATTCTTAATTGCGTTTCTGACCGCCTCCTCGGTCGTGGCGATCTCCTCCACGATCCTTTTGTCGTGGATAGGTGTCCTGACGCTGTCGGACTCGGTTAGGAAAGCGTGGCTCCAGGTGCCGGTCATCATGAACGGACCCTTCTTAGGGGTGGTGTCCGGTTCGCCTGGGCTGAGGGTTCCCCGCAGTAGGCTGTCCATCGTGGCGACCACGCTATCGCCTATCAGTGTGTTGGGTAGCATGAAGGAGGTGTCCGCCGGGCGGAACTGAAGTTCCCTCATGCGGATGAGCGTGCTGTCTTTCCCGGGGATGATTTCGTAGCCGATATTGCCGCCGCCCTTCCGTTGGTAGTAGATGTTGGCATAGCGTAGCGTGTCAGGCTCCTCCTGTAAGGTGTCGGGAGGGGTGACGATGGTGGCCTGTATGTTGATGGGCTCACTCTTTTTGCTCTTCCCGCAACAACTGTAGATCGCGAGCGTGCCGATGGCGGTGAGCAGTAATATGGCATGTTTCTTTCTCATCATATATTCGTTTGAGTACTTTCCCTTTGCTATGCGTCTGCAATCAGTCGATGATGATTTTTTTGTCAGACTTATAGATGATGTAGCCGTTGCGCGTGTAGTTGTCGGTGGCGTAGGTTAATGCTGTGCCAGGCTCGTAAGAGCGGCTGATCTCCCAAGGTTGCTTCTCGAGGAAGTAGGGTAGACGGTTGGCTCGTTGTTGGCAGAGGAAGTAGATGCCTGCATAGCTTTTGTGTGATATCTTCGGTTCCTCGAAGATGCCCAGCGCCACGTCGATCATGGCTTTGATGTAATCGTATCCGATGCTCTCCTTGATGAGCGTGGAGATTTGGTCTCCCGCACCTCTCGGATTCAACTCGATCATGTAGATATTATCATCCTGGTCGATCTTCATCTCAATGTGGGAGGCACCGTTGATGAGCCCCACGCGGTTGAGAATCTCCGGGACGATTTGGCGGACTTTGGATTGGATCACCTCGCTCAGATCCGCGGGTTGGTGGTGGGAGAGTTCCACAAAATGGGGGGCGCCGTCATTCTCCTTGTCCGTCATTTGCAGCACGTAGTGTCTGCCTTGGTAGGAGATGGACTCCACGGAGAACTCCCGGGTGCCGACGAACTTTTCAATCATGATGGTCGCGTCTCCGTCCGATTGCGCGTAGGCGACCGCCTGCCGCAGCTCCTGCATGTTGGTCACGAAGGAGACTCCCTTCTTGGAGGAGCCTACGGTTGGTTTCACGATGCAAGGGAATTCCACTTCCTCCCCCTCTTTGTAGAGGTAGCTCCTCACTTGACAGAGATGGGGGATGTCGTTGGTCAGTTCGCGCACCCTGGCCTTGTCCCTGACGTATTGGAACTTCTCGTAGTCGTTTGCGGGGAGCCCCAGTTGGCTCGCCACGTACGAAGCGATCTCTGAGGTGAGGTCGGATGCGTTGGAGACGACACCATCCACGCCTTCCGCCCTGCAGGCCTCGGTGATCTTCTCCTTCTCGATGACGGAGATGGGGTAGAACTTGTCCGCATATTCCTTGCAGACAGCTCCGTTGTCCCATGCGAAGCTGACCACAGTGTGCCCCAGCTCTTTCGCTTTCAGCGTGAGGGGCAATTGCCCTGTCGATGCGCCTATGATCGCTAGTTTCATTTCCTTTGGCTTGATGTGCTGGATTGGGCGGATTAATCGAAGAAATCGTCGAACATCTTCTTGACGCCTTCGCGCTCCGCATACTCGCAAACGATCTGTCCCCAGTTGCCCTCCACGAGCACCCACTCCTTGTTGGCGGTGTAGGCGAAGTCCCAGCCTACGAATGGGTACCATGCTATGGTGCTGTGCACCTCCTCGGCGAACTTGAGCAGTTTGTCCCAGTCCGGTATTTGGAAGCCCTCGTATTTGGCGCCGCTGTCCGGGTGCCTTTCGAAGATGCCACCGAACTCGTCGTAACCCTTCGTCCTGCAGACGCCGGTCTTCTCGTCGATGACGGAGAAGATACCTCCGTTACCTGCGTTATCCACCACGGATCCCGTGCGTCCTGTGCGGAATACGGGGCGCATGATGTGGAAACCAGTCTTGTTCATGAAGGCTGGGAGACGTACCGTGTTGACGGAGGATTCGTTGAATTGTCTAGTGCTCTCGTCTTGCTGGATCAGTTCCTCCACGATGTATTTGCCCTTTGCCTTCAAGTAGTCGAACGCCTTGTCTGGATCGTTGTCGTGATCCGCTAGACGAAGAATCTCCACACCCTTGCCGCATTGTCCGGCGATAGGCTTGCAGATGAAGGAGTCGTGCTTCTTGCAGAACTCGGCGAAGGCCTCTCTCGTGACGGTCTCGTTGAACTTGATGACGTCCCTTTTGAAGAACTGGCTGAAGTGGTCGTAGAAATTATTCTTGTCCTCCAACAAGTCCCAGTTCTTGCCTCTCCCGACCTTTTCGGTCATGACATTGTCCTTGTGACGTGTGGTGAGGTAGGTGGCGCGCTTCTTGTCGTCGGAGTGCGGGAAGTCCATGAGGAAGTACTCCCTTGGCACTGCGCCGAAGCGGTAGTAGCACCAAACCATGTCTATCCGCATATCCTCTTTGAGCTTCTCGTCAGCCTTCTCCTTCTCTGTTAGGAAGATGCCGAACACATGCTCTATTTCTTCTCCGAAGGTGAGCTCTCCGCCCCATCGCATGGACTTGAATGAGAGGTAGTAATCTCTGTTTGATTTAATGATCGCTTTTCCAAATGCTTTGGATCCCAAGATCTTAAAGCGAATTTTTTCTTTTAATGTCATGATATGTTTTTATTTAATATAATCTGATTCATAGCCCCATAGCTCGCCGAAGGGTTGCTCCTCCATCTCTTTCTTGAAGTCGAGGAGGTACTCCTTCCAGGTGTAGCGGGGCTCATAACCTAACTCTTTCTTTGTCTTTGATATGTCCAGCACGAACTGTTGCGAGCTTCTTTTCTCGGGGCAGTAGATGATGTTGGATTTCTTGTCTTTCGGGTTGAAGACCTCCGCAATGGCTTTGACGCGCTCGTCCAGGGTACTGCCGCCACTGCCGATGTTGTAGAGCCCGCCCTCGATGTCGGCCGTGAGGCTCTTCTCCACAATCTGCAGGAAATCTTTTATGCAACAGGTCTCCAAAAGACGGTTGGGGTCTCCCCAAATCTGTAGCTCTTCGCCCTTCATGGCCTGGTAGATGAAGAAACGGTCTGAGATGAGGGTCTTCTCCCCGTCGGTGAAGGTGTATGGGTTCGGATCGTACATGTAGACCCTGGAGAGCCTCAGAATGAAACGTTTGAGGCCGAACTTGGCGTGGTAGTGCTCGATTAGTTCGACGGCCGCATTCTTGGCGATGACGTAGACGGCATGGTCGCCCGTCAATGGGGCTCTCCGCTCCGCATCCGCTGGGATGGGGGTCTTGCTGCCGAAGAGATAGCTGACGTCGAAGAGGGATTGCGGGAAGACGATACGGTCGGCACCTACCTTTAGGGTGTAGTCCAACACGTTCATGGTGCCTTGCACGATGGTCGAGATGTAGAGCTCGGGATGGTAGCCTTCCATGGAGGCGGGCAGGGCTCCCGCAAAATGGAGCACAGCGTATATGTCCTTTTGTGGAAGTTTGTCGAAGTCCTCTTTCTTGCAGATGTCGGCGGATATGTACTCCATCCCTCGTTTGGCGAAGAATCCGTTGTCGCTCTTGCGGCGACCCACCGCGGTCACGTTGTATCCAATCTCCTTCAAATGGACGGCTATGTTAGTGCCTACATGCCCGGTGGCACCTAGTACGATGACATTCTTTCCCATGTTTCTGCCTTGTTTTTTCTCCTTAATAGACCTACTTCGTAATCGTTGGGACGTTCATGAAATTTGTGTAATTAATCGTCCGTTTCGCAAATTTATTGCGTTCGTGTTTTTTATCCAACTTTTTTGCCTCTTTTTTCTGCGAATTTTGAGGAATGTCGGATGCCTCTTCCGTTTTTCCTCTGTCATGCCCTCTTCGTGTCTCTTTTCTCTCCTTTTGTGTGCGTTGGCGGGGGAGACGGTGTGCCTTGGCCTAGTTATGCGGCATGGTGGTCGTTGGGAGTGGCTCGTGATGGCCGATTCGATCGCCTTTTGTGGAACGAAAGCCTCGCTTTGTTTGTGTATGTTCCGAATTTTAATACCTTTGCGGGCGATTGTCGTCCGTTGGGGATGATTGCCTTGGGGACTGATGTGTGTGATAAAACCTGGTTGGGGCTGACGAATGGCTGATCTTCATGGAGGGAGGATGCCGCGTCACCGTGGTGATATCAAATATTTAAATGTCTTGAAAACAAATGACTGAGTTGCTTCAGAAGTTGCGGGAAACTGCGATCCGTTGGGGAAAGATGATAAGGGAAAGGGTAGAAACGGCTTGGGCTTGGCTACGGACCAAGTCTGCCGAATGGTCTGCCTCCGCCTCTTTGTACGTGAAAAGCAAGCATATACCGGAGAAGACGCAAAAGTGTCGCGAGACGGCCGCTCAATGGTTGGAGTGGCTGAAACAACGCTCGCTCGAACTGCGGGTGAAAGCCTCCCAGTGGGGCGCCGCGTTGCGGAAGAAGTCCGAGCAGTCATGGGAGTCCCTCAAAGCGAAGTCTGCCGAAACACAATCATCCGCCAAGGATTATTTGGCTCAAAAGAACGTTCCTGAAAAGGTTGATAAGCTCAAAGCGTCTGGCTCGAAATGGTTCGATGTGGCGAAGGCGAAGTGCGCATTGGCGGCTGCTTGGCTGCTGGCGAAGTGGAACGTATGGAGCGCCGCGGCGAAGAAACTCTATGAGGAGAAGATCGCCAAGTCTATTCCGGGTGAGGGTATCTCCCCTGAGGAGACGGAGCGGGTGCATCGTATGCTCGAACGTGATGGTTCCGCTGTGGATGGCGCATCAGATGAGCAACCGATAGCGCAACCTGAAGAGAAACAGAAGGTAAGCATAGAGGAAAAGGAACAGGAGAATCCTGAGGAGAAACCTGATGAATTGTCTGAAGAAATGTCTGAAGAGACGCCTGAGGTGACGCCGGAAGATGAGCCGGAGAAGCCTGAACCTGCCTCGACGACAACCATGGCTGAACGTGTCGCACCTGAATCGGTGCGGCGGATGAAGGAGACTCCGGATTTCCTGGCGGAGTCGAAGATCCGGAGGAGCCGTGGAAGGGCCAAGAAAAAGAGATGGTCTTGGAAGAAACGTTTCCTGATCTTCTTCCTGTCGCTCGTGGTGGCTCTCCCGCTTCTGTTCGTTTTGTTCTGCTATGGCGTGGATAGGAATGCGTTCGGTCTCTTCGGGGCTTCGCCTACGTTGGGGCAGTTGAAGAACCCTATCCAGATGGAGGCTTCCATGATCTATAGCGAGGACAATGACCTCTTGGGCAAGTTCTTCGTGGAGAACCGCTCATCGGTCACCTATGAGGAGCTCTCCCCTGAACTGATCCAGACGCTGGTCTGCACGGAGGACCAACGCTTCTACGAGCACCAGGGCATCGACTACCATGGCATGTTCTCCGCCGCGAAGGACGCGGTGCGCGGACGGGCCCGTGGCGCCAGCACCATCACCCAACAGTTGGTGAAGAACCTGTTCAAGATGCGCTCGGAGTATACGAAGGGCGCGTTGTGCCGTGTGCCGGGCATTAAGGTGCTGATCGTCAAAATCAAGGAGTGCATCGGTGCGGTGCGCATCGAGAACCATTATACGAAGCAGGAGATCCTGACGATGTACCTCAACACGGTGACCTTCGGTAATAACACGTTTGGTATCAAGTCGGCCGCGAAGACCTACTTCAACACGACGCCGGACAAGCTCACCTACGAGCAGGCCGCCTGCATCATCGGTATCCTGAAGGCGAATACCTACTACAACCCTATCAAGAACCCTGAGAACAACAAGAAGAGACGTAACCTTATCCTCCATCTCTTGGCGGACGCCGGTGCGATGAATGCGGCGCAGTGCGACTCCCTCTGTGCGACGGATCTGGGCCTGAACATCTACAAGGAGGATATCCTGAGTGGCTATGCCCATTACTTCCGTGAAGCGGTCTACAACGAATTGCAGGAGTGGTGCGAGGAGAATAACGTCAACCTCTACCACGATGGTTTGAAGATCTACACGACGGTCAATTCACGGATGCAACACTATGCGGAGTATTGCGTCTCTAAGCAGATGGGCGAATTGCAGAAACAGTTCAACAAGCATTGGGGCAAGGAGAATCCTTGGCGCGACCAGAAGCAACACGAGATCGCGGGCTTCATCGACGATATGCTGAAGAAAACAACGGCCTATAAGGCTTTGTACAAAAAATATAAGGGGGATGGCATCGTCATCGATCAGGAGTTGCGCAAGCCGCATAAGATGCGCATCTTCGATTACAAGCGGGGCATCACGGATACGGTGATGAGCACCCGCGACTCCTTGGCGCACATCCTGAAGTTCCTGCACTGTGGCTTCATCGCCATGGACCCGCACACGGGTGCGGTGAAGGCTTGGGTGGGCGACGTCGATTTCTACTATTGGCAGTACGACAAGGTGACGGCGAAACGTCAGCCGGGCTCCACGTTTAAGCTCTTCGTCTACACGGAGGCCTTGCGGCAGGGCATGTGCAGCTGCGACACGAAGGTCGATAGCGCGGTCTCTTGGATGACGGAGGAGGATGGCGAGTGGAAGCTCTGGGCGCCACAGAATGCCAGCGGTGTCTTCTCGAACGAACCGATGACGCTCAAGACGGCCTTGGCACGCTCCGTCAATAGTGTGGCGGTGCAGCTCGCTAAGCAGGTCACGCCGGAGAAGATCGTCCAGATGGCGCACCGCATGGGTATCGAAAGCCCGGTACGCCCGATTCCTTCCCTCTGCTTGGGTACGGAGGATGTCTCCCTGATCGAGTTGGCGACCGCATACTCGGTGATCGCGGACGGCGGTATGCTCCATAAACCGATCTTAGTCTCCCGCATCGAGGACAAGGACGGCAAGGTGATCTACCGCTCTAAGGTGAAGAATGACCGAGCGCTGGACGAGGAGACGGCTTTCCTGATGCGCGACATGCTCCAGGAGGGCTTGCGTGACGAACGGGGCACCTCGCGTGGACTCTATAAGTATAAAATCCATAATGGCACGGATTTCGGTGGCAAGACGGGTACCTCCGCCAACTATTCGGACGCTTGGTACATGAATATCACACCGAACCTCGTGACGGGCGCTTGGGTGGGCGGCGAGTACCGTAGCATCCACTTCCGTAACGGAGACTTGGGCCAGGGTAGCCGAGCCGCTTTGCCGATCGTGGGCCTCTTCCTGGATAAGGTGCTGAACGATAAGGTGCTGGCCTCTACATACCGTGGTAGGTTTGGCGCTCCAAAGGGAAAGATCAAGAAGGAATATATTTGCAAGCCTATCGAGGAGATGCAGGCGGACACGACGGAATCGGCCGTGAAGGGCTTCTTTAAGCGTCTGTTCGGTAGGGATGATTCCGAAAATGTGGGCGATAGCACTGCTGTGCATAAGTCTCGCAGGGAGTTGCGTCGCGAGCGCAGGGAGAAACGCAGGGAGAGACGCCGCAGGTGATCGCTCCTCGAATGACCGTTTTTTAGCATGAATCCTAATGTTCAATATGATAGGGCGGAGGCGGAACGTTTGCCCGCTTTCGCTATCGCCGACGAGGTGAATGATCGTCTGCGCTCGGGCAATCGCCTCATTGTGACGGCGCCCCCGGGTGCGGGTAAATCTACTTTGCTTCCTCTGACGATTCTATGTGGGTTGCCTTGCGAAGGGAAGGTGCTGATGCTGGAGCCTCGCCGACTGGCTGCAAAGCAGATCGCCGAGCGTATGGCGGATCTCCTGCATGAGCGGGTGGGCGAGACGGTCGGCTATCGTGTCCGCTTCGAGACGAAGGTGTCCGCCCAGACTCGTATCGAGGTCATCACGGAGGGTATCCTCTCCCGTATGCTGGTCAATGACCCTGCCTTGGAGGGCGTTTCGGTCGTTCTGTTCGATGAGTTCCACGAGCGAAGCCTCGCCTCGGATGTGGCGCTGGCCTTTTCGCTTGAGTCGCAACAACTGCTGCGCCCTGACCTGCGCATCGTGCTGATGTCCGCCACAATCGATGTCGATTCCCTTTCCCGAACATTGAAGGCTCCCGTCGTGGAGGCGAAGGGACGTATGTTCCCCGTCGAAATCGTTTATGGGGAGGAGTCGGATGCGTCGCAAGTGACGGAACAGGTGGCGCATGCGGTTCGTGTGGCGTATGGCAAATCACAGGGGGATATCCTCGCCTTCCTGCCTGGACAGGGGGAGATCCTGCGTTGCCGGGAACAATTGTCCGCACTCTTGCCGGATGCGGAGGTGTGCCCGCTCTATGGCTCGCTCCCTATTGATGAGCAGCGACGGGCAATCCTGCCGAACCCTCATGGCCGCCGGAAGGTGGTGCTCGCGACCTCTATCGCGGAGACCTCCTTGACGATCGAAGGCGTCCGTGTGGTGGTCGATTCGGGGTGGGGCAGAACGATGCTTTACGACCAGCGGAATGGCCTGAGCCACCTCGCCACGGTGCGGATTACCCGGGATGTGGCGGCGCAGCGCGCGGGACGTGCGGGACGTGTGGCTCCGGGTACTTGTTACCGCCTTTGGACGCTCGCCACGGACCATCGCATGGAGGAGTGCCGTGTGCCGGAGATCCTGCAGACGGACCTTGCCTCTACGGTCCTCGATGTGGTGGCGTGGGGTGAAAGCGACGTCATGCGCTTGCCATGGCTCACACCACCGCCTCCGTATGCGGTGAAGCAAGCCATACAGCTCCTGCGTTTGCTGGGGGCGATTGATGATAAGGGGAAAGTGACCGGACTGGGGAAACGCATGTCCGAGCTGCCGTGCCATCCCCGCATGTCGAGGATGTTGTTTTACGGTGAAACGGATGCCCTTCGCTCATTGGCGGCGGATATCGCCGCATTGGTGGAGGAGCGTGACCTGCTCTCGGAGTCGGAGAATGATGCGGATATCAATACGCGCTTGGTCATGCTGCGGGAGGCCCGGAAAAGAGGAAACGTGGGGAAGTGGGGTCGTGTCGCGCAGATCGCGAGGGAGTATCGCTCTTTTGTGCAGGCTAAGGAGGATAACACCCCGCCGGACCCGCAGGATGTGGGCCGGCTCATCGCTACTGCCTACCCGGAGCGTGTCGCCACCGCCTTGGACGATTGCGGACGATTCCGCATGGCGAGCGGTGATGATGTGCGTCTGCCTCGGGAGGATGCCTTGTCGTCGCATGGATGGCTTGCGGTGGCTACCGTCAACGTGGCGTCGGGCAGGATCTTCCTCGCCTCTCCGTTGCGTGTTGAGGCTGTCCCGCACCTGATGAGCCAAAGGGAGGTCGTCGCATGGGACGGCAAGCGTGGATGTGTGGTGGCCCAAGAGGAGCGTCGTGTGGGTGCGCTGCTCGTGTCGACGCATCCCTTGCGTAATGTGGACCGTGATCTGCTCGTCAAGACGCTTTGCGGGGCTGCGGTGAAGGAGGGCTTGAGCATGTTCGATTTCTCGGACGAGGTGGAACGGTTGCAGCGCCGCGTGCAGAGCGTGGCGACATGGCACCCTGAACTGGAACTGCCGGACCTAAGCGCTGACGCTGTGTTGCGCCGTGCCGATGAATGGTTGCCTTTCTATCTGGATAACAATGGTCGGTTGATGACGACCGCCGCCGAGTTGAAGAAGATTGACCTGTCGTCCGCCTTGTGGTCTTTGCTGACCTACGAGCAACAACAGGCGGTGGACCGCATAGCGCCGACGCATGC
This sequence comes from Paludibacteraceae bacterium, assembly GCA_016285885.1. Classification (GTDB taxonomy): domain Bacteria; phylum Bacteroidota; class Bacteroidia; order Bacteroidales; family Paludibacteraceae; genus UBA1181. The sequence goes on from JAEERP010000004.1 coordinate 304,190, forward strand.
TGTGGTGCCTACGGGAAGTAAGATACGGCTGGACTATCGCCAAGGGGCGGAGACGCCTATCCTCTCCGTGCGGTTGCAGGAGTGCTTCGGACTGACGGATACACCCTGTGTGGACGATGGACAACGCCCCGTTCTGATGGAACTCCTCTCCCCAGGCTTCAAACCCGTGCAGCTGACGCAGGACCTCCGTAGCTTCTGGAATAATGCCTATTTCGAGGTGAGGAAGGAGCTTCGTAGACGCTATCCGAAACACTATTGGCCGGAAAATCCGCTGGAGGCGGAGGCGACAAGAGGGGTGAAGAAAAAAGGGTGATTTCCGTTTGGATATTTATAAATTAATTAATCTTTGTTTGCATATAAGCCCACTATCGTTCTCTTTTAACTAATATAATTTAATCTATACGTTAATTAACCTGTTTTATAAACATCAGTTAACCTTTGGGCTGTATTTGTTCCCCGAAATCATGGTTTTATCCAAGGGTGTGCCTTTATATTTGCATACCGTAAATGAGTTATTTAATCATAATAGTTATTATTTATTGCAAGTTAAAATGAGAAAAATTTTGTTGCTTATCGCGACTCTGTTCACGGTTATGTGTGCAAGTGCGTCGGATGTGGAGAAGATTCAGTTCGCCAATGCGGGTAAATTCTCCTTGGGTGTCATGTCAGGTTTCCCTCGTTTTGAGCATAATATGCCGCTCATCTCCTTGGATGCTATGATAGGCTTGAAGGATGGTTTCTGTCATACGAATAAGTTCGGAGACAATGGAGCTGTTGATTTGGGCGTCTATATTGGTTATGCGCGGAACGAATATATTTATAACAACCTGGTTTACAATGAAGAATTGCAGGCTACACAGAATTTGGGGGAATACACTTGGTCGTCGTGGACTTTACCAGCATCCATTCGTAGTGCATTCCACTGGGAGTTCGTGAAGAACCTGGATGTCTATGCGGGACTTCAATTCGGATGTTCCTATTCTAGCACAAAAGATTCGCCTCGTAACGGGGGAGGTGGAACAGAAAGAAATAGGTTTAAACTCTTTTCAAACCAATATTTAGGTGTGAAGTGGATGTTCACCCAACATTTTGGGGTGAAGACAGAAGCTAATATGGGAAGGTTCATCTTCGGGAAACGTTGTTGTGATCTAGCCGTCCCTTTGGGTTCCGTCGGTTTCCAATTTAATTTCTAAAGGTTGAAACAATGTAGAGACGATGTGCACATCGTCTCTACGGTACCCCGTTAGGGTGATATAGGACGATTTCTCCATCCTTCGAAGAATGCTTAATTCCATGACTGTTAATTTGTTTACTCATATCGTATGATTGTTTTAATTCAACTCCAGTTTTGAACTAGTTCCAAAATGGAACTAGTTCAAAAATATTCTGTCTGTCAGCTTGCTTGTCCATAACAATAACAACAGGTGTTTTTTCAAATAAAACATGTAGCGTATTTTCTGCAGACAAATATAGCTTTTTTTGCGCAGAGAACAAATTGATTTGTGTAAAATTTATGTATCAAATCATTGGAACAATGTAGAGACGATGTGCACATCGTCTCTACGGACGGCGTCTCGGGATGAATAATCACAATCGCATGCACATGGTTGGGCATAACCACCCACAGCTGTATTGGGGCGTAGGGATAATGCGATGACACATTACGCAGTTGTTCGTCGACATATTTCCCGATTGCTGACAGATGCATGACGGTGCGCGGGTATAGGATGTGGTAGGGGAGTCTGTGTCTCGTTTCACTCCTGCTCGCCTTTGATGTGTGGCAGACCGATGCGGAATCGCACCGCGATGATTCTTGTGGCGGCGACGCTTAGTGCGCAGAAGATTTGTGAGAAGGAGTCGCCCACGCCTAGCTGGTGACATCCATAGTATACGAAACCGCCTATGATGCAGGCGATCGCATAGATCTCCTTTCGGAAGATCAGCGGGATCTCGTTGATGAATATGTCTCGGAAGACACCTCCCGCCGCACCCGTGATGCAACCCATGACGATCGCCACCCAGAAGTCATACCCGGCCGTGAGGGTCTTCTCCATCCCCACTACGGTGAATAGGGCCAGACCGATGGTGTCGAAGATGAAGAAGGTGATGTTCAGGTGGATGAGGTACTTGCGGAAGAGGATCACGAAGAGGAGCGCCACGCCCGACCAGATCAGGTAGTTGGCGTTCAACATCCAGAAGGGAGTCTCCCCGATGCAGAGGTCACGGATGGTTCCTCCACCGATGGCGGTCACCAACCCCACCACATAGGCTCCGAAGAGGTCGAAGTCCTTTTTCGCGGCAAGGCGGATACCACTGATGGCGAAGGCGAACGTACCGATATTCTCCAGTATCTCTGTCAATCCAATCATAACTCTTCAATTGTGATGGTTTTCTTCAGTGCGGTTCCGAACTCTGCCTTTAGCTTCCTCACCTCATCACGGATGCTTTCCAGCCGCCTCACTGCTTCGTAGAGGCGTTCCACTTGCCCTTTGTTCTCTTCCAATGCTAGTTTCGCTCCCTTGATGGTCAGGTTACGTTGCTTCAACAGGTATTGCACCATGCGTACATTCTCGATGTCCTCTTCTGTGTAGAAACGCTTCTTGTTATCGTTCCTGCGAGGCGAGATGGTGGGGAACTGCGACTCCCAGTAACGGAGGGTTGAGGCTTCGATGCCTAGCTTTTCCGCCACCTCGCTGATGTTATAATATCGCTTCTCCTCGCTTACGTTCTTCATGGATCAGTCGAATATGTTTCCGTTGTTGGAAACGATCTGGATCATCTCGTCGTATTGCTTAGGCGAGAGGTCCATGTAATAGTAGTTGCGTGGGTCCACCACCTTGCCCTTGTAACGCACCTCGTAGTGTACGTGCGGACCCGTGGACTTACCCGTGTTACCCATGTAGGCGATGACTTGGCCACGGACGACCGGCGAGCCCACCCTCAGGTTGTTCACGAAACTGTTCAAGTGTCCATAAAGCGTCTTGTAACCGTAGCCGTGGTCCACGATCACCACATTACCATAACCCTGCATCCAACCGCGGAACTCGATGACACCCTTGCCTGTGGCGAAGATGTTGGTGCCGATCTCGCCGGAGAAGTCCATGCCGGCGTGGAACTTAGGGGTCTTATAGATAGGGTCGATGCGGTAGCCGTAACCGGAGGCCATACGCTTCAGGTTCTTGTTCATGACAGGTTGGATGGCAGGGATGCAGAGCAACATGTCCTCCTTGTTGCGGGCAAGGTTCACCACCTCGTCGAAAGAGGTGGACTGCACGAAGAGCTGCCTGCGGATGCGGTCCATCGTGGCGGCGGTGCTCGTCGCGATCTCCGAATTGGTGCGGGCGCGCAAATCCTTGTATTTGTTTTGGTCTCCGCTTCCCATGCGGATGCCCTTGCCGACAGGGTCTGCCTGCACAATCAGGCGGTAGAGGTTGTCGTCCCTCTGCTGGATATCCGTCAAAACACTCTGCACTTCGTCCAACTGTGCGTTCAATATCTCATATTGGGCCTCCAACTGTTCCCGCTCGCTTCGTAGTCTCTTTTCCCTCGGAGACTCGATGAAAAGGGCGAATATGATGAAGCAGGCTAAGCCTGTCAAGACGCCCGTGAGCAAGTGGGACAGGAACCAATTGGCCCAGTGTCGTATGGTGTTGTCAACCCGCTCGAACGATAATGTTTTGGGGTTGAACTGATATTTCGCTTTCGCCATGTTATAGTTTCCTAAATAAAATGCGATGGCAAAGATAGTTTTTTTGTTGGAAATGTGCTACTTTCGCGACACTGAATAATAAAATATAAGATGTTAACAGCAAAAGAAATCCGCAAATCGTTCACCGACTTCTTCGCGTCGAAGGGCCATACCATCGTCCCTTCCGCTCCTATGGTGGTGAAAAACGATCCCACATTGATGTTCACCAATGCGGGTATGAATCAATTTAAAGATATATTCTTGGGCAACGCGCCCCGTAAATACCCACGTGTCGCGGACTCGCAGAAATGCCTCCGCGTGAGTGGAAAACATAACGACTTGGAGGAGGTGGGTCTCGATACTTACCATCACACCATGTTCGAGATGTTGGGTAACTGGTCCTTCGGTGATTACTTCAAGAAGGAGGCGATCACCTGGGCATGGGAATATCTCGTGGATGTGCTGAAGATCGACCCGAACCGCCTCTACGCGACGGTCTTCGAGGGAAGCAAGGAAGATAACCTCGAAAGGGACGATGAGGCCGCTGAAATCTGGGCGCAGTTCTTGCCTAAGGACCGTATCATCAACGGTAACAAACATGATAATTTCTGGGAGATGGGCGACACGGGTCCGTGCGGTCCTTGCTCCGAAATTCATATCGACTTGCGTGACGACGCGGAGCGTGCGAAGGTGCCTGGCGTCGAACTGGTCAACAAGGATAACCCGCAGGTCATCGAGATCTGGAACAATGTCTTCATGCAGTTCAACCGTAAGGCGGATGGCTCGCTGGAGCCACTCCCTGCCAAGCATGTGGACACGGGTATGGGCTTCGAACGTCTCTGCATGGCTTTGCAGGGCAAGAAATCTAACTACGACACGGATGTCTTCCAACCTATCCTCAAGGCGATCGGTAAGATCTGCGGCTGCGAGTATGGTAAGAAACGTGAGACCGACATCGCTATGCGTGTGATCGCGGACCATATTCGTACGATCTCCTTCTCCATCACCGACGGCCAATTGCCTTCTAACGCGAAGGCGGGCTACGTGATCCGTAGAATCTTGAGACGTGCCGTACGCTACGGTTACACCTTCCTCGGACAACGTTCTGCTTTCTTGTACAAGCTGCTCCCTGCCCTCATCGACACGATGGGTGACGCTTACCCTGAACTGATCGCTCAACAATCGCTTGTCGAGAAGGTGATCAAAGAGGAGGAGGAGTCTTTCCTCCGCACGCTGGAGACCGGTATCCGCTTGCTGGATAAGGTGATGGCGGACACGAAGGCGGCTGGCAAGAGCGAGATCTCCGGTAAGGATGGTTTCACCCTCTACGATACCTTCGGCTTCCCATTGGACTTGACGGAGCTGATCCTCCGCGAGAATGGCATGACGGTCAATGAGACTGAGTTCAACCAGGAGATGCAGAAGCAGAAGGAACGCGCGCGCAACGCGGCGGCTGTGGAGACGGGCGACTGGGTGCAGCTGAAAGAGGGCGAATGTGAGTTCGTCGGCTATGACCTGCTCTCTTGCGACGTGGAGATCCTCCGCTACAGAAAGATCAAACAGAAGAATACAGAATATTACCAATTGGTACTGAATAGAACTCCTTTCTACGCCGAGATGGGTGGACAGGTCGGTGACACGGGTCTGCTGAAGTCTGACGAAGAGACCATCGAGATCATCGACACGAAGAAGGAGAATAACCTCAGCGTGCATATCGCCAAGAAAATGCCTGCCAACCCGAGCGCTTCGTTCGTGGCGGAGGTGAACGTGGAGCGTCGCCAGCAAATCGCTTGCAACCACACGGCGACCCACTTGCTCGACTATGCTTTGCGTCAAGTGCTCGGTACGCATGTGGAGCAGAAGGGTTCCTACGTCGCACCGGACGCCCTGCGTTTCGACTTCTCCCACTTCCAGAAGGTGACGGACGAGGAGTTGCGTAAGGCGGAGCAGATCGCTAACGCTATGGTGCGCCAGAACATCCAATTGGAGGAGCACCGCGACGTGCCGATCGAGGATGCGCGCAACATGGGCGCTATGGCGCTCTTCGGTGAGAAATACGGCGACACGGTACGTGTCATCCAATATGGTCCTTCCCTAGAGCTTTGTGGAGGTACACACGTGAAGGCGACCGGCGAAATTGGCTTCATCCGCATCCTCTCAGAGGCTTCCGTGTCGGCGGGCGTCCGTCGTATCGAGGCCGTTTCGGGCGCTAAGGCGGAGGAGTTCATGAACATGCAGCAGGATATGCTCCGTGACCTGAAGGCCCTCTTCAACAACGCACCTAACCTTGTGGCTTCCATCAAGAAGTCTTTGGAGGAGAACACGGCCATGAAGAAACAGGTGGAGCAATTCGTACAAGAGAAGGTGATCATCCTGCGCGACAAACTGATCCAAAATGCGGTTGAGCGCAATGGTCAGAAGGTGATCGTCCTCAAGGGAGATTTTGAGGCTGATTTGGTGAAATCGGTTGCCTTCCAGATCCGTAACGTGATGACCTCCTCGCTCGTCTTCATCGGAGTCACTAAGCATGGCGACAAGCCTGCTATCACGATGGCTTTGTCCGACGACCTTGTCGCTACGGGCATGAACGCTACTCAGATAGTGCGCGACGCGGCTAAGGAGATCAAGGGCGGCGGCGGTGGCCAGCCTTTCTTCGCTCAGGCGGGCGGAAAGGATGTGGATGGTCTGGAACGCGCCCTAGACGTCTTGTTAAGCAAAATCTAATAACCTTGAATACATGAATGTAATGGAGGGCTGGTTTTTCCTGTCCCTCCATTATTGCTTTCTATAACATTAATTCCTCATCGTCATGAAGTGTAGAGTGCTCATATCCACATTGCTTTCGCTCTTGTTCTCAGGCCTTCTGTTGGCTCATCCAAACGATGACAAGATCCTCATCTTGTCTGTCAACGACATGCATGCCTCGTTCGAAAAACTGCCTCGCCTGAAGCACTTGGCGGATAGCCTGAGATGCCTCTACCCCAACATGTTAGTGCTCTCCGCAGGGGATAACCGCACGGGCAATCCGTTCAATGACCAATACCCAGTCTCTTCCCTGCCCATGACGGAGCTGATGAACTATGCAGGCTTCGACGCTTCCGCTGTCGGCAACCATGATTTTGACGCGAAGATTGACGGATTGATGGATATGGTTAACTATTCGCACTTTCCGTACCTCGCGGCGAATGTGGAGCTCCCCGACAGCCTGAAAGGTCGGTTGCAGGGGTACAAGATATTCACGATGGCCAATGGTGTGCGGGTAGGCGTACTGAGCTTGCTGCAGCTCAACGGGAGCGGAATACCCGACACGCACCCCAAGAATGTGGAGGGGGTACGGTTCTACCCTGTCAGGGAGACCATCGAGCGTCACCGTTTCCTGCGGAAGGAGTGCGACATCGTCATCCTGCTCACTCATTTAGGCCTTGCCGTGGACCAGCAATTGGCGGAGGAGTACGCTGATTTCGCGGACATCATCGTGGGGGGACATTCCCACACGAAGATAGAAGGGGGCCTGACCCGGAACGGAGTGTTGATCACGCAGGCGGAGAATAAGCTGAAGTATGCCACCGTGACAACCATCGAGACCAATGGCAAGGCGATTGTCGGCAAGCGGGCGGAGCTCGTGGACCTCAAGGCGATGCCTTCGGACAAAAGTGCGGAGGCGCTGGTGAAGTACTTCTCCGACAACGACGAACTGAATCAGGTGATCGGTCAGCTCGCGGACTCCATCTGGGACGAGGAGACGATGGGAGGCCTGATGGGACAGTCGTGGATCGGCGAGACACAAGCGGACGTCGCCGTCATCAACAGCGGAAACGTCAGGATCCCGGAATTGCCTGCGGGCGATATCCATCTAGCGGATGTCTTCCGTATTGACCCCTACGACAATGATGTCATCCTGCTGGAGCTGACGGGCGAAGAGCTGAAGGCGCTTCTCCTAGCCTGCCAACGTGCCGACGAGGCGAAGTTCCCTTTCCTGATCGGGGCGAAATACGAGGCGGAGGTGAACCCGAAAGACCCTTCCCAAATCGAGCGCCTCACCCTGAAACACATGGATGGGAAGAAATTCGACATGAAAAAGGTCTACAAGGTGGTGACCAGCAGTTATGTGATGAGCATCTCGAAGTTCAACCACAAGAAAAAGGGGGAGGTCCTTGACGTGAAATGCAATGCGCTGATGATTCGGTACATCAGGCGGGTTCGTTACATCAGCCAGCCGAAGATTTGCAACGTGTTGGTCAGGTAGAAGGGCATGGTGGGGTTGTTTAAGCGCTTGTTCATTTACTATTTAACTATTTACAATTTACGATTTAAACATTTACTATGATTTTCTATTTAGCTATTTGTTCACTTACTATTTAACTATTTACGATTTACTTCGTATATTTGTTTGTTAGATATTCTTTCGAAAATAATTTATCATAACATGTGTAGACATATATCGGCAATATTGCTTGCGGCATTTGCGCTAATGGGATGCCTCTCTTGCCAAAAGGGGGGATTGCGGCACAAGATTAATTTTTATCATTGGAAATCCTCCTATCAGGTGGATGAGGAAGTTCGGTCGTACACGAAGGAACTCGGTTGTGAAAAGGTTTATTTGCACTATTTCGACGTCGTGAAGAAAGGCGACCTCGTATACCCCGTCAATTTCATAAAACCGATCAAGCAGAATCCGCTGCATCAGGATTCAGTGCGTTTCATACCCGTCATATTCATAACGAATGAAGTCTTTGAGGAGATAGAAGAGCATGGGATCCAGTCTTTGGTCGGATCAATCACCTCCCTGATTAATCAAGTCTCTTTCCACGTGGGTGGCCCCTTTTATTGTACAGAACAGGACAAAGAATACAGTTTGGGCCCGTGTGCCGAGCAGCCCGATCCGGAAGACGATCCGCAGTCGCCCTTTTATAGGGAGATCCAGTTCGACTGCGATTGGACCCAAACCACCAAGGAGAACTATTTCACCTTCCTTTCCCTTATGAAGGATTATTTGCCGGGTGTGAAGATCACCAGCACCATCCGCCTGCATCAGATCAAGGATAGGGAGACGATGGGCGTTCCTCCTGCCGACAAGGGATACCTCATGTGTTATGCCACGAGTGGGGTCAACGACGGGTCGGACTCCAACTCTATCCTGGACATCGACCTATTGAAAAGCTACACCAATGACCTGAAGAAATACCCGCTTCCGCTCGACTATGCACTTCCGATCTACTCATGGGGCATCGTCTCCAATCATGAGGGGAAAGTGAAGTTAGTGAATGGCCTGTCAAGCAATGACATGGGAGATATAAGGTTCAAGAAGATTGGTGAGAATAAGTATGAGGTGCTGGAGGATTGCTTCCTCAACGGGCTCTACATCAACGAGGGGTTCACCATCGAGATTGAAGAGATTACGCCTACGCTCGTGCGGAGCGCCATCCAATATTTGGACGAAAAGCTCGGAAAGGATTATACCATCGTATATTTCCACCTGAGCAAAGGTTTTTTGAAAAGATATTCTGTCGATGATTTAAAATGAAGTTGATATGAGACGATACTTCCTTATAACAATTTTTGCCCTTGGTTGGGCGACGAATCTCTTCCCTTGCGCGAATATAGAGATTGAATCCGTAAGATCCTCCAACGACCTTTTCTGCGAAGCTGTACCCTATGATGACGACTTCGATTATCTTATTGAGAGCGGGGAATGCAGGGATTTCCAACGTTTCTACGACCATTTTTGTTTCGGTTGCTACAAGGAATGGCCCAATGCCGGGAATATGGAGGAGTGGGCGAAATACCTGAAAATAAATGCGGACCAGGCTTATTATTTGGTCAACAAGGTATCACAACAGACGATAGACTCTTTGCTGGTTGATGGGTCATGCAATGATCCCCAGCTGAAGTTCGCAGACAAGGCCTTTTGTAAAAAATGGTGTGCCGCCTTAAACTACATCTCTTTCGCGAAGTATCTGGAGCCTTACATGGGCTGGACAAATGATGTGGACACTTATTCCCTCTGGCAATATCCGTACGAGACAAGGTGGGGGTACGAAGAAAGGAAAGCAAACATCATGAGCTTGGACTACACAACAGTCATGAACAATATGATTGAGGCTTATGGTAGGCAGAAGGACAAGGAGTTGAAACTCCGGTATGGTTACCAAATCGTTCGTTTCGCACATTATAACGGGCAATACGAGGCTGCGGTACGATACTTCAACAAGTATGTGGAACCGCTGAATTATAAGCCGGAGATCTACTATTATGCGTTAAGCCAAAAGGCGGGCGCGATGCTCAAATACAAAAAGGCAGAAGAGGCATGGGAAGAAATTGACGAGCATACGCAAGCGAACAGCCAATATGCAAAAGATTTCCTCAAGGTATTTACCTACTCCAAGGACTTGAAATATGTCGCTTATAAATCTTTGAGAGATGGTGCTTGGGAGATTCTCTATAAAAGGGTGGAATCTCTCCCTAAAAAGGAGGCATGCAGCCTCTACTTCATGTTAGGATTTGGTTCCTTCAACGACGGGTTGAAAGAGATGGAGAAGATCGCCGCCATCTCCCCCAATTCATACATGGTGGATGTCCTGATGAGCGGTTATCTCGCCGACCTATCCCTCAACGAACACTCCACTGATGGACTGAAAAACGCTAATCTCGAACATGCGTTGCATTTGGCGGAATCCATGCTCCAAAAGTCTTCCCGTCAGGATTTTTGGCATCTCTGCGCCGCCCATTTGTCTGCCTACAACGGTATGAATGACCAAGCGAGACAGCATCTGTCGAAGGTGAAGAGCAACCGCCCTTGCTTCAAGGCTAACAAGGATTTGCTCTCCGCCTACATGATGATTAATGACGTTGATAAGATGACCAGGGAGGCGGCGAATAACATCTACGGGAAGTGCGGGGATATCCTCGGAGAACCTTTCTTGCGCAAGATGTTGGCGGAACGTATGGGTGATGACATGGAGATGCAACGGAACCTGCTCTCCTTCGAATACCTGAAAGGTTTCGACAGCGGGTTGTGGGAAAAGGCCATTGCCTTCGGAACCAACTACAACCTGAATGGCTTTGAGAAATGGTTGCTGAAGAGCAACAACTATTCGTCGGATAGCGCACGGGGCGAACTTTCCAGAAGCTACCTTTATGAAGGGAACATTCCTAAGGCGCTTGAATATGCCCCGTTCTATAAGACAGAGGATATGTCAATGAAGAGCGTCTTCTGCTATAATGTAGACCACGTCTATAGGAGTTCCTCGGAAGAGCAGAATGATTTCCACTCGGATTACACCAATGAGCTGATTGACAAGAGGATGAAACTGGACAAGGTCTCCTATGTGAAACTGTTGAAGCAACTCGACGCCTTGTACAAGACTGCGCAGACAGATGGTGAGAAGGGGGCGAAGGCTGCTTTTCTGCTGGGTAATTTCTACTTCAACATCAGTCCCCATGGGTATTATAGAGACCGCATATATGGGTTCGGTTTTTGGGATACCTATGCTACGGAAGAATATAGCTTCAAAACGGACAGGAAATTCTTTGAAATGGCTGACCAGAAAAACTTCCAGGACAATGAATTGAAAGCGAAGATCGTTTTTGCGATGGCAAAGGTGGATGGCGAGAACCATGGCAAACCTGGCGACAATTACCGACGGCTGACGAGTTGGTACAAACGGACGAATGCTTACAAGAATTTCGTCTCTAAGTGCTCGTACTTCAGCAAATACGTGAATGATTAACCCCTTCCCGTTTCATCGATGGGAAGGCGTGGCAGTGCGGGGCTCCGCCCATGTGTTACCGCCAACGCTAATTACAAATAGTAAATAGTAAATCGTCAAATGGTAAATAGCGTACGTATCATGCGGCAAACAAGCCCATAGTGCCTTCCTCCCATGTTTTTCATGCCACGAAGGCGCAAGTTCGGAAAACCTATTTTTTCATATCCTAATTAATTTTTATCTTTGCACCCGATTTCGAAATTCACAGAATGATTATGCAGAAAAATTTAGTTATTGTCGAGTCCCCTGCAAAGGCCAAAACCATAGAGAAATTTTTGGGAAAAGACTATTCTGTCTTGTCTAGTTTCGGTCATATCCGAGACCTGAAGAAGAAGGGGATTGGCATAGACATCGAACATAACTTCGAACCAGACTACGAGATCCCTTCCGATAAGAAAGCGTTAGTGACAGAGTTGAAGAAGAAAGCAAAGGAGGCGGAGATTGTCTGGCTCGCATCCGATGAGGACCGCGAGGGAGAGGCCATCGCTTGGCATCTGTTCCAAGTGCTGGGCCTAAAGAAAGAAAATACCAGGAGAATTGTTTTCCATGAGATAACCAAAGAGGCTATACTGAAGGCCATCGAGACGCCAAGGGACATTGATGATAACCTTGTCTGCGCCCAGCAGGCACGCCGTGTCCTTGACCGTATCGTGGGTTTTGAGCTCTCTCCAATCTTGTGGCGCAAGGTGAGACCGGCTCTTTCGGCTGGACGTGTGCAGTCCGTCACCGTGCGCCTGATCGTGGATAGGGAGCGTGAGATCCAGAAGTTCTCAGCGGAGGCTTCCTTCCGTGTGCAGGCTGTCTTCTCCGTCATGGACGTGAACGGAAAGCAGACGCAGCTGAACGCGGAGTTGTCCGAGCGACTGAAGACGAAGGAGGAGACGCTGGCCTTCCTGCAACGGTGCCAGAACGCCCAGTTCGTCATCGAGAACATAGAAAAGAAGCCTGCCAAGAAGTGTCCGGCACCGCCGTTCACCACCTCCACCCTCCAACAGGAGGCTTCGAGGAAATTGGGCTTCTCCGTTTCGCAGACCATGATGGTGGCGCAACGCCTCTACGAGTCGGGAAAGATTACCTACATGCGTACCGACTCCGTCAACCTATCTAGCCTGGCGCTCAACACCGCTAAGGAGGAGATCGAGAACATGGCGGGCGAGAAGTACGTGAAGATCAGACAATACCAGACGAAGACCAAGGGTGCCCAGGAGGCGCACGAGGCCATCCGTCCTACTTATATCAGCCACCACACCATCGAGGGTAATGCACAGGAGAAGAGACTCTACGAGCTCATCTGGAAGCGTACCATCGCCTCCCAAATGGCGGACGCCGAGCTGGAGCGCACCATCGTGACGGTGAACATCTCAGGCGAGAAGCTACGTTTCGTCGCCGAGGGTGAGGTGCTGAAATTCGATGGATTCCTGAAAGTCTACATGGAGTCGTCGGACGACGACACGGACCAGACCGAGGGCGCTTTGCTGCCTGACCTGAAGAAGGGCACATCGCTGAAATGCCAGTCGGCCAAGGCTGTGGAACGTTTCTCCCAACGCCCGCCACGCTACACGGAGGCGAGCCTCGTGCGTAAGCTTGAGGAGTTGGGCATCGGACGTCCTTCCACCTATGCGCCGACCATCTCCACCATCCAAGCCAGAGGCTACGTGGAGAAGGGTGACAAGGAGGGTGAGTCCAGGTCGTATGAGACCATCACGCTGCAAGGCGGAAAGATAACGGAGAAGACCGAGACGGAGGTGTATGGCACCGAACGCTCCAAGCTCTTCCCGACAGACACGGGAATCGTGGTGAACGATTTCCTCATCGAGTATTTCCCTGACATCATGGAGTATAACTTCACCGCGAACGTGGAGAAGGAGTTCGACGACGTGGCGGAGGGAAGCGCTCAATGGACAACGACGATCGATAAGTTCTATAAACATTTCCACCCGATGGTGGAGAATTCCGGTAAGATGTCGGAACACAAGGTGGGCGAACGCATCTTGGGCGACGACCCTGTCTCCGGCAAACCGGTGTCGGCTAAGATCGGCCGTTTCGGACCAATCGTGCAGATCGGTACGGCGGAGGATGAGGAGAAGCCTCGTTTCGCTTCCCTCAGGAAAAACCAGTCCATCGAGACCATCACGCTGGAGGAGGCGCTGGAGCTCTTCAAGCTGCCGCGCGACTTGGGCGAGTACGAGGGGAAGGTGATGAGTGTGGGCGTGGGACGCTTCGGCGCCTACGTGAAGCACGACGGCAAGTATGTCTCCCTGAAGAAGACGGATGATCCGTTGGAGATCACGCCGGAGCGCGCCATCGAGCTCATCGAGGAGAAGAGGGAACAGGAACGTAATAAGTTCATCAAGGTGTTCGAGGCAGAGGGCATCGAGATATGCAACGGCCGTTTCGGACCATACATCGCCTACAACGGGGCGAACTACAAGATTCCTAAGAGCGCTGTCCCTGCGGATCTGACCGTGGAGGAGTGCAAGAAGCTCATCGAGGAGCAGGGCGAGAAGAAGCCTGCTAGAAGGTCGAGGGCGGCCGCCAAGAGCACTGCCGCCAAGAGTGCGGACACAGCGGAGAAAAAGAGCACCGCGAAGAAGAGCACGGCAAAGAAGACCACAAGTGCCAAGAGCACTACGAAGAAGGCGAAGTAGGGTGTGATGCCCTATCGTTTGTCGATAGAAAAAGAGAAGGCAGAAGCGTGAATCGTTTCTGCCTTTTTTGTTTATTCGTGCGGCTCGCCTAGGATTTTCCTCGCCACATCGAAAGCCTGTTTGATCCTATCCCCTATGCCTATGCCGTCCCGCAGGTTTCCTGCGATCGTCAGGGAGGGATACCGCTCCTCCAGTTGGGCGATCGCCTGCAATCGGTTGTCCGACGACGCCTCGTATTGCGGAATGGCCCGCTCGTGGCGGAAGATCCGCACCTTGTCCGCCCGTTTCTCCTTCGGGTATTGAAGCATTTCGCTGAGGGATTGATTCACCCATTGGGTCAGCTCCTCATCGCTCTTCTGCAAGTAATCGGGATGGCGGGAGCCTCCGATGAAGTAGGAGAAGGTCGCACCGCCTTGTGGCGCGCGCCCTTGGAAGCAGGCGGAAGGGAAAAGTATGCCGAGCAGATTCTTCTTCTCGCAGGAAGGGACTAATCCTCCGAAGGCCTTCCATTCGTTGCCTTGGCAATCCGCTATTCCGACGCCCACCTGAATGACCGGTGCGTAGTAGAGGTTGCTGATGGCGCGCATCTGCGTCTCGCTGACGAAGGGCAAAAGCTGCGGAAGCGCATAGGCGCCACAGGTGGTCACCACATGGTCGGCGTGCAATTGGAGGCTCTCTCCTCCTTTTTCGTATTGGATATTCCACCCTCCCTCGTTGTCAGGTGTTATGGATATATTCATGGCGGAAGTGGTGATGTTCTCGCTTCCGATAGCCTCCGCGATCGCCTCGACAAGGTTGGAGAAGCCACCCTTGGAGGAGAACACCTTGCGGCTGACCCGTTTCTGTTGCTCCGTCTTAGGCATTTTAGCTTTGGCGATACTGCCCCGGATGAAGGAGCCATATTGTTGCTCCAAGGCATAGAGGCGGGGCAATGCCAGACGTACGGGCAGCTTGTATGGGTCACCCGCATAGACACCGGAGAGAAACGGATCAACGGCGTAGTCTACATAGGATTTGCCCAGCCTACGTTCAGCCAAGGAACCCACCGACTCGTTGGGGTCTGTCCCCTTCGCCCGCCATGGCTCGCCTAAGATCCTGAATTTATCCTTCCAGGTGAACAATGGTGTGCGCAAGGCGCTGACCAGACCGGAAGGCAATGCGTGGAAGCGATCCTTCTTCCATATCAGGCGTCTCTTGCTTGACTCCAGCGCAGTCTCCATCTGGCACCGCTCCGATAGCTGGTCGAAGAGCTCCACCACCTCATAGTGCTTCACGACACCCGTGTTCGGACCGCTTTCGAACGTGAAGCCCGCATCGCTCCATGTCTTGATCTGTCCGCCTATTCTATCCATGCATTCCAGTACCATCACGTCCTTGCCTTTCCTTGCGAGTTGGAAAGCGCACGTCAGCCCGGTTATGCCTGCACCAATGATTACGATATCATGATTCGTCATACTATATGGGTTTTGAAAATTGTTTCGTTGTTGCCTGCATCAGGGGGTCGAACGCCGCCGCCACGTTCCGCACGAACGGGTGACCCGCCTCGGTCATGACGATCCCCTCATTCTCCCTTCGGAGGATACCGTCCGCCGCCATCTCGTCCAGCACCGACTCGTCGTATCGGATGGCTTTTTGTATCTCCGGGACGGGGATGGCTAAGGTCTCGGACAATTCCTCCCAGGAGATCCGGTAGTTGCACATCAGTCGTTCGATCACCTCTCGGACGATCCTCTCCTCCGCTGTCAGGAAATAGCCTTTCCGGATGGGTAGTTCGCCCGCCTCCACAGCGTGGATGTATTCGCTGATGTCCTTGGTGTTTTGAGCATAGCTGCCGTCCAATTGGCTGATGCCCGTCACGCCTAAGGCATAGACCTGCCCTGTTGTCCGCAGGGTGCAATAACCTTGGAAGTTGCGGTGTAGCAGGCCTTCCTCGTATGCCACGTGGAGCTCGTCCGAAGGCAGGACAAAGTGGTCTAGCCCGATGCTTTTATAACCCGCCTCACGAAGCCTTTCTGCGGCTTGCTCATACATGCGTTTCTTCACTTCCCCGCTTGGCAGGCCATGCTTCTCCAGAATGAGCTGGCGTTTGAAGACCCAAGGGACATGCCCGTAGCCGAACGTGACCAGCCGGTCTGGACGCAGAGCGATGGCTTTCTCTATGCTCTCCATGAAAGATTCCGGGGTCTGATAGGGCAAGCCGTAGAGGAAGTCCATGTTGATGGAGGCGCCTGCCCCCCGTAGGATCTCCATGATCTCCTGTAGTGGCAGTGCGGCAGGCTGGCGTCCGACGCACGATAGAACCTTTTCGTCAAAGTCCTGTATGCCTATGCTAAAGCGGTTGAAGTGCCCCTTCGTCAAGGCTTCCCAATCTGCGTGTGTGAGGTAGCCCGGATGACATTCGATGGAGATCTCCTTCCCTTCGATGCAAGGGAAGAGGGAGAGGATATGGTCGTTCAGTTCGTGGAGGATCGGGATAGGCAGGGAGGTGGGGGTGCCTCCGCCGTAGTGTATTTGGCTCACTGGGCGGTTCCTGTCCAGCAGGGAAGCGATTCGCTCGATCTCCAGGTGCAGCGCCTTGACGTATTGGTCCACAGTGCCTTGGTCCGGCATGATGTAGGAGTTGCACCCGCAATAGTGGCACAACCTTCTGCAGAAGGGGATATGCAGGTAGAAGGATAGATTACGCCTGCCTATCCTGTTCGATTCCTTCACGGCCTCGATATAAGCACTCTCCTCCACCGAATGGAAATAATTGGCGGGAGGGTAGCTCGTGTACCTCGGCACGGATACGTTATACTTTTCCAACAAATCCATCTGAGTCATTGTCTATGGGGAATCAATCGTTGAAGTCGCGCACGAGTTCGACGAATCGTTCCAAGTCCTCCTTCGTGTGTTTTATGGAGATGAAATTGCTCTCAAACTGGGATGGGGAGACGTATACGCCGTGGCGCAGCATATAACGGAAGAACGCCGCGAAGCGTTGCTGGTCCGTGCGGTTGACGTCCGAGAAGTTCCGCACCTCGCCTTGGGTGAAGAACAATGTGAACATGGGACCGACACGGTTCAGCACCATGTTCTTCTCCTTGGCGACTCTCCTCAACTCCTTGTCGAACGCGTCGACCCTGCCGTTCAGCTCTTCGTAAAAGCCCTCCCGCATCAGTTGCGTGAGTGTCGCGATACCTGCGCTCATGGCGACAGGGTTGCCGCTGAGGGTACCCGCCTGGTAGACAGGACCGTTTGGGGCGAGCATCTCCATGATCTCCGCGCGTCCGCCAAAGACTGCGGCGGGGAATCCACCCCCGACGATCTTCCCTAAGGTTGTCAAGTCCGGCTCAATGCCAAACCATTTCTGCGCCCCACCGGAGGAGAGGCGGAAGCCCGTAATGACCTCGTCGAAGATCAGCAGAGATTGGTACGCCGAAGTGATCTCCCTCAGGAAAGGGAGGAAGTTATTGTCAGGAAGCACCACACCCATATTGGCGGCCACAGGTTCTAGTATGACGGCGGCAATCTCTTGTCCGTATTCCTCAAATATCTTTTTCACGGCCTCCGTATCGTTGTAGGGAGCCACTAATGTCTGCGACACGAATTCACGGGGCACCCCGGCGGAGGAGGCGTTTCCCAGCCGCGCGACGCCGGATCCCGCGCTGACGAGCAGATGATCCGCATGCCCGTGGTAGTTCCCCTCGAACTTGACGATGTATTTCCGGTTGGTGTATCCCCTTGCCAGGCGGATTGCGCTCATCGTGGCCTCCGTGCCCGAATTGACGAAGCGCATTCGTTGCATCGAAGGGAAACATTTCCGCACCAGTTTGGCCAACTCCGTCTCCGGCAGGGAGGGGATACCGTAGCTGGAACCCCGCTCGACGGCCTCGTGCACGGCTTGGTTGACCGAAGGATGCGCATGACCCAACAGGAAGACACCCCATGACAGGCAATAGTCCGTATAGGCGTTGCCGTCGATGTCGTATATCTTATTATCCACCGCATGGTCGATGAACAGGGGCGTTTCTCCCACCGCCTTCAACGCTCTGACAGGGCTGTTCACCCCTCCCGCGATATATTGGACAGCCTCCTCAAAGGCCTTTTTTGATCTTTCTCTTTCCATGGTCTGCTATTTTGTTTGAGTGGTTTTATTGAGCGATAGGTCTTGCCACTTCATGAACTTATCAAGTTCTTCGTGGATGATGACATCCGCCTTCCCAATCTCCTCGTGACGCAACTTGATGTTTTGATTGGCGATCCTTTCGATGTCTTCAATGTTGTAGAGGAAGATGCCGGGCAGTTCTCCCACCGACTCGTCCACATCCCTAGGGAACGCCAGGTCTACGACCAATATCTCCCGTCCTGCCGGGAAATCCTCTTTGGAGAAAATGGTATGGGGGGCGGAAGTGGCACTGATCAGCACATCCGTTTCCTCCAACAACGTTCTGAGGGAAGTGAGTGCCACCGCCTTGTACCCGTAATTACCCGCCACAGGCAAAGCCTTCTCTTGGTGACGGTTGACCACAACGACATTCTTCGCCTCCTTGGCGGAGAGGAATTTCAGGATATCCTCGTTCAATTTGTTTATACCGACCACCTTGATCCTACTTGTCTGGAAATCAATATTGTGTTGGGCGAGAACGTCTACTGCGACTTGGCTGTGGGAAACCGCGCCTTCGGAGATGCGGGTCTCTGTCCGTACCCGTTTCCCGGTGTGCATGGCGTACTGGAACACCTTGTTGAGGCCGGCGGATAGGTTATACTGCTCCATCGCCTCCTGATAAGCCAGTTTGATTTGCCCTTGGATGGCACGTTCCCCCACGATCGCAGACTCCAGTCCGGAGGCGACGCGAAACAGGTGCTCGGCCATCTCCAGGGGCACCTCTCCGTCGCCCCAGTACAGCTCCGTACGGTTGCACGTGGCCAACAGGACGTGCGGGATGTTCTTGTTGACGGCAAGGTCCGCGATCAGTTTCTCGCGTTCCTGCAGGTTATGCTCTTTGTTGTTTATTACTCGACTCTCAATCATCTTTCGTTCTCTAAAGCTGGCATCAGGTCATTGTTTGAAAAAATCTTTCGCGTAATAGGATATGATATAATCCGCCCCGGCACGTCTCATGGCGACCAGGCTTTCGAAGAATATCTTCTTCTCGTCGAAATATCCCTGCTTGGCGCCATTCTTCAGCATGGAGTATTCGCCCGATACCTGATAGGTGACCATCGGATATTCCGGGTACATCTGATGCGCGCGGCAGACGATGTCCAGGTATGCGAGGGCTGGCTTGACCATGATCCAATCGGCACCCTCCGCAATATCCGCAGCGATTTCCTCCAAGCCTTGGTCCTTTGTGCGGAAATCCATCTGGTAGGTTTTCCTGTCGCCAAAAGAGGGGGCGCTGTCCGCCGCGTCCCTGAAAGGACCGTAATACGATGACGCGTACTTGGCGGAGTATGCCAGGACCTTTGTCCGTGTCAATCCCTCCTTGTCCAACCGTTGGCGGATAGCCTCCACTTGTCCGTCCATCATGGCGGAAGGCGCCACGAAATCGGCCCCCGCCAAGGCATGCTGATAGGCCATCTCGGCGAGCAATGGTAGCGTGCTGTCATTGTCGACGTCGCAGTCGCAAAGGAGTCCGCAATGCCCGTGCGAGGTATATTCGCATAGACAGACGTCTGTGAAGACGATCACCTGCGGGAACTTCGCCTTGATCGCCTTTACCGCCCTGCTGATGATATTGTCAGACTTGTAGGCTGCGGAACCTCGCTCGTCTTTTTCTTCTTGTGGAATGACACCGAACAGTAATACTTTGTTGATTCCGAAGGAGAGTAACTCTGCTATGTCGGTGAGTAGTGTGTCGATGGAGAAGCGGAAGACGCCCTCCATGGTGGAGATCTCCTCTTTCACACCACATCCATCCATCACGAAATAAGGGTATATGAATGATTCCGGACCAATCGATGGAACATCTGCGTGTTGGTCACGGACAATCTGTGAAATCCTTAAGGGTCTGAATCGTTTCATAATAATGTGACAATTATAATAGTGAATCTGATATTTCTTTCATCGTTGTCTCTCCTTTGCCTGTCAGCGGAATATCGCTGGGTAGCTTTCCGTAGCGGGAGACGAAGGCCCTCACCCCTGACGGAGAGGAAAACAATATTTCATCGTACACCGACAAATCCTCCACCATGGGGGCTTTCTCGTCCGTCACGGTCTTGTAAACAGACAAATCGGTCACTTCGTTGCCCATCTGTCTCAATTCCTGCGGAAGGGCTGGGATGCCGATGGCGGAGCGAGGCATGAGGATGCGCTTCCCGGTGATACCGTTGCGTTTGAAATAGGCTATGATGCCTTTCGCCGATGTCGTCTCTGATTCGTAGACGGGTGATAGTCCCAATGCGTTTAAGGATTGGGTGGTGGCTCCACCGACGCTGATCAGTTGGACATCTTTCAGTAGCGAACGTTCGGATGCGCTCAGTTGATCCGTGAAGTATCTCACACCGTTCCGGCTGGTGAATAGGATGTAGTCATAGGGTGGGGTGCCCTGTAAGTGGAAGGATTCGCCGAAAGGGATGGCCTCCGTTCGGATGAGTGGGGTGTGCGTGATGGTTCCGCGTCCCTCCGCCCATTGCGTCGTAGTACCCGTGACGAGCACTTTTCTTGGGTGCCCGTTTTCTCTGGAGCTCTCTTCGACAAGCATTAAAATAGGGGAGGAGGAAAGTATTTTGGTGTATTGTAGTTCCGCTAGATTGAATTGAAAACACCTCTCATTGTCTTTCCCCAAGTGGCAGATGAGTTGGATGTTCGTTTGTGGATCTAGCCCCATCTCCTGTATCTTGAGCACCTGCTCGGGGATCTGTTCCCCGTCGATATAATAGGCATGGGTCAAGCCTTTACCTGCGCAGTGTAGCTTATCGGATGCGAACAGCCGTCTGCTTTTTTCGTCCCCACATCTCCCCACGATGGCGATATGTCCTTGTAAGGGATGCGTCTCGAAAGGGAGAGGCTCCGCGATTCTATCGCTTAGGCCTAGGCGGTGCAGGGCGCAGGAGGCGACGATCAGTCCCTCGAAGTCACTCCTATCCAGCTGGGCGATCCGTTCCTCTATCGTGCCGCGCACATCCACAACCTGCAGGTCTTCCCGCAACCTCACCAACTCTTTTTTGCGCATGGCGGAGCTGGTGGCTATTCTTGCCCCCGCAGGCAGTTGGTTCAATGGCAAATTGCCCTTGCTGACCAGTGAGTCCGTTTTGTCAAAGGCGCTGGTTAGGGCATAGATCTCCAACCCTTTCGGGAGAGGGAAAGGCAGGTCCTTAGCGGAGTGGATCGCCACGTCGGCTCGTCCATCCAATATGGCCGCATCCAGTTCCCTGGTGAAGAAATCTGCGGGGATGCCTCCCGTGAGGGATTGCTCCTTGTGCTTGTCTCCGTATGATTCGAGGGCGACAAGGTCGTAGTCCATGTGGTCCATAAGAGAGAAGAGCTCTTCCACCTGCAGAAGAGATAACCGAGATGATCGTGCTACTACTCTCAACTTATTATTGTTCATGTAATTTGCGCTATTCATTTCCAGTTGTCTTCATCTTTTATCCATTCCGTCAGGAACCGAAGGTTATCGAAAGGCGTGTTCGCCAATACGCCATGTCCCAAGTTGAGGATCCACCTGCCACGGTGTTCTTTGAAGAATGGCACGTAGATGGATTTCATCGCGCCGACGATTCTCTCCTGGGTGGTCAGCAACAGGTATGGGTCTATGTTCCCTTGTAATCCGACCTCTGGGTGCACCAGCCTCCGAGCCGTGGAGAGAGGCGTCTGCCAATCCACGCTCACGTAGTCGCACACGTCGGGCGTCATGAGGGAGAGCCCCGCACCTATGCCTTTGGGAAAATAGATGAAGGGGATGTTGCGTTTTCTGACGGCCGTGGCGAATCGCTTCACCGCAGGCAGGAACAACTCCTCGTATAGTGTTTGCGGGATCACCCCCGCATGGGTGTCGAATAGTTGGAAAGCGTCGATGCCATGGTCAATCTGCCTCAACGCATGCTCTATGCTGAATTCGGTCAGGAGGTCTATGCAATAGCGGGTCTCTTGGGGCCTCTCGTAAAAGAATTTCCTCGCGTCCGGGAACTCTTGCCTTCCGCTCATGCCCTGTAGCATATAGCACAAGGTGGTCAGCGGGGCGCCACAAAAGCCAATCGTGGGCACCTGTGACCGTTCTTTCACGATGTCCAAAGCTTCGTATACGTGCGAAAGCTTGCTAGGGTCGGGACGGAGGATTGTGTGGGGATCCTTCTCTTCACAGAGAGGCTTCTTGAAGCGAGGTCCGTGGTCGGTCCATTCGAGGTCCATCCCCAAGGCGGTGGGCACGGACAGGATATCGCTGAAGACGATGGCGGCATCCACACCTAAATCGGAGACCGGCAATAGGGTCACATCCGCCGCCAACTTAGGGTTGTGCATCAACTCCTCGAACGAGTACTTTTCCCTTAGTTTCATGTAATTAGGCAACACTCTGCCGGCTTGGCGCATATACCACACAAGAGGCCGGTTGCCTCTCTCACCTTTCCGTTCGTCGTCACCTAGGAACATGCTTGGATCTCTTTGTTTTCGGATAATAAATAAAAAGTATTCAGCCACAAAATTACATCTGTGGCATGAGATGTTCCTTCCTCATTTGTGAGGATTGGGTGTCCTCATTTGTGAGGATAGCATAGGGGAAAGGTGTTTTCTACAGGTCTTCGACGTTGACGACCCCGTTCAGCACGCAGTAGACGATCACGTCGGCCAGGGAGCGCGCATGTAATTTTTCCATGATGTTTTTCCGGTGGGTGATGACGGTGGTCACCGCCAACTCCAGCTGTGCGGCGATCTCTTTATTGATGAAACCCTTGCATAGTAGGACGGCCACCTCCGTTTCTCGGGTGGAAAGCAGTTGCTCGTTGCCACCTTGCTTGGGGATGTGTTCGGATATCGCGTGTCCGTGCCCCTTGCTGTAGAGCCCCATGATGGCAAGGACGATCGCCTTCTCGCTCTGGCAGACGTTGAGCGTGTACACATCGTTGATGTGCAGGTCTCCATTCACCAATACGATCGTCTTTCGCTGACGTTCGCGGAAGAATTGGACGTTCTCGAAGTAGATGCGCGATGAGACAAAGAAGTGGGCGAATTGACAATCGTTCTCCTCTTCCAAATCTTTCAAGGAGTTGTATACCACGGTCTCGACCATTGGCAGCAAATCACTCAGCAATTGTTGTAATCCAATGCAAGTCAAGATGTTATAGTCTACGATGGCAATCCGTGGTGCGATCATACGTCGAGTTAGTTTTTGTCATTGTCGAAATAGAGTGTAAATTTATACAAAAAGATCCGTTGTCTCTTTTTTATGGAGAAGGATTTGCCCCGTATCCTTATAAATGAGGATATGAAAAATAATAAAGGCGGAAACGATTTGCGCTTCCGCCTTTTGTTTTAGGTGCATGGCCTTATCGTCAGCCGCCTATCTGTTGGGTAGCCGACAGACTCCTTAGGGAGGTTTTATTTCAGCTCTAAATCAATTTTCTTCCCATCCCATATCATGCGGAAAGCGGAGACCCCGTTCTTCTTTATGACCAAGGCGATTGCCAGCAAAATGTCTTGTAACAAAAGGTCCAGTAGGTTCTCGACAGGTCCTGAAGTCGAATTAAACATATGGATGATGTTGGAGATTATTAATCCAAGCGTAAGGAAGCCCATTGCAATAAAAAACAGGATTAGACCACCCCTCTTTTTGAATATCATCAGGATGTAGGAAAGCGCAATTAGGAACAACATATACACTTGCCCACTAGACGATATATACTCCCAAGAAGCATATACAGCAAGCAACCCAAGGATCACATAGGTGGCTATGGGTAATCTGTCTGATCGTTTTTCTTTTTCCTGATTCATCTGGTTCATCATTTTAGGTTGATAATCTGAAAAAGGCGCTTACGAGACCGCAAGCGCCTTTTGTATTAGTTGATAATCAAACGATTAGTCCAAAACCGTCACCCAGCCGTGTACATCTGGCTCCTCGCCGTACTGGATGCCACGGAGCTTATCATACAACTTCTTGCTGATAGGGCCTGGCTTGCCGTCCTTGGAGATCACGTATGACTTGTTCATCTCCAAATCATCGATCTTAGAGATCGGGCTAATCACAGCGGCTGTACCGCATGCGCCGGCCTCTTCCATCGTCTCCAACTCCTCGATAGGAATCTGACGTCTCTCCACCTTCAAACCAAGGTCCTCAGCCAACTGCATCAAACTCTTGTTCGTGATGGAAGGGAGGATGGATGTGGACTTCGGCGTGATGTAAGTATTGTTCTTGATACCGAAGAAGTTAGCGGCACCCGCCTCGTCGATGTATTTCTTCTCCTTAGCGTCCAAATAGAACTCGCAAGCGTAACCCAAGTCGTGGGCCTTCTTGTTGGCCAAGAGGCTGGCGGCGTAGTTGCCACCCACCTTGTAGATACCCGTTCCGAGAGGAGCCGAACGGTCGTACTCGCGGATGACTACGTATGGGTTGGCGAAGAATCCACCCTTGAAGTATGGTCCTACTGGTGTCACGAATATGACGAAGAGGTATTCATTGGCTGGATGAACACCCACTTGTGCGCCTGTTCCGATCAACAACGGACGGATATAGAGGGATGCGCCGCTCTCGTATGGAGGGATGAAACGCTCGTTCAACTTCACGACTTTCTTCACCATCTCGCAGAATTTCTCTGTTGACAACTCCGGCATCAGGATGCCTCGGCAGGTCGACTGCAAACGCTCCGCATTGGCTTCCATACGGAAGATGCGGATCTTGCCATCCTTGCAACGGTAAGCCTTCAATCCCTCGAAAGCTTCTTGACCGTAGTGGAGGCATGTAGCCGCCATGTGGATGTTGATGTTCTCTTCCGAACTTACTTCTATCTCTCCCCATGCGCCGTTTCTGAAATAACAGCGCACATTGTAATCCGTCGGCATGTAACCGAACTTAAGATTCGCCCAATCAATGTTTAATTCTGACATAATCTATATCTGTTATTGTTACTCTCGTGAAAAATCCCCCAAAGATAGTGATTTTTAGGGCAGGTTGTCCCTTTCGAATTAAGAATTAAGAATTAAAAATTTAGAATGGAAGGTGACTCCTGTCGCTCTTAACCCATCATTCTCCATTTTCATCCAATGATATTCCCCAGCAAAGTCTTGACCAGCCAAGCCAGTCCGAAGACGACGAGGAAGCCCGCTGAGGCGATCAGGTTCACCCTGCGCTTTGTCTCCGCGTCATCCTCCACAAATCCTTTGATCATCGTGCGGTTGATGTAGTTGCCGCAGAAGACCACGTCCACCAACGTCCCCGGTATGGGAATCAATCCGATGAGTAGGTCGACCGCCGCGACGCAAAAGACCGCGGCCGTCAGACGAATGGACCTGACGACAACAAGGCTGAGGTAGATATATGCCAGTCCGATTAACCCCGAGAAGATGTCTCCGAACCCTTCGATGAAGCTCAGAACCGCATCGAGGATGTCAAACCCGATGGCTTTGCTGATCAGGATCTGATAGAGTTTGTCCTGCTCGATGCGTTGCCGACGCTCCATCTTCTTGCGTCGTGCATGCTCCGCCGTCATCTTCGTACGTTTCAGCTTCTCGATCTCCTTGTCGGAATCGAAGCCGAACTTCTCCCTCGTCTGGGCTCTTCTTTCGTTGGACATGTTATATCTCTATGCTCTTTTTCCCTGATAATATATCCTCGAAATCTGCCTCCGTCAACCGATCCGCAGGAATCTCCGCCAACTCGCTCAACGCCTTGCGCAACTCTTCCTTGTCGGTCGTCGTATTGGCTCTTTTCAGCACTTCCACGAGGACTTTGTTCTTTTGGTCGATATCCGACAGGGTGGATTGGAAGGACTCCTTCATCCGTTTCATCTCCTCGTGGTAGACGGCGTCGGTCAGTTGCGCCTTCATTTGCTCAGTCTGCAGGTAACTCCAGTTCTTCAGCAACTCAGTGGCTTTGTCTACGGCGGTGCCTATGGATTGCTCGTTCTCCGCCACTGCGTTCTCCCCGGCGAGACCGAACTCACGGAGGATAGAGTCCTTCACCTCTCCGCCGTTCTTTTTGATTTCGTCGCAGACCTCCTCTACAAAGTGCTTCAGGTTCTGCTCAATGTCGGACGGTAGCTGAACACTCTCCTCCAATGTAGGCGGAACATAGACGTTCAGCAGGCTGTCGTCCAGTTTGCTCTCTATCACGGATTTCCCTGAGTGGAGCAACGATAGTAGTCCCTTCAGATATTTTAGCGCCTCCGACTTCTGCTGCGGAGAACGTTGTAGTTTCTCTGCGATAAGATGGTTGAGCTCTGCGATGCGTTTCTTGCAATCCTCGTACTCTTGCTTGTCTGTCGCCAGCTGCTCGTTGTGGGTGTTGCGGTCTTCCGTGCCTTCCTCCACGTCCATCAAGGTGTCTTGGTAGGCGTTGACCAACTGCCCATCCTGCTCGTCCCACTCCAGCAACCGTCTGCCGTATTTGCGTTGTGCGACGCCGAAGGTGAGCAGCTTGGAGAGGAGTCCCGGCGCTTCCGGCTTGCGGCTCAGCGCCTCTTCGTATTTGGATTTTTGGGCATCCAGCATGCCCTTCATTTCGACGAGTTGTGTGTCGAACAAAGATATGTTTTCGCTGTGGTCGCTGATGCTTCTCTCCAGTTCCCTCGCACGCTCCAGCAGTCGGTCGCGCTCCTCTTTCAGCGGTTTCG
Source organism: Paludibacteraceae bacterium (assembly GCA_016285885.1). Classification (GTDB taxonomy): domain Bacteria; phylum Bacteroidota; class Bacteroidia; order Bacteroidales; family Paludibacteraceae; genus UBA1181. The sequence goes on from JAEERP010000004.1 coordinate 331,042, forward strand.
CTTCGCCCGTGTAGACGCTGTCGAAGAGATGTTGTAGTCTATCGGAGAGCACCTCGTCCCCTCGTCTGACGAAGAGGGAGGCCCGAGGAATATAGAGGTCGTTCAGCACCTTGTGGATGGTGGCGAGCCTCATCACGTCTCCACTGATCTGTTGGCGGTCCTTCTTCACGCCGTTCTCGAATTGTACATATTCGTTGCGCATCTGCACCGTCTTCTCCTGTGCGTTGAGCCAGTGGTTCAGGTAGGAGATGGCGCCCACAGCGAGTGAGCCGTAGATGCCCACTTTTCCGCCCACCTTGTTGCTTACCGTCAGCCATTTAGGCATTTGCGCGACCGTCTGGTTGTAGTGGGAGGCTATTTCTCCTAAGAGCAATGTGCAGTTCTCGTCCAGTTTGTCGAATTCCAGTCGCTTGCGGTTCTGCATGGCGGAGACGTCCAGGTAGCGCACCTGCTCGAAGTCGAAGAGCTGGGGCGCCACCACTTTGATGGAGTCCCCGAAGATGTCCACCAAGGCGTTCGCGTATCGCAGGAAGGTCTCGTTAACGGATGAGCGTAGTTCGACGAAGTCATGTATGTCGTTCCGCACGCTCTTCTCCGCCACCGTGTAGGTGTCCACCATCTTGCCGTAGTTTTGCATGAGGGCGAGGCTCTTGGCTTTCACCTCGTTGATGCCCTTCGTGCCTTCCAACCACTTGTGCAGGGCTACCAGGTCCTTGCTCAGTTCGATCGTCAGCACATCTTTGATCTCTTGCTTGGCGTCGGAGAGTAGGTCTTGGGTCTCCCGCAGATGTTTCTCCACGAGAGAGAGGGCGGCGTCCGTTTGGTCACTCTCCAAGTGCGCCTCCAACGCGTATTGCTCCACGATGCTCATGCTTCCGTCATTGCTTACGATCGCCCATCGGATCGACTCGGGTTTGCCCAGTGCCTCGTAGGCATTGTAAATCAGGCGGCTCATATCGGAGCCATCCACGTAATCCACACCCTGTCGAATCTTCAGGATGTACGAAACGTCGGCACGAATTATCTTCTCCTTCTTTTCGTATTGCTTGTCTGCTATTTCCTTAATGCAATCATATACTTTACCTTCATTCTTCATAATTAACCGTGTTAGTGATTGGTTATTCGATAAAAACAAAGATAAAAAATAGGGGGGATAAAAGCAAAAAAAAAGCGGAACATCATGCAAATGTTCCGCCTTCGTAATTGTTATTATATTTTATTTACCTTGTTGACTTTCATAAAGATAGCGTTTGATGTTCTTCTTCGGCGTCTTCTCGAACTCGTTCGGATATAGACGTATCTCGGAGATCTGCTCGTAGTTGGCAACCATCTTGTTGTATTTCTTTCGGTTGTCTTCCATGATATTTTCCAGTTCTTTGTGGTCAATACCGATCTCGTCCATCGCATTGAAGTCCGGATAAACCAGGGCCACGAGTTTTTCTTCGCCCTTGATCACCAAACATTCCGACACGAAAGGCATATTGTTCAGCTTGGCCTCCAACGCCTCCGGATAGATGTTCTGTCCGGAAGGGCCTAAGATCATCGTCTTGCAGCGACCCTTGATGAAGAGGTTGTTGCCCTTGTCTAAGGTGCCGATGTCGCCCGTGTGCATCCAGCCGTCCGCTTCGATGACCTTAGCGGTGTTCTCCTCGTCCTTGTAGTAACCCATCATGACGTTCTGACCCTTGACGAGGATTTCGCCCGCGATCTTTTCAGGGTCTGAGGAGGCGATCTTCACCTCCATGTTAGGCACAACGACGCCCACCGACTTGGCGATGAACTTTTCCATGCTGATGAAGCTGATGAGAGGAGCGCACTCCGTCATGCCATAGCCCACGGCGAACGGGAACTTCAGTTTCTTGAGTCCCTGCTCTATGTCAGCGTTGAGCGGTGCGCCACCGATGATGACTTGGCTGAATTCTCCTCCGAAGAGTTGGATCAGTTTGTTGCGCACGTTCGGATAGATGTTTTGCTCCATCTGCTCTTCCGACATCTCTGCCGCATGCTTCGTCAGGATTGGTTCAGCAACGGAACGGTAGATCTTCTCCACCACCAAAGGGACGGTGAAGATCACGCTCGGACGTATGGCGTCGAACGCCTTGATCAGCACGTTAGGGGCGGGAAGCTTGATGAGGAAGGTGATATGTCCACCGTTCACGATCTGCGAAAGGAAGTCCAATGTGCATCCGTACGCATGGGCGAGCGGCAGGAAGGTGAGGATCTTGTTGCCTGGTTTGGCCAGCCCCATCTCCTTGACAAAGCCTATGTTGCCGACGATATTGTCTACGGTCTGTACCACACCCTTGCTGAAACCGGTCGTGCCGGAGGTGTAGTTGATGGCGAATATGTCTTCGTTCTTTCTCTCCGCATATTTGATGTCCTCTTTCTGTACACCGTTCGGATATTTCACCTTCAGCATCTCCCTCAACTCTTGTATCTTTTGAGGAACGGATTTTTTATAGCTCGTGTAGAGGCAATACTTCTCGTTGTAGCAGTAGATGCACTTCACCCGCTTGATGTTCTCCTCCTGCACCTGATCTTTCAGGTTGTCGCTGACGAAGAGAAGTTTCGCTTCGGAGTGGTTCACGATGTGGTGGATATCGTCCACAGGGAAATTCTGCAAGATCGGGACGATGATTGCTCCGTAGGATAATGTGGCAAGGAAGACCACCGCCCACTCAGGCGTGTTCTTTCCCACAACCGCGATTTTGTCGTTCGGACGGATGCCCACCTCCTCGAAAAGGATGTGAATCTCCGCGATGGCAGATGCCAGATCTTTGTAACAGTAGGTTTCCCCAGTGACGTAATTTGTCAGTGCTGGCATATCCCAGTTATCCCGGATGGATTTTTCCAACATCTGATTGTAATTTCCTTTGTAATAACGCATTGTCTTTTTTTGTTTGTCTATATGATTGAACAATAAAGTTAGAAGCGTCCACAAAATAGTGGATGCCCGTCACACGTAGTATGTCTATTTCGAAATAAAGGTGGGCCTAGTGAAGCCCACCTTTATGCATTAATTTTCGTAAAGATATCTCTTAATGGATTTCTTTGGAGTCTTCTCGAACTCTGTCGGATGGATGATGATGGCGGAGAGGCGCTCGTAGGCGGCGAGTTGCTCGTTCACCTTCTTGCGGTGCTCGTCCATGATAGCGTCCAAATCGGCACGTTGGATGCCCATCTCGTCCATGGCGGCGAAGTCCGGATAAACCAAGGCTACGATCTTGTCCGCACGTTGGATGACGATGCACTCTGATACGAACGGTAGGTTGCTCAACTTCGCCTCAATCTCCTCCGGATAGATGTTCTGTCCGCTTGCGCCTAAGATCATGGTCTTGGAACGTCCCTTGATGAAGATGTAGCCGTTCTTGTCCACGATGCCGACGTCACCTGTGCACATCCAGCCATCCTCCGTGAAAGCCTTGGAAGTGGCCTCCTCGTTCTTGTAATATCCCTTCATCACATTCCGTCCCTTCACTTGGATCTCTCCTGGTATGTTCTGCGGATCGGATGAGTCGATGCGCACCTCCATGTCGTCCACAACGGTACCCACCGAGTTTGGCACATATTGCTTGCCGTTCGCACCATAGTTCAAACTGATGAGCGGTCCACACTCCGTCATACCATAGCCCACGGCGAATGGGAAGTTGATCTTCATCAAGAACTCCTCCACCTCCTTGTTGAGGGGAGCACCACCGATGATGAGATGGATGAACTCGCCTCCGAATGATTTCACGAGGGTGTTCCTGATCTCTGAGTAGATCTTTCCCGATAGGATAGGAATACTCATCGCCAACTTCATGGATGTCTTGTTCAGCTTCGGCAATATGTTGTTTTTGTATATCTTTTCGAGGATAAGCGGTACGGAGAAGATGACGGTTGGTTTCACATCCTCCATCGCCTTCAGTAAGATCTTCGGACTTGGGATCCTGTTGAGGAAGGTGATGTGCGCACCCTTTGCGAATTGCGAAAGGAAGTCGAAGGCGCATCCATAGGCGTGCGCTAGCGGCAGGAAGGTGAGGATCTCGTAGCCTTTGCCGACCAAATTGGTCGATGCGGCGTACTCCATGTTGCCACACAGATTCTCGCCTGTGAGCATCACACCCTTGCTGTAGCCGGTTGTTCCGGAGGTGTAGTTGATGACTGCCACCTCGTTGTCATCCTTGTCGCAGAAGTGCACATCCTCCTTGCGGAATCCGTTCGGATAACGTTCGGCGAACTTTTGGTCCAACTGCTTCATCGACATCTGGATGGTCTCTCCCGGTGCTTGGTATATGCAACGGAAATCAGAGATGGAGAATACCCCGCGAACTCCTTGGAACTTGCTCTCGTCCAAGTCTTCCCATTGGTTGTCACTCAAGAAAACGAGCTTCGACTCCGAGTGCGTGATGATGTGTTGCACGTCATTCGGATGGAAATCCTGAAGGATCGGTACCACGATGGCGCCGTACGAAACTGCGGATAGGAACGTGATGGCCCATTGTGGCGTGTTTCGACCCACCAAGGCTATCTTGTCGTTCTTTTGTACATGGATTTCATCAAAGAGAACATGTAGTTTCGCAACTTCTTCCCCTACTTGACTGTACGTGAATGTTTTCTTCGCCACGTAATCGGTCATCGCTTTGAGATCCCAGAATTCTGTGATCGCATGCTCGAAATGGCCTACAAATTTATTTGCCATACTTACTCATTTTTAGTAAAACTGTGCAAAAGTACGATATGTTTGCACATCTCACAAATTTTTGTGCAGAAAATGCAAAAAAAGATGCTAAAGAATTGTAAATCTATAAGATAGAAAACGAAATGGGAACAAAAAGTTTTCTTATTTTGGGTCAATATAAGCCAACGAACCTCAGTGGACAGATACGCACAAACTTAGCCCACCATTTCTCCAGCGTATCGCAGGGAAGGAATGATGGGCCTTAAGAGAATCCATATCCATGTCACAATCAGGCATGAATAAAGGTGGATAGTCTCCTTATATACCGTAGTTTTTCCTGTTTAAATTCAGGACAAGATTCAAATCCTCATCATCGATCTTATCAATCAGGTCGGACATCGAGTGTTCCATTTTAAAATCGAGCTCCTCTTGGTACAGCGGATACAACTGGTAGAAATTCACTCGTCCGAACAATCCCAATCGCATAGGCTCGACGACCTGGTTTTCCTTGCCGATGGAACGAAGGAGTATAAGGCTATTGAACTTTGTGTTCTCTGCGAAAGGCTTACCCTCTTCGTCCGCCTGCATTGTATGTCCGAGGCCGAGCCACGTCTCGCATACGATTGGCAAACGGGCCATTACCTTCAGGTATCTTATCGGCCAATAATCTTCCTCCTTGTCAGATTGCACATTCCAATCTTTCGGGAGAAAAATCACATACTCCGCCCGCTCAAGCTTGCGTTTCCCGAACTCACGGGGAACATTCATCTTATATGCGCCAGCACCCATCGTCACCAATTTATAGTATGGTTGCTCGTCGGACGGGGGTATCAGTGCGATGTCCACATGTATATCCGGGGATACAATCTCATGTATGACGGTAGGAAAATCACCATATTGTTTTTGGATGTAAGCCTCAATTTTGTTGACCTCTTTTGAAGAATAGAAAAAGCCCTTCATACACTTAATTTTTTTAGCGCACAAAAGGCGCTATTAGACGTTGCGTTATATTCTCTCCTCCTAACGTCTCAGGCATGATTCCCTGTGCACCAATCTCAGCGAAACCCATACATGATTATTAGGCTTACGCAAATATATCAACAATTTGGAGGATTCCACATTACTTATCACCTTTTTAATTGAATTCATGTCATTCTCTCTTGTGTTTAAGTTTTGTGTAATTACATCACAATTTTACACTAAAATCATTTGGAACTTACAGAAAAACAATTACCTTTGCGGTGATAAAACGTTTCATGAGATGAGAGACACCGACTACATACGTTTCGACTGGGCGATCAAGCGATTGCTGCGTGACAAAGCCAACTTCGGCATCCTCGAGGGTCTCTTCACCGTGCTGTTAGGCAGGAAGGTGGAGATCGTGGAGGTGTTGGAGAGCGAGAGCAACCAGCAGACGCTCGACGACAAGTTCAACCGGGTGGACATGATGGTCAAGGCGGAAGACGGCGAGCTCTTCATCGTGGAGGTGCAGCTCACACGCGACCTCTACTTCATGCAACGCATCCTTTACGGCACGAGCAAGGCCATCACTGAGCACATCCGCTTAGGCGAGTCGTACAAAAATGTGAAGAAGGTCTACTCCATCAACATTCTCTACTTCGACCTAGGCACCGGCAAGGACTTCCTCTACCACGGCACGACCACTTTCAAGGGAGTGTTCCAAAAGGACGTGCTGGAGGTCAACAAGAGGGAGAAGGAGTACTTCGACAAGGAGATGGCGGCCGTCGGAAAAAACATATTCCCGGAATACTACCTCATCCGCGTGAACCAGTTCAACGAGGTGGCCAAGACGCCCATCGAGGAGTGGCTGGACTTCCTGAAGAACGGGAAGATCAAGGAGAACACCACCACACCGGGACTCAAGGAGGCGGAGGAGAAGCTCCGCATCGCCACCATGAGCGAGAAGGAGCGCAAGGAGTACTTCGCCCACGTGGACGCTATCATGTCACAGAATGACACCATCGAGACCTACAAGAAAGAGGGCCGTGACGAAGGCGAAGCGATAGGGTTGGCACGAGGCAGAGCGGAAGGTGCGCAAGCCAAAGCGCTGGAGATGGCTAAAAAGATGCTGGCGAAAGGCTTTGACAAACAGACGGTAGCGGACCTGAGCGGACTTCCGCTCGAGAAGGTGGAGAAAATTTAACTCACCTGTTTAGACGTACAATCGTTCCCCAAAAATATAGGTGCCGATGCGCACGAGGGTGCTGCCCTCCTCCACGGCGATATGGTAGTCGCCCGACATGCCCATGGAAAGCTCACGGAATGCTGGGGCATAGTTGTTTTTCACTTCATCAAATAATGTTTTCAATGCATGGAACTCCTTGCGGATCTCTCCCTCGTCGTCCACGTGGGAGGCCATGCCCATGATGCCTACGATCTTCACGTGCTCGTACGCCTTGTAGGCTCCATTAGCAAAGAGGTCGCGGACCTCCTCAGGGGAGAATCCGAACTTAGTCTCCTCCCGTGCCACGTGCACCTCAAGGAGGCACTCGACCGTCCTGCCACAGGCGGCGGCTTGCTTGTCGATCTCCTTCAGCAGGTGTTCCGTGTCGACGCTATGGATCAAAGCGACGAAGGGCACGATCATCTTCACCTTGTTGGTTTGCAGATGACCGATGAAGTGCCATGATATATCCGAAGGCAATAGATCTTTCTTTGCGACCAACTCCTGCACCTTGTTCTCTCCGAACAGGCGATGCCCCGCATCGTATGCTTCTTGTATAGCCTCGACGGGGTGGAACTTAGAAACAGCCACTAATCTTGTCCCTTGGGGTAGGGATGCGTTGATTTCCTTGATTCTATCTGCGATGGATGACATGGTGCCCTCCTTTTTTTAGGTTAGTTTATCACGCTGGTGCGCTGTAATGGAAGATGTCTGCAATGGCGGTCTCTGTCATGCTGACGATGTCACTGTCCGAGATGGAGTCCTTAAGTCCCTCTTTCAGGTTCTTGAATGCCTCCTGCATATCGTCCGCATGCACAAGCATCACGCTGGAGATCTTCTTCTCCTTGGCGGACACCTCATCCACAGTGATGAAGTTCACTTTGCATTTGAACCACTTCTCGCACTCGATGTCTTCTCCGAATATCTCTCCGATCTTGACATGCTTGATGCCCTCGATGGTGAACAATCCATTCTCGTATGCGCTTGAGAAGAGGGAAACCTCTTCGTTCACACGCTTCTCAGCCTCTGTGAAGGAAAGGGCGTCCACCAAATAGATGTCAGACATTTTCTTGTTCTTTCCGGAATCGTCCAGCTTATTGTAGCAGACTTTACATTCAAACCAATAATTCATATGCTTAAGATTCTTATATTTGAAAAAGCACCCCTACGTGAATGGACACGTATGGGGTGACAATTATGTGAAAGGGGAGAGTGCCTTAGGCAATCACACCCAGTTTCTTTCCTACTTTTCCGATCTTCTCCAACGCTATCGCAACCTGCTCTTCCGTGTGGGTAGCCATCAGGGAGAAACGGATCAATGTATCGTTGGATGGAACCGCAGGGCTTACCACAGGGTTCACGAAGATACCGTCCTCAAAGAGGAGCTTGGTGAACAAGAATGTCTTCTCGTTGTCGCGGATGAAGAGCGGGATGATTGGTGTCTCGGTGTGACCGATCTCGAATCCCAGGCTTCTGAATCCGTCCAAAGCCATCTTCGTGATTTTCCAGAGGTGCTCCATACGCTCCGGCTCGTTCTTCATGATCTCAAGCGCAGCCAATACGGAAGCCGTAGCGGCTGGTGTGATGCTCGCACTGAAGATGTATGGTCTCGCATTGTGGCGGAGAAAGTTGATCACGCAAGAATCTGCGGCGCAGAAACCGCCGATGGATGCGAGGGACTTACTGAAGGTACCCATGATGACATCCACGTCCTTCGTCAGACCGAAGTGGTCGCACACGCCACGACCCTGTTTGCCGAAGACACCCAAACTGTGTGCCTCATCGACATAGATGTTCGCATTGTATTTCTTTGAGAGGGCGACGATCTCCGGCAGTTTGGCCACATCGCCTTCCATGCTGAAAACACCGTCCACAACAATCATCTTGATCTTGTCTGGCTCGCACATCTGGAGTTTCTTTTCGAGTGATTCCATGTCGTTGTGCTTGAATTTCAAAGCCTTGGAGAAGGACATTTGCTTGCCTGCCATGATGGAGGCGTGGTCCAGTTCGTCGAACAGCAGATAATCCTCGCGGCCAGTCAACATGGAGACAACGCCCATGTTCACGTTAAATCCTGCGGAGAAAATCAACGCTTCCTCTTTCCCGACGAACTCCGCCAACTTTCTTTCCAACTCTACATGTATATCCAATGTGCCGTTCAAGAATCGAGAACCTGCACAGCCGGAACCGTATTTTTTAGTCGCCTCGATGGCGGCCTCTTTTATTTTAGGATGATTGGTTAACCCAAGATAGCTGTTTGAGCCGAACATCAACACTTTCCTACCGTTCATGATAACCTCGGTATCTTGTTCACTCTCTATCTCTCGGAAGTAAGGGTATACACCCAACGCTTTAACTTTCTGCGGCTCGGTGTACTTAGATAATTTCTCTTGCAATAAACCCATTTTCGTATTCTAACATTTTGCGGGGCAAATATAAACATTTTTTCACATATTATGCCATGGTGATGAAATTTAGAGCATAAAAACAGATGAATGGATTGATATTTGAAAGAAATGATGCGGATACCAAGAAAAATATGGTCTGAATATCTGCTGTTTCCTTCCCCGTATGGATGTCTTAACTGTTTATGTTATACTTTGTTGTTCTGCTTCGTGATGTACATTCCCCAAAAGAAAACCCGCTCTCACAATGTGGAGCGGGTCTCTTTTTACTTGTCGGCTAATTATTCGCCCTTCAACATGATGTTGGTGTATGTCTTGTCACCCACTTGGATGCGCAATGCATATTGACCAGGAGTCAAGAAGGAAGCGTTGAATTTGTAGCTGTATTGGCCAGCGCTCAATTGCTCACTCATGAAAGTGGATAAGAGTCGACCGTTGAGGTCCAAAATGTCAACCGTAACCTTTGCGTCCGCACCCATGCTGAATGCCAAGTCGATGCTCTCTGCGAATGGGTTTGGAGATGCCAAGTAGTTGAAGTCTGCCGTGTATTCGAATTTGCTCTTAGGCGCTGCGGACTTTATAGCGTCGTTCTCGTAAACCGCTGGGGTCTCCATGAACATCTCCGCATATTTGCCGCCACACTTGCAACCAGAGTCGGATGAGGTCTCGCTCTCCACTACGATGAGCACCGGATAGCGCGCACCCTCAGCGAAGTATTGATAACGAACCGAATGGATGTTGTAAGTGGTCTTTCCGAAATTCTGCTTGTAATCCTTCGTTACCTTTACACGCAAAACGTTGCGGTAAGTGTTTCCGTCAGGCAACACGAGCGTTCCCCATGCGTCGGCCTTGGTGATGTAGTTGCCTTCGATGAATGATTGCTCACCATTGTTTGGCGTGTATACACCGTTCATTGGTCCCACCTTCGTGTCTTGATAGGAGAGAGGGAACATCAAGTCTACAATTGGCTCCTCGAAGTCGATCTTGGCGCCTGGCGTGATCATACCGTAGTATCTCTTCTCTGACTTGGTGATCTCGAACAAGGTGTGCTTTGTGCCACCCTCATCGCAACTGAGTCTGTAACCTTGCTCCGCCGTGGCGTTGAGGTCCTCTTGTTGGTCGATGTACATATCCTTGAGTATCTTTGACTTGGAGAAGTCCCAATATTTATTGGCTCCTGCTTCTCCTTGCTCTTTGTACTCGATTTGCTTCATATTTCGATAGTCGCCAATACGAAGCTGATTAGCTTTATATGACAAACTGTATTGTGCAAAACAACCAGTCGCGAAAAGCATTGCCGCAGATAATGTAAATAGTTTTCTCATTTCAATAATGTTTTAAGCGTTAAAAAACGTGGTAAATGTAGCAATAATTTTCGACATTTACACTATACAACAATTAAAAAATCTAAAAGTGTCTTTGATCAGGAAGCCTGATGGACCTTGCACTGTCGTAAATACTTCATTGTTTGTTCGCCTGACGATCTAAATTTTTCTTCCTTGTTTTTCCCGTTCATAAATTTAGAAAAATTGATAGAAATGTTTTTTTTTAATGGAAGAAGTATTTACATTTGTAAATGTTTTATGTGAAAAATTTGTTGTATATTATTATTAAATGTAATCAAATGAGAAAATTATTACTTACTATTGCATCGCTGCTAACTTTTGTGTGCGCGAATGCGGAGAAGGTGGAAAAAATTCAGTTCGCCAATGCGGGCGATTTCGCTTTGGGCGTTATGGTGGGTGTACCGCCTTACGATCTTTCGGTAGATCATCGCACGCCGACTTTCTCGGTGGACGCCATGTGGGGATTGAAGGATGGCTTCTGTCACACCAAGGCTTTCGGAGATAACGGAGCCATCGATTTAGGCCTCTATATGGGGTACTTTTACTATTCTGATTATTTTGCTAAATCATGGGAGATGCCAATCGCTGCCCGTTGTGGTTTCAACTGGGAATTCGTGAAGAATTTGGATGTCTATGCTGGTCTTCAGGGTGGTGTCTCTATTCTGCATTCAAAGCTTGATTACTACGAAAATGCTCTCATTACGCCACATGTGACGGGTTCATCTACGGGTTCCAATGGTATCTTAGGCATCTATTCGGGTGTGAAGTGGATGTTCACGGACGTGTTCGGCGTGAAAGCGGAATATTCCGGTGATTGGTTGGATCTTTGGAGCCTTCCGACTTTCGCCGCAGGTTTGCAGTTTAATTTCTGATACTGATAACTCCTGTCACGCCTTTCCCATAGGGGATGGGCGTTGACAACGGATTAGGGGGACGGGTTCGCTTGTTCCCCTTTTTCTTATCTCTTCGTTTCCGAGGAAAGCCCTCCCTCTTCGATGATTCTTTTCGTGTCTTTCCTGAATCTCCTCACCAACAGGTGGGAGGCGAGGTATAACTCAAGGATGTAGGCGAACCAAATGCCGGGTGCGCCCCATCCCATGTAGATGCCGCAGAAATAGCTGACGGAGATGGTCACGACAATGTAGCAGATGAAGGCGACCACCATCGGGGTGATGACGTTCTTCATGCCCCGTAGGGCTCCGATGGTGACGGTCTGCAATCCATCTCCCATCTGGTAGATGCCGGTCATGATGAGCAGGATGGAGGCCAACTCGATAACTTCTGTGTCCTCCGTGAAGATTTGCGCGATCGGGGTCCTGAAGGCGATGATGAGGATGGAACAGAGCCCCATGAAGAAGAGACTGAGGTGGATGGAGGCGATGCCGGCTTTCTTCATGGCTAACGTCTCCCCGGCGCCTAACTGGTGGCTGACGCGGATCGTGGTGGCGGAGGCAATGCCGCAACTGATCATCCATGTGACGCAGGAGATGGTGATGGCGATCTGGTGACTTGCCAAGGCGACCGTTCCGCAGAGCCCGACGAAGGTCACCGCCACATTCATGCCAAAGGTCTCCATGAACATCTGTAACCCGATGGGAGAGCTGATCTTGAATAGATCCCGCAACTCCTGTAGGGTGAATTTATCGCACCGGAAGAACTTGAAATAGCGGGAGTAGGGACGCTTGACGCGGACCAATAGGATGAAGGCGATGCACATGAGTATGCGTGAGATGAGGGTGGCGTAGGCCGCTCCGTCTACCCCTAGCTTCGGACAACCGAAGTGGCCGAAGATGAGCACCCAGTTGAGCAGGATGTTGAGGATGTTCCCCGACACGGTGACGATCATGGCGTACTTCGTGTTCCCCACACCATCCATGAATTGCCGAAAGGCCTGGAACCATAGCACAAAGGGTAGGGAACTGAGCAGGATCATGTAGTAGGACTTCGCTAACGGACATACCTCTTCCGGCTGACCGAGATGGTCCATGATTTGGTATTCGCCTAACATTAACGCTCCGATCACCAGGGTGACGATCGTGTTGAAGAGGATGGCGTTCTGGAATATGCTCGCGACCTTACGATGGCGCCCCGACGAATAGGCGATGCCGATGAGTGGGGTGGAGCCGAACGAGAGCCCCAATGCGGCGGCGAATCCGACGAAGAACATCGCTCCCCCGAAGGATACGGCAGCCAACTCCGTCTTGCCCAGTTGCCCCACCATGATGGTGTCTAGTAATTGCACGGTGCCTTGCCCTAGCTGGGCAAGCATGACTGGTACGGCCAACTTCAGGTTGCGGCGGTAGAAGGGTAGGTATCCCTGAAAATACTCTTTTAGGTTTTGCGCGTATGCCATCAACACTTAGAGGATGGCTTCGCGTACGCGTACTAATTTTTTGAGCAGATCCCCCATCTTGTCGAGTGGGAGCATGTTCGCTCCATCCGATTTCGCATGTGCGGGATCGAAGTGCGTCTCCATGAACAGCCCGTCCACGCCTACCGCCACACCGGCTTTGGCGATTGTCTCGATCATGGCTGGGTTGCCACCCGTCACGCCTGAGCCTTGGTTGGGTTGCTGCAAGGAGTGCGTCGCGTCCAGGATAACTGGATAGCCGATCTTCTGCATCTCAGGGATGCCGCGGAAGTCCACAATGAGGTCTTGGTAGCCGAAGCAGGTGCCTCGGTCCGTCAACATGATGTTGTTGTTCCCCGCACTGCGCACCTTTTGCGCCGCGAAAGCCATCGCCGGCGGAGAGAGAAACTGACCCTTCTTAATGTTGATGGCTTTGCCCGTCTTCGCCGCAGCCACCAGAAGGTCAGTCTGCCGGCAAAGGAATGCGGGGATTTGCAGGATATCCACATACTCGGCCGCCAATTGCGCCTCCTCTTCCGAATGGATGTCGGAAACAACCGGCACGTCGAACGTTTCGCTGATCTTTCTTAGAATCTTCAACGCCTTTTCATCTCCGATTCCCGTGAAGGAGTCTGCCTTGGAACGGTTCGCCTTGCGGTAGGATGCCTTGAAGATATATGGTATTTTGAATCTTTCCGTGAGTGCCACTACATGTTCCGCGATCTGGAACGCCATCTCTTCTCCTTCAATCACGCACGGACCTGCCATCAGGAAGAAATTTCCTGATTCTGTGTGCTTTAGTTTCGGACTAATGTGTTTTAAATCTATCATAGCTTACGTTTGTAATATTCTCATGTGCAAAGGTATATAATTTTATGCTCTTTTCGATTGCCGACACGAAAAACATTAATTTTTGTCATATTCACGCTTAATTTGTATGATGAAAGTCGTTTGAGGTGTGTTTAATTGTCAAATCTGTGTTTATATTGTTGCTGAAATACCCTTATATAATTGATTCACAATGTTTTAAGTATATTTTAAAAAGTGTAAAAAATATGCTAATTCTTTATTTAAAATGTGGTAAAAATATACATAATGCGCGATGTATATTTTACAAATAAAAATTTTATTAAAAAATATCATGTTTTTCTTGGGTCGTAAGCGAGATTGTTCCTATATTTGCGGTATATTTTATAAAAATATGAACAAAAGATTATTTGGAGTGTTGATTTTTTTGTCAAGCTTGTGGTGCTTGCAAAATAGTTATGCACAATGCGCAGTAGATCCCGGAGACAGGGATATTAGTATGTATAATAGTTCGCAAATCGTTAGTTTGAAAGCGAATGGGGCGACGGATGTGGGGGCCGGTAAGGTCCTTCGTTTGACGCAGTCTGGTACCTACACCTTGCATATAAATGGAGGTGCGATTATCGCATCTGCCCCTGGGGTGTATACGTTCTCTACGGGATGTACCTACAATTCCGGGTGTGCACTTTATGTGAACGAGGGAGCTAAGGTGATTATACAAGGTGACTTCGACCATGAGATCAACCTTGTGAATCGTGGAGAAATCACTTTCGAAAGGTCTCCGTATGGGGGTGACAACTATGTGAATTTCAATTCGAATTCCAATGTCATTAATGTGGGTAAACTTAATGTCCTGACAGGATTCAGACTCGATGGCGCATTCTCCAATCTCTCGGAGGTGAACGTCTCGGGTAGCATTTGGCTGAATAGCAATCGTGGTATATGCCTGGCGAATGGATCTATTATGAATGTGCAGGGTAGCTCCCACATCAATTCCGCCATCTATGGTAACGGCGGTTGCTTGCACTCCGTTGGAAGAGTCTCATTGGAGGACAATTATGTCGTTAATAGCGGAAATAAAATCACTCCGGATGACCAGTTGATCTATGTCTGCGCAGAGAATGGTTTTTCTTCTAGTTTCCACTATAACCCGAACGCTTCCGAGAACCATTCGGGAGGCGCTGTGCTTCAAGATAACTGCCAAGGCTGTCCTGGTGGCGGAGGCGGCGGCGGAGGCGGCGGCACCGAAGAGGAGTTCTCTTATGGAATCCAAATATATGGTGATACAATCGTCTGCCAAAACGAGTCGACTTCTTTGTCCGTTAATGTGTCGGGCAAGGAGAACGGCGCATATACTTACCGTTGGGTTAAGGTGGTTGATGGAAAAGAGTACGCACTCTCATCGGAGAGCGGAGCTTCTCGCCTTACGGTCTATCCTACTGAAATGACTAAATATAGGGTATACGTCACAGAGAATGGTACTACGCAAATCGGTTCTAAAGATGTCATCGTTTATGTGTTGAAGGCGAACGTCTTCTTGTCTCAAAAGGAACCTAATTCTGTGGTGCTGACAGCCTCTCTGGCGGATTCTTATCACTGGAGCACCGGTGCTACCACTCCTTCGGTGATTGTCCCTGTGAGTGAGACTACTAGAACGTATTCTGTTGATTTGACAAAGGATGCTAAGACTTGTACGGCGAGTGTCGTCGTTAATAATCAACAAGATAGATATGATGATTACGCTCCGTTGCAGGTTATCCTTAACGGACCGGCCTCTATTTGTCAGGGATCGGGTGTGCATCTCTCCACTGTGGTGAGTGGCGGAAGTGGTAATTATTCCTACGAGTGGAACACGGGGGCTACTACCGACTCTATTACGGATACCCCATTGGCTAGCAGCGATTATTGCGTGAAGGTGGTTGACTTGGATTTGGGTCTGGAAAAAACGGCTAGCGCTCATGTCCATGTTCCTGTGATTCAAGTTTTGTCGGATTCCACGGATGTGATCACCTTCCTTTTGGATGGTGTGCGGAGGTCAATCTCTCCGATGCCAGAGGACTCTATGTTGTCTGTTTGGGTGGATGGCGGTGCCTCTTGTAAGGTGAAGTTGTATGGTGGCGTCCCTAGTGGAAGTGAAGTTGTATGGTGGCGTCCCTAGTGGAACTGATCCTCATATCGTTGTGGTCTCTCATAACGATACGCTCTTGACGGAAAATGATACCGTCTATATCTGTAAAGGCCAATCTATTTTGTTGGCGGCGGATGATAGCAGCCAAACCTATACGTACCGTTGGCTGGGCTTGAACTCATCGTCGAGTTCAGTGGAGGTCTCTCCTGCTCATACAACGACCTACACATTGACTGCCAATAGCTTGGATAGTACAGTCCGTAAAATCTCTAAGGTAACGGTTGTCGTACGCGGAATCAGCACCATGGCGGTTTCGACCGAGTCCCGATCGCTGGTCATCTTGTTGGGTGAAGGTGGTTCAAATTATGTTTGGACGAATGTCAATCTCTCCGATCCATCTATGAATGTCACCTATACGGGTAATCCGTTTGTTTATGATTATTCATCTACTTATGATTATACTGCCGTTACCATTGATGATGTTTGTAATGACACTTTCCGCTTCGAGGGCACCTATAGGGTGGATATTACGGACAGAAATGATTCGTTGAGCACGACATATAGTAACTCGTATGTTTGTTTGAACGGTTCTCAGGATTCTGTCATGTTCGATGCGAATGTGTCGGGGGCGACCGGATCGCTGAGCTTTGAGTGGTATAGGAATGATGTCAAGATTTCGACGGCTCCGTCTATCAGGGTGAAGGAGACTTCTTCTGCCGAATATAAGGTTGTCGTTACTGATAATGGCACGAACAAGAAGACCGTCGCTACTAGATATGTCTTCGCCCTCTCTGCTAAAATCAATAAGCAAAATGACCTGACCGCACAATTGGTGGCTACGGGTGGGGGTGATTACCATTGGTCTACTGGAGAAAATACGCAGTCTATTGTTGTGCCTGCTAATGTGGCTGGAACTTATACGGTGAGCGTCACAAGGGATGACCACCAGTGCTCTGCCTCGGTGAATGTGCAGCCGGGTATTGTTACCGTGCCTGATTCGGTGGAGGTCATGATCTCTTCCAGCAGCACTGCCAGCAGTATCTGTGAAGGTGAGTCTATTGTCCTGAGAGCGAGTGGTACCAATGGATCTGGACGCTACTTGTATTCATGGAATATTGCGGATACGACTCAGAACCATGCGAACCAGATCGTTGTTTCTCCTAGGGAGTCTAGAACGTATGTCGTTCATGTGCGGGATCTCTCTTCTGGCGCTACGGGTACGGATTCCTTCCGTGTCAATGTGTTGAGCGTCGATGTGGATAGCTTCAGCGTGGGTAATTCTATCCGCCTATTCGCGAGGGGTGGTGTCTCTTATTTGTGGTCGACAAATGATTCCACTTCGTATATAACGGTTCCGAGAACAACGAATATTGCTAGCTACTCAGTACTTGTTACGGACGAGTTTGGCAAGACGTGTAAGCAAAGCATAGATGTCCGTGAATCTTCTATCCCTAGCGGGGATATCCCTTACGTGACGATTTCCGGACCTTCTTCCGTTTGTCAGGGAGATACCATAGAGCTCTCGGCATCGTTCTCTACCGGATGTGACTCTTGCATTTACCAATGGGTGAACCGCAGGGCTTATTCGATGGCGAATATCAGGATCGTTCCAAGACATACCGAGACTTATACGGTGAATGTTCTGGATCCTGCCACGAATCGTGAATACACGGCTTCTTTCCGTGTTGAGGTCATGAAGGCGAATGTCGTTTCGTATGTGAATAATGGTTCTGCTGTATTGACTGCTTCGGGTGGCTCCTCTTATTTGTGGAGCAATGGCGCCCAAACATCTTCGATCGTTGTGCCGGCTACGGATAGTGTTTATTCCGTTGTTATTACCCAAGGTAATGTCAGCTGCGAGAAGACGGTCTCTATCCCGGACCCATATAGAATGGATAGCTTGAATATCCGAATTGTGGGTAATACGGAGATTTGCCCGAACACGTCGACGAACTTGACGGTTAAGATTGGTGACAACGATTCTTATTATGAGGACTTTGATGTGAGATGGGTTGGTTTCCCTAATGCGGGTCGTTCCATCGATGTCTCTCCATCTCAATCCCAAACATATAAGGCTTTGGTATACTATAGGCCAACAGGGAAAATCTATTCGACCTTGACGGCAAGCGTGGTTGTTCTGCAAAGCTGCCATGGTGGTGGCGGTGGTGGTGACTCTATCCCTGACATCTTCGTCCCTACTTGTGGTGATCATGATTTGAATGACGGATCTTACAGGTTGACCGATGGGGTCGCTCATGTCTTGTCAACTTCTTCGACAAACGTCTTCTCTTCTGGTAATAGTTATCAGGCTGTTGTCACGGAGGCGGGGAAAACGTATGTGGTCGATTTGAATACGGGTGCGTCGGCTTATATCTATTCGGATGTGGCTACCTCCCTCAACATGAATAAATTTAATGGTACTCTGATATTGGATGGTTCGGGTCCTTTCACCTTCGTGGAAAGATCTGGCGCAAAATATCTCTCCATGAGTAAACAATCTAAATTGATTGTTAACAGAGGAACGAACGTGATCATCG
Source organism: Paludibacteraceae bacterium (assembly GCA_016285885.1). Classification (GTDB taxonomy): domain Bacteria; phylum Bacteroidota; class Bacteroidia; order Bacteroidales; family Paludibacteraceae; genus UBA1181. The sequence goes on from JAEERP010000004.1 coordinate 349,460, forward strand.
CTTCAGGATCATCTAGTAGCCCTGTTCCGGCTAAGATGAACGAGGAAGCTCAGTTATACAACCGTGGTATCGTTACTGTCCAAGGAAAGTTCACGTTGAACAACCAGGCTCGTTTGGTGAATATGGGTTCCTTCCGAATCGAGTACGGCCTTACCCTCAACGACGCCGCATGTAATGTGACGAACTATAATTTGATGGATATTGATCGCCTGGAGGGTATCATGAATTCCAGAACTGGTATGTTTGCCTTGGAGTCTGGATCTGTCACTAAGTTTAGAAGAATCAAAAACGTCACCGGTGAAACCCGTCCTTTCTGCGGAAATGGATGTGTCCATATCACTGGTCAGTTGGAAGGCATAAACGTCAGCCACCTCGCTAGTGCGTCAATCAATGTGTGTCAGCAACTCGCTAATGATAATTTGTCAAGTAAGTGGGGGGCTGCGGTTACACCAAGCTGCTCGGGTTGTGGCTTTAGCCTGATTCCTATCAATAAGGTTATTTGCGATACTTCATTGGGTAATAGGGATACCGCCCGTCTCGAAGTTCGTGTCATAGGTGGAAGCGGTTCTTACACTTATACGTGGTTGGATCCAATTTCCCAACAGGACTCTACGAATGTGGGTGGACCATTGTATCCTATCTCTACGATTGTCAATGTGCCGACCTCTTTGACTGAGGATTACTCAGTGACTCGTAGATTGGTTGTTCGAGACGCCGCCTCCTCTTTCTTCGATACGGTGAGCGTTTCCTATACGGTCCTTAAATGTGGGTCCGGAGATACTCCATCGTCTGATTCTATCCGCTTTGAGGTGCGTGGGGAAGATTACCTTTGCCTCGGTAGCAGGACAAGCTTGAACGTGCGTTTGACTAATACGCCTTCTGGTTTCATCTCTTACCGTTGGAGCACGGACGAGAAAACGGATCGAATCATTGTCTCTCCAACGGAGACGACCACCTATTGGGTCGATGTGACTTGCGTTCGTGGTGGTGATACCATGGTCGTTAGAAAGGACTTTAAGGTTGTTGTCCATGAATGTGGTGTGGAAGGCTGTGCTTCTGACCTTTGGGTAAATATCGATGAATATCCTGATTGTGGAGCCAATGGCGCTATGTCTGTCTCTTCAACCAGCGTGGCTGACTCCTCTTATGTGCCGTTCAATGTGAAATGGTTCGATTCGGAATTCCAGCAGATCGGTTCTGACTATGCGCTGAGAAACGTTCCTGCGGGTATCTATTATGTCCAACTCGATAGGGCGGAATGTTCGGTTCAAAGACAGATCAAGTTGTCTTCTGTGGATAACCGTGATATGTCCGGTCTGACGATGACTCTCTACGGTGAGCAGTCTGGTGATGACGATGATGATTCGCCTTGTGTGCTCGACAAGAAGACGGGCTCGTCTCGCACCTCTTCACTCTCTTCCGATTTGTCTACGATAGCGGCTGATTATGTGATCTGGTCTGGATTTATCGCTCCTTCTTGTGACGGTCTCTACTATTTCCAATCCAATGTGAGCGGAGGTAACCTGTTCGTTAACAATGAGAAGATCCTTTCGGGTGATAAAACATTATCTGATCCAGTTGATTTGAGGGCTGGCGCATCTTATATGATTGCCTATGTGAAGGAAAGGTCTGGTAACGAGGGTGATGTCAACGTGATGTGGATCACGCCTTGCTCTTCCTCTGAGGCTGAGCCGATCCCATCTTGTGCGTTGACTCCTGATCCTTTGGTCGGTTTAGGCTATTTGTTGAAGGACAAGACCGATATCCCTTCTTTGAATAGTGCGTTGGATAATTGTAGTAGTGTTACTCCTTGTCCTACTCCGGTGGTGAACATGGAACCTCTTCGCCAAATCTGTAAGAGTGGTTCTTCCATCACTTTGTCTGCATATACTCCGGGTGCCACCTATCAATGGCGAGACAAGAGAAGTCAGAGAACTATAAGTGACCAAGCTTCCATCTCTGTAACTACTCCTGGTGCTTATACGGTGGATGTCACATCATGGTGTGGTTCGAAGATCCAGAAAGATGTGTTGGTTCAGTCTTTGAATGAGAGCGATATCACGGCGACCGCATCTACGACTACCGCATGTTCTGGCTCGGTCGTAAACTTAAAAGCTACGGGTGGAGATTCTTATCAGTGGACTCCTTCCTCGGGCTTGAGCAACGCTTCTTCCGCCAATCCGAGCGTTACGGTCGATCGCTCTGTAACCTATACGGTTAAAATCCATACGGCTGGTGGTTGTATGATCTCTAAATCTGTGCAAGTTGCGGTTATGGATCCATTTGATTTTGAGGTGACGCAGGAGTTTGACGAGTGTAATGGATCTGTTTTGCATATGTCTGCGGATGGTGCGGATCAATATATCTGGACTCCTTCCGAGGGCTTGTCATGTAGTAGGTGCTCTGCTACCGACGTGAGAGTCGGTTCCGAGGATAAGGAATATACGGTGGAAGGCATGAAGGATGGATGCGTGCTGAAGAAGATTGTGAAGGTGCGTCCTTTGCTTAAACAACGTGATCTGGATTTCTCATATGAGGGAACCTCCCAATGTGGTGTGGTGTTTAATGCATCTGACCTGGGATCTAACGTCTCTTATCATTGGAGTTTGTCGTCCAAACCGGATTTCGGCGCTGATGGTAAAACGGTAACGTTGTACTTCCCTTCCAATGGTACTTATACCATTACTTTAACGGCTAAGAGAAAGGATTGCGACGAGAACTCGGCTATTTCGTTGACAAAGGAAGTCGTTGTCGAGGGATGTAATCCTTGTGATCCGTGTGTTGTGGAACATTAATTGGTGATGAATAATCGATAAAATTATGATAGACAAAATCAGAAAAAGTTATTGGACAAAAGTTGTCTCGTCGTTGTTGCTGTTTCAATTGGTCTTTTCCCCATTCCAGGCATGGGCATTGACTGGTGGCCCGACGCAGCCTGAATTCACAACTTTCACCCCGTCGGGAGTTGACAATATGGTGGATTTGTTTACGGGTGATTTTAACTATAACATCCCGCTTTTGGATGTGGATGGTTACCCGATCAATATCAGTTATTCATCCGGCATCGGTGTGGAAGACCAAGCAAGTATGGTTGGCTTAGGCTGGACGTTGAATGCGGGTGGTATTATCAATCGTACCGTGCGCGGTATCCCTGATGATTTTAATGGGGCTGATAGTATTGAGACCACAACCAATATTAACCCTAATTGGACGGCAGGTGTCGGTATAGGGTTTAAACCTGAGATGGCGGGATTGAAACTGTCACTTTCATTGAACAGTACAATCTCATATAATAACTATAACGGTATTGGCTTGGAGAACGGTGTCGGTTTGACGTTCAGTGCCAATAAGACAAATGATAGTAAAACTGCAGCTTTGGGCGCGAGCGTGGGTCTGCAGTTGTCTCAGAGCACGGAGAGCGGTTTGTCCCTGACGCCACGCGTTACGCTATCTGGTCAGGTCGACAAGATTGCTAACGATCAGTCAACCACTTTTAAGGGTGGACTCACTGCGGGTGCCTCCATCAACTCCCGTAGCGGTCTTAGAGCTGTCTCTATAAGTTCTTCTTCTTCTGTCTCACAAGGCAAGCTCTTCTCTTTTGACGGTGGCCGTTCAACCTCTATTCCAATCGGGCCCCACACCTATGTGCCTCAGTTGAAAAATGATATGACTTCTTATTCTGTGAAGGTGGAAGTCGGAACAGGCGCAGAGGTCTATTTGTTCTCTGGCCAGGCGTCGTTAAATGGTTTTTATACTAGACAATATCTCAAACACAATACGAAGGGCGCTCCTGCCTTTGGTTATCTCTATTCCGATTTGGGTAAGGAGAATCCTTATGCCATGCACGATTTCAACAGGGAGAAGGATCAACCCTATTCGGAGAATATCCCTGCTATCGCATTGGCTCAAATGACTTACGATATCTATACGGCTTCGGGTCAGGGCGTTTCTGGAATGTTCAGACCTTTCCGTGATGTCAGCTTGGTCTATGACCCAAAGGTTGAAAGCCATTCGGGTTCTGGCTCTTTTGGTTTGGATATAGGCGGTGGAAACATCACTAAGTTTGGTGTCAATGGTGCCGGTAAGGTTGACTATTCATATTCGGGTATGTGGACTGACGACAAAGCAAAAGCATTTGAACCTAACGTCTCTCTACATGAATCAAAACAAAATTCGTTATATGAAAAGGTTTATTTTAAGAATGCGGGAGACTTCGCTGTGTATGATAACGCCTATTATGACGAGATGTATGGCGTTGACCCTGTTTGCTTTGAACTTGTTGATGGGAAGGAAAACGCTAAACCAGGAAATAATTATTGGACCTCAGGAAAAAATAGTAAAGTAAAAGTGAAAACTATCAAGCGTGAGGATCGCGCTAAGCGAAATACTACGATGACTTATTTGACTGCAGAGGAGGCTTCCGTTTCTGGCTTGAATAAGAGAATGCCATTTTATGTTATGACTACTAATGGCTCGTATGACTATAAAACCTCACAGAGTAGGTATGGTTGCGAAGGTCGTAAGAAACATCACATTTCAGAGATCACGGTGACTCGCCCTGATGGTACGCGCTATGTGTATGGCGACCAAATCTATAATTTCGTTCAAAAAGAGGTGACGTTTAATGTGAAAGTGGGTAATAATGGTAGTACTGTTAGTGCTAATGGGGCTTTAGTTAGTTACACTGATGATGATGCTTCAACTAATAACAAGAAAGGTAAAGATCATTATTATAATTGTAATAAAATGCCTCCTTATGCCAGTGGCTATCAATTGACCGCCACACTCTCTCCTGATTATGTGGATGTTACAGGTGATGGCCCTACCCCTGACGATTTGGGCTCGTACGTAAAGGTCAATTATGCTAGGTTGTATGGTATGGGTGACCCATATAGGTGGAGAAATCCGTACGATAATACTAAAGCTAACTATCAGAACGCATATAAAAGTTCTACAGATGATGATAAGGCGACTTACCTCTATGGTGAAAAGGAGATTAAATACATCCACTCGATTGAGTCTAAAAATCATGTGGCGATGTTCTTCTATTCGCCAAGGAAAGATGCGTATGAGGCTAAGGGAGAGAAGAAGAACAGTGGGAAAACCCAGAGACCTTTGATGAAGTTGGATTCGATCTCTTTGTATGTAAACAATGATGAATTCAAATCTGCGTTAGTAAACAATACTATTGGTACTTTGGTCCCTATCCAAACAGTTCTGTTCGGCTATGATTATTCTTTGTGCAAGGGTAATCCGGCATATATATCGACTGGTGATACAGAAACAGGTAAACTGACTTTAAAGACTATCAAGTTTAAATATGCCGGTTCTGAAAAGGCTAAAAAAAGTTATTACGCGTTTACTTACAATGAGAACTCAAATCCTAATTACAAGGATCATGCGATGGATCGTTGGGGATCGTATACGGATAATGTGGACATCGATAATCCGTATCTACCACAGGATGCGAATGGTATATTGAAATTGGATGAGAATGTCGCAGCTTGGACCCTTTCTGAAATTGAGCTGCCGACTGGTGGCAAGATTAACGTGGAGTATGAGTCTGACGACTATGCCTTCGTCCAGAATAAACGCGCCACTCAGATGGTTAAGATAGAAGGTTTTGTGGAGAATCCAAGTGATTCTCAGGGAGGATCGAAAATGAAGGGAAAAAAATATGTTCTTGTTAAGACGGATGTTGCTGATAAGGATGAATTTTGTCGCAGATATTTGGATGTTAGCAGTGCTAATATATTACAAACGCAACCTGCTAGGATTTTCTTCAAATTCTTTACCTGTCTGACGAAAGATAGTAATAAAGAGTATGTTTCTGGATATGCCGATGTCAATGGCGTTGAGATTCGAAATGGCAATGCCCTACTTTCTTTTGTGTCGGCGGAGATTGATAACGTTAGTGGAGGCGTTCTTCCGATGCAAAAGGCGGCTATACAATTCCTTCGCCTCAATAAGCTCGATTATTATTTGCAAGGTGACAACTTCGATGATAGTAACGAGGTTGTGGCACTATTGCGCAAGTTGGTCGGCAATGCGAAGGAGTTGGCCACTGCCCTTTCTGGAGGTCTTGAAAGTGGCATTTATAATGATGGTTATTGTAATGAAGTTGATAAAAATAAATCGTATTTAAGATTGTGCAACCCTAATTATTGCCAAAAAGGTGGTGGTCTGCGTGTGAAAAAGATTGCCATCAGTGACCAGTGGGGTGATATGAAAAACGGTTTGTTGGGCGCCTCTCACGACGATGAGACCTTTGAATACGGACAGACCTATTCCTATACGAAGATTGCCGATGGCACTGATCCTAACATCGAAAAAGGTACAGAAATCAGTAGTGGTGTGGCTGCGTATGAGCCGATGAATGGTATCGAGGAATGTGCACTGCGAGATGCGGACATATACAATGAGAAGGTCCGTTTCGCTCCAGATAATCAATATATGCTTGAGAAACCATATGGTGAGTCTTATATGCCTGCGCCTACGGTCGGATATAGCCAGGTGACGGTTACTCCGTTGAAGTACGAGGGTGTGTCTCGGACCGCGACGGGTCGTGTTGTCAATGAGTTTTACACCGCAAAGGATTTCCCTCCTCGCATTTCGGCGATCACAAAGCAAGTCGTTCCATATGAATCTCCTACTGTGTTGGGCCTTCTGACTCAGAGCTATGACAGAAGGGTGGCTATTAGTCAGAGTTTTGCGGTTGAGCTAAACGATATGCATGGCAAACAAAAGGCGCAGAAGGTTTATCCGGAGAGCAGCGATGTGCCGATCTCATCCGTGGAGTATTTCTATAAAGTGGATAATTCCAATTCGCTGTTGAATGAAATCACTTCTATCAAGAAGGATGGTTCGGTGGTGAAAAAAGCGAAGGCCGGTATGGAGATCGATATGGTCTTCGATGAGAGGGAGAGTGTCTCTTCTTCCCATGAGTTGTCTGTCCCGGTCGATGTGGATATGTGTATGGCGTTTATATTCCCATTGATTGTGCCTTCGGCTTGGCCGTCTGTCTCTTCTGAATATACTCGCTATCGTTCAATCGCTTGCACGAAGGTCATCTCTCGTTACGGTATATTGGACAAGGTGGTTTCGAAGGATTTGGGATCACGTGTGGAGACGAGCAACATGGCATGGGATGACGAGACGGGTGAAGTGTTGCTTACCCGTACGGTGAATGAATTCAATGATTCCATCTATTCATTCCATATCCCTTCCCACTGGGTGGAGTCTGGTATGGCTCCTGCTTATAAGAATGTGGCATATGAGGCTTCGGAAGTTGATTTCAACAATTGTGAGAATGTTAACTTTTTCCATGTGGGGGATGAGTTGATCTTGGGTAAACGTTCTCCTCTTGGCTTTATCTTTTCCTTAGGACAATTCTCTTGGTATGGATCGGGTTATCATGATCCGGCTCCGAATAAATTCCCGAGAAAGGTATGGGTTAAGTCTGTTGATGTCGCTAATAAAAAATTGGAGGTGGTTGATGAATATGGAAACACATCTTTCTCTGGTATATATGATTTGAAGGTGCTTCGTTCCGGTCACCGCAACCAGCAAAGTATTCCTGTCGAGTCTCTGACGCTTATGACGAACCCGATTAAGAACGGAAAACTCGAGTTCAAGGATGTCTTGTCCGCTGAGGCGGTAGAATATGACTCCGATTGGACTGAGGCGTTGTGTGAACAGAAGATGGGTGAGGAGGGTGCATCCGCTACGAATCCATTCTTGACAGGTGAGTTGGGTAATTATAGGGTGAAACGTTCGTGGGTTTACCAAACACCTCGTACACAATCCGATCTGAATAGGAATACGAATATTCGTCGTGATGGAACCTTCGAGAATTTCTCCTCGTTCTATCAAAACAATGACAATAGTATTCTGAAGGATTGGGGAAAGGTTGATCAGGGTTGGATTTTCTCTACTGAGGTCACTAAGTATAGCCCTTATGGCTTTGAATTGGAGAACCGTGATGCCTTGGATAGATATTCCTCTGCGGCGTATGGCTACAACTTCACATTGCCGGTTGCGGTCACTTCCAATTCCCGCTATACGCAGATGGGTGTGGACAACTTTGAGGATGTCGAGTTGAATGGTTCGGAATACGTGCCTCATTTCTCTTTCGGGGACGAGGAGCAGAATGTGTCCGAAAGTTATTCCCACACGGGTAAGTATAGTATTAATGTGAAAGCTAACTCCCAGTTGTCCAAAGAGTTCCTCTTGGTGCCATGCGCTAAGTAGAAATGCTTGCTTGGGATAATCAATATGTTAAATCGTAAAAAATAAGAATATGAAAAATTTGAAAGTGTTTCTAATCATGGGCATGATGCTCCTAGTGGGGGGTACTTGCTTCTCCCAACAACAAGAGGATTACAAAAAGGATTCTATATGGGGAATCTCAGTCGATACGACAGAGACGGATCTGCTGCTTCATTTTAATTTTTCGTCGGAGCCGTTTGAGGAGAATCGTGTTAGATCTATTTATTTTCGATTCTATGTGAATATTGAGTCGGGTGTGACCCAGAGCGCCGTTATTGATTTGTGGCTCAATAATACTCCAATTGGTTTCTCCTCGAAATATGCCCAATTAGTTTCTCTTGAAAAAAGGGGAGAATACTATGAGATATCGTTGAAGCTTAACAAAGTATATTATGGGCCAACAGAAGCTCCATGGAATATTATGTACATTTTATTTGGAGATTACTATGTTGGTTATTCGTTTGCACCTGATCTTTCCTCCCTTCATGACTTTAAGTCGGAGGAAAGTGATCCTTATCTCCATAGATATATCTCGATGGCGGGACAATCATTGAAGGAGCCTCCTCATGGGGAATATTACGTGGATTGTATGTTCCTGCCAAATAGCCGTATGATTGATTGTAAAAAATGCTTTTCTCGATAATTGTAAAAAAAAATGAAGAGAGGATTTCTGAAAATATTTTTGGCAATGATTTGCCTACTGAGTTCGGTGGGATTGTTCGCTTTGGGTGATCCTATTTGTATATGCGGATCAGTGCCGGATTCTCCGGATGCTGACACTTCATATATTCGTGTAACAAATTATAATTATCGTGTGGGAGGTGGAACAGCTACTGGAGATGATGGCGCAAGTGTTAGAGCCATACGTCTGCCGTTTAAGTTTTATCTGTTCGGACATCGTATTGATTCGTTTTATGTGAATATTAATGGCTCAATTTCGGACATACAAGTGGGGCAATTCCATACTACGGATTTTGCCAACTATGATGAGAAAACAAGGGATGTCCCTCCTGTTCCGTCTAAATTCATGATCGCACCTTATTGGTCTGATATTCATATAAGTAATATAAAGCCCAATACAGGTGGTAAACATGAATGTGGAGATATTTATTATAAATATTTGGTCAAAAATGTGAACGACACCGTGGGTATAAAGATACTTTGGCATGAGGTTGGCTTTTATTACTATAGTGGTAGTTACAATAATAGTAGTTCTTGCGAATTTTCTGATGATATAAATCGGAAAACCACGTTTGAACTTATTCTGACAAATGGGGATGGTTCTTTTTTGCCCATGGGAAAAAATATTGCTTTTTGTTATAAAAAAATAGGTTTTGCCATTGGTTCTCAGTCGGAAAATACAGGTCTCCCAGGCGAAGGATCTTCATATAAAACTGAATTCGGCTATCGACACGATGGTACTCCGGCCACTGTTGGAATTGTTTATAAAGAGGGTGAAAGGCCGCTTTATTTTCAAGTGGGTCGATTTGATAGACCTGGTAATTCTATCGGAAGTCGAAGAGAAGATAATTTCCAAGTCAAGTATGCCATTGGTCAAGATGGGGGGAAAACAGAATACAGTGGCATTGATTGGCTATTGGAACAGTCGGGGAATTGTGCGTTGGTATATGGCCTTGATAGTTTATATACATTGGATGCTAAGAATGTTTGTAATGGCAATGGCACCTATACTGTCACTGCTTTTGGCCCGAGTTTACCGGAAGAAGTTGATATAAATGAAGACGAGCCATTAGATTTTCCTTTTGATGTGAAAAAATATACGGTTAAGATTGATGGTGTCGAATCTTACGATATTCCTTTTGAGAATATTTATTCACATAATTTTTTTCAATATGAATTTGAACTTCCAACTGACGGAGAATCCCATACTGTGTCTCTTTGGTGGGGGAATGAACTTCTTTGCGAAAAAAATTTTCAATCTCCCCAATGCGGTTGTGGAGAGGGTTCCTCTTTGGAGATTGATGGAATCACTGTAGATCAATCGATCACTGTGTGTCAGGGCCTTCCGATTCATATCAAACATAAGTCTAGAAGAGGCTTGGTCAATCCTCGGTATGTGTGGAGTTTCAATGATATGGTAATTGGTCAGGGTGGCGAAATGTCTAGTAGGATTGAGAGCTTTACAGCGCCGAGGTCTGGACGTCTTGCTGTCAACATTGAATCTGATGATTGCAAGGAGAGCGTGAATATGGAGGTTAATCTCAATGTGAATCTCTGCAACCCGGATGAATGTAATGAATGTCCTTCTCTTTTCGCTCCTCAGGCGGGTGAGAAGTATTTCGTTAGCGGATGGGTGAAAGACGAAAACCAGGTTGGGGTGGACTCCTTCGAAAACGTCTACCTCCAGGTTGCCTTCAAACTTATGGGCGATGATAATCTACAAAAGATAAATTGCTATCCGGAAGGGAATATCATAGACGGGTGGCAACGTATCAGCGGTAGCTTCACTATCCCTGCACGTGCTGAAAATATGAGCATCAACTTGAAGAACGATACTAGTTCCAACGAGGTCTACTTCGACGATATCCGATTCCATCCGTTCAATGCGTCCATGAAGAGTTATGTCTATGATCCGAAAACGTTGCGGCTTGCGGCCGAACTGGATGAAGAGAATTACGCGACTTTCTATGAGTACGACGAAGAGGGTGCGTTGGTGCGTATCAAGAAAGAAACCGAGCGGGGTGTAATGACCATCCGTGAGGCTAGACAGTCAAAACCAAAAAAATAGTGACGATTCGGTCGGAAACGATTTGTTATAACATCTTTTTCTGGCTTTTATTAAAAACGAAAGAATAACAATGGTTAGAATATTATTGTTTTTGTTCCTTTTCTGCTCATCCGTGTTCCAAGCCTTGTCTCAAGACTTGGAGAAGACTCTCGCTAAAACGGTGAAGTTCTATGATAAAGAGCGATATGAAATGGATATACAGCATCTCCTCTATTCCCTTGATGGGGGAAAACTGTATGAACAGCAAGATATTGTCATCCTAAAAGATGGGGATAATTATTATGCGAGTTCATATGGAATCGAGAAGATCAAGAACTCCAACTATCAGGTGATCGTGAATCATCAGACTCGTTTGATCTTCATCTCCTCGCTGAAAGGTCAGATGTCGGACGAGGATAAGAAGCAACAGCGGGAGATCCAGTCAGACTTGCGGCAACTCTTCTCTGTGATGCAGGATATGTCCTACGATAAACAGAATAATATTCAATACCTGGGCATTCAAGGTAATAACCAAGTTTATCATGCCACTTTCCGTGATGGTGTCTACGAGGGTGCGGATTTCTATTTCGATAAGGAAACTGGACAAGTGAAGCGGAGTGTGTATTTCACCCGTGATGCGTTGGAGGTCCAACCCGGAGTTAGAGAGAAAGCGAAACTTGTTATCCTTCCTAAAAAATTTAAAACCAAAGGGAGCATAGACAAGAAAAGATTCAGTACAGATGCCATTTTCCGCATCGGGAGTGACAAACAAATTGTTTTGACCGATCAGTATAAGGGATATACACCAATCGTTGAGTAGTTGATTTAGAAGAATTTAATAAAGAATAATATCATATAATGGAACGTAGACTTTCTATATTGTTAATTAGAGTGTTACTCGTGTTAGGCTATTTGTCTGGCGGTTTTCTGAGTGCTTATGCGCAGGGCAAGCCTACCCTTACGTATAAGGGTGATAAGGTTGAGGCAAAATGGCAGTCCGTCAGTGGCGTTGTTGGTTACCAGCTGGAATGGACCCATGTGAATTCTTATGGCGGTTCTTTGCCTGTCGATTTCAAGAATGGTTCGACGCGTATCGAAACGACTGGCACGTCGTATGACATTCCTGTCATTTATGAGAATGGTTATCTTCATGTCCGTGTTAGAACAATCTCTAAATCGACGTCTGGACGAATTATCGCCGGTAACTGGTCTGCGTCTTCTCAAACACAGGTCGCATCGAATGATAAAGACAAAATGAATTGGCAGGCGATGGTGGACTTTAGTGAGGAGGGTAAAAACAAGGAGGTGATGACCTACTATGATGGTACCATGCGCGCCCGCCAAATGGTCACACGCAACAGCGAAAATAAAGATATCCTCGTTGGTGAGACCTATTACGACCATCAGGGACGTGCGGCGGTGCAATCTTTGCCTGCCCCTACCTTGCAGAGTAATGATTCCATCAGTTATCACGATGCTTTTAATGTGTATGACAATGAAAACGAGGGTGTTATCCCTTATGACAGGAGAGCGTTTGATGTAAGTGGGGATGTCCCATGTGACGTGGCTGCGAAACCTATGTTGCCTTCTAGCGGAAGTTCTCTCTATTACTCGCCAAGTAATACTGATAAGAGCGGTTATCATGCTTATATCCCTGATGCCGAAGGCTATCCTTTTTCCCAAACGGAGTATACCCCAGATAATACGGGTCGTATCCGCCGTCAGGGTAATGTGGGTCCACAATACCAATTGGGCGCTGATACTGATTCCACTCATTTCACTTCGTACTATTATGGAAAACCTACGCAGGAGGATTTGTGGAAATTGTTTGGTTCTCAATGTGGTGACTTTTCCCACTACCAGAAGAATATGACGATCGACCCGAATGGTTCTATCACTGTCACTTACGTGGATATGCATGGCAGGACCATCGCTACTGCGTTGGCTGGCGATAATGCTAAATCCTTGGAAAAGATAAATTCTCCCGGCACTAATAAACCTATGATTGTGAATCTGTTGGATCGAAAAGATACACCAAAGGAGGGGGAGACTGTCTCTGTCTTATCTACTCCGTTCCTGGTCTCTAGCCCGGGCACATATAATTTTACTTATGGCGATACGCTGAAAAACTTTCGTATCGGAAATGTATGCTTGGATTGTAAATATTTGTTGAAGATTAGTGTTGTGGATGAGTGTGGGAATGAAATGCCGTTAGTTGTGGGCACTGATACTTTCTCTTGTATCACGGATACCTTGATGCTTGATGCGAATAGCTCAAGTGATTGCGACGCAAAGATTGAAATTCCTCGAGAATATAAGTTCTTTACAAAATTGTATATTGGCAAGTATCAGATAACGAGAACACTTGAGGTGGATGCGAAATCACAGTTGGAGCGAGTTGAGAAGGTCGTTGAGGAATCCGTCACATCTTTAAGTGAGATTATTGAGGGGAAGAAGGAGAAGGTGGATATCTATGACGAGTGTTATGTGAAAAGTTGCAGTTCTACATGCGCACAGGGAAACGAAGACTACGATGCTTATCTGGAGTGTATGGCTTCATGCGAGAGCCGGATGGATACGAACACCAGTTGTGTGATGCTTAGGGATATTATGGTTGCAGACTTTGTGCCTGGCGAGTGGAAAGATGACAGAAATTCTTTGAAGGGCGAAACGGAAGAGGACAGTGTAAGAAATAAAAATCAGGTGGATGGCGGACAATATGCTGCCTATGAAATCAAAAATGGGGAGTATGTCGGGAGGCCTTACACTATATTTGATACAATAGTATCGAAAGATAATTTCAAAACGATAAGAGAAAATGAGGCTTTCTTGAAAGTTGTGGATGAAAGTGGAGTGTCGAGAGACTCTGTGAAGACTGTTGCTAGTTTCGTGAGAAATTTCAGATCGGTATGGGCGGATTCTTTGGCTAAGTACTATCACCCTGAATGGGCAAAAGACAGGGATTGCAAAGAGGAGAGAGAGATGTTGCATTATCAGCGCAAGATGTTCCTTGTGGAGACCTATGATCAAGCCGTCGAGGCGGGAATGTTTAATCCGTTGGATGATAATAACTCTAAGAGGGATGAGTTCGTGTATTCCAAAACAGGTTTAAAAAATGCCTTAGTGGCTAAAATGAACGATTTCCAAGGTGAAGGTTCTCAGAAGTTGTCCATGAAGGAGTCCGCATTCATTTCGGCGATTGCGAGCAGTTATGATTCCACAAGATTTGAGAATGAGATTAAGCCTTTGCTGAAAGACGCTAATTTTGTTTGGCCAACGCATGCTTATGGCAACGATGGCTGCCTTCTTGACGTTAACGGAGTTGAGGTGAACTGGGATAAGGTTTGGTATACATTCCGTTCCATGTACCTTAACCAGCGACGTATTTCGTATGAGGAAAATAAGGCTAATGTTCCTATTAAAGATCTCTTGCTGGATAAAAAAACTTTGGAGGAAGCAGGCATGACCGCCAGATTTACGGACTATGCACAGGTAGATGGAGACAAGGATGTGTATAAAGATGAGAATAAGCAAAAGGAAACGTCGGAGAAAGCGGTGACGTTGCATTGGCTCTACAGTTTGAATCAGGCGAAAGCGCATGCCGAGAATGTCCTCAGCGACATAGAGGGGTGTCTTAATTCGTTCAAATTCGATGAGAACGGCAGGAAGGATAGTATGAAAACTGTCAAAAAAGAATTGGTGAATATCCTCGCTTATTCCTCGTATAGGAACGGGTCTGTACAAGGATATAGTTCCATCCCGCCGGAGTTGGCAGTGTACCAAAGTTCAACTGATCCTGATAGTATGGAGCATTATCAGCCAAGATTTTATAGCATAGAAAGCTTGTTGTCTCACTATTTTGAGATTAATGATTCTTGTAATGTCGATTTGCTTACAGGTCTCCTTCCATACGGAGAGTTGGACCCGGATTCCGAAATCAAGCCTTTGGATGCTTGTGGTTGTGAGTTGATTATTCAGATGGCCGACAGTTTCAAGAACGAAATGAAGCGACCGAATAGGATCTATAAACCTAGGGTCTATTTTAACGATGATACGACGGGAGTCTCTTTGCACGATTTCAATGCGATGTTGTGCTTGTGTAAAACGGTG
This sequence comes from Paludibacteraceae bacterium, assembly GCA_016285885.1. GTDB lineage: Bacteria > Bacteroidota > Bacteroidia > Bacteroidales > Paludibacteraceae > UBA1181. Next base: position 364,566 of record JAEERP010000004.1, read on the forward strand.
AAGGAGATTTACAATGACGAGTGGACTCAAGAGGCTCAGGATAGTTTGGCGCATTCTGGTTATTCTATCCCTGCCGCGATCGCTTGTGATGAATGTGCGTCATGTGACACGGTTGCGCGTTTGATGTCCGAGTATCAGTTGTTCGTTGATAAATACCATCCTCAGGATAATAAAAATGTGATGAGTCATATTGCCTATTCTCTTATTGAAGGTAACATGAGAAGGTCCATGGTCAATTATCTGAATCGTGTTTTGCATGTGACGAAGTCGTTTAACGAGTATCGTGAATTTGCGAAAAAATGCTATCGCGTGTATGACGGAGAAACAATCTCGGAGTGTGAGTTGACTTATGAAGCCAATCAACTGGTTAGCACCCTCAACGATTTGTTGCGTACGCATAGCCTGAAGGGAGTGATAAACGATTCACGATTCTATAAGGAAGTTTATGATCTCTTGAGTGTGATGGGTACGACTGGAGGCGGGTCCGGATCTGGATCAGGATCGTCGATCGTAGAGCAAGGATATGTTCCTTATGGACATAACGCCACCAGGAAGGAGACGAGTGTCTCTACGGTTAAGGAGTGTACGGGTGAGTGTGCGACGGTTACATTTACCAATAGTTCGGAAAATACATTCGAGATCTGGGTTGAAGATGGACAACATCCAACATCGAGGTTGGTGCTCGAGGGAGGAGATGGTTTAGATCTAGGAGATGTTCAAATGGTGGATGGCTGTTTTTGTGAGTGTGATCCCGTCTCATCTCGTATTGGTCTTATTGTCCAGGTTCCCCGTGGGGGGAAATTGGTGACAGATACGCTCTTCATTACTTATTCGGATTGGAACCTCTCGATATGCAAAACATACAATTCGGGAGCGGAGCTGCAAACCTGTCAATCGAAGAAGCGTGATGTTGTCAATTTCACGGATGAGTGTGTAAAGGATAAGTTAAGAAGTATTTTCTATGAGTCGGAGGCAGAGTTTGAGCAACAAACTGATACAATTCGTTCCAGGGTTACTCGTGAATATCTCTCTAAGTGTTATGGCGGATTAACCTCTGAGAAATTTGATATGGCCTATACGGAACGTGAGCTTCACTATACGTTGTACTACTATGACCAGGCGGGTAATTTGGTCCGCACCGTTCCTCCTGCTGGCGTGGAGTTCGTTAAAGTGGACGCAAATCGCAAAGCGCTTGAGAATGATTTGAAGAACGGCACCCAGAGTGTCTTCACCAAACATCGCTTGGAGACTCGATATGTATATAATAGCCTCAATCAGTTGGTTTACCAATATATGCCTGACCATGAGGGATTTGATTATGTCTATTCTCCAAAAAATCAGTTTGATTACATGGATGACAAGCAGGTGAAAAGTGTTGCGTTCGACAATACGGGTGTAGGATTCTCCGCTGTTTATGACCCTGCCGAAAAAACTTCTAGTTTATATGCATCCGACAAAAACGGGGAAAACTGGAAGGAAGTTTCTTATTCGGAAAGCAGAAACCTCGTTGATGTGAAAACATTCCCTTCGGGGATTACGCTTGCGGGCGGAAAGAGTGGTGCTCTCCTGAAAAAGACGGCTGGATCTGACCGCTGGATCGTTGACCCCGCGAATGTTACCAATAACGTTGACATCGTGAGTGTCGTGGGTGTTAATGCCCCGATTATATATACGGAGAAAGGTGATGCGTTTGTTATGAATGTGCAAAACGGCAGTTGGAGTAATACTGAGAAAGTGTCTAATGCTAACATCCGTGATGTGGATATGAGTAGTAAACGTGCAGTGGCTGTAAGTGGTTCTTCTATCTACGTCTCCGGTGTGAGTGGCGGGAAACCTTCCTCTTGGAGACAACTGAACGCTTCTGAAATCGAATTGGGTAAGATTCATTCGATTGCGATGGATGGATCCGTAGGATACGCGAATGGTGATAATGGTTTGCTGTTGAAGAGTGTCAACGGTGGGGCGACCTGGCGTATTATTCCTTCAGACCAGAAGACCGCCTTTGCTGAGATGTGTGTGGTGGGCTCTGAAAAACAATTGTATGCGTTGAAATCCAATGGGGACTTGATGAAATATGAATCGAATGGTACTTTCTTTAAAATTGCCTCTAATGTCGCGCATATCTCTGGTGGTGATAATCTTTACTGTGCCGTCAAAAAGAATAACGATCTAAAATTCTTTGTGATTAGCTCATCTGTTAGAAATTTTGGTGATCTTCTTTCTGTCTCTGGTGTGAATGGTTTTGCATTCCTTCGGGATGCTGGCTCGAACTTCCTCTATTATACGAACACTGCGGGAGATTTGTACAGAGTTGATGTAGGGTCTAGTACTTCTGGTCACCAAATTTTTCAACCTCAGAAGATTACTGCCGTCTCAAAGGTGAAGAGTATCGTGGCGTCGAATGGAAAACTTTATGTGAATGCGAATGGAGTCCTCTCTTGCTACAATGGACAAGGAAACTCCTTGACTCTCTCTGCCGGTTCGAATGGTGTATGGAGCGTTAATGAGAATGGCAGGTATGTCTATGCGGACAAAAACCAATTGATGTATGCCGATAATGTGGGAGGCTCTCAGGTGGCGAATGTCACATTGGGTAATTTCAATGCTGTTAGCGTGATGGATAATGGTGAGGCTGCTTATGTGGTCGGAGATAATGGCATTGTACTCTATTCGTCTAGTTCTTCGCAGAATTTCAAACTCATCCCTGCGGTTACGAGTGAGAATTTGTTGAGCGTGGATTGTAATAAGGTGGGTAACACCGTTAAGGCCTTCATCGGCGGAGCTAATGGAACATTGCTCTCTTCCATAAATGGACAGGTCAGTGAATACGCTGTCACTGGTAACCCTGGTAGGGATATTACTTCTGTCCGTCTGTTTAACGATGGTACGATGTTCTTGGGAACGCAGAGTGGATCTGTCGCATGGGTGCGTACCCAGGATAATGAGAATAAAGGTTGGAATGATGTCTCCTTTGGGGTGAATGCCATTGATTGTTCATCTGGCAAGGTTTGGCTAGTCGGTGAACATGGTCAGGTTATAGAGTCTGAGTATAAATAGTGATGAGTTAATGAAATAAATTATATATTTGTATGGGAAAATTCAAGTTGTATTCCATGTTTAGGAAGCCTCTTTATACGATACTAATAGTGTTAATGTACCTCCAGACGGCGATAGCCGGCAACTGGTTGACGAACAATGCGGTGTCGGAGGTGACGTTCGGCGAGGTGGCCACGATTGTGTCCCGCGGAGGGTCGGGCTATTGTCTGGTGCAGAAAGAGGGCTCCATCTTTTGGAGCGACAACGGTAACACGTGGACCCAGGGCGAAAGCTATTCGGGCAGTAACCTGGTTATGCGTTGCGCACATTTCCATGACGGGAAAAACGGAGTCGTCGCGGGGGACAATATCCTCGAATACACGACGGACGGCGGTGAAACCTGGAGCGAGAAGAGCGTCGGTTTCAACGTGCGTGGCGTCTGCATGACCTCCTCCCACACGGCTATCCTCGTGGGCGATGGGGGTAATATCGCCCGCTACACCTTCGGACAGTCATCCGCCCCAACCATACTCTACACCGCGACACAAACGCTGAACTCTGTCAGCTTCTATGATGGTGTTGGCTATGCGTGCGGCGACAAGGGCGTGCTGCTGAAGTATGAGGGGAACACGTGGAAGGAACTGACCCCTGAGGTCAATAAGAATTGGGTGTCTGTCACGGACCCGACAGGTTCGGGGAAGACGGCCCGCCTGAACAACATAAGCGCGGTGGACGCCCGCACGGCCTACGCGTGCGGAGACGGTGGCGTGCTGCTGAAGACGGTGGACGGCGGAATGACATGGAGCCGCCGCAACACGGAGAGCACGCAGGACCTCACCGCGATGACGTTCAATCCGGATGGGAAACTGAGCGTCAGCGGGGGAAAGAGCCATCTCTCCATCGACGGACAGACGGACAAGCACTCCGTGAAGATGTACTACGACAGGCTCGGCAGGGTCGTCGCCTCACAGAACAGCAAACAGCGCGCGATGAGTCCGCAACGTTTCTCCTATACGGTGTACGACGCTTTGGGACGCAACGTGGAGGCGGGCGAGCTGGTGAGCGACGCGGAGCCGACCGACGATATGATCAACGCCACGGGCGCCAGCCGGTTCCCTGACAACTGGAGCGCGGACCGCTTCCAGGTGACCCGCTCGATCTATGACGAACCGATCTACTTGGATAACGACAACAACGCGATATACAAGGCGTTCGGGGGCAAACAGCAACATCTGCGCAACCGCATCGCCACGACCCTCTACCAGGAGAAGTACAATAGCGATCCGACGAAATACGACCACGCGACGCACTACAGCTACGACATCCACGGGAACGTGGCCACGCTGGTGCAAGACCTGCCGGAACTGGAGTCCATCGGGCAACGGTTCAAACGGGTGGACTACGAGTACGGCATCGTGAGCGGGAAGGTGACCTGCATGGACTACCAGAGGGGCAGCCCCGACGGCTACTCCCTGCTCTACAATTACGACGGTGAGAACCGCGTGACGAGTGTCTCCGCCAAGTACCATGGGGACAACACGGAGCATGAACTCGCCCGCTATGAGTACTACCGCCACGGACCATTGGCGCGCATGGTGCTGGGCAACACGCTGCAGGGCGTAGACTACGCCTACACGCTGCAGGGTTGGACCAAGGGCGTGAACGCTGACGGCGTAGGCCGGGACATGGGCGGCGACGGGCAGAACGGAATCAAGAAGGACGTCTACGGCTACACGCTGCAGTACAACGAGGAGGACTACCAACCGATTGGACAGAACGCGTCATTCTGCCAGTCCGTGACGTCGAACAACTTGGGGGGAAGGGCCCTGTACAACGGTAACATAGTGAGGATGTCCACGTATCTCGCCAATGTCTCCGGCCAGACCTTCGGCACGCAGACACGCGGCTTCGTCTATGACGAACTGAACCGTCTGACGAGTTCGCAGGTTGACGGGAGCGCCAACTACCAGACCTCCTACACCTACGATGCGAACGGCAACATCACCAATTTGACCCGTAACGACCAGTCGGGTGTGGCGATGGACAACCTGACGTACCGCTACGCCACGGATGGGAGTGGCAAAATCCTCAACAATAGGTTGTTGCACGTGAACGATGATGTACAGAACAGCGCAAATCCATCGGACATCGAGAATCAGGGAGATAACTACGCCCAGTATGATCCGAACCGCCACAACTACGCCTACGACAAGATGGGTAACCTCATCAAGGACCAGTCGGAGGAGATCGCCGAGATCACGTGGAACACTGCGGGAAAGGTGACGAAAGTGAGCCGCATCGATGGCAGTGGCAAACCCGACCTCCAGTTCGACTACGACGCTAAGGGCCAGCGCATCGCCAAGAAGGTCACCAACAAGAACGTGACCACGGGTGACAAAGTCGTGACGACCTACTACGTGCGTGACCCGCAAGGCAACGTGCTGGCGGTTTATGAGAAGAGGGAGGACGCCACGGGCGCTGGAGAATTCCTGCTGAAGGAGCGCCACTTGTACGGAATCAGCCGTTTGGGCATGGTTTCACAGAACGTCTCCTTGGCGCAGTTCAATACGTCGACAGCGAATCAGACACAAAATTCGACCACCCCTCTGCTCGGCGATACCCATTATGAACTGACCAACCACCTCGGCAACGTGATGGCGGTGATCACCGACGAAGTGACCGCCGATAGTACGCCAATGATAGCGAACCTTTCGGACTACTATCCGTTCGGTATGGAAATGGGAGGAAGGAAGTTTGTGAGGAATGGAGTTTATAGGTATGGATTTACTGGACAGGAGAAGATGGCGGAGCTAGATGATTCTCATACAACAGCTTTATTCTGGGAATATGACGGACGACTATGCAGAAGATGGAATGTCGATCCAAAGTACTCTGAAATTCCATCATGGTCATCCTATGTTATATCGGGAGATAATACGCTGATAAACGTAGATAAACAGGGGGACGTTTGGGATGTAGTTGCAGATGTTGCATTTGTTTTGTATGATATTGGAGAAATCGCATATAATGCTGTTAAAGGCAATGATAATACGACTTCTTATATGGCGTTGACTGCAGATGCTGCATCCATTTTTATCCCTTGTGTTACGGGGTCTGGAATAGCCGTCAGATTAGAATCTAAAGCTGCTGGCCTTATTGCAAAATCATCTAAGCTTTTGGGGAAATGGGAGCCACAAATTCAGCGTTTTGGTAAGGAGGCAGCTGCCAAATATCAAGCCCAAATAGCAAAAACAAGTTATGAATTGGTTGATGCTACTAAGAAAACATATAAGATAGACGAGTATGTGGTAAATGGAAGACGTTTTGATGGAATGGTAGATGGTGTTCTTGTAGAGGCAAAGCATGGATATGGGAATTTCGTAAATAAAGAAGGTACGGGATTCCAAAAATGGTGGAAAAAAGGTGAAGATGCCCTGATAAAGGAAGCAAAAGGTCAAATTGAAGCGGCGGAGGGGACTCCAATAAAATGGTTCTTTAGTGATGAAAAAGTTGCGAATGTTACGAAAAAAATATTTGAAAAAGAAAAAATAAACATTGAGGTTGTTTTTCAAAAATTAGAATGATAAAATAAAACCATGTCTAGTCAAAAGAAAAATATTCTGTTTTTGCATACGAAAACATTCAAAACGGAAGGTCCTTGCCAATTGCGAAATGGGGATAAATAACGTAATAATTAGTGATTAGGCTTGGATTTAGATTGAATTTGTTGTAATATTACAACATTGTTTCTGGGACATCTTAGTGAATCGAGGATGTCCCAGAAATAGTGTCGCAGAACTAAATTAAGGTTTGACACAGTCCAAATCACGTAACCAAATGACGGAAATATGGAACATGGTAAAAATGATGAAGTAAGCATTCGTTTCTATTGGAATAATCCGATGACAATTGACCAAATGACAGATTTAGTTTACAAGTTCTTGTTAGAATTTGAGACAATTTCGCCTGCCTTGAAGGGCTGGTGTAATTTGGGAAAAAGCAGAAAGGATGCACTAAGCAGGAAATTCGAAAATTCCCCAATGTACATAAAAAAGAAATTGTTACGTTCCTATAAAAAAGAAATGGATGAAAGAGGTTATAGTAAAATAGGGTATGCAATTACGCTTTATAATGAAGATGTGGAAGGGAATGGTATGTCATTGAGGATTTCTACTAATGATTTAAAAAGATTATTTACTGCAAATTGCAAATTTGAATATGAAACCACTGATCTATTTGACAAAGAAACATTGCTTAAAATATTGAAGTGCATGATAAAACATTTTGTGCCAGATTATGGTTGTGTCCAAACGGATACCTTTTGGGAATTAAAAAGCAGTAATCATCTTGGTTGGATGTCTTATACTCATAATAAGGTCTTGAACTTAGGTGATAAATTTATAGTGGAAAAAGACAAAACTGGTGGAAACTTGATTTACATGAACCATACAGATAAGTTCTATGACTATGATAGGGTGAATGATTGCTTAGCACTTGAAGATGTTTTGAAAATAGAATAAAGCGTCTCCTTCCTTGCATTTATGACTCAAGGAATATTCGAAGTTCATGAACGATTCACTTATAAAGTAACATGAATTTAGATTTTGATTTATTTAGTTTTTCGGCTTTTCTGGCAGGTGCTATACTGCCTAAAATTAGAATCAGTTGCTAACTTAAAAACTTAAATTAGTATATTTAGAACCCATAGAAAGACAGAATGTTAGGCTGTGATAGAATTGTGCTATATCTTTGCGTTGGCGGACGAATGTCAGACGTGGGGATAAAAATAAATTACAATTATGTATTCCATGGTTAGGAAACCCCTCTATACGATACTATTTGTGTTATTGTACCTCCAGACGGCGATAGCCGGCAACTGGTTGACGAACAAAGCGACGTCGGAGGTGACGTTCGGCGAGGTGGCCACGATTGTGTCCCGCGGAGGGTCGGGCTATTGCCTGGTGCAGAAAGAGGGCTCCATCTTTTGGAGCAACGACGGTAACACGTGGACCCAGGGCGTAAGCCATTCGGGCAGTAACCTGGTGATGCGTTGTGCGCATTTCCATGACGGGAAAAACGGTGTCGTCGCGGGGGACAAGATCCTCGAATACACGACGGACGGCGGGGGAACCTGGAGCGAGAAGAGCGTCGGTTTCAACGTGCGTGGCGTCTGCATGACCTCCTCCCACACGGCTGTCCTCGTGGGCGATGGAGGCAAGATCGCCCGCTACACCTTCGGGGGCAGTCTCGAGGAACAATTCAGTTCTACGAATAATACGCTGAACTCTGTCAGCTTCTATGATGGTATTGGCTATGCGTGTGGCGACAAGGGCGTGCTGCTGAAGTATGAGGGGAACACGTGGAAGGAACTGACCCCTGAGGTCAATAAGAATTGGGTGTCTGTCACGGACCCGACAGGTTCGGGGAAGACGGCCCGCCTGAACAACATAAGCGCGGTGGACGCCCGCACGGCCTACGCGTGCGGAGACGGTGGCG